>JBKBQH010000038.1:0-1575 GCA_046292745.1 Thiobacillus sp. | reverse complement strand
ATCTCGGCAAGCTCGGCCACGGCAGTAGGCGCAAGCAGCCCCTGCTCGCGCCCCACCTCGTAGGCCGAGCGCAGATGCAGCGTCCAGTCCAGATCGAAGGTATAGAGCTCGGCGTCGTCTTGCGTGATGACGTCGAAAAAGCCCAGAAACGAATCATCCTTGGGATGATCCTGAAGCTCTACTTTCACCATCCAAGCCATTTCTGCACTCCCTTTCCGCCCTGCGGCGCGTAAATTCATTAAATTCATTCCTGAGGCTACCGCCATCCCGCGTCGGGCGGTAAAACTCGGCATAGAAGATGGATCGATCCCCGCGTGCGCAGGGGAGCCTGCGGCGTGGCGCTGACCTGGGCCGGGCATGAGTTTCTGGCCGCGGTGCGCAACGACAGGGCCTGGGCGCGCATCCAGGCGCGACTGGCCGAGCGCGCGATCGATCCGTCTTTCGACGCCGCGCTGGCGGCGGCGCGGGCGGCACTGGGCGGGTGAAGGCGGTCAGCGGATGGTGATGATTGGCCTGCGTAGATCGTCGAACAGCGCGAATACCCAGGCGGCTATCGCGCCGAAGATCGTCCAGCCGGTGAGCGCGCCGAAGATGGCGATGCCAGCCTGTGTTGGCAATGACAGGCCGCGGCGCCGGGCGATCATCGCAGGTAATGCGGCGCAGACGAACAGGTAGACGCTGAGCAGGGAAATCAAGACGTTCATGGCTTGAAGTATGGCGAACAACAACCTCGGAATCAAGATCGCCGCTGACAACCGGCAGGCCATCGCCGCAATTGGCGAGCAATCAAAAGCGATGGGCGTGCTGGCGGCGGCGCGGGCGGCGCTGGGCGGGTGAAGGCGGTCAGCGGATGAACAGCATCCACCTGATGAAGTGCCAGACGAGCGTGCCAGCCCGCAGCAACCAGCCCGCGGCGAGCGCGCCGACGACGACGAGAAAGATCAATCCGCCATCGGTGGCGATGTGGATTGCAAGCAGGATGAGGCACGCCCCGGCGAACGTCCACACGCCGCCCGGCCAGCGGCGTATTTCCTCCAGCGGCTCGATGATCCAATAACGATAGAGCGATTTCAGCACGGCATCAACTCTCCTTGAGTTCTTGACGATGCGATCAAGACCGCCACAGAACCGTCACGGGTAACACAGAAGGCATTGTATGAAGGCGGTCAGCGCACTGTGATCGTGATAGTGATACGTAGGCGGCCATCTTGCGGGTCATCGAAGCAGCCCAGCAACGCCTCATATCCTGTCCAGCCGAGCGTGGCGCCCGTGATCGAGAGTTTCTCGACCGTTTCCTGCGAGTCGCGTTTGCCCATGGGACGACCCTCACGTCTGAACGCCTGACGCCTTTTCGACCACGAACCTCACCCGCCGCCAGGGTTCGGCCTCGAAGTCGATGTCCGTGATGCGCGCGTGCAAGTCTTCGCCCGCATCGAGCCGGGCGGCGATCTCGGCATTGTGTTCGCGCGGCACGTAGCCGAGCTTTTCATTCCGCCAGTCGATGCGCACCGCTCGTCGGTCGTGCGGGTTGTCCGGTTCGCGCACGAGCGTGAGCGGCTGGCCGGGGGCGAGCCG
>JBKBQH010000037.1:0-1628 GCA_046292745.1 Thiobacillus sp. | reverse complement strand
CAGCACTTTCGGCTCACGCTGGCCGCCTACGCGAGGGACGCTGCATGATGCCCATCTACACCACGAAGCATGACGGCGAGCGCCTCGACATCATCTGCTGGCGCTGGTACGGCACGCTCGCCGGCCGCACGGTCGAGCGCGTGCTGGAAGCCAATCCGGGCTTGGCCGCGCGTGACCCAGCCAACCTGCCGGCGCGCACGTCCATCGCCATGCCGCCCGCGCCTGCGCGCGCAACGCCTGCGCCGAGGATCATCTGATGCGCCCGGTGTTTTACCTCTTCAGCGTGGACGGCGCGGATCTTACCGATACGCTCATGGACCGCACCACGCGCCTGACGGTGGTCGATGCCGAGGGGCTGTCCAGCGACACGCTCGAGGTCGAGCTGGATGACCGCGGGCAGAGCGTTCAGCTGCCTGCCGTAGGCGACCGCCTGAGGCTCATGATGGGCTATCTGGAGCGGCTGCCCATTCCCACCATTGGCGACTTCGTGGTTGACGAAGTGCGCCTTTCTGGCCCGCCGCTCACCATCGCCTTCGCCGCCAAAGGCGCTGACATGACCCGCGAGCTCAAGGCCCCATTGATCGGCGACGGTGACGACGAGACGCTGGCCGACCTCGCCCGTCGCATCGCCGGTCGTCACGGCTACATCGCCGAGCTGCACCCGGATGCCGACACCATCCCCCTGGGTCACATCGACCAGCAGACCGAATCCGACATGGCGCTGCTGACGCGACTGGCGCGCGATCGCGACTTGGTGCTGCGGCTTGATGGCAGCCGCCTCATCCTGCGCCCGCACGCGAGCAACCTGCCGCCGGCGCGCACGGCAGGCCCGATGCAGCCAGCGCTGCACCGCATCGATGCCCGGCAAATTACCCGCTACGACTACACCACCAACGCCCGCAGCCGCTACGGCAAGGTGCGTGCCTGGTACTACGACCCCGACACCGGCCGTCGCGTGCCGGTCGAGGTGGAAGACGGCGAACACGCGGACGACCCCACGCTGGACCTGCGGCACGACGCCAAGGACGAGCGCGCCGCACGCGATGCCGCAGCCGCCCGCCTGCGCCAGCTGCGGCGCTCAAGCGGCAGCCTGACGCTTGAGCTGCCGGGCGACACGCGCCTGCTGGCAGGTCACCATCTGTATCTCACCGGCCTGTCCGAGCCGGTCGGCGGCCAGTGGGTCATCCAGCGCGCCGAACACACGCTGGATGCGCAGGGCCTGCGCACGCGCATCGAGTGCGTGCCGCCGTCCGAGGGCGGCCGCGCCAGCCAAGAACTGATCGACGAGATCATTGAGGAGGTGGAATGAGCGACGTCAGCCTGATCGACATCCTGCCACGCCGTGCGCCAGGCCTTGCCGCGCTCAAACGCTGGATCGGCCTGTCAGCGCGAAGCGCGCGGCCCATCGACGGCATCGACCACCTGCGCCAGTCGATTATAGACATCCTCATGACCTACCCAGGCGAGCGCATCATGCGCCCGGAGTACGGAAGCCGCCTGCGCGACATGATCGACCGACCGGTCAACGGGCAGTGGCTGGCCGATCTGTACTTCGAGGTGGCCTACGCCATCCAGCGCTGGGAGCCGCGCGTGCGCGTGCTGCGCGTGGCAGCCCGCATGGAAACGCC
>JBKBQH010000036.1:0-1631 GCA_046292745.1 Thiobacillus sp. | reverse complement strand
TCCCCGCCGCCAGTGTCAGTTGCTTCATCTTCAGCACCCCCCATCCTTGTGTTCAATACCCTTCGTCAGACAACATGACAGGTAAAGCGTTCACTCAGGTTGGGACTTTTTCAGTGTTTCCTTAAAAATCCAGGACGAGTAGCGCAAGGAACGAGCGATACGCATTCTTGGGCCCTTGCCGTGCGCATCCCATCCTTGCGCGGCTGCCTGAAAACTTTATGAATACTTTGATCGCCATCGTCTCCGTCTATCTCGCCCTCTGCGCCGTGCTGCCTGCCATCATTGGCTTGCGGCGAGGATTGTCGCGGAGCCAGATTGCCGTCATCTTGATCACGGGCGCCACGCTCGGCTGGACAGGATATGGTGCGTTGCTGGCTTGGATGCTGGCCTGCTTCGATGACCCGCAAGATGGCCGCCTATGTATCACGATCACGATCACAGTGCGCTGACCGCCTTCATACAATGCCTTCTGTGTTACCCGTGACGGTTCTGTGGCGGTCTTGATCGCATCGTCAAGAACTCAAGGAGAGTTGATGCCGTGCTGAAATCGCTCTATCGTTATTGGATCATCGAGCCGCTGGAGGAAATACGCCGCTGGCCGGGCGGCGTGTGGACGTTCGCCGGGGCGTGCCTCATCCTGCTTGCAATCCACATCGCCACCGATGGCGGATTGATCTTTCTCGTCGTCGGCGCGCTCGCCGCGAGCTGGTTGCTGCGAGCTGGCGCACTCGGCCAGTCGCGCCTGGATGCGCGCGCAGGCCGTATCGTTGCGCACCGCGGCCAGAAACTCGTGCCCGGCCCAGGTCAGCGCCACGCCGCAGGCTCCCCTGCGCACGCGGGGATCGATCCATCTTCTATGCCGAGTTTTACCGCCCGATGCGGGATGGCGGCAGCCTCAAGAATGAAATCTTCGCGCCGCAGGGCGGAAAGGGAGTGCAGAAATGGCTTGGCGTGTTCTGAGAAAGCTTTATCCGCATCCAAAAAACGATGCGTTTCTCGGTTTCTACGACGTCATCACGCAACCGGATGCGGAGCTTTATACCTTCGATCTGGACTGGACGCTGCATCTGCGCTCGGCCTACGAGGTGGGGCGCGAGCAGGGGCTGCTTGCGCCGACGGCCGTGGCCGAGCTTGCCGAGATCGATGCCTTCTGGCGGGCGCATCCGCAGGCCTTCGATGCCGCCTTCGACGATCTGATCCCGCGCATCGACCGCGCGACCGAATTGGCCGGCTGGGTGGAAGACGAGACGGGCGCGCCCATGCCGATCCCGGCGCATCATTGGTGGTGGCGGTTGTCCAGAGATTGGTGACGCCGCCCGCCGCCAAAGGCCCGATGCCCAGCCGCGCCACGACGCAGTATCAGCCGACGATCCGGGATGAGATCGACGACGACATCACCTACCGGCTGGCGCAGTTGCGCAGCCTTGAAACCGAGGCTGGATCGGGTCGCGCCCGCGCCCAGGCTGAAGCCGACACCTCATCGAGATTACCCGAAAGCTGGGCGCGGCAGCGAGCGGCGATTGTCTGTGTATCACGAACGATATATCATGCCGCAATGAACGGCAAAGAGGTCATCCGGCGGCTCGAACGCCACGGGTTCGCGGTGCTCCGCATCAAAGGCAGCCACCACT
>JBKBQH010000035.1:0-1942 GCA_046292745.1 Thiobacillus sp. | reverse complement strand
AGCATCGGCTCGACGATCTGGCCGGTGCGCGCGCAGCGCGGCACCATCAGGCGGTGCTTTTTCACCTCCACCAGCAGCCCGGCGGCGCGCAGGTCCTCGACGATGCGGCGGCGCGCCTCGAAGCGGTCCAGCCCGCGGTAGGCCGCCGGCGCCTGGTCGTTGACGGTCGCGTCGAGGTGGAAGATGTTGATCAGCGGCAGCTGATGGCGCTGGCCGACGGCGTAGTCGTTGGGGTCGTGCGCCGGCGTGACCTTGACCACCCCGGTGCCGAAGGCCGGATCGACGTAGGCGTCGGCGATGACCGGGATCTCGCGCTCGCACAGCGGCAGCCGCACGCGCTGGCCGATCAGGTGGCGGTAGCGCTCATCGTCCGGGTGCACCATCACCGCGACGTCGCCCAGCATCGTCTCGGGCCGGGTGGTGGCCACCACCAGCTGCCCCTCGCCGCTGGCGAGCGGATAGGCGATGTGCCACAGGAAGCCGTCTTCTTCCTCGCTTTCCACCTCCAGGTCTGATACCGCGCTCATCAGCACCGGGTCCCAGTTGACCAGGCGCTTGCCACGGTAGATCAGCCCCTGCTCATACAGCCGCACGAAGGTCTCGGTGACGACCTTGGAGAGCCGCTCGTCCATGGTGAAGTACTCGCGGCTCCAGTCCACGCTGTCGCCCATGCGGCGCATTTGCTGGGTGATGGTGTTGCCGCTTTTCTCTTTCCATTCCCACACCTTGGCGACGAAGTTCTTGTGCGCCTCCTCGGGGGTGGGGCCCATGTCGTGCCGGCTGATGCCCTGG
Source organism: Thiobacillus sp. (assembly GCA_046292745.1). Classification (GTDB taxonomy): domain Bacteria; phylum Pseudomonadota; class Gammaproteobacteria; order Burkholderiales; family Thiobacillaceae; genus Thiobacillus. The sequence continues at coordinate 1,150 of JBKBQH010000035.1, read as the reverse complement.
GCCTGCAGTTGGCGCTCCACCACGATCTGGGTGGCGATGCCGGCGTGGTCGGTGCCCGGAATCCAGACCGTATTGAAACCGCGCATCCGGTGGTAGCGCGTCAGCGAATCCATGATGGTCTGGTTGAAGGCGTGCCCCATGTGGAGCGTGCCCGTGACATTGGGCGGCGGCAATTGGATGGCGAACGACGGCGCGTCCGACCGGGGCTGGCCGGTGCCGCGCCAGCCGGCGCGGCCGTAGCCGCGCGCTTCCCACTCGGGGCCCCAGCGCCGCTCGACGGCGGCGGGCTCGAACGATTTGGACAGGCTTTGCAGGCCCGGTTGCTGGACGGGTTCAGACATGGGTGATTCTCGGGTGCGGAAAAGGGACCCTGCGGGACGCGGCCGGGCCCTGGCAACAAGCCTGGAATTGTAGGCGGCGGCCTCCCCGAACTGGGGTTTACCCGAAACATTGACGGATTCAATGCGATCGATTGAACACGCTGACTGGACGGCGCGGGCAAACGGTTCTAAGGTTGCCAAGTCTGCCGTGCCGACCGGCCTGCAGGTTGGCGGACACGGCGGCGTTTTCGTGAACCACCTGACCAGGAGATGACCATGCCGCAACTCAAGGGTTCGAAGACCGAACAGTGCCTGAAGGACGCCTTCGCGGGCGAATCGATGGCCAACCGCCGTTACCTGTACTTCGCCAACAAGGCCGATGTCGAGGGCCAGAACGATGTGGCGGCGCTGTTCCGCTCCACCGCGGAGGGCGAGACGGGCCACGCGCACGGCCACCTGGAGTTCCTGGAGCAGGCGGGCGACCCCGCCACCGGCATGCCGATCGGCTCGACGCGCCAGAACCTGGAGTCGGCCATCGCCGGCGAGACGCACGAGTACACCGACATGTACCCGGGCATGGCCAAGACTGCGCGTGAAGAAGGCTTTGACGAGATCGCCGACTGGTTCGAGACGCTGGCCAAGGCTGAGCGCTCGCACGCCAACCGCTACGCTAAGGCGCTGGCCGAGTTGGTCGACTGACCCGACCCGATTCGGTTGTCCACCGGCGGCCCCGCGCGGGGCCGCGCCCCCGCCGCCCGAATAGAGGTGAGGAGACCGACGATGGCCCGCGAAGGCAACCTGGAAGCCCCCACGCGCCACCCGCTGGACTG
>JBKBQH010000034.1:0-2025 GCA_046292745.1 Thiobacillus sp. | reverse complement strand
GGGCAGCTGCGAAAATTCTTGCAGACTGGGAGCGGCGCCGGCCGGCGGCCGGGTTTCGAAGATCACCGCATAGGCGCAGGAGGCCAAGAGCGGGCAGCGTTCGCAAGTGGGCTGCTTCGTCAGGCAGCAGGCGGCCCTGAGCGCCCCACCCCAGGCGCCGCGCAGGGTGGAGCCGGCATAGGCCGGCAGGTGCAAGGGGGTGGTGACCTCGAATTCGAGCCGGTAGCGGGCGAGGGGCAGATGGGCTAACATGGTCGTATTACATCGTAAGACAAGGTGACATCATGCCTGCGACCCTGACCGTGCGCCTGAATGACGAAGAGGCGCAAGCGCTCGATGCATTGTGCAAGATGACCGGCAAGACGCGCAGCGAGACGGTGCGCGAATCCTTGCGCGTCTTCCGCTTGCGCGAAACCCTACGCCGTTCGCAGGAATCCTTGGGGCCGGCGGCGCGGCAGATCGGCTGGCTGACCGAGGACGACGTGCTGCGCGACGTGTCGTGAGGGTTTTCTTCGACACCAATGTCTGGCTGTCGGCGGCGCTGTTCCCCGGTTTGTGCTCGGAATTGCTGTTGCGCTGCGTCGAGGAAGGCCATGTGTTGCTGACTTCGACGCTCGTCCGCGCGGAAGCGGTCGCGGTGCTGGCGGAAAAGTTTCCCTGGCGCGACGATGCCCCTGCCCTGTTCGAGGCGGTCTGGCAAGCGGCCGAATGCGTGGCTGACGTCGCACCCGCTGAAGAGGACGCCGATGCGCGTCTGGTCGCCGCTGCCGTGGAGGCCGGCGCCGGGTTGTTCGTGACCGGCGACATGCGGGTGCAAAGCTGGGAGCAGTCGGGCGGCATGCGCATCGTCTCGCCGCGGCAAGCATGGGAAACGCTGTTTGGCAGCTCCCCGGCATAGGCCGTCGGGCGAGCCCAAAGTTCGAGCCTGGAGCAAACGGAGGGCGGCGGGATGGGAGGACATGAGATCACTTTCAGTGGCCGTAGCGCAGGGGTTCGAGCGGGCCGAACCGGATGTAGCGGCCTTGCTCGTGGTGGTAGAGAACCACGCGCGGGCCGTTGGACAGCTCGGCGCCTACGATGGCCGCGCCAACGGCCGGGCCGCCATAGAAGAGGTGGATGACGTCGCAGCCGGCGTCGAGCAGGCGGCGCGCCGCCCGGCGTAGCTCATCGGCGTAGGCGATGATGTCCTCCGGCTTGAGGGCGGCGTCGCGTGCGATGGACGCGATGCGCTCCTCCGGCACGGCCTTGAGCCCGTCGTCACTGGACAGGTGGTGGCGCACGCTCGCACCGATGTCTTTTCCGGGCAATAGATCGATGATCAGAATGCCAGGGCGCTCTCCTGGGTGCTGACTGATCTCAGCCAGCCAACGCCGGCGCTGGCGATATTCGCCGAAGACGACCTGCCACCAGGTCCAAAACACCGGAATGGCGATGATCAGGCCCACGACGATGCCGATGGGGTCGAGAACGTCGCGGATGAAGTCGAGCACGGTCTGCATGCGTCTATTCCGTCCGCTTTTTGATGTCGTAGCCTTCCAGCCGCGCGCCAAACCGCTCGAGCGCGTCGGCATCGAGTTCCTGGCCGCGCGCTTCAGGCGGCACGTCGAGCGAGAGGTTCAGAAAACGCGCGCCGCGCGCGCAAACTTCGGCGGCAAGATGCACCGGCAATGTACCGATGACGGTATCGCCCGCCTTGACCTCGCTGACGTTAAGATGCGCGACTTGCCGATCGACGACGAGCCCCCGACGCGCCGCCCATTCGATGGCGCCGGGGTGCCGAGTGACGAACCAGACGGTCATGCCTCGCCCCGCAACACAGCGAGCTTCAGTTTCTTGCGCTCGTCCTTCATATCCACGGCGACGACCTTGGGCAGCCACTCGGCAATGGCTTCGGCGGCGGCGCGCTTTTCTTCCGCGCTCCAGTCGCCTTCGAGAGCCGCCTTGGCCAGTTGGCGCGCCTTGTCGTGGTAGAGCGTGTTGGGCCGATCCTTGCCGCCACGCAGTTGCTCGGCGCGCGCTTTGAAC
>JBKBQH010000033.1:0-2075 GCA_046292745.1 Thiobacillus sp. | reverse complement strand
TCCACGCCAAGCGGCCCCTCGCCATCCGTTACCACTCGATGAGCAGTGGCGAGACCGAGCGGGTCATCGTGCCCTTCGCGCTGGTGGATACCGGCCTGCGCTGGCACGTCCGGGCGTTTGATCGCAAGAGCGGAGAGTTTCGGGATTTCGTCGTCACCCGCATCGAAGCGCCGACGCTGCTCGATGAGGAGCCACAGGCCAACGAACGTTCGGACAACGACATCCAGTGGACTCGGATCGTGGAGTTGGACTTGGTGCCGCATCCGCGTCTTGAACGCCCCGAGATCATCAAGATGGACTACGGGATGGAGGGCGGCTCGATCCGGATGCGCGTTCGCGCCGCCGTCGCGGGCTACATGCTGCTGCGCTGGAGCGTGGACTGCTCGCCCGACCATCGTCTCAAGGAAGAACAGTACCGCCTGTGGCTCAGCGATCCGCTGGCGCTGTACGGCGTTGAGAACGCAAAGCTCGCGCCGGGGTATCAGGCCCCGGCAGCAAAGACATTACGCAAAGGGTAAGAACAAGATGGCACAGAACGACACCGCCAAAAACGGCAATGGAGGCAACCTCGGCTTCGAGGCTGATCTTTTTAAGGCCGCCGACAAGCTGCGCGGCAATATGGAGCCCTCCGACTACAAGCACGTCGCGCTCGGACTCATCTTCCTGAAGTACATCTCTGATGCCTTCGAGGCCAAGTACCAGGCGCTGCTGGCCGAAGACCCCCAGGCCGCCGAGGACAAGGACGAATACCTCGCGGACAACGTGTTCTGGGTGCCGAAGGAGGCGCGCTGGTCGCATCTGCAAGCCAACGCCAAGCGGCCCGAGATTGGCACCTTGATCGACGATGCCATGCGCGCCATCGAGAAGGACAACGAATCGCTCAAGGGCGTGCTACCCAAGGACTACGCCCGTCCCGCGCTCAACAAGGTGATGCTGGGTGAGCTGATCGACCTGATCTCCGGCATTGCGCTAGGTGAGGAAGGCAGCCGATCCAAGGACATCCTCGGGCGCGTGTACGAGTATTTCCTCGGTCAATTTGCCGGAGCCGAAGGCAAGCGCGGCGGCGAGTTCTATACGCCGCGCTCCGTGGTGCGCGTGCTGGTGGAAATGCTGGAACCCTACCAAGGCCGCGTCTACGACCCGTGTTGCGGCTCGGGCGGGATGTTCGTGCAGTCGGAAAAGTTTGTGCAGGAGCACGGCGGCCGCATTGGCGACATTGCGATTTACGGGCAGGAGAGCAACTACACCACCTGGCGGCTGTGCAAGATGAACCTCGCCGTGCGCGGCATCGATGCCGACATCCGCTGGAACAACGAAGGCAGCTTCCACAAGGATGAACTGCGCGACCTCAAGTTTGATTACATCCTCGCCAATCCACCGTTCAACATCTCCGACTGGGGCGGCGAGCGCCTGCGTGAAGACGTGCGTTGGAAGTTCGGCGCGCCGCCGGTGGGCAACGCCAACTACGCCTGGCTGCAGCACATCTTCCACCACCTCGCCCCCAACGGCACGGCGGGCGTAGTGCTGGCCAACGGCTCGATGAGCTCCAACCAGTCAGGCGAAGGCGAGATCCGCAAGGCGATGCTGGAGGCCGACGTGGTGGACTGCATGGTGGCGCTGCCCGGGCAGCTCTTTTACTCCACCCAGATTCCCGCCTGCCTGTGGTTCCTGGCCCGCAACAAGAACCCGGGCCGTGGTCTGCGTGACCGACGGGGGCACGTGCTGTTCATCGACGCCCGCAAAATGGGCGTGCTGGTGGATCGCACCCGGCGTGAACTCAGCGATGAGGAAATCCAACGCATCGCCGACACCTACCACGCCTGGCGCGGTGAAAAAGACGCGGGCGAGTACGCCGACGTGCCGGGCTTTTGCAAGAGCGCCACACTGGAGGACATCCGCAAACACGGCTACGTGCTCACCCCCGGGCGCTACGTCGGCGCGGCGGATGTGGAGGACGACGGCGAACCCTTCGCCGAAAAGATGGCGCGGCTAGCCGCGCAGTGGCGCGAGCAGCGGGCAGAAGCGGCGAAGCTGGATGCGGCGATTGAAGCTAATCTGAGGGAGCTTGGGTATGG
>JBKBQH010000032.1:0-2157 GCA_046292745.1 Thiobacillus sp. | reverse complement strand
TGGCCGACTTGCCGAAGGCCGAGCGCCACGCGACACTGCGCGCCGCCGTGGCCACCGCCGCCGGGGGCGCGGCCGCTCAATAGGGGGAAGAGGGGGAGTCGACGTGTCCGAGATCCGCATCCGCCGCGAGCACGACCTGGGCCTGGACGAGGCGCGCAAACTCGCCTTGAAGTGGGCCGAAGAGGCCGAGCGCCGGTTCGGCATGGACTGCACCGTCGTCGAAGGCGAGTTCAGCGACACCGTCGAGTTCAGCCGCAGCGGCGTCAAGGGCCAGCTCGTCGTCGCGGCCGACCACTTCGACCTGCAGGCCAAGCTCGGCTTCCTGCTCGGCGCGTTCGCCAAGACGATCGAGACCGAGATCGAGAAGAACCTCGACGACCTGCTCGGCGCGCGCCAGGCGCTGGCCAGGGCGCCGGCCGCCAGCGGAGGCAACGGTGCGGCGAAGAAGGTCGCCGCGAAGAAGAACGGCAACGGCGCGCGCAAGAAGGCGTAGTGAGGCGTCGTGCGCCGCGGCAGCCGGCGGCCTACTTCAGCGACTCGATCAGGTCGACATATTCCTGCATCGCCGCCTCGGCGCTCTTGCCTTTCTGCTCGTTCCAGGCATCCCACTTCGCGCGCCCGACCAAGTCGGTGAAGCCGGGACGCTTGCCCTCGACGTCGCCCTCGGTGGCCTGCTTGTACAGCGCGTAGATCTTCAGCAGCGTCGCGTTGTCGGGCCGCTCGGGCAGCTTCTTGCTGTCGGCTACGGCCTGTTCGAAGCGGGACTTGAGGTCGGCCATCGCGCGTCTCCTGGTCGGTGAAAATGGGCCTTGACGGGCGGGATGTTATTGATTCGGCAGTGAAATGTTGAACTTCTGCGACCGCCTCGAGTCCGAAGCGACATGGACAAGATCGACTCTCGCAGACTTTCGGTGGATGCGCTCAACGAGCGGCGACGCCGGGCGGTCAAGATGCGGCTGGACGGCGTGAGCCTGAAGGACACGGCGGCGCAGTGCGAACTGTCCCGAACGACGGTCGTTGCGGCGTTGAACGCCTTCCACGAGGGCGGATGGTCCGCGGTGATGGTGACGCGCCCGGGCCGTCCGGTGGGCACCGGGCGCACGCTCACGCCGCAGCAGGAGCGCGAGGTGCAGCGCCTGATCCGCGACCGCACGCCGGAGCAGCTGAAGATGGTGTACGCACTGTGGACGCGCCAGGCGGTGGCCGAGCTGATCCGCAACCGCTTCGGCATCGAGCTGCCGGTGCGCACGATGGGCCTGTACCTCAAGCGCTGGGGCTACACCCCGCAAAAGCCGATGCGTAAGGCCTACGAGCAGTCGCCGGCGGCGGTGAAGAGGTGGCTCGACGAGCAGTATCCCGTGATCGCGGCATCGGCCAAGGCCGAGGGTGCCGAGATCCACTGGGGCGACGAGACGGGACTTCGCAGCGACGACGTGCGCGGCCGCAGCTTCGCGCCGCAGGGGCACACCCCGGTGGTGCAGGTGAACCACAAGCGCCACGGCCTGTCGATCATCTCCACCGTGACCAACAAGGGCACGATGCGCTGGAAGATCTTCGACGGCGCGCTCAACGCCCGCATCCTCATCGACTTCATGAAGCGGCTGGTACGCGATGCCGGACGCAAGATCTACCTGATCCTGGACAACCTGCGTGTGCATCACAGCAAGCCGGTCAAGGCGTGGCTGGACGAGCACAAGCACGAGATCGAAGTGTTCTACCTGCCAAGCTACAGCCCCGAACTCAACCCCGACGAGATGGCCAACGCCGACCTGAAGCAGGCCGTCACGAAGCTCGCTCCTGCGAGGACGAAGCTGCAACTGGTCAAGGCCGCCGCCAGACACCTGCGCAGCGTTCAGCGACAGCCCGAGCGCATCAAGCGCTACTTCGAGCACGAGCCTGTCCGGTACGCCGCTTGAGTTCAACACTTCACTGCCGTCTCAATAAGAGCTGACCCGTGCGTGTCGCTCGGCGCTCGACGGCTCGACGTACAGGCTGATGACGACGAGGGGCTCGCCGTGCGGCCCGTCGGGTCGCAGCCCGAGTTCCTCGAGCGCCTCGTCGGTGTCGAGCCAGTCGAGGACGGCACGCAGGCACGTCGCCACCTCGTCCGCGCCCGCCGGGCGATGGCAGGCGCTGCGGGCGAGCGCCGCGCGCATC
>JBKBQH010000031.1:0-2458 GCA_046292745.1 Thiobacillus sp. | reverse complement strand
GCGAAGATCCCGGACGCTGCGCTCGATCGCGGCGCGCCGGTCTTCCGCCGTGTCGGTGCCGGTGAGCTGGGCGAGTTCCTCGCGCGCCTGGGCCAAGGCCTCGGCCAGTTCCCGCTCGGCCCGGGCGGCGGCGCGGGCGTTGGCCTGCTCGATGTCGGCGCGGCGGTCGTTGAGGACGATGAGGTCGGCCTCGAGCTTGGCCACCTCGGCCCGGGCGCGCAGCCGCTCGGACTCGGAGACGCGCGGATTGGCGGTGATCACCTGTTGCGCGACGAGTTCCTGCCGGCGGCGGGCGATCTCGGCGTCGAGTTCGCGCTGCTGGAGCGCGGTCTTCTGCGCGTGGTAGTCGCGGAGGGAGACCAGCCGGTCTTGCAGCGCCGCGTCGAGCGCGCGCTGCTGGCGCGACAGAGCGTCCTCGAGCAAGGCGAACTCGGCATCCATCTGCGCCTCGAGCAACGCGGCCCGGGCGCTCGCCGTGTCGCGACTCTTGGCGGGAGCGGACAGCCGCTGCAGCAACGCCGGGTCGGCCTGCACCTTGGGCGCCTGGACCTCGATGGGCTTGGGGTCGAAGAGGCTGTCCCGGAACTCGGCCAGTTCGTCCAGCCGCCGCACGAGGCTGCCCTTGAGTTCGGCGATGATGGCCTTGGCCCCGGCGGTGTTGCCCTGCAGCGCCTGCACGGCCGCGGCCACGCCGGCACCGATCGCCTCGCCCAGGGCGACGAAGGCCTTGCCGACCGTGGCCGCCCCGAGCGCCAGGGTCTTGAGCACCAGCACCACGCCATCCAGGATCGCGCGCAAGGCACCGCCCTGCTTGGCCGACTCGACCATCCCGCCGGCCATCTCGTTCAGGGCCGGCAGGAAGGCCTCGATCACCCGGTTGGCCAGACTCGTCGCGGCGAGCCGCAGCTTGGCCAGCGAGTCGTTGAACACCTCGGCCTGCGCGGCGGTGTCGCCGCCGATCTGCACGCCGAGCGCTTCCATCTCGCCGGTCAGGGCCGCGATGCCTTCGCGTCCCTGGTTCAGGAAGGGGATGAGCTCGGCGCCGCTCTTGCCGAAGAGCTGCACCGCCAGCGCCGACTTCTGCGCGCCGTCGGGCATGGCCTTGAAACGGTCGGCCAGATCGAGCAGCACCGCATCGGTCGCGCGCAGCGTGCCGTCCTGGTTCTTGAACTCGACACCCAGCGCTTTGAGGCGCCGGGCGGACTCCTCCGAGCCCGTGGCCGCCTCGAACATCGTGGTGGCGAGCTTCTTGAGCCCCGTCTCGAAGGTCTGCGCCGAGACACCGGACAGTTCCGCCGCCGGCACCAGGGTGGAGAGCGATTCCACCGTGATGCCCACGCGCTGCGAGAGCTTGTTCAGCGCATCGGCCGAATCCAGCGCCGACTTCACCATCGCGGCCAAGCCCGCCGCCGACAACGCCACCCCCAGGTTGGCCAGCACGCCGTTGACCCGCCGCGCGGCGTCAAGCAGGCCGCCGAGGTTGCGTTGGATCGAGCCGAAGGCCGCGCGCGTCTCGTCGACGGCGCGGATGAGGATCTGGGCGCGGTCGGTCATGGCGCCTCCGGCCGGTTGTGACGCTGACCCGAACCCCGGTTGCCGTGATGAATGCAGTGTAGTAAAATGACTGCACTGATTTCAGTGTTTTGGAGTGTCGTCATGGCCATCCTGACGGTTCGCAATCTGCCCGACGAGGTGCATCGCGCCTTGCGCCTGCGCGCGGCCCAGCACGGGCGCAGCACCGAGGCAGAGGTGCGCGCCATTCTTGAAGAAGCGGTGAAGCCGCAGGGGCGGTTGAAGCTGGGATCCATGCTGGCCGACATCGGCCGGCACCTCCGGCTCAGCGACGAGGAGGTCGCGCTGCTCAATCAGCGCGACAAGTCGGCTCCCCGGGCAGTGGATCTGGAATGATCCTGCTCGACACCAACCTCATCTCCGAGCCGCTGCGCGCCGCGCCCGAGCCGCGTGTCGTCGCCTGGCTCGACGCCCAACCGCTGGAGACGCTGTTCCTGTCCGTCGTTACCGTGGCCGAGCTACGCTACGGGGTGGCCCGCCTGCCCAACGGTCGCCGGCGCAAGGCGCTCGTCGAGCGCCTGGAGACCCAGGTGCTGCCCGCCTTCGCCAGTCGCATACTGGCCTTCGACCTGCCGGCGCCCCAGGCTTACGCCGACCTGATGGCCAAGGCGCAGGCCGCCGGGCAGCCCATCGGCATGGCCGACGGGCTGATCGCGGCGATTGCCAGGACCCATGGCATGACGGTCGCCACGCGCGACACGGCGCCGTTTGCCGCCGCGGGTGTTTCCGTCATCGATCCGTGGTCGGAAGGTTGAAGGCATGACCCGCGTCAGCAACGAGAAGAAGAACCTCAACCGCCTGGCCGGGGAATTCCTCGTCGCCTCGCGCCTGACTCAACGCGGCTACATGGTGACCCTGCAGTGGGGGACCACCATCGGCTACGACA
>JBKBQH010000030.1:0-2866 GCA_046292745.1 Thiobacillus sp. | reverse complement strand
TCTCCAGCTTGTAGTAGCTGGCCGCCACCGAAAGCTTGACCGTGCTCTTGTCGCCCATCTTCCAGGCCGAGGGCTCGATGCCCTTGATGCCGCCGCGCAGGCTGACGACGACCGGCTTGGCTTCCTGGCCCTGCGCCTGGATCGCGCCGCGCAGCGTCATCGGCGTCGACGTTTGATCGAGCAGCCCGAAGAGCTTGAAGACTTCCGCGTCGTAGTCGGAGATCGTCATCTCGGCTTCGAGCTTCTCCAGCCCCAGGTCGATCTCGACCGGCACATCCATGCCGCCGGCGCGGTGCTCCTCGGTCTTGAGGGCAAGCTTGGGCAGCTGGATTTCGTCGACGCGCCCGGCATAGCCCCGGCCATCGACGAAAAGATTCATGTTCTTGAGCACGCGCGGCAGCTGAATCATGGCAAGACCTCCGAAAGATAATCGTTGACCAGGTGCGAGCGGAAGGTGACGCGCTCGGCCGGATACGGCGGGGTGAAGTCGAAGTCGAAATAGACCTTGCCCTGCGCGATTTGATCCGGCGTGTTGAGCTCTTCGTCCGCCCAGCAGCGACCGCCCAGGATCGCGCCCACGCTCTTCAAGTGGCGCAGGTAGGCATCGACGCCCGCGATCACGTCCTCGACGTAGGTCTTGGTGATGTTGCGATCCACCGCCCAGAGGTGGGCGCGCAAGAGCGACTCGTTGATCATGTCGGCGGTGCGCCGCACGGAGAGGAAGGCCCACTTGGGATCGGCCGAACAGGTGCGGTTGCCCCAGAGGCGATAGCCGCTTTCCTGGATGACGGTGGCGACCTGGTGCTCGTTGAGCAGGTTGGCGCGGGCATTGGGGTCGCCGAGCGCGAAGTCCACCGGGCGGTGGCTGCCGACGACGCCGTTGATGACGTTGTTCGACGGGCTCCACCAGAACCCCCGCTCGGCGTCGATCTTGGCGATCAGGCCGGCGACCCGCGCCGAGACCGGCTCGCCGACCACGGCCACGCCGCGCATGACCTTGACCCAGGGATCGACCACGTAGACGCGGGACGAGCCCCAGTCCTGGCGGTAGGCGATGGCGTCGGCGTCCGTCGCGTTGGGGCCGTCGGCGACGATCACCGCGCGCAGCCGTTCGGCGATGCCGAGCATCTCCGCCACGACCGGGTTCGCCAGCCGACGGGAGGCGTCGTCCGGATCGGTCGGTCTTTGATGGGTGAAGCCGGGGGCGATAAGGATGCGCGGCGAGACCTTGACGACCGACTGCGCGGCCAGGAAGGCATGCACGCCGCGATACTGTCCGGTCGCCTCATCGACGCCGCCGACGACGTTGGCGACGGTTTCGGCTTCGGTGTTGCCAGCTGCCACGCGGACGACGACGACCACCGCGCCCGCTTGATCGAGGATGCCGTCGAGCGCGGCCGGCAGCGTGCCCTCGCGGCCGAGCTTGGCCGCTTCGCGGCGGGAGCCGGCGACGAGCACGGGCGTGTCCAGCGGGAAAGCGGCCGCGTCGGCCTGCGGCGCGGTGCCGACGACGCCGATGACCGAGCTGCGCACGGTCTGGATGGGGCGCAGGCCGTCGTCGATCTCGACGACCTCGACGCCGTGGATAAAGGTCTCGGACATGTCAATCTCCTGTCGTGGGTTGCGGATCGGGTCCATAAGCCGCCGCGCCGAAAGCGCGCACGGCGGCATAGATCGGGTAGCGCTGCCAGGCCGGCACGCCCAGCACCCGCATCGCCTCGAGGAAGATGCGATCCGCGCGCCGGCGGCCGGCCTCGTCGCCGCGCGCGCCGACGCTGTAGAGCCAGTCGTGCAGGATGGCGGCCTTGGCGTAGCGCCCCTGCGGCGGCAAGACGGGCCAGAACGGTCGCGGGATGCTGGCAAGATCGGTCACGAAGCCGGCCGGCACCCTGACGACCTCGCTGCTGGGATAGTCGCCGACGTGATACTCGTAGGGCTCGACCAACCGCCAGCGGTTGCTGCCGACGATCTCCAGAATCGCCGGCGTGGTGAAGCTGCTCATCGCACGATCTCGGCCGCGCGGCCTGCGCCGATCAGGCCCAGGCCCTCCAGCGCCTGCAAGCCGGCCATGACGCGCGGGTCGTCCAGATCGATCTCGCCGGCGAGCTTGAGCTTGTCCATCCACACCTCCACCCGCACGTCGGTCTTGGCCGCCGCGTAGATCGCCGCCAGCTCCTCGTCGCCGAAGCGCTCCATGAAGGCGAGCTTGCCGACGACCCGGCCAGACGCCGCCGGCGGGGCGGCTTGCGCCGCCTGCGCGGCGGCGATCTCCGCCAGCACCTCCTCGTCCGTCTTGCCGGGATAGGCGTCCACCACCTTGCCGTCCTCGACCCGGTAGCGCGCCGCCAGGCGCGATTGCCTGCTGGTCAGCTTGACAAAGCCCTCCTCCGGGGCGTCGGTCTCCACGATGGCCACCAGGCCGTTGCGGATGTCGAAGTACGCGCTCATAGGTTGACCTCCACGTAGAACGGGTATGCGCCGCCGGTGTTGTAGCCGTTGGGAATGGGCAGCACGATTTGCTGCGGGGACACGGTGGCGGTCTGCACCGAGCAGTCGTAGCCGTAGACCGCACCGTTGCTGGCCGCGCTATAGCTGCCCGACGCATTGAACGCCACCGCAAAACCCGACGCACCCCAGTGCAGCAGACTGCGTCCGTCCGAGGTTTGGCTGTCGGTGTACATCACGCGGGCGCTGTTCGAGCGCTTGTTGACGGTGATGACCCCCAGACCCGCGCCGTAGTAGTAGTACTGGCTGTAGAAGGCCACCGTGTCGCCATCGCGGGTCTGCATGACCTGCATGCCGGAGCCGCGCGCGCTGTCCCTGCCGTAGCTGGTCGTCACGCCGTAGGACACGGCGTTTTGCATCG
>JBKBQH010000029.1:0-3050 GCA_046292745.1 Thiobacillus sp. | reverse complement strand
CCATCGGCTATATCCCGCCCGCCGAAGCTGAGGCAAACTACTACCGGCAACTCGCCGAACAGGCCGAGTCATCGGTCTGCACTTAAACCAAATGGCCTCCACGAAACCCGGGGCGGTTCACGCCGGTCTGCCAGTCGGTGTAGACCACCGTTAATTCGTTGGGCAACTCGCCCCACTGGGCGCGCTCGAAGCGTTCCAACCGCACGATTTCGTCAGGCCCCAACTGCGGCAGGCTGTCGATCCAATAGTCGTCGCGCAGCAGCTTGAGCTCAAACGTGCCTTGCTCCGGGTCGGTGTAGAGGATGCCGCCAATGTGGTCGATGACCTGGCCGATGAAGCTCTCGATGGGCTGCTGCCGTGTCCAGATCAGATTGAGGCCGAAGCCCTCACTCGACAAAGCCCATGCCGCGTTCCAGAAACTCCAGCCGATGGTGCTCTGCGGATAGCCCATGCCCCAGTGCGGATCGGTGAGGCACTGCACCAGGATGTGCGCCGGGTTCATGCCGACGCTGATTTCCTGGCCTTCGTCCTCATCCCAGGTGCGGACTTCGGCATTCCACTCCATCCACGGCGCATCGAACCAACCCGCCTTGAAGCGACGCACCCGTACCGCCCATGGCTTGATGTAGGGGTTGTTGGCCGCGAACAGGATCTTGCGTGCCACCAAGGACAGCACGCCCCGAAATGCCGGAATGGAACTGCCGAGGCGGCTCATCAGATACCTGCCGACGCGGGAGAACAAGGAGCATGCCGGCGCCTCGGGGCTGCCGCGCCTGCCGGCCGGGGAGCTGGAGGCCGCGGTGCTGGAGCAGATGCGCCGCGTGCTGCGTGCCTCGGATATGACCGCCGGGGTGGTCGAACGCGCCGCCCGGCTCGACCCCTCGTTGGACGAGGCCCAGGTCACCGTGGCCATGACCCGGCTGGATGCGATCTGGGATCAGCTCTTCCCGGCCGAGCAACAGCGCATCGTGCGGCTCCTCGTCGACAAGGTGATCGTATCCATGAACGACATCGAGGTGCGGTTCCGGCCGAACGGCATCGAGGTGCTCGCCCTGGAGCTGCGCCCCGAGCCTGCCCCGGACACCCTCGAGGAGGCCGTGGCATGAACGAGATCTTGATCGACAAGACCGGCCAGGCTGAGGTGATCACCGCGAGCGACGGCAGCCTCACCGTCACCGTGCCAATCCGGATCAAGCGCCGCGGCAGCCGCAAGGCCGTGACCCTGCCGAACGGCGGCGCCGTGCAACCACGCCCGTGGGACGACACGCCGACGCCGATCCAGCTCGCGCTCGCCCGCGGCCACCGCTGGCTGGCGATGGTGGAGTCCGGCCAGGCACGCACGCTGTCCGAAGTGGCCGAGCGCGAGGGGATGGATCGGGCTTACGTGAGTCGGATGGTGAACCTCACCACCCTGGCGCCGGACATCGTCGCCGCGATCCTCGACGAAACGTTGCCACCGGAGGTGACCCTGTTCGATCTGGCATCGGGGACGCCGTTGTTGTGGGAGGAGCAGCGGAAGCGGGCGATGCAGGTTCGGCGTGACCCAACTTAATAAGTGGTCAAATGAGCTTCGCCAGTTCTACGAGTGCCCGTTCCATGCGCGAGTCCCAGACACGTGCGCTGGATAGGCGAATGAAATTACCGAACTTGCCGCTCGCAGAAAAGAGTGGGCCGGGGGCGATGCTCACCCCTTTGCGTAGCGCCCGGCGTGCCAGGGTAAAGCTGTCCACGCCTTCCGGTAGTTCCAGCCAGAGAACGAATCCGCCTTGCGGTTGAGAAATACGGGTTTCTTCCGGAAAGGTCTTCATAACGGCGTCACTCATGCGCGCCACGGCGCTGGCGTAGCGCCCGCGCACTTCGCGCAGGTAACGTTCATAACGACCCGTTCCCAGCAGATCCGCGACTGCGAGCTGCGGTACGGTGGGGCTCGCGATGCTGGTCACATACTTGAGGTACTCGATGCGTTCCCGTCGTTCCCCGGTTGCAGCGATCCATCCGATGCGCAATCCGGGCGCCAGCGTTTTGGAGAACGAGCTGCAATACAGGATGTCGGCATGCGGCGCGAGCCCCTTGCAGGTCGACGGCCGTTGCGGGGCGAACCCCAAATCCCCATAGACATCGTCTTCGATGAGCGGAATCCGGTATTTGCCGAGCAGGCGCACCAGCGCGCGCTTGTTCTCATCCGGCATGAGGCAGCCGAGCGGATTGCTGAAATTCGGCGAAACCACGCAGGCTTTCACCGGCCAGCGATCTAGGGCGAAGGCCAAGGCGTCGAGAGCAACGCCATCGCGCGGATGGGCGGGGATTTCCAGTGCTTCCAGCCCGAGTGATTCCATGACGTGCAGCAACCCGTAGAAGGCGGGTGACTCAACCGCCACGATGTCGCCCGGTGCCGTCACCGCGCGCAGAGCCAGACTCAGCGCCTCCTGGCAGCCGGTGGTGATGACGATATCGTCGGCGGACACCGCGCCTCCCGTTTCGATCATGCGCCGGGCGATCTGGCGGCGTAGCTCCGGTGCGCCCGGCGGCATCATGTAGCCGGCGGTCTCGGCGCGCCTGGTGCGCACGACCTGTGCCAGTGCGCGCCCGATCGCTTGCGTGGGAAGAAATGTCGGATCGGGCACGGCGGCACCGAGCTGCACGATGGCGGGATCGTTTGCCGCCTTGATCAAGGCCATCGCCATGGCCTGGCCAGTAACGAGTCGCGGCGGGGTCGCCTCGGCTGCGGGTTCGGCTTCAATGGCTTGAATGGGCTGGCGCGCACGCACGTAAAAGCCGGAACGCGGCCTTGCCTCGATGTAACCCGCATCCACGAGTTGCTGGTAAGCGGCGATCGCCGTGGCCACGCTCACCTTGCGGTTTTGCGCATGGCGGCGCACGCCGGGCAGGCGCTCGCCCGGCACATACATGCCCGTGGCAATACGTTGCGCTGACCTTCCCTCGGTTTTTCGTCTTCCAACAGGCGGGTTTCATGCTACCTGTTTTTCCATCGGTTGAGCTGTCAGCCAGTCATGCATGAACTGCGTCGGCGACTTGTAGCCCAGCGTCGA
>JBKBQH010000028.1:0-3931 GCA_046292745.1 Thiobacillus sp. | reverse complement strand
TGAGGCCATTCCCATGATCCGCCTGAACCTGTCGCGCGAGCCGATCTGGCTCGACCTCGGACATGACGTGCGCGTGCGCGTCGCTCCCCTGACCACCTCGCTCATGGCCGCCGCCCGCAGTGATCCGGCGGTAGCTGCCTTGCCCGAAGGCGCGTCGAACGAGACCATCGCGGTCACCATGGCCAAGGCCCTGGCACGGCTGGTCGTGCTGGAATGGGAAGGGGTGGGCGACGCCGAAGGCAATCCTGTGCACGTCACACCGGAAGGCATCGACGCGCTGCTGGACATCCTGCCGATCTTCGAGGCCTTCCAGCTCCGCTACGTGTCCAAAGGCCTGTTGCTAGAAGCGGAAAAAAACGGCTCCGCGCCCTCGCCGAGTGGCACTTCAGCGGGGGCGACCAGTATTGCCGATCCTGTCGCGGCCCCTGCAGCGAATGCCCCGCTGTCCTGAACCGTCCGCAGACGATCGAAGGCTGGCAGGTCTGGGACCTCGCCAAAAAGCTCACGGGGCAGCTGCGCGCCGTCCCCGGAGCGGTCCTCGGCCTCGACATGACGGCCGCGCTCGCCTGCGCGCACGCGCTTGGCTTGGACACCCTCGTCTGCGCGGAACTGCTGCCCGAAGTAGAGGGCGTGATGGTGCGCGGACTGAACGCGCAAATCAGGACTGATCAAGATGGCTGAGAAACGCGTCTCCGTTCGTCTTGCCGTGGTCGGAGGGCGTGAAGTCCGTGCCGAGCTGCAGGGCATCGGCGACGCGGGGGAGCAAGGCTTCCGTCGGCTATCGCGGGAGATGGACGCTGCGAACAGCCGTGTCGCGGCCTTTTATCGGCGCGTGCAGATCGCGGCCGCCACCGCGGCGACCGCCTTCGCCGCGGGCGCTGCGGCCATGATCCGCTCCGGCCTTCAGGTCGTCGACGCACAGGCCAAGCTCGCCCAATCGCTCGGGACCACTGTCGAGAGCATTCAGGTGCTGGAACGCGCCGGCGAACTGGCTGGCGTCTCGATGTCGGGCATCGAGCAGGCGACCAAGGACCTCACGCGCCGCCTCAGCCAGGCGGCCGCCGGGACCGGTCCTGCCGTCGCAGCGCTCGAACGGCTCGGGCTCTCGGCATCGGCCTTGCTTGCCCTGCCGCTCGATGAGCGTGTCGGCCGCATCAACCAGGCGATCGAAGACTTCGTGCCCGCCGCCGAGCGTGCAGCGGTGGCCGGTCAGCTGTTCGGCGAGGAAGGCAGCATCGCCATCTCCCGGATCGACACAGCCACGCTGCGGCAGGCGACGCAGGACGTTCGCGATTTCGGCGTGGTCGTGTCGGAACAGGACGCCGACCAGATCGAGCGGACCAATGACGCGATCTCCCGGCTCGGTCTGATCTGGCGTGGCTTGTCGAACCAGCTTGCCGTTGCCGCCGCACCGGCGCTCGAAGCCGTCGCCGACGCGCTGGCGGCGATCTCACGCACGACCGGCCCGCTCGGACAGGCCATCCGGCTTCTGTTCGACAACATCGGTCGTCTTGCCTCGATCGTCGCGGCCTTCGCCGCCTTCATCGCCGGGCGCTGGGTCGCTGGCATGGTTGTGGCCGCCGCGTCGGTGCGGGGCCTCGCCACTGCGCTGGTCTTTCTGCGCGGCGCGTTGATCCGAACCGGGATCGGCGCGCTCGTCGTTGCGGCGGGCGAACTGATCTACCAGTTCGGTCGGCTGGTGCAGGCGACCGGCGGCTTCGGTGCCGCGCTCGGCCTTCTGGGCGACGTGGCCGCTGAGGTCTGGGACAGGATCGGACTGCTGGCCGGCGTCCTAAAAGCGCGCGTCAGTGCTGCCTGGAGCGGCATTCAGGCAAGCATCGCCGACGCGCTGCAGGCGTCGCTCGAGGCCGTCGTCGCCTTCGGCAATCGCACCATCGGGACGTTTCAGGGTGCTTTCGATGCGATGGTCGTCATCTGGAGCAACCTGCCCCGGGCGATCGGCGATCTGACGATCCAGGCGGCGAACGCCTTGATCGCCGGGCTGGAGTCGATGCTCAATGGCGCGGTCGACGGCATCAATTCGCTCCTCGAAGGCGTCAATGCGGGTCTGGCTGCGATCGGCATCGAGCGGGCCATCGAGCTGGTGCCGGACGTCGATATCGGCCGGATCGAGAACGAGTTTGCCGGCGCCGCGAGCCGGGCTGGCAACGCCGCGCGTGATGCCTTCGCCGCCGCGTTCGAAACGGACACCTTCGCAGCACCGGATTTCGGTCTGTCGGCCTTCGCCGGGGATGCGCGCGCCGCCGCTGACAGTGCGCGAGAAACGGCAGCGGCGCTGGGAGAGCTGGCGGGTGCGCCCCTCGCATCCATCGCAGCGCTCCGGGAGGCCATGGCGGGCGCGAATACCGAAATCGACAATGCGGCCGTGGCGACGGAGCGCCTCGATGAAGCCTTCGCAGCCATCGGCGGCTCTGGAGGCAATGCCACGGGGGATGGCGAAGGCGCGGCCGGGTCGGCCGCACGCGCTTCGCAAGCAAGCCGGGCCGCCGGTGAGGCAGCAGCCACGGCAGCCACACAGGCGTCGACCGGCTGGGCAGCGGTTCGCGAGGAGCTGTCGCGCTATGCCAGCGAAGCGATGGATTGGGGCAAGGGGCTCGGAAGCGCGCTCACCAGCGCTTTTCGCAGCGCCGAGGACGCCATTGTCAGCTTCGTGACCGGAGGCAAGATCGACTTCAAGGCGCTCGCCGACAGCATCCTTGCCGATATCACCCGCATCGCGCTGCGCTCGGCGATCCTCGGGCCGCTCGCCAACGCGCTCGGCGGCATGGGTGGCAGTGGCGGGATCTTCGGCAACCTGTTCGGTGGCGGCGGCATCCTGTCGGGCATCTTCCATGCGGGCGGTATCGTCGGCGCTCCCGGGCCACAGCGGCTCGTCCCGGCGCTCGCCTTTGCCGGTGCGCCCCGCCTGCATGCCGGCGGCATGGCCGGTCTGCGTCCCGACGAGGTGCCTGCGATCCTGCAGCGCGGCGAAATGGTGCTGTCGCGCGCCCAGCTGGCAGCGATGGGCTCGGCCCGTGAATCCCGTCCGCCCGTCAACGTGGTGATGAACATCTCGACGCCGGACGCCGGCAGCTTTCGCTATGCACAAGGGCAGATTGCCGCCGACGCCGCCCGCGCCATGGAGCGGGCGCGGCGTAATCTCTGACGGATCTACAGATGAGCGGCTTTCACGAAGTTCAGTTCCCGCCGGACATTTCCTACGGGGCGTCCGGCGGCCCCGGCTACTCGACCACCGTGGTGACAACGGTTTCGGGACACGAGCGGCGCAACGCCAACTGGGCCGCCGCACGGGGCAAATGGAACGTGGCGCACGGTCTGAAGAAGCGCGAGCAGGTGGCCACCCTCATCGCCTTCTTTCGCGCGCGACGCGGGCGTGCCTACGGTTTCCGATTCAAGGACTGGACCGACTACCAGGCGCTGGCCCAGCTGATCGGGCAAGGCGACGGCGTGACCAAGACGTTCCAGCTCGTGAAGACCTACGCGAGCGGCGGCGAGGTCGAAACCCGGGTCATCACCAAGCCCGTGCCTGGAACGGTGAAGATCTACCGCGACGGCGTCGAGGCGTCCTCTGGCTGGAGCGTCAACACGGCGACCGGGCTCGTGACCTTCACCGTGGCACCCGCATCCGGCGTGCCGGTGACGGCGGACGTCGAGTTCGACGTGCCCGTCCGCTTCGACAGCGATCAGATGGACCTCACCATCGAAACCTATCAGCTCGGCAGCTGGGGCCAGATCCCGGTGCTGGAGATCAGACCATGAAATCGACCTCGGCAGCACTCGCGACCCACCTCGCCGGGCCGGTGACGACGCTCGCCACCTGCTGGCGCATCTCGCGCGTCGACGGCAAGGAGTTCTTCTTCACGGACCATGACCGCGATTTGTCGTTCGAGGGCAACGTCTACAAGGCGAG
>JBKBQH010000027.1:0-3935 GCA_046292745.1 Thiobacillus sp. | reverse complement strand
GGCGCGGTGCCGATCAGGCCGACGACGGCGGTCTTGACGGTTCTGATGGGGCGCGGACCTTTATCGATCTCGATGGTCTCGACGCCGTGCAGAAAATTCGCGGGCATAGCTTACTCCTTGTTGTCTCGGGCGTTTTTGGTCTTGGCGGCGGACGGCTCGGGCGCGTCCGTCTCGGGGGCAAGGCGCCCCAACGCCACGAGCGTGGCGGTCACGTCGGCGTCCGCCGGTAGATCGACGAGCGTGCCTGGCGACAGGATCACGTCGCGCCCGTCTGGCAGGGTCATGGCCGTCAGCGGGCCGGTATAGCGGTACATCGGCATATCAAATCTCCTCAAACGTGACGCGGGTCAGCAACGGCCCGCCGTCGTAGTCCAGATCCGGCGCCATCGGCGCCAGCGTCTGCCATCGCGTCGCCAGCACCCAGGTGTCCGCCTCGCCATCGGCCAGCCGCGCCGAGAGCAGCCGCAGCGGCGTGCAGCCCGGCGCCGGTTTGTACGACAACAACGCCCGGCGTGCGGCCTCGAACAGGTCCCACACCCCGGCGCCGTCGCGCAGCGATCGGGCGAACAGCGCCACCTCGACGGTAGCCGCCGCGCCCTGCACCGACGCGCCCACGTCCTCCACGCCGCCAGCGGCGATGTCGGTGAGCGCCACCACCGCCGCCCCTTTGGCGTGGGAAAACCGGTATCCTCGGGACGGCAGCGCATCGACCGGCAGCGGCGCGAGCGCCGCCCTGAGCCGGTCGACGATGGCGCGCTCGATGGCGAGGATCATCAGAAGCCTCCCATCTGATCCGGTCCGAAGACCGGCGCGGGGCCGGATTTCGCGGCCGCCAGGGAAAGGCCGGGCTGCTGCTCGGGCGGGAGCGTGGCAGGCAGGCCGAGCGACACCGTGCCGCGACTGATCGCCTCAAGGAGCTTCCTTGCATCCTCATACCGGCGGCGGGCGTCCTCGATGTCGCCCATGCGCCGCATGGAGAGCAGCCGGTAGATGGCGATGTCGCCCGCAATGCGGGCCAGGATCGCCGGCACCGTAGGCAGCGGCAGCCGGTAGCGCGCGGCGAGATACCCGTCGATCTCGGCCTCGGCATCGGCCAGCGCCTGGGCGATCATCGGATCGTCGCCGATGCCATCTCCGTCGCGGTCGGTGAGATCGACGAGCCGGTCCTGCCCGTAGCGCGTGGCCATCTCCTCTGCCGTCAGATAGGCCATCTCTTACTCCCCGGCCTCGGCCACTGCCAGCATGGGGTCGGCCTTGAGCGCCTCGGCCTGCTCGGGGTTGACCTCCACCACCTGCGGCTCGCTGGAAAACGGCCCAAGCCCAGCGCGAAAACGTCGTCGGTCGCCCATCGCCGCCACGGTGCGCACAGTCAAGCGCACGCGGTCAGCAGAAGCTGCTTCGGCTGTTTTGCGTGCGCGCGCCATGGATTAGGCTACCCACGGCGAGACGATCACCTCGACCGCCTTGTAGTTGGGGTTGGAGTCGCCGCCGCCCACGAGTTGGCTTTCCACCAGCTTGAGCGCGTCGGCGCGCAAGCTGGGCGGCACCACCAGATGGGTCGGCTTGACTCCGAGCGGTCGGCCGCCGTCGGCACGAACAGACATCATGGCGGCCATCGCCGCGTTGAAGTTCGCCTGATCCAGCGGCGCTTTGCTCTTGTAGGCCAGTTGCCAGAATCCAAATCCCGCGTTACAGCGGTAGCGGATGCCGTATCGGTATTCATCGCGCATGAAGACGCCTTCGTCCTGCGTGCTGGTCAGCGTCTCCAGTTCCGGCTTGGTGCGTTCCTGGAAGATCAGCGGCTTCAAGGCGCGGCTGGTGTCCAGCAGATACCAGGCCGGGCCGGTGCCGGCTTGCAGGTTGGAGACGAGCGTCGCCGTGCCGGTGCCGTCCACGTTCGGATAGACCGGGTGGTCGGTGTCGAAGAAGTTCTGCCCGTCGTAGCAGGTCGTGGTCTCGCCGGCGGCTAGCAGCCCGAAAACCAGCTGGTCGGCGTGCGCTTTTGCCGCGCGGCCCATCTCGGCAAACAGCGGCGTGTAGACGCCGACGTTGTCGTCCTCGATGTCGGTGCGCTTGACCGCCACCGTGCCCTCGTAGAGCTTGTTCTGGACCTGGTAGGCCTGCGCCGCCATGTCCTTGAGCACGCGGTCGCCCACCCACTCACGCAAAGTTGGAAACTGGTTGAGCCAGCCGTAGGTGTTGCTGGCGGAAGAGGACGGCACGCGCGTGGCGATCTTCTCCCAGTCGGTCTGGGTGGCAGCGAGCGCGTCCTGGAACGCTTTGGAGAAGCCCGTGCGCAGGGCGGTCAGCAAAGCGGGGGTGATGATGGCCATGATTCACTTACTCCTTGATGAGGGTTTTCTTGTGCGCGGCGAAGTCGGCTTCGCTCAGGCCCAGCGCGGCGCAGACGTAGCGGTCTTCGTCGGTGAGCGTGTCCGCATTCGCTGCGACGCGATGCGCGGCCGGAGCGCTCTCTTGCGGCAGAATCACGGGCGCGGCCTTGACCCATTCGGCAAATCCTTCCGGGTCTTTCTCGGCGTAGCCCATCGCCCAGTCCTTCATCGCCGGGGCGAGCTTGCCAGCGCTCATCGCGGCGCGCACCGCGGCCTCGGCTTTTTCGGCGGCGATTTCGGCTTGTAGCCTGGCAAGTTCTTCAGCCACCGCTTTGTGCTGGCTCATCGGCACCCATTGCGCGGGGTCAGGGTCGCGGGTCGCTGCTTCGCGCAGCTGCTTCGCGTGCGCAGCGATGGTCTCGATGTCGGCGCTTGGGTCGATGCCAAGCGCCTCGGCCAACGGCGTCAGGTCCATGTTGTCGTCTCCTTTCGAATGCGCAACCGGTTGCAGGTGGAGATTGGGGTAGTGCGTCAGCCCAGCGCCCTCGAGCGCGACAATCCTGCCGCTCTTGTCATGACGAAACACAGGGCTGATGTAGCGATACGATTTGTTTCGGATGAGCTCGGCAGCGTGTGGCGTCCATTCGACGCGCCCCCAGAGCGCGCCATCACGCAATTCGATTTCCTTGATCCATCCGGCAGCGGGCACCGGGCCAGCTTTTGCTGATGCGTCTAGCGTCTGGTGCTCGTAGTCGATCGGCAAATCGACGGCTGCGCGCACGAACGCTGCGACCACCTTGTCCGGGTCGAGCTCAAACGGCCCCCGTCCGTCTCGCCCAAAAAAACGTCCCGCCGGGATCAGCTCGACCCATTCGGGCGGCGATCCGTCGGCGGGCTCAGGGAGAGGAAGGGAGGAGGCATGGCATGATCTGGCAATCATGCCGCGATTGTGGCGGCATTAAAAAAGATCGGCTACTCTGAATCGCTTCAGTCGCCGTTCAGGTATTCGGAGATGATGCGCAGGATCAGCGAGCGTGCCTCGTCGTCGATGGCGCCGCTCTGCGTGACCGGCAAGTAGCGGCGAGGTGGAATGTTGCCCCACGGGGTCGGCGTTCCGCGCTTTGTCTTGCCGAACTCACCCTTTTTCGCGCCGAACTGAAGCACCGCCGACTGAACCGCCGAACTGCCGACGACCACGGAATCGCGCGCCGCTTCGTAATGCAACCGATGGCTGACAAAGTCGCGCTTGTCGATGAGCGGGCGGTTTTTCCCTTTGCGCGCAATCGTAACTGGGCTGTTCGGCGCAAACGGCGTGCCGGTCCAGTCTTTCCCGGAAAAAATTCTGTCGCGCGCGCCTTCCATCAGCGCCTGCCCGATACGGTGCATTGCGGGGGTCATGTCGGATACCCTGCGCGTAAGGTCAGAGAGTACTCGACGCACCTCTCTATCGTCAACCTCGATCTGGATCATTTGGGCTCCTGCTCGACAAACCGTCGCAACCGACTATACTGATTCATAATGGCTGGCGGCAAAGTCTCCCGGCAGTAGCTGAAGGTGCGCCGGACACTGAAGGTTGGTGGGGAATTTCACCCACCGTGGTCG
>JBKBQH010000026.1:0-4574 GCA_046292745.1 Thiobacillus sp. | reverse complement strand
TTTTTTACGCCCGCCTGCAACGCCAGTTCTGGCGGGGCTTCGCGGGTTGGCCTCGCGAGCGTGCGTGAGGCCACCCCTCGTCACCATGCGGGTTTGCGGGCAGGAGGTTGGTGTTGGAAACCGCTCTCCCGACTGGAACCGAAATATGAACGTCGCCACGCAGATTTGAACGACTGGCGGCTGGACTTGGCTTTTCGAGACATCAGAGCGATGAATGCGTACCCGTTTTCACACCACGAGTTCGCATATGCTTCAAACGGAGCCGCGGCGCCATGTCGACGCAGCTGATACCGGAAGCAGCGAGGATCGCCAGCATGGCCAGCGAAAGAATGCGGCCGCGCGACGGCGGCGATGAGGGCGTCAGGAGGACGGAATGTCGAGTCATGTACGTTTGTCTCCTGCGGTTTCATGTGATGGAGCGGGCCGAGTGCGGATGGTAACCTTCCTCGGCCCGAATGCGGCCGGTTGCGCAATACGGATAATGCCATCGGTATGGATTCGGCAAAAGGTATCGTCCTTGCCGCGCCCTTACAACGGATATGCTGCCAAATACCCCGCCAGGTGCTCCAGCAGCGCGCGCACGCGTGCCGGCAGGTAACGTTGCTGCGACCAGACGGCGAAGATCTGCCGGCCTTCGGTTTCGTAGTCGGGCAAGAGTATCTGCAATTTTCCGCTCTTCAGCTCCGCGTCGCATTGCACGCGCGGAGTGAGCAGGATACCGCTGCCGCGGGCGGCGAGTGCAGTGGCGAGGTGGAGATCGTTTAGGCGTACGTACGGCGTCGGCTGTAAGGTCAGCATCTGCCCGTCCGCGCTCTTGAAGCGCCATAGCTTGAAAGGTTCGACGACGATGCAACGGTGGCCGGCCAGCGCCGCCGGATCGGCCGGCATACCATGGCGCTTCAGGTAGGCGGGGGCGGCGACCAGCACAAGGCGGGTGGTGCCGAGCAGACGCTGGGTCAGCGAGGAGTCGGTCAGTTTGCCTACGCGGATGGCGAGATCGGCGCCGCTGCCGACGAGATCCTGCATCGCGTTCGAGAGTTCGAGGTCGAGCGTGATCTGCGGATGCTGTTCCAGAAAGGAACTCCACGCCTCGGCGAGCGGGCCGTTGGCAAGATTGGTCGGCGCCAGCACGCGCACCAGACCGGCGAGCGAACTGATCGTGTCATCGAGCCGCTGCGTGGCTTGCCGCAGGCCTTGGATCAGCGGCCGGCACTGTTCGTAGTAGAGCTGTCCTTCTGGGCTCGGTTGCAGGCGCCGGGCGCTGCGATTGAGCAGGCGGCAGCCGAGCTGCTTCTCCAGCTGCTGCAGGCGGCGCGTCACCGTTGCCGGCGGGATGTCGAGTTTGTCACCGGCCGCGGCCAGGCTGCCGGCCTCTACGATGGTCACGAACAGGGCCAGATCATCCAGCATGATAGTTCCGTTTGTGGAATTTCAGATTGATGATCGTAGCATGGTTCTGTTAATCGGAATTCAATAGTCTTTCTCCCGTTTCCGCCGGCGTTTGCGGGAAGCCCGCGGCAGGTGCCGTCGGGCGGACGCCGGCAATTCTTCAGAGGAGAAAGCTGTGAGCTGTTCGAATACATCCACCTCGCAACTCGCCATCCTGCGCAAGATGGCCTTCATCCAGGGAAAGCCGGGCCAGGGCGATGCGCTGCAGCGGGCGCTGGCCGTGCTCGAAGGCCACACGCGCAAGGAGTCGGGCTGCCTGGAATTCACCTTCTACCGCGCGCTGACGGCGCCGGACGATTTCCTGCTGGTCGAGGCCTTCCAGAACGCCGAGGCGCTGGCGAGGCACATGCGCGAGCCGCATACGCGCGAGTTCTTCGCCGCCGGGTTGACGTTGTCGGTGCGCGTCGAGGAACTGCCGGGGGCGCCGCGATGATGGAGGCCGTCTGGTACGAGCGGAAGGGCGCGCCGCACGAGGTGCTGCAGTTTGGCCGCCTCCCGTTGCCGGTGGCCGGGCCGGGCGAGGTACTGATCAAGGTGCTGGCCAGCGCGGTGAACCCCTCCGACATCAAGGGGCGCACGGCGTGGAGTGGTACGGCGATGCCCTTCGAGCGCATCGTGCCGCATCAGGATGCGGCCGGCGTCATTGCCGACGTGGGCGAGGGCGTCGATCCGGCGCGTATCGGTCAGCGCGTCTGGTGTTACCAGGCGCAATGGAACCGCCCCTTCGGCAGCGCTGCGCAGTGGATGACGCTGCCGGCGACGCGCGCCGTACTTCTGCCGGACGGCGTCAGCTTCGCCGAAGGCGCCAGTCTGGGCATCCCGGCGATGACCGCGCACCGCGCCGTGGCGCTGCATGGCGGCGTAGTCGGCAAGCGGGTGCTGGTGCAGGGCGGGACGGGGGCGGTCGGCTTCTATGCGGTGCAGTGGGCGAAGCTGTCCGGTGCGGCGCTAGTGGCGGCCAGCGTGCGCGATGCGTCCGTCGCCGATGTCGTGCGTGCTGCCGGTGCCGATGCGGTTATCGACCTGTCAGTGACGCCGCTCGAAGACGCCGTCAGGGCGTGGTTTGCGCAGGAGGAAACCTTCGAGCGTATCGTCGAGGTCAACCTCGGCGCCAACATCGAGAGCGACATCCGCGTGCTGATGCCGGGCGGCGAGATCGTCTCCTATGCATCGGACAGCGACTGGCGCCCGCCACTGCCCTTGCTGGCAATGATGACGAAGAACATCACGCTCTCGCCGATTCTCGTCTACACGATGGGCGAGGCGGCGATCGGCAGCGCGATCGACGCCATCGACAAGGCGTTGCGCACGGGTTGCCTGAAGCATCGCATCGCCCACGTGCTGCCGCTCGACCGGGCGGCCGATGCGCACGCCCTGCAGGAGAGCGGGCGCGCCGGCGGCAAGATCGTGCTGGCGCCATGGGGCGTCGACGCAGTCGGGCAGCGGGAGGGCGCGGCATGAAGCGGGCCGCACTGATCCTGGTCGAGTACCAGAACGAATGGCTGTCGCCGCAGGGCAAGCTCAACCGGCTGATGCAGGACCGTGCGCAGTTCGAGCGTTCGATCGCCGCCTCGGTCGACGCGCTCGATGCGGCGCGCAGCGTTGGCATGCGGATAGTCCATATGGGACTGCGCTTCTCGACTGATTATCGCGAACTGGGCGGAAGCGGGTCAGCAACGCATGGGTTGCGCGGTGCGATTCCGTGGGCCGGCACTTTCCGCGACGACGAGCCGGGCTATTTCTTCCACCCGCCGTTCGTGCCACGCAAGACGGAGTTCGTCGGTGCCGGTCGTATCGGCGCCAGCATCTTCGCCGGCTCTAACCTCGACATCTACCTGCGCAACCAGAACATCGGCAAGCTCTACCTGATGGGATATGCGCTACACGTCTGCGTACTCGCCTCGCTGTGCCACGGGCACGACCTTGGCTACGAGGTAGCCCTGCTGGAGGAGTGCACCGCAGCCTTCAGCCCGGAGCAGCGCGCAATGATGCTCGAGCATGTGGTGCCGCACTTCGGCGAGCGTCTCGGCAACGAGGCCTTCCTCGCGCGCCTTAACAGGTAGGCATAGTCTGCGATTCAGTGTGGGGTTACAGCGGGTCGTTTTGTGTCGGTAGTTTGCTGTGATTGCATTCGGAGCCGGGTATTGGCATAATATGCCAATACTCTCTGCACAGAGATCGCCATGCCTACGCGTAATGTCGTCCTCACCGATCACCAGGCCGCGCTGGTCGAGCGCTTGGTCGCCAGCGGCCGCTATCAGAACGCCAGCGAAGTGCTGCGCGAGGGATTGCGTCTCGTCGAACAACGCGAGGCCGAGGACGCGAGCCGTCTTGAAGCGCTGCGCGCCGCTGCCAAGGTAGGAATCGCGGATATCGAGGCCGGCCGCTTCAAGACATTCGATGCCAAAGAAACGTTGCGTGCTCACCTGAGGATCGTGGCAGCCGAAGCGCTCGCCAAGGCATGAGCGATGCGTGGCGCGTTCGCCTGGCGGCACAGGCCGAGAAGGATCTGCTCGACATCGCGGCATGGACGGCGGAGCGCTTTGGTTCTCGGCAGGCCGCGCACTACGCCGAGACCGTGACGCAAGCCATCGAGGCCTTGCACGATGGGCCCGACATCCTGGGGGCCAAGGCGAGGGACGACATCGCGCCCGGCATCCGCACCCTGCATGTGGCGCGGCAGGGCAGAAAAGGCCGTCACTTCGTCATGTTCCGGGTTGCGCAGGGGCGGGTCATCGAAGTCCTCCGATTGCTCCACGACAGCATGGATCTGCCGAGACATTGGCCGCACGATGACGCTGCGACCCAGTGACCCAGCGGGTGACGGGGCTACTGCGTAGTTCCGCGGAGTTCGCGTGAAACGGACAAATGTCCGAAACCTTCTGCTCTGACCCGAAGGATTACGCAGGGGTTTGGAAAATGGGTTCGAAATCTATGGGAGACTGCGATGAGCGTTTCGACGAACATCTGGCGACATTGAAACGAATAGGCAAAGAGTTCGACAATGGCAAGAAAACTCGATGATGTGATGGCTAGCCTGCCCAAGGCGCGTCGGCAGCGGATCGAAGCGCGCGCCATGGAACTGGCGACGCTCAAGGATCTGCGCCTGGCGGCTGAAAAAACTC
>JBKBQH010000025.1:0-4593 GCA_046292745.1 Thiobacillus sp. | reverse complement strand
CGCCTGCCGCGAACGGCGCGCCGCCGGCCAACGTGCGCAAGGACGCCACGGTCAACTACGAGGTCGACAAGACCATCCAGTACGTGCAGCAGGGCATGGGCGGCCTCAAGCGCCTGTCGGTCGCCGTGGTCGTCAACCACAAGCGCAGCGTCGACGCCAAGGGCAAGGTGACGATGGTGCCCCTGAGCGCGGCGGAAATCGCCCAGATCACCAACCTGGTGAAGGAGGCAATGGGATTCAACGCCGAACGCGGCGACTCGGTCAACATCGTCAACACGCCCTTCGCCGCCCCCGAACGCGAACCCCTGCCCGAGCCGCCCTTCTGGAAGCACCCCGAATACGCGGAATACATCGATCTGGCCCTGGTCGTCGGACGCTACCTGCTGATGGCGCTGGTGCTGCTGCTGGTCTACCTGAAGCTCCTGAAGCCGATGCTGAAGAAACTCTCCGACCTGTCCAAGGCGCCGCCGCCGTCTCCCGCCGGCGATCTCAACCCGCAACTGGAGCTGCAGCACGCAGGCCAGGCCGGCCTGCCCCACCAGCGTACTTACCATGACAACCTCGCCCGGGCCAAGGACATGGCGAACCAGGACCCGCGCGCCGTCGCCAATATCGTCAAGACCTGGGTAGGCAGCAATGAGTGAAGCGAATGGCGTCATCAAGGGCGCGATCCTGATGCTGGCGCTGGGCGAGGAAGGTGCCGCCCAGGTCATGAAGTATCTCGGCCCGCGCGAAGTGCAGAAGCTAGGCGAGGCGATGACCGCCATGAAGTCGATCCCGCAGGTCGAGGTCGAGACCGTGCTCGACGAGTTCAATACCGTGATCGACCAGAATTACTCGCTCGGGACCGATTCCGACGAATACATCCGCAGCGTGCTGACCAAGGCGCTCGGCGACGACAAGGCCAATTCGCTGCTGAACCGGATCCTTGGCGGCGGCGGCGACGCCAGCGGCATCGAAAGCCTGAAATGGATGGACTCGGAATCGGTCGCCGAACTCGTTCG
This sequence comes from Thiobacillus sp., assembly GCA_046292745.1. Classification (GTDB taxonomy): domain Bacteria; phylum Pseudomonadota; class Gammaproteobacteria; order Burkholderiales; family Thiobacillaceae; genus Thiobacillus. The sequence goes on along the minus strand of JBKBQH010000025.1, from coordinate 3,589 downwards.
CAACGAACACCCGCAGACCATCGCGACCATCCTCGTGCACCTCGAACGCGACCAGGCCTGCGAGATTCTCAACCACTTCACCGAGCGGCTGCGCAACGACGTGCTGCTGCGCATCGCCACGCTGTCGGGGGTGCAGCCGGCGGCCCTGCGCGAACTCAACGACGTGCTGACCAAGCTCCTTTCCGGCAACGACGTGCTGAAAAAACAGGCGATGGGCGGCACCCGGGCGGCGGCCGACATTCTTAACTTCATGAGCGGCGAGCAGGAACAGTCGGCGATGGAGTACCTGAAGAGCTACGACCCCGAAATGGCGCAGAAGATCATGGACGAGATGTTCGTGTTCGAGGACATCATCGATATCGACGACCGTGGCGTGCAGTTGTTGCTGCGCGAGGTGCAGTCGGACCAGCTCATCATCGCGCTCAAGGGTGCCTCGGAGGAGATGCGCGAGAAAGTGTTCAAGAACATGTCCCAGCGCGCCGCCGAGATGATGCGCGAGGACCTCGAATCGAAGGGCCCGGTACGGCTGTCCGAGGTCGAGGCGCAGCAGAAGGAAATCCTCGCCATTGTGCGACGCCTGGCCGACGAAGGCCAGATCGTCCTCGGCGGCAGCGGCGAAGAGAAATTCGTATAACCCCGCAAGCCCTCCCCGCGACCCGCCACCATGTCCAGCGTCATCACCAGCATCGATACCGAAGCCTGCAAGCCCTGGGAGCCTGCCAGTCTCGACGGCGATCCCCGGGCCCCGCGCGATACGCTGCACAACGGCGTTAAGCTGCCGACGATCGACGAGATCACCGCGATCCAGGAACAGGCGCGCCAGGAAGGCTACCAGGCCGGCCACGCCGAAGGCTATGTCCACGGCCAGCAGAAGGCCGCCGAGGAAGCGCAGCGCCTGCACGCGCTCGCCGGCGCGTTCGCCGCCGAGGTGAACCAGGCCGATGCGCTGATTTCGCAGCAGCTGCTCGAGCTGGCGCTCGATCTCGCGCGGGCGATCCTGAAGACTGCCCTCGCGGTGCAGCCCGAGCTGGTGCTGCCGATCGTGCGCGAGGCGGTGCGCTACCTGCCCTCGCTGCAGCCGCCGGCCCTGCTCACCCTGCACCCGGACGACGCCGCGCTGGTGACCGAAAAAATGGGCACCGAACTCGAGAAAGCCGGCTGGCAGATCGCCCTCGACGCGCATCTCGAACGCGGCGGCTGCCGCGTCGACACCGCGAGCAACCAGATCGACGCCACCCTGCCCACGCGCTGGCAGCGACTCACCGCGGCGCTCGGCAAGGAAACGGACTGGCTGGAGCCCTGATGAACACGACCCATCACAGCCACCGCTGGAAGGCCTATCTGCACGATTGCAGCGAGCTGATCGCGATCGCCGAGCCAATGCAGGTCTCGGGCCGCGTCACCCGCGTCGCCGGCCTGGTGATGGAAGCGGTCGGACTGAAACTCGCCGTCGGCAGCGCCTGCACCGTGCCGCTGCCCAACGGCGCGCAGCTCGAAGCCGAAGTCGTCGGCTTCGAGGGCGACCGCCTGTTCCTCATGCCACAGAGCGAGGTCGAGGGCATCGTCCCCGGGTCGCGCGTATTCCCGGCCGAAATCAGCGCGACGCTGCCCGGTCTCGGCCAGGTGAAGCATCCGCGCCGACGCCCCAGCGACCGCACCCGCCACCTGCCGGTCGGCGACGCGCTGCTCGGACGCGTGATCGACAGCAGCGGCCGCCCGCTCGACAGCCTCGGCCCCATCGGGACGACGGCAGCGGCGCCGCTCAGCCGGCGCGCCGCCAACCCGCTCGGCCGCGCGCCGATCACCGATATCCTCGACGTCGGCGTGCGCGCGATCAACACCATGCTCACCGTCGGCCGCGGCCAGCGCATGGGCCTGTTCGCCGGCTCCGGCGTCGGCAAGAGCGTGCTGCTCGGCATGATGGCGCGCTACACCTCGGCCGACGTCATTGTCGTCGGCCTGATCGGCGAACGCGGCCGCGAGGTCAAGGAATTCATCGAACAGATCCTCGGCGACGAGGGCCTCGCGCGTTCGGTCGTGGTGGCAGCGCCGGCCGACACGCCGCCGCTGATGCGGCTGCAGGGCGCCACCTACGCCACCGCGATCGCCGAGCATTTCCGCGACCAGGGCAGGAACGTGCTCCTGATCATGGATTCGCTCACCCGCTACGCGATGGCGCAGCGCGAGATCGCGCTCGCCATCGGCGAGCCGCCGGCGACCAAGGGGTATCCGCCGTCGGTGTTCGCCAAGCTGCCGGCGCTGGTCGAGCGCGCCGGCAACGGCCGCCCGGGCGGCGGCTCGATCACCGCCTTCTACACCGTGCTGACCGAGGGCGACGACCAGCAGGATCCGATCGCCGATTCGGCGCGCGCGATCCTCGACGGCCACATCGTGCTCGACCGCATGCTCGCCGAATCCGGCCACTACCCGGCGATCGACATCGAGCAGTCGATCAGCCGCGCGATGCACGTGATCACCACGCCGGCGCATCAGGCGCTCGCGCGCCGGCTGAAGAAGCTCTATTCGCGCTACGCGCGCAGCCGCGACCTCATCAACGTCGGCGCCTACGCCGCCGGCACCGACCCGCTGCTCGACGAAGCCATCCGTCTGCAGGGGGCGATGGAAGCCTTCCTGCAACAGGACATCCACGAGCGCGCCAACGTCGAGAGCAGCCTCGCTGCGCTCGAGGCGCTGTTCCAGTGACCCCACGGAGCCGAACCATGGCCACGCCCTCCACCCTCGCCACCCTGATCGAACTTGCCAACAAGGCTTCCGACGAGGCCGCCAGGCAGCTCGCCGCGGCGCTGCGCATGCACGAGGAAGCAAAGCAGAAGCTCGACCTGCTGCTGGGCTACCGCAAGGACTACGCCGAGCGCTTCCAGAACGATCTGGCCCACGGCATGGGGGCGATGCAGTTCAACAACTACCAGGCCTTCATGCAGAAGCTCGACCAGGCCATCGCCGGCCAGGACAGGATCGTCGTCGACGCCCTCAGGCGCGTAGACCAGGCGCGCGCGGCCTGGTGCGCCGCCGAGCAGAAGAAGATGTCCTTTACCACGCTCAACGCGCGGGCGCTCCAGGAACAGACCCGGCGCGACGCCGTCCGCGACCAGAAGCAGAGCGACGAGTTCGCCAACCGCCGCACCCGGCCCAAGCGCAGCCCCTCCTGAACAGGACACGCCATGAACACGACTACCACGCCCATCTCGCCTACCCGGGCCGTCGACGCGAACGCCGGCGGCGCCCGCGAAAGCGCCGCCGCCGGGACGCCGTTCAGCCAGGTGCTGTCCGACGAAATGGCCAGCCAGCGCAACGTCCAGTCGGACCGCGCATCCGCCGACCAGGGCGTCGCCGCAAAGGCCGCGCGCACCGAAGCGGCGGCCGAGACTGCCGCGGCGACAGCCACCGATGCCGCCGCGGCGGCCGAGGCGACGCCAGCCGCGCCGCCCGATCCGGCCTTGCTGGCGGCCCTGCCCGATGCCGCCGCCCTGCTCGGCGCCGTCGTGCCGCCGCTTGCCGCGCCGGCCACGGTGCCTGCATACGTGCCGACGGGCGACGCCGACGGCTCGATCGAGGCCGCGCCGACCAC
>JBKBQH010000024.1:0-5514 GCA_046292745.1 Thiobacillus sp. | reverse complement strand
CGGTAGCCGCGCTGGGCGACAAGGCCCGCGTCACCAACCCCGAGCAGGCCATCGCGGCCAGCGACACCGTCATCCTGGCCGTGCCCTATGCCGCCTTGCCCGCCATCGCGCAAAGCGTGCCCGACTGGCAGGGCAAGGTGTTGATCGACGCCACCAACCCGCTGGCACCTGGGTTGTCGGGCCTGTTGGTAGGCACCACGACCTCGGGTGCGGAAGAACTGGCCAAGCTCGCCCGCGGGGCACGCGTGGTCAAGGCCTTCAACACCACCGGCGCCGAGAACATGGCCGACAGCCGCTACCCGCAGGGCGCGCCCATGATGCCGGTCTGCGGCGACGACGCCGAAGCCCGGCAACGTGCCATGGCGCTGGCGACGCTGATCGGGTTTGAGGCGGTGGACATGGGCCCGCTGATGGCGGCACGCTACCTGGAGCCGTTTGCCATGACGTGGATTCACCTGGCGATCAAGCAGGGCCATGGGCGCAACTTTGCGTTCGGTATGCTCCGCTGGAGTTGATGCGACATCGGGCGCGGGATAAGGGTCATTGCGGGGGGCATTGCGGGCCATTTCCGCACTCGCCGTTTGGCGCGCTCTGGGCGATTCCACGTCAGTAGCGATACGTCAGCTCGGTGATCGTCCCCCGCCAGTACGGCTTGCGGCCTCGTGGCGTGAGCCATGCGACTTCGCCTTGCATCGGGATCAGCATCCCGTCGCGCCGCCGGTAGTCGAACATGCGACCTTCCCACGGCATCGGAACGATGCGGCCGCCGTCTGCGTATCCGCGATCCTCTGCTTGGATCGTCTCGATCAGCCCGTCATCACCGAAGCGAAAGGTCATGGTGAGCCGTATATCGCCGTCCGTGAGCGTCGCGCGGGCGCTGCGTTCGTCGATGGGTTCCCATTGCATGCCCTGGCTGGGCAGCAGGGCGGTGGGATACCAGGCGGCCTCGGCCATGTAGCGCATCAGTTCACCGCGAGCGACCTCGCCGCGGTCGCGCAGATTCACCAGCGTGAACACACCCAAGACAGCGGGCTCCAGCACACCTTCGCCATCGACGTAGGCGTCGTGCACATGCACGTCGAGCCCGGGCGCAATGGCCACCCGCCCATCCCACACGAAGCCGGGGCGGCGCGTGACCACGCGTTGCCGTGAGGTAAAGGACTTCCACTGCTCGGCGCCCAGGTTCATGTTGAACGTGCCGGTATGCACCACGTCCGCCACGCGGATGATGGGAGTTCCCGGTGGCAGCACCTGGCGCAGGTGGCGCGCCACGGGTGCGGGAAGCCCGTCCAGTTCGCGCGGATCGAATCGTTCAGGCGGGAGTGTCTGGCGAGCGGCCTCTAGGCGATCCAGGAGTGCCTGTGTCTTCTGGCTCCAGCGCCACTGGCCCCAGCCCCACAGCCCGACCACGATGACCAGCAGACCGACCAACCCCAGTAGAACCCATTTCATTCGCTCCCCTTGGCGAATGACCGCGTCACGTGGGCATCTCGATCACAGCGCGCCTTTTGTTGCTCACTCCACCATCATGGCGCCGCGGATCTGCCTGGGCGTGGCACCGCTCCATTTGCGCACGAGCCGACGCAGAGCGGTGGCATCCTGGTAGCCGACTTCGGCGGCGACCTGTTCGACGCCCATATGAGTGTGCTGCAGCAAGCTGCGCGCTCGATGCAGACGGATGCTCTGGATCATTTCACGGGGACTCATGCCGCTGATCTTGCGGACACGGCGGCTCAGCGTGCGCTCTGAGACACATGCCTCTGAAGCCAGCTCCGATATTGCAGGCACATCGGGCAATGCCTTCTCGATCCGCTCGGTCAGCCAGTTCACCAAGGCGTCGCCTCCGGACAGCATGGCCGGCACCACGAACTCCGCTTGCTCGGTGCGTTCCTGAAGCAGCAACACGCGCGACACGCCATCGGCCAGCTTGGCACCAAAGCGTCGGCGCAGGAGGTACAGCAAAACGTCCGACTGGGCGAACGCGGCACCGGCGGTGATCACGGGTCCATCGACGCAGAGTATCCGCTGGGCTTCGATCGTGGTTTCGGGGGCGATGCGCGCCAGCTCGGGCGCCAGCCACCATGCCGTGGTGGCGCGGCGGCCGACGAGCACGCCTGCGGCTTGCAGCAAGAACACCGCCGAACACGAAGCAGCCACTTGTCCGCCGTTGGCCACGTGCGCCGCGATGCTGCGCACAGCGCGCCGACAGTCGTCCTCGCGCAGGCGCGCCGCGAGTTCCTGCGGTCCGGAGACCCAGACCCCGGGCACCAGCAGCAGGGCGTCGCTGCGTCCCTTACGCCCCGGAAGCCTGCGCGTGTCGATGTCGAGACCGCCTTGCAACGCGACGCGTCCTCCACCCGGGGAATAAAAGCGCCATCGCGGCACGGCCACGCCTTGCCGAGTCGCCAACAAGGCTGCAGCCGCGAGGATGTCGCGCGTCATCGATACGCCGCTGGGATTCGCCCCACGCAGCACGAGGATCTCGAAGTCCTGCATGTCTGAAATCGCATGAATAACGTCGTATAAGACACTGTATCACCGCCGATTCAACCAACACAATTGCGCCCATCACGGGAGGCATCCGCCTTCTCGCGCATTGAAGACCCCTACGGATCGCAGGATATGTCCACACTCGACGACCCGCTCGATGACTTCGACGCACGCACCTACTCGTTCGCGGAGTCCAGCAAGCGCGTCTATGTCTCCGGCGCCGGACCGGCGGTGATCGTGATGGCGGAGATGCCCGGAATCAGCCCGCATGTCGCACGTTTCGCGCGCTGGGTCCGGCAGGCCGGCTTCACCGTTTATCTGCCTTCGCTGTTTGGCACCGATGGCGCCTGGCCGCAGGCCGAGGCTGGACTCGGCGTACTGCGAAGGGCTTGCATCAGTGCCGAATTCCATGCGCTGGCCGGACGCGGCGCCAGCCCGGTGACGGCCTGGTTGCGTGCATTGGCGCGTCGCGCGCTCGAGGAGTGCGGTGGCGTCGGCGTGGGTGCCGTGGGCATGTGCTTTACCGGCAACTTCGCACTATCCATGTTGTTGGAACCAGCGGTGCTGGCTCCGGTTCTGGCGCAGCCGTCGCTACCGCTGGACGATCCAGACGCCCTGGAGAGCGACGTCGCCGAACTCGCGGCCGTGCGCAACCGGCTAGAGCGCGAGGACCTCACCGTGCTCGCCTATCGCTTCGAAGGCGACCGCCATTGCCGTGCCACGCGCTTCGAGGCCTACCGAGCCGCGCTCGGACCGCGCTTCGTTGGCCGCGTACTGCCGGATGAGGCTGCCAATCCGGAACCACCACCATTCTTCCGCGACGTGGTCGGTTGTCCGCACAGTGTGTTGACCGCACACTTGATCGATGGCGAAGGCCAGCCGACAGCGCACGCGCGCGACGAAGTGCTGGCTTTCTTGCGTCAACGCCTACACCAAGGAGAGCTCGCGCAATGAACCCTCTAGGATGGCTGGGAGTCGGCCACATGGGACTGCCCATGGCGCGCAATTTGCTGCGCGCTGGCTTCCCTTTGATGGCTTGGAGTCGCACTCGTGAAAAGTCCGACCCACTGAGTGCAGATGGCGCTCTCGTCGCGGATTCGGCCAGCGCCGTTCTGCAGGATTGCGACACGATCTTTCTGATGCTCCGCGATGCGCAGGCGATCGATGGGGTTCTGCAGCGCGGGATGGGTGGGCTGGGTGTCGCCATGCGCGGCAAGACCATCGTGCAGCTGGGCACCACGGCACCGGAATATTCGCAGGCGCTTGCACGCGAGATCTTCGCTGCCGGCGGCGCGTATGTGGAGGCACCGGTCTCGGGTTCGCGCGGGCCGGCAGAGCAAGGTCGCCTGGTTGGCATGCTCGCGGGAGAACTGCCTGCGGTCGAGCGCGTCGAGCCTCTGCTTCAACCTTTGTGTGAACGCGTTTTCCGTTGCGGGCAGGTTCCAGGCGCGATGCGCATGAAACTCGCGGTCAACCATTACCTGATTGGCATGGTGACCGTTCTGGCAGAAGCGGTACAGGCCGCACGCGGGGTCGGTCTCGACATCGATCTGATGCGCCAAATCCTGGATGCGGGCCCCATGGCCAGCGCAGTGTCTCGTGCCAAGCTCGAACTGCTGGTCCGGCAGGAGTATCCGCCGCAGGCCGCCATTCGGGACGTGGCGACCATCGCCCGGTTGGTGCTCGATGCCTGCGAATCAGGAGAGCAGAACGTTCCGCTGATCCGTGATTGCGCCATGCTGTATCGCACCGCGCTCGAGGCTGGCCATGGTGATGCCGACATGACCGCCGTCGTGCGAGCTTTCAGTCTCTCCGGTGCTCAACCTGTGTGAGGAAGCCGACACCATGTCTTGCGACGCATCCACTGGCAACCCCCCTATTGCCGTTTCGGCCACCGCCGTGCCAAGCCGCAGCGTACGTAGCGTGTATCCGGCCCCTTTTTCTGACCGCCTCGACGGCCGCGACAAGAAAGCGTTGGGAAACTTTTTTGGGCTGACCAACTTCGGCGTCAACCTGACGCGGCTGGCACCCGGGGCGATCTCCGCGCTGCGTCACGCCCACTCCCGCCAGGATGAGTTCATCTACGTCCTCGAAGGTCACCCTACCCTGCACACCGATGCGGGCACCCTGCAGCTGGCGCCGGGCATGTGCGCGGGCTTCAAGGCCGGAACTGGCAACGCACACCAGATCGAAAATCAATCAGACTCCGATGTGCTGTATCTCGAAATCGGCGACCGCACACCGGGCGATGAAGTTCGCTATCCCGACGATGACCTGGTTGCGCGCGAATCGAACGGCAAATGGTGCTTCTTCCACAAGGACGGCACGCCGTACTGATCCGAGCCGCCCAGCAAGCTTCAGTCTGGGCCATCGACTCGTTGCTACCCATCAAGCCTCTGCGCCTCATTGAGCCAATGCGCCAACTGCAGAGCGGGAACTGGGCATGGCGTACAGACCCGCGCGCTGCTGCGTGACCACGAGGGTCCGGTAGGCGAAGAGCGCTCCCTTGGCTTCGGGCTTGTCCCTGTCGCGCGCCTTCACCTTGAACACGTCGATCGGCTTGGCGCTGTCGAGCCCTGCACGCCGCATGATCTGTTCGGCCGTGCGGGGCTCGCCCTTGAACGACCACAGGGCCTTGAAGACGGCGGCCTGAGCCTCGGTCAGCCGGATCGGGCCGTGCGGCCAGCCGGGCAGCGTGACCCAACGGAAATCGGCCGAGAACGGGCCGTGTACCGGCGTCGTTGGATCGACGGCCTTCGGGGCTGTTGTCTCACCCGGCATGCCGATGAACGAGATGCCACCTGCGTAGAAGGCGAAGCGATCCTCCAGAGCCAACCACTCCACGCCCGGGCCGAAGGGCGCGCCCCGCGCCTCGCGTGGCTTCGGCGTGATGACGCGGATCGCCCCGCCTGCGACCCGCACCCGCTCCAGCAGGGCCGGCTCGCGCCATAGCCGGATCAGATCGCGCGCCAACAGGACTGGCAAGCACCGGGAATCGCCAAGGCGCCACACGCCATCGCCGAG
>JBKBQH010000023.1:0-5798 GCA_046292745.1 Thiobacillus sp. | reverse complement strand
AGCAGGCCGCCGCCCAGCAGCCGAGGCGGCCGGCGTGCGCGGGCAGACCCCGCTGGCGCCCGCCGCCGCGGCCTCGCTGCGCCGCGTGTTCGAGGCGGCCGAGGCGGCGGGCGTCGAGCTGCCGCAGGGCGAATATCGCCTGACCGAAATCCGCGACGCGCACTTGCGGCGCTATCAGCTGTCGCTGCCGGTGCGCGGCGACTATCCGGGCATCCGCCGCTTCCTGGCCGCGGCCCTGAACGCCGAGCCCGCGCTCGCCCTCGCTGGCCTCCAGTTGCGCCGCCCGCGTATCGAAACCGACACGGTCGAGGGCCTGCTGAATTTCACGTTGTATCTGGAGGTCGGGGCGTGAGCCCGCGCCAGCGCTGGCTGGCCCTGGCGCTCGCCGCCACCCTGGCGGCGGTCCTGTGGCCGGTCCGCGAGGACACCGTCGCCGTGGTCGAGCCCACGGAGCGGCCCGCGGGACCGGCCGCGGACGCGCGGGTGGTCGCGCCGGCGCCACCGCCGTCCGGTGCGGCGGCGCGCATGGCCGAGATGCAGGGCAACCTGTTTCCCGCGCAGACCTGGGCACCGCCGCCGCCACCCCCCCCCAAGCCGCCGCCGCCCGCGCCGCCGAGCCCGCCACCCTTGCCGTTCAAATACCTCGGACGCTGGATCGACGACGGCAAGCTGACCCTGTTCCTGGCACAGGGGGAACAGCCCGTGCCCGTCCGGCCGGGACAGGTGCTGTCGGGCACCTGGCGGGTGGACGCCATCACCGAGAGGCAGGTGCAATTCACCTACCTGCCGCTCGACATGCCATCGACTCTGGGAATCACGCCATGAACAAGGCTCCATTGATTGTCCTGCTGGTGCTGGCGCTCGCCGGTTGCGCCAGCGACCGCGCGTATCGCGAGGGCGAGCGCCTGCTGGCGCAGGGACAGACCGAAGCGGGCCTGCGCCAGCTCGAACAGGCGGTCCGGGAATCGCCCGGCAATGTGCAATACCGCACGGCCTACCTGCAGGCGCGCGACGCCACCCTGATCCGCCTGTTCGCCGAAGGCGACGCGGCGCTCGCGGCAGGGCGCGAGGCGGAAGCCGAGTCGCGCTACCGTGCCATCCTGACGCTGCATCCGGAAAGCCCGCGCGCCCGCGCGGCGCTGGCCGCCATCGACATCCAGCGTGCCAACCGGGCGCTCGTGAAGGAGGCCCAGGCCGCGCTCGACAAGGGCAATCCCGACGCGGCGCGGCGCGCGCTGCGCGACGTGCTGGCGCGTGACCCCGCGCATGCCGACGCGCAGGCGCTGCTGCGCCAGGTCGAGGCGAAGTCCGGCCGGCCGCGCGGCGCCGAGCTGCCGGCACTTGCTGCCGCCTATCGCCGCCCGGTCACGCTGCAGTTCCGCGACGCCCCGGTGCGCACCATCTTCGACGCGCTGTCGCGCCAGTCCGGCATCAACTTCGTGTTCGACAAGGACGTGCGCACCGATACCCGCCTGACCATCTTTGCCGCCGACACCCCCATTGCCGACGCGCTCGACATGCTGCTGAAGACGGGGCAGATGGGCAGGAAGGTGCTGTCCGAAAACACCCTGCTGATCTATCCGGCGGTGCCGGCCAAGATCAAGGAATACCAGGAACTGGTGGTGAAGGGCTTCTTCCTCTCCAACACCGAGGCCAAGCAGGTGGTGAACCTGGTGCGCAGCATGGCGAAGACGCGCGACGTCTACATCGACGACAAGCTCAACCTGCTGGTGGTGCGCGACACGCCCGAGGCGGTGCGCCTGGTCGAGCGGCTGGTGCTGCTCGCCGACCGTCCCGAGCCGGAAGTGATGCTGGAGGTCGAAATCCTCGAAGTGAAGCGCAGCCGACTGCAGGAACTGGGCATCCAGTACCCGAACCAGCTCACCGTGCTGACGCCTGAAGCCACCACAACGAGTCGAGTCGAGGGCGGGGTGATCGTGACAGACAGCGTCCCGGGTGGCCGGCTCACCATCGACTCGCTGCGCAACCTCAGCCGCGCCGACATCGGCGTGTCGCCCAACCCCACCGTCAACCTGCGCAAGGACACCGGCGACGTCAGCATCCTCGCCAACCCGCGCATCCGGGTGAAGAACAAGGAAAAGGCCAAGATCCACATCGGCGACAAGGTGCCGGTGATCACGTCCAACGTCACCTCGACCGGCGTCACCTCGGAATCGGTGTCGTATCTGGACGTCGGCATCAAGGTCGACGTCGAGCCGCAGGTGCACCTGGAAGGCGAGGTCGGCATCAAGGTCGGCCTGGAAGTGTCCAATATCGTCCAGCAGATCAAGAGCGCAACCGGCACGCTGACCTACCAGCTCGGCAGCCGCAACGCCAACACCGTGCTGCGTCTCAAGGACGGCGAAACGCAGGTGCTCGCCGGCCTGATCTCCGACGAGGACCGCAGCGGCGCGAGCAAGGTGCCGCTGTTCGGCGACATTCCGCTCCTCGGCCGGCTGTTCTCGAGCCATCGCGACGAACTCAACAAGACCGAGATCGTGCTGCTCATCACGCCGCGCATCATCCGCAACATCGAGCGGCCGGCGCTGGCCGACGCCGAATTCCTCAGCGGCACCGATAGTGCGGTGTCCGACCAGGCCCTGCAGCTGCGTTCGATGCCCGGACAGGCGCCGCAGCCGGTCGAGCCGGAGAGCGTGCCGGTCGACGCGCCGGCGGTGCCGCCGCCGCAACTGGCGCCTGCCGAGTCCGTGCCATGACCCGGCGCCGGCGATCCGACCGCGGCTTCACGCTGATCGAACTGGTCATTGCCGTGGCCATCGTCGGCGTGCTCGCGCTCCTGGCAGCGCCCTTGCTCGAAATCACCGCGCAGCGCCAGCGCGAAGCCGAGCTGCGCCAGGCCTTGCGCGAGATCCGCACCGCGATCGACGCCTACCACCAGGCGGTGCAGGAAAAACGCATCGAGTCGCCGGCCGACGCCTCCGGCTATCCGCCGAATCTCGACGTGCTGGCGGCCGGGGTGCCCGACGTCACCCGGCCGGACCGGCGCAAGATTCATTTCCTGCGGCGCCTGCCGCGCGACCCCATGCATCCGGACGGCAAGCTGGCGGCGGCCGAAACCTGGGGGCTCAGGAGCTACGCCAGCCCGCCCGACGCACCGGCGCCGGGCGAGGACGTCTACGACGTCCACTCGCTGTCCGACAAGGTAGGGATGAACGGCGTGCCCTACCGGGAGTGGTGACATGCAGCGTCTCTTGAAGCGCGGCTTCACCCTGATCGAGCTGCTGGTCGTGCTGGCGATCGTCGCCACGCTGCTCACGCTCGTCGTGCCGCGCTACTTCCAGCACGTCGAACGCTCCAGGGAAGCGGTGCTGAAGGAAAACCTCGCCACCGTGCGCGACGCCATCGACAAATACCACGCCGACACCAACACCTGGCCGCCCACGCTCGAAGCCCTGGCCGAGCGGCGCTACCTGCGCGCGGTGCCGGTCGACCCCCTGACCGAGCGGGCCGATACCTGGCAGACCGTGCCGCCGCCCGACGGCGGGAGCGGCGTCTACGACCTGCGCAGCGGCGCCGAGGGCGCCGGGCTCGACGGCGTGCCGTATGGCGACTGGTAGCGGCGAGCGCGGCTTCAGCCTGATCGGCCTCTTGTTCGTCGTCGCCGGCCTCGGCGTCGGCATGGCCGCGCTGGGCACGATGTGGCACACCGCCGCGCAGCGCGAGAAGGAGCGCGAACTGCTGTTCGTCGGCGACCAGTACGCGCGCGCCATCGAATCGTTCTGGAATGTCCCGCTGCCGGTCGGTACCCCGCGGCGCCTGCCCAAGAACATCGCCGAGCTGCTCACCGACCCGCGATTTCCCAATCCCGTGCGCCACCTGCGCCGCGCCTGGCCCGACCCCATGACCGGCGGCGCATGGGTACTGATCCGAGGCGCTGACGGCGGCATCGTCGGGGTGGCCAGCGCGTCCGCTGACACCCCCTTCAAGCAGGCAAACTTTCCTGCGCGCTACGCCCGCTTCGAAGCGGCGCAACGTTACCGTGACTGGGAATTCAGCTTCGACGCCGAGAATGCCGCGGCCACGCCACCGGCAGCCGGCACCCCCGCACCACGACCGGGCGCCGCAACGCCCGCGCCGGCCGTTCCCGCCGCAGCCACATCTCTCTAGCTGTTAAGCGCTCTATCGTTCATTTACATTCCATGTTCACGTAACGTGAACATGAAAATATATTGAACAAACATCTTGACCTCTTGTTCATTTGGCGCTAATGTTCACGTTACGTGAACGTGTGAAAAAAATGAACATGGCCCGCCCTGCTGAAACCGAACAACTTGCGCAGAAAGAGGCCCTCCTGCTGGAGCGGGCGCTCGATGCATTCTGCGAGGCAACCGGCTTGGCGGGCAGAGTTGTCCTCATCGAGCCAGAGCTGGGAAATGGCATTCGGGCGGACGCGGTCATTGAAATTGACGTGGCGGCTCAGGCTCGCCAGTACCTCGTCGAAATCAAACGCGTAGACCGTCTTGCGGCCATCGGTCAGATCAAGAACCAGCTCGATCGGTTTCCGCAGCCAGGCTTGCTGATCGCAAACCGGATCACCACTGAAACAGCCGACAAATGCCGTGAACTTGATGTGCAGTTCATCGATGCGCTTGGCAATGCCTTCCTGCACGGTCCAGGCTGGTTTGTGCTGGTGAAGGGGCAACGCCCGCCAGCTACGGCGGAAACAGATTTTGACGTCCTGGAGGCGCCTCGGGGGGGCACTCCCACGGCGTTGCGGACGGTCTTTGCTTTGCTTTGCCGCCCGGAACTGCTCAATGCGCCATACAGAAATATCAAGCAGGCTGCAGGCGTGGCGCTAGGCGCCATCGGCTGGGTGTTTTTTGACCTGAACAAGCGTGGCCTGACAACGGGGGGCCAGAAAAAAGGAGACCGGCGCATCCTGGAGCGCCAACGCATGATCGAGGAATGGGTGACCAACTACCCGATCAAGCTTCGCCCCAAGCTGAATGCAAAGCGGTTTCACGCAGGGAATCCAGATTGGTGGAGGGGATTGGATGTGACGCGCTATGAGGCGCAATGGGGTGGGGAAGTGGCGGCGGAAAGGCTCACCGGTCACCTCAAGCCGAACGCCGTTACGATATACATGCGCCCGGAACGCATGCGGCAGAACCTTACAAGATTGGTGGTCGACAACAAACTCAGAGCAGCCCACGATGGGGAAATCGAAGTGCTGGAAACCTTCTGGGGTTTTGAGACGGACGGCCCCGCTGATTTGGTGCCGCCGCTGCTCGTTTATGCCGACTTGCTGGCCACAATGGATCCCCGCAACTTCACCGTCGGCCAGATGATACTGGAGAAGTTCATCCATGCCCCTGAAGCCAAGGCCTGACCGGCCGCTTGACCCCATAAGTCTGGCCGTGATCCGGGCGGTAACAGGCGTTGCCGGTGAGCTGGGCTTGGAAATGTTCATGGTCGGCGCGACGGGCGAATCATCTTGCTGGAAAACGTATTTGGGCTGCCGACAAGCCGAGCTACGCGCGATATCGACTTTGCGTTTGCCGTTGAGAGTTGGGAACAGTTTCAGACCCTAAAGCAGCGCCTGGCGAGCGAAGCGTCGTTTACGCAGATGGAGCGGGCAGCGCAGCGGCTGATATTCAAACCCGAGGGAATGCCCCACAGTTTTGTTGTGGACCTCATTCCATTTGGTGGACTCGAAACTGACCTTCCCTCGGTTTTTCGTCTTCCAACAGGCGGGTTTCATGCTACCTGTTTTTCCATCGGTTGAGCTGTCAGCCAGTCATGCATGAACTGCGTCGGCGACTTGTAGCCCAGCGTCG
>JBKBQH010000022.1:0-8126 GCA_046292745.1 Thiobacillus sp. | reverse complement strand
TTGCCCCGCCGGCGCGCACGCCCGCCGTCGCGCCCGCGGCAGCCACCCCGCGCCTGCCGGCGCCGGCCAAGCCCTCGCGGCCCGCCGCGACTGCCATGCCACGCAGCTGTGACGCCCTGGGCGAACAGCTCGGCCGCGTCCTCGACCAGATGGATGCTGCGCGCGGCAAAGGCGTGACCCCGCAGCAACTGGACGCCTGGACCCGGGAAGTCGAGGCGCTCGAACGCAGGAAACGCGAAGCCGGCTGCTTCTGACACCACACCATTACCCCCCATGAATGCCCGCACCCTCGACCCCGCCCAGCACCTGATCGAAAAAGAGCCGTACTACGAACCCGTCGGCGACGAAATCCAGCTGTTCGAAGCCGCCTGGCGCCAGCAGATCCCGGTGCTGCTGAAAGGCCCCACCGGCTGCGGCAAGACCCGCTTCATGGAACACATGGCGTGGCGGTTGAAGCGCCCCCTCATCACGGTGTCCTGCCACGACGATCTCACCGCGTCCGACCTCGTCGGCCGCTACCTGGTCAAGGGCGGCGAGACCGTATGGGTCGATGGCCCGCTCACCCGCGCGGTGCGCGCAGGGGGCATCTGCTACCTCGACGAGATCGTCGAGGCGCGCAAGGACACCATGGTCGTGATCCATCCGCTCGCCGACGACCGCCGCACCCTGCCGATGGAAAAGCTCGGCCAGCTCGTCGAGGCGCCGCCCGAATTCTGCCTCGCCATTTCCTACAACCCCGGCTACCAGAGCGTGTTGAAGGACCTCAAGCAATCGACGCGGCAGCGTTTCGTCGCGCTCGAGTTCGACTATCCCGCGGCCGATCTCGAGCGCCGCATCGTCTCCACGGAATCCGGCGTGTCCGAAGCCGTCGCCGCCAATCTGGTACGTTTCGCGCAGATGACGCGCAACCTCAAGGGCAGCGGCCTCGAGGAAGGCGCCTCGACCCGGCTCCTGGTGCACGCCGGCAAGCTCATCGCCGGCGGCATCTCGCCGGTGACCGCCTGCAGGTCGGCCGTGGCGCAGGCCGTCACTGACGACGCCGACATGCTGAAAGCGATCCAGGAGCTGTCCTCCTCCATCTTCTGATGGCCCAGCAGCCGCTCACCGCCGCCGAAATGGAGGCCAGCCTGCACGCCTGGCTGGACACCGAATTCACTTTCTACAAGGTCGAGGAACTCGCCGCCGAACTGGGGGGCCTGCCGCGCGACGACCAGGATTTCATTCTCGGCTGGATCCGCCGCATCGCTTCCACCCACATCACGCTTGCCTGGCAGTTCGGGCGCCGCGCGCCGGCGCTGCTGTCGCGCATGGAGCGGCGCCTGCTCGAGGCGTGGGCAATTCACACCTGCGACGTGTTCGACCGCACCGGCCTGCAGACCGCGCTGCGGGTGATGGAGGAAGCCGACAGCTTCGACGCCGACCAGCACCGCAACGACGCCGCGGGTGCGCTGTTCGACGACATCGCGCCGGTGCTCGGCAACTTCGTCTGCGGCCTGTCGGGACGGCGCCTCAAGCTGGAACAGGGCGATGCCGCCTGGACCGACGGCGAACGCATCGTGTTGCCCCCGATTTTCGCCGCGTTGCCCAGCGAAGCCGACAATTTCCAGCTCGCCAAGGCCACGGTCGCCCTGCAGTGGGCGCAGACGCGTTTCGGCACGCTGCGCATCGATTTCGCCGCCATCGGCGCCCGCTACGACGATCCCGAGCGGGCGCTGTCGCGCCTGCACGCGCTCGAAACCCTGCGCCTGTCGGCGCGCATCGCGCATGAACTGCCGGGTCTCCACCGCGAAATGCAGCGCCTGCGCATCGCCCTCGACCCCGCGCTGCCCGACGCCTGGGCGTCGCTGGCGACGCAGCTCGCCACACCGCAGGCGACCGTGGCTACGAGCCTCGACCTGCTCGACGCCGCCTACGCGCTCGATGACTGCCCGCAGTGGCGCGACCAGGGCGTGCTGCGCCCGGATGCGGTCGCCGCCGCGCGCGCCGCGCGCATCGAGAAAGAAAAAGCGCGACTGCGGATCAAACTCGCGGCGCTGCTCGAAGAACACGCAGGCCACGACGAGCCGGCACGCGATGCCGCCGACAAACCCGATATCGACGTCAGCGTTCGCGACGAGAACGGCGCCCTCGATTTCGAGATCACGCTCGACGGCGCACCGCTCGCGCCGCCGGACGACATGCGCCAGCTGCTCACGTCGGTCTATCTGGATTTCGGCGATATTCCCCCCGAGTATCTGGTGCCGGCAGGCGAAGGCGAATACGACCCCAACCTTGTCTTCGACCAGCCGGAAGACCCCGACGCCGTGTGGCAAGGCACTTATCACGAGAAGGGCGCCGAGCGCTATCCCGAGTGGGACCACGGTCGCCAGCACTACCGCAAGAACTGGTGCGTGATGCGTGAAAAGGCCGTGACGCCCGTTTACGACAGCTTCGTGCGCGACACGCTCGATCGCCATGCCGGTCTGGTGCGCCATCTGCGCCGCAAGTTCGAGGCATTGCGCGACGAGAACCGCTTCGAGAAGCGACAGGCCCAGGGAGACGAAATCGACCTCGACGCGCTGATTGAGGCGCTCGCCGATGCCCGCGATGGCCGCGAAATGAGCGACCGCCTGTTCGTGCGCCTGCATCGCGCCGAACGCAACATCGCGGTGGCGTTTCTGGTCGACATGAGCGGCTCGACCAAGGGCTGGATCAACGAGGCCGAGCGCGAGGCGCTGGTCCTCCTGTGCGAGGCGCTGGAATGCCTGGGAGACCGCTACGCGATCTACGGTTTTTCCGGCACCACGCGCAAGCGCTGCGAACTCTTCCGCATCAAGACCTTTGACGATGCCTACGACGACGAGGTGCGCGCGCGCATCTCGGGCATCCGTCCCCAGGAATACACGCGCATGGGTTTCGCGATCCGCCACATGACCAGGCTGCTGAATGCGGTCGAGGCCCGCACCCGGGTGCTGGTGACGCTTTCGGACGGCCGCCCGGACGATTACTTCGACGTCTACCGCGGCGAGTACGGCGTCGAGGACACCCGCATGGCGCTGCTGGAAGCGGCACGCACCGGCATCCACCCCTTCTGCATCACGCTCGATCGCGACGCGCGCGACTATCTGCCGCACATGTACGGCGCGGCGCGTTACATCATCCTCGACGACGTGCGACAATTGCCGCTCAAGGTCACCGACATCTACCGCCGCATCACGACATGACGATCGACGAACTCAAGCTGGGATGCTTCTACAGCAATGGCGCCTATGGCCGCACCTGGGGCGTGCGTCAGCTCGCCGAACGCTCCACCGACGCCGCGACCGGCGAAACCGTTTTCCTTTTCAAGGGAGTCGCGGGCACCTGCCGTCGCAAGAAGGGCCATTGCAGCCCGGCGGAATTCGCGCGCTGGGCGCGCTATCAGGTCACGCTCGTGGAAAACGACTGGAAACGCGTCGGCGGCGACGCCGAGTCTCAGGCGGCCTGATCGCCGTCCGCGGACGTGCCGGTTTCAGCCGGCCGTGCCTGCGATTCCAGGTAGTCCATCACCGCGTAGGTCAGCGCATTGCAGCCGCTGCCGTCGAGCGCCGAAATCGCGAATACCGGCCCCGTCCAGCCATAGTCCTGCACGAACTT
The DNA here is from genome assembly GCA_046292745.1 of Thiobacillus sp. Lineage (GTDB taxonomy): Bacteria > Pseudomonadota > Gammaproteobacteria > Burkholderiales > Thiobacillaceae > Thiobacillus. The sequence continues at coordinate 4,511 of JBKBQH010000022.1, read as the reverse complement.
CCTGACCGTCGCCTCGCGGTCGGCCGCATCGACCATGTCGATCTTGTTCAATACCAGCCAGCGCGGCTTTTCGTACAGCGACTGATCGTACTTGCGGAGCTCCTCGACGATCGCGCGCGCTTCGTGCACCGGGTCGCCGCCTTCCCAGCGCGGCGAAATGTCGACCAGATGCAGCAATAGCCGGGTGCGCTGCAGATGGCGCAGGAACTGGTGCCCGAGGCCGGCACCCTCAGCCGCGCCCTCGATCAGCCCCGGTATGTCGGCGATGACGAAGCTGCGCTCGCTGTCGACACGCACCACCCCCAGATTGGGCGCGAGCGTGGTGAAGGGGTAGTCGGCGACCTTGGGCCGCGCTGCCGACACTGCGCGGATGAAAGTCGACTTGCCCGCGTTGGGCATGCCGAGCAGGCCCACGTCGGCGAGCACCTTCAGCTCCAGCGCCAGCTCGAATTCCTCGCCGGGCTCGCCCAGCGTGTGCTGGCGCGGCGCGCGATTCGTGCTCGACTTGAAATGCAGGTTGCCCAGCCCCCCCTTGCCGCCCCGGGCGAGACACACGGTCTGCCCATCCTCGGCGAGATCCGCCACCACGGCGCCCGTGTTGACATCGGAAAACACCGTGCCGACCGGCACGCGGATCGTGAGATCCTCGCCGCCCTTGCCATAACACTGCGCGCCGCGGCCGTTCTCGCCGTTCTGCGCCTTGAAGAGGCGGGTGAAGCGGAACTCGACCAACGTATTGATGTTGCGGTCGGCGACCGCGTAGACGCTGCCGCCGCGCCCACCGTCGCCCCCGTCCGGTCCCCCCTTGGGGAGGTTCTTCTCACGGCGGAACGAAGCGCTGCCGTCACCGCCCTTGCCGGCGATGACCTGGATTTTCGCTTCATCGATGAATTTCATGCTCTGGCCTCAAAAACAAAAAAGCCCCATCCGGCCGGACAGGGCTTCTTGCGGTGTCGGGTCGGGTCAGGCTGCGACCGGCTCGATGCACACCGTCTTGCGACGGGCGGCGCCCTTGATCTCGAATTTCACCGTGCCGTCGACCTTGGCGAACAGGGTGTGATCCTTGCCGATGCCGACGTTGTCACCCGGATGGAACTGGGTGCCACGCTGGCGCACGATAATGTTGCCGGCCGAGACCAGCTGACCGCCGTAACGCTTGACGCCCAGGCGTTTCGATTCGGAATCGCGGCCGTTGCGCGAGCTGCCGCCTGCTTTCTTGTGTGCCATGGTGTGTGCTCCTTATGCGGTGATGCCGGCGATCTGCACTTCGGTGTAGTACTGGCGATGGCCCTGGCTCTTGCGATAGTGCTTGCGACGGCGCATTTTGAAAATCTTGATCTTGTCGCCGCGGGCCTGGTTCAGCACCGTGGCCTTGACCGTGGCGCCGCGCAGCAGGGGGGCGCCCACCTTGACATCGGCACCGTCCCCCACCATCAGCACCTGGTCAAAGGTGATTTCGCTGCCAACATCGGCGTCCAGCTTCTCGATCTTAAGTTTGTCGCCGGCGCTCACGCGGTATTGCTTGCCGCCGGTTTTGATGACTGCGTACATGGGGGGTCTCCAACCAATACGAACCCAGGAAAACGCGGAATTCTATCGGCGAACCCTCGACGAGTCAAATGATTTGCAGCGGATAGTTCGCGCCCCGCGCCATCCATTGCACTCGAACATCTGTGGAAAAGCGCGGCCGGGCTGCTACCATGGCGGGATTTTCCAACAACCAGCCCGAACCGTGTCCCTGGAGCGCCTGCAATCCTTCCTGGCCGACGACATGCGCGCCGTCGACCAGGTCATCCGCCAAAGCCTGTATTCCGACGTGGTGCTGATCCGCCAAGTCTCCGAGTACATCATCAACAGCGGCGGCAAACGCCTGCGCCCGGCGCTGGTCCTGCTGTCCGCCGGCTGTTTCAATTACCGCGGCCGCGCCCACCACGAGCTCGCCGCCGTGGTCGAGTTCATCCACACCGCAACCCTGCTGCACGACGACGTGGTCGACGAATCCGAACTGCGCCGCGGCCGCGAGACCGCCAACGCGCTGTTCGGCAACGCCGCCAGCGTGCTGGTCGGCGACTTCCTCTATTCGCGCGCGTTCCAGATGATGGTCGCGGTCGACGACATGGAAGTCATGCGCATCCTGTCGGACGCGACCAACACCATCGCCGAGGGCGAGGTGCTGCAGTTGCTCAACTGCCATGACCCGGACATCGACGAGGAAAGCTACCTGCGCGTGATCCGCTACAAGACCGCCAAACTGTTCGAGGCGGCAGGCCGGCTCGGCGCCGTCATCGGCGGGGGCAGCGAAGAAGAAAAAAACGCACTCGCGCGCTATGGCATGCACCTGGGCACCGCGTTCCAGCTCATCGATGACGTGCTCGACTATTCGGGCGATTTTCTCAAAACCGGAAAAAATATCGGCGACGACCTCGCCGAAGGCAAACCCACCCTGCCGCTCTTGTATGCGATGAAGCACGGCACGCCCGAACAGGCCGCCAGCATCCGCCAGGCGATCGAGCACGGCGGGCTGACCGAATTCCAGAGCGTGCTCGCCGCGATCAAGGACACCCATGCCCTGCAGTACACGCGCGAACAGGCGCAGCGCGAAGCCGACATGGCCAACGCAGCAATTTCTGCGCTGCCTGATTCAAATTCGAAAACAGCTTTGCTACAATTAGCGGCTTTCGCGGTGGACCGCAGTTTCTGACCGCGAAAATTTCCCGGTAGTTCAAGCCAAAATCGGGTTCCAACCGGAACCCGCCATCTGCCTCGGGGTGTAGCTCAGCCTGGTAGAGTACTGCGTTCGGGACGCAGGAGTCGGAGGTTCGAATCCTCTCACCCCGACCATCTTTTTTCTCCGTGCAACGCGATCGCCGTCGAGGCGCCCCGCGCATTCAGCGCCAGTATTTCGCCTTGTCCGGCAGCACCCAGCGCACGCCACCGCGCGGATCCGCCTTGTCGCCGCGATAGCGCGGAATGCGGTGGATATGCAGATGCGGCACGCTCTGCCCGCCGGCCGCCCCCTGGTTGATGCCGATGTTGTAACCATCCGGCCGATGCATCCAATCGATGATCGCCTTCGCTTCGGCCAGCGCATCCAGCAACGCGATCTGCTCGTCGCGCGTCGCTTCGAACAGGGTTGCGAAGTGGCGCCGCGGAATGATCACGGCATGACCGGGCGACACGGGGAAACCATCGCGATAGATCACGGTAAGCGCATCCTCGGCAAGAATACGATCCGGGTCGAGTTGACAGAACGGGCAGGGTTTGAGCGGAGCGTCAGTCATGTTGCCGGCTCGAAGGCAGGGTCACGCGACCGAGTGTAGCAACCGCATGTGCTGCCAGACACGACGCCGATCGGCGGAAAAAGCGTGGCTAAGGAATTAGGCGCCGGCAGTCGCGCCCCTGTCGTTGCATGATCCCGACGAACGGCCATGCCGCCCCCCCCTTTCGCACGTCGCGCCGTGAAAATGATAAGCGCATGATTCTTCTGTAATATCCACCCGGGAGACATAAATCGCCGCGGCCTCGCCTGCGCACCCCGCACCCACCTGCGCGCCACTGCCCGGCGTGGCACGGCAAAACATGCGCCGGGCCATTGCCAGCGGGCGATTTATTCAGAATAATCTGCCACGGACCTTTCCACCCACTCACCAAAGGGAGCTCTGAAGCATGAACAGAAAAGAACTCGTCGAAGCGCTGGCCGCCAAGACCAACTCCACCAAAGCCGATGCCGAGCGTGCCGTTGCCGGTCTGATCGACGTTATCTCCGCCACGCTGAAAAAGGGCGACTCCGTCACCCTGGTCGGCTTCGGCACCTTCGAAGTTCGCAAGCGCGCTGCCCGCACCGGCCGCAACCCCAAGACCGGCGCCGAACTGAAGATCAAGGCTGCCAAGGTCCCTGCCTTCAAGGCCGGCGCCACGCTCAAGGCCCTGGTCAACGGCGCCAAGAAGTAAACCGTCCCCTCCGGGAAGACAGCGGGCGCTGCGTGAGCAGCGCCCGTTTGGTTTGGACTCGCACATTTCCGCACAGCATCGAATAAACCCATCACCCTTGCGGATTCATGCGCGAGCGACGCGGATAGAATGAATCCCTTTTTGCAGGAGACCCCCATGTCCGAACCCGTCGTCTACGATCGCAATCCCGTCGAACTCGAACTCGAGCCCGGCGAATACTGGTGGTGCGCATGCGGCCGCTCGATGACCCAGCCCTTCTGCGACGGCTCTCACGAGGGCACCGACATCGAGCCCGTGCCCTTCGTCATCAAGGAAAAAACCACCGTGTGGCTGTGCAACTGCAAGCACACCCAGGACAAGCCGTTTTGCGACGGCACGCACAACAGCCTGCCCGACGACGTGTTCTAACCCGGATATTTCACCGGCCCGTGATTTGAGTAATTTCCCGAGACACGCTGGGCAAGGCTGATGGGGTGGTTGCGGCAATTGCTCAATCCTTGAGCAATTTCCTGAATTCCGGGCGAACTTCCCCCTACCCCCGAAGCGTCAACATGTCGGGG
>JBKBQH010000021.1:0-11112 GCA_046292745.1 Thiobacillus sp. | reverse complement strand
CAGGATCAAACTCTTCAGTTCAATCACTGCATTTACTTCAATACTGCTCGCTCAACTCAAATGAATTACTTCATTCGGCATGAGCATCTATGCTAGGCCACCCGGCAAAAACCAGGTCGGCCACCGCAAAAACACCCACACCTATCGGCTGTAAATTGTTAAAGATCAATCGATTAGCTCGTGTGACGTTGCCACCGGGCCGCTCGAGAAGGTGCGCATTCTACAGAGCAGGAAAAATCCGTCAACACTTTCTGCAAAATATTTTTCAAACAATCGTCACGCGGGCGAACTTGCGCTTGCCGACCTGGGCGACGACGGTCGCGCCGACCGGCACGCTGACCCCCTTGTCGGCCACGCGTTCGCCGTCGAGCCTGACGCCGCCGCCCGCGATCTGGCGGATGGCGTCCGAGGTGCTCGCGACCAACCCCGCCTGCTTCAAAAGTTGCGGCACCGGCAGCCCGCCGTCGACGCCGGCCAAGCGGATTTCGGGCATATCCTCCGGCAGCACGCCGCGCTGGAACCGCGCCTCGAATTCGGCAAGGGCGGCCTCGGCCGCCGGCCGCCCGTGGAAGCGCGCGACGATCTCCTGCGCGAAGCCGACCTTGATGTCGCGCGGGTTCGCGCCTTCGGCGACCTGCCGCTTCCAGCCTTCGATCGTGGCGAGCGGCTCGAACGACAGCAGGTTGATATAGCGCCACATGAGTTCGTCGGAGATCGACATCAGCTTGCCGAAGATTTCCTGCGGCGGCTCGTTGATGCCGATGTAGTTGCCGAGCGACTTCGACATCTTGTTGACACCGTCGGTCCCCTCCAGCAGCGGCATGGTGAGGATGCACTGCGCCGGTTGTCCATGGTGCTTCTGCAGCTCGCGCCCCATCAGGAGATTGAATTTCTGGTCGGTGCCGCCGAGTTCGACGTCCGCTTTCAGCTCGACCGAGTCGTAGCCCTGGATCAGGGGATAGAGGAATTCGTGGATCGCGATCGGCTGCTGGTTCTGGTAGCGCTTGTGAAAGTCGTCGCGCTCGAGCATGCGCGCCACGGTGTGCGTCGCCGCCAGGCGAATCATGCCGGCGGAGCCCAGCTTCTCCATCCACTCGGAATTGAAACGGACTTCGGTCCGGGCCGGATCGAGGATCTTGAACACCTGCTCCTGATAGGTCTTGGCGTTTTCCGCGACCGCCTCCCGCGTCAGCGGCGGCCGGGTCGCGTTCTTGCCCGTAGGATCGCCGATCATGCCGGTAAAGTCACCGATCAGGAAAATGACGTGATGGCCAAGCTGCTGGAACTGGCGCAGCTTGTTCAGCAGCACCGTGTGCCCGAGGTGGAGGTCGGGGGCCGTGGGGTCGAAGCCCGCCTTGATACGCAGGGGGCGGCCCGTCTTCAGCTTTTCGACCAGTTCGGCCTCGACCAGCAGTTCGTCGGCGCCACGCTTGATTTCGTCCAAGGCGTCCAGCATCAAATTCCTCTCGGCAACGGTCAAGTTTGCGCCCACCCGACCGTAAAACATTCATACCATCCCAGCCCGCGCGCGCAAGTGGCTGTTCGAATTGGGGAAAAGCCCGGATTTTTTTGTGGTAGACTCCGGGCTCAATCATGTAAGGGAAACGGTCCATGCCGCTCACCAAACTGAGAATCTTAACCGATCGCATGACCCGAGCGGAACGCCGCCTCAGTCTGCGCACCCTGGTTGCCATTTCCAGCCTGCCGCTTTTTGGCGTCGTCGCCGCCTTCGGTCTCGCGCCCGACACCAACACGCTCGACATCACGCCGCAAACCATCACCGAGGCCATCGTCCTGCCGGCCGTTGCGCGTCCGGCCGAGACCGGCAGCTTCGAACGCGACACCCTCGTGCAGTCCGGCGACACGCTGGCGCGCGCGCTCACCCGCCTCGACATCGACAACCTCGAGATCCAGCGCCTGCTGGCCGCCGATGCCGTGCGCCAGGTGGCGGCCGGCATCCGCGCCGGCAATCGCATCCGCGCCACGACGACGCAAAATGGCGAACTGCTCGCCATTCACTTCGATGGCGTCGACGGCGGGGTGCTGACGGTGCGCAGGCAGGGTGACGGCTTCGCGGCCGAAGAAGGCAGCAACCTGATGGAGTCGCGCGTCGTCATGCGTTCGGGGCGCATCCTGTCCTCGCTGTACGGCGCCACGGACAGCGCCGGCATCCCCGACCGCATCGCCGACAAGATGGCCGAGGTCTTCTCCACCAGCCTGGACTTCCGCGAGGATTTGCGTCGCGGCGACACCTTCTCGGTGATCTACACAGTCAACTACCGTAACGGCGAGCCCGTCGGCGCCGGCAAGCTGATCGCCGCCGAATACGTCAACGCCGGCAAGGCCTACCGCGCCGTGCTCTACCAGGATCCCTACGGCCGCGAGGAATACTACACGCCGGAAGGCGAGTCGCTGCGCAAGGGCTTCCTGCGTTCGCCGCTCGAATTCTCGCGCGTCACCTCGAGCTTCAGCAATTCGCGCAAGCACCCGGTCTACGGCTTCCACCGCGCCCACACCGGCGTCGACTTCGGCGCGCCCACCGGCACCCGGGTCAAGGCCACCGGGGACGCCACGGTGACATTCGCCGGACGCAAGGGCGGGTATGGCAATCTCGTCATCCTTCGCCATCAGAACGGCTTCGAGACCTACTACGCCCACCTGAGCGGCTTTGCCAACGGCCTGCGCCCCGGCCGGGCCGTCGCCCAGGGCCAGGTCATCGGCTACGTCGGCGCCACCGGCACCGCCACCGGCCCGCACCTGCACTATGAAATCCGCATCGCCGGCCAGCCGCAGAACCCGATGGCAGTCAAGCTGCCCGGCTCGCCGCCGCTCGCCGCCGCCCAGCGCGCACGCTTCCTCGAACAGACGGCCGCGTGGTCTGACCGCCTGGCGCTGCTGCGCGACACCAACCTCGCCGCGCTCGATTGAGCACGGCCGCAGCGCATGAGGCCGAACGCTATGTCGGCCTCATGTCCGGCACCAGTCTCGACGGCGTCGATGCCGTCCTTGCCGAATTCGGCCCTGCGGCCCCGCCCAGACTGCTGCGCAGCCACTACCTGCCCTACCCCGACGCCCTGCGCGCCGAGCTGCTGGCGCTGAACGCGCCGCAGGCCGACGAGCTCCATCGCGCCGCGGTCGCCGGCAACGCGCTCGCCCGACTGTACGCCGCCGCCGTGCAAGCCGTGCTCGGCGACGGGGGCACGGCGCGCGCCATCGGCTGCCACGGCCAGACCCTGCGCCATCGCCCCGCCGACGGCTACACCCTGCAGATCGGCAACGCCGCGCTGCTTGCCGAACTGACCGGCGTCACGGTCGTCGCCGATTTTCGCAGCCGCGACATCGCCGCCGGCGGCCAGGGGGCGCCGCTGGTTCCCGCGTTTCATGCACGCGTCCTGGCCCACCCGCAAGCGCATCGCGTCATCGCCAACATCGGCGGCATCGCCAACCTCACCGACCTGCCGCCGGGCGGCGCGGTGCGCGGCTGGGACACCGGCCCCGGCAACTTGCTGATGGATGCCTGGATCCAGCGCCACCAGGGCGTGCGCTACGACCGCGACGGCGCCTGGGCCGCGCGCGGCCGTGTCGACGCCCGCCTCTTCGACGCGCTGATGCGCCACCCCTACCTGCGCGACCTGCCGCCCAAGAGTGCCGGGCGCGAGCAATTCAACCTGGCCGCGCTGGATGCGCTGCTGGCCGCACTCGGCCATGAAGTCGCCCCGGAGGACGTGCAGGCGACCCTGCTCGAATTCACCGCGGCAAGCCTCGCCGCGGCCGTCAAGCGGGAATGCCCGGGCGCGAGCGAACTGTATGTGTGCGGCGGCGGCGCCCACAACGCCGCGCTCATGCGGCGCCTCGGCACACTGCTCCCCGGCGTCCGCCTGGACACCACCGCGGCGCTCGGCATCGACCCCGACTGGATGGAAGCGCTCGCCTTCGCCTGGCTCGCCCGCCAGACCCTGCACGGCGAGGCCGGGAACCTGCCCGCCGTGACCGGCGCGCGCGGTGAGCGAATCCTGGGAGCGATTTACCCCGCCTGACCCGGTTTTCGATCAGGCAACAAAAAAGCGGCCGAGGCCGCTTTTTTGTGCGCGCTGCAAGACGTGATCACGCCGAGAACGACGAGCCGCAACCGCAGGTGGTGGTGGCGTTCGGGTTCTTGATGACGAACTGCGCGCCTTCCAGGCCTTCCGAGTAGTCGATCTCGGCACCGACCAGGTACTGGAAGCTCATCGAGTCGACCAGCAGGGTCACGCCGTTCTTCACCATCACGGTGTCGTCGGCGTTCTGCGCTTCGTCGAAGGTGAAGCCGTACTGGAAGCCGGAGCAGCCGCCGCCCGACACGAAGACGCGCAGTTTCAGGTCCGGGTTGCCTTCCTCGTCGATCAGGCTTTTGACTTTGTTGGCCGCGCTGTCGGTGAAGATCAGCGGGGATTCCATTTCGGTTGCTGCGTTCATGGCGATGCTCCTAAAAAGTATATGTGGGGTGATTATCCGCATCACCCGTATTGCGTCAAGAAAAGACCCTGTCGGGGCCGCGGAGTTCCGGGGAAAGTCAGCCCTCAAGGCAGCATGCCGACGTCGGCGAGCGCCGTGTCCTCGGGCAGGTCGAACAGGAGGTTCATGTTCTGCACGGCCTGGCCGGCCGCGCCCTTAACCAGGTTGTCGATCACCGACAGCACCACCACCGTGTCGCTGCCCCGGGGGCGATGCACCGCGATGCGGCAGACGTTGGCGCCACGCACCGAGCGCGTCTCGGGATGGGCGCCGGCCGGCAGCACGTCGACGAAGGGCTCGCCCGCGTAGCGTTTTTCGAACAGCGCCTGCAGGTCGACGTCGGCGCTCACTTTCGCATAGAGCGTCGCGTGGATGCCACGGATCAGCGGCGTGAGGTGCGGCACGAAGGTGAAGCCCACCGCCTTGCCGGCGAAGATTTCCAGTCCCTGCTTGATCTCCGGCCAGTGGCGGTGGCCGCCGACGGCGTAGGCCTTGAAGTTGTCGGCCGCCTCGGCGAAGAGGATGTGTGTTTCCGGCTTGCGCCCGGCCCCCGACACGCCCGACTTCGCGTCGGCGATGAGAAAACCGGTATCGACCACGCCCGCTTCGAGCAGCGGCAGAAAGCCCAGCTGCACCGCGGTCGGATAGCAGCCCGGGTTGGCGATCAGGCGTGCGCCGCGGATACGGTCGCGGTTGATTTCGGGCAGGCCGTACACCGCCTCGGCCACGAGGTCCGGGCAGGCGTGCGCCATCTTGTACCACTGCTCCCACACCGAAACGTCCTTGATGCGGAAATCGGCAGCCAGATCGATCACCTTCACGCCGGCGTCGAGCAGCGCGCGCGCCTGCTGCATCGCGACGCCGTTGGGCGTGGCGAAAAACACCACGTCGCAGTGTTCAAGCCCGGCTTCCTCCGGCGTGGAAAACGCCAGCTTCACCCGCCCGCGCAGGTTGGGGAACATGTCCGCGACCGGCATGCCGGCTTCCTTGCGCGAGGTGATCGCCTGCAATTCCACCTGCGGATGGCGCGCCAGCAGGCGCAACAGTTCGACCCCGGTGTAGCCCGTGCCGCCGACGATACCGACTTTGATCATGGTGTGTTTCCCCTGCAAACGATTTGCCTATTTTAAGGCACGCCCGATGACGACATAAAAAAAGCCGCCCGGGACCGGACGGCTTTTTCTGCGGCAAGCGAATCAACGCTTGGAGAACTGCTTGCGGCGACGCGCCTTGTGGAAGCCGACCTTCTTGCGCTCGACTTCGCGGGCATCGCGGGTGACGAGGCCGGCGGCCTTCAGCACCGGTTTCATCCCGGCGTCCAGATCGATCAGCGCACGGGTGATGCCGTGGCGCACCGCACCGGCCTGGCCCGACTCGCCGCCGCCGGCGACGTTGACCATGATGTCGAAGCGGTTCAGGTTGTCGGTCAGCACCAGCGGCTGGCGCACGACCATGCGGCCGGTTTCGCGCGAGAAATACTCGTCGACCGGCTTGTCGTTGACGATGATCTTGCCGCTGCCGGCCTTGATGAAGACGCGGGCGACCGACGACTTGCGACGACCCGTACCGTAATTGTAGTTACCGATCATGATGCGACCTTAAGCGTTGATGTCGAGGGGCTTCGGCTGTTGAGCCTCGTGCGGATGCTCCGCGCCCGCGTAGATTTTCATCTTCTTGATCATGGCGTAACCGAGCGGGCCCTTGGGCAGCATGCCCTTGACCGCCTTTTCGAGCGCGCGGCCGGGGAAGCGCGCCTGCATCTTGTCGAAGTTCGTCTCGTAGATGCCGCCCGGATAGCCGGAGTGACGGTAATACTTCTTGTCGAGCCCCTTGTTGCCCGTCACCACCATCTTGCCGGCGTTCACCACGACGATGTAGTCGCCGGTGTCGACGTGGGGCGTGAACTCGGGCTTGTGCTTGCCGCGCAGACGGCGGGCGATCTCGGACGCGAGGCGGCCCAGCACTTTGTTGTCGGCGTCGACCACGTACCAGTCGCGTTTGACTTCAGCGGGTTTGGCGGAATAGGTTTTCATGACCCAACCTCTGTGTAAAGAGGACAATCTCGGAAAGCCGGGCATTCTAACCGGACGCCCCGGACAAAGTCAAACACCGCCCGATCCGGCAGGAACGGGCCGGATTACAATGCCCCCATGCCGTCGCTGCTGATCACCAATCTGGTCGCCGCCGCCCTGCTGCCGCCGCTGGCGCTGGTGATGCTGCTGGCCGCCGGGCTCCTCCTCCACCGCCGCCGCCCCCGCCTCGCCATGTCGCTGATCCTCACCGCCGCCATTGCGCTTTATGCCCTGTCCACCCCCTGGGTCGGCGGCCTGCTGCAGAAAAGCCTCGAAATCAGCGCACCGCTCGACCCGGCCGCGCTCGCGGGCGTCGACGCCATCGTCGTCCTCGGCGGCGGGCGGCGCATCGCCCAGGCCGAATACGGCGGCGACACCCTGAACGCCTTCAGCCTCGAACGCCTGCGCTACGCCGCCCGGCTCGCCCGCGCCAGCGGCGTGCCGCTGCTCGTCACCGGCGGCATGCCCGGCGGCGGCACGCAACCCGAGGGCCGCCTCATGCAGCAGGCGCTGGCCCAGGAATACGGCCTCACGGCACGCTGGGTCGAAGACGCCGCCCTCACCACCTGGGACAACGCCCGGCTGTCCGCCGCGCTCCTGCACGCAGACGGCGCCCGCCGCATCGCGCTCGTCACCCACGCCTGGCACCTGCGCCGCGCGGTGCCGCTGTTCGAAGCGCAGGGCCTGGAAGTCCTCCCCGCCGGCACCCTGTTCGCCAGCACCGGCATCGACGATGCGCTCGACCTCATTCCCACGCCCAACGGCCTGCGCGACAGCACCTATGCGCTGCACGAATGGCTGGGCATTCTGTGGTACAAACTGCGCTCGATTTCTGCCTGAAGGAAGCCCATGAAAGCCCGCGTCAAACTCATCGAAGGCGTCAGTTTCGTCGGCCAGAGCGAATCCGGCCACAGCGTCGTGATGGACGGCGCCCCCGAGGCCGGCGGCAAGAACCTCGGCGTGCGTCCCATGGAAATGCTGCTCATGGGCCTGGGTGGCTGCTCCGCCTTCGACGTCGTCCTGATCCTGCGAAAAAGCCGCCAGCCGGTCACCGACTGCGTCGCCGACCTTTCCGCCGAGCGTGCCGACAGCGACCCCAAGGTGTTCACCAAAATCCACGTCCACTTCACCGTCACCGGCAAGGGGCTCGACCCCAAACGCGTCGAGCAGGCGGTGAAACTCTCGGCCGAGAAGTACTGCTCGGCGAGCATCATGCTCGGCAAGACGGCCGAGATCACGCATGATTTCGAGGTGGTGGAAGGCTGACCGCCAAGAAAACGGGCTCCCGAAAGAGCCCGTTTTCTTATTCGTGCACGGTTAGCGATTCCCGCCCCAACTCGACAAAGGATGCGGCTTCAAATGCCTCGACAATCCGGAGAACATGCTCTCGCACGATTTGTTCAAGCTTGTCGTTTGCGATATTTCCCGTAGAAACAAGAAGCAGGCTTGCGGGGCCCGGTAATCAGAAACGACTGCACAAAATCGTCGTCCTTCGTTACGACAATGCGCTGTTCGCGCTCCGCAATATCCAGAATTTCATTATCAGTTGTCCGGTTTCCCTGCGGGAGTTCGAGTGTGTGCACGGCATCGTGACCGGCCTCGGTCAGCCACCCGCAAAAACGCCTGGGCAACTGCGCATCCACAAGAAACTTCATGCGGCAAAACGTTCCATCCGTTTGACGTGCGCAAGCCGCGCCGCATAGGACAACGCAGCAAGCACATCCTCTCGCTCCAGGTCTTCGTAGTCGGCAAGAATCTGCTCGGTGGTCATCCCGCCAGCCAGCAGCTCCAGCAGGTTTTCCACCGGATAGCGCAAGCCACGAATACACGGCTTCCCATGACAGATTTCGGGATCAAGGGTAATGCGGTCTGAATAGTCCACGAGGGCGCTCCGGTTAATGCCTTGAGTTTAATCCTGCCCCCGACGCAATGCCAGCGCCAGAGCGAATCCGGCCACAGCGTCGTGATGGACGGCGCCCCCGAAGCCGGCGGCAAGAACCTCGGCGTGCGTCCCATGGAAATGCTGCTCATGGGCCTGGGTGGCTGCTCGGCCTTCGACGTCGTCCTCATCCTGAGGAAGGGCCGCCAGCCGATCACCGACTGCGTCGCCGACCTTTCCGCCACCCGCGCCGACAGCGACCCCAAGGTGTTCACCAAAATCCACGTCCACTTCACCGTCACCGGCAAGGGGCTCGACCCCAAACGCGTCGAGCAGGCGGTGAAACTCTCGGCCGAGAAGTACTGCTCGGCGAGCATCATGCTCGGCAAGACGGCCGAGATCACGCATGATTTCGAGGTGGTGGAAGGCTGAAATAAAACGGGCACCCAAGGTGCCCGCTCACTCGGCGAAATCCCAACGCTTCAGGCGGCGATCTGCTCAAAGGAGAATTTCGGGATATCCGCCCGATCCCGCGCATGCTCCACGGTGATGCCACACACATTGCCGTCGGCGTCCAGATCCAACAAGGTGTTCTCATCCAGATCGCGCGTTTCGCTCACAGCCGTCGCCTTGAATTCGATATAAAGCGTATCGGTATCCTGAAAGTATTGAATCTTCATGGCACGAACCTCCGATCAAAAAACGCGTTGTGCACGGTCACTCCGTCCGGCAGCAGGATTACCCTGAGATACCTGCCCTCAGCCTCGGCAATGGACGCCCAGCATCGAATCCGTCCGTCGCCCTGAACCAACTTCCGTTCAGGTGAATCAATCACCCGCTGAATCCAGTCCAGCGAGATCGACGAGCGGTCCGGGCGTTGCCGCATGGCGAGGAAGTACTGGGTAAACTTCACGCCCCGAGTGTAGCAAATATGCGATAGCGCCGCAGTCTAGGCATTTCCGTTGCGGGCCGCCGATGGAGATGCTGCTGATGGGGCTGGGCGGCTGCTCCGCCTTCGACGTCGTCATGATCCTGAGAAAAGGGCGCCAAGCCGTTACCGACTGCGTCACCGACCTCGACGCCACCCGCGCCGACACCGATCCGAAAGTGCTCACGAAAATCCACGTCCACTTCACCGTCACCGGCAAGGGGCTCGACCCCAAGCGCGTCGAGCAGGCGGTGAAACTCTCGGCGGAAAAGTATTGCTCGGCGAGCATCCTGCCCGGCAAGACCGCCGAGATCACGCATGATTTCGAAGCGGTGGAGAGTGTCGGGGTCAGGCCTTGCGCCGTGCACCAGCGGCTAACCCGGCAATACCCCCTTCACTCATCTGCACCCTCATACCTCGCTACCATGCGGCTCACTGTCGAATAATGCACGCCGAAGTGCTCGGCAATGGCCGCCATGGTGGCTGCCCCGACAGATACGCGCGTGCCATCGCCTCATTGCGCCCATAGCGCTGCGCAAACTCCGCCAAAGGCTGCGTCAGCATGCGCCGCTGGGCGCGCGGAATTTCATCCAGCGATGGACGTTTCTCGATCTGCGCCTGCATCCTTTTGACGAAGGCTTCCGAGCCAAGGTAGATCTGCCCCTGCAACTGCGTCCACACACTCGGCAGTCGGGCGCCTTCATGCACAAACTCAACATATTTGCGGATTGCACCGGCACGCTGCCGACCGAACTGCGCCAGAATCCAGTCCGGCTGCAACCACGCGGGAACCGGTGCCTGGCCGCAGGTGGCAAGGTAGCTGCTCCACGGCCAGGTTTCTAGCCGCTTGACCACCCCGGCGCGCAACGGATTGAGCACAACATAGCGCGCGAGCTCGAGCAGGTAGCTGTCGCGTTCAACCAGGATGCCCTTGTACCGCCCCTGGAAAACATGCCCCACCCGCCCGTGCGCACGATTGAAGCGCTGCGTGTAGACGCCATTGAGTTGCCGCATCCCCTGCGCAAGATTGGCCTCCGGCGTCTCGATTAGCAGATGGTAGTGGTTGCCCATCTGACACCAGGCGTGGCACACCCAGTTGAACCGCTTGCAAACCTGGCCGAGTACCTCCAGCCACGCCAGACGATCAGCCTCACCCAGATAAATGTCCTCGCGCCCGTCGCCGCGCGAGGTGACGTGGTAAAACCCTCCGGCCAGTTCAAGTCTCAATGGGCGTGACATACACTCAGGCTAGACGAGGGAATGTGTTAATGCAAGACCTGACCCCGAATCTTTCCACGAATCTTTCCACGATTGAAGCGCTGCGTGTAGACGCCATTGAGTTGCCGCACCCCCTGCGCAAGATTGGCCTCCGGCGTCTCGATTAGCAGATGGTAGGGTTGCCCATCTGACACCAGGCGTGGCACACCCAGTTGAACCGCTTGCAAACCTGGCCGAGTACCTCCAGCCACGCCAGACGATCAGCCTCACCCAGATAAATGTCCTCGCGCCCGTCGCCGCGCGAGGTGACGTGGTAAAACCCTCCGGCCAGTTCAAGTCTCAATGGGCGTGACATACACTCAGGCTAGACGAGGGAATGTGTTAATGCAAGACCTGACCCCGAATCTTTGACGAATCTTTGACGAATCTTTGACGAATCTTTGACGAATCTTTGACGAATCTTTGACGAATCTTTGACGAATCTTTGACGAATCTTTGACGAATCTTTGACGAATCTTTGA
>JBKBQH010000020.1:0-17712 GCA_046292745.1 Thiobacillus sp. | reverse complement strand
CCATCGGCTATATCCCGCCCGCCGAAGCTGAGGCAAACTACTACCGGCAACTCGCCGAACAGGCCGAGTCATCGGTCTGCACTTAAACCAAATGGCCTCCACGAAACCCGGGGCGGTTCACATAGGATCCGATGAGCTGGCCAACCAACGTGCCAAGTGTCTTGCTCGCCGTATCGGCTATTCGTTCAGCGCGAATCGACTCCAAGGAGTGTGCGGGGCCAGCAATTTCGTGATGCGCGACAATGGCCTTGATCAGGTGTTCATACTGCTGCAAGCGCAGTAGGCATCGGCCCAGCATTCGCTGAATCTCGCGCTGCTGAGTCGACAGATCATCATCCGTTGGTTGCGTCATCACATGATTCAATGGGCGCAACTTATCGGACCGGCAACTGGCCGTTCGAGACGAACTGGTCAAAGCTGTCGAAGCTCTCGCCCTCCTGCCATGACCGATCCCATGACCGAGGCTCGGCGTCTTCGAGCAAAAGCAACGTGAGAATACGGTCACGGGCGCTGTAGCTGTGCTTGAACTCCCACAGCTTCATATGAGTCGCCTCTTCTGGGCACCAGATCGCCGCTGACATTTCAGCGCCATCCCACTCCTGGTCGATGCTGGTATCAGCGGCCAACGTGCCAGGCAATGGTTCCTGTGGGTCACCATTCCGCCGGATGCGCGCCCGAGTCCTGACGGCGCTACTGCTTCGCCATTCGTACTTCACGAAGCCATTGTCCCAATAGACGAGGATTGCGCGCTGCTTGGTGAATTTGATGAAGCGAATGCACAACGCCTCGAATGAAACCTGGAACCGCTTGGCGATTGCGCTGAGGACATGTAGATCGATGCGCTGGTTCGATATCCAATCACGCAGCAGGTCACCAGGCATCAGCAGGTTGCCAGCGAACTCGTCTGCTTCGCGCTCAATCTGGCGAAGGCCATCGATGCCGGTGTGAACGCTCTGGCTGTCGCAGTTGAAATTTGGCTGCTGACTGCGATGCAAGATGAAGTGACCCAACTCGTGGGCAATGGTGAAGCGTTGCCGCTCACGCCGAGCCTTGCCGTTGTAGGCAATACCCCAAACCGCGTGATCATCGGGATCGCGCGCCAGCATTCCTTCGAACGTGTCGCTATGAATTTCCACCGGCGGCCTGATTTCCCGAACACCTTCGCCGTAGGGCGTGTCCGGCAGCATCTGCCGGACGATTTCCAAGTCGATAGCGTCCGGCATGCCCTCGACGGCATGCCACGCCCTCAGCCACTTGATGACATGGCTGGAGGCAATGGATCCTGTCAGAGCTTGCTCTGTATTCAAATCTCAGTCACCACCCTTACGCGAAAAAATCATCTTGAGCACATCTTGGTAGTGCTTCTTCTCTTCCTCGGACTTTCCGGCGTACTCGCGGAAGAAGGCGACGTCCTCGGGACTGGCTTCAGGTGCCTGCTGCATGGGCGTGCCCATAACATCCTCCATGGTCACGCCGAGCACCTGAGCGATCTTCTGAATCCGCTCGGCAGTGGGGCGCTGCCCATCCTTCATTTCCAGTTCCCAGATGTACGCCTTGGTACAACCGACCGCATCGGCGACCTGCTGCAGGGTCAATTTCTTCGCCTCGCGCAAACGCCGCAGGCGTGCTCCGAACTCCGAAGCCATGGCGATGCTCCCGTAGAGAAAAACCAATCAGTGAATAAAAGCAAGGCCGATAGTATAGCCACGTGATACACAAAAGGTCTAGATGTGCTCCTTTGATTGACAAGCGGAAATCCGAGGTTCAGAATCGCGCTTGTATCTCGCAGCTTTACTTGTGAGATACGCATGTTCAGTAACCATGTCGCTGGCCAGTGCATTCCGAACCTCGGTAGCAGACCTCCGACGCCGATCCAGAAAGGACGAACAAGATGAAGAAGACCTTTGTCGACGTGATGCTCGAGCTGCCGGTGGACGCCACGCTACGTGACTTCCTGACGGGCCATGGCTTGTCAATGCCCGAGATCGATCCGGGTGACGCAGCTGATGCCAACCAGACCTTGGTAGAAGCGGTCACCGCGTGGGTCGACACGGATGCGCGCGACCGGATGGTGGCCAACTTGATGGCCAGCGTTTCGCTGGGTGACGAGGCGGGCCGGCAGGCGTTGTTCGAGGCCGCAATGGCCGACCCGGCAGCAGTGACAGGACTTGCGCTGTGCCAAAGCGACCTTCAGCGCTCGTTCTGGCTCTACACCCATCACCCAACGCTGTTCGAGCGTGCCAGCGATTTCGACTTCTGGGCGCATCACGGTTCACAGGCCCAGCAATACGACCTCGGCGTCAAGCGCACGCCGATCGACACCGAAGTGGCGATGGCCGGGCTGCGCCAAGCCATTTCGGCGTTCTACCAGCGCGAGCGGCAGTGCGGCGATGGCTGCGTCGCGTACCTGGTGGAGCGCAGCCCAGGCGTCTATCTGTTGACGGTCCATGTCAAGGATCTGGCCATGCTGCGCCTCGAGTTCGAAGGCGTGGTATTGAAGCACCGGGTTGGCAATCCGAACATCCACATGGTGTTGGAATACGCCCAAGCCACCGGCGTCGTGCGCACGCTGGTGCGCGGCGGCCAGAAGGTCCAGCAGATGCTGGTCGAGGCCTTCGCGGAGCATGTGCTGGGCGTCAAGGCGAACGCGCAGAAGATCAAAGCGCCGTGTCTGGACCTGTCCACCTTGCGCACGGGCTTCGATGTGCCGGAGGTGTTCGACGACGGGTTCTCTATGGTGCAACTCAAGTCGCTCACCCTGCTGAGCCCAGACGGCGACCTGAAGATCGAATGCACGGCGATGCAGGCCAGCCAGCAGCGCTCGGTACATGAGCTGCTGAAGGAGAAGCTTCCCGGCCCGTTGGAAGGCCAGTGGGCGGTGACGGCGGCGCAGGTCAATCTCTACTATCCGCCCGAACCAGGCCGCACGCGCGCCAAGGTGGTTCCCATCGAGATCACCAGCCGTGGGCGGCTCAATCTGCACAAGTTCGACAACAAGCTGCAGGCGCAGCTGGAGCGCTACCTCGTCAAGGTCGGCATCTTGCACAAGGGTCAGACCTTGAGCGCGCAAGAGCTGCCTCTCTCACAGGACGTGGTCGACGCTTCGTCGGCATTCGGGAACTGATTGATGGCGGTGCACGATGCCTGGGCCTTGGTCTGCCGCCTGTTCGCGGGCGGCACGCCCGTGCTACGCGGCACGCTGTCGCAACACGATGTCGCCGCACTGTCCGTCTTGGGGAAGGCGGTCAAGCCGACGACTGTGGATCAGTCGTTCGTGCTCTGCCCGCACTGCCAGCAGCATCGGGTGCAGGTCTGGGGTGACGGCCGGAGTGGACGAATGTGCCGTTGCCCGGACTGCGGGTCCGTGGCCGTCGAAGCGAACGACGGTACGTCGCTGTCCCTGGACGAGGACTGGCTGCGGCAGAAGATGCGCCTCGCGCTCGGCATCGAAAGCCGCGACGGTATCGACGATCTGGGCGACGGCGTGTGGCGACTTGGTGATGCCCGCCGGTCGCCCGTCCTGCTGGCCCGCGATCTGACGCGCCTGCTGCAAGAACCCGCGCTGTTGGATCGGGTGCGCGTGGCGGGCGGCGACATCCGGGTGATCACGCCCAGGCCGCGCACGACGCGCGGATCGCCCTTCGGCCCTGGCGTCGAGTGGCTGGCGCTGGAGGAACGCTTCACGTTCTACGGCGGCGGGGTCACGCTCCTCGGCACGCCGTCGCCACCCGCGACGCCATCTGCCACCGATCCGGCCACGCCGGTGTACGGGCCGTTTTCGGCGGACTTCAAGTGGGCCACTCTGCCAGATATCAGTAGCACACCGATCCGATTCACCGACGGTCAGGCCAAGGTGTTCGAGGCGCTATGGTCGTTCAAGGGCGAAGCCACGACGGCGGAACGGATCATGCGGCGCGCGGACCTGGACAGCGCCAAGCCGAGCGACATGTTCAAGATCAAGACAAAGGACCGGGGCAAGCCAGAGCCTGCGGCGCAGCACGCGGCCTACGGTGCGCTCGTGGTCACGCAGCGACGCGCAGGGCTGTATTCGATGCCGTGCGCGGCTGGCGCATTGGCGTGATCCCTACGAGCCCATGAAACGAGACATCGAGGAGATCTTCATGACATAGGCCCAGTACCCGACGCGCCCAGGCTCGCGCTGATTTCCAGAGTCTGCACTTTTTTCTTCACTTGGAGTATTTGAAATGACCGGAAAGAACCAATGGGTTGTACCCGTCAATGGCGGCGATCAGTGGGGCGTGCGCGGAGAAGGCAACGACCGCATCACGTCCATTCATGACACGCAGCAAGAGGCGATTGACCGCGCGCGGGGCATCGCTATCAACCAACAGAGTGAGTTGTTCATCCAGGGACGAGACGGGCAGATCCGTGAGCGCAACAGCTACGGCAACGATCCGTACCCGCCCAAGGGATGACTCTGGGGTTGGCGTCGCCAACTTACGGGTTGATGCACGACTCTGCTCGTGCAAACACGCAGGCAAACCACTCCCGATGGCACACGCACAAGTGTCTGATGAACAACACTGACTGCGTGTGCCACGGCGACAAAGTTGGCGCAGGTTTCGAGAGAAGAGAGGGCGGAACAGGGGCGAACCGGGTGAGTTATGGCGCTCGGGCAACCGACCGGCGGCACTCGCAGAACGGCCCGGAACCCCGCACCGTCTGCGGAACCCGGATACGAAAACGCCCAACCGAGAGGGGTTGGGCGTTAAATTTTGGTGGCCAGTCTCGGAATCGAACCAAGGACACGCGGATTTTCAATCCGCTGCTCTACCAACTGAGCTAACTGGCCAAAAGAGGCGGCAATTTAACCGCTTTGGCCCACCCGCGTCAAGCCGCATGGGCGACGCAGCGGCTCAGCAGGCGAGCCCTTTGAGGACGCACAGGTGGCGTTTGGCGATGGCCAGCGCGATCCACAGCCAGAACAGCAGGAAGAAGGTGAGCATGGGCACGTGGGCGTCGAGGATGGCGCGCGGCGTCATGAAGCGCACTGCACGCACCGCGGGGCTGGCGATGGTGCGCAGCAGGCGGTAGAACAGGTTCTGTTCGCGGGTTTTTCCGGCCAGCAGCGCCACGGCGCCCTGGCCGAGCAGCGCGAAGCCGGCGACTTCGACCAGCGTGCGTGCAATCGAGACCAGCAGGATGTCGAGCGGCATGATGCGTTTTCCGGAGGGGCCCTCATTCTAGCGCAGCTTGCCGGGTCGCCGCCGCGCCGGGACAATGCGGTCTACCTTCGACAGACTTGTGACCATGATGAATTTCGACCGTGTACGCCACGGCCTGCGCGGCATGTTGCTCAACCTCCTGGGCAGGCCGGAGGCCGCCATCCGCGCGTATCGCGACAGTCTAGCGGCCGATCCGGGCCATGTGCCGACGCTGCGCATGCTCGGCTGGCTGGAGGCGCGCCAGGAACGCTGGCGCGCGGCCGAGTCGTGGCTCACGCTCGCGGTCGAACTGGCGCCCGATGATGCCCACACCTGGTTCAATCTGGCCTATGTGCGCGACAAGGGGGGGCAGGATGAGGCGGCCCGCATGGCCTTTCTGCGGGCCACCGGGCTCGACCCGAACAACGACCGGGCGTGGTATGGCCTCGGCATGCTGCACGCGCGCCATGGGCGCCATCGCGAGGCCGCGGCGGCGCTGGCCGAGGCCGCCCGTCTGCAGCCGATGAACGGCCTGGCCTGGTACGCGCTGGGCATGGCCTGGCACCACTGCAACGAGCCGGCCAGGGTGGCCGAGGTGATCGAGCACACGCTGCGGCACGATCCGCCAGCGGCGCACAGGCTGATTCGCGATGCCGTGCGCAGCGACTACGCCCATCACCTGGGCTGATTCACGGGGGCGAAAAAAGCCGGCCATAAAGGCCGGCTTTTTATTGCGGGCGCCTAGCGGAGCGCACGGCGCGATCAGGTCGCGCGGGTTTCGATGTCGCCTTCCAGGCTCGGGTAGCGGACGTGGTCGACCAGTTGCTGGATCTCGGTGCTCGGTGCGCGCGTGAGCAGCGAACCGACGATCACGCCGAGGAAGCCGACCGGCATCCCGAACACGCCACCGGAAATCGGCTTGATGCCGAACCATTCGTTGGCGGGGCTGCCGCCGAAGAAGGGATAGGTGATGAACATGTAATACATGCACACCCCCAGGCCGGCGATCATGCCGATGACCGCGCCGGTGTAGTTGGCGCGCTTCCAGAACACGCCAAGCACCAGTGCCGGGAAGAACGCCGAGGCGGCAAGCGAGAACGCCGCGCCGACGAGGAACAGGATATCTCCCGGTTTCAGCGACGCGGTGTAGGCGGCGAACACCGCCACCACCAGCAGCAGGCCCTTGGACACGGCCAGACGGCGCACGGTCGTGGCCTTGGGGTCGATCATCTTGTAGTACACGTCGTGCGACAGCGCGTTGGCGATGGTCAGCAAGAGGCCGTCCGCGGTCGACAGCGCCGCCGCCAGGCCGCCTGCCGCGACCAGGCCGGAGACTACGTAGGGCAGGCCCGCGATTTCCGGCGTGGCCAGCACGATGAGGTCGCCGCCGATGGTGATTTCGGCGAGCTGCACGATGCCGTCCAGGTTGACGTCGACGATCTTCATCAGCGTGGCGTCCACCGCCGCCCAGTTGGCGACCCAGGAAGGCAGGGCGGCGAACGAGGTGCCGACGAGATTGCTGTACACCTCGAACTTGACCAGGACCGCCAGCGCGGGCGCGGTGAAGTAAAGCAGGAAGATGAAGAACAGCGACCAGAACACCGACTTGCGCGCTTCACGCACCGAGGGCGTGGTGTAGTAGCGCATGAGGATGTGCGGCAGCGAGGCGGTGCCGACCATCAGGCACAGCACCAGGGCGATGAAGTTGCGGCGCTTCTCGTCGGAGGCTTTCTGGTCCTCGGCCTTCGCCGCGGCGATCTCTTCCGCGGTGGCGTTGGGGTTCTCCTTCATCAGCTTGGCCAGGGCGCCCTTGCCGGCAAAGGCGGTGGCGTGGGACGACACCGGGCCGGCGGCTTTCTTGATGCCTTCCAGGTTTTTCTTCCACTGCGCCTTGAGCGCGTCGATATTGGCGGGAAAGTCGGCGGGATTGCCGGCCTCGGCACGCTGCGCCGCGTAGAACGCCGCGCCATTGCCAGCCGCGACGGCCTCGTCCAGGGTGGCGATCTTGGCTTCCAGTGCGTCTGCCTTGGCCTTGAGCGCCGCACGCGCGGAGGCTTCCGCCGCGCCCTTGGGCGTCTCGGGATTGTTGAAATCCTTCTCCAGCTGCGTCACCTTCTGCAGCACCTGGCCGTAGGCCACCTGCGGGATCGGGTTGCCGGTCTGCGACACCGACAGCCACACCACCGGGATCATGTAGGCGATGATCAGGATGATGTACTGCGCGACCTGGGTCCAGGTTACCGCGCGCATGCCGCCAAGGAAGGAGCATACGAGGATGCCGGCGAGGCCGACGTACACGCCGATCGCGAACTCGATGCCGGTGAGGCGGGCGGTGATCAGGCCGACCCCGTAGATCTGCGCGACCACGTAGACGAACGAGCAGATGATCGCGGCGATCACGCCGATGGTGCGCGGCAGGTTGCCGCCGTAGCGCGTGCCGAGGAAGTCGGGGATGGTGAACTGGCCGAACTTGCGCAGATAGGGCGCGAGAAACAGCGCCACCAGCACGTAGCCGCCGGTCCAGCCCATGACGAAGGCCAGCCCGTCATAGCCGGACAGATACAGGGTGCCCGCCATGCCGATGAAGGAAGCGGCGCTCATCCAGTCGGCGCCGGTCGCCATGCCGTTGAACACGGCCGGCACGCGGCGTCCCGCGACGTAGTATTCCGAGATGTCGGCGGTCTTCGACATGATGCCGATGCCGGCGTAGAGCGCGATGGTCGCGCCGAGGAAGACGAAGCCGATCACCTTGGGGGAAAGGCCCATCTGCTCGAGGAACGCGAGCACGATGACGAAGAGGAGGAAGCCGCCGGTGTAGAAGGCGTAGTACTTCTTCAGCTGCTGGTAGAACTGGCTCTGGGTGAGTGCGGTCATGTTATTCGTCCCCCTCGTGCACGCCGTATTCACGGTCGAGCTGGTTCATGCGGTGCGCGTAGTACCAGATGATGATGACGTAGACGATCAGGGAACCCTGGGCGCCCATGTAGAAGGCGAACGGGAAGCCCGCGATCACGATGTCGTTGAGCTGGGGGGCGAAGTAGATGACCACGAACGTCACGACGAACCAGATGGCGAGCAGCACTGCGGTGAGCCGCAGATTCCTTCGCCAGTACTCCCGGTGTTTTTCCGTCAACTGCATGGCTGTCCTCCTTGACAAGGGTTGTGGTGCACGCGTTTGTCTTATTGATGCCGCGTGTGCGCGGGAGTGTAGAGGCTGGCGTGCGCCCCGACAAACAGATTAGTAAGGCCTAATATGCCGGCAGCCAGCGGCGCGCGCGCAGCAGCTGGTGCAGTTGCCGGCCCGTGGCCAGCCCTTCCGCGTGCAGGGTTTTGAGCAGCACCAGCCACAGCTCGGCGGTGGCGTAGGCGTCGGCCAGCGCGCCGTGGCGCGCGTAGACGGCGATGTCGAAGTGCGCCAGCCAGTCGTCCAGGTGGCGGCATTGCCTGGCGAGGTCGGGATACAGCACGGGGGCGACGATGGCGGCGTCGAACCAGGGCGCGGCGAGCCTGAGCCCGAGCTGCGCGCGTTCCTCGCGCGTGAGCACGGCCTGGTCGAAGCCGGCGTGGAAGGCGACGCGCGGGGCGGCACCGGCGAATTCCAGCCAGTCGAGCAAGGCGGCGTGCGGGGCCGCGCCGGCGCGCTGGACACTGCTGCTGATGCCGTGGATGAGGATATTGTCGGCAGCCGTGGCGGTTGCCTGTGCCAGCCCGGTTTCGAAGCTCGGTTCGATAACGATACGCTGGTCTTCGATGTGCACGGCGCCGATGGCGAGCAAGGGGTCGTGTGCCGGGTCAAGGCCGCCGGTCTCGACGTCGACCACGCACCAGCGAATGTCGGCGAGCGGCCGGTCGAGGTCGAACCTCAGGCGCGCCAGCGCATCGCGCCGGGCTGTGCTCGCTGCGTCCAGCACGGGCCGCGCCGGGCGTCCGAACGGCCACTTCACAGATCGTAATCCAGCGCCAGCCGCGTCTGCACCTTGCGCGCCTGGCGCAGGGCTTCCTTGAGGATGCGGCGGTCGAGCGGGTTCAGGGTGTCGGGGTCGAGGTGGTTGTCGGGCGCGAGTCCCGCGCGCTGCTGCGCGTGCTGGTGGCGCAGCCGCAGCAGCTGCAGAAAATGAAAAGCGCGATTCCAGTCGGCCACTTCATGGTCGGGAATCTTCAGGGCGCGGGCTGCCGCGCGCAGGCGCTTGGCGGTGTTGGTCTGCGGGCTGCCGGCGGCGAGCGCGAAAATGCGCGCGGCGTCGACGAAGGGCGTGACGCCGTTGAGCTTGAGGTCGAGGGTGTGCGGGTGGGCATCGTCGTCGGACAGCACGAAATCGCGCACCACGCCGAGCGGCGGCCGGTTGCGCAGCGCGTTGCCGGCCATCTGGTGCAGGAAGCGTGGATTCTTCTGCGCCGTCGCGGTGAGCCAGGCGCGCAGTTCAAATGCCAGTGCGGCGTCGCCGGCGAGGGGGCGGAAATCGAAAAAGATGCTGGCCTTGAGCAGCGCTTCCGGGCTGCCGTGATCGATCCAGTCCGCGAACTGCCGCTGCCAGCCGGCTGCCGACAGGCACCACTGCGGATTGCCTGCCATGATGCCGCCGCGGCACAGGGGAAAACCGCAGGCGTCGAGGCGCGCGTTGACGCGCTGCGCGAAGGCGAGCAGGGCGTCGCGCCGGGCATCGCCGGCCGCCTCGAAGATCAGCGCATTGTCCTGGTCGGTGGCGAGCGTCTGCTCCATGCGTCCTTCCGAGCCGAGCGCCATCCAGCACCAGCGCAGCCCGGCCAGCTCGGGGTCGTGTTCGCTCTCGAGCGCGATGAGGCGTTCGGTGAGGCGGTCGTTGAGACTGGAAATGATCGCGGTGAGGTTTTCCGCGTCCATGCCCTGCGCCAGCAGCGTATGCGCGAGGTCGCCGATGTCCTGTGCCAGGGCGGGCAGGCGCGCCGGATCGTCGGCGCGCATCAAGGCCGAGGTGATTCCCTCGACCGACAGCCGCCGCAACGCGAAGATGTCCTTTTCCGAGACGACGCCCGAGAGCCTGCCGTCCCGCACCAACGGCAGGTGGTGGATGCCCTGGCGCGCCATCAGCACCAGCGCGTCGGCCACCGGTGCGTCGTCCGGCAGCGTCGCCGGGCCGGGCGTCATCACTGTCGCGACCGGTGCGGTGAGCGGCACGCCGGCGAGCGTCACGCGCGCCAGCACGTCCTTGAGGGTGAGGATGCCGATCGGCTTTGCCGCGTCGTCGACCACCACCACCGAGCCGATGCGCGCCCTGTCCATGCCGGCGAGCGCGTCGGCCAGCGGCGTGTCGGGCGCCACGCTGTAAGGCGTGCGGCGGATCAGGCTGGCGAGCGGCCGCGCGAAACGCTGCTCGTCGTCGAGCGCCAGCGCGTATTCGGCCTGTACCGCGCGCTGCGATTCGACCAGCAGGCTGGCGATGCGGCGCGTGCAGAAGTCATGGAACGCGGCGCTCCGGGTCAGCAGGGTGTGGAAATCCGCCGCCGGCAGCAGATAGCAGAAGGTGTCGGTTTCGGCGACGTAGCGGTTGGCGACGCCGCGCCCGGCGAGCAGCGCGCCGAGCGGGAACATCTCGCCGGCCGCCAACTGCAGCACGGTCTGTCCCTCGGCGCTGGCGCCGCCGACGATGCCCTGCTTGATGATGAAGAGTGCGCCGGGCGCCTCGTCGGCGGGCTCCAGTAGCGTCTCGCCCGCGGCGTAGTACGCGACCGAGAGCCGCTGCACCAGCCACAACACTTCCTCTTCGGGCATCGCCGCAAACGGCGCATGCCGGCGCAGCGCGTCGAGCGTGGCGCGGTGCAGGCTGTTGGCGAGCGGCAGCGTGTTCGTCATGTCGCGCGACGCGGCACGCTCAATGTCGCGCGTAGGGGCTTTTGTCGAAGGCCTCGATGAAGGCTTCGAGATCTTCCTTGGAAAGCGGCCCGATCTTGCGCGCGACGATGCGCCCGAGCGGGTCGTAGAAATAATGGGTCGGCGTGCCGACGAAGGCGCCGCCGCCGAATTTCGCCAGCACGTCGGGGTCGGGTTCGGCGATCAGGTTCACGAAGGGAAGCTGGTGGCGCGCAGCGAAACTGCGTGCCTGCCCGATCCGGGCCGTGCCGTCGATGGACACGCCCAGCACGCTCGCGCCGCGGTCGCGGTACGCCGTGTGGAAGGCGGACATCTGCCCCAGCTCCCGGTCGCAGATCGGGCAGTCGTGCGCCCACACGGCGACGATGGTCCATTGCCCCTTGCCGATGAATTCGTTGACGTTGCGCGGCCGGTTGTCGAAGTCGCGCAATTCGATGCTGGGGGCATTCGCCTGCGCGGCGAGCGCAAGCAGGGTCAGGGCGAAACCGAGGAAAAACTGTCGCAATGCCATGGTCGTCTCCGTCAGGGGCGGTATGCCGGTCGCCGCTTGGTCGCATTATGCGCCATGCGCCTTGCGCGGCAGAAACGAAAAAGCCCCGCCGAAGCGGGGCCTTTTCCTGCCGGGCCTCCGTTTCAGACGGCTTCCAGCCGGCGCATGCCGGCGGGCAGCAGTTTGAGGTCGACCAGCGCGGTGACGAAGGCCTTCAGGAAGGTGGCGTCGCTCTCGTACACCATCTTGTAGTACTGGACTTTCATGGTGATGGCGGCGCCGAGCACGATGGCGATGAAGGTGAGGATGGAGCCGAGCGCCAGCGTCGAGAAGCCGGTGATGGCCTGGCCGATGGTGCAGCCCATGGCCAGTACGCCGCCGAAGCCCATGAGGGTCGCGCCGATCAGGTGGTTGACGAAATCGCGGCCGGAGGCAAACCACTCGATGCGGAAGCTCCTCGAGACCAGCGACCACAGCAGCGAACCGAGGATCACGCCGGCCAGCGCCATGATGCCGAAGGTGAGCAGGCTGCTGTCGAAACCGTTCATCGCGTAGCCCAGGGTCTGGCCCATGGGGTTGATGAAGGTGAACGACTGCGGCGCCAGCGCGGCGGTGGAGGCCGGCTTGACGGCGTCGGCGGGGGCATAGAAGTCCCAGCTCTGAACGTAGCTTTGCAGGGACATCGTCTCGCCGTCGGCGTTCACCATCACGTTGCTGGTGACATACCAGGCGGCCAGCACGGCCAGGCCGATGACCAGGCCGCCGAGGATGTTGTCGAAGCTGCGGCGGAAGTCGGCCGACTTGAACGCCCACACCAGCAGCAGGCCGCCGATGACGGCGCCCATCACGACGCGGCCGGTGGCGGCGTCGTCGCCGAACAGCATGGCGCCGAGATCCTGATTGGTCGCCAGCGTCACGGCGGTGGGGCTGGTCCAGGGATAAAACAGCAGGGAGTACAGCGTCTTGTCGCTGCCGGGGAAGGGGTTGACCATGTAATAGGCGATCACGGCGATGACGGCCAGCACCAGGACCGACTTGAGGTTGCCGCCGCCGATGCGCACCAGCGTCTTGTTGCCGCAGCCCGAGCCGTACACCATGCCGATGCCGAACAGGAGGCCGCCGAGCACGTTTTCCAGCCAGGGGAAGTTCATCTGGCGGTAGGGCGGGAAGGTGTTGGTGACATTGACCATGCCGGCAGCCTCGAGCGCCATCACGCCGAGCACGCCGACCGCGATGGCCAGCACCCAGGCGCGCATGCGGCCGGTGTCGCCCATGTTGACCCAGTCGGAGACCGCACCCATGGTGCAGAAATTGGTCTTGTTGGCGACCGCGCCCATGATCAGGGCGATCACGAAGGTCGACCACAGGAAGAAGGATTGAGCGCTGGCGAAATCTTCGTAGATCATGACTCTGTCTCTCGCAGGATAGGGGAAACGCGGCAAAAGGCCGCAGACAATCGGTAGAAAGGCGGAATTCTAATAGCTCCGCCTCAAATGGCAACGCCGTCCGGGCGGGGGCGACCCAGTCCTTTCATGCTGTTTACGCGGCCCCTGGTTTGCGTGTAGCCGGGTTCAGCCCAGCAGGCGCGTCATCGCCTCGCGGTATTTCTCGCTGGTTTTCGCGACGATCTCGGGCGGCAGTTCCGGCCCCGGCGCCTGCTTGTTCCAGCCGCTCGCTTCCAGCCAGTCGCGCACGAACTGCTTGTCGAAGCTGGGCGGATTGCTGCCGGGGCGGTACTGGTCGGCGGGCCAGAAGCGGGAAGAATCGGGCGTCAGCGCCTCGTCGATCCACACCAGCCGGCCGGCCTCGTCGAGGCCGAATTCGAACTTGGTGTCGGCGATGATGATGCCGCGGCTGAGCGCATACTCTGCTGCCGCCTTGTAGAGCGCGAGGCTCACGTCGCGCACCTGCTTCGCCAGCACCGGGCCGATCAGCTTCGCCATGGCGTCGAAGGAAATGTTCTCGTCGTGCGCGCCGACCGCCGCCTTGGTCGACGGCGTGAAGATCGGCTCGGGCAGGCGGTCGGCCTGTTGCAGTCCCGCTGGCAGCGGGATGCCGCATACCGACTGGCTCGCCTGGTATTCCTTCCAGCCCGAGCCGACCAGATAGCCGCGCACGATGGCCTCGACCGGCAGGGCCTTGAGCTTTTTCACCACGATCGCGCGGCCCGCGACCTGGTCACGCTCGTCCACGGCGACGACCGTTTCCGGCGCGATGTCGAGCGCCTGGCTCGGCACGATGGACTTGAGCTTGTCGAACCAGAACGCCGACACTTTCGTCAGCACCTCGCCCTTGCCGGGGATGGGCGTGGGCATGACGACGTCGAAGGCGGAGAGTCGGTCGGTGGTGACGATCAGGAGCTTGTCGTCGCCGACGGCGTAGATGTCGCGCACCTTGCCGCGGTGGACCAGCGGCAGCGAGGTGATACGGGATTCCAGGAGCGGAGCGGGCATGGCGGAGGCAGGCGGTGACAGCGAGGCGGCATTATAGCCGCCGCGATAGAAGTCGCTTGCGACGTAGAGGGCGCGCAGTTCGCGCAGCGCGACCAGCAGGATCGCAGCCAGCGGTACCGCGAGCAGCACGCCGACGAAGCCGAACAGCTGCCCGAAGGCCGCCAGCGCGAAAATCACCGCCACCGGGTGCAGGCCGACGCGCTC
This sequence comes from Thiobacillus sp., assembly GCA_046292745.1. Taxonomy (GTDB): domain Bacteria; phylum Pseudomonadota; class Gammaproteobacteria; order Burkholderiales; family Thiobacillaceae; genus Thiobacillus. Next base: position 3,552 of record JBKBQH010000020.1, on the reverse strand, counting down.
GCCCACCAGGCGCGGCGTGATGACATAGCTTTCGAGCAGCTGGCCGGCGAGATAGATGCCGGCGACCCAGGCAACACCCGTCCAGTCGGAAAACTGCAATGCCGCGACCAGCAGGGCGAGGATCATGCCGAGCCCGAAGCCGAGGAAGGGCACGAAGGACAGCACGCCGGTGAGCAGGCCGATCGGCAGTGCGTAGTCGAGGCCGGCCGCCCACAATGCCGCGGTGTAGTAGAGCGAGAGCACGGCCATCACCGCGAGCTGGCCGCGCAGGAACTCGCCGACCACCGCGTCCATCGAGCGCGCGATCCGGTTCACCGCGCCCATCCAGCCGCGCGGCGTGAGCGTGGCGACGCGCGCGACCAGCGCGTCCCAGTCCTTCAGCAGATAGAACATCACCACCGGGATCAGCAGCAGGTTGGCGAGCACGCCGATCACCGCGAGCGCGCCGGTTTGCAGCGTCGGCAGCCAGTCGGCGCCGCTTTCGGTGGCCTGTTCGGTCAGCCAGGTTTTCAGCGCATCGAGGCTGGGATCGATGGCAATGCCGAGGGTCTGTTGCAGCCAGGGCAGGACGCGGGTTTGCAGCAGGCCGATCGCGGCGGGCACGCGTTTGGAGAGTTCGGCGAACTGCCCCTGGAACAGCGGCAGCGCGACCAGGATCAGTGCGAACAATACGAGCCCGGCGAGCACGATGACGAGCACGGTTCCCGCGGCGCGCGACACGCCGAGCCGCTCGAGCCGCTTCACCAGCGGGTCGAAGATGTAGGCGAGCAGGGCGCCGGCGAGAAAGGGCGTGAGAATGGGCCCCAGCAGATAGACCAGCGTGCCCGCGACGAGGAGGGCGGCGAGGGCGAGCCAGGAGGCGTTGAGCGGCCGGACGGGAGGCATAGGCGGTAAAATACCGCACTTTTGAATCTGGAGCCGGGTGTGTCATCCATTTCCTACAAAGATGCCGGAGTCGACATCGAGGCCGGCGACGCGCTGGTCGAACGCATCAAACCGCTGGCGAAGCGCACCATGCGCCCCGAGGTGCTCGCCGGTATCGGCGGCTTCGGTGCGCTGATCGAGATTTCCAGGAAATACCGGGAACCCGTGCTGGTGTCGGGCACCGACGGCGTCGGCACCAAGCTGAAGCTCGCCTTCGAGCTCAACCGCCACGACACCGTCGGCATCGACCTCGTCGCGATGAGCGTCAATGACATCCTGGTTGCCGGCGCCGAGCCGATCTTCTTCCTCGACTATTTCGCCACCGGCAAGCTCACGCTCGACACCGCCGAAGCCGTCATCGCCGGCATCGCCGCCGGTTGCGAACAGGCCGGCTGCGCCCTGATCGGCGGCGAAACCGCCGAAATGCCCGGCATGTACGCCGACGGCGAATACGATCTCGCGGGCTTCGCCGTTGGCGTGGTGGAAAAAAGCAAGGTCATCGGCGGCCAGTCCATCGTCCCGGGCGACGTGGTGCTCGGGCTGGCGTCTTCCGGCGCGCATTCCAACGGCTATTCGCTCATCCGCAAGCTCATCGACGTCAGTCACATCGGCCTCAAGTCCGATTTCCACGGCCGCCCCTTCGCCGACGTCGTGATGGCGCCGACGCGCATCTACGTGAAGCCCCTGCTCGCGCTGATGCAGACGCTGGAAGTGAAGGGCATGGCGCACATCACCGGCGGCGGCATCACCGGCAACCTGCCGCGCTGCCTGCCCGAGGGCGTCGCGGCAGAAATCGACCCGGCGAGCTGGACGCGCCCGCCGCTGTTCGACTGGCTGCAGCAGGCCGGCAACGTCGCGCCGGACGAGATGCTGCGCACCTTCAACTGCGGCATCGGCATGTGCGTGGTGGTGTCGGCCTCCGACGCTGCTGTGGCCAAAGCCCACCTCGAAGCGAGTGGTGAGACGGTGTGGCGGATCGGCGAGATCGTCACGCGTCCGGAAGGTTCGGACCAGGTCATCTATCCGTGACCTGCCGCGTCGTCGTCCTGCTGTCGGGGCGCGGCAGCAACTTCCAGGCGATCGCCGCGGCGAGACTGCCGATCGAGATCGTCGCGGTCATCAGCAACCGGCCGCAGGCAGCCGGGCTCGCCTGGGCGCGTGAACGCGGTCTGCATGCCGTCGCGCTCGACCACACCGCATACGACGACCGCGAAGCCTTTGACGCGCGGCTGGCGCACGAGATCGAAGCGCACCGGCCCGACCTGGTCGTGCTCGCCGGCTACATGCGCATCCTCAGTCCCGCCTTCATCGACCGCTTCGAGGGCCGGCTGCTCAACATCCATCCCTCGCTGCTGCCGATGTTTCCCGGCCTCAGGACGCACGAGCGCGCGCTCGCCGAAGGGGTGAAGGTGCACGGCTGCACGGTGCATTTCGTCACCGCCGACCTCGACCACGGCCCCATCGTCATCCAGGCCGCGGTGCCGGTGCGCGCCGACGACACGCCAGATACGCTGGCAGCGCGCGTGCTGGCGCAGGAGCACCGCATCTATCCGCAGGCGATCCGCTGGTTCGCCGAAGGCCGGCTGGAAATCCGGCACGGCCGCGTAAACTTGAGGGACGATCCGACGTCACAGTCTGTGTTGACCACGGAAAGGTGACCATGCTGAAAACCCTCCTGCTGTCCGTCACCCTGTTTGCCGCCGTCGCCCACGCGGCGCCCCTGAAGGACGCCGATCCCCTGCGGGCTAAAGCCCGTGTGGCGTCGTTTGCGCCGCAGCAGATGCGCCTCGTCTACGACCTGTTCCGCAACGGCCACAAGCTGGGCCAGGTCGCCGACAGTTTCGATCGCAGCGGCAACCGCTACACGCTCGTCAGCGAAACACGTGCGACCGGCCCGCTGAAAATGCTGTGGCCGGGCAATATCCGTCTGGAAAGCGGCGGCACCGTCACCGCGCAGGGCCTGCGGCCGGACCAGTTCCAGCACGCGCGCAGCGACGCGCCGCATAAGCTCGCCAGCGCGCGCCTCGACTGGGCGCAGCGCCGCATCGACTACCGCTACAAGGGGCAGACCTGGAGCGTCGACGGCCTGCTGGACGGCGCGCAGGACCAGCTCTCGCAGTTGTATCAGTTCATGTTCATGCCGCGGCTTCCCGCGGAGCTCGCCCTGCAGGTGGTGAGCGGGCGCGACCTCAACGACTACCGCTATGTGCAAAGCGACGGCGGCGTCGTCGCGACCCCGCTCGGCAGCCTGCGCACCCGGCAGTTCCAGCGCGTCGGGCAGCAGCCGGATGAGAAGGCCATCACCGTGTGGGTCGCGCCCGCGCACGACAACCTGCCGGTGCGCGTGCGCGTGGTCGAAGACGGTGTCGTGCTCGAACAGCGCCTGCTGAGCGCGCAAATCGGGCGCTGAGCCGGGTGACGCGCAGCCCGCCCGTGTGGCCGTATGCGCTGGCGGTGTCGCTGCTGCTGCACGCAGCCCTGTTGCTGGCTTTGCTGGGCGGCAGGCCGCCGGTGCCGGAGCCGGCGCATGCCTTGCCGATCGAGGCGCGGTTGATCCGGATGCCGCCGGCGGCACCGGCGGCGCGTGCGCGGCCGCGCCCGGCGCCACGGCCGGCGGCCCCGGTCGCC
>JBKBQH010000019.1:22570-40578 GCA_046292745.1 Thiobacillus sp. | reverse complement strand
CGACGCTGGGCTACAAGTCGCCGACGCAGTTCATGCATGACTGGCTGACAGCTCAACCGATGGAAAAACAGGTAGCATGAAACCCGCCTGTTGGAAGACGAAAAACCGAGGGAAGGTCAGTCTCCTGAAACGAGCGTTCCTTTCCGCGCCAACCCGAGGAAATATTTTGTTCCCGTCAGCCTAGCAGACACATAACATTGCGCTCCAGCGGGACGCGCCGCAAGCGGCGCGCCCCTGAGCTTCGACGTTGGGCACAGCAAGCATCCTCGTCGCGCCATTGACATCATGTAGCCTAACGACTACAGTTGGCTCGTGATTGAAATTCGCAAGACAGATGCATTTGCCAAATGGCTAGATGGTCTGAGCGACATTCTGGCAAGAGCGCGTGTCCAAGCCAGGATTGAACGCCTCGCTGCGGGTAATCCCGGTGACGTTGCGCCTGTCGGCGAAGGTGTGTCGGAGTTGCGGATCAACTACGGTCCCGGTTATCGGGTTTATTTCAAGCAGCGAGGGCGTGAGCTGGTCATTCTCTTGGCGGGTGGTGACAAGAGCACCCAAGCCAGGGATATCAAGGCCGCCTTGCGCCTCGCTCGCAATCTCTCGGAGTAACCGCTATGGCCAAGACTGCTACCACTCGTTACGACGTTGCCGAACATCTCAGAACCCCAGAGGAGATGGCTGCTTACCTTGAGGCTTGCCTTGAGGAGGCAGACGGAGATGCCGCGTTCATTGCCAAGGCACTTGGCGACATTGCCCGTGCCAAGGGCATGGCACAGGTTGCCCGCGATGCCGGGCTGTCCCGCGAAAGCCTATACAAGGCTCTCTCCGGTGAGCGGAGTCCAGGCTTCGATACCATTCTCAAGGTCATCGGGGCGCTGGGCCTCAAGCTCCATGCAGAAGCCAGCCATAGCTGACCAGGTGCCCAACCCATCATTCCACCGGACGCTGCGCGATGAAGCCGCGCAGCGCTGGTGAATTCAAACGTTAGTTATCAAGGAGGTCGGTGGCGATTGGATAGATAGAACCGGCGCCGGCCCGGGGTTCCGAACCGGCACAACGATGATAGCTCATCGCCCCCGCCGGCCTTGCCCGACTCTATGAAATCCCGATGACACCCATTCCCGCTCTGCTTGCTGTCTTCGCCGCCGCCCTGCTGGGCGCGGCTTGCACCCACACCCACGCGCCGCTGCCCACGGTTCCGGCGGTCGATCTCGCGCGCTACGCCGGCACCTGGTACGAGATCGCGCATCTGCCCAACCGCTTTCAGGCGCAGTGCGTGTCCGACACGCGCGCGACCTATGCGCGCGACAAGGACCGCATCACGGTGCTGAACGCGTGCCGCGTCGCCGACGGCCGCTTCGACTCGGTGCGGGGCATCGCCAAGGTGGTCGAGGGCAGCGGCAACGCCAGGCTGCGCGTGAGCTTCTTCCGCCCGTTCTACGGCGACTACTGGGTGCTCGCGCTCGACCCCGACTACCGCTGGGTGCTGGTTGGCGAACCCAGTCGCAAGTACGCGTGGATCCTCGCACGCGCGCCGCAGCTCGACACGGCGACGCGCGACGCCCTGCTCGCGCGCGCAGCCGAACTCGGTTTCGACCGCAGCGGTTTCGTCACCACGCCGCACACGCAGCCATGAGCGTCATCCTGCGCGCAGTGCGGGCCGACCTCACCACGCTCGCGGTCGACGCCATCGTCAACGCGGCGAACGAGACGCTGCTCGGCGGCGGCGGGGTGGACGGGGCGATCCACCGCGCGGCCGGCCCGGAACTCCTCGCCGAGTGCCGCACGCTCGGCGGCTGCGCCACGGGGGATGCCAAGCTTACGCGCGGCTACCGTCTGCCGGCGCGCCACGTGATCCACACCGTCGGGCCAGTGTGGCGTGGCGGCGGTCACGGCGAAGCGGCGCTGCTGGCGTCGTGTTACCGCCGCAGCCTTGAAGTGGCCGCGCAGCACGGGCTGGCGACGATCGCCTTTCCCGCCATCAGCACCGGTGTGTACGGCTATCCCAAGGACGCGGCGGCCAGAATCGCCGTCGATACCGTGCGCGCGACGCTGCCGATGTGCCCCTCGATCCGCGAGGTGATTTTCTGCTGCCACAGCGACGAGGATCTCGCGCGCTACCGGGCGCTGCTCGGCGAGGCCTGAGGCGCGCATGCACGTGGTGCTGATCCATGGCATGGGGCGCACGCCGCTGTCGATGCTGCGGCTGCGGCGACGCCTCAAGCGCGCCGGCCACGTGCCGCACCTGTTCGCCTACTCGCCCACTTTCGAGACGCTGGCCGGCGCGAGCGCGCGCCTCGCCCGCCTGATCGAGCGCCGCATCGGCGGCGAACGCTATGCGCTGGTCGGCCATTCGCTCGGCACGGTGCTGATCCGCGCCACCCTCGGGCGCCTGAAAACGCCGCCCGCGGCGTGTTTCTTTCTTGCGCCGCCGATGCTCGCGTGCAGGGCGGCGCGCTATTTTTCGCGCTTCTGGCTGTACCGGCGGCTGACCGGCGAGATGGGCCGCCTGCTCGCCGACGAAGCCTTCATGCGCAATCTGCCGGTGCCGCCGGGCGTGCTGCGCATCTACGTCGGCACGCGCGGTCCGCGCGCGCCGTGGCTGCCGTTCGGACTGGAGGAGAACGACGGCATCCTGAGCGTGGCCGAGGCCACCGGGAACTGCGCCGCGGCGGCGATGAAGGTGCGCGCGCTGCACACCTTCATCATGCACGCGCAGCCGGTTTACGACGATATCCTGGCGACGCTCGCCGGGCTCGAAACGGCTAAGATGGGATGAACACCCCCGACCCGTAGACCAATGATCCGCCTGCCCGATGCCGTTCGCGCCTGGAACACGCCCGATTTCGAGGCCGTGCTGAAACGCGAGATCGCCGCCCTCGACCCGGCCGTGCTGCCGCTGCAGCAGGCGCTTTCCGTGAGCAGCCACGTGGCCGAAGCGCCGATCCAGGCGTCGGTCCTCGCCGCCGGCGAGGAAACCGGCCGCATCCGCGTGAAGGCGGGGATTTTCTACAGCGGCATCATCGCCGGCTGCAGTTGCACCGATGACCCGACACCGATGTCCGAGCAGGCCGAGTACTGCGTGGTCCGCATCGACATCGACCCGGCGACCGCCGAGGCCACGGTCACGCTGCTGTCCGAGTAGGTCCGGTTGGGCCTGGCGGCGTATCGTTCTTATGATGACGCCAATGCCCGATCAGGTAACGCCATGTCCCCTGCCCTGCTGATCCTCAACGCCGGCTCGTCCAGCCTCAAGTTCGCCGTCTACCGGCCCGGCGCGGCCGGCGCGCTGCACGCGTTGCTGCGCGGCCAGGTCGACGCCATCGGCGCCGGCGCGCGCCTGCGCGTCACCGACGGCGGCGCCCGCACCGACGCGGCCGTCAGCGCGCCCGACCACGCGCAGGCGCTTGCGTGCGTGCTCGACTGGCTCGACGCGCAGCAGCCCGGACTCGTCCTGCACGCTGCCGGCCACCGCATCGTGCACGGCGGCGTCGGCTACCGCCACCCGGCGCGGGTCGACGCGACGGTGCTGGCCGACCTGGAAAAGCTGGTCCCCCTGAGCCCCCTGCACCAGCCGCACGGCCTGGCCGGCATCCGCGCGCTGGCGCGGCTGCGGCCGGATCTGCCGCAGGTGGCCTGCTTCGACACCGCCTTCCACCACACGCTGCCGCCGCGTGCGCGCCGCTTCGCGCTGCCGCGCGAATTCGAGGCGCGCGGCATCCGCCGCTATGGCTTCCACGGACTGTCCTACGAATACATCGCCGGCGTGCTGCCCGAGCATCTGGGCGACGCTGCCGACGGCCGCGTGGTCGTCGCGCATCTGGGCAACGGCGCCAGCCTGTGCGCGCTGCAGGCGCGGCAGAGCGTGGAAACCTCGATGAGCTTCACCCCGCTCGACGGACTCCCCATGGCGACGCGCTGCGGCGCGCTCGACCCCGGCGTGCTGCTGCATCTGCTGCGCACGGAAGGCGTCTCGCCCGCCGCGCTCGACGACCTGCTGCACCACCGCGCGGGCCTGCTCGGCGTGTCCGGTCTCAGCGGCGACGTGCGCACGCTGCTCGCGAGCGACGATGCGCAAGCTGCCGAGGCGCTCGAACTCTTCGCCTACCGCACCGCGCAGGCTGTTGCCGCGCACGCCGTCGCGGCGGGCGGCCTCGACGCGCTGGTGTTCACCGCCGGCATCGGCGAGCACGCCGCGCCGGTGCGCGCGGCGATCGGCCGGCACCTGGCCTGGATGGGGCTGGCGCTCGACGACGCCGCCAACGCGCGCCACGGCCCGCGCATCAGCGCACCGGCCAGCCGGGTGTCGGCGTGGGTGATCCCCACCGACGAGGAAAGCGTGATCGCAGGGCACACCTGGGCGCTGACCCGGCCCGCCTAGCACGGAACCGCGGCCGGCGACACGGGTCACGCAAGGTGCGGCCCTGAACATCGCACTGCAACTTTGCTCACCCATACTGGCGTTACCGCGCGTCGCCCACAGGAAGGAATCCGCATGAACGCTCCCGAATCGCAGTCCCCTCCGCTGGCCGCCGGCGACCTCCAGAAGCTCGACGCCTACTGGCGCGCCTGCAACTACCTCGCCGCCGGCATGATCTACCTGCGCGACAATCCGCTGCTGCGCGAACCGCTTAAGCCTGAACATATCAAGGAACGCCTGCTCGGCCACTGGGGGGCGAGCCCGGGTCTGAGCTTCGCCTGGGTGCATCTGAACCGCCTGATCGTCAAATACGACCTCGACGCGCTCTTTCTTGCCGGCCCCGGCCACGGCGCGCCGGGGGTGCTGGCGCCGGCCTATCTCGAGGGCACTTACAGCGAGGTCTACCCCAACAAGGGCGAGGACGAGGCGGGCCTGCGCCAGTTCTTCAAGGCCTTTTCCTTCCCCGGCGGCATCGGCAGCCACTGCACCCCGGAGACGCCGGGCTCGATCCACGAGGGCGGCGAGCTCGGCTACAGCGTCTCGCACGCCTTCGGCGCGGCCTTCGACAACCCCGAACTGCTGGTGACGGTGATGGTGGGCGACGGCGAGGCCGAGACCGGCCCGCTCGCCACCGCGTGGCACTCGAACAAGTTCCTCAACCCCATCCGCGACGGCGCGGTGCTGCCGATCCTGCATCTCAATGGTTACAAGATCCACAACCCGACGGTGCTCGCGCGAATCTCGCACGCGGAACTGGAAAGCCTGTTCCGGGGCTACGGCTGGACGCCGCATTTCGTCGAGGGCGACGACCCGATGACCATGCACGCGAAAATGGCCGCGGTGATGGAGCAGTGCGTGGTCGAGATCCGCCGTATCCAGGACGAAGCACGCACCAGCGGCGTACCCGGACGGCCGCGCTGGCCGATGATCGTGCTGCGCTCGCCCAAGGGCTGGACCGGGCCGGCCGAGGTCGACGGCAAGAAGGTCGCGGGCTTCTGGCGTGCCCACCAGGTGCCGCTTTCCGGCGTGCGCGAAAATCCGGCGCACCTGCAGCTGCTCGAAGCCTGGCTCAAAAGCTACCGCCCGCACGAATTGTTCGATGACGCGGGACGGCTGCGTCCCGAGCTGAAGGCGCTGGCGCCGAAGGGCAACCGCCGCATGAGCGCCAACCCGCGCGCCAACGGCGGGTTGCTGCGGCGTCCGCTGCGCATGCCGGACTTCCGCGACTACGCGGTCGCGCTTCCCGGCCCCGGCAAGGCCCGCGCGGAAAACACGCGCCCGCTGGGGCGGCTGCTGCGCGACGTGATGGCGAGGAACCCGGACAATTTTCGTGTCTTCGGCCCGGACGAGAATGCGTCGAACAAGCTCGACGCGCTCTACGAGGTGACGAAGAAGACCTGGCTCGCCGACATCCTGCCGGAAGACGCCGGCGGCAGCGAGCTCGCGCCCGACGGCCGGGTGATGGAAATGCTCTCCGAGCACACCATCGAAGGCTGGCTCGAAGGCTACCTGCTCACCGGGCGCCATGGCTTTCTGTCGAGCTACGAGGCCTTCGTGCACGTGATCGATTCGATGTTCAACCAGCACGCCAAGTGGCTGGCGATGGCGAAGGAAGTGCCGTGGCGCGCGCCGGTTGCCTCGCTCAATCTGCTGGTCACCTCGACCGTCTGGCGCCAGGACCACAACGGTTTCACCCACCAGGACCCCGGCTTTCTCGACGTGGTGGTGAACAAGAGCCCGGCGGTGACGCGCATCTACCTGCCGCCCGACGCCAACACGCTGCTCGCCACCGCCGCCAAGTGCCTCGAGAGCACCGACCTCGTCAACGTGATCGTGTGCGACAAGCAGAACCATCTGCAGTACCTCGACAGGGACGCGGCGATCAGGCACTGCACCAAGGGCATCGGCATCTGGGAATGGGCGAGCAACGACGCCGGCAGCGAGCCCGACGTGGTGATGGCCTGCGCCGGCGACGTCCCGACCAAGGAGGCGCTGGCGGCGACGGTGCTGCTGCGCGAGCACTTCCCGGAATTAAAGCTGCGCTTCATCAACGTGGTGGACCTGTACAAGCTGGTGCCGCCGAGCGAGCATCCGCATGGTCTCCCCGACCGCGACTTCGACAGCCTGTTCACCGTGGACCGCCCGGTGATCTTCAACTTCCATGGCTACCCGTGGCTGATCCATCGCATGGCCTACCGGCGCACCAACCACGCCCACCTGCACGTGCGCGGCTACAAGGAGAAAGGCAGCATCAACACGCCGCTGGAACTGGCGATCGAGAACGAGATCGACCGCTTCAGCCTCGCCATCGACGTGATCAACCGCGTGCCCTCGCTGCTGGTGGCCGGCGCCCACGTGAAGGAAAAGCTGCGCGACCGGCAGATCGCCTGCCGCGAGTACGCGCACGCGCACGGCGTCGACCTGCCCGAAGAGGATGCCTGGGTGTGGCCGTATTGAAAAAGGACACCCCCGCGAGTCTCGTCCGGGACTGCGTCACCGAGGCTTCGCAACGGACAGCTGCCCGCCGTCAGCGGGTCTGCGTCGGCATGGCCATGACCGCGGGTGAAACAGGTCAGCGCTTCCGCAGCCGCTGGCGATAGACCAGCGTCATCACCAGCAGCCGTGTCGCCTTGTCCAGATCGAGAAACTGCACCCCCAGGAGATGCTGGGTGGCTTCCTTGTCCTCCAGCACCTCCACCGTGCGGACGACCACCTCGGCACGCACTTCTTCCTCCATGTCCTCGGCGAGCCTGACCTTGAAGCTCAGGACATAGCGGGCATCCTTCCTGCCCGTGCCCCCCGGCAGAACGAGCTGCCCGCCGCCCACGCTGAGATCCCTGAGCGTCACGGCGGTTTCCTTCTTGCTCACCGGGTTGAACAGGGTCGCGGGCAGATTGACGACGGTTCGCAGATCCTTGCGCAGTCGCGTGGCGTTGACCGCTTTCGGATAGTCGAGATGCAAATGCGGGTAGGGCTGGGCATGAACCTTGACGACCTTGGTTTTGAAGGTGAACTGCAAGGTGCCGGTGAATCCCTTGATGTAGCAGGGCGTGCCCTCGGGCACGGCAACGGCCTTGCCGGATGCGATCGGGTTGGTGACGATCAGGGTCTGGTTCTTGAGGCAACCGAGAAAACCCATCGGCAGGAAATCGGCGACGACATCCAGCGCGGACCGCGCGTGCAGCATCTCGCCCGGCTGCAGGGCCAGGTCTTCGAAGGCAATGGGAACGCCGTCTGCGGGCGTTTCGGAAGAATTCATTCTGGATCACGCCCACCCCGGCGCCACGAACGGGAATCGTCGGGCAGCCTGTTCGGCGGAGATGTCCGGCAAGGCGGGCAGGTCATGCCGGCCCCGACGTACCGGGCGTCGTGGCGGTTCGGCCGCGGTTCCGGGGTCATGGGAATCGGCGTCATGGCAGACGGAGCCTGAAAACCGCCCCGCCAGCGTTGTCGAGAAGCAGTTCGCCCCGGCGCCCGCGGTGCTCGTGCGCCTGCGCGATGAGTCGCGCGAACTGCAGGCCGAGGCCAGTCCCGTGCGCACGGCAGGGGGTGCCCGCCGCGACGCTGGCGAGAATGTGTCCGGGATAGCCCGCCGAGTCGTCGCGCACGCTCAACTCCAGCCAGCCCTGCCCCGCGCCGGCCTCGATGCGCATGGCCGAACGGGCGTAGACGAGGGAATTGTGGATCGCATTGATGAGCGCCATTTCAACCAGGTCGCGATCGAAAAACCAGATCGGGGGCACGCTCCCATCCACGTCGATATCGATACGGATTCGCCCATGGGCTAGCGTGTCGGCACGCTTGCCCACCTCGGCAAGCAATTCGTGCGGCGAATAGGCGTCGATGCGCGCCCTGAGATGCCCCTGGTTCGCCCGGTAGATCGTCAGCGCCTGCTGCAGGCGCTCGACGACGCCCTGGCACTGGAGACGCGCGACGTCCACGGCGCTGTCGCAGGCGGGCATCCCGGAAAGCGGAATCCGATCCATCGTCATCGACAGCAGGCCGAGATTGTTCTTGAGTTCATGGATCAGGGCGGCGTAGAACGCGTTGTCATCGTCGATCATGCGCTGGCCCGCTTGATGCCGAAGCGGCTCTCCACTTCCATCAGGTGCAGGCGCAAATCCGCCAGGCGCGGATGCGCCGGTGCGCGCCGCTCGGCTTCGGCAAGGTGATGGCGGGCGGTCAGGATCATTTTCTCGTCCATGCCGGCCTGGTCGAGGTATTTCAATATCACCCACACCGCGTTCATGCTGACACGCGGGTTGAAAGGCGCGGATTCGCACGCCGCCAGCAGCTTTTCGGTGGCGCCGCGGAAATCGCCCTTCTGCGCCAGCACGACGCCTTCATTGTTGAGCTTGCGCACGTCGGCCGTGGCTGACGCAAGCACGCTCCTGCCTGCCGCCTCGCGTCCGGCCTCGGCGTAGATCCGGCGCGCTTTCTCGAGCAGGGCCTCGCTGTCGTGGGCATTGCGCGCGACATCCGCGACGACCGCGTCGGCCTCGTCTGCGCGTCCATTCGCCATGCAGGCGCTGGCAAGATCGAGCAGGAGATGGGGGTCGCCCTGCGCCCCGCCAGCGCGCAGGTCCGCCGCGTTGTCGAGCGCCCTGGCGGCGTCGCCCGCCTTGCCCTCCCGCGTGTAAAGCCGGCTTTGCGTGACAGCCATGACCAGCCTCCCATCCGGGTGGGATTCGAGCGCCCGCCGATTCTGGCGCAGCGTGTTCGCCACCGCCTTGAGATCGCCCTGTTCGAGCTGGACACGGCACAGATTGCCGTAGTCGGCAGGGCCAATGAAGATAGAATGCCGCCCCTTCTCGACCGCTTCGCTGAAGGCCGTGCGCGCGGCATCGAGATCGCCGTTGTCCATCGCCAACTCGCCCAGCCGCTGCTGCCGCCGCACGGTCCGCGCCGAGACCGCCACCCCGTGCTGCAGTGCTTCCTGCGCCAACTGGCTGTCCTTTCTGGCCATGCATACGTCGGCGAGCAGGTCGTAGGCGGCGACCATTTCCGGCGCGTGTTCGAGCACGTCGCGCAGTTCCGCTTCCGCCGCGTCGTCATCGTGTTTGAGATGCAGCGCGCGGGCAAGGCCCAGCCTGGCCCAGGGCACGGCGCGCATGGCGATCACCTGCTGGTAGAGTTTTTCCGCCTCGTCGAAGCGTCCCAGCGCGATCAACAACTCGCCCTTGAAGCGCAGCGCGTCCACGGCGTAACGCGGCTGCTCGCGCAACAGCTTGTCGCACGCGGCGATCGCCGCTTCCATCTGCTGCGACTGGTAGTGCCGGTAAGCCTCGGCGAATGCCCGCTTGCGCTGCAGGATCGCGACCAGGCGGCCGCACAGCATCTCGGCGCTGAACGGCTTGATCAGGTAATCGTCGGGCGCGAGTTCCGCGGTCGCGACCACTTTTTCGTAGAAGGATTCCGCGGTGACCATGATGAATACGGTTTCCAGCGGAATCAGCCGGCTGTGGCGCAATTCCTCGAGCAGTTGCTGGCCATCGCGGCCGTCGCCGAGGTTGAAATCGCACAGGATGAAGTCGTAGGCCTTGTTGCGAATCTGGAAAATGGCTTCGGAGGCGCTGGCCGCCAGCTGCACCTTGGTGATGCCGAAGTTCGAGAGCGTGAGCCGCAGCGCGTTTCGCATGCCGGGATAGTCGTCGACGACGAGCGCGCGCAGCGCACCGAAGTCGATGCGCGGCTCGCTGGCTGCGGTGGCGTTCTGGTTCATCATCGTTCCTGCCGGGCAGACGCCCCGTTCCCCCGAAATAACGGCAGAAAACGGCCTAACTGAACGGTATCAGGCGGATTTGAGGCCCATGACCTCGTCGAGGGGGCGGCCCGGATACTGGAACGCAACCGGGCCGTCGGGCTCGGCGTGCACGAACTGATGAACGAAGGGGTCGGCGGAATCGGCCATCTCGGCCGCCGGCCCCGCGGCGACCACGATACCGTCGTGAAGGAAGCAGGCGTAGTCGGCGATCTTCAGCGATTCCGACACGTCGTAGGTGACGACCACCGACGTCAGGCCCAGGGCGTCGTTGAGGCGGCGGATGAGGCTCGCGATGGTGTTGAGCGAGATCGGGTCGAGGCCGGCGAAAGGCTCGTCGTACATGATCAGCGCGGGGTCGAGCGCGATCGCGCGGGCGAGCGCGACGCGCCTTTCCATGCCGCCGGAGAGCTCGCCCGTGGCGAGGTCGCGCGCGCCGCGCAGACCGACGGCGTGCAGCTTCATCAGCACGAGGTCGCGGATGACGTCTTCCGGCAGGTCGGTGTGCTCGCGCAGGGGGTAGGCGATGTTGTCGAACACCGTGAGATCGCTGAACAGGCCGCTGACCTGAAACATCATGCCCATCTTGCGCCGCAGGGCATAGAGATCGTCGATATCGAGTTCATGCACCACCTGGCCGTCGAAGCGGACATGGCCGCGGGCCGGGCGCAGCTGGCCGCCGACATGGCGCAGCAGCGTGGACTTGCCGCAACCGCTGACCCCGAGGATGGCGACGACCTTGCCGCGCGGAATCGTGAGATTGACGCCCTTGAGCACCGGGTTGCTCCCATAGGCGAAATGCAGGTCGCGGATCTCGACCAGGGCTTCGCTCATTTCAGATTTCTCCCAGCAGCGCGGCGGGCGCTTCCAGCGCGGTCTTCACCGCCACCAGGAACTGCACCGCGTCGCGGCCGTCGATCAGACGGTGGTCGTAGGTGAGCGCGAGATACATCATCGGCCGGATCACGACCTGGCCATGCTCGGCGACCGGACGCTCCTGGATCGCGTGCATGCCGAGGATCGCCGACTGCGGCGGATTGAGGATGGGCGTCGAGAGCAGCGAGCCGAACACGCCGCCATTGGTGATCGAGAAGGTGCCGCCGGCGAGCTCGTCGAGCGTGAGCTGGTTGTCGCGCGCACGCCGGGCGAAGTCGGCAATGGCGAGTTCGATTCCAGCGGCGTTCAGCGCCTGCGCACGGCGCAGGATCGGGACCACCAGCCCGCGCGGGGTCGAAATCGCAATGCCGATGTCGGCGTCGGCGTGCCAAACGATATCGTTGCCGTCGATCGCGGCGTTGACGATGGGGAAGGCCTCGAGCGCCTGGCAGACAGCGCGCACGAAGAACGACATGTAGCCGAGCTTGACGCCGTGCCTGACCTCGAACTCGGCCTTGTAGCGCTGGCGCAGTTCGTTCACCGGCTGCATGTTCACCTCGTTGAAGGTGGTGAGCAGCGCGGCCGTGTGCTGCGCCGCGACGAGGCGCTCGGCGATGCGCCGGCGCAGGCGCGACATCGGTTCGCGTTTGGCCGGCGCGGGTGCTTGAATGGCAGCGCTCACCCCTTCTCCCGGGAGCGGAAGGGGACTGGGGTGAGGCCGCTCCCCCGCCACGACGGCCTGGGCGGGCGCGGCGGGCGGCGATACGGCCGGTTCGGGCGCGGGCACGGCGGCCGCCGGTGCCGGCTTTTCCGGCTGCGCGGCCGGAGCAGGCGCGCCCTCGCCCGTCTCGATCAGCGCGATCAGTTCGCCGGCCTGCACCTCCGCGCCTTCGGGCTTCACGATCTCGAGCAGCGTGCCGGACGCCGGCGCGGGAATTTCCAGGATGACCTTGTCGGTTTCGATGTCGACCAGGGTCTCGTCGCGCGCGACCCGCTCGCCTACCCGCTTGCGCCACGGCAGCAGGGTGCCGCTGGCGACGGAATCCGACAGCGTGGGCGTGCGCACTTCAAGCTTCATACGGGGTCTCCAGGGCATCCCTGAGCAGGGCTTCGAGTTCGGCACGGTGGCGCGAGGCGTAGCCCGAGGCCGGGGCCGCCGCCGGCGGGCGGCCGGCATAGTGGAAACGCCGGCCGGCCGGCGCGCAATGATTGAGATGATGCAGGGTCTGGAACCATGCGCCCTGGTTCATCGGCTCCTCCTGCGCCCAGACGAAGGTGGTCGCCCGGGGATAGGCACTGAGCACTTCGCGGAAGGCAGCCTCGGGAAAGGGATAAAGCTGTTCGACGCGGACCAGCGCGACATCGGCGAGGCCACGTGACTGGCGGGTGGCGTCGAGATCGAACCAGACGCGCCCGCTGCACGCGACCACGCGCGTCGCCTCGCGCGGTGCCTGCGGGTCGTCGATCACCGGCAGGAAGGCGCCGCTCGACAGATCGGTCAGCGACGAGGTCGACAGCGGCAGCCGCAGCAGGCTCTTCGGGCTCATGATGATGAGCGGTTTCCTGACCGGACGCACGATCTGCCGGCGCAGCAGATGGAACATCTGCGCCGGCAGGGTCGGCACGCAGACCTGGATGTTCTCCTGCGCGCTGAGTTGCAGGAAACGCTCGAGGCGCGCCGAGGAATGCTCCGGCCCCTGCCCCTCGAGGCCGTGCGGCAGCATCATCACCAGGCCGCACAGGCGTCCCCACTTGGCCTCGCCGCTGGTGATGAACTGGTCGATCACCACCTGCGCGCCGTTGGCGAAGTCGCCGAACTGGGCCTCCCAGATGACGAGCGTATCGGGATCGGCGGTGGCATAGCCGTATTCGAAAGCGAGCACGGCCTCTTCCGACAATAGCGAATCGATGACGGTGAAATTTCCCTGCCGCGCATGGATGTGCTCGAGCGGAATGTAGACGCCGCTCTGGCGGCGCTCGCGTTTCTGGTCATGCCACACCGCGTGGCGATGGAAGAAAGTGCCGCGCGCCGAGTCCTGCCCGGACAGACGCACATTGTGGCCGGCGTCGAGCAGGCTGGCGTAGGCGAGCGTCTCGGCGTAACCCCAGTCGACCGGCAGTTCGCCGGCACGCATTTTGCGGCGGTCGTCGAGCACCTTCTGCACGCGCGGGTGCAGTTCGATATCATGCTGCAGCGTGGTGACGCGCTCGCCGAGGAAATCGAGCCGCGCGGCAGTCACCGCGGTGGGCACCTCGGGCGAATGGTTGCCGCGGAAGCGGCTCCAGTCGACGCTATAGCTTTCCTTGAAGTCGGACAACGCAGGCGCGGAAAGTGATTCGCCGCGCTCGAGGCGTTCACGGCACTGTTCGACGAGTCGTGCCGCCTGCTCGGCCGTCAGCACCGATTCATCGACCAGGCGACGCGCATACAGCTCGCGCGTCGTCGGATGCGCCAGGATCGCGCGGTACATCAGCGGCTGGGTCGCCAGTGGCTCGTCCTGCTCGTTGTGGCCATGGCGGCGGTAGCACACCAGGTCGATGAAGCAGTTCTTGTGGAAGGTGTAGCGGTAGTCGACCGCGGTCTGCACGGCGAAGGCGACCGCTTCGGGGTCGTCGCCGTTGACGTGCAGCACCGGCGCCTCGACCATCTTGGCGACGTCGGTGCAATACAGCGTCGAGCGGATGTCGCGCGGGTCCGAGGTGGTGAAGCCGATCTGGTTGTTGATGACGATGTGGATCGCGCCGTTGTTGCGGAAGCCGCGCGTCTGCGACATGTTGAGGCTTTCCATCACCACGCCCTGCCCCGACAGCGCGGCGTCGCCGTGCAGGATCACCGGCACGACCTCGTAGCCGAGCACGTCGCCGCGGCGGTCCTGGCGCGCGCGCACCGAGCCGCGCACGACCGGATGCACGATCTCCAGGTGCGAGGGGTTGAACGCGAGCGCCAGATGCACCGGGCCGTAATCGGTCGCGATGTCGGTGGAGAAGCCCTGATGATATTTCACGTCGCCCGACAGCGGCGAGGCCGGATCGCCGTTTTCCGGCTCGGCGTAGAGGCTGTCCACCGTGCGCCCCATGATGTTGACGAGCACGTTGATGCGCCCGCGGTGCGCCATGCCCATCACGATCTCCTTGGCGCCGTGGCGCGCACAGCGCGCGATCACCTGGTCGAGCATGGGAATCAGGGCCTCGCCGCCTTCCAGCGAGAAACGTTTCTGGCCGACGTGCCTGGTGTGGAGGAAGCGCTCCAGCGTCTCGGCGTCGGTCAGCCGCTTGAGGATTTTCTTCTTCTGCGTAGGCGACAGGCCGAAGCGCCCCTGCGCGGATTCGATGCGCTCCTGCAGCCAGCGCTTCCGGGCGACCTCGGTGATGTGCATGTACTCGACGCCGACGCGCCCGCAATAGGCGGCGCGCAGCCGGCGCAGGATCTCGCGTAGGGTGGCGCGCTCGACGCCGAACAGCGTGCCGGTCTCGAACTCCCGGTCGAGGTCGGCCTCGGTGAGGCCGTAGTGTTCGGGGTCGAGCTCGGGCGTCGGCGGTGGTTCGAAGCGGCGCAGCGGGTCGAGGTCGGCATTGCGCACGCCGAGATAACGGTAGGCGTTGATGAGCCGCAATACACCGACCTGGGCGCTATCGGAAACGCCGGCCGCGCCAGGCAGGGGACGCTCGAGCCAGGGCGCCAGCGCCGCATCGTCCAACGCCTCCAGGTAGGCAGCGTTGCCGGCATACAGCGGGGTCGTCTGCGACCAGTCGGTCGCGCTCATCGGGATGCCACCGGCAGGCGCATGGCGATCAGGCGGTGCGCTGCCCGATCGGCACGAACTCGCGTCGCGCCGGCCCGGTGTAGAGCTGGCGCGGGCGGCCGATCTTGTGCGCCGGGTCGGCAAGCATCTCGTTCCACTGCGCGACCCAGCCGGCGGTGCGCGCCAGCGCGAACATCACGGTGAACATGCTGCTGGGAATACCCATGGCGCGAAAGATGATGCCGGAATAGAAGTCGACGTTGGGATACAGCTTGCGGCTGATGAAGTATTCGTCTTCCAGCGCGATGCGTTCGAGCTCCATTGCCATCCTGAACTGCGGGTCGTCGCGCAGGTCGAGCGCGTCGAGCACCTCGTAGCAGGTCTGGCGGATGATGCGCGCGCGCGGGTCCATGTTCTTGTAGACGCGATGGCCGAAACCCATGAGGCGGAAGGAATCCGACTTGTCCTTGGCGCGCTTGATGAACTCGGGAATGCGCGAGACGTCGCCCATCTCGTCGAGCATCTTCAGCACCGCCTCGTTGGCGCCGCCGTGCAGCGGTCCCCACAACGACGCCATGCCGGCGGCGATGCAGGCATAAGGATTGGCGCCGCTGGAACCGGCCAGGCGCACGGTCGAGGTCGAGGCGTTCTGCTCGTGGTCGGCGTGCAGGATGAAAATGCGGTCGAGCGCGCGCGCCAGCACCGGGTTGGGCTCGTAGTCCTCGCACGGCGTCGAGAACATCATGTGCATGAAGTTCTCGGCGTAGCTGAGCCGGTTTTTGGGGTAGATGAAGGGCTGGCCCTCGTTGAACTTGTAGGCCCAGGCCGCGACCGTGGGAATCTTGGCGATCAGGCGGTGGGCGACGATCTCGCGATGACGTGCGTCGAAGATGTCCATGCCCTCGTGGTAGAACGCCGACATCGCGCCGGTCACGCCGATCATCACCGCCATCGGATGCGCGCTGCGGCGGAAGCCGCGGAACACGTTTTCCATCTGGTCGTGCAGCATGCTGTGGTGGCTGATCGAATCGACGAAGGCCTGCTTCTGCCCGGCAGTCGGAAGCTCGCCATGCAGCAGCAGGTAACAGACCTCCATGTGGTCGGCCTTGTAGGCCAGTTCCTCGATCGGGTAACCGCGGTAGTACAGCAAGCCCTGCTCGCCGTCGATGTAGGTGATGGCCGATTTGCAGCTGGAGGTCGCGGTAAAGCCGGGGTCGTGGGTGAAATAGCCCTGGGCGCCCAGCGGGCGGATGTCGATCACCGGCGTACCGTAGGTGCCCTGCTCGATCGGCAGCTCGATCGGCGGGCTGCCGTCGCTGAACGTGAGGGTGACGGTTTTTTTCATCCTGCTGTGTCTCGAAAATTGTTCAGGCGTTCGACGAGCGCCGCCAGGGTGGCGTCGCCGGCGGGCACACGGCCTTCGATCCGGTCGACGATCTCCATGTCCGGCAGGGCCAGCAGCCTTTCCAGCGCGGCCCGCTCGTCAGGCACAAGTGTAGCGCGGTGCGCGGCCCAAAAGCCACCCAGCAGCAGGTCGAGCTCGAGCAGGCCGCGTCGGCAGCGCCAGGCAACCGGGTCAGACACGGCGCTTGACCAGCAGCGCCTTGATGCGCCCGATCGCCGCCGTCGGGTTCAAGCCCTTGGGACATGCATCGACGCAGTTCATGATGCCGCGGCAGCGGTACAGCCGGTAAGGGTCTTCCAGATTGTCGAGCCGCGCCGCAGTCGCTTCGTCGCGCGAGTCGGCGAGGAAACGCCAGGCCTGCAGGAGCCCTGCCGGGCCGACGAAGGTTTCCGGGTTCCACCAGAACGACGGACAGGCGGTGGTGCAGCAGGCGCACAGGATGCATTCGTAGGCGCCGTCGAGCAGCGCGCGATCTTCGGGCGACTGCAGGCGTTCGACTTCCGGCTCGGGCGCATCGTTGATCAGCCACGGCTTGACCGAACGGTACTGTTTGTAGAAGGGCGCCATGTCCACAACCAGGTCTCGGATCACCGGCAGCCCCGGCAGCGGGCGCACCTCGACCGGCTCTTTCAATTCGGCCAGCGGCGTGATACAGGCTAGCCGGTTCCTGCCGTTGACGTTCACCGCGTCCGAGCCGCACACGCCTTCGCGGCAGGATCGCCGCAGCGAGAGCGTTTCGTCCTGCGCCTTGATCGCGATCAGCGCGTCGAGCAGCATCTTGCCGGCAGGCGCGATGTCGAGCTCGACGTCCTGCATGAAGGGCTGTTCGCCGGATTCCGGGGAGTAGCGGTAGAGGCGGAATTTCATCAATACACCCGCTCCTTCGGCTTGACCGGCTCCACCGTCAGCGGCTTCAGGCGCACCGGCTTGGTGTCGACCTGGTCCCCTGCGCGCGAATACAGCGTGTGCCTGAGCCAGTGTTCGTCGTCGCGCTGCGGATGATCCTCGCGTGTGTGCGCGCCGCGGCTCTCGGTGCGATGGATCGCCGACACCAGGGTGGCGCGCGCCACGCCGATCAGGTTTTCCAGTTCCAGCGCCTCGATGCGCGCCGTGTTGAAGACACGGCTGGTGTCGGCAAGGCCCGCGCGCGCGAGGCGCGCTTCGATCTCATCGAGCTTTTGCAGACCTTCGCGCAGCACCGCGTCGGTGCGGAATACCCCGCAATGCCGTTGCATGGTGCGGCGCAGATCGTCGGCAATGGCGGCAACGCGTTCGTCGCCAGGCCGTTCCCAGCGCGCCAGCCGCGCCAGGCTGGCATCGGCCGCATGCGCCGGCAAGGGTCGTGGATAGGGGTTCTCGTGCAGGGTGTCGAGCATGTGGCGGCCCGCGGCGCGGCCGAACACGACCAGATCGAGCAGCGAATTGCCGCCCAGCCGGTTGGCGCCATGCACCGACACACAGGCACATTCGCCGACGGCATAGAGGCCCGGCACCGGCTCCTCGGGGCCGGTATGGGCCGGCACGACGACCTGGCCGGAGAGGTTGGTGGGGATGCCCCCCATCATGTAATGCGCGGTGGGTGCGACCGGAATCGGCGCGCGCGCCGGATCGACCCCGGCAAAGCGGATCGCGAGATCGCGGATACCGGGCAGCTTGGCGGCGATCGCCGCCTCGCCCAGGTGGTCGAGCTTGAGGTCGACGTAATCGCCGCGGGGGGCGCCCGCCCCGCCCCCGGCGCTAGAGATAGCGCTCTCCCCCGCGGCCCCCACGCCGCCCCCGCGAGCCCAAGCAGGCGGCGCGGGG
>JBKBQH010000019.1:0-22560 GCA_046292745.1 Thiobacillus sp. | reverse complement strand
GGTTCGCGGTACGGGCCGGGGGGGCCGCCGCCGCGGCCCGCGGCGATTTCGATCGCGATCGCCCGCGCGACCACGTCGCGCCCGGCGAGATCCTTCGCATGCGGCGCGTAGCGTTCCATGAAGCGCTCGCCGTGCCTGTTCAGCAGATAGCCGCCCTCGCCCCGCGCGCCCTCGGTGATGAGGCAGCCGACGCCGGCGATGCCGGTGGGGTGGAACTGCCAGAACTCCATGTCCTCGAGCGGCAGGCCGGCGCGCAGCACCATGCCGAGGCCGTCGCCGGTGTTGATCATGGCGTTGCTGCTGTTGCCGAACACGCGCCCCGCCCCACCGGTGGCCAGGAGCGTTACGCGCGCCTCGATCAGGAGCGGTTCGCCGGTCTCGATGCACAGCGCGGTGACGCCGAGGCAGTAGCCCTCGTCATCGCGCACCAGGTCGAGCGCGAAATATTCGTCGAAGAACTGCGTGCGGTGGGCGACGTTCTGCTGATAGAGCGTGTGCAAGAGCGCGTGGCCGGTGCGGTCGGCAGCCGCGCAGGTGCGCGTGGCCTGCTCGCCGCCGAAATGTTTCGACTGCCCGCCGAACGGCCGCTGATAGATCTTGCCGTTGGCGAGCCGCGAAAACGGCAGTCCCATGTGTTCGAGCTCGTAGACCGCGCTGGCGGCCTCGCGGCACATGAACTCGATCGCGTCCTGGTCGCCGAGCCAGTCGCCGCCCTTGACCGTGTCGTACATGTGCCATTCCCAGCGGTCGTCGTCGACGTTGGCGAGCGCGGCGGTGATGCCGCCCTGCGCCGACACCGTGTGCGAGCGTGTCGGGAAGACCTTGGACACCACCGCGACCTTGTAGTCCGAACGCGCCAGTTGCAGCGCCGCGCGCAGGCCGGCGCCGCCGCCGCCGACAATCAGCGCATCGACGCGGCGCGTGTTCATGCCGGCCTCCACAGGACGGCGGCCAACCAGACGACGCTGCCCGCGAGGACGACGATCACCACCAGCAGCAGCGCGAGACGCCCCCCGGTGTGCCGCACGTAATCCATGAGGATGTCCTTCATGCCGACCCAGGCGTGCAGCGCCAGCGCCGCGGCCGTGAGCAGCAACAGCACTCGCACCGCCTGCGGCACGAACAACGCCTGCCAACCGGCAAAATCCGTGGGCAGCGCCGCAAACAGATAAAGCGCCAGCCCCGGCAGCGCGAGCGCGAGCAGCACCGCCGTGGCGCGCTGCAGCAGCCAGCTGCCGGTGCCGGCGTGCGCGCCAGTAATCGCCTTCATGCCAGCAGCCTCCAGGCGACGGCGAGCGTCACCGCAGCGCTCGCCGTCAGCACCGCCAGGCTGCTTCGCCGCGCCTGCGCCCAGGACGTGCCGCAGTGCGCATCGAGCGCGAGGTGGCGCAGGCCGGCGAACAGGTGATGCGAGAACGCCCAGGTGAGTCCGACCAGTAGGAGCTTCCCCGCCACGCTGCCGGCAGCGCCGGCCATCGCGCGAAACCCAGCTTCGCTGGACAAGGAAGCCGACAACGCCCACACGCCAAGCGGCAAGGCGAGGAACAGCAAGGCGCCCGACACCCGGTGCAGGATCGACACCCAGCCGGGAAGCGGCAGATGGATGCGCAGCAGATCGAGGTAAACGGGGCGCGTGTCGCGGGACATGGCTCGAATCAGGCCGGGACTCGGAGCAGTGTCGACAAACCCTGCGCAACCCGCTCTGCGTCGGCGGCGGACAGGCGCCCGAGTTCGCCGCGAACCAGGCGATTGTCCAGCGTGAAGAGTTTGAAGCGCAGCTTGGAGGGTGCCGGCAGGCCCGCCTGATCCAGATCCTTGAGCGGGCAATCGAGCGGCCAATCGGGGGTTTCGGCCGAGGTGATCATCGCCATCACCGTATATCCTGCCGGGGCGTTGAAGGCCGAGGCATCGGACAGGACCAGCGCGGGGCGATTCTTGACGGCATTCCGGTCGCTGAACGGAAATGGCACCCGCACCACGCTGAAACGTTCAAAGCTCACGGTAGGCTTTCTCGTCTGCCTCCCCCGCCCATTCCGACAGGGTGCCTTCCAGGGAACGCAGATATTCCAGGTCGAGAGGCTGTACCCGCCGCACGCGTGCCGTGCCGTCTGCTTCGATTTCCCAGGCGATCAGGTCGCCCGGCGCCACCTTGAGTGCCGCCCGCACATTCTGCGGGATGGTGGTTTGCCCTTTGGCGGTAATTTTCGCGATGGCAAGCATGGCAGCACTCCAGTAAGGACGGCATTACGTTCTTACCGTACTGCAAAGGTTCAACACATTCAAGCTTTCCGTCTACGGACGAGTTTCTCCTGCGCCGCCTTCGCCACGGCCTGGGGGACGCGTTGGGCAAGACGCGGGTCGAAGGGCTTGGGCAGGATGTAGTCCGGACCGAACTTGAGCTTCTTCAGCTTGTAGGCTTTCAGCACCGAGGCCGGCACCGGCTCGCGGGCGAGTTCGGCGAGCGCGTGCACGGCGGCGATCAGCATGGCCTGGGTGATTTCCCTGGCGCGCGCGTCGAGCGCGCCGCGGAAGATGAAGGGAAAGCCCAGCACGTTGTTGACCTGGTTGGGGTAGTCGGAGCGGCCGGTGGCCATGACGAGGTCGTCGCGTGCGGCGCGGGCCTTCTCGGGCAGGATCTCGGGGTTGGGGTTGGCGAGCGCGAAGACCACCGGCCTGTCGGCCATGCTTTTGATCATCGCAGGACTCACCAGGTTGGCGCCCGAGACGCCGATGAACACATCGGCACCGGCCATGGCCTCATCCAGCGTGCGCAGCTTGGTGGTGCGCGCGTAAGCCTTCTTGAATGCATTGAGGTCGGTTCGGCCCTTGTGCACCACGCCCTTGGAATCGACGAGCAGGATGTTGCGCTTCTGCGCACCCATCGCCACCAGCAGGTTGAGCGAGGCGATGCCGGCCGCGCCAGCGCCGAGGCAGACGATTTTTGCCGTCTCCAGTGACTTGCCCTGTACGTGGAGCGCGTTGATGAGGCCCGCGCAGATGATGGTGGCCGTGCCGTGCTGGTCGTCGTGGAAGACCGGGATGTCGAGCTTTTTCTTCAGCGCCGCCTCGATCTCGAAGCAGTGCGGCGCGGCGATGTCCTCGAGGTTGATGCCGCCGAAGGTCGGCGCGATCGCCTCGACGACCCGGATGAAGTCCTGCGGCGTCTTCGCGTTGACTTCGATGTCGTAGACGTCGATGCCGGCGAACTGCTTGAACAGCACCGCCTTGCCTTCCATCACCGGCTTGGCGGCGAGCGGTCCGCGATCGCCCAGGCCGAGGATGGCGGTGCCGTCGGTGATCACCGCGACGAGGTTGCCCTTGTTGGTGTAGTCGTAGGCCTTCGCAGGATTCTTCGCGATTTCCAGCACCGGCTGGGCGACGCCCGGCGTGTAGGCAAGCGCGAGGTCGGCCTGGGTGGCGCAGGGTTTGCTGGAAACGACTTCGAGTTTGCCAGGGCGGGGGTTGCGGTGGTAATCGAGAGCTTTTTTCTTGAGGTCGGATTGGGACATTGCAAGCGCGCAGACAGGGTGGAAAGCCTGCATTATCGCGGATTTGGCCGCGAAGCGCCGTGCCCGGGGATTCAGTCCTTCCAGATCTTCAGCTGGGCGCGCAGGCGGGCGACGGCCTGCGAGTGCAACTGGCACACGCGCGACTCCGACACGCCGAGCACGGCGCCGATTTCCTTGAGGTTCATGTCCTGCTCGTAATACATGCCCATCATGCTGCGCTCGCGCTCGGGCAGGTGATGGATCGCCTCGATGAGGCTCTTGCGGAAGCCGCCGTCCTCGAGCAGCGCGAGCGGATCGCTGCTGCCGTCGACGAGGTAGCGCTCGAGAAAACTCGCGCTGTCCTCGTCGGAGAAATCCTCGTAGTAGAGCAGTTGCGAGCATTTCACGTCGCCCAGCATGGCCTGGTACTGGTCGATCGGCATGCCGAGCTCGGCGGAGATTTCGTGCTCGGTCGGCGGTTTGCCGTGGCGCTGCTCCAGCCGGTGGATCGCCGCCTCGATCTGGCGCGATTTCTGCCGCACGTGGCGTGGCAGCCAGTCGGCCTCGCGCAGCTCGTCGAGCATGGCGCCGCGGATGCGCTGGGTGGCATAGGATTCGAATTGCGCGCCCTGGGTGCCGTCGAACCGGGACACCGCGTCCATCAGGCCGATGAGCCCGACCTGGATAAGGTCGTCGACCTCGACGCTGGCGGGCAGCCGCGCCATCATGTGGTAGGCGATGCGCTTGACCAGCGGCGCATACTTCCTGATCTGTTCGTCCTGCGACGACGCTTTACCCGACATAGTTCTGCATGCGTTCCTGGGTCGTATTATGTGACGGCCTGCGGGCCTGTCTCCTCGCCCGCCATTCTAACGGCAAGCGCGGCGAATGCATCAGTTTCATGCGCCAGGGTGCCTATTCTTTGCGCACGCGCCGCGTCGAGGAATTGCCTGCACGCGGCTTCGAGCCGCGCGCACGCCGCCACCTCGCCGAGAAGCAGGATATCGGCGCCACACGCCTGGTGCGCCAGCGTCTTCAGGAGCCGATACGCCGGCTTGAGGTCGGCGAGCGACACGTCGAGCACGCGGACATGACCTGGGAAGGGTGGCGCCACGGCGCTGCCCGTGTCCAGCGGATGGTCGAAAACGAGGCAGTCGTAGCGCGCCGACAGCATGGCCAGCGCCGCCGCGTCCGCCTCGACACCGGGCGCGTGCCACGCCGCCCCGGCGGGCAGCGCATGCAAATGCAGCTGCTGGCGGGCGAGTTGCCGCCGCCAGTCGAACAGGCTGCGCGGCGCATGGTCGAGGTGGCGCCCCTGCGTGTCGATCAAGAGCGTGTCGAGCCCTTGCCGGGTCAAGGCAGCGAGAAGACGCCGGGCCGTCGCCGCTTGTGACGAATGCAGGTGGAGACAGGACGCCGCACGCGCGGTCCGGCGGCGACGCAGGCCGGCGGCCTGGTCAGCCGCCATGGCCGCGACGGCGTTCGGCGCGATCGGCTTCGACCCCCGCCATCAAGGGCCAGTCCTCGGCCTCCAGCGCATAGGGCGTGGCGAGTTGCCCGCCCTTGAGCGCCCGGTCGACGAGGTAGGCGGCGTTGGGCCGGTGCAAATCCTCCGGCACGCGCTGGCCGCCGCTGATCCAGGCCAGCGGCAGACGGTGGCGCAGCAGGCCGTCGAGCGCGGCGCCCGGCTGCGGCGTCTCGTCGAGCTTGGTGAGGATGCAGCCGGCCGCCCCCTGGCCGAAGCGCTGCAACGCCTGCTCGATCGCCGCCCCCTGCTGGTTGGCGGCGATCACGGCGAGGCGACGCACCCCCGATGCGTCGAGCCCCTGGCCTTCGCGGGTGCGCGGATCGTTCGGGGCGTGGCCGGCGGTATCGATCAGCACCAGCGCGCGGTCGGCGAGCAGCGGCAGCAGGCGCGCCAGTTTGTTCCCGTCTTCGGCAACGTGCAGCGATACGCCGAGGAGGTCGGCGTAGACCCGGAGCTGGGCCGTCGCGCCGACACGATAGGCGTCGGCCGCGACCAGGGCGACGCGCACCGCACCATGCGTGTCGACAGCGCGGGCAGCGAGCTTGGCGAGCGTGGTGGTCTTGCCCGAGCCGGTCGAGCCGACCAGCGCGTAGCGACCGCCACGCGCGAGCAGATCGGTGTCACGCGGCAACAGCGGCAGGTTGCGGACCAGCACCTGCCGCAACCAGCGCTGTGCGGCGTCGGCATCGAGCCCGCGCGGCAGGCGCGCGGCAAGCGTGCGCGCGAGCGCGCTGCCAAAGCCGGCGGCGAACAGCGTCTGCATCAGCTCGACGCGCACGGGGTCGCGCCGCCGCGTGGCCCCCCAGGCGAAACCCGCGAGCTGGTTCTGCAGCATGCCGCGCAGGCGCGCCAGTTCCTGCAGGATGCGCGAGCCGCCCGCGGCATCGGCGCTTTCCGCCGCCGCGGTCACGGCCAGATCGCCGTAGGCGCTCGCCAGCAGTTCGACGCCCTGCGGGTGCGGTCGCGTCGACAGCACCACGGCGTCGTCGCCGAGCTGCTCGCGCACCCGGGCCAGCCCCGCGCGGGCGTTCGGCGCAATGAAGACCTGTACGCTCATGCATCGGCTCCGATCCTGAGTTCCGTCGTCACCTGCACCATTTTATCGGCAGGCACCTCGGCGTAGGCAATCACCGCGAGCTGCGGCAGGTTGCGCCGCAGCAGGCGCGACAGAATGGGGCGCAGCGCGGGCGAAGTCAGCACGACGGGGGGGTGCCCCGCGCGCGCCTGCTCGGCGACGGCCCGCCCGGCCGCCTCGTTCAGCGCGTCGATCGTGGCCGGGGTCAGCAGCGCCTCGCCCTCCTCGCCCATTTCGTTGAGCAGCCGCGTTTCGGTTTCCGCAGCAAGCCCGATCACGTGCAGCGTGTCGCGGCCCTCGAACAGGCGGTCGACGATACTGCGGCCGAGCGCGGCGCGCACGGTCTCGACCAGCTCGTCGATCGCCTGCGTGGTGGGCGCGCGCGCCGCGAGCGTCTCGAACAGGGTGCGCGTGTCACGTATGGAGACATTCTCCGCGATCAGCTGCTGCAGCACCGCCTGCACGCTGGTGAGCGGCAAATGGCGCGGCGTGACGTCCTCGACCAGCCCGGGATGGGTGCGTGACAGGGTATCGAGGAGCTGCTGCACCTCGGTGCGGCCGAGGAGCTCGGGGGCATGCTGGCGGAACACCGCCTCGACTTCGCGCGCGATGAGGTCGGCGGGCGTGAATACGACGAAGCCGCGCAATTCGGCGTCTTCCTCCTTTCCAGCCTCGATCCAGATGCCGGGCTGGCCGGTGAGCGGATCGCTGCCCGGCGTGCCGTCGAGCCGTCCCAGCACGTCGCCCATGTCGACCGCCAGCACCTGGCCGCTGGGCAACTCGCCCTGCGCGACGACGACGCCCTTGAGCGTGATGCGGTAGCTGTTGGGCTTGAGCTGCAGATTGTCGCGCACGCGGATGAGCGGCACCACCAGGCCCATGTCGGCGGCGAAGGCACGGCGCGCTTCGGTGATCCTGGCGAGCGCGGCGCCGTCCTGGTTGCGGTCGACCAGCGGAATCAGGCGGTAGCCGACCTCGAGCGCGAGCACGTCGACGGGGGGAATGTCGGCCCAGGTGACGTCGAGCGTCGCCGGCGCCTCCTCCGGCTCGGGCGACAGCAACTCGGGTAGGCGGCGCTGCCGCCGCATCAGCCAGGTGCCGAGGCCGGCGAGCACCAGGGCGATGCTGAGAAAGGCGGCGTGCGGCGTGCCGGGGATGATGCCCAGCGTGCCGAGCACCGCGGCCGACACATAGAGCGTCTGCGGCCGGCCGAACACCTGGGTGGAGAATTCCCGGCTGAGATCCTGCTCGCTCGACGCGCGGCTCACCACGATGCCGGCCGCGGTCGAGATCACCAGCGCCGGAATCTGCGTCACCAGGCCGTCACCCACGGTGAGAAGCGCGTAGCGGCCGAGCGCCTCGGTGAGTCCGAGGTCGTGCTGGAACAGGCCGACCAGCACACCGCCGATGAGATTGACCAGCAGGATGATGATGCCGGCGATGGCGTCGCCACGGACGAACTTGGAAGCGCCGTCCATGGCGCCGTAGAAGTCGGCTTCGCGCCCGATGTCGTGGCGCCGGGCGCGCGCCTCGGCCTCGTTGATGAAGCCGGCGTTGAGGTCGGCGTCCACGGCCAACTGTTTGCCCGGCATCGAATCCAGCGTGAAGCGCGCCGCCACCTCGGCGATGCGCCCGGCACCCTTGGTGATGACGACGAAATTGATGATGACGAGGATGAGGAACACGACGAAGCCGACGACGTAGTTGCCGCCGACGAGGAAGTTGCCGAACGACTCGATCACCTTGCCCGCCGCGTCCGGGCCGGTGTGCCCCTGCATCAGGATGATGCGGGTGGACGCCACGTTGAGCGCCAGCCGCATCAGCGTGGTCAGCAGCAGCACCGTGGGGAACACCGAGAAATCGAGCGGCCGCCGCGCGTTCAGGCTCACCAGCAGCACGATCATGGCGAGCGCGATATTGAGCGTGAACAGCACGTCGAGCATGAAGGTGGGCAGCGGCAGCACCATCATCGCCAGGATCAGCAGCACCAGCGCCGGCACCGCCAGCCGGTTCATCGGCATGCCGAGCAGCATCGCCCCCTGCGCGTTCACCCGATCACCTCGTTAATCGTAGTGGGCCCAGCGTTCGCTCCCTCCCCCTCTGGGGGAGGGTTGGGGAGAGGGCTCGTTCTGGTTCCAGCGCCCGTCCCCTGCCCCTGCTGCTGCCGCGCCCGCAACTGCGCCTGCACCTCGGGCGGCAGTTCGGCCTCGCGCGCCTCGGCCAGCACTTCCTGCCAGGTCATCGCGTGCCGCTGCAGGTAGCGCCACCAGCGCCAGCCGGCGTCGAGCGCGGCAGCGACCGCCAGCGCGCCGACCAGCGCCAGCACACCCCGCCCCAGCCAGCCGGCCAGCGCAGCCGGGCCGGATTCCAGCGTATCCAGCATCGGCCAGCCGGTCGCCAGCGCCCAGGCCACGGCGACGACGACGAGTGCGAGCTTGACGAATGCCAGCCCGCCGTCGAACCAGGCGTCGGCCGAAAACAGGCGCGTCAAGGATTTGCCGGGATTGGCGCGGCCCAGGTCGGCCTGGAGGCGCTGCGGCGCGTACACCCAGCCCGACAGCAGCATCGGCCCGACCAGCGCGGCGACAAACAAGGCGGCGAGCACCGGCAGCAGGGACCACAGCGCGGCCGTCGCCGCCTCGACGAACGCCGGCGCCAACGGCTGCGCGGCGTGGAGGAAGGCGACCTCGGTGGCAACGCGCAGCGCCTCGAACAGATGCGGTGCCTGCCAGCCCAGCACGCCGAGCGCCGCCAGCAGGCTCACCCAGCCCGTCAGTTCGCGCGAGCGCGGCACGTCGCCCGCTGCGCGCGCCTCTTGCAGGCGCCGCGGGCTTGCCGGTTCGGTACGGGAAAGGTCTGTATCCTCGGCCATGCTCGTCTCGAATTTTGAGGGAGTCTAGCACGAGGCGGGAAGCGGGGCGGGCGATGGCATGCAGCGCCCGCCGGGGGTCAGCTGACCTCGTCGATCCAGGCCATCTGGATGGCTTCGAGGATCTTCTCGCCGGAGTGGTTGGGGTCGTCGTCGAACTCGGGCAGTTCCATCACCCAGGCATGCAGGTCGGTGAAGCGGATGGTGCGCGGGTCTATTTCAGGATGCGCTTCGGCGAGTTCGATGGCGATATCGAGCGTGTCCGTCCACTTCATGTCAGTGTCCTTCCTTGACCATGTTGATCGTGTACTTGGGAATCTCGATCACCAGGTCGGCGTCGGCGACGCGCGCCTGGCACGACAGCCGCGACTGCGGTTCCAGCCCCCAGGCCTTGTCGAGCAGGTCGTCCTCTTCCTCGGTCGATTCGGGCAGGGATTCGAAGCCTTCGCGCACGATGACGTGGCAGGTGGTGCAGGCACAGGATTTCTCGCAGGCGTGCTCGATCTCGACGCCATTGGCGAGCAGGGTGTCGCAGATGGTTTCGCCGGGCTTGGCGTCGATGACGGTGCCTTCGGGACAGAGTTCGACGTGGGGCAGTACGATGAGCTGGGGCATGGGATCCGGGCCTCTCAGGCCGCTTGGGAGTGTTGGCTCGGCAGGGCGGCGAGTACGCCGTCCCAGAATTGCAGGCGGGCATCGACCGCGGCTTCGGCGGCGGCTTCGGCCTCGCGCCACTTGCCGGCATCGCCGCCGACCAGCGCGGCGAGCAGGCGCAGCGACAGCGGCGCATGGAAATCCTCGTCCAGGTGGACGTGGCGGTTGAGGTAGTAGTGAAAGCTCGGCGCCTGCGCCTCGGTCACCGCCATGCGCGCGAGGAAGGCGCGGAACATCGACGGGATGACGTGCTCGCGGCCGAGCGCCAGCGCGGCAGCCACTTCGTGCGGCCTGCCGCCGTCGATGAAGCCGAAGGTGGTACGGACGAAGGCGGCCGACGGCGCGGGCGCCAGCCCCGAGGCGAGCGCGGCCTGTATGCCCTCTTCGCCCGCGATCCGCACGAAACGCGCCGGATGGTCGGCGTTGGCGCCGATTTCGCGCATGGCGGCGAGGTACAGCAGGAAGTGGCTGGTGTGGCCTGCCTGCCCCGGCAGCGCGATGTCGGTTTCCTCTTCCAGCACCAGTTCGTTGATGAAGCGCTGCACCGAGGCGTCCTCGCCCGGCACCCACGGCCAGCGCGCCGGCGCGACCTGGTGCTGCAAATACTTGATCAGCGACATGAAGTCCCACACCGAGTAGACGTGGTGCTGCATGAACACGCGCAGGTCGTCCGGCGTCTGCACGGCGGCGTAGATCGGGTGGGCCTCGAGCTTCACCCGCAGGGATTCGATGAAGGCGTCGTTCAGCATGATGCGGTCAACCGAAGGTTTCGAGCTTCTGCCCCGCCATCGCACGGCGGACGTTGCGGTCCATGCGGCGCTGCGCGAATTCGGTGGTGGTGGCGTTGAGCGCCTCGATGCCGCGCTTGATGGCGAGGTGATGGTTCGGCTCGACGTGAGGGTCCGCGATCAGCTTTTCAAGGGCGGCGATGGCGGTCTCGATCGACGCGGTCTCGTCGGCGTCGAGCAGTTCGCCGTCCTCGGCGAGCGCGGCGCGGGTCGCTGCGATCAGCCCCTGGGCGTCGACGATCTGCTCATTCAGCGCGCGCGCGTACATATCGTCCTTGGCGTGGGTGAAGGCGTCCTTCAGCATGCGCATGATTTCCTCGTCGCCAAGGCCATACGACGGCTTGACCTGCACGCTCGCCTCGACGCCGCTGCTCTGCTCGCGCGCCGACACCGACAGGAGACCGTCGGCGTCGACCTGGAAGGTGACGCGGATGCGCGCCGCGCCCGCGACCATGGGGGGGATGCCGCGCAACTCGAAGCGCGCGAGCGAGCGGCAGTCGGCGGCGAGTTCGCGTTCGCCCTGCAGCACGTGGATGCTCATCGCGGTCTGCCCGTCCTTGAAGGTGGTGAAGTCCTGCGCGCGCGCGGTCGGGATGGTGGTGTTGCGCGGAATGATCTTTTCGGTCAGCCCGCCCATGGTCTCGAGGCCGAGCGAGAGCGGAATGACGTCGAGCAGCAGCCAGTCGTCGCCCGCGCGATTGCCGGCGAGCACGTCGGCCTGGATGGCCGCGCCGAGGGCGACGACCTTGTCGGGGTCGAGGTTGGTGAGCGGGGTCTGCCGGAAGAAATCGGCGACGGCCTGGCGGATGCACGGCATGCGCGTCGAGCCGCCGACCATCACCACGCCCTTGATCTCGTCGACCGCGAGACCGGCGTCGCGCAGCGCCTTGCGCGTCGGCGCGAGCGTCTTGCTCACCAGGCCGGCGGTCATCTTGTTGAATTCCTCCTGCGTGAGCGTCGCGTCCATCATCTCGCCGGTGGAGAGCACGGCGGTGACGCGCACCTCGGTGTGCTCGGTCAGCGCTTCCTTGGCGTCGCGCGCCTTCGTCAGCAACAGACGCGCATCGCCCGCCGACAAGGGGGCGAAGCGGTCCTGCTCGAGCATCCAGCAGAAAACGCGCTGGTCGAAATCGTCGCCGCCCAGAGCCGAGTCGCCATTGGTCGCGAGCACCTCGAACACGCCCTTGGAGAGTTTGAGGATGGAAATGTCGAAGGTGCCCCCGCCGAGGTCGTAGACCGCGTAGACGCCTTCGGACGCGTTGTCTAGGCCGTAGGCGATCGCCGCCGCGGTCGGCTCGTTGAGCAGGCGCAGCACGTTGAGGCCGGCGAGCTGCGCGGCGTCCTTGGTCGCCTGCCGCTGGGCGTCGTCGAAGTAGGCGGGCACGGTGATGACCGCGCCGACCAGCTCGCCGCCGAGCGCGGCTTCGGCACGCCGGCGCAAGGCCTTGAGGATTTCCGCCGAAACCTCGACCGGGCTCTTGACGCCGGCGACGGTCTTCAACTGCACCATGCCGGGCGCATCGACGAAGTGATACGGCAGGCTGGCGATGTCGTCGATGTCGGCGATGCCGCGCCCCATGAAGCGCTTCACCGACACGATGGTATTGTGCGGATCGCAGTTCTGCGCGGCCTGCGCGGCATAGCCGACATCCACCCGCCCATCCGGGTGGTAGCGCACCACCGAGGGCAGCAGCGAATGTCCGGCTTCATCGTCGAGAACGACGGCGAGGCCGGAGCGCACCGTCGCCACGAGCGAATTGGTCGTGCCGAGGTCGATGCCCACCGCCAGCCGATGCTGGTGCGGGGCGGCGGACATGCCGGGTTCGGCGATCTGCAGCAGGGCCATTTCTTAGGCTTCCAGTTCTTCGTACACGTCGCCGACCTCGGCGATGAGCTTGTCCATGAAACGCAACTGGCGCACGGTCTCCCGCGCCCCCTCGTAATCCCGGGCCACGTCGATCAGCTCGGCCAGCCGGGCCTCGATGCGCCGATGCGCGGCGCGCAGGTCATCGGTCAGGGCGTCGAGCGCATCGACACGCTTTTCCGCCCGCGCCTCGTCGATGGCCTCGCGCCACGCCATCTGTTGCAGCAGGAAATCCGGCGCCATTCTGGTGTCATGCGCATCGAGCGCATCGATGCCCTGCAGCCTCAGCAGGTACACGCCACGGCTGACCGGATGCCTGAGCGTCTGGTAGGCCTCGTTCACGCGGGTCGCCCACTGCATCGCCACCCGCTGCTCGGCTTCCGGCTGCGCGGCGAAGCGGTCGGGATGCACGGCGTTCTGCAGTTCGCGGTACGCGGCGTCGAGGCGGTCGCGATCGAGCGCGTAGGTCGGCGGCAGGCCGAACAGCTCAAAGTGGGTTTGGGTGAAATCCATGGCAGATGAGGCGTAAGGGTGAGACGCAGGGCTGACCTCCCCTTGCCCCCCTTCACCAACAAATCAGACGTTGAACGACTCGCCGCAACCGCACGCATCCTTCACGTTCGGGTTGTTGAACTTGAATCCCTCGTTCAGGCCCTCGCGCGCGTAGTCGAGTTCGGTGCCGTCGATGTAGGGCAGGCTCTTCGGGTCGACGAACACGGTCACGCCGTGGCTGGTGAAGACCACATCGCCCGCGGGCACCTCGTCGGCAAACTCCAGCTTGTAGGCCATGCCGGAGCAGCCGCTGGTGCGCACGCCAAGACGGATGCCGACGCCCTTGCCGCGCTTGGCGAGGAAGTTGCTGACGTGCCGGGCCGCACGTTCGGACAGGGTGACCGCCATGGCTTACTCCAGCCCTTTTTTCTGCTTGTAGTCGGCAACCGCCGCCTTGATCGCGTCCTCCGCCAGGATCGAGCAATGGATCTTCACCGGCGGCAACGCGAGTTCCTCGGCGATCGCCGTGTTCTTGATTTCCATCGCCTGGTCGAGCGTCTTGCCCTTGACCCATTCGGTCACCAGCGAGGACGACGCGATCGCCGAGCCGCAGCCATAGGTCTTGAATTTGGCGTCCTCGATGACGCCATCCGGGCCGACCTTGATCTGCAGCTTCATGACGTCGCCGCAGGCGGGCGCGCCGACCATGCCGGTGCCGACGCCCTCTTCTTCCTTGGCGAAGGAACCGACGTTGCGGGGGTTCTCGTAGTGGTCGAGGACTTTTTCGCTGTAGGACATGGTGTTCTCCTTGACTTCAATTTCAGTGTGCAGCCCACTGCACGGTATTCAGGTCGATGCCTTCCTTGAACATCTCCCACAACGGGGAGAGTTCGCGCAGCTTGCCGATCTTCTCGTGCAGCAGCTTGATCGCATAGTCGACTTCTTCCTCGGTGGTGAAGCGGCCGATCGAGAAGCGGATCGAGCTGTGCGCGAGCTCGTCGGAACGGCCCAGCGCGCGCAGCACGTAGGACGGCTCGAGGCTGGCCGAGGTGCAGGCGGAACCCGACGACACCGCGAGGTCCTTGATCGCCATGATCAGCGACTCGCCCTCGACGAAGTTGAAGCTGACGTTGAGGTTGTGCGGCACGCGGCGCTCCATGTCGCCGTTGAGATGCACTTCCTCGATATCCTTCAGACCCGCATACAGGCGGTCGCGCAGCATGCGGATGCGCTCGTTTTCGGTCGCCATCTCTTCCTTGGCGATGCGGTAGGCCTCGCCCATGCCGACGATCTGGTGCGTCGCCAGCGTGCCGGAGCGCATGCCGCGCTCGTGGCCGCCGCCGTGCATCTGCGCCTCTAACCGGATGCGCGGCTTGCGGCGCACGTACAGCGCGCCGATGCCCTTGGGGCCGTAGGTCTTGTGCGCCGAGAACGACATCAGGTCGACCGGCAGCGTCTTCAGGTCGATCGGCATCTTGCCGGTGGCCTGGGCGGCGTCGACGTGGAAGATCACGCCTTTTTCGCGGCAGATCTTGCCGATGGCATCGATGTCCTGGATCACGCCGATTTCGTTGTTGACCGCCATCACCGAGGCGAGCACGGTATCGGGACGGATCGCATCGCGGAATTCGTCCAGATCGATGAGGCCGTTCTCCTTCACGCCCAGATAGGTTGCCTCGAATCCCTGGCGCTCCATCTCGCGCACGGTGTCGAGCACGGCCTTGTGCTCGGTCTTCACGGTAATGATGTGCTTGCCGCGGGTAGCCGCGTAGAAATGGCCGGCGCCCTTGATGGCGAGGTTGTTCGACTCGGTAGCGCCCGACGTGAAGACGATTTCCTTGGGGTCGGCGCCGACGAGCGCGGCAATGTGGCCGCGCGCGGTCTCGACGGCTTCCTCGGCCTCCCAGCCGTAGGGGTGCGAGCGCGAGGCCGGGTTGCCGAAGTGCTCGGTCAGGTAGGGGATCATTTTCTCGGCGACGCGCGGATCGACGGGAGTGGTGGCGGAGTAGTCGAAGTAAAGCGGTTTCATCTCTATATATGCCCTGATCGAATCAAGCGACCAACGAAATCTTGGAGCCGCGGCGGTCCTGCATCACCTTGTCCTTGCACTCGTCCTGCTTGGCGACCAGCGATGCCAGCGTGACGTTGTCGAGGTAATCGTAGATATGGGCGTTGAGTCCCGTCCACAGGTCATGGGTGAGACAGCGGTGCTCGTCGTGGCAGTTTTCCTTGCCGCCGCACTGGGTCGCGTCGATCGGCTCGTCCACGGCGCGGATGATGTCGGCCACGCTCACCGCGTCGAGCGGCTTGGCGAGGTAGTAGCCGCCCCCCGGGCCGCGCACGCTTTCGACCAGCGCATGCCGGCGCAGGCGGCTGAACAGCTGCTCCAGATACGACAGCGAAATGTCCTGACGCTCGCTGATGCCGGCCAGCGTCACCGGATTCTTGCCGCCGCGCAGGGCCAGATCGAGCATGGCGGTGACGGCGAAGCGACCCTTGGTAGTCAATCTCATCACGGTTCTCCTGAAATATCGCCCGAATCATAAAATTCCCGAGCATTTCAGTCAACTATTGCTTACTTGAATAATTTAGTCAACTATTTTGTTCAGATAGTTCGGGTCGAAATCGTCCGGCTTGTCCTGTCCGGCCGGCAGCTCCGCGCCCAGCTTCTGCAACTGCGCCAGGATCAGTTCCAGGCGCTGGTCGATGTGCGCCGAATGGTCGATCAGTCCGTGGATCGCCTTCACCACCGGGTCGTTCATGTC
Organism: Thiobacillus sp.; assembly: GCA_046292745.1. Lineage (GTDB taxonomy): Bacteria > Pseudomonadota > Gammaproteobacteria > Burkholderiales > Thiobacillaceae > Thiobacillus. Next base: position 7,037 of record JBKBQH010000019.1, on the reverse strand, counting down.
GGCCGAGATCGCATAGGCCGAGAAGCCGAGCTTTTCGGCCTGGCGGTTGCGCTCTTTCTCGGCGGCGCTGTCGAGGATGCGCGCCGGAATGCCGACCGCCGTGGCGTCGTCGGGCACGTCCTTGACCACCACGGCGTTGGAGCCGACGCGCGCGTTGGCGCCGACGGTGATCGGCCCCAGGATCTTGGCCCCGGCCCCCACGACCACCCCGCTTTTCAGCGTGGGATGGCGCTTGCCCTTGTTCCATGAGGTGCCGCCCAGGGTCACGCCGTGATACAGGGTGCAGTCGTCGCCGATCTCGGCGGTTTCGCCGATGACGACGCCCATGCCGTGGTCGATGAACACGCGGCGGCCGATGGTCGCGCCCGGATGGATCTCGATGCCGGTCAGCCAGCGCCCCAGGTAAGAGGTGAAGCGCGCCAGCCATTTCCAGTGCATGCGCCACAACCGGTGCGCCAGGCGGTGAATGAGCATGGCGTGAAAGCCCGGATAGGTCGTCACGACCTCGAAGGTCGAGCGCGCGGCGGGGTCGCGGTCGAACACGACCGCGATGTCTTCCTTGAGTTGTTGGACGAGGCTCATGCGCGAAGGATGCTTATCCCGAGTAAATTAGTCAACTATTGTTCGCCGCGGTGCCGGCAGCCCGCTTCGCCGCCTGGGCCGCGGTGAGGATGCCGCGCAGGATGTTCACTTCTTCCTTCGCCAGGCGGGTGCGGGAAAACAGCCGGCGCAGCTTCAGCATGAGCTTGCCGGGCGAGCCGGGGTTGAGGAATTCGAGCTCGGCCAGCGCGGTTTCCAGGTGCGAATAGAATTTCTCGACCTCGTCGCCGCTGGCGGCGTCGATCGCGGGCTGCGGCCAGCCCGCGCGGCCGAGCCAGGCCTGGCGGATGTCGTAGCACAGCACCTGCACGGCGGCAGCGAGGTTGAGCGAGCTGTAGTCCGGGTTGGCGGGGATGGTCACGAGGCCCTGGCACAGGCTCAGTTCCTCGTTCGACAGCCCGCTGGTCTCGTTGCCGAACACCAGCGCCACCGGCCCTGCCTGCGCTTCGCCCAGCAGACGGGCCGACGCCTCGGCCGGGGTCAGCACGTCGGCGACGATGTCGCGGCGGCGCGCCGACACGCCGAGCGCGAGACGGGTGTCGGCGAGCGCCTCGGCGAGCGTCTTGCACACGCGGGCGCGGGCCAGCACGTCGGTCGCGCCCGAGGCCATGGCGTCGGCCTGGCTGTTGGGAAACACGGCGGGGTCGACCAGCGCCAGGTCGGCAAGCCCCATGGTCTTCAGCGCGCGCGCGGCGGCGCCGATGTTGCCGGGATGGCTGGTGCGCGCGAGCACGATGCGAATGTTGGCGAGAAGCTGGGGATTCGGTTGCGTCATCCAGTAAAATGCGGGGCTCGTTCTTTGAAACCCGTGATCCTTGCCATGCATCCCATGCTCAATACGGCGGTGAAGGCCGCCCGCAAAGCCGGGGCGATCATCAATCGCGCCTCGCTCGAACTCGACCAGCTCACCGTGCGGAGCAAACAGGACCGCGACTACGTCAGCGAGGTCGACCAGATGGCTGAACGCGCCATCATCGAGACCCTGCTCGACGCCTATCCAAATCATGGGATTCTAGCAGAGGAGTCCGGCACGGCTGACGCCAAAAACGGCGAGGACTATGTGTGGATCATCGATCCGCTCGACGGCACCACCAACTTCCTGCACGGCCTGCCGCAATATTCGGTATCCATCGCGCTCAAACACAAAGGCCAGATCACGCAGGCCGTGGTATTCGATCCGACGCGCAACGAACTCTTCACCGCCAGCCGCGGCCGCGGCGCCATGCTCAACGACCGCCGCATCCGCGCCAGCAAGCGCAGCAAACTCGCCGAATGCCTGATCGGCACCGGCTTCCCCTTCCGCGATTTCAGCTTCGCCGAGGCCTATCTCAACATGTTCCGCGACATGATGAAGGCGACCTCGGGGCTGCGCCGTCCCGGCTCGGCCGCGCTCGATCTCGCCTGGGTCGCCTGCGGCCGCTACGACGGCTTCTGGGAAATGCGGCTGAATCCCTGGGACATCGCCGCCGGCAGCCTCATCGCGCAGGAAGCCGGCGCACTGGTCGGCAACTTCCTGGGTGACGAAGGCTTTCTCGACTCCGGCAACATCGTCGCGGGCAACCCCAAGGTCTTCGCGCAGATGCTGCAGATCCTCGCGCCCCATCTGCCGCCCGAACTGAAGGTCTGATTCATCCTAATGACAGCCCCCACGAGAAGAACTGAATAAGCCGATATTCCTCTTTCCGTCGCTTGCTCCCTATTCCGGGGCCAGTGACGGAGTGACGACTTGTTCGGTCAGCCCTTGAGTATTACAATTATTTTCCACGTAATACCCGCAGGAGCGCACCATGGCCACCACGCTCACCAGCAAGGGGCAGGTCACCATCCCCAAGCAGATCCGCACCGCCCTCGATCTGGAACCCGGCTGCGCTGTGGAATTCGCCGTCAACCAGGCCGGCGAGGTGGTCCTCCACAAATCACGCGCCCGCGTGTCCCGCAAGGCAGACCGCTTCGAGGCGGCCCGGGGCAAGGCCGACCTCAAGTGGCGGACCGACGATCTGATGAAGCTGCTGCGCGGCGACGATTGATGCTGCTGGTGGACACCAACGTCCTGGTGGATGTGCTGGAAGACGATCCCGACTGGGCCGACTGGTCGATCGACCAGTTGCGCGCCCAGTCCAAAATCCACCCGCTGCTGATCAACCCCATTATCTATGCCGAGTTGTCGTTGACGTTTTCCCGGGTGGAGGCGCTCGACCGAGCCATCGAATCGATGGGGCTGGCCCTCAAGGAACTGCCCCGCCCTGCCCTGTTTCTCGCCGGCAAGGCGTTTGCGCTTTATCGCCGCAAGGGCGGGAAAAAATCCAATGTGCTCGCCGACTTTTTCGTCGGCGCCCACGCTGCCGTACTGGGATGCCCGTTATTGACCCGGGATGCGCAGCGCTACCGCAGCTATTTCCCGACTGTCGAACTGATTGCGCCGTGAACCAGCCCGCCGCCCACACGCCGATGATGCAGCAGTATCTCGGCATCAAGGCGCAGCATCCCGACATGCTGCTGTTCTACCGCATGGGCGACTTCTACGAGCTGTTCTTCGAGGACGCCGAGAAGGCCGCGCGCCTGCTCAACATCACGCTGACGACGCGCGGCGTGTCGGCCGGCAGCCCGATCAAGATGGCGGGCGTGCCCTACCACAGCGCCGAGCAGTACCTCGCGCGCCTCATGAAGCTGGGCGAATCGGTGGTGATCGCCGAGCAGGTCGGTGACCCCGCCACCAGCAAAGGCCCGGTCGAGCGCCAGGTCACGCGCATCGTCACCCCCGGCACGCTGACCGACTCGGGCCTCCTGGACGAGACACGCGACACGCTGATCCTGGCAGTCGCGCCGGGCAGTGGCGCGCTGGGGGTCGCCTGGCTCAACCTCGCCTCGGGGCGCTTCCAGGTCACGGAAATCGCGCCGGCCGCCCTGCCCGCCCTGCTCGCGCGCATCCGGCCGGCGGAAATCCTCGCGCCCGACGATTTCGATTTCACCGCCTCGTGCGCTGAAAGCGCCTCGATTAAAGCAGGCGCGGTACGTCGCCTGGCGCCCTGGCAATTCGATCCGGCCAATGCGGAAGCGCGGCTCGCGCAGCAGTTCGGCAGCCGCGACCTCGCCGGCTTCGGCGTCGCCGACCTGCGCCTGGCGATCGCCGCCGCCGGGGCCCTGCTCGACTATCTGCAGGCGACACAACGCACCGCCCTGCCGCACCTGCAATCGATCCGCGCCGAGCGCGACGGCGAGTTCGTCCAGCTCGACGCCGCCACGCGGCGCAACCTCGAACTCACCGAGACGCTGCGCGGCGAAGCCGCGCCGACCCTGCTGTCGGTGCTCGATACCACCGCGACCGGCATGGGGACGCGGCTCTTGCGCCATTGGCTGCATCATCCGCTGCGCGACCGTGCGGTCCTTGCCGCGCGGCGCGACGCCATCGGCGTGCTCGCCGGCGCGCCCGACGCCGCCGCCACGCTCAACCGACTCCTGAAAGGCTGCGCCGACGTCGAGCGCATCGGCGGCCGCATCGCCTTGCGCAATGCGCGTCCACGCGACCTTTCCGGCCTGCGCGACACGCTCGCCCTCCTGCCCGAACTCACCGCCGCGCTGCCCGACGACGGCGCGCGGCTGTCCGCGCTCAAGGCTGCGCTCGCCGCCCGCCCCGACCTCCATGCTTTGCTTGCTCGCGCCATCCAGCCCGAGCCCGCGAGCGTGCTGCGCGAAGGCGGCGTGATCGCCGACGGGTATGACGCCGAGCTCGACGAGCTGCGCACGCTGACGCGCGATGCAGGGTCCTTCCTCCTGGAGCTGGAAACCCGCGAGCGCGCGCGCACCGGCATCGCCACGCTCAAGGTCGAATACAACAAGGTGCACGGCTTCTATATCGAGGTCAGCCGCGCGCAGGCCGACAAGACGCCGGTGCCCGACGACTACCGCCGCCGCCAGACGCTGAAGAACGCCGAACGCTACATCACGCCGGAACTCAAGGCTTTCGAGGACCGCGCGCTCTCGGCGCAGGACCGGGCGCTGGCGCGCGAGAAACTGTTGTTCGACCAACTGCTCGACACGCTAACCCCGCACGTACCCGCGCTGCTGTCGATTGCCGCCGCGCTCGCCGAAACCGACGTGCTGGCGAGCCAGGCCGAGCGCGCCGGCACACTGAGGCTGTGCGCGCCCGAATATACCAGCGAGCCCGGCATCGTCATCCGCGGCGGGCGACACCCCGTGGTCGAAACCCAGGTCGACCACTTCATCCCCAACGACGTCACGCTCAACCGCACCCGGCAGATGCTGCTCATCACCGGCCCCAACATGGGCGGCAAGTCGACCTACATGCGCCAGGTCGCGCTGATCACGCTGATGGCGTGCTGCGGCCTGTGGGTGCCGGCGGCGTCGGCGAAAATCGGCGACATCGACCAGATCTTCACCCGCATCGGCGCCTCCGACGACCTCGCCGGCGGGCGCTCGACCTTCATGGTCGAGATGACCGAGACCGCGCACATCCTGCACAACGCCAGCGCGAATAGTCTTGTGTTGCTCGACGAGATCGGCCGCGGCACCTCCACCTTCGACGGTCTCGCGCTGGCGTGGGCGGTCGCGCGGCACCTCATCACCGCCACCCGCGCGTTCACCCTGTTCGCCACCCACTATTTCGAACTCACGCAGCTGGCGCAGGAATTCCGCCAGCTCGCCAATGTGCACCTCGACGCCAAGGAACACGGCGCCGACCTCGTCTTCCTGCACGCGGTGGAAGAAGGCCCGGCCTCGCAAAGCTACGGCATCCAGGTCGCGCGCCTCGCCGGCGTGCCGAGCCCGGTGATCCAGGCCGCGCGCCGCCACCTGCGCGAACTCGAAGACGCCCAACTGCAGCCCGGCCCGCAGGGCGACCTCTTCGCCGCCCCCCCGCCCAACGACCAGGCGCCGCCGCATCCCGCCCTCGAACAGCTACGCGAGCTCGACCCCGACACCCTCACGCCGAAGGCGGCGCTGGACATGCTGTATGCGCTCAAGGCACATTTATGAAAGCTTGGCGAACTGAAGGCATCGACATGAAGACCCTGCGCCTCGACACGGGCGAACTGGACCTCGATTTCGACGCGGCGCTGAAGCTCGCAACCGCCATCGCCACGCAGCTACTCGGCGACGACACGATGCTGCTTTCCTGGTACGACCGCGAACGCGACCTGGAATCCCCGGCCGGCGTCAGCGAATGCCACGAAGGCTGCGCGACCAAGGGGTCGTGGGACTACGCGCTGAATCGCGGCGCGAGGCTGGCGGTGGAGTTCGACGCCGGCCGCTGCTATTTCTGTTTTCTTTAGATAAGCATTCGACGTTAGGGCCGGCAAGGCTAATGTCCCTTGCTTGGCCTAAGCGGAAGTCGAACCATTTCTTCGCTATGTCTGTTCCCGGCCAACAAGCAGACCTTCAACGTTTGAGTTCAGAGGCGCGTCGCCGATAGGCGGCGCGTCCCATGCAACGAGCGGTTAGACATCGGCCGGTTCCAATGGGGCATCGCCTTTCCGGAATTTCTTCAACCCCAATGCTTCCATCAGGCCGGCATGAATACGGAAGTTGGTTGCAGCTTCGTCAAGCCGCACGGTAGTGTCAATATAGCGCCAGATGTATTCCGACCCACCGCCAATGCCTCCAGTCCTTTGATATCCAACGAGAGAAAACTCGAACAACTGGCGAAGGACGCTCAGTGAGGACGCGCCCCCCACGAGCAGGTCCTGTCTGCGAGCGCAGGCTTGGTCAAATTCCTCCCGAGTGAATTGAAGCGCTTCAAGAGACTTCAGAATGTCGATGTAGTCTCGATAGGCGGGAACATGCTTGAATATCTCGTCGGCGAGTTCCTTCAGAAGGTATTCGGAATATGGCGTTCGCGCGGCGATGATGTCCTTGTTCTCGAACAATCCCGCCGCGCCCGGTCGTGCCTTGTAGGCAATTAGAACCTCGTTTGCGAATTTGATAGCGTCTCGTGGGCGGCGAAACGTACGATCCAAAATATGTTTGTACTTGGTTTGCCGACCAGGCATCTCATGGCCTTCATCGAAGACCTTCTCCCATGGCACGATGTCATCGCCGGCATCCATAGCGATGGCAAAGCGCCGTTCAAGCAGGGATCGAAGAGTCCACTTGGTTCTTGGTCCGTCCCATTCGATCGGAGACATGAAATTCTCGGTAAGTTTGTTCTTGTCTTCAAACTGCAAAGTCCTATAAATGTCGTCTCTGAGACAAAGGACAATTGAAGTCTTCTTGTTTGCCTGCCTGAAAGAGTTATTCAAGGATGTAGCCGCTAGCAGAAGGCCCACCAGCATTTGCGAGTAGCGAGCATCGTTTGGATCAATGAACCGCCCCGGGTTTCGTGGAGGCCATTTGGTTTAAGTGCAGACCGATGACTCGGCCTGTTCGGCGAGTTGCCGGTAGTAGTTTGCCTCAGCTTCGGCGGGCGGGATATAGCCGATGGG
>JBKBQH010000018.1:0-42350 GCA_046292745.1 Thiobacillus sp. | reverse complement strand
CGCGACACTCTCCAACCAGGCGCACGGCGCGTTCGCGGACTTCGGGGGAATACTTTACGGGTTTCTTCATGGCTCCATCTTCTCAAGAGTTGGAGCCTCCTCAAAATCCGGGGCGGTTCACCTCGCTCCCTGAAATTTGCCCGAAGTCCGCAAAGGCCGCAACGCAGGCCCATAAAGATCAGAGTGTTGCCGCAGAACTACGCAGCAGTGCTCACTGGCCCCAATAGCGGGCGAATTGATCAATTGTTGCAGCATGACCGAATAAAGACTATATTAAGACCCAATCAGATCAGGGGGTCAGGTCATGCGCTACTCATCGCAAGTCAAGCCCATCAGTTACCTCAAGGCGAACGCGGCCGAGGTCCTGGCCCGATTGGCCGAGGAGCGGGAGCCTCTGGTCATCACCCAGAACGGTGAGGCCAAGGCGGTCATTCAGGACGTCGCCTCTTTTGAGGAAACACAGGAAACGCTGGCGCTGCTGAAAATTCTCGCGCTCGGCAATGCGGAGATCGAAGCGGGCAAGGTCAAGCCCGTGGGCGAGGTTGCCGCAAGATTGCGGGCCAAACCGGCAGCCCGGTAATGGCGGGGCGCAAATACGAGATCTTGCTGACCGAGGGGGCCGAGCAGGATCTGGAGTCGATCTACGACTACATCGCCGAATTTGATTGCAAGGCCAATGCCGACCACGTGCTGGATCGCCTACTGGAAGTCGTCGAGAGCTTGGCAACTTTTCCTGAGCGCGGCGCCTACCCCAAGGAACTGGTGGCCCTTGGCATCCGGGATTATCGGCAGACCGCCTTCAAGCCCTATCGCGTGATCTACCGTGTCATGGCGCAAAAGGTTTACATCTATGTGATCGCCGACGGCCGGCGGGATATGCAGTCGCTCTTGACGCGTCGCCTGCTAGGGGGCTGACGATCGGAGGCGTGCAAATGACCGTATCAGTGCTCACTGGTGCTCAAGGATCTCAAGGGCATGTTGATCTGAGGATCCTTCCAAATGAGTTGGAATGAATCCATGAAGGAGCTGGTTCGCCCGTGAGCCAGGTCCGGCTCGCTCCCTGAAACTTGCAATACGGACAGACGCGCCCGGATGATGGCCAGGGCAAATCAGGGATTGCGTCAAGGGCGAGGGGGGCGATAGAGACGCTCGGCATTTTCATATCCCACGCGCCGGGCGAGATCCTCGGGTAGCTGATCCACGATGGACAGCGTGGGCGCCAGCAGATCGCCTCGCCGCCGTTTCTGCTGGCCCGGCGGCCGGAAAAACTCATCGCTGCCCAGCACGAAGCGGTCGGGAAAGTCGCGGATCAGGGCAAGCCACTCCGGCCGGAGTTTCCCGTCGCCATCCAGCGGTCGCGTGGCCGCCGGCTGGGGAAAGACGGCTTCCAGGCTCACGTAGAGGTTGGGGTGGCGGCTGAAGAGTTCACGCATGCGGGCCACCGTTCGCGTTCGCAGCCAGTCCCAACCCAAGTGAACCCAGACGATGCGGGCGTTGCGATTATGGGCGAGCAAGCGTTCGAAAGCGGCGAGATTGGGCTCAAGCCAGGCAGGATTGGGCGGCGAGCGGAACACCGGCACGGCCAGTGCCATGGGCTCGGGCACGAGTTCCATGTGCAGATCGATCACCACGCCATGCCTGGCTGCGATATCGGCCAACAGCAGGAAAAGTTCGTGATCCGGGGGGGCAGCGATGTAGGGATGCCTGGCATGAAAGAGATGGCCGCCGAAATGCAGGGCCGCCATTTCGCCGAAGCCCACCGCGCCCGCCGCGACGATGGTCTCGGCGCGACGCACGAAGCGCTCGCGCAGATCGGCATCCACCCCGCCTGCTGCGATCGCTTCCTGGATCAGGCGATTGAGGGTGCCGCCGCCGCCAAGAAAAACAAAGCGGTCCGGATGGCGGCGCACCACTGGCAGCAGTTCCTCGAAATCGTAATACATACTCCGGCCCGCGGGCTGGGGAACGGGCAGCAAAACCGCCCAGCGCACGCCGAGGCGATTCATTTCCTCCAGCAGCCCCTCCCCCGCCCGTTCGAAGTCTGCCGTGGAAAACCGCCCGTCGGGAGTGGCATTGTCCAGATGCAGGTGGGTATCGACCGCGTCGCCTGCGTCACACGGCGCTGCCATTGCGGCAAGCCCGACCAAAAACAGATTCCATAACACCCTTGTCATCACGACCCCCCACCGGTACTTTGCCGTGCCACACTGATAAATTAACAAATCAACCGGATCTCGCGCGTGCCGCCATGACCGAAATCGCCACCTGGCTCCCCGCCGAACTCGCCGCCTTGCCGAACTACGTGGTGGCGCTCGCCATCGGCCTCTTGATGGGGCTGGAGCGCGAGCGCAATCCGGCGGCGAAAGCCGGTTTGCGCACGTTTGCGCTCACCGCGCTGTTCGGCGTGCTGGCCGCCCACCTCGGCACGGTACTGGATGCGATCTGGCTGGTTCCGGTGGGCCTGCTGCTGGTGGGTGCGATGATGATCGCCGCCTACCTGCACGCGCCGGCCCCGCCGGACAGCGACCCGGGCACGACGACCGTGGCGGCGCTGATGCTGTGCTACGGCCTCGGCGTGCTGGTGTGGCATAACGAGGTCCAGCTGGCGGTGATGCTGGGGATCGTCGCGACCATGCTGCTGTACTTCAAGCCCGAGCTGCGCGGCTGGAGCCAGCGCATGAGCCGCCACGACCTGCTGTCGGTGCTGCAGTTCGCGGTACTCTCGCTCATCATCCTGCCGCTGCTGCCAAACCGCGACTACGGTCCCTACGGCGCGCTCAATCCTTACCAGATCTGGTGGATGGTGGTGCTGATCGCCGGTGTCGGACTGGTGGGTTACGCCGCGCTGCGCCTCGTCGGCCAGCAGCGCGGCGCGGTGGTGCTGGGCCTGCTGGGCGGGCTGGTGTCGTCGACCGCGACGACGCTGGCGTTCAGTCGCCACACCCGGGCCAATGGCGAGCTGCTGCCGGTGGCGGTCATCGTCATCGTGCTGGCCAATCTGGTGGTGCTGGTGCGCCTGGGCGTGCTGACGGCGGTGGTGGCGCCGAGCGTGCTCGCTTCGCTGTTGCCGGTGCTGGCGGGGGGGCTGGCAACCGGCACGCTGGGGACGCTCTACGGCATGCGCCGCCTGCGTCCGCAGGGCGATCTGCCGCCCCTGAGCATGAGCAATCCGACCGAGCTGCGCACGGCATTCGGCTTTGGCCTGCTGTATGCCGCCGTGTTGCTGGCGGCGGCCTGGCTGTCGGATTGGCTGGGAACGCGCGGCCTGTATGCCGTCGCGGTGGTGTCCGGGCTCACCGACGTCGACGCCATCACACTCTCCAGCCTGCGTCTGCACAGCCTCGGCACGCTCACCGTCCATGCCGCCGTCGATGTCATCACGCTCGCCGTGCTGGCCAACCTGGTGTTCAAGTCTGCGCTCGCCCTCGTCGTCGGCGGCTGGCCCATGGCGCGCCACGCCATCGCCGGCATGGGCGCGGTCGGGCTGGGGCTGGTCACGGCCTGGGCTATAATGCGCGGCTTTCCCGCCTAGATACCGAGCCGTTCCATGGAAGCCGAAAGCCTCAACCAGATCGAATCCAAACTCGCCGACCTCGGCACGCGCGCCGGCCAGCTCAGGGGGTTTCTTTGACTATCCTGCCAAGAAAGACCGTCTGGAGGAAGTAATCCGCCTCGCCGAGGCGCCGGATTTCTGGAGCGACCCCGAAAAGGCGCAGGCGCTGGGCCGCGAGCGCCGCGCGCTGGAGGACGTGGTGCTGGTACTCGATCGCGTCGAGGCCGGCCTCAAGGATGCCGGCGAACTGTTCGAGATGGCGCGCGCCGAGAACGACGACGAGACGCTCATCGCCGTGCGCAACGACCTCGAGGCGATCGAAAAGGATGTGGCGCAACTCGAATTCCGCCGCATGTTCAACAACCCGGCCGACCCGTCGAACTGCTTCCTCGACATCCAGGCCGGCGCCGGCGGCACCGAGGCCTGCGACTGGGCGGCGATGCTGTTGCGGCAATATCTCAAATACTGCGAGCGCAAGGGATTCAAGACCGAGCTGCTGGAAGAATCCGAAGGCGACGTCGCCGGCATCAAGTCCGCCTCGATCAAGATCGAGGGCGATTACGCCTACGGCCATCTGCGCACCGAAACCGGCGTGCATCGCCTGGTGCGGAAATCGCCGTTCGACTCGTCGGGCGGCCGTCACACCTCGTTCGCCAGCGTGTTCGTCTACCCCGAGGTCGACGATTCGATCGAGGTCGAGATCAACCCCGCCGACCTTCGGATCGACACCTATCGCGCTTCCGGCGCGGGCGGCCAGCACATCAACAAGACCGACTCCGCGGTGCGCATCACGCACATTCCGACGGGCATCGTCGTGCAGTGCCAGAACGACCGTTCGCAGCACAAGAACAAGGCCGAAGCCATGTCGATGCTGAAGTCCAGGCTCTACGAAGCCGAATTGCGCAAACGCCAGGCCGAGCAGGACAAGCTCGAAGCCGGCAAGGCGGACGTCGGCTGGGGCCACCAGATCCGTTCGTATGTGCTCGACCAGTCGCGCATCAAGGACCTGCGCACCAACGTCGAGGTCTCGAACACGCAGAAGGTGCTCGACGGCGACCTCGACGTGTTCATCGAGGCGAGCCTCAAACAGGGCGTCTGATGCACGCCGACGGCGAGGCGCAGGCGCTCGGCGAGTTCCTCGCCGCAGGGGTCGTTGCAGAGGACATTCCGCCCTTCTTTCCGCTGCTCGCGAACCGCCCGCTGATCGGCGCGCTGATCGCGCTGTTTCGCGGCGGCGACGAGGAGGTCATGGTGCGCCTGCTGGTGCTGCGCGAGATCGGTCTCAGGGCCGATGCGCCCGAATGGACGCCGCGCGAGCTCGAGGCGTATTTCACTTTCCTCAACCAGACCAAGCTCGGCACCGTGCTCGCGCGGCTGCGCGAGCACGGCCTGCTGCTGTGGGACGCGGAGCGCCGCGTCTACCAGCTCTCGGCCGAGGGGCGCATGGTGCTTGCCGCGCTCTCCAACTTGCTCTCCTTCCACACCGAACAGGACGGCGAGCTCGGCTTCCTCGCCGCTCAGGTCGCCGCGGGCGCGGCGGTCGGCAAGCTCTCTGCCGAAACGCTCGCCCACCTCCTCGCCCGGCTTGGCGAGCTCGAGGAGGCATTCGCCCAGGCAGTCGCTTCCGGATCGGAGTTCCGCCTGCGCGCGGCCCAGGCGAAGCTCGCTTCGGTGCAGCAGTGGATGGACAAGGCCAACGACGTCATGCGCACGCTTTCCGCCGAAGGACTCGACGACGATACCTGGCGGCTGGCACAGCAGATCGGCCAGCGCCAGTCCCGCCTGGTGCGCATGGCTTCGGTCTTCCAGCGCGAGCTCGCCGCGATCGCGCGCCAGCAGGTGCATCTGTCGCAGGGCGGGCTGTCCACCTCGGAACTCGCGGCCTGGCTGAAGGCGCAGTCGCCCGACGCGCTGGCCGGTCTCGCCGCAGGGATCGCCGTCACGCCCGAGAGCATTTTCGTGCTGCCCGACGTCATGCTCGACAACACCGAGGCATTCCTCGCGCGCGAGCAGCCGAACCGCACGGTCTCGACGATGCCCGCGCCGTCCGAGATCGAATACACGCAGGATATCCCGCTCGAGCCGCCGCGCGAGTTGGTCGAACTCACCCGCCTGCTCGCCGGGCTCGAGGCGCCGGCGGGGGTCGCCGACACCGTCGTGGGCGGCGGTTTCGCCGCCGCGTCGTACCGTCTCTCGCTCCTTGCGCTGCTGGGCGAGAGCAACATCGGCCCCGAGCTCGCACCGCTCGCCGAGCTGCCGGTAACGCTCGAATGGGGTGACGCGCTCGAAACCGTCGGCCGCGGCGAAGTCGCGCAGATCAGCGCAGGACGCCTGCTTCCCAAGGAGAACGAATCGTGAACACCGACGCCGCCGCCCGCCTGATCGCGCGCCTGCTGGCGCTGCGCTTCCTGCCGCGCGAGGATGCCGAAGCGCGCCGCCTGCTGGTCGACACCGGTTTCCGTGACGAGGTCGAGGCACGGCTCGCCGCGTCCGGCCTGCGCCTGCTGGCCCACCCCTTCGCCGCGCACATCTCGGTCGCGCTCGCGCGCGAGCAGGAAGCCGCCGTATTCGAGCAGAACGACGCCTGGCAGGCGAGCAACATCGGCCTGCCGAAGGACGCCGCGGCGCTGCTGGTGATCCTCTGGGCGCTCATCATCCTGCCCAAGCGCGAGCGCCAGCTGGCCGGTGAAGCGGCGCAAACCGACGCGCAGAACGAGCTGTTCGAGACGGTGAGGCTCACGCCGGCCGCCCACGAGGCTTCGCGGGGCATCCCCGAGAACGTGCTGCTCGAGGACTACGGCAAGCTCGTCGGCGGCCGCGCCCGCCTGCAGCAGTTCGCCCTGCCGCAGTTGTCGCGGCTGGGCTTCATCGAGCGGCGCAACAAGGTGATCTTTGAGGGCCCGCTGCTCGACCTTGCCTTCGACTACGCCGACTTCGCCCCACGCATCCTCGAGGGCGCCTTGTCCGACCTTCTCAAGCAACGCAAGGTGCTCGAAGACACCCCTGCCGGAGAGACCACCTGATGTTCCGCCTGCTCGAACTGGAAACCGTGCACTGGGATTTCTGGCGCAATTTCCGGCTGCCGCTTGACGCCTCGATCATCACCATCTCCGGGCCCAACGGCTCGGGCAAGACGACACTGCTCGACGCCATGCGCACCCTGCTGGCGCTGGACTGCTCGAAAAAACGCGACTACAAACGCTACGTGCGCAGGAACGGCGAGGATTTCTGCTGGCTGCGCGGCGTCGTCGACAACCAGCGCCCACCCGGAAGCAGCCGCCGCCCCTTCGGCCTGCCCTATACCAGCGACCGCATCACGCTCGCCTGCCGCATCGACAGGAAAGGCGGCGACTGGACGCGCAAGTACTGGATCGCCGACGGCGAAGTCGGCCTTGCGGACATCGAGCAGGCCGGCGAGGAGTTCGGCGTGCGCGACTACCAGCGCATCCTGCACAGCGCCGGCCTCTCGCCCGCGATCGCGCGTGTGCTGTCCCTGGAGCAGGGACAGACCGACAAGCTGTGCGAGTTGAGCCCGCGCGAGCTGCTCGACCTCGTTTTCCAGGTCTTCGGCGACAAGGAGGTGCTCGACCGCTACGAAGAGGCGCGCCACCACCAGGAACACACGGCGCGCGAGCTCGACGCCGCGCAGAACCAGCTCGAAGCGCTCGGCAATAACCTGGAGAAACACAACCAGAAGGTCAACCGCTTTCTGGAGTGGCAGCGCCTCAACCAGGAGCGCACCGCGCTCGTCGGCGAAATCCGCCCGCGCCTGGAGCATGCGCTGCTGCAGCGCGAGGCCGAGCATGCCGCGCGCACGCTGGCCGCGCAGCGCCGCGACTGGCGCGCCAGGCGCGGCGAGCATGCGGCGAAGAGGCGCGAACTCGAAACCCAGGCGCAGCTGCTCGCACAGGCCCAGCTGCGCCGCCAGGCGGCGCACGACAACGAGCGCGTGCAGAACCAGGCCCTGAACGAGATCAACCGCGAACTCGGCGGCTGGGAAGTCATCGTCCGGCAGCAGCAGCAACTGGAAGCGCAGGCCCAGGCGGCAGGCGGCCAGGCCGCCGATGCGGGCGAGATTGCGCGGCTGGAGGCGCAGCGCGCCGACTTGCTGGTGAAGATCGCCGGCCTCGCCCAGCGCCAGGCGCAACTCGACGAAATGCTGGAAAACCTCGCCGCCGGGCGCCGCGCCGACCCGGCCGACGTCGCCGCGTTCCGTCGTGCGCTCGGCGAGGCCGGGATCGAGCATCATCTCCTCGCCGACGTCGTCGAAGTCGTCGACGCCGGCTGGCAGCCGGCGGTCGAAGCCGCGCTCGCGCCCTTCGCCCATGTCGTGCTCCTGAAGCACGCGCGCGACGCCGAACGCGCGATGGCGCTCGGCGAAACGCTGCGCTACCGGCATTTCATCGTTCCCGAATGCGTCGCCGCCGGGCTGCCGCCGCAGGGTTCGCTGCTCGAAGTCGTGCGCTTCGCGAGCCCCATTCCCGAGTGGCTGCTGCGCACGCTCGAGCGCACGCGCCGGGTCGAGGACGTGGCGGCGGGCAGCACCCTCCCGCGCGGCGAGGACTGGATCACCCGCCAGGGCTATCTGCGCGAACGCCGCGGCGGCCGCTACGCCGCCCCCGAACAGGCACGTTTCGGCCGCGCGCGCCTCGACGCGCTGCGCGACGAACGCGCGCGGCTCGAACACCAGCTCGCGCCGCTCAAGGCGAGCCAGGCCGAGCTCGCCGCCAGGATCCACGCGCTGAAGGCCGCGCTCACGGGGGAAAGCGCTGCCGCCCAGCTCGCCGCGCGCGCCGCGGAATTCGCTGAAGCACGTCAGCAGGTCGAAGCGCTGGTGCTGCGCCGTCGCGACAACCGCGTGCTGGCGGCGCAGCAGGAACGCGAGGCGGCGGACGAGAACCTCGCCAGCGCACGCGCGCGGCAGCCACAGCTGGAAAACGATCTGCGGCGCGTGGAAAAGGAGATCGCCGAACGCGAGAACCGCGCCGGACGCGAAGAACAGGTCCGCCGCCGGCTGCGCCTGCGCGAACAGCGCCGCAGCTTCCCCGCCGCCTGGCGCGACGCCGCGGGCAGCCAGCAACTGCTCGAGAAATGGCGCGACACGACCAACGTCGACCGCCGCATCGAGGAAATCGAACGCCGTTTTGCCGAGGAAAGCTGGGAAACCGACGCCGCCGTGATCGCCCTGCGCGACCGGATCGCCGCCAACTATCAGGAAATGGAGCGCGACCTCGCCATCCGCCGCCGCGACAACGACCTCGCGCGCCAGCAAACCGACGCCGCGCGCGAAAACTACATCGCCGTGCTGCGCCACACCGTCGGCCGCTACGCGAAGAACCTGAAGGCGCTGGGCGAGCTTGCCGGCGTGCGCGTGGAACACGAACCGGTCGCGCTCGGCAACGACGACGTGACGCTCGCGCAGGCCGGGCTCGCCGTGCGCTTCGACTTCGACGCCAAGGGCTTCATGGGGATGAACGACGGCGACGCCTCCGGCGGCCAGCAGGTGATGAAGTCCTTGATCCTGCTGGTCGCGCTGATGATGGAAGAATCCCGCCCCGGCGGCTTCGTCTTCATCGACGAACCCTTCGCGCACCTCGACATCGTCAACATCGAGCGCGTGTCCGGCTTCCTCAAGGCGACCCGCGCGCAATACCTGCTCACCACGCCGGTCACGCACAACGTCAACATCTACGACCCGGCGACGCTCACCCTGGTGACGTTCAAGAAACGGCCGGGCGAAACCTGGGCGCCGGGCGTGAAAGTGCTGGTGCGCGACACCGCGACCGCGCACTGACCATGCTGCGCGTCGTCGTGCAGAGCAAAACCCGGCGGCAGCGCATTGCCGACCAACCGCCGCGCGGCCTCGACAGCCTGCCCGACGACTGGCGACAGCTGCTGAAGCGTTGGGTCAGACGCGGTGGCGACAGCCGCTGGGACACGTTGCGCAACGACGCCGGCGTGGGCGGGCAGAACCGGGCGCAGGCGCTGCTCGACTGGCTGCTGGAAAACGGCTGGATTCAACTCGACGAAAAATTCGAGCGCGCGGCCTGGTGGCCGTATCGCGTGCGTTTTCTCGACTCCGCCGCGTTGCGCGCGGCGCTCGGCATCGTCGACGCGGATACCGCCGCCGCGCAATGGCTGGCGCTGCGCTCAAATTTACCGCCCGAGTCGCCGCTCCTCGACGCGCTCGACACCCTGCCGCCCAAAACCGCGCTCGCGCGCGCCGACCTCGTCACCGCACTGGCGCGCTGGCGGGAGGAGGCGCGCAGCGGCACGCAGCGCGACTTCGCCCTGTTCGCGCGCGGCGCGACCAAGGCCGTCACCGCGGCGGAATGGACCTGGCTCGACGCGGCCGCCGATCTTGCCGAATGGGGCATCGAGCGCCACACGCCGCTCTTGCTGATCGCCGCGCCGGTCGAACTGCATTTTCCGCACGCCGTGCTGAACCTCGCTGCCTGCGTCGATTTCTGCGCCCTGACGCCAGCGACGCTGGCTGCCGTTCAATCCGCAAGCGGCACACCCGAGCACTGGCATCTGGTCGAAAACCGCACCAGCTTCGAGCGCGCCGCGCGAAGCCGCGGCGCACACGATGGCGTCGTCTGGCTGCCTGGTTTTCCGCCCGGCTGGTGGCGCGAGGCCGTGGCGCGTTTACTCACACTTGCGCCCGCCCCCGCCGCCATCGCCTGCGACCCCGACCCCGCAGGCGTGGCCATCGCCCTGCAAGCTGGTGCGTTGTGGCAAGCCGCCGGCCTCGACTGGCAGCCGTGGCGCATGGACATCGCCACCTTGCAGGCGCTGCCCCGTCACGCCCCGCTCAACGCCTGGGACAACGCTCAAATTGCCCAGCTGCGGCAGGCGCCTCAACTGCCCGCGCCGCTCGCGGCACTGCTGGATTACATGCAGCAGCACGACATCAAGGGCGAACAGGAAGGCGCGCTGTAACATCACGATGCCATCGATTCTTCCCTCCCGGAGCCGAAAACCCCATGCGCACCGAAACCCCCGTCACGCTCTACCTCAAGGACTACGCCCCGCCCGCGTGGCTGATCGACACGGTCGATCTTCATGTGGCGATCTTCGATGGCCACGCCGAAGTCAAAACCCGCCTCGCCTGCCGCCGCAATCCGGCCATGCCGGCCAGCCCGCTGGTGTTGAACGGCGAAGCGCTGGAGTTGGCAAGCATCGCGCTCGACGGCGCGGCGCCCGATCCGGCGCGATATTCCTATGCCGACGATCAGCTGACGATCGCCGCGCCGCTGCCCGACACGTTTCAGCTTGAAACCACGGTGCGCATCCATCCGGATGAAAATACCCAACTCTCCGGCCTGTATCGCTCCCGTGACGGCTATTTCACCCAGTGCGAGGCCGAAGGCTTCCGCCGCATCAGCTTCTACCCCGACCGGCCGGACGTGATGGCGGTCTTCAGCTGCACGGTCGAAGCCGACCGCGCGCGCTTTCCGGTGCTGTTGTCGAACGGCAACCCGGTCGCCGCCGGCAGCGGCGACGACGCGAGCCGCCACTGGGTGCGCTGGCATGACCCTTTCCGCAAACCCGCGTATCTGTTCGCGCTGGTGGCGGCGAAACTCGACGTGCTCGAAGACACCTTCACCACCGCGTCGGGGCGACGCATCGCGCTGCAAGTCTTCGTCGAACCCGGCAAGCTCGACCAGTGCGGCCACGCCATGGCGGCGCTGAAAAAAGCCATGCGCTGGGACGAAACGCGCTTTGGCCTGGAATACGACCTCGACCGCTACATGATCGTGGCGGTGGGCGACTTCAACATGGGCGCGATGGAGAACAAGGGCCTCAACATCTTCAACACCCAATACGTGCTCGCACGCCCCGATCTTGCCACCGACGCCGACTACCAGGGCATCGACCGTGTCGTCGCCCACGAATATTTTCACAACTGGACCGGCAACCGCGTCACCTGCCGCGACTGGTTCCAGCTGTCGCTGAAGGAAGGCCTCACCGTCTTCCGCGACCAGGAATTCGGCGCCGACGTGCACTCGCGCGCGGTCACCCGCATCCAGGGAGTGCGGGCCTTGCGCGCTGGCCAGTTCCCCGAGGACGCGGGGCCGATGGCGCACCCGATCCGTCCTGCGTCGTATGCCGAGATCAATAACTTCTACACCGCCACCGTCTACAACAAGGGCGCGGAAGTCATCCGCATGATCCACACCCTGCTCGGCGAAGCTGGCTTCCAGCGCGGCATGAAGCTCTATTTCGAGCGCCACGACGGCTGCGCCGTCACCTGCGAGGATTTCGTCGCTGCCATGCAGGACGCCTCCGGCGTAGATCTCGCGCAGTTCCGCCGCTGGTACGCGCGCGCCGGCACGCCGGTGCTCAAAGCCACGGGCGTGTACGACGCGACGGCGCAAACCTACACGCTCACGCTCACGCAAAACCTCGCGCCCACCGCCTACGAAAAGCGGCTGGCGGAATCGGGGCAGCCCGTGGTCGAAGGCGTGCTGCCTATCCCAGTCGCGCTCGGGCTGGTGCTGCCCGACGGCACCGACGCGCCGCTCAGACTCGCGGGCGAGCCACACGCCACCGGGACCACCCGCGTGCTCTTGCTCACCGAACCCACACAGACTTTCGTTTTCGAGGGCATTTCCGCCGCCCCCGTCGCCTCGCTGCTGCGCAATTTCTCCGCGCCGGTGCGGCTGGACTTCGCGCAGACCGACTTTGAACTCGCCCACCTGATGGCGCATGACTCGGACGCCTTCAACCGCTGGGAAGCCGGGCAGCGCCTTGCCTCGCGCGTGCTGCTCGCGGGCATTGCCGTCAACGGGCAAGGCGACGGCTGGATTCCGTCCATCTTCATCGACGCCTGCGCCCGCGTGCTCGACGACGGCATCGATGGCGACGCCGCGCTCGCCGCCGAGGCGCTGGCGCTGCCCGGCGAGACCGTGCTCGCCGACACCGTCGCAGCACGAGGCGACGTCATCGACCCCGACGCGATCTTTGCCGCGCGGCTGGCCCTGCGCCGCGCACTCGCGCAGGCCTTGCACCCGCGGTTCGAAGCCGCCTGGCACGCGCTCGCCCCCACGCGCGACTACGCACCCGACGGCGAACAGGTTGGCCGCCGGAGTTTGCGCAACACCTGTCTCGCCTACCTCGCCGACGCCGCGCCGGCCGGGATCGCCCCGCGCCTCGTCGCGCAGATTCAAAGCGGCGGCAACATGACCGACGTCGCCGCCGCACTCGCCACGCTGGCCCAGCTCGATGTGCCCGAACGCGCGCCTGCGCTCGCCGCCTTCTACGAACGATGGAAAGACGAAGCGCTCGTCGTCGACAAATGGCTCGCCATCCAGGCCAGCGCGCGCCCCACCACCGCCGCCAGCGTGCGCGAACTCACGCGCCACCCCGCGTTCGACCTCAAGAACCCCAACCGCGTCTACGCGCTGATCCGCGGTTTTACCAGCGGCAATCCGCGCGCCTTCCACGCCGCCGACGGCGCAGGCTACGCGCTCGCCGCCGACGTCATCGTCGAGCTCCAGGCCATCAACCCCCAGGTCGCCTCGCGCATCGCCCGCAGCTTCGACCGCTGGCGCGCCTACGATACGACACGGCAGGCCCACGCCCGCGCCGCGCTCGAACGTATTGCGGCGATCGATGGGCTGGCGCAGGATGTGGCGGAAGTGGTGGGCAATGCGTTACAGGCTTGATCGCATGGGATGCGGCCTCGTGTGAGGCTCCGTCCAAGGCGGGGTAGCGGCGACCCGAACCACCATACTGCGAAGATCGACGGGTGCTGCGGCTCACCCCGCCGCCACCACTTCCAGCACCGCTTCGCCGTAGGCCTCCAGCTTCTTCGTCCCCAGCCCTGAAATCTCGCCCAGTTCCGCCAGCGTGGCGGGGCGGCGGGCGGCAATCTCGCGCAGGGTGGCGTCGTGCAGGATGACGTAGGCGGGCACACCTTTTTCGTTGGCGGTTTCGCGGCGCCAGGCGCGCAGGGAAAGGAACAAGGGATCTTCGTCGTCGTGGACGCCAGCGCCGCCGCTGGGCGCGAGGCGCGATTTCCGGCGCGGTGGCGCGGCGGCGATGGCGCGCAGCCAGACCGGTTCCTCGCCCTTGAGCACGGGGCGGGCGGCGGCGGTGAGTTTCAACGCGCCGTAGGCGGCGTGGTCGACTTCCAGCAAGCCGCGCACGACGAGCTGGCGCAGCACGGCGCGCCACACCTTGTCGGGTTGGCCAGCGCCGATGCCGAAAACGCTCAAGTCCGCGTGGCCGAATTTTCCGACCTTCTCCGTGCGTTTGCCGAGCAGTACGTCGATGACGTGGCCGGCGCCGAAGCGCTGGCCGGTGCGGTACACGGCTGATAACAGCTTTTGCGCGGCTTCGGTGCCGTCCCACAGCGTGGGCGGATCGAGGCACACGTCGCAGTTGCCGCACGGCTGGCTGGCTTCGCCGAAGTAGCTCAAGAGCGCGACACGGCGGCAGCTCGCGGCCTCGGCGAGCCCGACCAGCGCGTCGAGCTTGGCGTGGCCGATGCGCTTGTACGCGTCGTCCGATTCGGCTTCGTCGATGAAGCGGCGCTGGGTGACCACATCCTGCAGGCCCCACGCCATCCACGCCTCGGCGGGCGCGCCGTCGCGGCCGGCGCGGCCGGTTTCCTGGTAGTAGCCCTCGACCGAGCGCGGCAGGTCGAGATGCGCGACGAAGCGCACGTCGGGCTTGTCGATGCCCATGCCGAAGGCGATCGTCGCGACCATGACGACGCCGTCGTCGCGCAGGAATCTTTCCTGGTGGCGGGCCCGCGTCGCGTTGTCCATGCCGCCGTGGTAGGCGAGCGCGGTGAGGCCGGCCTTTTTCAGCGCCTCGGCGGTTTCCTCGACCTTCTTGCGCGTGCTGCAATACACGATGCCGGCCTCGCCCCGGTGCCCGGCCAGAAAATCCAGCAACTGACCGCGCGGGTCGGTTTTTTCGACGATGCGGTAGCGGATGTTGGGACGGTCGAAGCTGGAGACGAACACGCGCGCTTCGCGCAAATCGAGCCGGGCGAGGATTTCGGCGCGGGTGGCGGCGTCCGCGGTGGCGGTGAGCGCGATCCGCGGCACCTCGGGAAAGCGTTCGTGCAGCGTGGAGAGCCCCAGGTATTCCGGGCGGAAATCGTGCCCCCATTGCGACACGCAGTGCGCTTCGTCGATGGCGAAGAGCGACACGCGCGCGCCGTCGAGCAGCGCCTGGAAACGCGGCGTGAGCAGGCGCTCGGGGGCCACGTACAAGAGCTTGAGGCGGCCTTCGGCGAAGTCGCGCTCGACCCGCAAGGCGGTCGCGCCATCCAGGCTGGAATTGAGGAACGCCGCCGCGATGCCCAATTCTTTCAGCGCCGCGACCTGGTCCTGCATCAGTGCGATGAGCGGCGAGACGACCACCGCGCAGCCGGGGCGCAACAGCGCGGGAATCTGGTAGCACAGCGACTTGCCGCCGCCGGTCGGCATCAATACCAGCGCGTCGCCGCCCGCCGTCACGGTGTCGATGATGGCTGCCTGCTCGCCGCGGAAGGCGGGGTAGCCGAAGACACGGTTCAGCAGGCTCAAAGGGGTGTCGGACATGGATGAGAAATGGCTGGCAAGCGACGTGTCACATTGGCTATAATTGTGTCACGTTTTGCCCTCCTGGAGGCTGGCCCAATGAAAACCCTGACCGTACGCGAGGCGCGCGAAGGCCTGTCGCACCCCGACCAGATGTTTGCCGACGCCGACGAAGTGCTGGTGATGAATCGCGGCGAGCCGGTGGCGCGGATTCTGCCGGTGACACCCAAGGCAGGAGCGCGCAAGAAGACTTTTCGTTCGCTGGCAGCCTTCCGTGCCAGCCAACCCTTCCAGGAAATTCCCAGCGAAGTGCTGATCAGCGAAGACCGCGAAGACCGCTGCTGATGATTTATGTCGACACCAGCGCGCTGGTGAAACGCTACCTCAGTGAAGCGGGCAGCGACGCGTTCGATGCTTTCTTTCTGGCACAGGCGCCGCTCGCGATCAGTCGTCTGACCATCGTGGAAATGCGTTGTGTCCTGGCACGCCGCCGCCGCAACCAGCAGATTTCGGCCAGGCTGGAAACGCAAGTGCTCGAGGCCTTCCGGCTGGACATGCAGGATGGCGCGCTCACCGTATCGCCGTTCCGGGAAGACGACCTGACGCTGGCCTACCACCTGATGGACGAAATCGCCGACCTGCCCTTGCGTGCGCTCGATGCGATGCACCTTGCCGTCGCGCGCCACCATGACATTCCTGAATTTTCAACTGCCGACCGGAAACAGGCCGATGCCGCCCAGGCACTCGGGTTTGTGCTCCACCGTTTCGATTGACTCTTATCCCATGAACACTGAAACCTCCGCCCCTGCCCTCGACGACAACCAGATCATCGCCGAGCGCCGCGCCAAGCTCGCCGCGATCCGGCAGGCCGGCGTCGCCTTCCCCAACGATTTTGAGCGCCGCGACTACGCCGGCAGGCTCGCGCACGAACACGGCGAAAAATCGAAGGAAGCGCTGGAAGCCGAGGGCGTGGAAGTGCAGCTCGCCGGTCGCATGATGCTGAAACGCGTGATGGGCAAGGCGAGCTTCGCCACCCTGCAGGACATGAGCGGACGCATCCAGGTCTACGTCTCCAACGACATCACCGGCAGCGACGCCCACGACGCGTTCAAGCACTGGGATCTCGGCGATTTCGTGGGCGTGACCGGTCGGCTCTTCAAGACCAACAAGGGCGAGCTCACCGTCCAGGCGAAGTCGATCCGGCTGCTCGCCAAGGCGCTGCGCCCGCTGCCGGAGAAATTCCACGGACTGGCCGACCAGGAACAGAAATACCGCCAGCGCTACCTCGATCTCATCACCAGCGAGACGACACGCGAGACCTTCGTGCGCCGTTCCAGGATCATCCAGTCGATCCGCGAATTCATGACCGGCCACGGCTTCCTCGAGGTCGAGACGCCGATGATGCACCCCATCCCCGGGGGCGCGGCGGCCAAGCCCTTCATCACCCACCACAACGCGCTCGACATGGAGCTGTTCCTGCGCATCGCGCCGGAGCTCTACCTCAAGCGCCTGGTCGTCGGCGGCTTCGAGAAGGTGTTCGAGATCAACCGCAATTTCCGCAACGAAGGGCTTTCCACGCGGCACAACCCCGAGTTCACCATGATGGAGTTCTACGAGGCCTACCGCGACTACCGCTACCTGATGGACTTCACCGAGGCGCTGATCCGCCACACCGCAGTCGCCGCGACCGGCTCGACCACCGTGACCTACCAGGGTCACACCATCGAGCTCGGCAAGCCCTTCGACCGCCTCACCATCGTCGGCGCGATCCGCAAGTACCACCCCGAATACACGGAGGCGCAGTTGAACGACCGCGACTGGCTGGTCGCGCAGTTCGCCGCGATGAAGGCGAAATACCGCGCGCACGACGGCCTGGGGGGGCTCCAGCTCACCTTCTTCGAGGAAACGACCGAGGCGCTTCTGGTGCAGCCGACCTTCATCGTCGACTACCCGGCCGAGGTTTCGCCGCTCGCGCGCCGCTCCGACACGCAACCAGAGATCACCGAACGCTTCGAGCTTTTCATCACCGGGCGCGAAATGGCCAACGGCTTCTCCGAGCTGAACGACGCCGAGGACCAGGCCGAGCGCTTCATGGCGCAGGTACGGGCCAAGGAAGCCGGCGACGAGGAAGCGATGCACTACGACGCCGACTTCATCCGCGCGCTCGAGCACGGCCTGCCGCCCACCGGCGGCTGCGGCATCGGCATCGACCGCCTGGTGATGCTCTTGACCGACTCGCCTTCCATCCGCGACGTCATCCTCTTCCCGCAGATGCGGCGGGAAGCCTGAGCCCTTCCGCTAGAATTCAACGTTTCCCTATTGCGTCACGGCACACGATCATGAGCGACCCCTTCAACACCCACGACAGCTTCGCCACCGTCGGCGGCAAGCACCATTTCGCCTCGCTGAAGAAACTCGAGGCCGCGCTAGGCGTGTCTCTCGGCAGGCTGCCGGTTTCGATCCGCATCGTGCTGGAGTCGGTGCTGAGAAACTGCGACGGCGTGAAAGTCACCGCCGATCACGTCCGGCAACTGGCGAACTGGCGCCCGAACGCCGAACGCACCGAGGAGATTCCCTTCACCGTCGCACGCGTGATCCTGCAGGACTTCACCGGCGTGCCGCTGCTCGCCGACCTCGCGGCGATGCGTTCGGCTGCGCAAAGAATGGGCAAGAACCCCAAGAAGATCGAGCCCCTGGTGCCGGTCGACATGGTCGTCGACCATTCGATCCAGGTCGACAAGTTCGGCACGCCGGAT
Source organism: Thiobacillus sp. (assembly GCA_046292745.1). Taxonomy (GTDB): domain Bacteria; phylum Pseudomonadota; class Gammaproteobacteria; order Burkholderiales; family Thiobacillaceae; genus Thiobacillus. The sequence goes on along the minus strand of JBKBQH010000018.1, from coordinate 24,501 downwards.
GCGCTCGATCTCAACATGAAGATCGAATTCGAGCGCAACCGCGAGCGCTACCAGTTCCTCAAGTGGGGCATGCAGGCCTTCGATACCTTCAAAGTGGTGCCGCCCGGCGTCGGCATCGTGCACCAGGTCAACATGGAATACCTGGCGCGCGGCGTGATGGAACAGGACGGCATGGCTTATCCGGACACGCTGGTCGGCACCGATTCGCACACGACGATGATCAACGGCCTCGGCATCGTCGCCTGGGGCGTGGGCGGCATCGAGGCCGAAGCCGCGATGCTCGGCCAGCCGGTGTATTTCCTCACGCCCGATGTCGTCGGCGTCAACCTCACGGGCCGGGTGAGGCCCGGCGTCACCGCCACCGACGTGGTGCTGACCCTCACCGAAATGCTGCGTCGCGCCAAGGTCGTCGGCAAGTTCGTCGAGTTCTTCGGCGAGGGCGCCGCCGCCCTGCCGGTGACCGACCGCGCGACGATCGCCAACATGGCGCCCGAATACGGCGCGACCATGGGCTTCTTCCCGGTCGACGAGGCGACCTGCCAGTACTTCACCGCCACCGGCCGCCCCAACGCGCAGGTTGAGCTGATCCGCGCCTATTACCAGGCGCAGAATCTCTTCGGCATCCCCAAGGCGGGCGAGATCGACTATTCGCAGACACTCGACTTCGATCTTTCCACCGTGGAACCGAGCGTGGCCGGCCCCAGGCGGCCGCAGGACCGCATCGCGCTGTCCGCGATCGAGCCCGTGTTCAAAACGCTGTTGCAAAAGCCCAGGGAAGAAGGCGGCTACGGCAAGACCGCCGAGGAACTGCGCCGCACCTTCAGCGTGGAAGGCGGGCATGAGCTGCGCCACGGCCACGTGGTGATCGCCGCGATCACCTCGTGCACCAACACGTCCAACCCGGGCGTGATGCTCGCCGCCGGCCTGCTGGCGAAGAAGGCGGTCGAGCTCGGCCTCTACACGCCGTCGCACGTGAAGACCAGCCTGGGCCCCGGCTCGCGCGCGGTGACCGAATACCTCAAGGCCGCGGGCCTCTTGCCCTACCTGGAAAAGCTCGGCTTCTCCGTGGTCGGCTACGGCTGCACCACCTGCATCGGCAACTCGGGCCCGCTGCCGGAGGCGATCGAGAAGGCCATCCTCGACCACGACCTGGTCGCCTGCTCGGTGCTCTCGGGCAATCGCAATTTCGAGGCGCGCGTGCACCAGAACGTGAAGGCCAATTTCCTCATGAGCCCGCCGCTGGTCGTCGCCTTCGCACTCGCCGGCCGGGTGCCCTTCGACGTCGACAAGGAACCGATCGGCGCCGGCAAGAACGGCCCGGTGTATCTCAGGGACATCTGGCCTTCCAACGAGGAAGTCGCCGCGCTCATGCACTTCTCGACCGACGCCGGCGCGTACGAAAGCTACGCCAACATCGGCGCCGGCAACCCGCTGTGGGACAAGGTGCCGGCGCCCACCGGCGCCGTCTACCAATGGGACGAAAAATCGACCTACATCCAGGAGCCGCCCTTCTTCATTGGCGGGAAAACGGCCAGCACCGCCATCCGGAATGCGCGTGCACTGGCGATCTTCGGCGACTCGGTGACGACCGACCACATCAGCCCGGCCGGGGGCATCAAGCCGACATCGCCGGCCGGCCGCTATCTCGCCGAGCACGGCGTCGCCCAGGCGGATTTCAACAGCTACGGCGCGCGCCGCGGCAACCACGAAGTCATGATGCGCGGCACCTTCGCCAACGTGCGCATCAAGAACCTGATGATTCCCGGTTCCGAGGGCGGCATCACGCTGAAGGACGGCAAGCAGATGTCGATCTACGACGCGGCCATGGCGTACCAGAATGAGGGCACGCCGCTGATGATATTCGCCGGCGAGGAATACGGCACCGGTTCGTCGCGCGACTGGGCGGCCAAGGGCACCACGCTGCTGGGGGTGAAGGCCGTGGTGGCGAAAAGCTTCGAACGCATTCATCGCGCCAATCTCGCCGGCATGGGCGTGCTGCCCTGCCAGTTCAGGGAGGGCGTCGACGCGGCGACGCTCAAGCTGGACGGCAGCGAGACCTTCGACCTCGAAGGCATCGAAAACGGCATCACCCCGCAGCAGGACGTCACCCTGGTGATCCACCGCGCCAATGGCACCGTCGAGCGCGTTTCGCTCAAATTGCGCATCGACACGCCGATCGAGGTCGAATACTACAAGCGCGGCGGTATCCTGCCCTTCGTGCTCGGGCAGCTGCTCGCCTGACTCCGCCGGCGGCGTGCCGCCCGCCGGCATGCCCCCCGCCCCTGTCTTGGGCTATAAACACGACATGACGCCTGCGGTGCGATTCCAACGCACCACCGGCATCAAGAAATAAAAATACCTTCAACTCTTGAATATAACCCTTTCCTCTATTAGCATTTACTTAACAACAACCAACGGGAGCCCACCATGACCCACCGCATTGCCCTGCTCGCCCTGTCTGCCCTGGCCGTCGTCACCCTGCAGACCGGCTGCGGCGAAAAAGCCGTGACCTACCAGGCCGACATCAAGCCCATCCTCGACAAAAACTGCGTGTCGTGCCACGTGCCGGGCGGCCCTGGCTACGAGAAGACCGGCCTGCGCCTGGACAGCCACGAAGCGCTCATGAAGGGCACCAAGTTCGGCACCGTCGTCGTGCCGGGGTCGAGCGTCTCCAGTACGCTGTACCGGGTGGTGTCCGGCCAGGCCGACCCTTCGATCCGCATGCCGCACGGCCAGGCCGCATTGAGCGAGGCCGACATCGGCAAGATCGCCGCCTGGATCGATCAGGGCGCGAAGTACTGACCCCCCACGAACCGGAGCCGAGTCATGAGCGACAGCAACCGAGCTTTCTTCCATTTCAGCGCCCTGCCGATGTCGACGCGCATGGTCTACACCATGACGCTCTTGGTGCTAGGCACCGGCTACCTGTTCGCGATGCTGCAGGTGTTCTTCAGCCACGCCGGTCTCGACGGCAACCCGAAGAACATTTCCGCGCAGGACATCCGCATCGCCTACCACGGCAGCGAAACCGACACGCGCCTGGTGAAGGCGCTGAAAGGCCCGATGGCCGGCATGCTGCCCGAAGCCGAGCGTGCGGTCATATTCAAGTGGGTGGACGAAGGCGCCAATCCCGACGCCTACGACAGCCGGATCAAGCCGATCATCGAGGCACGCTGCATCGCCTGCCACGACGGCAGCAACCCGCACATTCCCCTCCTGACCGGCAAGGACGAGGTGATGAAGGTCGTCGCGAAGGATACCGGCGCCACCATCCCGACGCTGGTGCGCGTCTCGCACATCCACCTGTTCGGCATCACCTTCATCTTCTTCATCGTCAGCAGCATTTTCACCCACGCCTATATGCGGCCGCTGTGGCTGAAGTGCGTGATCATCGTCCTGCCCTTCCTCACCATCCTCACCGACATCTTTTCGTGGTATCTGACCAAGTGGATTCCGGGATTCGCCTGGTTCATCATCATCAGCGGCGCGTTGATGGGAATTTCCTTCACCGTGCAGTGGGTGGTGTCGATGTGGCAGATGTGGTTCTACACCCTGCCGCCCGACGTCGAGGCATGCGGCGGCGCCCTGCCGGTCATCGGCGGCAAGAAAAACGCCTGAGCCGACAACGCAAGGGCCAAGGCCGGTCGCTCACGGGAGCGAACCGGCCTTTTTGTTGCGCCCTCGCGCTAACTGCGCAGACTGCCAATGGATCGGGCTTTCTGAAGCCGGCCTTTGCGCTGACTCCACTGCCTTAATCCTGATCCCGACCGTCAGAGCGTAAAGCGCTGCCCGAACAGCTCTGCGACCCGGTCGGGCGGCAGCGGTTTGCTGACGACGAAGCCCTGGATTTCATCGCAACCGTTCTGCCGCAGGAAGGCCACCTGCGCCACCGATTCCACGCCTTCGGCGACCACCCGCAGACTCAGTGCGTGCGACAGACGGATGATCGCGCTGGCGATTTCCGCGTCATCCTTGTCGGTCAGCACGTCGTCGATGAAGCGCTTGTCGATCTTCAGCGCATCGATCGGCATGCGCTTCAGCTGCCCCAGGTTGGAATGCCCGGTACCGAAATCGTCGATGTAGAGATGCAGGCCGCGCCCGCGCAGCGCAGTCAGCATCTCGAAAGTGTGCGTGGGATCGTCCATCGCCGCGCTTTCGGTCACTTCCAGCTGCAGGAAGGCCGGATCCATGCCCGTTTCCTTGAGGATGAGGTCGATGTCGTCCCCCAGCCCCGCGTCGGAAAGCTGACGCGGCGACAGGTTGACCGCCACCGGCGGGGGGGCGAGCCCGGCCGCCTGCCACGCCACCCACTGTTCGCAAGCCGCCCGGATCACCCAGCGCCCGATCGGCACGATCAGCCCGGTCTCCTCCGCCACGGATATGAACTGCTCGGGGCCGATGATGTTGCCCGAGCGCGTCAGCCAGCGGATCAGCGCCTCGAGGCCCACCACGCTGCCGCTCGCGAGATCGACCTTGGGCTGGTAGACCAGCGCCAGTTCCTGTCGGCCGAGCGCCTGCCGGAGCCCGCTCTCGACCGTCAGCTGCTGCTGCGCGACGGTATTGAGCTCGGTCTGGAAATATTCGAAGCCGCTGTGCCGCTGCTTGGCCTGGTACATCGCCAGATCGGCCTGCCGCAGCAGGGTATGCGCATCGAGGCCGTCGTCGGGATACACGCTGATGCCGACGCTCGCGCCGATGGCGTAGCGCCGCTGCTTGAGCTTGAAGGGCTCGCTCACCGCCTGGATCAGCTTGCGCGCCACCCGGCTGGCGGCGCGCGAGGCCGGTGGATGCACCAGGATCACGGCGAATTCGTCGCCGCCCAGGCGCGCGACGAAATCGTCGGCGCGCAATTCATTCTCCAGGCGGCTGGCGACGATGCGCAACACCTGGTCGCCGACCTCGTGCCCCTGCGAATCGTTGATGTGCTTGAAACGGTCGAGGTCGATGAACAGCAGCGAGACCTGCGATCTCTCGCGCTGCGCACGCGCCAGGGCATGATTCAGGAAATCCTGGAAATAGAAGCGATTGGGCAGGCCGGTCAGCGGGTCGTGGTTGGCCAGCATGTCGAGCCGCATTTCGGAATAGCGCCGCTCGGCCAGCGCCGCGGACACGAACATGCCGCCCATGGCCATGGTGATCATGCTCACCTGCAGCGCCAGCACGTCTCGCGCCGGCAGGTTCGAGCCGATCCCGCCACCCATTGCGATAGACAGGAACAGGACGATCAACGCGGCCAGCAGGATCGCCACGCCCGTGCCGGCGACCGAGAACCGCAGCGCCGCCCACAGCACCGCCGGCATCATCACGAACAGGACGATTTCCGCAGGACGCAGCGGCTGGACGTAATACATCGCCGCCAGCGTCAGCGACAGCATGCCGGCGACCAGCACCAGTGCCTCCAGGCGCGCGGCCCTGCCGGTCGGCAGCAGGTCGCGCCGCGCGAAGCCCAGGATGACCGGCGCCACCAGATACACCCCCACCAGATTGCCCAGCCACCAGAACAGGATCGCGCGCGGGATCAGCTCGGCGGGCATGTCGAGAAACAGGTGCAGGCTCAGCACGCCGATGAGTGCGCTTGCCAAGGCGCCGAGCGGCACGCTGATCAGCGCGAACTTGGCCACGCTGGAAACATAGTCCAGGGCGGCGCTGAATGGCTGCAGGTAGCGCGGCAGGAAGCCCATGATGGCCGAGCCGGCGGCGGCGGCGAGCGCAAAACGCAGCGCGTCCTCGATCGGCAGCATGCGGCTGCCGATCGCGAGCGCGCCCAGCAACACGCCCGCCACCCCGCTCCAGCCGAAGCGCAAGCTGGCGGCAGCACCGATGCCCGCCGCGAGCCAGACGGCGGCGATGGCATCGACGACGACGGTGGAGAGGCGAAGGCTGAGCCAGCCGGCCAGCGCGTAGGCCACCGCCGTGACGAAGGCGATCAGGGCGAAGCGACGAATATCGGCGAGGGCAGGCAAGCGACGGGCGGGCAGTGGGCTTACTGCGTGGGGTCGAGTTCGGCGCGCACCGATTCCAGGGCGTCCTTGAGGGTCTCTTCGGACAGGCTGTTGAGCTGCTCCGCCAGCATCTCGGCGGCGTCGATCGTGTCCATCTCGTCGGGCAGGCTGTCGGTATCGAGATTGGCGACGAAAACCGCCGCCGCGCCGGCCACCTGCAACAGCTGGCGGCGTTCGCCCATCAGCATTTCGATTTCGTCGCGCAGCAGCCGGACTTCCTCTTCTTTCATTGCTTGCAGCGTCATCTGTGTCTCCTTGAATTCCGGTCAGGCGAAGAGGGTGAGCACCCCGGTGTAGCCATACAAGCGATCGCGGGAAATCTCGCCGTTGGCGAAGAAGCCCACCAGCGGCACGTCGCCCAGCACCTCGCGAATCAGTCCCAGCTCGCGGTCCGGCGCACCGAACATGTGCCGCCCGCGACCCAGACAGGAATAATACACGCCGCCCCGTGCGGGCGACGCCAGTTGCGCGCTGATCGACGTCAGCATTTTCAGCAGGTCCGCCTCGGCGGCCTGCTGGTCACGCCGGCAGAACAGCAGTTCATCGCCAGGCGCCACGTATTCGCCGATCGCGACCAGATGATTCTGGGGGTCGACGCCGAGGATGTTGCGCACGAGATAGTCGCCGGTGTCCGAGCCCCGCACCGGCAGGCCGACGAAAATGTGGCCGGCGGCACGGCGCAGGTCGCGCGCCAGCACCTCGCCGATCTCCTCCTTCATCACGTCGAGCGCCGGCCGGTGGTCGAGCGTGGCGACGATGTTCTTGTTGCCGCGGGTGATGGTGTGGCGCGGCCCCAGCGGCGAAATGCCCTGCGACAGGCGGGTGGCGATGGCCACGCGCTCGCTGAACTGGACGCCCGACAGTCCGCCGCTGACGACGCCGTCGCAGATCTGCGCCGCTTCGCCCCGCGCGCTCGACAGCCCGCCGACGACGAAGCCACTGGCGGTATGCGCAGCGAGCGCCTCGATCAGTTCCTGGATGCGGGGGTTCGCCGGGTCGCCGTGCGCCACCGCGAAATAGGCGCCGGTGGGCAGGGCCGCGACGTCGTTCGAATCGCGCAGCAGCGGCAGCATGTGGAAATCGGCCGCATCGAATTCGCCGAGCATCACCGCCATCGCCGGTTCTTCCAGATACTCCACGCCGGTGGCGCATACGCCTATCCCCACGCTGCCGGTCCAGTGCGGCACCCCGGTCGCGTGCCTGAAATAATCCAGAATGGCCTCGAGGTCGGCGAAGAAGGCGTCCGACACATACAGGAAGCCGAGCGTGGCCGTCGCCGGAACCACGCCGAGTTCTTCGACACAGGATCGCGCGGCCCGGGTCCAGTCCGGGTCGGCCGCGTGGGCCGATTTGAAAGGAACGCTCATCGCATCGGGCCTTCTCTCGCCAGAATGCGATGATTCTGCCACGACGGGCGCGAAACGGACCGCTGCCGGGTTCTTTGGGCCCGGCGTCCCTGGCGATATCATGCGACGACTCAGGAGACCCCATGCCCGACACGCCCGCGCTCTATCCGCCCATCGATCCCTACGCCAGCGGCATGCTCGACACCGGCGGGCGGCATCGCATCTATTGGGAAACCGCCGGCCATCCCGACGGCATCCCGGTGCTGTTCATGCACGGCGGCCCCGGCGCAGGCACGTCACCGGCGCAGCGGCGCTTCTTCGATCCGGCGCGTTACCGCATCGTCCTGTTCGACCAGCGCGGCTGCGGCCGTTCGACCCCGCACGGCGAGCTCGCCGACAACACCACGCCGCACCTCATCGCCGACATGGAGGGGCTACGCGCCCTGCTTGGCATCGACCGCTGGCTGGTCTTCGGCGGCTCCTGGGGCTCGACGCTCGCGCTCGCCTACGCCGAAGCGCATCCGGCGCGCTGCCTGGGCCTCGTGCTGCGCGGGATATTCCTGTGCCGCAAAAGCGAAATCGACTGGTTCCTGTACGGCATCCGCGCCTTCTTCCCGGAGGCGCAGCGGCAACTCGCGGAATTCATCCCGCCCGCCGAGCGCGGCGACCTGCTGGCCGCTTACCACCGCCGGCTGATCGACCCCGATCCCTGGGTGCACCGCCCTGCCGCGCACCAATGGGCCACGTTCGAGGCGGCGTGCTCGACGCTCCTGCCCAATCCCGAGCTCGTCGCCGCCTTCGGCAGCGACCAGACCGCGCTGTCGCTCGCGCGCATCGAGGCGCACTATTTCGTCAACGACATCTTCCTGCCGCGCGACAGCCTGCTCGCCAACCTCGGCCGCATACGCAGCGTCCCGGCGATCATCGTGCAGGGCCGCTACGATGCCGTGTGTCCGATCGTCACCGCCGACGAGCTCGCCCGTGCCTGGCCCGAGGCGCGCTATGTGATCGTGCCGGACGCCGGCCACTCGGCGTTCGAGCCCGGCATCGCTCGCGAGCTCGTCGCCGCCTGCGACCGCTTTGCCGTCCAGGGGACTTTCGCATGAGCGCACTGTCGCCCTACGTGTTCGACGCCAGCGCCGAGAATTTCAATCGCCTGGTGCTGGAAAACTCGCACAAGGGCCCGGTGCTGGTGCACTTCTGGACCCCCAAGGCCGGCCCCTGCTTCGTCCTCATGCCGCGCCTGGTCAAGCTTGCCACCGAATACGGCGGCAAGTTCCTGCTGGTGATGGCAAACGCCGACGATCTGCCCGGACTCGCGCGCCGTTTCGGCGTGAACTCGGTGCCGACGGTGAAGTTTTTCTGGCGCGGCGAAGTCGTCCACACCATCCACGGCGCCGACCCCGACAGCAGTTTCCGGGAAGTGCTCGACCGCTTCATCGCCGGCGACGCCAACCGCGCCCACGCGCTGGGGGTGGCGGCATGGCAGGCCGGCAAGCCCGAGCAGGCGCGCATGCTGCTCGCCAACGCCGCGCTCGCCGAGCCCGACAATCTGGCGATCCCGCGCGACCTCGCCAAGCTCCTGTGGGCGGAAGGGGAAGGCGCGCAGGCGCTCGCGCTGCTCGACAGCCTGCCGCCGGAGGCGCGCGCCGACGCCCGGATCGCCCCCTTGCTCGCCCACCTGCGGCTGGCGGAAACCGCGCGCCTGGCGCCGCCGCTGGCCGAGCTCGACGCGCGCCTCGCCGCCGACGCCGACGACCACGCGGCACGCTACCAGCGTGCCGCCGTGCGGCTCGCGTCGGATGATTTCGCCGCAGCGATGGAAGACCTGCTGGCGATCGCCCGCGCCGACCGCAGCTTCCGTGACGACCTCGGGCGCACCAGCCTGCTCGCGCTGTTCGATCTGCTCGGCAGCGCCCATCCGCTGACGCGCCGCTACCGCCAAGCGCTGTCCGAATCCCTGCATTGAGCGTCGACCACCCCGCCTTCGCCCCCTACCGCGGGCTGCTCGACGCGCTCGGCCTCGCGCGCGGGCTGCCCGACCTCGACGCCTGGAACGCGCTCGCCGCGCAGCGCGGCACCGTGCAGGCGCGCGGCCTGCCGCTCCGTTTCATCGCGCCTGACGGCGTGCTGACCGCGCGCGACTACGAAACCCGCATCCTCGAAACCGGCGAAGTGCCGACCCGCGCCGACACCTGGCACGACGCGCTGAACGCCCTGGTCTGGCTGCGCTTTCCGCGCTTCAAGGCCGCCCTCAATGCCGCGCACGGCGTGGCGATCGCCGGCGAATCCGGGCCGCAGCGGGGCCGTCGCCGCGACGCGCTCACGCTGCTCGACGAATCCGGCGTGTGGGTGGCGAGTCGCGACCCGGCCCTGCCGCGCCTGCTGGCGGACCATGCCTGGCATGCCCTGTTCTGGACCCGGCGCGCCTGTGTCGAGGCCGACCTGCGTTTCGTCGTCGTCGGCCACGCCCTGCTGGAAAAGGCGCGCGCGCCCTACCCGGCGATGACGGGCAAATGCCTGCTGCTCGAATCGGCGACGCTCGACCCGGACGCAATCGAGCCGCTCGCGGTCAGCGCGCTTGCGACCATCGACACGCCGCACCGCCTGCCGCCGCTGCCGGTCCAGGGCATCCCCGGGTGGGATGCGGCCAACGCCGACGCCGCCTACTACGCCAACCGCGACGTATTCCGGCCCGGCCGCGTCACGCGCCGCCGCACACCGCCCTGAAGACCGGATCGCCGGGCGCGATCGGCTCCCAGGCGGCATCGCGCGGCCGCACCGCGTGATGCTCGATCAGGGCATCGTTCTCGGAGAACACCGCGCGCGACAGCGTCGCGACGCGACGGGCACCGCAATCGATCTGGCGCTTGTGCAGCACCTCCCGGACCGTGCGGCGGCTGTGGGGGTCGACCTGGCCGCCCTGCAGGCTGTGGCGCTCGTGAAAGCGGATGCCGTCGGCACGGCGCTCCAGGCTGGCGGCATCGATCGCCACCGTCAGCACCGGCGTCTGCTGCACCACCTGCCAGCCCGTCGCCGCCCAGGCCGGCGCCGTCAGCAGCGCGGCGGCAAGACGCCAGCCGCGCATCAGGTCGCCGCCTGCGGCAGCGCACCGCCCGCCACCCATGCCTGCGCCGCCTCGATGTCGTCGAACAGGCGGATATCCGCCGACATGAACATGCGGTTGATCCACATGCTCCACGCGATCCACTGGTCGCCCGTGAGTATCGCGATGCGGCCGAAGTCGTTCTTGTGCGCGCGCGAGAACTTCAGTTCCTCCCACGCCACATCGACGCTGTACGAGATCATGTCACGCAGGTCGAACAGCAGATTGACCGTACCCTGGAAGCGGATGCCGTAGCACACGGCCTGCTCGAATTCCTTGTAGTCGTCGAGCGTGAACGCCCCCATCACGGTGACGGCGATCACGTTGTTCTGCATGGTCAGGCTGATCATCGGGCTCTCCTCGGCTGTATTTCTGCACTATAGCGAATCGGGGCGTGCCGGCGCGGCGGCGCGTACCGCCCAGACGCCTGCCGCGGCGACCGTGACCATGCCGAGCCAGGCGGCGAGCGGCAGCCGCTCGCCGAACAGCAGCACGCCGTAGAGCGCGGAAAATCCGACGGTGGTGTAGGCCAGCGCGCCGACGGTGAGCGTGCGGCCGCGATGGTAGGCACGCGTCAAGGCGAGTTGCGCGAGCGTTGCGGTGAGACCGATGCCGATCAACCGTGGCCAGTCCTGCGCGCGCGGGACATGCCAGCCGGCGGCCGCCATCCATGCCGCGCCGCCGACGGTCGCGATCAGCGTGAAATAGAACACCACCCGCCACTCGGGCTCGCCCAACCTGCCGAGCTGCTTGACGTTGACGTAGGCCACCGCCGCCAGCATGCCCGACACCAGACCGGCCAGCGCCGGCAGCCAGGCCTGGTCCTGCAGCTGCGGCCGCAGCAGCAGCACCACGCCGAAGAAGCCCAGCAACACTGCCCCGACGAGGCTGCGTCCGTGGCGCTCGCGCAGCCACCAGGCGGACAGCGCGGCCAGAAACAGCGGCGCGGTGTAGTTGAGCGTCACCGCAGTCGCGAGCGGCAGATTGGCGAGCGCGTAGAAGAACAACACCAGCGCCGTGAAACCCGACAGGCCACGCAGGACATGGGCATTCGCATGGGCGGTGGCGAGCGGCGCGAAGACCTGGCGCTGGCGCGCGGCGATTACGGTCCAGATCGCGACGAGACCGAAGGCCGAACGGTAGAACACCAGCTCGGCCGGCGAAAACGTCGCGGAAGCCTGCTTCACCAGCACGCTCATCAGCGCGAACAGCGCGGCCGCCACCAGCATCCAGCTCGATTTCATGGCATCACGCCTTGCGGCGCAAAAAAGGGCGGCATCTGCCGCCCGTTGCCGACCCGCGATGCCCTCACTTCAGGTCGGGCTCGATCTCGCGCCGCCGCGCCGCATCGAGATGCGGCCCGATCTCGCGCCGCATGAAGGCATGAAAATGCATCATGCCGTCCTCCAGCGGCGACTGGTAGGGCCCGGTCTCCGAGATCCCCTGTCTGTGGAGCGCACGGCGGCCTTCGTGCATGCGCAGACAGATATCCTCGTCCTCGACCGCCGTCTCGTGGTACGCCGCCTGCTCCGCCTCCACAAAGGCGCGCTCGAACAGCGCGATGTCTTCCGGATAGTAGAACTCGACGACGTTGCTGCACGACTCGACGCCGGTCGGCAGGATCGACGACACCACCAGCACGTGGGGGTACCACTCGACCATCAGGCCGGGGTAGTAGGTCAGCCAGATCGCCCCATGCTTCGGCGCCTGGCCGCGCTCGTAGGCCAGCACCTGCTCGTGCCACTTCTGGTACACGGGCGAACCCGGCTTGGCGAGCGCACGATTGATGCCGACGGTCTGCACCGACCACCAGTCCCCATATTCCCACTTCAGGTCGTCGCAGGTCACGAAATGGCCGAGGCCCGGATGGTAGGGCGCGACATGGTAATCCTCGAGGTACACCTCGATGAAAGTCTTCCAGTTGCACGCATAGTGGGTGACGTCCACGCGATCGAGCATGAAACCGGTGAAGTCGAGCTCGCGCGCCGCCTGCATGCCGGCCAGGTCGGCACCGACATCGCGCGCGCCCGCGAACAGCAGGCCCTGCCAGGCCTGAAGGCCCGTGCGGTTGAGGTTCAGGCAGGGGTTGCCGGGAAATTCCGGCGCGCCGAGCAGCTTTCCCTGGGCATCGTAGGTCCAGCGGTGGATCGGACAGACGATGTTGTTCGACGGCAGCTTGCCGCGTCCTTTCAGCATGATCGCCTGGCGGTGACGGCAGACATTCGACAGCAGCTCGATGCCGGCGCCGCTGTTGACCAGCACCTTGCCGCCCTCGAACAGCTCGAGCGCATGGTAGTCGCCGGCCTCGGGCACCATCAGCTGGTGGCCGACATAGCCGGGGCCATGCTTGAAAAGATGCTTCATCTCCAGGTCGTAGATGACCGGATCGAAATACCAGGAAACCGGCAGTTGCGGCGAAGTTAGCGACAAGGCGCTGGATTCGGCGAGATCGCTCATGGCGTACCCTACTCAAAACCAAGCCCCCTTCCGGTCTTGACCGGAAGCGGCAAGCGTGATCGTGAAGCGATCACCATTAAAAACGTATCGGGGCTCACGCCCCGACGCCCACCGGATTTACGGATGTTTCCCCTGGCGCATCCCCCAGGGAAAGCGGGCGATTCTATCACAGCCCGCTTCCCGGGGAGGCGCATGGACGCTGAATTTGCTAAAGTAGCGTTCTTTGTCTATGCCGGGTAATTCGTATGGCCAAGTCCCGCGCCGCCGTCCCTCCCAAAGATTACGAATCCGCGCTGGCCGAACTCGAGGCCCTGGTCGGCGAGATGGAATCCGGACAACTGCCGCTCGAAGCCTCGCTCGCCGCGTACAAGCGCGGTGCCGAGCTCCTGCAGTACTGCCGCCAGCAGCTCGCCGCCGCCGAACAACAGGTGAAGATCCTCGAGAACGGCACCCTGCAGCCCTTCCGGACCGACGCCGCCGATGAGTGAGTTCGCCGTCTGGATGCAGTCCTGCCAGTCCCGCATGGAAGCCGTGCTGGGCGAAGTGCTGCCGCCGGCCCGCATTGCCCCGCAGCGTCTGCACGAGGCAATGCGCTACGCCGTGCTCGGCGGCGGCAAGCGCGTGCGCCCGCTGCTGGCGTTCGCCGCCGGCGAAGTCACCGGCGCCGATCCCGCGCGCGTGCAATATGCCGCCGCCGCCGTCGAACTCGTCCACGCGTATTCGCTGGTGCACGACGACTTGCCGGCGATGGACGACGACGCGCTGCGGCGCGGCAAACCCACGGTGCACGTCGAATTCGACGAGGCCACCGCGCTGCTGGTCGGCGACGCGCTGCAGAGCCTGGCGTTCGACACCCTCGCCGCGAAAACGCTGGCCGACACGCCCGCAATCCAACTGAAGATGGTGCAACTGCTCGCCCAGGCCGCGGGTTCGCGCGGCATGGCCGGCGGCCAGGCGATCGATCTCGCCAGCGTGGGCAAGCCCCTCACCCTGCCCGAACTCGAGTTCATGCACATCCACAAAACCGGCGCACTGATACGCGCCGCGGTCCTGCTGGGTGCCCATTGCGGCCGCGCTTCCGACGACGTCACCGCCGCGCTCGACCACTACGCCAAGTGCATCGGGCTCGCCTTCCAGGTCGTCGACGACGTGCTCGACGCCGAAGCGCCGACAGCCACCCTGGGCAAGACCGCCGGCAAGGACGCCGCCAACGGCAAGCCGACCTACGTGAGCCTGCTCGGCGTGGCGCGCGCGAAGGAACTCGCGCAGGAACTGCGCGCCGACGCCCACGACGCGCTGGACACGCTCGCCCCCCAGTCCGACCGTCTGCGGCGGCTGGCCGACTTCGTCGTCGAGCGGAGCTTCTGACGTGGCCGGCCCCCTGCTCGACCACATCGACAGCCCGGCGGATCTCAGGAAGCTTGCGCCGGCCGACCTGCCGCAGCTCGCCAGGGAGTTGCGCGACTTTCTCGTGAATTCGGTCGGCCAGACCGGCGGTCATCTCGCGTCCAACCTCGGCACCGTCGAACTGACCATCGCGCTGCACTACGTGTTCGACACGCCGGCGGACCGCATCGTGTGGGACGTCGGCCACCAGACCTATCCGCACAAGATCCTCACCGGCCGCCGCGCCGCGATGGCCGGCCTGCGCCAGGCCGGCGGCATCGCCGGCTTCCCGCGCCGCGCCGAGAGCGCCTACGACGCCTTCGGCACGGGGCATTCGAGCACCTCGATCTCGGCCGCGCTCGGCATGGCCGAGGCCTTCCACCAGCTGGGCGCCAACCAGCGCGCGGTGGCCGTCATCGGCGACGGCGCGATGACCGCCGGCATGGCCTTCGAGGCGCTCAACAACGCCGGCGCCACCGAGCTGCCGCTCCTGGTCGTGCTGAACGACAACGACATGTCGATCTCGCCCAACGTCGGCGCACTCAACAATTACCTGGCGAAATTGATGTCGGGCAAGTTCTACGCCGCCGCGCGCCGCGCCAGCGACAAGGTGCTGTCGGTCGCGCCGCCGATCCGCGAGCTGGCGCGCCGCGCCGAGGAGCACATGAAAGGCATGGTCACGCCCGGCACGCTGTTCGAGGAATTCGGCTTCAATTACATCGGCCCGATCGACGGCCACGACCTCGATGTGCTGGTCGAGACGCTGCGGAACATCCGCGAGTTGTCCGGCCCGCAGTTTCTGCACGTCGTCACCAAGAAAGGCAAGGGTTACGCCCCGGCCGAGACGAATCCCTGCCTCTACCATGGCGTCGGCCGCTTCGACCCGGACGCCGGCGTCGCCGAGAAGTCCGGCGGCAAGCCCACCTACACACAGATCTTCGGCGACTGGCTGTGCGACATGGCGGCGGCCGACGCGCGCCTGGTCGGCATCACCCCGGCGATGCGCGAAGGCTCGGGCCTGGTGCGCTTCTCGCAGGAATACCCGAAGCGCTATTTCGACGTCGGCATCGCCGAACAGCATGCGCTCACCTTTGCCGCGGGCCTGGCCTGCGAGGGCATGAAACCCGTGGTGGCGATCTACTCGACCTTCCTGCAGCGCGCCTATGACCAATTGATCCACGACATCGCGCTGCAGAACCTGCCGGTGATGCTGGCGATCGACCGCGCCGGCCTGGTCGGCGCCGACGGCCCCACCCACGCCGGCAGCTTCGACCTCAGCTTCCTGCGTTGCGTCCCCAACATGCTGATCGCGGCGCCCTCCGACGAGAACGAATGCCGGCGGCTGCTCACCACGGCCTTCCTCCACGACGGGCCGTCGGCGGTGCGCTACCCGCGCGGCAGCGGCGTCGGCGCGGCGATCGAACCCGGGCTTGAACCGTTCGAAATCGGCAAGGGAGCGTTGCGTCGCAACGGTCACGACATCGCCTTGCTTGCCTTCGGCAGCCTGGTCGCCCCCGCGCTCGACGCGGCAGCGGCGCTCGACGCCAGTGTCGCCGACATGCGCTTCGTCAAGCCGCTCGACATCGACCTGTTGCGCGACCTGGCGCACCGCCACCGCCTGCTCGTCACGCTCGAGGAAAACGCGGTGGCGGGCGGCGCCGGCGACGCCATCATCGAAGCGCTCGCCGCGCACGGCGTGGTCATCCCGGTGCTGCAGCTCGGCCTGCCCGACCGCTTCATCGAGCACGGCGATCACGCCCGCATGCTGGCCGACTGCGGTCTCGACGCGGCAGGCATCGTGGCCGCCGTGCGGCAACGCATAACCCTATTACCCGAGTAGTTTACTCAACTATTCGCGCAGTGTAGACTCAGTCTAAACTGCCACCCCAGTAAGGAGCTTCCAATGAACCAGGTTTGCGACACCGCCGTCTGCATGCCGGATGTACAAAGTTCGGCCGATACGCGCCAAATCGCCATCAACAAGGTCGGCATCAAGAGCATACGCCATCCGGTCCGCGTCGCCGACAAGAGCGGCGGCGTCCAGCACACCATCGCCAGCTTCAACATGTACGTGTACCTGCCGCACAACTTCAAGGGCACGCACATGTCGCGCTTCATCGAGATCCTCAACACGCGCGAGCGCGAGATCTCGATCGAGAACTTCGAGGACATGCTGCGCCAGATGGTCGAGCGCCTCGAAGCCGAGTCGGGCTACATCGAGATGAACTTCCCCTACTTCATCAACAAGGCCGCCCCGGTATCCGGCGTGCAGAGCCTGCTCGACTACGAAGTCACCTTCATCGGGGCGATCGAGAACGGCCAGTACACCCACACCACCCGGGTCGTGGTGCCGGTGACCAGCCTGTGCCCCTGCTCGAAGAAGATTTCCGACTACGGCGCACACAACCAGCGCTCGCACGTCACCGTCACCGCGAAGACCAATGGCTTCCTGTGGATCGAGGACCTGGTGCGCAAGGTCGAGGACCAGGCCTCGTGCGAACTCTTTGGCCTGCTGAAGCGTCCGGACGAGAAGTACGTCACCGAGCGCGCCTACGACAATCCCAAGTTCGTCGAGGACATCGTGCGCGACGTCGCCGCCGCGATGAACGCCGAGCCGCTGATCGACGCCTACGTGGTGGAAGCCGAAAACTTCGAGTCCATCCACAATCACAGCGCCTACGCGCTGATCGAGCGGGACAAGACCAGGACCGCGGCATAAGGCTCCTGTCAATGCGAACGGGGCCTGCGATGCAGGCCCCGTTCGCATGGCGCGCAGTTCAATAGCGCTGCGTCAGCGTCATCGTCTGGCCGTCGCGCTTCATTTCCATGCGGTTGAGAAAACTCATTCCCAGCAGCGGCACACCGAGGCCCGCCTCGACCACCAGGCCATCGACCTGGTTGACGCTGATGCCGCCGACCTTGACCGTATTGAAGCTCACGCGCCACGCCGGCACCACGCCGGCCGCCGTGGCGACGCCGACCTGCTGGCCGCGCGTGTAATCGAGCCCCAGTCGCCGCGCCTCCGCCGCGCTGATGGCGACCGAGGTCGCGCCGGTGTCGACGACGAAGGTGACGGGATAGCCATTGAGCGAACCGGCTGCCGCGAAATGGCCCTGCGCGTCGGCGGTCAGCGATACGCTCGGGCGCCCGCTTGGCAGCGCGCCCCCGGCAAACGACTGCCCCATGCCGAGTTCACGCCGGCTGCCGTTGACGTCGAAGTGGGCGCGGTCCGAATCCGCGGCAAGCAGCCTCACCCCGTCCACCGCCTGTCCGACCGACAGCGTTCGGGGCTTGCCGCCATCGATGCTGACGATGGCCTTGTCCCTGAACAGTCCGACCACGGTCACGCTCGCGGCCCACGCGCACGTGCAGGAGAAACCGCCGACCGCTATGATGAGCGCGAGTGCCCTGCGTTTGAGAGTCATCATGAATCCTGTCCTGATCTTTCGCCATTCCCCGACCGAAGGGCCGGGTTACTTCGCCGAATTTCTCGACCGCCACGGCATCCCCTGGAAGCTCGTGCGCATCGATGCCGGCGACGCCGTGCCCTCGAATCTTAACGGCGTTTCCGGTCTCTGCTTGATGGGCGGCCCGATGAGCGTGAACGACGACCTGCCGTGGATCCCGCCGGTGCTGGCAATGATCCGCGATGCCGTCGCGCAGGACATCCCGGTCATCGGCCACTGTCTCGGCGGCCAGCTCCTGGCCAAGGCGCTCGGCGGCAGCGTCCAGGCCAACCCGGTGAAGGAGATCGGCTGGGGCGACTTGCGCGTCACCGACGCCGACGCGGCGCGCCCGTGGGTGGGCGACGTCCGCGGCCCCCTGCCCGGCTTCCATTGGCACGGCGAAACCTTCAGCCTGCCGCCGGGTGCGGTGCGCATCCTGGAAAGCGCGCATTGCGCCAACCAGGCCTTCGTGCTCGGCGACCGCCATCTCGGCATGCAGTGCCACGTCGAAATGACGCCCGAACTCATCGCCAGCTGGTGCGAGAACGGTGCCGACGAGATCGCCGCCGGCACCGGTCCGGCGGTGCAGACCGCGGCCGCCATCCAGGCGGACTTGCCGGCCCGCACCGCGCGACTCCATGCCCTGGCGGACAAAATTTATTCCCGCTGGATTCAAGGGCTTAGGCAATGAACCTGAGGCGCGGCCGGGCCGGACACTGGACAGCCCCGCCGCGCACGCGCAGGATAAAGCCCGGACCCACCCGTCCGGATTGATAGCAACGTCAGCTCACGGAGGCTTTATGCAAAACGTCGATTACGCCAACTTCGATTTCGGCGAACGTCTCAACGGCTTCATCAACGAAGTCATGAACTTCGGCGGCACCCCGCGTACCGAGGCCGAACTCACCGAAGGCCAGAAAGTCTTCGTCCGCGCGGTCAAGCGCGAAATGGTCAAGTACACCGATCCCAACCGGCAGGGGTATCCGCACAATCTGCTGGAGCAGATGGAGTCCTTCACCCGCACCATCGGCGACCTGCACAATTCCTACTTCGACGCGGGCATGCGCAAGGTCAGCGACTGCCTCTACAACCGCTGGAAAATGCTCTACGAAGAGACCAAGAAACTGGCTGCCGCCGGCGGCGCGAACAAGCCCTGCTGGGTCGACGTCATCAAGACCGAGCAGACCGACATGCCCGCTTTCTTTGACGCCTAATTGCCTGTTTCCCCTGAACAAAAAGCCCGCCCAGCCGGGCTTTTTGTTTGCTGTCCCGAATATCAAACCCGCTTATCCGCAAATAAAAATAAAGCATTATTCAGCCCCCGGAGCGGGTGCTATCCTGCACCCATCCTGGAATACCCCCACAAAGTCTGAGGAGACAGCATGTCCAAACTGGTACGTCCCCACGGCGGCGGCGAGCTCAAGCCCCTGCTCTTGACGGGGGCCGCACTCGAAGCCGAAAAGTCCCGCGCCGCCTCGCTGCCCAAGCTCAAGATGAGCTCGCGCGAAACCGGCGACCTCATCATGATGGGCATCGGCGGCTTCACCCCGCTCACCGGCTTCATGACCCGCGCCGACTGGCAGGGCGTGTGCGACGGCTACAAGATGGCTTCGGGCCTCTTCTGGCCCATTCCCATCACCCTCTCCACCGACGACGAAACCATCAAGGAAGGCGACGACATCGCCCTGGTGAACGGCGAAACCGGCGAGATCATGGGCACCATGAAGGTGACCGACAAGTACACCATCGACAAGGCCCACGAGTGCATGATGGTCTACAAGACCACCGACATGGAGCACCCCGGCGTCAAGATGGTCATGGCGCAGGGCAGGTACAACCTGGCCGGCCCGGTCAAGGTGCTTTCCACCGGTGGTTTCAAGGAGCAGTACGGCGAGCAGTTCATGACCCCGGCCGAGACCCGCGCCGCCTTCGAGAAAATGGGCTGGAGCCGCGTGGCCGCCTTCCAGACCCGCAACCCCATGCACCGCAGCCATGAATACCTGGCCAAGATCGCCATCGAGACCATGGACGGCGTGCTGATCCATTCCCTGCTCGGCGCACTGAAGCCCGGCGACATCCCTGCCGAAGTGCGCACCGAGGCGATCGCCACCCTGATCGACAACTACTTCGCCCCCAACACCGTGATCCAGGCCGGCTACCCGCTCGACATGCGCTACGCCGGCCCGCGCGAGGCGCTGCTGCATGCGCTGTTCCGCCAGAACTACGGCTGCTCGCACCTCATCGTCGGCCGCGACCACGCCGGCGTCGGCGACTACTACGGCCCCTTCGACGCGCAGAAGATCTTCGACGAGATTCCCAAGGGCTCGCTCGAGACCGTGAACATGAACATCGACTGGACCTTCTGGTGCAACAAGTGCGGCGGCATGGCCAGCCAGCGCACCTGCCCGCACACCAAGGACGACCGCATCCTGCTCTCCGGCACCAAGGTGCGCGCCATGCTCTCCGAAGGCAAGGACCTGCCGGTCGAGTTCAGCCGTCCGGAAGTGGCTGCCGTCCTGAAGAAGTATTACCAGGGCCTGTCCGCCGAGCAGAACGTGAAGATCGAATTGAAGGGTCACTCGGCCGCATGATCTGCTCCGGCTTCGGGCGTTCGCCGCAGGGCGGCGCCCGAAGCCGGAGATCATCGCGGCGGCAACGCCGTCCGTGATGACAGCTTTTAGGACTTAAACCTGCCGGAAGCGGATTCGCGAGTCGCCCCGGCCAAGGTCAGGTGGAAGTTCGAATACGGACCGCGACGATCGCGGATTTTAGCTAGCTAGGAGACTTACACATGCCAACCTACGTTCGTACCGACAAGTGCGATGGCTGCAAGGGTCAGGACAAGACCGCCTGCATGTACATCTGCCCGCACGACCTGATGAAGCTGGACAAGGACGGTTCCGAGACCGGCCACGCCATGAAGGCGTTCAACCAGGAGCCCGAGCAGTGCTGGGAATGCTATTCCTGCGTGAAGATCTGCCCGCAGCAGGCGATCGAGGCCCGCCACTACGCCGACGTCGTGCCGCTAGGCGGCATGGTGCAGCCGCTGCGCGGCTCCGACTCCATCATGTGGACCATCAAGTTCCGCAACGGCACGCTCAAGCGCTTCAAGTTCCCGATCCGCACCACCCCCGAGGGCTCGATCGATCCCTACGGCGGCAAGCCGACCGCCAAGCTGGCCGACCTCACCGCCACCGGCTTCTTCACCGGCTCGGTCGACGGCGGCATCACCAAGGGCTACCGTCCGGGCAACCCCGCTGAACTGATTCGCAAGTAATTGAGAGAGGTACTGAAAATGGCTGGAGAATTTGGTAATCCCGAAGTTGTCCAGGAGGATCTCGACATCCTCCTCATCGGCGGCGGCATGGCTTGCTGCGGCGCCGGTTACGAAGTCATGCGCTGGGCCGACGCCGCCAAGGCCGAGCTCGGCATCGACCTCAAGATCAAGCTGGTCGACAAGGCCGCGATGGACCGTTCCGGCGCCGTGGCGCAGGGCCTGTCCGCGATCAACACCTATATCGGCACCGAGCAGGATCCCGCCGATTACGCCCGCATGGTCTCCAACGACCTGATGGGCATCACCCGCGACGACCTCGCTTACGACCTCGGCCGCCACGTCGACGACTCCGTCCACCTGTTCGAGGAATGGGGCCTGCCAATCTGGAAGACCGACGAGAACGGCGAGCGTCACGACGGTTCGCAGGGCCTGCCCGCGCTGAAGGACGGCGGCAAGCCCGTGCGTTCCGGCAAATGGCAGATCATGATCAACGGCGAATCCTACAAGTGGATCGTCGCCGAAGCCGCCAAGAAGGCGCTCGGCATGGACCGCATCCAGGAGCGCGTGTTCATCGTCAAGCTGGTCAACGACAAGAACGACCCGCAGCGCATCGCCGGTGCCGTCGGCTTCTCGACCCGCGAGCACAAGGTCTACGTGTTCAAGGCCAAGGCCATCCTGCTCGCCGCCGGCGGCTGCGTGAACATCTTCCGTCCGCGCTCCGTCGGTGAAGGTACCGGCCGCGCCTGGTACCCGGTGTGGAACGCCGGCTCGACCTACGCCATGGCCGCCGAAGCCGGCGCCGAGCTGACCATGATGGAAAACCGCTTCGTGCCCGCCCGCTTCAAGGACGGCTACGGCCCGGTCGGCGCCTGGTTCCTGCTGTTCAAGGCCCAGGCCGTCAACGCCTACGGCGAGGTCTACATGCAGAAGAACAAGGAACTGCTGAACGACTACCCCCCCTACGGCCAGGCTGCCGTGCCGGCTTCGTGCCTGCGCAACCACCTGATGCTGAAGGAAATGCAGGAAGGCCGCGGCCCCATCTACATGGACACCGTGACCGCGCTCGCCAAGCTGCGCGAGACCCTCACCCCGCGTGAAGTGAAGCACCTCGAAGCCGAAGCCTGGGAAGACTTCCTCGACATGTGCGTCGGCCAGTGCGGCATCTGGGTCGGCGAGAACATCGAGCCCGAGAAGAAGAACTCCGAGCTGATGCCGACCGAGCCCTACCTGCTGGGTTCGCACTCCGGCTGCTGCGGCATCTGGGTGTCGGGTCCGACCGACGTGGGCGCACCGACCGACGAGGCGCATCCCGAAAAGGACAAGATCCCCGCGCACCTGCCGAAAGGCTGGAACTGGGGCTATCGCTCGATGACCACGGTCAAGGGGCTGTTCACCGCCGGTGACGGCGTGGGCGCGTCGGGCCACAAGTTCTCCTCCGGCTCCCACGCCGAAGGCCGCATGTGCGCCAAGTCCATGGTCAAGTACTGCATCGACAACAAGGATCTGAAGCCCGAGCTCGACACGCCCGTCGAGCAGCTGGTCGAGGAAATCTACAAGCCGGTGCGCACCTACCTCGAGCACAAGGACTACACCACGGCGATCGACGTCAACCCCCACTACATCACGCCCAAGATGCTGCAGTTCCGCCTGCAGAAGATCATGGACGAGTACGTTGCCGGCGTCGCGACCTACTACAAGACCAACGCCAACATGCTCCAGGTCGCCGAAGAAAAGCTGGGCATGCTGAAGGAAGACGCCGAGAAGATGCGCGCGAAGGACCTGCACGAACTGCTCCGCGCGTGGGAAAACTACCACCGCATCCTCACGGCCGAGGCCCACATGAAGCACATCCAGTTCCGCGAGGAAAGCCGTTACCCCGGCTTCTACTACCGCATGGACAAGAACTTTGTCGATGAGGAGAACTGGCACTGCTTCGTGAACTCGATCTACGACAAGAACTCCAAGCAGTGGACCTGCTTCAAGCGCGCCCACGTGGATCTGGTCGACAAGTCCAAGCTGTTCAAGCCCGCCGCGCACTGAGCCTTACGCGCAGCGAAATGACGGGCGCCCCCGCGGCGCCCGTTTTTTTGGATGTCGCCCAAAACATTGCCGCGCATCCGGTTTTTCCGCAGCGGCCGCCGCGAGGCGTACCGGCCAGTTCAGCATCCGGCCGAAAGCGCGTACCCTACGCGTTCCCGACCGTGTGTTGTCTTTTTTGCAGCAAGGGGGCCCGCCCCGGAAGGTAGTGAATGAAATGAACGAAGCCGAATTCAAGGACATGATCGCCGACTCGCCCTTCGCGGGCAGTCCCGTCAAACCCATCATGCTGGGCGAGGACGCCCGGTTGCAGTTCCGCTGCCATCGCGGCGTGAAATGCTGGAACGCCTGTTGTTCCAACATCGACATCACACTCACCCCCTATGACATCCTGCGCCTGAAGAAACGCCTCAACCTGCCTTCGGGCGAATTTCTCAAGCAGTACACCGTGCCCTATGAAATGGACAAGGACGGCATGCCCGGCGTGAAGCTCAGGGCGGTGGAAAACGGCACCGCCTGCCAGTTCATGCGGCCCGAAGGCTGCGGTGTCTACGAGGACCGTCCGACGGCGTGCCGCTACTATCCCGTCGCGCTGCTGACCATGCGCCGTTCCGACGAATACTTCGACCGCAGCGCCTACGCGCTGGTGAAGGAAACGCAGTGCCTCGGCCACTTCGAGGACAAGACGCAGACCATCGACGAATATCGCCGCGAACAGGGTGTCGACGAATACGACCGGAAGGCACATGCCTGGCGCCAGCTGGTCGTCAAGCGCAAGTCGGCCGGCCCCGCCATCGGCAAACCGACCCCGGTGTCGAACCAGCTCTTCTTCATGGCCAGCTACGACATCGACCGCTTCCGCGCCTTCGTCATGAGCGAGAGTTTCAACGAGACCTACGACATCCCGGTCGAGGTCATGGCGTCGCTCGTCGCGGATGATGAGGCCCTGCTCGACTTCGGCCTCAATTTCCTGCGCCACACCCTGTTTGCCGAGAAATGCATCGAGGAGCGTCCCGACGCCCTCGAAAAGCGGCTCGCCCGCCGCCGCGCCCTGGCCGAGCAGGAAAAGGAAGCCGAGTTCCAGCAGAAGATGGCGCTCGAGGACGAGAAGTATTCCGGCGAAATCTGAACCGATGCGTCTGCCTGCACTGCTCCTGGCCCTCCTGCCGGCGCTCCTTTCCGGTGGCGTGGCGGCGCAGGCCACGCTCAACAAGTGCATCGATGCCGAAGGCCGCGTGACCTACTCCAACCTGCCCTGCCGCGGCGCGCGCGAGGTGAAGCAGGTGGAAATCGACCCGCCGCCCCCGCCCAGGCCGGCAACGCCGCCGGCGCCGGCCGCCGCGCCTGCGCCAACGCCGCTACCGCTGCCGCAGCCGACGGTACCTGCCGCTGCCAGCGCACCGCTTGCCCCGCCGGCGCGCACGCCCGCCGTCGCGCCCGCGGC
>JBKBQH010000017.1:0-63779 GCA_046292745.1 Thiobacillus sp. | reverse complement strand
CCGCGTGCTGGGGTAAACCCTACCCGGCGTATTGCGGGTCCCGACCGCCGCGCTGCGCTACCGCCCGCAGGCCGACGCCGCGGCGCCGCGCGGCGCGGCGCCGCGCGGCGCGGCGGTGCATGTGCTCGGTGCCGACGGCACGCCGGTCCGGGTCGCCGTCAAGACGGGCATCAGCGACAAGACCTACACCGAAATCGTTTCCGGCGAACTGAAGGCCGGCGATGCCGTCATCGTGGCGGATCTGCAAGCCCGGAAGAACAGCGGCAGCGCCATGCCGCGCGGACGACTGTTCTGATGACGCGGCGGGGCGAGCCGCTGATCGAGGTGACGAACCTCGAGAAGGATTATCCGACCGGCGCCGGGGTCTTCCATGCGCTGCGGGGCGTGAGCCTCGGCATTGCGGCGGGCGAGTTCGTCGCCATCGTGGGCGCGTCGGGCTCGGGCAAGAGCACTTTCATGAACCTGCTCGGCTGCCTCGACCGCCCGACCCGCGGCAGCTACCGCCTCGGCGGCCGTGACGTCGGCCGCCTGTCGTCGGACCAGCTCGCCGCCCTGCGCAACCGCGAGATCGGCTTCGTGTTCCAGGGCTTCAACCTGCTGCCCAGGCTGACCGCGCTCGACAACGTCGCGCTGCCGCTGATGTACGCCGGCGCGGGCCGGCAGGCACGCCGGCAGCAGGCGCAGGCGATGCTGGCGCGGGTGGGGCTGGGCGATCGTTCCCACCATACGCCGCTGCAGTTGTCGGGTGGCCAGCAGCAGCGGGTGGCGATCGCCCGCGCGCTGGTCTCGCGGCCGCGCATCATTTTTGCCGACGAGCCGACCGGCAACCTCGACAGCGAGACCAGCCGCCAGGTGATGGATTTTTTTCGCCAGCTCAACCGTGACGAGGGCATCACCCTGGTGCTGGTCACCCACGAGGCCGACATCGCGGCCTACGCGCGGCGACGCATCCGTTTCCAGGATGGCCGCGTGGTCGAGGATGTGGCGCAGGCTGAGGCGGCCGCATGATCCTCGGCAGCCTGTTCGAAACCGCCTGGCACGCCCTCGCCACGCATCGCATGCGCAGCTTTCTCACCATGCTCGGCATGGTGATCGGCGTGGCGGCGGTGATTCTCATGCTGGCGATCGGCCAGGGCGCGCAGGCCATGGTGCGAAGCGCGATCGAATCGATGGGCAGCAATCTCTTCATCATCATGTCGGGCGCCTCCACCAGTGGCGGGGCGCGGGTGGCGATCGGCGCGGCGCCTACGCTCACCTTCGACGACGCCGACGCCATCCGCGATCTGCCGGACATCGTCGCGGCCGCGCCGGTCACGCCCGGGAACGCGCAGCTGATCTATGGCGGCGTCAACTGGAGCACCTCGGTGTTCGGCACCACGCCGGACTATAGGGTCGTGCGCGACTGGGCGACGGACACGGGCGGCTTCTTCAGCGAGGCCGATGTGCGCAGCGGCGCGCGGGTGGCGGTGATCGGCCAGGTGGTCGCGCGCGAGCTGTTCGGCGACGAGGACCCGCTCGGCAAGATCATCCGCATCCGCCAGGCGCCGTTCGAGGTGATCGGGGTGCTGGCGCCCAAGGGCCAGAGCCTGGACGGGCGCGACCAGGACGACCTGGTGATCGTGCCGATCACCAGCGCGCAGCAGAAGATCTTCAGCGGCAGCCTGCGCAACCGGGCGCGCTTCATCATGGCGCAGGCGGTGTCGGAACAGGCCATGGATCCTGCCGAGTCCGCGATCAGCGAGCTGCTGCGAACCCGCCACCGCATCGGCGCGGGGCAGGAGGACGATTTCACCGTGCGCAACCTCACCGCCATCGCCGAAGCCGCGGCGTCGACGACCCGCATCATGAGCCTGCTGTTGGGCGCGATCGCCGCCATTTCGCTGGTCGTCGGCGGCATCGGCATCATGAACATCATGCTGGTGTCGGTGACCGAACGCACCCGCGAGATCGGCATCCGCATGGCGATCGGCGCGCGCCGCCGCGACGTGCTGTGGCAGTTCCTGATCGAGGCGCTGACGCTGTCGCTGATCGGCTGCGCGATCGGGCTCGGGCTGGGGATCGGCGCTGCCTGGCTGGTCGAATCCGTTGCCGGCCTGCCGATCGAGGTGTCGCTGCTGTCGCTGCTGCTGGCGGTTGGCGTGTCCTTCCTGATCGGGGTGTTCTTCGGTTTCTATCCGGCGCGGCGGGCTGCCGGTCTCGATCCGATCGAGGCCTTGCGCACGCAGTAGTCGCGCGAAATGAACCTAACTTGCAGGGCGGCCTCGAAAGCTTAGAATCGTGGCAAGCACCCCCGGGCAGACACATGGCAACTCTCAAACTCCTCCCCCTTTGCGCAGCGCTGGCCCTGGCGGCCGGCTGCAGCCAGCTGGCCGTCAAGTCGTCGGCGCCGGTCAGCATGGGCACCGCTGCCGCGCAGCAGGTGGCCGGGCAGCCCCCCGCCGTCGAGCAGCCCGACCCGGTCGAGCTGGCGCACGCGCGGGCGCAGGCCGCGCTGCCCCGGCAGCCGCTCACGCCGGACCTGCTGTTCAAGTTCCTGGTCGCCGAGGTGGCGGGGCAACGCGGCGCGCTTGGCCTGTCGCAGTCGACCTATCTGGATCTCGCGCGGCAGACGAAGGATCCGCGCATCGCGCGGCGCGCTGCCGAGGTGGCGATGTACGCCCGCGACCAGGCGGGCGCGCTCGAAGCCACCCGCGTCTGGGCCGCCAGCGACCCGGAATCGCCACGCGCGCAGCAGGCCCTGGCGGCGCTGCTGATGGGCGCGGGCAATCTGGCCGAAGCGGAGCCGGTGCTGCGCACGCTGCTGCGGCAGGACAGCAGCAACGGTTTCCTGCACCTGTCGGCGCTGATGGGCAAGCCGCGTGACACCGAGGCCGCGCTGGCGCTGGTCGAGCGGCTCGCCGCCGACTATCCGGGGCTGCCGGAGGCGCGCTTCGCCGTGGCGCAGGCGGCGGTGGCGGCGGGCCGCTTCGACGCCGCGATCGAGGCCTTGCGCCAGGCCGATCGCCTGCGCCCGGGCTGGGAACCCGCCGCGCTGCTGCACGCGCAGATCCTCGGCAAGCGCTCGCGTGCCGACGCGCTGCGCTACCTGCAGGAATTCCTCGCCAGCCATCCCGGCGCGCGCGAGGTGCGGCTCGCGTATGCGCGCAGCCTGGTGAGCGCCAACCAGTTCACCGAGGCGCGCGCCGAATTCGTCCGGCTCGTCAAGGACTATCCGGGCAATCCCGAAGTCAGCCTGGCGGCCGGCCTCTTGACGCTGCAGATGGGCGATTACGCGCTGGCGCACGATTACCTCAGCCAGTCGCTGCAAGCCGGCCCGCGTGACGCCGATACCGTGCACTACTACCTCGGCCAGGCGGCCGAACAGATGAAAGCGGACGAGGCCGCGCTGGCGCATTACGGCCAGGTCGAAACGGGCCCCCATTTCGTGCCGGCGCGGGCGCGCCAGGCCGCGCTGCTGGCGCGGGCCGGCAAGCACGAGGCGGCGCAGGCGCTGCTCGCGGGCACGCGGGGCGAGAACGACGCCCAGAACGTGCGCCTGATCCAGGCGCAGGCGGAACTGCTGCGCGAGCGCAGGGCGCATGTCTCGGCGTTCGACGTGCTCACGGCCGGCCTCAAGCGCTTTCCCGATTCGGCCGACCTGCTGTACGACCGCGCCATGGTGGCGGAGAAGCTCGACCGGCTCGACGTGCTGGAAGCCGATCTGCGGCGCGTGATCGTGCTGCGTCCCGAGGATGCCCAGGCCTACAACGCGCTCGGCTACACGCTGGCCGACCGCACCAACCGCCTGGCCGAGGCGATCGAATTGCTCGACAAGGCCCTGTCGCTCGCGCCGGACGACCCCTTCATCCTCGACAGTGTCGGCTGGGCGCAGTACCGCGCGGGCAATCTCGCGCGCGCCCAGGAGTTTCTGGAGCGCGCCTACAAGGCCCGCCCCGACCCCGAGATCGCCGCCCACCTCGGCGAGGTATGGTGGGTGCGCGGCCTGCGCGAGGCAGCCGGCGAGCTGTGGCAGACCAGCCTCAAGGACCACCCGCAGAACGAGTTGCTGCGCGCCACCATCCACCGGTTCAAGCCCTGATGCCAGGCCGGTACGCTGCCGTGGCGCTGCTGGCGCTGGCCGGCTGCGCGTCGGTGCCGCCGCCTGCCACGCCTGCGCTTGCCCCCGTGGCGCGCGAGGCGTGGACGCTTGCGGGGCGCATCGGCGTGCAGCACGGCGAGGAGAGCGTGTCGGGCCAGTTGCACTGGCAGCATCGGGCCGACCGCGACGAACTCCTGATGATCTCGCCGCTGGGCCAGGGCGTGGCGCGCATCGTGCGTGACGACGGCGGCGTTACGCTCGAAATGCCGAACCAGCCGCCGCGCCATGCCGCCGACGTCGAGTCGCTGACCCGCGCAACGCTCGGCTACGCCCTGCCGCTGTCGGGGCTCGCCTGGTGGGTACAGGCGCTGCCGGACCCGTCCCGTCCCTACGAGGCGCGTCACGACGAAAGCGGCCGCCTCGCACAGCTGTGGCAAAGCGGCTGGGTGATCGATTACCTGCAGTACGCCGGGGACGCGCGCCCGCGGCGGCTGACGGTCGCGCGCGAGGGCCTCCGCATCCGCCTGGTGGCCGACAGCTGGCAAGCCGAATGACGCAGCGTTTCCCCGCCCCCGCCAAGCTCAACCTGTTCCTGCACGTCGTCGGCCGCCGCGCCGACGGCTATCACCTGTTGCAGAGCGTGTTCCGCTTCATCGACCGCTGCGATGCCGTCCATCTCACCCTGCGCGACGACGGCCGGGTGGTGCGCGAGGGCGATCTGCCGGGCGTGCCGGAAGACGCCGACCTCACCGTGCGCGCCGCGCGCCTGCTGCAGCCTTACGCCGCGGCCGGCGCCGGCGTCGGCATCCGGCTGGAGAAGGTGCTGCCGATGGGGGGCGGGCTGGGGGGCGGCAGCTCGGACGCCGCCACCGTACTGCTGGCGCTCAATCGCCTGTGGCGCACGAACCTGACGCGCGAGGCCCTGCAGCGCCTGGCGCTCGGGCTCGGCGCCGACGTGCCGGTATTCATCTTCGGCCGCACGGCCTTCGCCGAGGGGGTGGGCGAAATCCTGCAGCCGGCCGAGGTGCCGCCCGCGTGGTACGTGGTGCTGACGCCGCCGGTCGCGGTGCCGACCGCGGCGATTTTTGCCGCGCCGGAATTGACACGCAACACGCCTGCCCTCAAAATAGCGCCCTTTTCCGCAGGCGCAGGTCATACGATCTTGCACGGGCTTCAGCCCGTAGAAAGTCAAAGTCCCCTTGTGGGGCGGAATGACCTGCAGCCGGTGGTCGTAGCGCGCTACCCGGAAGTGGCCCGTCATCTCGAATGGCTGGGGCAGTTCGGCGAAGCGCGGATGACCGGCTCGGGCGCCTGCGTGTTCGCATCGTTCGATACGGAAGCGGCGGCGCACGGCGTGCTAAGCCAGCTGCCGCCGACGATGCGGGGTTTTGTGGCGCAGGGGTTGGACAGGCATCCGCTCTACGACTGCTGCGCCGGGTAGTGCCCACTGGGGAGTCGCCAAGTGGTAAGGCATCGGATTTTGATTCCGACATTCGTAGGTTCGATCCCTACCTCCCCAGCCAGATAAGCGAACAGCCGCCGGGGGCGGCTGTTTTTGTTGCAGTGTCGTCGCCAGGCAGTCGGAGACTCGCGTGTCCATAGACAACTTGATGGTGTTTACCGGGAATGCCAACCCGCGCCTGGCCGCGGACGTGGTGCGCCATCTCAACATTCATCTCGGCCGCGCCACCGTGTCGCGTTTTTCCGACGGCGAAGTGATGGTCGAAATCCTCGAGAACGTGCGCGGCAAGGACGTGTTCGTGCTGCAGTCGACCTGTCAGCCGACCAACGATCACCTGATGGAAGTGATGGTCATGGTCGACGCGCTGAAGCGCGCCTCGGCCGGGCGCATCACCGCCGCCATTCCCTACTACGGCTACGCGCGGCAGGATCGCCGCACCCGCTCGGCGCGGGTCGCGATCACCGCCAAGGTGGTGGCCAACATGCTCGCGGGGGCCGGCATCGATCGCCTGTTGACGATGGACCTGCATTCCGACCAGATCCAGGGCTTTTTCGACGTCCCGGTCGACAACATCTACTCCAGCCCCATCCTGCTGGGCGACATCTGGAAGCGCAACCACCCCGACCTGGTGGTGGTGTCGCCGGACGTGGGGGGGGTGGTGCGGGCCCGCGCCATCGCCAAGCGGCTCGAATGCGACCTGGCGATCATCGACAAGCGCCGGCCGAAACCGAACGTGGCGAAGGTGATGCACATCATCGGCGACGTCGCAGGACGGACCTGCATCATCATGGACGACATGGTCGACACCGCCAACACGCTGTGCGAGGCGGCCAATGCGTTGAAGGAGCATGGCGCCAGGAAGGTGCTGGCCTATTGCACGCACCCGGTGCTGTCGGGCAGCGCCGCCGAGCGCGTGGCGAATTCCGCGCTCGACGAGCTGGTGGTGACCGACACCATTCCGTTGCGCGACGATGCGCGCGCGTGCGCCAAGATCCGGCAGCTGTCGGTCGCCGAGCTGCTGGCGGAGACGATCCGCCGCATCAGCAATGAAGATTCCGTCAGTTCGCTCTTCATCGAATAGCGGACCGATCGAATGCCCCTGGTCGCGGGGGCTTTAACCATGCGTTGACCGGTTTCGGCAACGCGTCATTCACTCAGGAGAAGTTTCATGGAAATCGAAGTCATTGCATTCAAGCGTGATGCGCAAGGGTCGAGTGCGAGCCGCCGCCTGCGCCGCGCCGGCAAGGTCCCGGGCATCGTCTACGGCGGCACCGCCGCGCCGATGCAGATCGAGCTGGATCACAACGCCCTTTACCATGCCCTGCGCAAGGAAGCATTCCACGCCTCCGTGCTCAAGCTGACCGTCGACGGCAACTCGGAACCGGTGCTGCTGCGAGACACCCAGTGGCACCCCTACAAGCAGCAGGTGCTGCACGTCGACTTCCAGCGCGTCGACAAGGATCACAAGATCCACGTCAAGGTGCCGCTGCACTTCCTTAACGCCGAGAACGCGCCCGGCGTCAAACTGGGCGGCGGCAAGCCCCACCATATCGTCAACGAGCTCGACGTGGTGTGCCTGCCGGGCAGCCTGCCCGAGTTCATCGAAGTCGACATGGGCGCGCTCGACGTCGGACACTCGATCCATGCCAACGATCTCAAGTTGCCCGCGGGCGTCGAGCTCGTCGCCCACGTCAAGCAGGAAAACCCGGCCGTGGCGTCGATCAGCGCGCCCAAGGGCAGCGGCGCTGAAGAAGCCGCCCCGGCCGCGCCTGCGGCGTAATGCCGCCGGGTGTCGCAGCGGGGCAGGCGTCCCGCCGCGACACCCGGCGCGTGTGGCATGACCGCGTCCGCTTCGGCTCCCCGTCTCATCGTCGGCCTCGGCAACCCGGGGCGCGACTACGAAGAAACCCGGCACAACGCCGGGTTTTGGTTTTGTGCGCGCCTCGCGCACGCCTGGGGCATTCCCCTCGCGCACGAGGCGCGTTTCCACGGCATGGTGGGGCGCCGCGGCGCGACCTGGGTGCTGCTGCCGCAGACCTTCATGAACCGTTCGGGCCAGGCGGTTGCGGCGCTCGCGCGCTTCCATCGCATCGCCCCGGCCGAGATCCTGGTGGTGCATGACGAACTCGACATCCCGCCCGGCCAGCTGCGTCTCAAGTTCGGCGGCGGCATGGGCGGACACAATGGCCTCAAGGACATCACCTCGCACCTCGGCACCCAGGACTACTGGCGCCTGCGTATCGGTATCGGCCATCCCGGCGATCGCGGCGAGGTCGTCAACTACGTGCTGAAGCCGCCGCGGCGCGAGGAGCAGGCCGAAATCGACGCCGCCATCGCGCGTGCGCTGGACCTCATGCCCCTGATCGAGAAGGGCGAATGGAACGCGGCCATCCAGCGCGCCAATACCAAGCCCCAGCCCCCAGCCCCCAGTCCCTAGCCCCAGGAAATCCCATGAGTCTCAAATGTGGCATCGTTGGCCTGCCCAACGTCGGAAAATCCACCCTGTTCAACGCGCTGACCCAGGCGGGCATCGCGGCGGAGAACTACCCCTTCTGCACCATCGAGCCGAATACCGGCGTGGTCGAGGTGCCCGACCCGCGGCTCGCGAAGCTGGCCGAGATCGTGAAGCCGCAGCGGGTCGTTCCCGCCATCGTCGAGTTCGTCGACATCGCCGGCCTGGTCGCGGGCGCCTCCCGGGGCGAGGGGCTGGGCAACCAGTTCCTCGCCAACATCCGCGAAACCGACGCCATCTGTCACGTGGTGCGCTGCTTCCATGACGAGAACGTGATCCACGTCGCCGGCCGCGTCGACCCGATCTCGGATGTCGAGACCATCGCCACCGAGTTGGCGCTCGCTGACCTCGCGAGCGCCGAAAAGGCGATGGCGCGCTATGAAAAACCCGCGCGCGCCGGCGACAAGGAAGCGCAGAAGATGGTCGCCGCCTTGAAGCCGGTCATCGCCGCCCTGAACGCGGGGCGGCCCGCGCGCGCCGCCGGACTCGATGCCGAGGGCATGGCCGCGATCAAGCCGCTCTGTCTGATGACGGTGAAGCCCACCCTGTATGTGGCCAACGTCAGCGAGGACGGTTTTCACGACAATCCCATGCTCGACGCGCTGAACGCCTATGCGGCGCAGGAGGGCGCGCCGGTCGTTCCGGTATGCGCGGCGCTCGAAGCCGAGCTGCAGGAACTGTCGCCGGAAGACCGCGTGGCCTATCTGAAGGAACTCGGCTGGGAGGAGCCCGGCCTCAACCGTCTGATCCGCGCCGCCTACGATCTTCTGGGCTTGCAGACCTATTTCACCGCCGGCGTAAAAGAGGTGCGCGCCTGGACCATCCACAAGGGCGACACCGCGCCGCAGGCGGCGGGCGTCATCCACACCGACTTCGAGCGTGGCTTCATCCGCGCGCAGACGATCGCCTTCGAGGATTTCATCGCCTGCAGGGGCGAGCAGGGCGCGAAGGAGGCGGGCAAGATGCGCGCCGAGGGCAAGGAGTACGTCGTGAAGGACGGCGACGTGATGAATTTTCTCTTCAACGTCTGAAATCCCGTTGTTTTTGCTGCGAAGGTGTTTGACAGGGGCTTTCGAAGCCAACTATAATCTCGCGCTTCGTTTGGGTGGGGTTCCCGAGCGGTCAAAGGGATCAGACTGTAAATCTGACGGCTCTGCCTTCGAAGGTTCGAATCCTTCCCCCACCACCAGTTTTTTGCAGTGTGAGCAGGGCGAAGCGGGAGGAGCGTGGTTGTCGCGCTTTGGCGGCTTCAACCACGGCCCACCCCATGCGGGTGTAGCTCAATGGTAGAGCTGAAGCCTTCCAAGCTTAAGACGAGGGTTCGATTCCCTTCACCCGCTCCAGGCTTTTTTGTGGGCTTATTTCGGTGCGGTAGGCCCGCGGCCCATGTAGCTCAGTGGCAGAGCACTCCCTTGGTAAGGGAGAGGTCGGCAGTTCAATCCTGCCCATGGGCACCATTTTCGGGTGTCCGCTGATTCGAGTTGGCGTGCCGGGTTGCCCCGGCGTCCGGCTTCGGGGTTGGCGCACCGCGTAGCTGTTGGGATTTGTCGCAGTCGTCGCATCATTACTTGTGCAATATTGAGGGGTACTTGAAATGGCTAAGGAAAAATTCGAGCGGACCAAACCGCACGTAAACGTTGGCACCATTGGACACGTTGACCACGGCAAGACCACCTTGACCGCGGCGATCACCACCATTCTGGCGAAGAAGTTTGGCGGTGCGGCGAAGAAGTACGACGAGATCGATTCCTCGCCCGAGGAGAAGGCGCGCGGCATCACCATCAACACCGCCCACGTCGAGTACGAGACGGCCAAGCGTCACTACGCCCACGTCGACTGCCCCGGTCACGCCGACTACGTCAAGAACATGATCACCGGCGCGGCGCAGATGGACGGCGCCATCCTTGTCGTGTCCGCTGCCGACGGCCCCATGCCGCAGACCCGCGAGCACATCCTGCTGGCGCGTCAGGTGGGCGTGCCCTACATCATCGTCTACATGAACAAGGCCGACATGGTCGACGACGCCGAACTGCTCGAGCTCGTCGAGATGGAGATTCGCGAACTCCTGTCCAAGTACGACTTCCCTGGCGACGACACCCCCATCATCATCGGTAGCGCGCTCAAGGCGCTCGAAGGCGACCAGAGCGACATTGGCGAGCCCAGCATCCTCAAGCTGGCCGACGCCCTCGACTCCTACATCCCCGAGCCCGAGCGCGCCATCGACAAGCCCTTCCTCATGCCGGTCGAGGACGTCTTCTCGATTTCCGGTCGCGGCACCGTCGTCACCGGCCGGGTCGAGCGCGGCATCATCAAGGTGGGCGATGAAATCGAGATCGTCGGCATCAAGCCCACGCTCAAGACCACCTGCACCGGCGTCGAGATGTTCAGGAAGCTTCTGGACCAGGGCCAGGCGGGTGACAACGTCGGCGTGCTGCTGCGCGGCACCAAGCGCGAGGAAGTCGAGCGCGGCCAGGTGCTGGCCAAGCCGGGTTCCATCAAGCCGCACACCAAGTTCTCGGCCGAGATCTACGTGCTGTCGAAGGACGAAGGGGGGCGTCACACCCCGTTCTTCAACGGCTACCGTCCGCAGTTCTATTTCCGCACCACCGACGTCACCGGCTCGATCGAGCTGCCGGCGGGCACCGAGATGGTGATGCCTGGCGACAACGTCAGCATCAAGGTTTCGCTGATCGCCCCGATCGCGATGGACGAAGGCCTGCGTTTCGCCATCCGTGAAGGCGGCCGCACCGTCGGTGCCGGCGTCGTGGCCAAGATCGAAGAGTAAGGCAACATACAAGGCCGGGCCGGTGCGGGTTGCCGCGTCGGCCGCAGCCTTTTGAAACACAGGCCAATAGCTCAATTGGTAGAGCGTCGGTCTCCAAAACCGAAGGTTGGGGGTTCGAGACCCTCTTGGCCTGCCAAAGGATTAAGCCGCAAGGCGCAGCATTCATGGCTGACAAACTGAAGTTGCTGGTGGCAGTGCTGCTGGTCATCGCGGGGGTGGCCGGCTTTTATTTTTTTGCGGACGCGCCCACCGTGGTGCGTGTGCTGTCGGTGCTCGCCGGCGTGATCCTCGCCGGCATCGTGGCCGGGTACTCCGGGCCGGGCCGGCGGTTCTTCGCGTTTGCGGTCGATGCGCGTGACGAGGCGCGCAAGGTCGTCTGGCCAACCCGCAAGGAAACCTTGCAGATGACGGGGGTGGTGATGCTGTTCGTCATCGTGATGGGGCTGTTCATGTGGGCGGTCGATGGCATTTTGACGTGGCTGGTGAAGCTGGCCTTGGGACACGGGGGTTGAGTATGCGGTGGTACGTGGTTCATGCCTACTCCGGCTTCGAGAAAAGCGTGGCGCGCAATCTGGCCGAGCGCATCGAGCGCGCCGGGATGAAGGACCGCTTCGGCGAGATCCTGGTGCCGGTCGAGGAAGTGGTCGAAATGAAGGCGGGTCAGAAGAAGACCGCCGAGCGCAAGTTCTTCCCCGGCTACGTGCTGGTGCAGATGGAAATGGACGACGACACCTGGCATCTGGTGAAGAGCACGCCCAAGGTCACCGGCTTCGTCGGCGGCACGGCGACCAAGCCGGCGCCGATTTCCGAGAAGGAAGTGCAGGCGATCATGGACCAGATGCGCGAGGGCGTGGAAAAGCCCAAGCCCAAGATCCTGTTCGAGGTGGGCGAGACGGTGCGCGTGATCGACGGCCCGTTCACCGACTTCAACGGCACGGTCGAGGAAGTGAACTACGACAAGAGCAAGCTGCGCGTGTCGGTGATGATTTTCGGGCGTGCGACGCCCGTCGAGCTGGGCTTCGGCCAGGTCGAGAAGAGCTAGGCCGGGCTGCCGCCCGGCTGGTTGAAGCCGTCCCGGTTTCGGGAGCGGTAGGTCCGGGCAACCGGAGAGGAGCGCGAGTAGGGGTACCGAAAGCGCGCTGGTACTCACATTAAGGAGCCATCATGGCAAAGAAGATTGTCGGCTACATCAAGCTGCAGGTGCCGGCGGGGAAAGCCAACCCGTCGCCGCCCATCGGTCCCGCGCTGGGTCAGCGCGGCCTCAACATCATGGAATTCTGCAAGGCGTTCAACGCCAAGACCCAGGGCATGGAGCCCGGTCTGCCGATTCCGGTGGTGATCACCGCGTTCGCGGACAAGAGCTTCACCTTCGTGATGAAGACACCGCCCGCGACGGTGCTGATCAAAAAGGCGCTCAAGCTCGACAAGGGCAGCGCCAAGCCGCATCTCGACAAGGTGGGAACGATCACCCGCGCCCAGCTGGAAGAGATCGCCAAGACCAAGGAACCCGACCTGACCGCGGCCGACATGGACGCGGCCGTGCGCACCATCGCCGGCACCGCCCGTTCCATGGGCATCATCGTGGAGGGGGTCTGAGATGGCTAACGCATCCAAGCGCCTGCGTGCGCTGAAAGAGAAAATCGACCGCACCCGCAACTACCCGGTGACGGACGCCCTGCAGCTGGTCAAGGAAACCGCGACCGCCAAATTCGACGAATCCGTCGACGTCGCGATCAACCTCGGCGTCGATGCGCGCAAATCCGACCAGATGGTGCGTGGCGCCGTCGTCCTGCCCAAGGGCATTGGCAAGACCGTGCGCGTGGCGGTGTTCGCCCAGGGCGACAACGCGCAGAAGGCGCGTGACGCCGGTGCCGATATCGTCGGCTTCGACGACCTGGCCGCCGAGATCAAGGCCGGCAAGATGGACTTCGACGTCGTGATCGCCACCCCCGACGCGATGCGCGTGGTCGGCCAGCTCGGCCAGATCCTCGGTCCGCGCGGCCTGATGCCGAACCCCAAGGTCGGCACCGTCTCGCCCGACGTCGTCGGTGCCGTGAAGAACGCCAAGGCCGGCCAGGTGCAGTACCGCACCGACAAGGGCGGCATCGTGCATTGCACCATCGGCCGCGCCTCGTTCAGCGTCGACGACCTGAAAGAGAACCTGGTCGCCCTGCTCGACGCGCTGCAGCGCGCCAAGCCGGCGAGCGCCAAGGGCGTGTACTTCAAGCGCCTGTCGGTATCGTCGACCATGGGCGTGGGCGTGCGCGTCGATCAGACGAGCGTCAACGCCTGATTATTGAACCAGCCCTGCCGCGAGGCGGGGTCGAACGAACTTTGGGCCGCTGGCTGCCGTTGGGCCGGCGGGTTGTCAAAGACCGTAGGCATCCGCATGGATTTAATCCTCGGCGGATCGGGGTGGGCGACGGCGGACCGCATCTGTCCGCCGTCCTCTGTCCCCGGTTTGCCGGACCCTACGCAGATGGCGTTCCCCAGCAGGATTTTCCTGTCAAGGTCGCCAGCCGGGGCGGGCAATGCCCCGTAACTGAGAAGGAGGTAAGACCTTGAGTCTGAATCTTGAAGAGAAGAAGGCCGTCGTTGCCGAGGTGGCCGCGCAAGTCGCGGGCGCCCAGACGGTTGTCGTTGCCGAATACCGTGGCACCAAGGTGGAAGACATGACCCGGCTGCGCGCGAAAGCGCGCAAGGAAGGTGTCTACCTGCGCGTGTTGAAGAACACGCTGGTGCGCCGCGCGATTGCGGATACCCCGTTCGCGGGCATGGCCGACCAGCTGGTCGGCCCGCTTGCCTACGGTATCTCCAAGGATCCCGTGGCCGCCGCCAAGGTGATGCACGAGTTCGCCAAGAGCAATGACAAGTTCGTCATCAAGGCCGGTGCCATGCCCAACTTCGTCATGTCCGCCAAGGACGTGGGGAATCTGGCCAGCATGCCCAGCCGTGAGGAACTGTTGTCCAAGCTTTTGGGCACCATGCAGGCCCCGATCGCGCAGTTCGTCCGTACCCTCAACGAGGTGCCGACGAAGTTCGTGCGTGGCCTGGCCGCGGTACGCGACAAGCAGGCAGCGTAAACCCGCGCTGCGGGTGACGTCTGCCGACAACCGAATCGACGAAATCGTTTTTTAATCTGAAGCACATTTGACAGGAGTAACAAACATGGCTGTTGCAAAAGCTGACATTCTGGACGCCATCGCCAACATGACCGTCCTCGAGCTGTCCGAGCTCATCAAGGAAATGGAAGAGAAGTTCGGCGTTTCCGCCGCTGCCGCCGCGGTTGCCGTGGCGGCCCCGGCCGCCGGTGGTAGCGCCGCCGCCGCCGCTGAAGAGCAGACCGAGTTCACCGTGATCCTGACCGCGGCCGGCGAGAAGAAGGTCGAAGTCATCAAGGTCGTGCGCGCGGCCACCGGTCTCGGCCTGAAGGAAGCCAAGGACCTGGTCGACGGCGCACCGAAGCCGGTGAAGGAAGGCATCTCCAAGGCCGACGCCGAAGCACTGAAGAAGCAGCTGGAAGAAGCGGGCGCCAAGGTTGAGGTGAAATAAGTCAAGGGCATCGAGGGCGGCACGCGAAAGCGGTCGCCCGACTGCTGATGACTGAACCCGTTGGATCGTGTGTCGCGGGCGCCGCCCGCGGCAGACGCAAGCAGCACATACCCGGAACCCGGAATCGGCTTCCGGGCATTTGCTTTTTGCGTGTGCCTCATCCCGCACCGTCCGTTACCCGTGTGACGGCGCGCATCTGATCGTCAAGGAGAACCCATGGCTTATACCTTTACCGAGAAAAAACGTCTGCGCAAGAGCTTTGCCAGCCGGACCAACACCCTTCCGGTGCCGTTTCTTCTGGCGACCCAGATCGATTCCTACCGCGCCTTCCTGCAGGAAGGCCGCTCGGTCGAGGAGCGTCTGAACGAGGGCCTGCAGGCGGCTTTCACCTCGATCTTCCCGATCGTTTCGCACAGCGGCAACGCCCGCCTCGAGTACGTCAGCTACGTGCTCGGCGAGCCGGTGTTCGACATCAAGGAATGCCAGCAGCGCGGCCTGACCTACTGCGCGCCGCTGCGCGCCAAGGTGCGTCTGGTGATCATGGACAAGGAGGCGTCCAAGCCGACCATCAAGGAAGTCAAGGAGCAGGAGGTCTACATGGGCGAGATCCCGCTCATGACGCCGACCGGCTCCTTCGTCATCAACGGCACCGAGCGGGTGATCGTGTCGCAGCTGCACCGTTCGCCCGGCGTGTTCTTCGAGCACGACCGCGGCAAGACCCACAGCTCCGGCAAGCTCTTGTTCTCGGCACGCGTGATCCCCTACCGCGGCTCCTGGCTCGACTTCGAGTTCGACGCCAAGGACATCCTGTTTTTCCGCGTCGACCGCCGCCGCAAGATGCCGGTGACCATCCTGCTGAAGGCGCTGGGTTACACCCCGGCGACGATCCTCAACGAGTTTTTCGACAAGGACACCTTCTACGTCAACGACAAGGGCGTGCAGTTCGAGCTGGTGCCGGAGCGCCTGCGCGGCGAGATCGCGCGCTTCGACATCTGCGGCAAGGACGGCCATGTCATCGTCGCCAAGGACAAGCGCATCACCGCCAAGCACATCCGCGAGCTCGACGCCGCCGGCGTCAAGAAATGGGCGGTACCCGCCGAGTTCGTCATCGGCCGCGTGCTGTCCCATGACATCGTCGACACCAACACCGGTGAACTCGTCGCGCGTGCCAACGACGAAATCACCGAGGATCTGATCGAAAAGATCGCCGCCGCCGGGATCGAAAAATTCCATACGCTCTACACCAACGATCTCGACCATGGCGCCTTCATCTCGCAGACCCTGCGCACCGATGACACGGCCGACGAGTATTCCGCGAAGGTCGCGATCTACCGCATGATGCGCCCGGGCGAGCCGCCCACGGAAGACGCGGTGAACACGCTGTTCGCCAACCTCTTCTTCACCGAGGAACGCTACGACCTGTCGGCGGTCGGCCGCATGAAGTTCAACCGCCGCATCGGCCGCGAGGAGCTGACCGGCCCCGGCACGCTGTCGACCGAGGACATCGTCGCCGTCATCAAGATCCTGGTCGAGCTCAGGAACGGCCGCGGCGAGATCGACGACATCGATCATCTCGGCAACCGCCGTGTGCGCTCGGTCGGCGAACTCGCCGAGAACCAGTTCCGCGCCGGTCTGGTGCGCGTCGAGCGCGCGGTGCGCGAGCGTCTCTCGCAGGCCGAGTCGGACAACCTGATGCCGCACGACCTGATCAACGCCAAGCCGGTGTCGGCCGCGATCAAGGAGTTCTTCGGTTCGTCGCAGCTCTCCCAGTTCATGGACCAGACCAACCCGCTGTCGGAGATCACCCACAAGCGCCGTGTTTCCGCGCTGGGCCCGGGCGGTCTCACGCGCGAGCGTGCCGGCTTCGAGGTGCGCGACGTGCACCCGACGCACTATGGCCGCGTCTGCCCGATCGAGACGCCGGAAGGTCCGAACATCGGCCTCATCAACTCGCTCGCGCTGTTCGCCCGCACCAACTGGTACGGCTTCATCGAGACGCCGTACCGCAAGGTGGTCAACAACCGCGTCACCGATGAAATCGAATACCTGTCGGCGATCGAGGAAAGCAAGTACGTGATCGCGCAGGCCAACGCCACGCTCGACGCCAAGGGCAGGTTTGTCGACGACCTGGTGTCGTGCCGCCACAAGAACGAGTTCACGCTGGCCACGCCCGATCGCATCGAATACATGGACGTGGCGCCGGCGCAGATCGTGTCGGTCGCCGCCTCGCTGATTCCCTTCCTCGAGCATGACGACGCCAACCGCGCGCTGATGGGCTCGAACATGCAGCGCCAGGCCGTGCCCTGCCTGCGCCCCGAAAAGCCCTTCGTCGGCACCGGCATCGAGCGCACCGCCGCGGTCGACTCCGGCACCGTCGTCACGGCCTACCGCGGCGGCGTGGTCGACTACGTCGACGCCGGCCGCATCGTGATCCGCGTCAACGACGACGAGGCCCGCGCGGGCGAGGTCGGCGTCGACATCTATTCGCTGATCAAGTACACGCGTTCCAACCAGAACACCAACATCAACCAGCGTCCCCTGGTGAAGGTGGGCGACGTCATCGCGCGTGGCGACGTCATCGCCGACGGCGCCTCGACCGACATGGGCGAGCTCGCGCTGGGCCAGAACATGCTGGTCGCGTTCATGCCCTGGAACGGCTACAACTTCGAAGACTCGATCCTGATCAACGAGAAGGTCGTCGCCGAAGACCGGTTTACCTCGATCCACATCGAGGAGCTGTCGGTCGTCGCGCGCGACACCAAGCTCGGCCCCGAGGAAATCACCCGCGACATCTCCAATCTGGCCGAACGCCAGCTGGCGCGTCTCGACGAGTCGGGCATCATCGCCATCGGCGCGGAAGTGGAGGCCGGCGACGTGCTGGTCGGCAAGGTCACGCCCAAGGGCGAGACCCAGCTGACGCCGGAAGAAAAGCTCCTGCGCGCGATCTTCGGCGAGAAGGCCAGCGACGTGAAGGACACCTCGCTCAAGGTACCGTCCGGCATGTCGGGCGTTGTCATCGACGTACAGGTGTTCACCCGCGAGGGCATTGAAAGAGATAAACGCGCGCAGTCGATCATCGACACCCAGCTCGCCGAATACAAGAAGGATCTGACCGACCGCATGCGCATCGTCGAGGACGACACCTTCCAGCGTCTGGAGAAGCTCTTGCACCTGAAGGTCGCCAACGGCGGTCCGAAGAAGCTCGCCAAGGGCAGCAAGGTGACGAAGGATTACCTCGAGTCGCTCAACCGCCACGACTGGTTCGACATTCGGCTCGCCGACGACGAAGCCAGCCGCCAGGTCGAGGCGCTGAAGGACAGTCTCGCGCAGAAGCGCGTCGAGTTCGACGCCATGTTCGAGGAGAAGAAGAAAAAGCTCACCGCCGGCGACGAACTCCCCCCCGGCGTGCAGAAGATGGTCAAGGTGTATCTCGCCGTCAAGCGCCGCCTGCAGCCCGGCGACAAGATGGCCGGCCGCCACGGCAACAAGGGCGTGGTGTCCAAGATCGTGCCGGTCGAGGACATGCCCTTCATGGCCGATGGCCGTCCCGTCGACATCGTGCTGAACCCGCTCGGCGTGCCGTCGCGGATGAACATCGGCCAGATCCTCGAGACCCACCTCGGCTGGGCCGCCAAGGGGTTGGGCGAAAAGATCGGCCAGATGATGGCGGCGCAGACCAAGAGTGTGGCGAAGGACCTGCGCGCCTTCCTCAAGCAGATCTACAACCAGTCCGGCAAGACCGAGGATCTCGACAGCTTCACCGACGAGGAGATCATCGAACTCGGCCGCAACCTGCAGAAGGGCGTGCCCTTCGCCTCGCCGGTGTTCGACGGCGCCTCGGAAGACGAGATCCGCCGCATGCTGGCGCTCGCCGGGCTGCCCGAAGGCGGCCAGGTCACGCTGTACGACGGCCGCACCGGCGACGCCTTCGACCGTCCGGTCACCGTCGGCTACAAGCAC
Source organism: Thiobacillus sp. (assembly GCA_046292745.1). Taxonomy (GTDB): domain Bacteria; phylum Pseudomonadota; class Gammaproteobacteria; order Burkholderiales; family Thiobacillaceae; genus Thiobacillus. Next base: position 45,430 of record JBKBQH010000017.1, on the reverse strand, counting down.
GTGCTGAAGCTGCACCACCTGGTCGACGACAAGATGCACGCGCGCTCGACCGGCCCGTACTCGCTCGTCACGCAGCAGCCGCTGGGCGGCAAGGCGCAGTTCGGCGGCCAGCGCTTCGGCGAAATGGAAGTCTGGGCGCTGGAAGCCTACGGCGCGTCCTACGTGCTGCAGGAAATGCTGACCGTGAAGTCCGACGACGTGAACGGCCGCACCAAGGTCTACGAGAACATCGTCAAGGGCGATCACAAGATCGAGGCGGGCATGCCCGAGTCCTTCAACGTGCTGGTGAAGGAAATCCGCTCGCTCGGCATCGACATCGATCTGGAACGTTATTAATTTTTGGGTGAGGACACAGCCATGAAAGCATTGTTGGATCTTTTCAAGCAGGCCACCCACGAGGAAGAGTTCGACGCCATCAAGATCGGCCTGGCGTCGCCGGAGAAAATCCGTTCCTGGTCGTATGGCGAAGTGAAGAAGCCGGAGACCATCAACTACCGCACCTTCAAGCCGGAGCGCGACGGCCTGTTCTGCGCCAAGATCTTCGGCCCGGTGAAGGATTACGAGTGCCTGTGCGGCAAGTACAAGCGCTTGAAGCACCGCGGCGTGATCTGCGAGAAATGCGGCGTCGAGGTGACGCTGTCGAAAGTGCGCCGCGAGCGCATGGGCCATATCGAGCTGGCCAGCCCGGTCGCCCACATCTGGTTCCTGAAGAGCCTGCCCTCCCGCCTGGGCATGGTGCTCGACATGACGCTGCGCGACATCGAGCGCGTGCTCTATTTCGAGGGCTTCGTGGTGGTCGAGCCGGGCATGACCCCGCTCAACCGCGGCCAGCTGCTGACCGAGGAAGACTATCTCGCCAAGCTGGAAGAATACGGCGACGAATTCAAGGCCCTGATGGGCGCCGAGGCGATCCGTGAACTGCTGCGCTCGATCAACCTCCATGCCGAGGTGGAAAACCTGCACGCCGAGATCGGCAAGACCGGCTCCGACACTAAGCTGAAAAAGCTCTCCAAGCGCCTGAAGATCCTCGAAGGCTTCCAGAAGTCCGGCATCAAGCCCGAGTGGATGATCCTCGAAGTGCTGCCGGTGCTGCCGCCCGAACTGCGTCCGCTGGTGCCGCTCGACGGCGGCCGCTTCGCCACGTCCGACCTGAACGACCTGTATCGCCGCGTCATCAACCGCAACAACCGGCTCAAGAGGCTTTTGGAACTGAAGGCGCCCGAGATCATCGTGCGCAACGAAAAGCGCATGTTGCAGGAAGCGGTCGATTCGCTGCTCGACAACGGCCGCCGCGGCAAGGCGATGACCGGCGCGAACAAGCGCCCGTTGAAGTCGCTGGCAGACATGATCAAGGGCAAGAGCGGCCGCTTCCGCCAGAACCTCCTGGGCAAGCGCGTCGACTACTCGGGCCGTTCCGTCATCGTCGTCGGCCCCACGCTCAAATTGCACCAGTGCGGCCTGCCGAAGAAGATGGCGCTCGAACTGTTCAAGCCCTTCATCTTCAACCGCCTCGAAGTGCTCGGCCTGGCAACGACGATCAAGGCCGCCAAGAAGATGGTCGAGGACGAAGAACCGATCGTCTGGGATCTGCTGGAAGAAGTCATTCGCGAGCATCCGGTGATGCTGAACCGCGCGCCGACGCTGCACCGCCTGGGCATCCAGGCGTTCGAGCCGGTGCTGATCGAAGGCAAGGCGATCCAGCTGCATCCGCTGGTGTGCGCGGCGTTCAACGCCGACTTCGACGGCGACCAGATGGCCGTCCACGTGCCGCTGTCGCTGGAAGCCCAGGCCGAGGCCCGCACCCTGATGCTGGCGTCGAACAACGTGCTGTCGCCCGCCAACGGCGAGCCCATCATCGTGCCGTCGCAGGACATCGTGCTGGGCCTGTACTACATGACGCGCGAGAAGATCAACGCCCGTGGCGAAGGCATGCTGTTCGCCGACGTCGCCGAGGCGCGCCGGGCCTACGACAACGGCGAAGTCGAGCTGCATGCGCGCGTCACCGTGCGCATCAAGGAAGTCGCGCTCGATGCCGACAAGAAGCGCGTCGAGCAGGTCAAGCGCGTCGAGACCACGGTCGGCCGTGCGCTGCTGTCCGAGATCCTGCCGCCGGGCCTGCCCTTCAGCTTCGTCGACAAGGCGCTGAAGAAGAAGGAAATCTCCAAGCTCATCAATGCCAGCTTCCGCCGCTGCGGCCTGCGCGAGACGGTGATCTTCGCCGACAAGCTCATGTATACCGGCTTCACCTTCGCGACCCGTGCCGGCATGTCGATCGCGATCAAGGACATGCTGATCCCGGCCGAGAAGAACCAGATCCTCGCCGCCGCCGAAGCCGAGGTGAAGGAGATCGAGGCGCAGTACACCTCGGGTCTCGTCACCCAGGGTGAGCGTTACAACAAGGTGGTCGACATCTGGGGCCGCGCCGGCGACGCCGTCGCCAAGGCGATGATGGGCCAGCTCGGTGGAGAAAAGGTGATCGACCGTCACGGCAAGGAAGTCACGCAGGAGTCGTTCAACGCGATCTACATGATGGCCGACTCGGGCGCCCGAGGCTCCGCGGCGCAGATCCGCCAGCTCGCCGGCATGCGCGGCCTGATGGCGAAGCCGGATGGTTCGATCATCGAGACGCCGATCACGGCGAACTTCCGTGAAGGCCTGAACATGCTGCAGTACTTCATCTCGACCCACGGCGCGCGCAAGGGCCTGGCCGACACCGCGCTGAAGACCGCGAACTCGGGTTACCTCACGCGCCGCCTGGTCGACGTGACGCAGGACCTGGTGGTCACCGAGGACGATTGCGGCACCCGGAACGGCCTCGCCGTGAAGGCGCTGGTCGAAGGCGGTGAGGTCGTCGAGGCGCTGCGCGAACGCATTCTCGGCCGCGTCGCCGTGAGCGACATCATCCATCCCGAGACGCAGGAGACCGTGTTCGAAGCCGGCACCCTCCTGACCGAGGATGTGGTCGACACCATCGAATCGCTGGGCATCGACGAGGTGCGCGTGCGCACCCCGCTCACCTGCGAGACCCGCTACGGCCTGTGCGCCAAGTGCTACGGCCGCGACCTCGGTCGCGGCTACCTCGTCAACGTCGGCGAGGCGGTCGGCGTCATCGCCGCGCAGTCGATCGGCGAGCCGGGCACCCAGCTCACCATGCGCACCTTCCACATCGGCGGCGCGGCCTCGCGTGCCGCCGCGGCGAGCCAGCTCGAAGCCAAGTCGAACGGCACCGTGCAGTACACCGCCACGATGCGCTACGTCACCAATGCCCGCAAGGAACTGGTGGCGATCTCGCGCAGCGGCGAAATCATCATCGCCGACGACAACGGCCGCGAGCGCGAGCGCCACAAGGTGCCGTACGGCGCGACCCTGCTGGTGACCGATGGCGCCAAGATCAAGGCGGGCGCCGTGCTCGCGACCTGGGATCCCCACACCCGCCCGATCATTACCGAATACGCCGGCCGCGTGCGCTTCGAGAACGTCGAGGAGGGCGTCACCGTCGCCAAGCAGCTGGACGACGTCACCGGCCTGTCCACGCTGGTGGTCATCGATCCCAAGCGCAAGGCGGGTTCCAAGGGCGTGCGTCCGCAGGTCAAGCTGCTGGACGAAGCCGGCAACGAGATCAAGATCGCCGGCACCGACACCCTGGTCAACATCACCTTCCAGATCGGCTCGATCATCACGGTGAAGGACGGCCAGGACGTGGCGGTCGGCGACGTGCTTGCGCGCATCCCGCAGGAAACCTCGAAGACCCGCGACATCACCGGCGGCCTGCCACGGGTGGCTGAGCTGTTCGAGGCGCGTTCACCCAAGGACGCGGGCGTGCTGGCGGAAGTCACCGGCACCGTCTCCTTCGGCAAGGACACCAAGGGCAAGCAGCGCCTGGTCATCACCGACCTCGACGGCGTCGCCCACGAGTACCTGATCACCAAGGAGAAGCACGTCACCGCGCACGACGGCCAGATCGTCCAGAAGGGCGAGATGATCGTCGACGGTCCGGTCGATCCGCACGACATTCTGCGCCTGCAGGGTGTCGAGGCGCTGGCGCGCTACATCACCGACGAGGTGCAGGATGTCTACCGCCTGCAGGGCGTGAAGATCAACGACAAGCACATCGAGGTGATCGTGCGGCAGATGCTGCGCCGCGTCGTCGTGGCCGATCCGGGTGACACCGGCCTCATCCCGGGCGAGCAGATCGAGCGTTCCGAAGTACTCCAGATCAACGATGAAATGGTGGCCGCAGGCAAGGAACCCGCGACTTACGATCCGATCCTGCTGGGCATCACCAAGGCATCGCTGTCGACCGACTCGTTCATCTCGGCGGCGTCCTTCCAGGAAACCACGCGCGTGCTGACCGAGGCGGCGATCATGGGCAAGAAGGACGAACTGCGCGGCCTGAAGGAAAACGTCATCGTCGGCCGCCTGATTCCCGCGGGTACCGGCCTTGCCTACCACAACACCCGCCGCCGTCAGGCGGCAGGCGAGGATCTCGGCGCCGGGCACCTCATCGAGGGCGGCGAGGAGGCTGGTTCCGCGCAAGACCAGGAAGTGGCTTGACAGGGGCGTGGCGCTCCCCTAAACTCACGCGTCTTTTTCCGGCCCCAGCGCGCGGCCGGAATGCGCAGGACTGTAGCCCGGGACGGCACCGCTCATGCGGTCGGCGCCGTCCCGCTTGTTTTAGAAATCTTACGCTTACTTCATTTTTCGGATATTTGACATGCCAACGATTAACCAGCTGATCCGCAAGCCGCGTCAGGCCCCGGTGGAAAAGAGCAAGGTGCCGGCCCTGAAGGCCTGCCCGCAACGCCGCGGCGTGTGCACCCGGGTGTACACCACGACACCGAAGAAACCGAACTCCGCGTTGCGGAAGGTCTGCAAGGTCAAGCTCACCAGCGGCTTCGAGGTGATCAGCTACATCGGCGGTGAAGGCCACAACCTGCAGGAGCACTCCGTCGTGCTCGTGCGTGGCGGGCGGGTGAAGGACTTGCCGGGCGTGCGCTACCACACCGTGCGCGGCAGCCTGGATACCGCGGGTGTGAAAGACCGCAAGCAGGCGCGTTCGAAGTACGGCGCCAAACGTCCGAAAAAAGCTTAATTTAGAGAGGCTGAACAACCATGCCCCGTCGTCGCGAAGTCCCCAAACGTGAAATCCTGCCCGATCCCAAGTTCGGCAACCAGGAAGTCTCCAAATTCATGAACGTCGTCATGTCCAGCGGCAAGAAATCCGTTGCCGAGCGCATCGTCTACGGCGCGTTCGAGCAGATTTCGAGCAAGTCCGGCAAGGATCCGCTGGAAGTCTTCAGCACCGCGCTGAACAATGCCCGCCCGCTGGTCGAGGTAAAGAGCCGTCGCGTCGGCGGCGCCAACTACCAGGTGCCGGTGGAGGTGCGCGCGAGCCGTCGCACCGCGCTGGCCATGCGCTGGCTCAAGGATGCCGCCCGCAAGCGGGGCGAGAAATCCATGGGTGCCCGCCTGGCCGGTGAACTGCTGGACGCGGCCGAAGGTCGTGGTGGCGCGGTGAAGAAGCGCGAGGAAGTGCATCGCATGGCCGAGGCCAACAAGGCGTTCTCCCATTTCCGCTTCTGAATCCAACGCATTTAACAGCAGGTAATCAACGTGGCACGCACGACTCCTATCGAACGCTATCGCAACATCGGCATTTCCGCGCACATCGACGCCGGGAAGACCACGACCAGCGAGCGCATCCTGTTCTACACCGGCAAGTCGCACAAGATCGGCGAGGTGCACGACGGCGCGGCGACCATGGACTGGATGGAGCAGGAGCAGGAGCGCGGCATCACCATTACCTCGGCGGCGACGACCTGCTTCTGGAAGGGCATGGAAGCCCAGTTCCCCGAGCACCGCATCAACATCATCGACACGCCGGGGCACGTCGACTTCACCATCGAGGTGGAGCGCTCCATGCGCGTGCTGGACGGTGCCTGCATGGTCTACTGTGCCGTCGGCGGGGTGCAGCCGCAGTCGGAAACCGTATGGCGCCAGGCCAACAAGTACGGCGTGCCGCGCCTTGCGTTCGTCAACAAGATGGACCGCTCCGGCGCCAACTTCTTCCGCGTGCACGACCAGATGCGCGAGCGCCTGAAGGCCAACCCCGTGCCGATCGTCATTCCCATCGGCGCCGAGGACAGCTTCGCCGGCGTCGTCGACCTGGTCAAGATGAAGGCGATTTACTGGGACGAGGCCAGCCAGGGCATGAAGTTCGAGGCCCGCGACATCCCGGCCGAGCTGCTCGAGACGGCCAAGACCTGGCGCGAGAAGATGCTCGAAGCGGCGGCCGAGTCGTCCGAAGAGCTGATGAACAAGTATCTCGAGGAGGGCGACCTCTCCGAGGCCGACATTCGCGCCGGGCTGCGCGCGCGTACCATCGCCGGCGAAATCGTGCCGATGCTGTGCGGCTCGGCGTTCAAGAACAAGGGCGTGCAGGCCATGCTCGACGCCGTGATCTATTACCTGCCGTCGCCGGTCGACATTCCTCCGGTCAAGGGCGAGCTGGAAAACGGCGAGGAAGGTGAGCGCAAGGCTTCCGACGACGAGAAGTTCGCGGCGCTCGCGTTCAAGATCGCGACCGACCCCTATGTCGGCCAGCTTATCTTCTTCCGCGTCTATTCCGGCGTGGTGAACTCTGGCGACACGATCTACAACCCCGTCAAGGGGCGCAAGGAGCGCATCGGCCGCATCCTGCAGATGCACGCCAACCAGCGTGAGGAAATCAAGGAAGTCCGCGCGGGCGACATCGCCGCCGCGGTCGGCCTCAAGGACGTCACCACTGGCGACACGCTGTGCGATGTCAGTGCGCCGATCACGCTCGAGCGCATGGAGTTCCCGGAACCGGTGATCCACGTCGCCGTCGAGCCCAAGACCAAGGCCGACCAGGAAAAAATGGGCATCGCGCTGAGCCGTCTGGCGCAGGAGGATCCCTCGTTCCGCGTGCGCACCGACGAGGAATCCGGCCAGACCATCATTTCCGGCATGGGCGAGCTGCACCTCGAGATCATCGTCGACCGCATGCGGCGCGAGTTCAACGTGGAAGCCAACGTCGGTGCGCCGCAGGTGGCCTATCGCGAAGCGATCCGCAAGGCGGTCGAGGTGGAAGGCAAGCATGCCAAGCAGTCCGGTGGCAAGGGCCAGTACGGCCACGTCTGGATCCGGATGGAGCCGAACGAGCCAGGCAAGGGTTTCGAGTTCGTCGACGCCATCAAGGGCGGCACCGTGCCGCGTGAATTCATCCCGGCGGTCGAGAAGGGCCTGATCGAGTCGATGAACAATGGCGTGCTCGCCGGCTTCCCCGTGGTGGACATGAAAGTCACGCTGTTCGACGGTTCCTACCATGATGTCGACTCGTCCGAACTGGCGTTCAAGCTGGCCGCGAACATCGCGTTCAAGGAAGGCATGCGCAAGGCCAATCCGGTCCTGCTGGAGCCGATGATGGCGGTCGAGGTCGAGACGCCCGAGGACTACATGGGCGACGTGATGGGCGACCTCAACCGTCGTCGCGGCATCATCCAGGGCATGGATGACGTGGCTGGTATCAAGGCGATCAAGGCCGAGGTCCCGCTGGCCGAAATGTTCGGCTACGCCACCGACCTGCGCTCCATGTCACAGGGACGTGCCACCTACACGATGGAATTCAAGCACTACGCCGAAGCGCCGAAGAGCGTTGCCGAGGCGGTGATCGCCAAGAAGTAAGTTGCGCCTGACGGAATTTTTGAATTGATAGGGTAAACATAATGGCTAAGGAAAAATTCGAGCGGACCAAACCGCACGTAAACGTTGGCACCATTGGACACGTTGACCACGGCAAGACCACCTTGACCGCGGCGATCACCACCATTCTGGCGAAGAAGTTTGGCGGTGCGGCGAAGAAGTACGACGAGATCGATTCCTCGCCCGAGGAGAAGGCGCGCGGCATCACCATCAACACCGCCCACGTCGAGTACGAGACGGCCAAGCGTCACTACGCCCACGTCGACTGCCCCGGTCACGCCGACTACGTCAAGAACATGATCACCGGCGCGGCGCAGATGGACGGCGCCATCCTTGTCGTGTCCGCTGCCGACGGCCCCATGCCGCAGACCCGCGAGCACATCCTGCTGGCGCGTCAGGTGGGCGTGCCCTACATCATCGTCTACATGAACAAGGCCGACATGGTCGACGACGCCGAACTGCTCGAGCTCGTCGAGATGGAGATTCGCGAACTCCTGTCCAAGTACGACTTCCCTGGCGACGACACCCCCATCATCATCGGTAGCGCGCTCAAGGCGCTCGAAGGCGACCAGAGCGACATTGGCGAGCCCAGCATCCTCAAGCTGGCCGACGCCCTCGACTCCTACATCCCCGAGCCCGAGCGCGCCATCGACAAGCCCTTCCTCATGCCGGTCGAGGACGTCTTCTCGATTTCCGGTCGCGGCACCGTCGTCACCGGCCGGGTCGAGCGCGGCATCATCAAGGTGGGCGATGAAATCGAGATCGTCGGCATCAAGCCCACGCTCAAGACCACCTGCACCGGCGTCGAGATGTTCAGGAAGCTTCTGGACCAGGGCCAGGCGGGTGACAACGTCGGCGTGCTGCTGCGCGGCACCAAGCGCGAGGAAGTCGAGCGCGGCCAGGTGCTGGCCAAGCCGGGTTCCATCAAGCCGCACACCAAGTTCTCGGCCGAGATCTACGTGCTGTCGAAGGACGAAGGGGGGCGTCACACCCCGTTCTTCAACGGCTACCGTCCGCAGTTCTATTTCCGCACCACCGACGTCACCGGCTCGATCGAGCTGCCGGCGGGCACCGAGATGGTGATGCCTGGCGACAACGTCAGCATCAAGGTTTCGCTGATCGCCCCGATCGCGATGGACGAAGGCCTGCGTTTCGCCATCCGTGAAGGCGGCCGCACCGTCGGTGCCGGCGTCGTGGCCAAGATCGAAGAGTAAGGCTCATACCATGCAAAACCAGAAAATCCGCATCCGGCTCAAGGCGTTCGACTACAAACTGATCGACCAGTCGGCCCTCGAGATCGTCGAGACCGCCAAGCGCACCGGCGCCGTGGTCAAAGGCCCGGTCCCGCTGCCGACCTCGATCGAGCGCTTCGACATCCTGCGCTCGCCGCACGTCAACAAGGCCAGCCGCGACCAGTTCGAGATTCGCACCCATCGTCGCCTGATGGACATCATGGACCCGACCGACAAGACGGTCGACGCCCTGATGAAGCTGGACCTGCCCGCCGGCGTGGACGTCGAGATCAAGTTGTAAAAAGCGGGCGGCATGCGTATAATGCCGCCCCTTCAGTTTCAAATAGTCGCCGGTCAATTGTAATCGGCACCTACAACCCTTGCCCGCAGTGGTTCCCGCCGCGGGCTTGAGATAGGAAATACGAAGATGAGTATCGGGCTCGTTGGCCGCAAGGTCGGCATGACCCGCATTTTCACCGACAACGGCGCGTCCGTTCCGGTGACGGTGCTGGAAGTGTCCAACAATCGCGTCACGCAAGTGCGCACCCCAGAAACCGACGGTTATTCCGCGGTGCAGCTCGCCTATGGCAGCCGCCGCAACAGCCGTGTCAGCAAATCCGAAGCCGGTCATTTCGCCAAGGCGGGTGTCGACGCGGGTGAGATCCTGCGCGAATTCCGCGTGCCGGCCGACGTGGCTGCCCGGTATCAGCCGGGTGCGGCGGTCTCGGCCGACCTGTTCCAGGCCGGCCAGAAGGTCGATGTCACCGGCGTGACGCAGGGCAAGGGCTTCGCCGGCACGATCAAGCGCCACAACTTCGGCTCGCAGCGTGCTTCCCACGGCAACTCGCGTTCGCACAACGTGCCGGGCTCGATCGGCATGGCGCAGGATCCGGGCCGTGTGTTTCCGGGCAAGCGCATGTCGGGTCACATGGGTGCGGTCACCTGCACCAAGCAGAATCTCGAGGTCGTGCGCGTCGATGCCGAGCGCGGCCTGGTGTTGGTCAAGGGCGCTGTGCCGGGTGCCAAGGGCGGCCACGTCGTCGTGCGTCCGGCCGTGAAAGGGGGTGCCTAATGGATTTGACCGTCATTAACGACCAGGGTCAGCAGGTCGCCAGCGTGGCGGCTTCCGACGAGACCTTCGGTCGCGATTACAACGAGGCGCTGGTGCACCAGGTGGTGACCGCGTTCCAGGCCAATGCCCGCAGCGGCAACCGTGCGCAGCTGACGCGCGCCGAAGTGAGCGCGTCGACGCACAAGCCCTGGCGCCAGAAAGGCACCGGCCGCGCGCGCGCGGGTCGCACCTCGAGCCCGATCTGGCGTGGGGGTGGCGTGACCTTCCCGAACAAGCCGAACGAAAACTTCACCCACAAGGTGAACCGCAAGATGTATCGCGCGGGCCTGGCCACGATCCTGTCGCAACTGGCGCGCGAGGGCAAGCTCAAGGTCGTCGAGAGCCTCGGTATCGAGTCGCCCAAGACCAAGGTGCTTGCCGGCAAGCTGAAGTCCATGGGCTATGGCAAGGTCATGATCATTGCCGATGCGGTGGACGACAACCTGTGGTTGTCGTCGCGCAACCTGCGTGATGTCTACGTGGTCGAGCCGCATCAGGCCGATCCGTGGAGCCTGGTCAAATTTGGCAACGTGCTGATCACCAAGGCGGCGGTCAAGCAGTTCGAGGAGATGGTGTGATGGGTGCGATCAGTCAGGAGCGTCTGCTCAAAGTCATTCTCGCGCCGGTGATCTCCGAAAAGAGCACGCGCGTCGCCGACAAGCTCAACCAGGTGGTGTTCCGGGTGCTGCCCGACGCGACCAAGCAGGAAATCGGCGCCGCGGTCGCCAGCCTGTTCAAGGTCGAGGTCACGGGCGTTCAGGTGCTGAACGTCAAGGGCAAGGTCAAGCGCGCCGGCCGCGTCATGGGTCGCCGCGATAACTGGAAGAAGGCGTATGTCACCCTCAAGCCGGGGCAGGACATCGACTTCACGTCCGGCCAGTAAAGGAAAACGCCATGGCACTGATTAAAGTCAAACCCACTTCCGCCGGTCGCCGCGCGGTCGTCAAGGTGGTCACCCCCGGCCTTCACAAGGGCAAGCCGGTGGCTGCGCTGGTCGAGCCGAAGAAGCGTGGCTCCGGCCGCAACAACAACGGCCATATCACCGTTCGTCACAAGGGCGGCGGCCACAAGCAGCACTACCGTGTGGTCGACTTCCGTCGCAACAAGGACGGCATCCCGGCCAGGGTCGAGCGGATCGAGTACGACCCCAACCGTTCGGCGCACCTGGCGCTCCTGTGCTACGCCGACGGCGAGCGCCGCTACATCGTCGCGCCGCGCGGCGTGACGGTGGGTGCGCAGCTCATCAACGGCGCCGAGGCGCCGATCAAGGCCGGCAACTGCCTGCCGCTGCGCAGCATTCCTGTCGGCTCGACGGTTCACTGCGTCGAGATGATGCCGGGCAAGGGGGCGCAGATCGCGCGCTCGGCCGGCACCTCGGTCCAGCTGCTGGCGCGCGAGGGCAGCTACGCCCAGTTGCGTCTGCGTTCGGGCGAGATCCGCAAGGTGCACGTCGACTGCCGTGCGACCCTGGGCGAGTGCGGCAACGAAGAGCACAGCCTGCGTTCGATCGGCAAGGCCGGCGCCAACCGCTGGCGCGGCATCCGCCCGACGGTGCGCGGCGTGGTGATGAACCCGGTCGATCACCCGCATGGCGGCGGCGAAGGCCGGACGGCTGCGGGCCGTCATCCGGTCAGCCCGTGGGGTACGCCGACCAAGGGTTATCGCACCCGCAGCAACAAGCGCACCTCCAACATGATCGTCCGCCGCCGTCACGCGCGCTGATTGAGGTAGAGAGATATGGCACGTTCTATTAAAAAAGGCCCGTTCGTCGACGGCCATCTGCTGAAGAAGATCGAGACTGCGCGCAGCTCGAACGACAAGCGCCCGATCAAGACCTGGTCGCGCCGTTCCACCGTGCTGCCCGACTTCATCGGCCTCACCATCGCGGTCCACAACGGTCGTCAGCACGTACCCGTGTTCGTGACCGAGAACATGGTCGGCCACAAGCTGGGCGAGTTTTCCCTGACGCGTACCTTCAAGGGCCACGTCGCGGACAAGAAGGCGAAGAAATAAGGAGCGCATGATGGAAGTTTCTGCGATTTTGCGTGGTACCCGCCTGTCCGCACAGAAAGGCCGTCTGGTCGCCGACCAGATCCGTGGCCTGCGCGTGGAGAAGGCGCTGAACATTCTGGCCTTCAGCCCCAAGAAGGGTGCGGGCATCATCAAGAAGGTGCTCGAGTCGGCGATTGCCAACGCCGAGCACAACGAAGGTGCCGACATCGACACCCTGAAGGTCAAGACGATCTACATCGACCAGGGTTCTGTGCTGAAGCGCTTCACTGCGCGTGCCAAGGGCCGCGGCAACCGTATTAGCAAACCGACCTGTCACATCACCGTGACGGTTGGCGATTGAGGAAGCGCCATGGGACAGAAAATTCATCCGATCGGATTCCGCCTGGGTGTGCAGCGCATCTGGACGGCCAAGTGGTACGGCTCGAACCGTAATTTCTCCAGCACCCTGCTCGAGGACATCAAGGTTCGTGACTACCTCAAGAAGAAGCTGGCGCACGCCTCGGTGTCCAAGGTGCTGATCGAGCGCCCGGCGAAGAATGCGCGCATCACCATTTTCAGCGGCCGTCCCGGCGTCGTCATCGGCAAGAAGGGCGAGGACATCGAAGTCCTGCGCGGCGAACTCGCGCGCATGATGTCGGTGCCCGTGCACGTCAACATCGAGGAAGTGCGCAAGCCGGAAACCGACGCGCAGATCATCGCCGACGGCATCGCCCAGCAGCTCGAGAAGCGCGTGATGTTCCGCCGCGCCATGAAGCGTGCGATGCAGAATGCCATGCGTCTCGGCGCCCAGGGCATCAAGATCATGAGCTCGGGCCGCCTGAACGGCGCCGAGATCGCGCGCACCGAGTGGTACCGCGAAGGCCGTGTGCCGCTGCACACCCTGCGCGCCGAGATCGACTATGGCTTTGCCGAGGCGAAGACGACCTACGGCATCATCGGCATCAAGGTGTGGGTGTACAAGGGCGATTCGCTGAACCGTGGAGAGCAGCCCGCTGCGGCCGAACCCGAGAAGCGCGGCAAGAAATCAGGAGTGAAACATGCTGCAGCCAGCTAGAAGAAAATACCGCAAGGAACAGAAAGGCCGCAACACCGGCCTGGCGACCCGCGGCGCCAGCGTCAGCTTCGGCGACTTCGGCCTGAAGGCCGTCGGCCGTGGCCGCCTGACGGCGCGGCAGATCGAGGCGGCGCGTCGTGCCATGACCCGCCACATCAAGCGCGGTGGCCGCATCTGGATCCGCATCTTCCCGGACAAGCCGATCTCCCGCAAGCCGGCTGAAGTCCGGATGGGTAACGGCAAGGGCGCGCCGGAGTACTACGTCGCCGAGATCCAGCCGGGCAAGGTGCTGTACGAAATGGACGGCGTGAACGAGCAACTGGCGCGCGAGGCCTTCCGCCTGGCCGCAGCAAAACTGCCGATCGCGACCACTTTCGTCACCCGCATGATCGGGAGCTGAACGATGAATACCAAAGAACTGCGCGGCAAGGATGCCGCCGAACTGAAGCAGGAACTCGAATCCCTGCTGCGTGCCCACTTCGCGCTGCGCATGCAGGTGGCCACCCAGCAGTCGAACAAGACGGCCGATCTGGGCAAGCTGCGCCGTGACATCGCCCGGGTCAAGACCATTATGCGCGAAAAGGCAGGCCAAGCATGACTGAAGGCAAGAAGATGATCCGCACGCTGACCGGGCGTGTGGTGAGCGACAAGATGGACAAGACCGTCACCGTGCTGGTCGAGCGCCGGGTCAAGCACCCGGTGATCGGCAAGGTGATCCGCCTGTCCAAGAAGTACCACGCCCACGACGAGAACAACGAGTTTCACGAGGGCGACACCGTCCAGATCGAGGAATCGCGCAAGCTTTCGCGCACCAAGGCCTGGAAGGTCAGCAAGCTGATCGAGCGCGCCCGCGTTTAAGGCTTGCATGTAGTGCTGAGACCCGGTATAGTGCCGGGTTTTCCGGTTGGCGGCCGGTAGTGGGTGTTCCGGTCGGCTGACTCCAGCGGTTCCGCGCAGGCGGAACCTTCTCCCGAACGGGATCCAAAACTGGCCACCGCCGAGTTAACGCATGGTGGATTAAGTTGGAGGCAATTAAATGATTCAGATGCAGTCCGTCCTGGACGTCGCAGACAACACGGGTGCGCGCTCCGTCATGTGCATCAAGGTGTTGGGGGGCAGCCACCGTCGCTACGCGAGCGTCGGCGACATCATCAAGGTCAGCATCAAGGATGCTGCACCGCGCGGCCGCGTGAAGAAGGGTGACGTTTACAACGCCGTGGTGGTCCGCACCGCCAAGGGCGTGCGTCGTCCCGACGGCTCGCTGGTGCGCTTCGACGGCAACGCCGCCGTGCTGCTGAACAACAAGCTGGAGCCGATCGGTACCCGTATCTTCGGCCCGGTTACCCGAGAGTTGCGCACCGAGAAGTTCATGAAGATCGTCTCGTTGGCGCCCGAGGTTCTGTGAGAGGTAATCATGGCACGTATTCGTAAGAACGATCAGGTCATCGTCCTGGCCGGCAAGGACAAGGGCAAGCGCGGCGTCGTCCTGCGCGTGCTCGACGACGGCCATGTGGTGGTCGAGGGGGTCAACCGGGTGAAGAAACACCAGAAGCCCAACCCCATGCGCAACATCCAGGGCGGCATCGTCGAGAAGGAAATGCCGATCGACGCCTCGAATGTCGCGCTGTACAACGTGGCGACGCAGAAGGCGGATCGCGTGGGTTACAAGGTGCTGGAGGACGGCCGCAAGGTGCGCGTGTACAAGTCCAACGGCGAAATGGTCGACGCACAGGGGTAATCATGGCGCGTTTTCAAGAATTTTATCGCGAGACGGTGGTGCCCAAGCTGATCGAACAGTTTGGCTACAAGTCCGTAATGGAAGTGCCGCGCATCCAGAAGATCACCCTCAACATGGGGGTGGGTGAGGCGGTGGCCGACAAGAAGGTGATGGACCACGCGGTGGGCGACATGCAGAAGATCGCCGGCCAGAAGCCCGTCGTCACCAAGTCGAAGAAGTCGATCGCCGGCTTCAAGATCCGCGAGAACTACCCGGTCGGCTGCATGGTGACGCTGCGCCGCGCGAAGATGTACGAATTCCTCGACCGCCTGGTCACGGTGGCGATGCCGCGCATCCGCGACTTCCGCGGCATTTCGGGCAAATCCTTCGATGGCCGTGGCAACTACAACATGGGCATCAGGGAACAGATCATCTTCCCCGAGATCGAGTACGACAAGATCGATGCGCTGCGTGGCATGAACATCACGATCACCACCACCGCCAAAACCGATGAAGAAGCGCGCGCCCTGCTCGCTGCCTTCAGCTTTCCGTTCAAGAATTGAGGTAGGCATGGCCAAGTTATCCTTGATCAATCGCGAAGAAAAGCGCGCCCGCATGGTGAAGAAATACGCCGCCAAGCGTGCCGAGCTGAAAGCTGTGATCGCCAACGTCCGCGTCAGCGAAGAAGATCGCATGGCGGCGTACAAGGCCTTGCAGGCGTTGCCGCGCAACGCCAGTCCCGTGCGCCAGCGCAACCGTTGTCAGTTGACCGGGCGTCCGCGCGGCGTGTTCAGCAAGTTTGGCCTGGCGCGCGGCAAGCTGCGCGAGTATGCGATGAAGGGCGAGATTCCCGGCATCGTCAAGGCGAGCTGGTAAGAGGTACATGAAATGAGTATGAGTGATCCCATCGCGGACATGCTGACCCGCATCCGCAATGCGCAATCGGTCGAGAAGGCATCCGTCTCGATGCCCTCCTCCAAGGTGAAGGTGGCCATTGCCCAGGTGCTTAAAGACGAGGGTTACATCGAGGATTTCGCCGTGCGTGGCGAACCCGGCAAGCCCGAGCTCGAGCTGCAGCTGAAATACTATGCCGGTCGTCCGGTGATCGAGCGCATCGAGCGTGTGAGCAAGCCGGGTCTGCGCATCTACAAGGGCGCGCAGGACCTGCCCCGCGTGATGAATGGCCTCGGCGTTGCCATCGTTTCGACCTCGAGCGGCGTCATGGCGGATCGCCATGCGCGCGCCAAGGGCGTCGGCGGCGAGATCCTGTGCGTGGTCGCGTAAGTAAGGAACGGATATGTCACGTGTAGCCAAGAATCCCATTACGCTCCCGAAAGGCGTGGAAGTCACGCTCGGCAGCGCCATCTCGGTGAAGGGCCCGCTGGGCTCGCTGAGTCGCCCGATGGTGCACGACGTTGCCGTCGCGCTGAATGACGGTGTGCTGACGTTCGCGCCTGTCGGTGACGGCGCCCAGGCCAACGCGATGGCGGGCACCCTGCGTGCGCTCGTCAACAACATGGTGCAGGGCGTGTCGAAGGGCTTCGAGAAGAAGCTGACCCTGGTCGGCGTCGGTTACCGCGCCCAGGCCCAGGGCGACGCGCTCAACCTGACGCTCGGTTTCTCGCACCCCGTCGTGCACAAGATGCCCGCCGGCATCAAGGTCGAGACCCCGACGCAGACGGAAATCGTGATCAAGGGCATCGACCGCCAGGCCGTGGGCCAGGTTGCTGCCGACGTGCGCGCGTATCGTCCGCCGGAGCCCTACAAGGGCAAGGGTGTTCGCTACAGCGACGAAGTGGTCATCAAGAAAGAGACCAAGAAGAAGTAAGGCTTAAGGACAGGACATGAACACCAAGCAATCACGGATTCGCAGAGCGCGCAAAACCCGCGCCAAAATCGCGGCCGTCAAGGCGATCCGCCTGGCCATCCACCGCACCAACAGCCACATCTATGCCCAGATCATCTCGGCGGACGGGGGCAGGGTGATGACCAGTGCGTCGTCCAACGACAAGGACCTGCGCGCGCAGGTGCCGAACGGCGGCAACATCGCTGCGGCCGCGCTGGTGGGCAAGCGCCTGGCTGAAAAGGCCAAGGGCCTGGGTATCGAAAAAGTGGCTTTCGACCGTTCCGGCTTCAAGTTCCATGGGCGTGTGAAAGCCCTGGCCGAAGCGGCGCGCGAAGGCGGTTTGGTTTTTTAACGAGGCAGAATCAAGATGGCCCGTACAGCACCTACTACGAACGAAGAGCGCGGCGACGGCCTGCGCGAAAAGATGATCTCGATCAACCGCGTCACCAAGGTGGTGAAGGGCGGCCGGATCATGGGCTTTGCCGCGCTGACCGTGGTTGGCGACGGCGATGGCGGCATCGGCATGGGCAAGGGCAAGTCCCGCGAAGTGCCCGTGGCCGTGCAGAAGGCGATGGAAGAGGCGCGCCGCAAGCTGGTCAAGATCAGCCTGAAGAACGGCACTTTCCACCACACCGTGGTCGGCCAGCATGGCGCCTCGCGCGTGCTGATCCAGCCGGCGTCGGAAGGTACCGGGATCATTGCCGGTGGCGCGATGCGTGCGGTGTTCGAGGTGATGGGCGTGCAGAACGTGCTGGCCAAGTGCCTGGGCTCGACCAATCCCTACAACGTCGTGCGTGCCACGATCGACGGCCTGATGAAGATGTCCACGCCGTCCGAGGTTGCGGCCAAGCGCGGCAAGTCGGTCGACGAGATCACGGGGTAAGTCATGAGCGAGCAGAAGAAAATCAAGGTGACGCTGGTCAAGAGCCTGATCGGCACCAAGGCGCCGCATCGCGCCTGCGTGCGCGGCCTCGGCCTGCGCCGCCTCAACCACACGGTCGAGGTGCTGGACACCCCGGCCAACCGCGGAATGATCACCAAGGTCGCCTATCTGGTGAAGTGCGAGGCTTAAGATGGAACTGAACACGATTAAACCGGCCGAGGGTGCCAAGAAGGACAAGCGTCGCGTGGGCCGCGGTATCGGCTCGGGCCTGGGCAAGACCGCGGGTCGCGGCCACAAGGGCCAGAAGTCCCGTGCGGGCGGCTTCCACAAGGTGGGCTTCGAGGGCGGCCAGATGCCGATGCATCGCCGTCTGCCCAAGCGTGGCTTCGTCTCGCTGACCAAGGCCGATACTGCGCGCGTGCGCCTGTATGAGCTGGCAACCGTCGGCGCCGACGAGATCGACCTGCTGGTGCTGAAGCAGGCTGGCGTCGTCGGGGCGTCCGCGAAGGCCGCGCGCATCTACCTGGCCGGTGAAATCACCCGCCCGGTCAAGCTGCGCGGCGTCGCCGTGACCAAGGGTGCGCGTGCCGCGATCGAAGCGGCCGGCGGCAGCATCGTCGACTGAGCGGCAGGGGACCCACGCTTTGGCTACGCCCAAGACCGGCCTGAACAAATTCGGCGACCTCAAGCGTCGCCTGCTGTTCCTGCTCGGAGCCCTGATCGTCTATCGCATCGGCACCTTCATCCCGGTGCCGGGTATCGATCCGCTCGTGCTAGACCAGTTGTTCAAGTCGCAGCAGGGCGGCATCCTGGGCATGTTCAACATGTTCTCGGGCGGCGCGCTATCGCGCTTCAGCGTATTTGCGCTCGGGATCATGCCCTACATTTCGGCGTCGATCATCGTGCAATTGATGTCCGCGGTGTCGCCCAAGCTCAAGGAGCTGAAGAAGGAAGGCGAGGCGGGCCGGCGCAAGATCACGCAGTACACGCGCTACGGCACGCTCTTCCTGGCGGTTTTCCAGGGGCTGGGCATCGCCATCGCGCTAGAATCGCAGGCCGGTCTGGTGCTCGATCCCGGCTTCGCCTTCCGCATCATCACGGTGGTGACGCTGACCGCCGGGACGATGTTCCTGATGTGGCTGGGCGAGCAGATCACCGAGCGCGGCCTGGGGAACGGTATTTCCATCATCATTTTCGCGGGCATCGTCGCGGGCCTGCCGCATGCGATCGGCGGGACGCTGGAACTGACGCGCACCGGCGCGTTCTCGATCCCGCTGGTGCTGCTGCTGTTCATCGGCGTGCTCCTGGTGACCGCGCTGGTGGTGTTCGTCGAGCGTGGCCAGCGCAAGATCCTGGTGAACTACGCCAAGCGCCAGGTCGGCAAGATGGTGGTGGGCGGGCAGAGCTCGCACCTGCCGCTGAAGCTCAACATGGCCGGCGTCATTCCGCCCATCTTCGCCTCGAGCATCATCCTGTTCCCGGCGACGCTGGCGGGCTGGTTTGGCAGCGGCGAGGGCATGGGCTGGCTGCGTGACATCGGATCGACGCTTGCGCCAGGGCAGCCGATCTATGTGCTGCTGTATGCGCTCGCGATCATTTTCTTCTGCTTCTTCTACACGGCGCTGGTGTTCGACCCCAAGGAAACGGCCGACAACCTGAAGAAGAGCGGTGCCTTCGTGCCGGGGATCCGGCCGGGCGAGCAGACCGCACGCTACATCGACAAGATACTGACCCGGCTGACGCTGGTGGGCGCGATCTACATCACCCTGGTGTGCCTGCTGCCTGAATTCCTGATTCTGAAGTGGAACGTGCCGTTCTATTTCGGCGGCACCTCGCTGCTGATCATCGTGGTCGTGACCATGGATTTCATGGCGCAGGTCCAGGCGTATGTGATGTCGCATCAGTACGAGGGTCTGCTGAAGAAGGCGAATTTCAAGAATGGCTTGGTGGGGCGTTGATGGCTAAGGAAGACGTTATCCAGATGCAGGGCGAAGTGCTGGAAAACCTTCCGAACGCCACCTTCAGAGTCAAGCTCGAAAACGGGCACGTGTTGCTGGGTTACATCTCCGGGAAGATGCGCATGCACTATATCCGCATCCTGCCGGGAGACAAGGTCACGGTGGAACTGACGCCGTACGACCTGAGCAAGGGCCGGATCGTTTTCCGGGCCAAGTGAATTTTGTCCGGCGCCATCGACGCCGGCGAGTGAGTGGAGAAAACCATGAGAGTGCAGGCTTCTGTCAAAAAAATTTGCCGCAAGTGCAAGGTCGTGCGCCGCAAGGGTGTCGTGCGCGTGATCTGCGAGGATCCGCGGCACAAGCAGCGCCAGGGCTGAGACCCGGCTGTATTTGAGTCAACCCGAAACTGGGTTGACGTGTTATAATTTTTTGTTTTCCGTTCGGAGCATTGCGAATGGCTCGTATTGCTGGGGTTAATATCCCGAATCACCAACACGCGATTATCGCGTTGACTGCCATTTATGGTATCGGCCGCACCACGTCGGGCAAGATCTGCGATGCCGCCGGCGTGGCGCGCACCTCGAAGATCAAGGATCTGACCGAGGCGGAGGTCGAGCGTCTGCGCGAGGGTGTCGCCCAGTTCACGGTCGAGGGCGACCTGCGCCGTGAGATCACCATGAACATCAAGCGTCTGATGGATCTCGGCTGCTATCGCGGTTTCCGTCATCGCAAGGGTTTGCCGGTGCGTGGTCAGCGCACCCGCACCAATGCGCGTACCCGCAAGGGGCCGCGCAAGGCCATCAAGAAATAAAGGTTAACCATGGCAACTAAAACCGCCGCGCGTGTCCGCAAGAAGGTCAAGAAGAATGTCGCAGAAGGCATTGCGCACATTCATGCTTCGTTCAACAACACCATCGTGACGATCACCGACCGTCAGGGCAACGCCCTGTCGTGGGCGACCGCCGGTGGCGCCGGCTTCAAGGGGTCGCGCAAGTCGACGCCGTTCGCGGCGCAGGTCGCGGCCGAGAACGCCGGCAAGATGGCGCAGGAATATGGCGTCAAGAACCTGGAAGTGCGGATCAAGGGCCCTGGCCCCGGCCGTGATTCCACCGTGCGTGCGTTGAACGCGTTGGGTTTCAAGATCACTGCGATTTCCGATGTGACCCCGATCCCGCACAACGGCTGCCGTCCTCCCAAGAAGCGTCGTATCTAATCCTCAGGCAAAATCATGGCTCGTAATCTTGATCCCAAATGCCGTCAGTGCCGCCGCGAAGGCGAGAAGCTTTTCCTCAAAGGCGAGAAGTGCTTCACTGACAAGTGCGCCATCGAGCGCCGCGCCTACGCCCCCGGCCAGCACGGCCAGAAGAGCGGCGCCCGACTGTCGGGCTACGGCGTGCAGCTGCGTGAAAAGCAGAAGATCCGCCGCATCTACGGCGTGCTCGAAGGACAGTTCCGCCTGACCTACAAGAAAGCCGACAGCGCCAAGGGCGTGACGGGCGAGAACCTGCTGTCGATGCTGGAATCGCGTCTCGACTCGGTGTGCTATCGCATGGGTTTCGGCGCCTCGCGCACCGAGGCGCGCCAGGTCGTGCGTCACAACGGCATCACCGTCAACGGCCGCCGCGTCAACATCCCGTCGTACCAGGTGCGGCCGGGTGACGTGGTCGAAGTGGCCGACAAGTCCAAGGCCCAGCTGCGCATCAAGGCGGCAGCCGAAGCGACCGCCGCGCGTGGTTATCCCGAGTGGGTCGAAGTCGACGCCAAGGCGCTGAAGGGCACCTACAAGGCCAATCCGCAACGCTCGGAGCTGCCGTCGACCATCAACGAGTCGCTGGTCATCGAACTCTACTCGAAATAATCGGGCCGGGTCCGGACGGGCCCGACCCCCAGGCTGCTTCTCAAGGAAACGTACTCTATGCAAAGCGCTACGGAATTTCTCAAGCCGCGTATCGTGGAGGTGGATCGTGCCTCCCCGCTGCATGCCAAGGTCATCATGGAGCCCTTCGAGCGTGGATACGGCCATACACTCGGCAATGCGCTGCGCCGCATCCTGCTGTCGTCGATGGTGGGTTACGCGCCGACCGAGGTCGCGATCAGCGGCGTCGTGCACGAGTACTCGACCATCGAGGGCGTGCAGGAGGATGTCGTCGATATCCTGCTGAACCTCAAGGGCATCGCCTTCAAGATGCATGGCAGGAACGAAGCCGTGCTCAAGGTCTCGAAGTCCGGCGAGGGGGTTGTCACCGCCGGCGACATCGAACTCGGCCATGACATCGAAGTGCTGAACCCGGATCACGTGATCGCCCACCTCACCAAGGGCGGCAAGCTCGACATGGAAATCAAGATCGAGGCCGGCCGCGGCTATCAGCCGTCGACCGCGCGCAAGGTGTCGGAAGAAACCCGCACCGTCGGGTCGATCCTGCTCGACGCCTCGTTCAGCCCGGTGCGCCGGGTGGCGTATTCGGTCGAGAGCGCGCGCGTCGAACAGCGCACCGACCTCGACCGCCTGGTCATCGACATCGAGACCAACGGCGTGGTCGAGCCGGAGGAGGCGGTGCGCACCGCCGCCCGCATCCTGGTCAACCAGCTGTCCGTGTTCGCCGATCTCGAGGGCACGCCGGCCGAATCGGAATCGCCGCGCGCGCCGCAGGTCGATCCGCTGCTGCTGCGTCCGGTCGACGACCTCGAACTCACGGTGCGTTCGGCCAACTGCCTCAAGGCCGAGAACATCTATTTCATCGGCGACCTGATACAGCGTTCGGAGACCGAGCTGCTGCGCACGCCCAACCTGGGCCGCAAATCGCTCAACGAGATCAAGGACGTGCTGGCGTCCAAGGGGCTGTCGCTCGGGATGAAACTGGAAAACTGGCCGCCCGCCGGGCTTGAGCGCCCTTGAGTCTTTACCACCCGCAACAATAAAGCGCGGGTCGCCGTGGCAGGCGGCCTAGCCCAAGAACAGCAATCGAAAGGAAACCGCCATGCGTCATCGTCAATCCAACCGCAAGCTCAACCGCACGACCAGCCATCGCCTCGCCATGTTCCGCAACATGACCGTGTCGCTGCTCCGTCACGAAGTCATCAAGACGACCCTGCCCAAGGCCAAGGACCTGCGCCGCTTCGTCGAGCCGCTGATCACGCTCGGCAAGGAGCCGTCGCTCGCCAACCATCGCCTCGCTTTCGACCGCTTGCGTGATCGCGAGATGGTCATGAAGCTGTTCGGCGAGCTCGGCCCGCGCTACAAGACCCGTCCGGGCGGCTACCTGCGCATTCTCAAATATGGCTTCCGTGTCGGCGACAATGCGCCGATGGCCCTGGTGGAACTGGTCGATCGTCCCGACACCGGGGCCGAGCCGGTCGAGGCCGAGTAAGCAAGGACACACCAGAGCAGGAAAAAGCCGGGTTCGCCCGGCTTTTTTCTTGCCCGCGTGCGGCCCGCCGCCACGCCTTTGCTCTGCGGGCGGCGCTGAGGCATAGTCATGCGATCGGCACTTCCGGTTGGACAGCATGATCGTTCTCTTTACCGATTTCGGCAGCCGCGACCCCTACGTCGGCCAGGTCAAGGCGCGTTTGCACAGGGAGGCGCCGGGCGCTGCCATCGTCGACCTGCTGCACGAGGCGCCGGATTTCAATCCGCACGCGGGCGCGCATCTGCTCGCGGCGCTGACGCCGCAGTTCCCCGCCGGCAGCGTCTTCCTCGCGGTGGTCGATCCCGGGGTCGGGACACCGCGCGGCACGGTGGTGCTCGAAGCCGACGGCAACTGGTTCGTCGGCCCTGACAACGGCTTGCTGTCGGTGCTGGCCTCGCGTGCCCGCGCGACCAGGATCTGGCGCATCGTCTGGCGCCCGGCGGCACTGTCGGCGACGTTCCACGGCCGCGACCTGTTTGCACCGGTCGCAGGCGAGATCGCGCGCGGCGACTTCCCGCACGACAAGCTCGCGAGCGTCGATGCGTTGGGCGTGGTGTTCGACGCCGGCGATTTGCCGCGCGTGATCTACATCGATCATTACGGCAACGCGTGGACCGGCATCCGCACGGCGTCGCCGGCCGCGCTGGTGCGCGCGGGCGGGCACGATTTCCCGCACGCGGAGAGCTTCGGCTT
This sequence comes from Thiobacillus sp., assembly GCA_046292745.1. GTDB lineage: Bacteria > Pseudomonadota > Gammaproteobacteria > Burkholderiales > Thiobacillaceae > Thiobacillus. The sequence continues at coordinate 21,794 of JBKBQH010000017.1, read as the reverse complement.
TGCCGGTAAGGGAACGGGGTGCTGGTTCGTCAACAGCGTCGGCCTGGTCGAGCTTGCGCTCAACCGTGGCAGCGCGGCGGCAAGCTACGGGCTCAAGGTCGGCGACCCGGTAGAGGTGCAGCGCGCCAGCTGAGCCGGCTCAGCCGACGCCGAGCAGCAGGGCGCGGAAATCATTGACGTTGGTGCGTGTCGGCCCGGTGATGACGAGATCGCCGAGGGCGGCGAAGAAGCCATGGCTGTCATGCGCCGCAAGCCGGGCGGCGGCATCGATTCCCTGTGCCTGCGCGCGCGCCAGGGTGTCCGGCGTGAGGATCGCGCCGGCATTGTCCTCGCTGCCGTCGATGCCGTCGGTGTCACACGCGATCGCCCAGGCAGGCGTGTCCCGCAGCGCCAGGGCGAGCGCCAGCAGGAATTCCGCGTTGCGCCCGCCGCGGCCGTGCCGCGGAAGGGACGCTGCGTGGCAGCGGGGCTCCCCCCGGCGTACCCCTTGCGGGTGCTGCGGCCGCAGCGTCACCGTGGTTTCGCCGCCGGAGACGAGCGCGAGCGGACGACGCGTGCTGGCCCGCGCGAGTGCGGCGTGTGCGCGTGCGGCGGCCTGCGCGTCGCCGCTGACGCAATCCGACACGACCAGCGCCGGCACGCCGTGCCGCGTGAAGTAGGCGCACGCAGCGTCGAGGCTCGCCTGCGCGTTGGCGACGATACGGTTCGCGGCGCGCGCGAGGCAGGGATCCCCCGGTTTCGGGGTGTCGCTGCCGCATTGGTCGAGGTGGCGCACGACGCTCGCCGGTGCCGCGATGCCGAAGCGCGCCAGCACCGCGCGCGCGTCGGCGCACGTCGTCGGATCCGCCGCGCAGGGGCCGGATGCGATATGCGTGGGGTCGTCGCCGACGACATCGGAAATAATGAGGGCAAGCACCTGTGCGCCGTTGGCCGCGCACGCCAGGCGCCCGCCCGAGAGCCGCGTGAGATGCTTGCGCACGGTGTTGATGTCCTGGATGGCGGCGCCGGCGCCGAGCAGCGCCTTGGTCACCGCGCGCAGTTCCTTCAGCGTCACGCCCTCGACCGGCGCGGCGAGCAGGCTGGAACCGCCGCCGGAGATCAGCGCCAGCAGCAGGTCGTCGGGCCCCAGCCCGGCGGCGAGTTCGAGCATGCGCCGCGCAGCCGCCTCGCCGCGTCCGTCCGGCAGCGGATGGCTCGCCTCGACGACGTCGATGCGCTGCGTGGGCAGACCGTGCTGATAGCGCGTGACGACCAGACCCGACAGTGGTGCCTCACGCGGCCAGTGCGTCTCGACCGCCGCCGCCATGCTGGCGGCCGCCTTGCCGCCGCCGAGCACGAGGGTGCGGCCGCGTGGCGGCGCCGGCAGGTGCGGTGGCACGACGCGGGCCGGATTCGCCGCGGCGACCGCGGCGTCGAAGGCGCCGCGCAGCAGCGCGCGGGGATTCATGCGCGGTGCACGCGCCGCCGCGCGATAGCGCGGCGCACGCCGGGGCCGATCTGCATCGCCAGGCGGAACAGGGTCGGCATGGTGAAGAGGGTCAGGGCCGTGGCGACCAGGAGCCCCCACACCAGGCTCGCCGCCATCGGCCCCCAGATGAGGGACTTGCCGCCCAGGCCCACCGCCAGCGAGAACAAGCCGCCGATGGTCGTGGTGGTGGTGATGAGTATGGGCACGACGCGGCGGCGCGCGGCGTACAGCGTCGCGTGCAGCAGGCCCATGCCGGACGCGAGCCGCGCGTTGGCGGCGTCGATCAGCACGATCGCGGAATTGACCGCGATGCCGGTGAGCGCGATCACGCCATAGAGCGTATAGAGCGACAGCGGATTCTGCGTGATGAAGAGGCCGAACACGACGCCGGTGAAGGCCATCGGCACCGTCAGCAGGATCAGGAAGGGCTGCCAGTAGGAGCGGAACTGCGCGGCGAGGATGAGGTAGATGAGCCCGATGCCGAGCAGGAACAGCATCTTCATCGCGTCGAGGCTTTCGTTGATGTCGTCGAGCTCGCCGGAAAAATCGATGCGCGTGTTGGGGAAGCGTGCCTCCATCGCGTCCCACGCCGCGGCGATGCGTGCGTTGGCCGCCACCGTGTCGAGACGCGCCTTGTCGAGATTGGCTTCGAGGGTGATCGCGCGCTTGAGGTTGTAGTGCTTGATGCCGCCGGAGCCGATGCGTGTCTCGGCGTGCACCAGCGCGCCGAGCGTCGTCGCGCCGCCTGCGGGCAGCGCCACCGGGTCGGCGAGCAGCTGGCGGATGTCGGCGAGCGGGTCGCTGTTTCCCGTCGCGCCGCGCACGCGCACCTCGATCTTGTCGCCGCCCTCGCGCAGGTCGGTGACGATCTCGCCTTCGGTGTGCAGTCGCACCAGGCGCGCGACGGTGGCGGCATCGAGGCCGGCGGCCTTCACCGCGCCGGCGTCGAGTTGCAGCACCAGTTGCGGGCGGCCGGGCAGGTCGTCGTCGGTGACGTCGCGCGTACCGTCGATCCCAGCGACCGCCTGCTTGAGTGCGGCCGCGGCGGCACGCAATTCCGCGACGTCGTCGCCCATCAGCCGGAGCTTGATCGGCTTCTGCGCCGGCGGCCCGCCCGACAGCTGGGTGAAGGACAATGTGGCCGGGCCCGGCAGTGCCTCGATCTCGGCGCGCATCGCCTCGACCACGTCGCCCACCTCGCGCATGTCGTCGGTGCGCGGGTTGAGCGACACGCTGACCTGGCCGTAGGCCTCGCCGTAGAGCGGTTCGGTGTCGGTCCATTTCACGCCGGCGTAGCTCGTCACGCCGCGCGCCTCGCCGTCCCGCAGATGACGACGCACCACGGCTTCCACCCGGGCGGTCTCGCGCAGGGTGACGTCGATGGCGGTGCCGCTGGGCATGTCGACGTTGACGTAGAACAGGCGGATCGGGTCGAAGGCGAAGAACTGGGTGCGCACCCCACCGGTCGCCACCAGCGTCACCGCACCGGCGAAGAGCGCCGCCACGGCCAGCCCGCCGAGCCACGGATGACGCATCAGCCGGACCAGCAGGCGCGTGTATTTCACCCGCAGCGCGTGGGTGGCGCGCTCGCGCAGCGGCTGCACGCGGGTCGGCCGGGTGAAATCGAGCTTCAGGCCGACCACGTGCGCCGGCATCATCCAGTAGGCTTCGGCGAGGCTCATCAGGAGCGCCAGCGTCACCACCAGCGGCACCAGCATCATGAACTTGCCGACGATGCCGGGCATCAGCATCAGCGGTAGGAAGGCGGCGATGGTCGTCGACACCGCCGCCAATACCGGCAGGCCGACCTCGCGGATCGCGTCGAGGGTGGCGGCGAGCGCGTCGGCACCGCGCGCGATGCGATAGTAGATGGCTTCGGTGATCACCACGGCGTCGTCGACCAGCATGCCGAGCGCAATGACGATGCCCAGCAGCACGGGGATGCTGAGGGTGAAATCGAAGGCATGCAGGATCGCGAAGGTGCCCGCCAGCGCGAACGGAATCCCGAGACCGACCAGCACCGCCAGGCGGCTGCCGAGGAAGAGCCAGCACAGCGCGAGCACGATGAGAAGGCCGATCAGCGCATTGGTCTCCATCACGCCGATCGCCTGCTTCGTCGGCACGGTCTGGTCGTCGAACAGCATCAGGGAATAGCCGCCGGGTTTCAGTGCCGCCTCGCGCTCGGCGATGAGGTGGTTGATATCGGCGATGAGCTGGAGCGTGTTGACCTTGCTTTTCTTGGTGATCGCGAAAATCACGGCGGGCCGGCCGTTGGCGGCGGCGAGGCTGGCGGGTCGCGCGCGCGCCGTTTCCACCCGGGCGATCGCGGCAAGCGGCACCGGGTTGTCGAGCCGCGGCGAGAGCACGGTCAGACGCCCAAGGAAATCGGCGTCCGCCTCCCGGCCGATCACCCGCACCAGCCAGTCGCTGTCGCCGACGCGGGCGCGGCCGGCGAAGGTGTCGCGAAACCAGGCGCGCACCGCGTCGGCGATCTGGGCGCCGGTCAGCCCGCGCGCTGCGGCCTCGAACGGCGAGAACTCGACGCGCAGCTCGGGGTCGCCCTGGCCGGTGGCGAGCACGCGGTCGACCCCCGGCAGGCGTTCGATGTCGTCCTTGATCTGGCGCGCGGCGTGGCGCAGACGTGCGTCGGCGGCGGGGCCGGTGAGCAGCACCATCGCGGTCGGGAAACCGTTCGACGTGGTGAGTTCCTGCACGTCGGGCTCGCGCGCGTCGGCCGGCAGATCGCTGTTGTACTTGCTCTGCACCAGGCGCCTGAGATCGGTCACGTGCTTGTCGAACAGGCGCGCGGGGACTTCGCGGAAGCGCACCAGGATGACCGAGGCGTTGTCGCGGCTGGTCGACGACACGAAGCGGATGTCGGGCAGAGTGCGGATCGCCTCTTCGAGCGGTTCGGTGACCTGCTTCTCGACATCCTCGGCGGCGGCGCCCGGCAGCACCGTGTTGACCACCAGCCAGTTGAAGTTGATCTCGGGATCCTGCTCGCGCGGCATCGACAGGTAGGCGAGCACGCCCAGCAGCAGGATCACGGCGAAGCTGACGTTCGCCAGCGGGTGGTTGGTGATGAAGCGCGCGAAGAGACTCATGGCGGCGTTAGCGTATCGTCACCGCCATGCCGTCCTGCAGGGTGAGGCGGCCGTCGGTGACCACGCGGGCGTCGGCGCCGAGCGTGGCGGCGAGCGCCGGCCGCCCTTCCTCGGCGCCGGGCAGCGGCACGAAGCGCGCACGGCTCTGGCTGACCACGAACACGCCGAGCGCGTCATGGCGTCGCACCAGGAAATCGGCCGGGACGAAGGCGCGCGGATCACGCCAGCGCAGCACGCCGTGGCTGCCGGGTGCGGGCGCCGCGGCGGGGAAGCTGAAGCGCGCCTCGCGCGTGCGGCTGGCCGGGTTGAGCGCGGGCGAGACGCGCAGCAGCTTTACCGCGACCTCGCGGCCCTGGCTCACGAACACCGGCTGCGCCTGCGTCATCGGCTCGGCATCCTCGAGCTGCACCTGCGCGGCGAGCTGCAGGCGCGAGGTGTCCCACAGCTGCACGATCGGCGTGCCCGGGCTCGCCCATTCGCCCACCTGCGCCAGCCGCGCCTCGACGATCGCCGGGTAGGGGCTCTTCAGCGTGCACTTGCCGACGTCGCGCCGCGCCGCAGCCGCGCCGGCGGCGGCGAGACGCGCCTCGGCGGCGAGCACGTCGACCTCGGTCTGCCTGGCGTCGAGCGCATCGCTGGAAATGAAGTTCTGCGAAGCCAGCTCGCGGGCACGCTGCAGTTGCTGCTGGGCGAGCCTCGAGCGCGCCTGTGCCGATTCCAGCGTGGCCTGCGCGCGTTGCGCGACGATGCGGGTGTCGGCGCAGTCGAGTTCGGCGACCACGGCCCCCCTGGCGATGCGCTGGCCCGGCTCGACGGCAATGCGTTCGATGCGCGCCGAGAGCTCGGCCGACAGCTTGGCGAGATTGAGCGAGACGACCTGCGCCGATGCCTCGCGCACCGGATGCAGCGCGATTTCGGCGAGGGGGCGGGTCTGCACGGCGGCCGGCGACGCGGCCGCCGCCGGCGCGCCCAGGACGAGACAGAAGAGGAGTGCTAAGCGCATGGGAACAGACAGGCTGGTCAATGCGCCATTGTAGCGGTAGGGCTTGCGCGCGGCCCGTTCCCACAAAAAACGGCCGGAAATCCGGCCGCAGAACCGCGGTTGCGGGGCGCGCCTAGGGCTTCACGGCGTCCTTGGCTTCGCCGGCCATCTCCTCCACCTTCTCGGCGCCCTTGGCAGCGGCCTCGGCGGCGGAATCGGCGGCAGCCTCACCCGCGGCGGCGGCGGCCTCGCCGGCGGCGTCAACGGCCTCGCCGGCGGAACCGGCCGCGGCACCCGCGGCTTCCTGGGCCTTTTCCATCGCGGGGGCAGCGGCTTCTTCGGCTTTCTGGCAGGCGGTCAGCGCAAGGGTGGCGAAAAGTGCGGCGAAGAGTGCGGCGAGCAGTTTGGACGGCATGGAAGTCTCCCTGGTGGTGAAAAGAAAAAAAGAAAGCGGATGGTCGACCCGCTTTTATATAAATAAACGCAAAATTGTTTTGTGGCAATGTATTTTTGGGCCTGGCAGGCCGCCGGGCCTTGCGCCAGACCTCAGAACGCCTCGTCGTCGCGCAGGTAGCGCCACTGTCCCGGCGGCAGTTCGCCGAGCCGCACGCGGCCGATGCGCACGCGCTTCAAACCCACCACCGTGAGACCGACGAGTTCGCACATGCGGCGGATCTGGCGCTTGCGGCCTTCCTTCAGCATGAAGCGCAGCTGGTCGGCGTTCTGCCAGGCGACTTTCGCCGGGCGCAGCCGGTGGCCGTCGAGCGTCAGGCCGTGGTTCAGCAAGGCGAGACCGCGCGCGTCGAGCCGGCCCTCGACGCGTACCAGGTATTCCTTGTCGATGTCGGAATCGTCGCCGATGAGCTGTTTCGCGACGCGGCCGTCCTGCGTCAGCACCAAAAGGCCGGTCGAGTCGATGTCGAGCCGGCCGGCAGGGGCGAGGCCCGCGAGGTGCGCGCGCAGGAAGCGGCGCGGCGAGCGGTCGTCGCGCCAGCGCGTGTCGGGCCGGATCAGCGTGACCGCGGGCTGGTAGCCGGGCTCGGGCTGGCCCGAGACGTAGCCGACCGGCTTGTGCAGCAGGATCGTCACGCGCTCGCCCTGGCGCGCGCGCGCCTCGGTGTCGAGGCGGATCGCGCAGTCGGGATCGACCTTGGTGCCGAGTTCGCTGACCCGCTTGCCGTCGACGAAGACCAGGCCCTTTTCGATGTAGGCGTCTGCCTCGCGGCGCGAGCACAGCCCGCGCTCGGACATGAGTTTCGACAGGCGGACCGGCTCGCCCATGTCAGCGCCGCGCCAGCACCGGCTGCAAATACCTGCCGGTATGGCTCGCCGGGTTGGCGGCGACGTCCTCGGGCGTGCCCTCGGCGATGATCCGGCCGCCGCCGGCGCCGCCCTCGGGGCCGAGGTCGATGAGCCAGTCGGCGGTCTTGATGACGTCGAGGTTGTGCTCGATGACGACGACGCTGTTGCCGGCGTCGGCGAGCCGCTGCAGCACTTTAAGCAAGAGATCGATGTCGGCGAAGTGCAGCCCCGTGGTCGGTTCGTCGAGGATGTAGAGCGTGCGGCCGGTGTCGCGCTTGGAAAGTTCGAGCGCGAGCTTGACGCGTTGCGCCTCGCCGCCCGAGAGCGTGGTCGCCGACTGGCCGAGGCGCACGTAGCCCAGGCCCACGTCGATCAGCGTCTGCAATTTTTTCTTCACCACCGGCACCGCGTCGAAGAACGCGGCGGCGTCCTCGACCGTCATCTCGAGCACTTCCGTGATGGTCTTGCCCTTGTAGTGCACTTCCAGCGTCTCGCGGTTGTAGCGGGCGCCGTGGCAGACGTCGCACGGCACGTAGATGTCGGGCAGGAAATGCATCTCGACCTTGACCACGCCGTCGCCCTGGCAGGCTTCGCAGCGCCCCCCCTTGACGTTGAACGAGAAGCGCCCCGGGCCGTAGCCGCGCGCGCGCGCTTCGGGCACGCCGGCGAACAGTTCGCGGATCGGCGTGAAGAGGCCGGTGTAGGTCGCCGGATTCGAGCGCGGGGTGCGGCCGATCGGGCTCTGGTCGACGTTGATCACCTTGTCGAAGAATTCCAGTCCCCGGATCTCGCCGTGCGGCGCCGGCTCGGCGGACGAGCCGTACAAGTGGCGCGCGACCGCCGCATACAGCGTGTCGTTGATCAGCGTCGACTTGCCCGAGCCGGACACGCCGGTAACGCAGACGAACAGGCCGACCGGGAGAGCCAGCGTGACGTTTTTCAGGTTGTTGCCGGTCGCGTCGGTCACGACGAGCTGGCGCTCGGGGTTCGGCCGGCGACGCTTCTTGGGGATCGCGATCTTGCGCCGCCCGGAGAGGAACTGGCCGGTGAGCGAATCCTTGGCCAGCCGGATTTCCTCGGGCGTGCCCTCGGCGACCACCTCGCCCCCGTGCACGCCGGCGCCGGGCCCCATGTCGACCACGTAATCGGCGGCACGGATCGCGTCCTCGTCGTGCTCGACAACCAGCACCGAGTTGCCGATGTCGCGCAGGTGCTTCAAGGTCGCGAGCAGGCGGTCGTTGTCGCGCTGGTGCAGGCCGATCGATGGCTCGTCGAGCACGTACATCACGCCGGTCAGCCCCGAACCGATCTGGCTGGCGAGCCGGATGCGCTGCGCCTCGCCGCCGGAGAGCGTGTCGGCGGCGCGGTCGAGCGACAGGTAGTCGAGCCCGACGTTGTTGAGAAAACCGACGCGGGCGATGATCTCCTTGACGATCTTGTCGGCGATCTGCGCGCGATGGCCGTCGAGTGCGAGCGACCCGAAGAAGGCGAGCGCCTCCTTCAGCGGCATCGCGCTCACCTCATAGATCGGCACGCCGCCGACCATCACGTGGCGCGCTTCCTCGCGCAGGCGCGTGCCGTGGCAAGACGGGCAGGGCTTGTTGTTCTGGTACTTGGCGAGATCCTCGCGCACCGCCATCGAGTCCGACTCGTGGTAGCGCCGCGCCATGTTGGCGAGCACGCCCTCGAAGGGGTACTTGCGGGTGGTGAAGCCGCCGCGCGGCGCCAGCACCTGGAAGGTGATCGCCTCCTTGCCGGAGCCGTTGAGGATCACATCCTGGATGCGAGGGGGCAGGTCTTCCCACGGCGTATCGAGGTCGAAGCCGTAATGCATCGCCAGCGACTGCAGCATCATGAAAAAGAACTGGTTGCGCTTGTCCCAGCCGCGGATGCAGCCGCTGGCGAGCGACAGGTGCGGGAAGGCGACCACGCGCGCCGGGTCGAAGAAGGTGATCTGCCCCAGGCCGTCGCATTGGCCGCACGCCCCCATCGGATTGTTGAACGAGAACAGGCGCGGCTCGAGCTCGGGCAGTGCATAGTTGCACACCGGGCAGGCGAATTTGGCGGAAAAGAGATGCTCGCGGCCGGAATCCATCTCGACTGCCAGCGCGCGGCCTTCGGCATGCCTGAGCGCCGTCTCGAAGCTTTCGGCGAGCCGCTGCTTGGCGTCCGGGCGCACTTTCAAGCGGTCCACCACGACCTCGATGGTGTGCTTCTTGTTTTTGTCCAGTTTGGGCACTGCGTCGAGCTCGTGAACCGCGCCGTCGACGCGCACCCGCACGAAGCCCTGCGCGCGCAGCTCGGCGAAAAGCTCGACGTTCTCGCCCTTCCTGCCCACCACCAGCGGCGCCAGGATCATGAGCCTGGTATCCTCCGGCAGCGCGAGCACCGCGTCGACCATCTGCGACACCGTCTGCGCGGCGAGCGTGATGCCGTGCTCGGGGCACTGCGGGTCGCCGACGCGCGCGTACAAGAGGCGCAGGTAATCGTGGATCTCGGTCACCGTGCCGACGGTCGAGCGCGGATTGTGGCTGGTCGCCTTCTGCTCGATCGAGATCGCCGGGGAGAGGCCCTCGATCAGGTCGACGTCGGGCTTTTCCATCAACTGCAGGAACTGCCGCGCATACGCCGACAGCGACTCGACGTAGCGGCGCTGGCCCTCGGCGTACAGGGTGTCGAACGCGAGCGAGGATTTTCCCGAGCCCGACAGCCCCGTGAGCACCACCAGCTTGTTGCGCGGCAGGTCGAGATTGACGTTCTTCAGATTGTGGGTGCGGGCACCGCGGATGCGGATGTATTCCATTGTGGGGTGCGCGGAGGCGTAGTTCGCAACCTGCTAATATAGCGGACTTCCCGATTCCGCCGAACCCAGCGTGGCCCACTCCGACCTGTCCGAAACCATGACCCGCGACGAGAAGCGCGCCACGTCTGGCCTGGCGGCGATCTTCGGCCTGCGCATGCTGGGCATGTTCCTCATCCTGCCCGTGTTCGCGCTCTACGCCGGGCAGCTCGAGGGCGGCGACAACCACACCCTGGTGGGTCTCGCCCTCGGCATGTACGGCCTTACCCAGGCCGTGCTGATGATCCCCTTCGGCATGGCGTCCGACCGCATCGGGCGCAAGAAGGTCATCATCTTCGGACTCGTCGTGTTCGCCGCGGGCAGCTTCGTCGCCGCCGCGGCGACCGACATCTATTGGACGATCTTCGGCCGCGCGCTGCAGGGCGCCGGCGCGATCTCGGCCGCGGTCACCGCGATGCTCGCCGACCTCACCCGCGAGGAACACCGCACCAAGGCGATGGCCATCATCGGTTCGAGCATCGGCATTACCTTCGCCGTGTCGCTCGTCGCCGGCCCCGCGCTCAACCGCGTGATCGGCGTGCCGGGGATATTCGCGCTCACCGGCGTGCTCGCGCTCGCCGCGATCTGGGTCGTCAAGGCGTGGGTGCCCGACCCCCGGGCCAGCCATTTCCACGCCGACGCCGAGGCCAACCCGGCAAAGCTCGTTGACGTGCTGACCAACGGCCAGCTCGCGCGCCTCGACTTCGGCATTTTCGCCCTGCACGCGGCGCAGATGGCGATGTTCGTCGTGGTGCCGGTCGCGCTGGTGCAAAGCGGGCTCGCCGCCGATCACCATTGGGCGGTCTATTTGCCGGTGCTCCTGGGCTCCTTCGTGCTGATGGTGCCCGCGCTCGTCTACGGCGAGAAGCGCGGCAAGATGAAACCGGTGTTCATCGGCGCGGTGGCGCTGATGCTCGCAGCCCAGCTGGGGCTGGCCGCCGGCATCGATAGCTTCTGGGCCATCGTGTGGGCGCTGTTTTTCTATTTCGTCGCCTTCAACCTGCTCGAAGCCAGCCTGCCCTCGCTCATTTCCAAGCTCGCGCCGGCGTCGGCCAAGGGCACCGCCATGGGCGTCTACAACACCGCGCAGGCGCTGGGCCTGTTCTTCGGGGGTTTCTTCGGTGGCTGGCTCGCCCAGCATCACGGCTTTGTTGCGGTCTTCGTGTTCTGCGGCGTGCTGATGGCGGCCTGGCTGCTGGCGAGCCTGTCGATGGTCGCGCCGCCCGCGGTAAAGACGCGCATGTACCGCATCGGTGCGCTGCCTCCCGACGAGGCGGCGCTGCTGAAAATGCAGCTCGCCGACGTGGCGGGCGTGATCGAGGCGGCGGTGCTCGCCGAGGAGGGGGTCGCTCTGCTGAAAGTCAGCCTGAAGGGCTGGGACGAAGCCGCCGCCCAGCGCCTGCTCGCCGCCGCCGCGCCGCCGGCCGTGGCCTGATAGAATCCACTCAACGCAAGCAATCCACACCAAACAGGGGGAAACATGGCATCCGTCAACAAAGTCATCCTGGTCGGCAACCTCGGGCGCGACCCCGAAATGCGCTACCTGCCGAGCGGGGAAGCGGTCGCCAACCTCGCCATCGCCACCACCGACAAATACAAGGACAAGTCCGGCCAGATGGTCGAACAGACCGAGTGGCACCGCGTCGCCTTCTTCGGCCGCACCGCCGAGGTGTGCGGCCAGTACCTCAAGAAGGGCAGCCAGGTCTACGTCGAAGGCTCGATCCGCTCGCGCAAGTACACCGACAAGGAAGGCATCGAGCGCACCGCCTACGAGATCCGCGGCGACCGCATGCAGATGCTCGGCGGCCGCGGTGGCGGCGGCATGGCCGACATGGACGAAGGCGGCGGCTACGCGCAGGCGGCACCCAAGGCCGCACCGCGCGCCAACGCGCCCGCCGCGCAGCCGGCCGCCGGGGACAGGCGCCCGGCCGGCAGCGGCTTCGACGACATGGACGACGACATTCCGTTCTAGAAAATGAATGCGTTAGGACTGGCCGGTAAGCCGGTCCGACTGACAGCAACGCGGAGAGCAGGCGCCCCCTTACCGCAGGCATCAAGCGTATTCCCGCCTGCCTCTCTGGCCCCGTGGGCGCTTGCGGCCGTATTCGCCGGCGCCGCGCCGGCGCACGCCGCGCTGACCGAAGCCGACTTCCTCGACGACCTGCCGGTCGTCCTCTCGGTCTCGCGGCTGTCGCAGCCTATCAACGAGGCGCCGGCGGCGGTCAGCGTCATCGACCAGGACATGATCCGCGCCTCGGGCTTCCGCGACATCCCCGACCTGTTGCGCCTGGTGCCGGGGTTTTCGGTCGCCTACACCCGCGACAACACCTGGGCGATCGGCTATCACGGCATGGCCGACGCCTTTTCGCGCCGTTTCCAGGTGCTGGCCGACGGCCGCTCGATCTACAGCGCGGCCTACGGCGCGGTGAACTGGGGCGAGTTGCCGCTCGCGATCGACGATATCGAGCGCATCGAGGTGGTGCGCGGCCCCAACGCGGCAAGCTACGGGGCGAATGCCTTCCTCGCCGTGATCAACATCATCACCAAGGATCCGAGCCAGACGCCGGGCAGCTTCGTGTCGCTGCAGGCGGGCGAGCAGGGCATGAAGGGGATGACGCTGCGGCAGGGCGGCGTAGCCGGCGACCTGCGCTACCGGCTTACCCTGTCGGCGCAGGCGCGCGACCGCTTCGAGACCGACGCCATCGACGGTGAGATGCCCATCAAGCTCTACGAGGCTACGCAGACCTATTTCCTCAATGGCCGCGGCGACTATCGGCTATCGGGCACGGACCAGGTCAGCGCACAGTTCGGGCTTGCCTTGGGCGACTGGCAGGCGGGGCACTCGCAGAACGGCGATGAGCCGACCGGGCAGAACGTCTCCGCGCAGTACGTCCAGCTCAAATACCAGCGCGTGACCGGTCCGGACGACGAATGGATGGTGCAGGCCTACTTCAGCCGCAACACGCTCGACGCGCCGGACACGGCGCAGATCTGTCTCGACACCGGGCCGTCGGACGCCCCCTTCGTCCCCCCGAAACAGACGGCGTGCCCCCGCTGGGCGCCGACACCCGCCCGCTACGTGCCCACCGGCGTCTTCGTCGACACCGGCATCGATTTGCTGCAAACCCGCTTCAACCTCGAATTCCAGCGCAATCAGCGCCTGGCGCCGGATTGGCGCGTCGTCTGGGGCGCCGAGATCAGGCACGAAACCGTCCAAAGCCTGCGCTACTTCGACAGCCGCGAAACCCTGGACGGCACGCTCGCGCGCGCCTACGCCAATGCCGAGTGGCGCGCCCGCCCGGATCTGCTGGTGCAGGGCGGTGCCATGCTGGAGCATCACTATTTCACCGGCACCGACCTTTCGCCGCGGCTGGCGCTCAACTACACCGTCGCGGCGGGGCACACCCTGCGGGCGAACCTGTCGCGCGCCTATCGCTCGCCGACCTTCTTCGAGCAGCAAGGCAACTTGACCTATTACCCCTCCCTGGGCGCGCCCCTTCAGGTGTTCGCGCCTTCCGGCCCCCTCCGGCCCGAGCGCATCCTGTCGCGCGAGCTGGGGTACGTCGGCCTTTATCCGGCGCTGCGCCTGCAGGTCGACGCCAAGCTCTTTCTCGACACGATCGACGGTTACATCAACAGCGACGGCACGCCGGGCCGCTTCGACAACCGCAACGATTTCACGCTACGCGGCGGCGACCTGCAGCTGACCTGGCAGCCTTTTCCCGCCTTGCGCTTGTCCGCCCAGTACGCGCGTGCCTTCATCGACGCGGACGCGAGCGTCGACCGGGATCTTCGCGCATCCGCGCCACGCGACAACGTCTCCCTCCTCGCGCGCTACGGCCTGGGCCAGGGCTGGGAAGTGAGCGCGGCGGCATACCATTCCAGCCGCATGAAATGGCTCTCCGAAGGCGACGAGACGGACGCGTTCACCCGCTGGGACCTCCGGGTCGCGCGCCGCTGGCACTGGCGGGGGAGCCAGGTCGAGGCCGCGCTGGTCGGCCAGAACCTGGGCCGCGGCTACAGCGAGTTCCGCGCCGAGAACCTATTCAGCCGCCGCGTTTATGGCAGCCTCCGTCTGAACTGGTAGGATGGCCGACCGGCGTAATACCATTCCATGTTCATGGTTTATTTTGCCGTCCGGCCGCCGTTATCGGGCCGGATGATCTGTCAGTTGGAGAATACGGCGCCGCCGACGCGCCGGCTGTGGTGACCCGTACCTTTTCAAGCCATGTCATTGCGCTGGCGCTCGCCGGCGCCGCGCCGGCGCACGCCGCGCTGACCGAAGCCGATTTCCTCGACGACCTGCCGGTGGTGCTCTCGGTCTCGCGGTTGTCGCAGCCGGTCAACGAGGCGCCGGCGGCGGTCACCGTCATCGACCGGGACAGGATCCGCGCCTCGGGCTTCCGCGACATTCCCGACCTGTTGCGCCTGGTGCCGGGTTTCTCGGTCGCCTACACCCGCGACAACACCTGGGCGGCGGGCTACCACGGCATGGGCGACGCCTACTCGCGCCGCATGCAGGTGCTGGTCGACGGCCGCTCGATCTACAGCCCGCATTTCGGCGCGGTGTACTGGACCGACTTGCCGCTCGCCATCGACGACATCGAGCGCATCGAGGTGGTGCGCGGCCCCAATGCCGCGGTGCACGGCGCCAACGCGTTTGCCGCGGTCATCAACATCATCACCAAGACCGCCGCGCAGGCGCAGGGCAGCCGCGTGTTCCTGCAAACTGGCGAGCAGTCCGCGCACGGCGTCGTCGCGCGCCACGGCGGCGGCAGCGGCGACCTGCGCTACCGGCTCACCGCGTCGGCCCGGCAGCACGACCGCTTCGAGCGCACCGTGGACTTCAAGGCCGCCGCCGACAACGGCCGGTATCTGGAGGCGGGCAAGACCTATTTCCTCAACGGCCGCCTCGACTGGCAGCTCTCCGGCACGTCCGAACTGATGGCGCAGTTCGGCGTCTCGCAAGGCGACTGGAACGCGGGCCGCATCCTCGACGACCAGACCGACGCCCGCCGCCTGCTCGAACCGCTCGAACAGGATTCGCGCGCCCTGTATGTGCAGGTCGCCTACAACAAGGTCGAATCCGCGCAGCGCGAGTGGACCCTGCAGGCGTATTACGCGCGCAACCGCTTCGACGCCAATCTGACGCTGGACCTGAGCGGCACGACGACCCCGCTCGGCACCCTGGCGCTGGATCAGTACCTGCTGCAGACGCGCGGCAGCGTCGAACTGCAGGTGAACGAGCAATGGACACCGGCCTTGCGCGGCGTGTGGGGCGGCGAGGTGCGCCAGGAAACCGTCGCCGGCCAGCACTATTACAACGCGGGCAACACCTGGCACAGCGAAATGGCGCGCGTGTTCGGCAACGTCGAATGGCGCGCCCATGAGCGCGTGCTGCTCCATGCGGGCGCGATGCTGGAACATTATTCGCTGACCGGCTTCGGCCTCTCGCCGCGCCTGGCCGCGAGCTTCACCGTCGCGCCGGGGCACGTCGTGCGCGTGGGGGTCTCGCAGGCCTATCGCTCGCCGACCTTTTTCGAGGCCTACGGCAACCAGACCTATCGGCTCGACGACGGCGGGCTGCTCGACGTCGTCACCGTGCCCTCGGCCGGCCTGGAACCGGAACGGGTGGTGTCGCGCGAACTCGCCTACCTCGGCGTGTGGAAAGGGGCCCGGCTGGACTATGACCTGCGCCTGTTCGATGACCGCGTCGACGACTACATCGGCTATCTGCGGGGATTGTTCGATCCTGCGGACGACGGCATCCTGCCCGGCCGCCAGCGCGAGAACCGCTACGCCAACATCGGCAAGGCGACTTCCCGCGGCGGCGAGATCCAGCTGCGCTGGCGCCCGACCGACCGTCTCGACGTAAGCGCACACTACGCCCGCGTCTTCCTCGAGACCCGCACCAGCGAGGTCGCCTTCAACCAGGATATCCCCAAATCGGCGCCACGCAACAGCGGCGCCGTGCTCGCGCGCTACCGCCTCGACCACGGCTGGGAGGCCAGCGTGTTTGTCCAGCGCAGCGACCCGATCAAGTGGCTCACACCGGGGGACGACACGGCTGCCTTCACCCGCGTCGACCTGCGCCTTGCCCGCCAGTTCAAGTGGCAGGGCTACGACATCGACGCGGCCGTGGTGGGACAGAACCTCGGCCGCGACTACGCGGAATTCCGCGACACCAACGTCTTTTCCCGGCGCGTCTACGCCAGTCTCGGCTTCGCCTGGTAGCCCTTGAAAGCGCGCCGCGCCGGCGCCATCTTGTTCCCGCCGCCGCTGGGGGCTTCCCGCTTGGCAGGCGGGACTTGCAGCCGCTGTTGGGTGCTTCGGCCCAACACCGGGTATAATTCCGCAACTTCTTGATTTATCGGAGCGAATCATGCCGATTTATGCCTACAAATGCACCGCCTGCGGCTACGCGCAGGACGAAATGCAAAAAGTGTCCGACGCGCCGCTGACGGTGTGCCCGTCGTGCGGCAAGGCCGAATACGCCAAGCAGGTGACCGCCGCCGGCTTCGCCCTCAAGGGCACCGGCTGGTACGCCACGGACTTCAAGAACAGCGGCGGCAAACCCGCCGAAACGAAGACCGAGGCACCGTCGCACGCCTGCGGCACCGGCGCCTGCCCGGCGTGTAACTGAGCCGGCCCAGACTCGGGAAGCGGGCGGTGCGAGCCGCCCGCTTCTTCGTTTCCGCCCCGCCACCATGAAGCGCTATTTCGTCACCGGCCTGCTGATCTGGATGCCCCTCGGCATCACGCTGTGGGTGCTCGATCTGCTGATCGGCACGCTCGACCAGAGCCTCGCCATCCTGCCGGCCGCCTGGCAGCCGGAGGCGTGGATCGGCGTGCGCGTGCCGGGCCTGGGCGTGATCCTCACGCTCCTGGTGATTCTGCTCACCGGCGTGTTCGCCACCAATTTCCTCGGCCAGAAGATCGTCGACGCCTGGGAGCGCCTGCTGATCCGCATCCCGGTCGTGAAGTCCATCTACGGCGGTGTCAAGCAGGTGTCCGACACGCTGCTTACCGGCAACGGCCACGCCTTCCGCAAGGTGCTGCTGGTGCGCTACCCGCACCCCGAGGCCTGGGCGCTCGCCTTCCAGACCAACGTGCCGGCCGAGGTGATGCGCGCGCTGCCCGACGAGCACGTCGCGGTGTTCATTCCCACCACGCCGAGCCCGGTCAACGGCTTCTATTTCTATGTGAAGAAAAGCGAGGTCATCGAACTCGACGTCCCGGTCGACCGCGCGCTCAAATACATCGTTTCCATGGGCGTCGCCTCGGGCGACGCCCGCACGCTGACTCAATAGGATCTTCCATGCGTACTCACTACTGCGGCGCCGTCACCGCCGCCGACATCGGCAACACCGTCACCCTGTGCGGCTGGGCGCACCGCCGGCGCGACCACGGCGGCGTCATCTTCATCGACCTCAGGGACCGCGAGGGCCAGGTGCAGGTCGTCGTCGACCCTGATACGCCCGAAGCGTTCAGGCACGCCGAGGAAGTGCGTTCCGAATTCGTGCTGAAGATCGAGGGCAAGGTTCGCCCGCGTCCCGCCGGCACCGAGAACCCCAACCAGACCACCGGCATGATCGAGGTGCTGGCGAGTGCCATCGAGATCCTCAACCCCTCGGCGACGCCGCCGTTCCAGCTCGACGACGAGGCCGTCAACGAGAACATCCGCCTGCAGTACCGCTATCTCGACCTGCGCCGCGAGCCGATGCAGAAGAACCTGATGCTGCGCTACCGCGTCGCCAAGCTCATGCGCGACTACCTCGACGCCCACGGCTTCATCGAGGTCGAGACGCCGATGCTCACGCGCTCGACGCCCGAAGGCGCGCGCGACTATCTCGTGCCCAGCCGCGTGCACGACGGCATGTTCTACGCGCTGCCGCAGTCGCCCCAGCTGTTCAAGCAGCTGCTCATGGTGTCCGGCTTCGACCGCTACTTCCAGATCACCAAGTGCTTCCGCGACGAGGACCTGCGCGCCGACCGCCAGCCCGAGTTCACCCAGGTCGATCTCGAAACCTCGTTCATGGGCGAAGACGACATCATGGCCCTGGTCGAAGGCATGATCCGCGACATGATGAGGAAGGCCGCGGGCATCGAACTGCCCGAGCCCTTCCCGCGCATCTCCTACGCCGAGGCGATGGCGAAGTACGGCTCCGACAAGCCCGACCTGCGCGTCACGCTCGAACTCGTCGACGTCGCCGACGCCATGCGTGACGTCGCCTTCAAGGTCTTCGCCGGCCCGGCCAACGATCCCAAGGGCCGCGTCGCCGCGCTGCGCATCCCCGGCGGCGCTGCGCTCACCCGCGGCGAGATCGACGCCTACACCGAATTCGTCAAGATCTACGGCGCCCGCGGCCTGGCCTACATCAAGGTCAACGACGTGACGCAACTCAACGAAGCCGGCCTGCAGTCGCCCATCGTCAAGAACCTCTCCGAAGCGTCGCTCAGGACCGTGATCGAACGCACCGGCGCGCAGAGCGGCGACCTCATCTTCTTCGGCGCCGACCGTGCCAAAATCGTCACCGACGCGCTCGGCGCGCTGCGCCTGAAAATCGGCCACGAAAAAGGCTTTGTCGACGGGCGTGCCTGGGCCCCGCTGTGGGTGGTCGATTTCCCCATGTTCGAATACAACGACGACGAAAACCGCTGGGACGCGCTGCACCACCCCTTCACCGCGCCCAAGGACGGCCACGAGGACTGGCTCGCCACCGACCCCGGCCGCTGCCTGTCGAAGGCCTACGACATGGTGCTCAATGGCTGGGAAGTCGGCGGCGGCTCGGTGCGCATCCACAAGGAAACCGTGCAGGAGAAGGTGTTCGCCGCGCTCGACATCGGCGAGGCCGAGCGTCGCGAGAAATTCGGCTTCCTACTCGACGCCCTCAAATACGGCGCCCCGCCGCACGGCGGGCTGGCCTTCGGCCTCGACCGTCTCGTCACACTGATGGCGGGCGCCGAGTCGATCCGCGACGTCATCGCCTTCCCCAAGACCCAGCGCGCCTCGTGCCTCATGACCAACGCGCCCAACGTCGTCGACGAAAAGCAGTTGCGCGAACTGCATATCCGCCTGCGCAACCCGGTGGGCGCCGACAAGCCCGCGGCATGAACTTCGCCGACATCCTCGAAACCCTGCCCGAAGCCTGCGGTACGAAGCTGGTGCTCACCGACGCCGCCGGCGCCGAGGTCGGCAGCATCGCCAACGCCCCCGGCAGCGCCGGCTCGTTTCGCGTCTACGCCTACCTTGCCCGCCAGCACGGCGCGATCACACCCGAAGCCGCCGCCGAGGGCCTCGCACTCTTCGCCGAGCACGCGCAGGACGCCAGCCGTCATCCCGGCAAGCATCCCAACATCGACCGCCTCATCGGCCTCGTGCTGAGCGGCGACACGCTCCACGCCCGCATCGTTTGAGCGAGTACAAGATTCCCGTCTCGGTCCTGGTCGTGATCCACACCGCCGACGGCCAGGTGCTGCTGCTGGAGCGCGCCGACGCGCCGGGCTTCTGGCAGTCGGTCACCGGCTCGCAGGAGGCGGGCGAAACGCTGGAACAAACCGCGATCCGCGAAGTCGCCGAGGAAACCGGCCTCGACGCCACCGCCTACGAGCTCACGCCCTGGGATATCGAAAACCGTTACGAAATCTACGAACGCTGGCGCCACCGCTACGCGCCCGGCGTCACCCACAACACCGAGCACGTGTTCGGTCTCAAATTGCCGGCGCCGCTGCCCGTCACGTGCGCGCCGCGCGAGCATCTGCGTTACGAGTGGCTGCCGTGGCAGGCTGCCGCCGAACGCTGCTTTTCGCCGAGCAACGCCGAGGCCATCCGCCAGCTGCCGGCGCACCTATAATCGGGCATCATGACCGCGCTGCTCAACATCGCCAGCTACAACATCCACAAGGGCCTGTCGCAGTTCAACCGGCGTCTCACCGTGCACGAGCTGCGCGAGCGCCTGCCGAGCCTCGGTTCCGACATCGTCTTCCTGCAGGAAGTGCAGCACAGCCACGGCCTGCGCGCCAGCCGCTTCCAGCACTGGCCCAACAAGCCGCAGCACGAATTCCTCGCCGGCCACGTCTACACCGACTTCGCCTACGGCAAGAACTGCGTCTACGACACCGGCCACCACGGCAACGCCATCCTGTCGCGCTACAAGATACTCAACTGGGAAAACGAGGACATCTCGTCGCACGCCTTCGAGAGCCGCGGCATGCTGCACTGCGAAATCGAAGTGCCCGGCGCGGCGACGCCCGTGCACTGCATCAACGTGCACCTGGCGTTGAACGAGGCCGGGCGCCGCCGCCAGCTCGCGCAGATCGCCGCCCGCATCCACCGCATGGTGCCGGACGACGCGCCGCTCATCCTCGCCGGCGACTTCAACGACTGGAAGCTGCGCGTCGGCCGCTACTTCCACGACACGCTCGGCCTGTCCGAAGCCTTCGAGGCCCACCACGGCAGGCCCGCGAAGAGCTATCCCGCCCTCCTGCCGCTGTTCTCGCTCGACCGCATCTACGTGCGCGGCTTCGACATCGAATCCGCCCACGTCCACAGCGGCAACGCCTGGCACCGCATCTCCGACCACGCCGCCCTGACCGCGAAGCTCACCCTGGCCGCATGAACCGCAGCCCCTGGCCGAGGCTGTTCGCACGAAACGCCCGCTGGGTGCCCGGCAACCACGTGCGCCTCCTGCAAGGCGGCGCCGAATTCTTTCCCGCGCTGGTCGGCGCCATCGACGCCGCGCAGCACGAAATCCACCTCGAAACCTACATCTTCAACGCCGACGCCAGCGGCGAGACGGTGCGCGACGCCCTCGCGCGCGCCGCCCGCCGCGGCGTCGTCGTGCGCGTCCTGGTCGACGCCATCGGCTCGCGCGACCTGCCGCGCGCCTGGCGCGAGCTGCTTGCCGCCGCCGGCGTCGAACTCCTCGCCTACCGGCCGCTCGTTCCCGGCTGGCGCGCCAACCCCAGGAGCCTGCGCCGCCTGCACCGCAAGCTGGCGGTGATCGACGCCCGCATCGCCTTCGTCGGCGGCATGAACCTCATCGACGACTATCAGCCTGCCGGCTTCGACCAGCCGCGCCTCGATTTCAGCGTCGAAGTGCAAGGCCCGCTCCTCGTCGCCATCCACCGCAGCGTCCGCCGCCTGTGGCAGCGCGTCGCGCTCAGCCGGCTCCAGGCCGGTGCCGGCCGCGCCGTCGTCGAACCGAGCTGGCCCACCGACGGCCACACCCGCGCCGCCTTCGTCGTGCGCGACAACTTCGCCCACCGCCGCGACATCGAGCGCGCCTACCTCGCCGCGCTGGCGCTCGCGCGGCACGAAATCTTCATCGCCAACGCCTACTTCCTGCCCGGCCGCCGCTTCCGCAAGCTGCTCAGGCGCGCCGCCGCGCGCGGCGTGCGCGTGCGCCTGCTGGTACAGGGCCATACCGACCACCCCTTCTTCCAGCTCGCCGCCCGGGCGCTCTACCGCGAGCTCCTCGCCGCCGGCGTCGAAATCGCCGAGTACCACGCCAGCGAACTCCACGCCAAGGTCGCCGTCGTCGATGGCCACTGGGCCACCGTTGGCTCCAGCAACATCGACCCGTTCAGTCTCTTGTTGGCGCGCGAGGCCAACGTACTGGTCGACGACCCGGTATTTGCACACGACCTGCGCGCCCGCCTCGACGCCGCCTGCGCCGGCGCACAAAAGCTCGACCCCGCCGACTGGCAGCGCCGCCCCTGGTGGCGCCGGCAGCTCTCCGAGGCGGCCTATGCGGCGGTTCGTGTCGTATTGGGGATGCTGGGGGCGGGGCGCTGGGCGTAATGAGGGCTGCAATGCAGTCCGGGCTGCCATGTCAGTAGGATCGAATCAAGCACCTGGAGCGGCTTGCGAGCGGCAGTGCCGAAGCGCCAGATGTTTCAGGCCTGGAATGAGCAGCAAATCAACCGGCGATTTCGACCAAACCATTACCTGATTCGAGCGCCGCGATTACAGCGGGGTGAACCGCCCCGGGTTTCGTGGAGGCCATTTGGTTTAAGTGCAGACCGATGACTCGGCCTGTTCGGCGAGTTGCCGGTAGTAGTTTGCCTCAGCTTCGGCGGGCGGGATATAGCCGATGG
>JBKBQH010000016.1:0-73031 GCA_046292745.1 Thiobacillus sp. | reverse complement strand
CGCGTGGGCGCCGCGGCCGCCGGCGCGGGCGCGTGGGCCGCGGCGCCGGGGGGGGTGAGCGCCGCCTGCGGGCCCGGGCCGAGGAAATGCTCGATGACGATGATGCCGACGCCAACGACCAGAAAGACCGCCACGGGCGCGCCGAAGGCAACGACCGGCAGCAGGCGGGATACGCGGTTGTCTGCGCGCGGGCGCGTCGTTGCGGCGCTCGTGGCCAGCGCGTGCAGTGCCGCTGCCACGGCGTGCGCATCGGGGCGATCCTGCGGCGACTTGCTCAGCATGCGTCCCAGCAATTCGACGAGCCCTGGCGGCAGGCCGGGACGCAGCCGGTTGGGGTCGGCGGGCGCATCGTGCACGACGCGGTAAACGATGGTCGCGAGGCTGTCGCCGTCGAAGGCGTAGTGGCCGGTGAGCATTTCATAGAGCACGGCGCCCAGCGAGAAAATGTCGGAGCGGCCGTCGATCTCGCTGCCGCGCACCTGTTCGGGCGACATGTAGCGCGGTGAGCCGAGCATCTGGCCGGTCTGGGTCTGTTCGCTGTTGGCCAGATGCGCGATGCCGAAATCGGTGAGCTTGATCTGTCCGCGATGCCCGGTGACGACGACGTTGGACGGCTTGACGTCACGGTGGGTGACCCCGTGGGCATGGGCGAAGGCGAGCGCCTCGGCCATCTGCCGCGCGGTGTCGAGCGCGAGATCGAGCGGCATGCGTGCATGATCGAGCACCTCGCGCAGTGTCGGCCCGGACAGGTATTCCATCGCGATATAGGCGAGGCTGTCGGTTTCGCCGACGTCGTAGATGGTCACGATGTTCGGGTGCGACAGCCTTCCCGCGCTCTGTGCCTCGCGCAGAAAGCGCGCTTCGGCGTCGGCGCCTTCGCGCCGCAGCTGCGCGATGTCGATGGTCTTGATCGCCACGGTACGCTCGATCAGCGGGTCGCGCGCGCGATAGACCGTGCCCATCGCGCCCTGGCCGATTTCCTCGAGAACCTCGTAGCGGCCGATTTTCATGCGCGGCGGGCGATCAGGCCTGGCATTCGATGACCTGGCCGCGCAGCGCGCGGCTGTCTTCGCCCATCAAATAAAGGTACCACGGCATCAGCGTGTCGGGGGCGGGCAACGAGGCGGGGTCGAGGCCGGGGTGGGTTCTGGCGCGTAGCGTGGTCGCGACCTGGCCGGGGATCAGGGTGTTGAAGCGCAGGTTCGCTTCCGCGCCGACCTCGTCCGACCAGATGCGGGTCAGGCTTTCCAGGCCCGACTTCGCCACCGCGTAGCCGCCCCAGTAGGCGGCCGGATGGTGACCGTGCGTTTCACCCGTGAAGATCACCGACGCGTCGGGCGATTGCTGCAGCAGCGGCAGGCAGGCACGGGTGAGCGCGAACGGGGCGATGAGGTTGACGCGCATCAGCGTCTGCCATTGCTCCAGCGTCTGCAGCGCGAGCGGCGTCAGGCTGTAGAACTGGTGTGCGCTGTGCAGCACGCCATCGAGCCGCTTCAGGTGATGGGCAATGGTGCCGGCAAGCGCGTCGAGGCTGCGGTCGTCGGCGGCGGCGAGGTCGTAGGGAAACATTGCCGGTTCGGGGCCGCCGGCGGCGAGAATTTCATCGTATACCGTTTCGAGCCGGGCTTCGTCGCGGGCGAGCAGCGCGACGGTGGCGCCGTGGCGGGCGTACGCCAGGCTGGCGGCGCGGCCGAGGCCGGCACTGGCGCCGGTGACGAGGATGACGCGACCGGCGAGGAGGTCGGGGCGGGGGAGGTAGTCTTTCATAGGCTTTCCAGCAGCGAGGCGGCCGATTGTACTCCGCTCGTCGTGGCACTTTCGAGCGTGGCGGGGTAGGGGCCGGCGGTGTAGTCGCCTGCCAGGAAAACGCGCGGATGCGGGGTGCGCACGCCGGGCCTGGCCATGCCGGGCACGCAGGCGTAGGTCGCCTGCTTCTCGACGATACGGCGGCGCCAGCGCGCCGGCCCGGGGTCGGCGATGCGGCGCAGCTGCGCCTCGGCCTGCGCCACCCAGTCCCCGGCAAGATTGGATGCGGCGCTGGCGACGAAGGCGACAAGGCCGGCCTGGCCGTGGCTCGGGCCGCGGTCGAACACGAACTGCGCCGGACCGCCGTCGAGCGCATACAGCGGCGCCGGCAGCCTGAACGCGGCGTCATACTGGACGTAGGCGGTGGCGATCGGCCGGTAGGCATAGCGTGCCACGTCGGCAGCGGCCGCCGCGAGGGCATCCACGCCCGGCGCCAGCCCGGCGAGATGCTGCGGCGCGACGGCCACGAGCACGTGGCTGTAGCGTTCGCGGGAGTCGCCGGTGGCCAGGTTCACGCCGTGTGCGTCGACGTCGAGCGTGTCGACCCGCTGGCCGAGGCGGATGTCGCCGCCGAGCGCGGCGACGCGGGCCGCGGCCGGCAGCGGCAGCAGGGCGCCGAGGTCGCGTCGCGGCAGCAGCAGGTCGCTGTCGTGCCTGCGGCCGCCGAAGGCCGCGCGCAGCACGTCGGCGAACACCTGCGCGCTGGCTTCCCCGGGCAGCGTGTTGAGTGCCGAGACGCACAAGGGATGCCACAGCAGGCGGTTCAGCTTTTCGGGCTGAGCACGGGTGAGGTCGGCGACGCTGCCCGGGAGGGGGCGCGAGGGGGAGCGGATCAGGGAAGCGGCCCAGCGCACTGCCGCCCATTTCTCGGCGCCGCCCAGGCCGCGCGCGGCGAGCAGGCCGGCGGCAAGATGGAGGGGCGCCGGCAGGCGCGGGCAGGCGAGGCGAAAGTCCGGTGGCTGCTCGAGCGTCAGCGGCAGGCGCCACAAGACTTCGGCTTCCGGCTGCAGGCGGCCGATCAGGGCGAGGGTCTGTGCGTAGGCGCCGAGCAGGAGGTGCTGGCCGTTGTCGAGCCGCGCGCCTTCGAGCTCGACGGCGCGCGCGCGGCCGCCGAGCGTGCGCGCGGCCTCGAAAAGCGTGACGGGAACCCCGGCTTCGGCGAGCGTCAGTGCCGCGGCGCAGCCGGCCCAGCCGCCCCCGACGACGGCGACGCGGGGCTTCATGGGAACAGCCAGGTGCGGCTTGCCAGCCACAGCTTGCGCAGCGGCGTGAGCGACACCCGCGCGCGCAGCACGGGGAAGCGGTCGCGGCGGATTTCCTCGAGCAGGGTGCGGTAGATCGCCGCCATCACCAGGCCGGGACGTTGCGCGCGCTTCGCCGCCGCGGGCAGGACGGCCAGTGCGCGGTCATAGTGCTCGATCGCGCGCGCGTACTGGAAATCCATCAGCGCCTGGAAGGCGGGCGAGTCGCGTCCGGCGAGCAGGTCGGTTTCGGCGACGCCGAAGCGGGCCAGCTCGTCCTGCGGCAGGTAGATGCGCCCGCGCCGCGCATCCTCGCCGACGTCGCGGATGATGTTGGTGAGCTGGAAGGCGAGCCCCAGCGCGTGCGCGTAGCGCCGCACCTCGCGGTCGTGCTCGCCGCGCTCGCCGGCGAAGATGGACGCCGCAATCTCGCCGACGACGCCGGCGACACGGTAGCAGTAGAGATGCAGTGACTTGTAATCGGGATAACGCGTCTGGCCGAGATCCATCGCCATGCCGTCGATGATTTCCTGCAGCAGCGCGGCCGGGATCGCGCGCCCCTGCGGCGTGTCGGCGAGCGCGCGCGTGGCCGGGTGTTCGGGCATCCCGGCGGCGAAGCGCGCAATCTCGGCGCGCCACCAGTCGAGCTTGGCTTCGGCGACCGCGCGTTCGCGGCATTCGTCGACGACGTCGTCGAGCTCGCGGCACAGCGCATAGAACGCGGTGATCGCGCGCCGTGTTTCGGGTGGCAGGAAGACGAAGCTGTAATAGAAGCTGGAGCCGCTGGCCGCCGCGCGTTCCTGGCAGTAGGCGTGGACGTCCATGGTCAGCGGAGGCTGCGGGCGAGCATGTGTATCCAGTCCTTGCGGGTGAGCACGGGGCGGTCGTGGAACACGCAGGCAGGGTCGGCATGCAGCTTCCGCAGGATGGTCTCGCCGCCGCGCAGGGTCACCCGCAACTCCAGTCCGATGCGGCCCTTGAGTGCGCGGCCGAGCGGGGCGCCCGCCTGCAGCAGCTTGCGCGCGCGCTCGATCTGCTTGTGCAGCAGCGCGTGCCACAGGCCGCGCGCGTCGCCGGCGGCGATTTGCGCTTCGCTTACGTGGTAGGCGGCCAGTTCGTCCTGCGGCAAATAGATGCGGTTCTTGCGGTAGTCGACCGCAATGTCCTGCAGGAAGTTGATCAGTTGCAGGCTGCTGCAGATCGCGTCGGAATAGGCGCGGTGACGGGCGTCGTCGTCGCCGTAGAGGTGCAGCATCAGGCGACCGACGGGATTGGCGGAACGGCGGCAGTAATCCATGACCTCGCCGAAGTTCGCGTAGCGCGTCTTCACCACGTCCTGCGCGAAGGCGGACAGCAGGTCGCGAAACGGCGCCAGCGGCAGGGCGTGCTCGCGGATCGCCGCGGCGAGCGGGCCGAACACCGGATCCGTGGGGGATTCGCCGCGCTCGATGCGGTCGAGCGCCTGCCGGTAGCCGTCGAGGGCCGCGAGCCGTTCGGCCGCCGGCGCGTCACCTTCGTCCGCGATATCGTCCGCGCTGCGGGCAAAGCGGTAGATGGCTTCGGTCGGGCGCCGCAGGCGACGGGGCAGCAACCACGAGGCGACAGGGAAGTTTTCGTAGTGATCGACCGGCACCGGCAATGAAAAATCAGAATGGGAATAAAGACTTAGGCGGGAAGCCGGGCAGCCTTGGGTGACAGCATCGCATTGATTATATTACACTTATCGGTCTTGTTTTTGCGGCGCGGCCGCGAGAGTGGCGGAATTGGTAGACGCACTGGATTTAGGTTCCAGCGCCGCAAGGCGTGGGGGTTCGAGTCCCCCCTTTCGCACCATACGTTCGTTTTGCGCTTCACCCCAACCTTTCACCATCACCTCAGTCAGGAAGCATCCCGATGCAAGCAAATCTTGAAGTTCTCGAAGGACTGGCCCGTCGTCTCGACATCCACGTGCCCATGGACCAGTTCGAAAACGAAGTGCAGAACCGCCTCAAGCGGCTGGCCCGCAACGTCAAGATGGCCGGCTTCCGTCCCGGCAAGGCCCCGCTCTCGGCGGTGGCCCGCCAGCACGGCGCGGAGGTGCGCAAGGAGGTGCTGGGCGAAACCCTGCAGGCCCGCTTCGGCGAGGCGGTGCAGACGAACCAGCTGAAGATAGCCGGCTATCCGAGCTTCGAGCCCAGGACAGGCGAGACGGCGGCGAGCGAAATGGTCTTCAGCGCCTACTTCGAGGTTTATCCCGAGGTGAAGATCGGCGATCTGTCCGCCGGCAAGATCCGTCGTCCGGTGGTCGAGCTGGGCGACGCCGACGTGGCGAAGACGCTCGAGGTGCTGCAGAAGCAGCGCCGCACCTTCGAAACCGTCGACCGCGCGGCGGCGCTGGGCGACCTGGTGCGCTTCGACTTCCAGGGCACGGTCGACGGCGCCCCCTTCGACGGCGGCCAGGGCGAGGACTATTCGGCGGTGATCGGCGAAGGCCGCCTGCTGCAGGAATTCGAGCAGAACCTGATCGGCGCCCGGGCGGGCGAGGCCAAGGGCTTCGACGTGACCTTCCCGGCCGACTACCCGGCCAAGGACCTGGCCGGCAAGGTCGCGCATTTCGAGGTGCAGTTGAAGGAGGTGCAGGCGCCGGTGCTGCCGGCCGTCGACGCCGACTTCGCGCGGGCGCTCGGCGTTGCCGATGGCGACGTGGAGAAACTCCGGGCCGAGGTAAAGGACAATCTCGCGCGCGAGGTGAAGCGCCGCGTGCAGGCGAAGCTGAAGGAGCAGGCGATGGAACTCCTGTTGCAGGCCGCCACGCTCGATCTGCCGAAGAGCCTGGTCGCGCGGGAAGCCGAGCGGCTGCAGAAAATGACCGAGGCCGACATGCAGTCGCGCGGGGTTCAGACCGCCAAGCTTTCGTCCGATATGTTTACCGGGCAGGCGGAACGACGCGTGCGACTGGGGCTGATCCTCGCCGAGATCGTCCAGGCGAACCAGCTGGTGGCGCAGCCCGAGCAGATTCGCGCCCTGATCGCCGAGCAGGCGCAGAGCTACGAAAATCCCGAACAGGTGGTGCAGTGGTACTACCAAAACCCTGAGCGCATGCAGGAAATCGAGTCCCTGGCGCTCGAGGAGAATGTGGTAGCATGGGTCGCAGGTCAGGCTCAGGTGGAAGACGTGGCAACCTCGTTTGAAGAATTGATGGGACGTGCCTGATGTACATGAATATTGAACGCAAGATCGTAGAGCCCCAGGGTCTGGGGCTGGTGCCCATGGTCGTCGAGCAGAGCGGCCGGGGCGAACGCGCCTATGACATCTACTCGCGCCTGCTCAAGGAGCGGGTGATTTTCCTGGTCGGCCCGGTCAACGACGCGACCGCCAATCTGGTCGTCGCGCAGATGTTGTTTCTCGAGTCGGAAAATCCCGACAAGGACATCTATTTCTACATCAATTCGCCGGGCGGCTCGGTTTCCGCAGGGCTGGCGATCTACGACACCATGCAGTTCATCAAGCCGGACGTGTCGACCCTGTGCATCGGCCAGGCCGCGAGCATGGGCGCTTTCCTACTGACCGCCGGCGCCAAGGGCAAGCGCTTCTGCCTGCCCAATTCGCGCGTGATGATCCATCAACCGCTGGGCGGCTTCCAGGGGCAGGCGTCGGACATCGAAATCCACGCCAAGGAAATCCTATATTTGAAAGCGCGCCTCAACGAGATGCTCGCCAAGCATACCGGGCAGAGCATCGAGGCGATCGAGCGCGACACCGACCGCGACAATTTCATGAGTGCGGATGAATCGGTGAAGTACGGCCTGGTCGACAAGGTGCTGACCAGCCGCGTCGAAGCGGGCAACTGAGCAAGAGGCAACGAGGAACGGGCATGGCGGACAAAGGTACGGGCGACAAACTTCTCTACTGCTCCTTCTGCGGCAAGAGCCAGCACGAGGTGCGCAAACTGATCGCCGGACCGTCGGTGTTCATCTGCGACGAGTGCGTCGAGCTGTGCAACGACATCATTCGCGAGGAAATCCAGCAGGCCGACGCCCAGAAGAGCGGCAGCGGCGACCTGCCGACGCCGCACGAGATCGCCGCCATCCTCGACCAGTACGTGATCGGCCAGAGCCAGGCGAAAAAGGCGCTGGCGGTCGCCGTGTACAACCACTACAAGCGCCTGCGCAGCAACACGACACCCGGCGGCGACGTCGAACTGGCGAAGAGCAACATCCTCCTCATCGGGCCGACCGGCTCAGGCAAGACGCTGCTGGCGCAGACGCTGGCGCGGCTGCTCAACGTTCCCTTCGTGATCGCCGACGCCACGACGCTCACCGAAGCCGGCTACGTCGGCGAGGACGTCGAGAACATCATCCAGAAGCTCCTGCAAAAGTGTGACTACGACGTCGACAAGGCCAAGCAGGGCATCGTCTACATCGACGAGATCGACAAGATCTCGCGCAAGTCGGACAACCCGTCGATCACCCGCGACGTCTCGGGCGAAGGCGTGCAGCAGGCGCTGCTGAAGCTGATCGAGGGCACGACCGCGTCGGTGCCCCCGCAGGGCGGGCGCAAGCACCCCAACCAGGAATTCGTCCAGGTCGACACCAGCAATATCCTGTTCATCTGCGGCGGCGCCTTCAGCGGGCTGGAGAAAGTCATCCGTGGCCGCACCGAGAAGGGCGGCATCGGTTTCGGCGCGCAGGTGAAGAATGTCGACGAAACCAAGCGCGACGCAGCGCTGCTGCATCAGGTCGAACCCGAAGATCTCATCAAATATGGCCTGATCCCGGAATTTGTCGGACGTTTGCCGGTGGTCGCGACCCTGGATGAACTCGACGAGGCCGCGTTGATCCAGATCCTCACCGAACCGAAGAACGCGCTGACAAAGCAGTTCGCCAAGCTGTTCAAGATGGAAGGCGTCGAGCTCGAGTTCCGCGAGGAAGCGCTGCACGCCATCGCCAAGCGCGCCCTGGCGCGCCGCACCGGCGCCCGGGGCCTGCGCTCGATCATCGAGCACGCGCTGCTCGACACCATGTACGACCTGCCGTCGCTCAAGGGCGTCAGCAAGGTGGTGGTCGACGACAACCTCATCAAGGGCGAGGGCAAGCCCCTGCTCATCTATTCCGAGCAGGGCGACCAGCCGCTCGCTGCCGGGGCCTGACCGGCGATGGCTGGCGGGGAACCTGCCAGCCATCTTGAATTCCTAACTATGCCCCCCATTTCGGACGAGCGTGGTTGACCGCCGCGCATCCCTTCCCACCCCTCGACAGGAAATCATGATGAGCGACAACACCCCCAAGGAACAGGTCGAACTGCCGCTGTTGCCGCTTCGCGACGTGGTGGTCTTTCCCCACATGGTCATCCCGCTGTTCGTCGGGCGTCCCAAGTCGATCAAGGCGCTGGAGACCTCGATGGAATCCGGCAAGAACATCCTGCTGGTGGCACAGAAAACCGCCGCGCAGGACGATCCGACGCCGGAGGACCTCTACGGCACCGGCAGCGTGGCGACCGTGCTGCAGATGCTGAAGCTGCCCGACGGCACCGTCAAGGTGCTGGTCGAAGGCAACCAGCGCGCCCGTGTGCTCGATGTCAGCGATGCCGGCACGCACCTCGTCGCGCGCGCCGAGATCCTGCCTGCCGAGGGCGAGGAACGGGTCGAAGTGGAAGCCATGCGCCGCGCCTTGCTCACGCAGTTCGACCAGTACGTCAAGCTGAACAAGAAAATCCCGCCGGAGATCCTCACCTCGCTGTCGGGCATCGACGAAGGCGGGCGCCTGGCCGACACCATCGTCGCGCACCTGCCGCTCAAGCTCGAGCAGAAGCAGGAAGTGCTCGAGATGGTCAGTGTCAACAAGCGGCTCGAGCACCTGCTCGGCCTGCTCGAAGGCGAGCTCGACATCCTGCAGGTGGAAAAGCGCATCCGTGGCCGCGTCAAGCGCCAGATGGAAAAGAGCCAGCGCGAGTATTACCTCAACGAGCAGGTCAAGGCGATCCAGAAGGAACTCGGCGACATCGAGGAGGGCGCGGAACTCGAGGAACTCGAAAACCGTATCAAGCGCGCCGGCATGTCCAAGGAGGCCGAAGCCAAGGCACTGGGCGAGCTGAAGAAGCTGCGCATGATGTCGCCGATGTCGGCCGAAGCCACGGTGATACGCAGCTACATCGAGGCGCTGGTCGGCCTGCCGTGGAAGAAAAAGACCAAGATCAGCAAGGATCTGGCGAAGGCCGAGCGCATCCTCGACGAGGACCACTATGGCCTCGACAAGGTCAAGGAACGCATCCTCGAATACCTCGCGGTACAGCAGCGCGTGGACAAGGTGAAGGCGCCGATCCTGTGCCTGGTCGGCCCGCCCGGCGTCGGCAAGACCTCACTCGGCCAGTCGATCGCGCGTGCGACCAACCGGAAATTCGTGCGCATGGCGTTGGGCGGCGTGCGCGACGAATCGGAGATTCGCGGCCATCGCCGCACCTACATCGGCTCGATGCCGGGCAAGATCCTGCAGAGCCTGACCAAGGTCGGCGTGAAGAATCCGCTGTTCCTGCTCGACGAAGTCGACAAGATGGGCCAGGACTTCCGCGGCGACCCGGCCGCGGCCTTGCTGGAAGTGCTCGACCCCGAGCAGAACCACACCTTCCAGGACCACTACATCGAGGTCGAGTACGACCTGTCCGACGTGATGTTCGTCGCGACCGCCAACTCGCTCAACCTGCCGGCGCCGCTGCTCGACCGCATGGAAGTGATCCGCCTGTCGGGCTACACGGAAGACGAGAAGGTGAGCATTGCCGAGCGCTACCTGGTGCCCAAGCAGATGAAGGTCAACGGCATCAAGGAAAACGAGCTGGCGATCGCCGAATCGGCGATCCGCGACATCGTGCGCTACTACACGCGCGAAGCCGGCGTGCGCAGCCTGGAACGCGAGATTTCCAAGATCTGCCGCAAGGCGGTCAAGGCCCTGCTGCTGAAGAAGCAGAAGGGCAAGATCATGGTCACCTCGCGCAACCTGGAAAAATACCTCGGCGTGCGGCGCTTCAGCTTCGGCATCGCCGAGAAGAACAACCAGGTCGGCCAGGTGACCGGACTGGCATGGACCGAGGTCGGCGGCGAGCTGTTGACGATCGAGGCGGTGTCGCTGCCCGGACGCGGCAAGATGACGACCACCGGCAAGCTCGGCGAAGTGATGCAGGAATCGATCCAGGCGGCACTGTCGGTGGTGCGCTCGCGCTCCCGCAAGCTCGGCATTCCCGAGGATTTCTATCAGAAGCGCGACATCCACATTCACCTGCCGGAAGGCGCGACGCCGAAGGACGGTCCGTCGGCCGGCATTGCGATCTGCACGGCGATGGTGTCGATCCTCACCGGCATTCCGGTGCGGGCGGATGTCGCGATGACGGGCGAGATCACCTTGCGCGGCGAGGTGCTCCCCATCGGCGGGCTCAAGGAAAAACTGCTCGCGGCGCATCGTGGCGGCATCAAGACCGTGCTGATCCCGCAGGAAAACGTGAAGGACCTGACCGAGATTCCGGACAACATCAAGAACAAGCTCGACATCCACCCCGTGAAGTGGATCGACCAGGTGCTCGAACTTGCACTGGAGCGCCTGCCGGAACCGCTGCAGGATGAACCCGAGGGCGAAGCGACGGCAATCGCCGTGCCCGAGGAGGATGAAAACACCAGCGTCGCGATCAAGCATTGAGACGATCCGGGCCCCTTCCGAATCCCGCGCAGGACGCGGGATTTTTTTGCCGGCTGCCCGGGAAACCGCTTGACACAAGGCTTTGCGGGTTGCTATAAAATCCGGCACAGGGTTTTCCTGTGCCACTTGAGTGAAGGGGACAACACGTGAATAAATCCGAACTGATCGACGCCATTGCCGACTCCGCTGACATCTCCAAGGCGGCAGCCGGCCGCGCCCTCGACGCCGCGGTCGACGCTGTCAAGAAAGCCCTGAAGAAGGGCGAGATGGTGACGCTGGTGGGCTTTGGCAGCTTCTATGTCGGCAAGCGCGCCGCCCGCACCGGGCGCAATCCGCGTACCGGCGCCTCCATCAAGATCAAGGCCGCCAAGGTGCCGAAATTCCGCGCCGGCAAGGGCCTGAAGGACGCCATCAACTGAACAAAAATCGCATTTGCATTTGGCAAGGCCGGAAAAATTATTGTAGAATCTTGGTCTTTGTCGGGTGCTTAGCTCAGCTGGTAGAGCGTCGCCCTTACAAGGCGAATGTCGGGGGTTCGATCCCCTCAGCACCCACCAGCAGGGCCGACAAACGCAGCACAGCAAGTTATCGCGCGAGGCAATCCGTTGCGTCGCGAAGGAGTGGTAGTTCAGTTGGTTAGAATACCGGCCTGTCACGCCGGGGGTCGCGGGTTCGAGTCCCGTCCACTCCGCCAACATTCGAAAGGCGAACCTCGTGTTCGCCTTTTTTCATGTGCGCCCGCCGCGTTTTCGATTCCGCGCCGCGCCGTTTGCGGCGCGGCGCGGGCGGTGCGCCCCGGCAATTTAATTCGGCGCAGAGGAAGACGCGAGGCGCAAAGTGCGCGAAAATCCGCGATTGGCATCCTTACCGGAGTAGAAACGTGCTCGAAGCAATCCGCAGCCGCGCCCAGGGCTGGCTGGCCAAAATCATTCTGGGTCTGATCGCCGTCACCTTTGCGCTGTTCGGCCTCGACTCCTACCTGTCGGGCGACCGCAGCGGTGCCCTGGTGGCCGAGGTCGGCGATGTCGGAATTTCGCGTGAGGAATTCACGCGCGAGATCCAGGCGCAGAGCGACCGCCTGCGCGAGGCGATGGGGCCCGCATTCGACGCCTCCATGACCACATCCGCGGATTTTCGCAAGCAGGTGCTCGACGGCCTGATCGAGCGCAAGGTGTTGCTGCTCGAGGCGCAGAAACTGAAGCTCGTTGCGCCGGATGCCTATGTGGCCTCGGTGCTCGGGCAGATTCCCGCCTTCCAGAAGGATGGAAAGTTTTCCCAGGAGCGCTACGAGGCCGTGCTGCGCCAGAACGGCCGCACGCCGGGGCAGTTCGAGAACGAACTGCGCCAGGCGTTCATGCTGGAGGCGATGCGCAGCTCGGTGTCGCTGGCGGCGTTTCCGTCGCAAACCTCGGTGCGTCAGCTGGCGCGCCTGGTCGCGCAGCAGCGGGAAATCTCCTGGATCGACCTGGCGCCCGCCCTGGTGGCGCAGGACGTGAAAGTGAGCCCGGCGGACATCGAACGTTACTACACCGACAAGCGCGCCGAATTCACCGAGCCCGAACAGATCCGTGCCGAATACGTCGTGCTCGACATCGCCGCGGTGGCAGCCGGCATCAGCGTGACCGACGATGCCGTGGCGGCCTACTACCAGGCGAACGCCGCGCAATTCGGGCAGCCGGAACTGCGCAGCGCAAGCCACATCCTGATCGCTGCCGACCAGAACGCCGACGCCGCGACCCGCGCGCGGGCCAAGGCGAAGGCGACCGAGCTCTACCAGATACTGCAGAAGGAACCGGGCCGCTTCGGCGAACTGGCACGTGCCGAATCGCAGGATCCGGGTTCCGCCCAGCTGGGTGGCAACCTGGGCAGCTTCGGCCGCGGCATGATGGTGAAGCCGTTCGAGGACGCGGTGTTTGCCATGAAGCCGAACGAGATCCGGGGGCCGGTGGAAAGCAATTTCGGCTTCCACATCATTCGCCTCGACGGCATCGAGCCGGCACGGATCGCGCCGCTGGCCGAAGTGAAGCCGATGGTGGTCGAGGCCTTGCGCCGCCAGCAGGCACAGAGCCGCTTCGCCGATCTCGCCGACAGCTTCGGCAACCTCGTCTACGAACATCCCGACAGCCTGCAGCCGGCCGCGGCCGCCGCCAGGCTGACGGTGCAGCAGAGCGGCTGGATGACGGCGCGCCAGGCGCCGCCGCCTTTCAACCACGCCGGTCTGGCGTCTGCGTTGTTCAGCGCGGAGTCGATCAAGTCGCGGCAGAATACCGAGGCGATCGAAGTGGCGCCCGGCACGCTGGTGGCGGCGCGCGTGATCGATCACCGCCCGCAGCGGCTGCGTCCGTTGGCCGAAGTGTCGGCCGCGATCGAGGCGAAGCTGCGTGCCGAACAGACGGCACGTCTGCTCGCGCAAAAGGGCGATGCCATGATCGCGACCCTGAAGCGGGGCGAGGAAACGGGCACGGACTGGTCGGCGTTCCGCGTCGTGAACCGGCAGCCGTCGGCCGATTTCGACCAGGTCGCCCTCAAGGCCATTTTCCGGGTGAATGCCGAAACGCTGCCGGCCTACACCGGCTTTGCCCGTCCGGACGGGGCCTATCGCATCGTGCGCGTGACGCGCGTGATCGAGGCGGAAACGCTCGATCCCATGTTGACGGCGTCGATCGAGAACAGCCTGCTGCAGGCGCAGCAGCGCGCCGATCTGCAGGCGATGGTCGAATTGCTGAAGGCGGGCCAGCGGGTCAAGATCCGGTCCAACGCGATCGAGGAACGCTGAGCCGGGTCCGTGGCCGACAAAAAAAGCGCCCGGTGGCGCGTTTTTTGTCGGCGCGCGCGGCGTCAGTCGCCGCTGCCGGTGGTGGTATTGAAGCCGGCGTCGACGTAGGTGATTTCGCCGGTGATGCCGGAGGCCAGATCGGACAGCAGGAAGGCGGCGGCGTTGCCCACTTCATCGATGGTCACGTTGCGGCGCAGCGGCGCGTTCTTCGCGACGATGTCGAGTTTTTCGCCGAAGTTGGCGATGCCGCTCGCGGCAAGCGTCTTGATCGGGCCCGCCGACACCGCATTGACGCGGATGCCCCTGGGGCCGAGGCTCTGGGCCATGTAGTAGACGTTCGATTCGAGACTGGCCTTGGCCAGGCCCATGACGTTGTAGTTGGGCGCGGAGCGGACCGCGCCGAGGTAGGACAAGGTCAGCAGCGCGGCGTTGCGGCCTTCCATCATCGGCAGCGCGGCCTTGGCGAGCGCGGCGAAGCTGTAGGAACTGATGTCGTGGGCGATGCGGAAGTTTTCCCGGGTGACCGAGGCGAGATAGTCCCCGGCGAGCGCGGATTTGGGCGCGTAGGCGATCGAGTGCACGAAGCCGTCGAAGCCGTCCCAGTGCTTGCCGAGCGCGGCGAACAGGGCGTCGATTTCCTCGTCGCTGGCGACATCGCAGGGGAACACCAGGTCGGAGCCGAATTCCCGGGCAAACTCGACGACGCGGTCCCTGATGCGCTCGTTCTGATAGGTGAAGGCGAGTTCGGCACCCTCGCGCCTGCACGCGCCGGCGATGCCGTAGGCGATCGAACGGTTGGAAATGACGCCGGTGATGAGCAAACGCTTGCCTGTCAGGAATCCCATGGTGGTCTCGGATAATGGAGCAGGGCCGGATTATACCGGCTGACGCTGGCGTCGCGCTTGGGTACACTTGCGCCATGACGCTGAAAGGCTTTCTCCTCCTCGGGCTGGGCGTGCTGGCCGGCTGTTCCGGCGCCTGGAACAACCCCTACCCGGGAGACGCGCCCGACGCCAATGTACTCTACAGCGCGTTCGCCGAACGCCCCAAGCATCTCGACCCGGCGCGTTCCTACAGCGCCAACGAGATCGAGTTCACCGGCCAGATCTACGAGCCGCCGCTGCAGTACCACTTCCTCAAGCGTCCCTACGAACTCATTCCGCTGACCGCCGAGGCGGTGCCGACGCCGCGCTTCTTCGACGTGGCGGGCAAGCCACTGCCGGACGACGCGCCCTCGGCCGCCATTGCCGAAAGCCGCTACGAGATCCGTATCCGCCCCGGCATCCGCTATCAGCCGCATCCGGCCTTCGCGCAGGACGAGACGGGACGTTACCGCTACCACGCGCTGGGTGAGGCCGGGCTCGCGGGCAAGCGTCGCATCGGCGATTTCGAGCATACCGGGACGCGCGAACTGGTGGCGGCCGACTACGTGTACCAGATCAAGCGACTGGCGCATCCGCGGCTCAGCTCGCCCATCTACGGGCTGATGAGCGAACGCATCGTCGGCCTGAAGGCGCTCGGCGAAGCCTTGCAGCAGGCGGGCAAGGACAAGCCGGAGGTCGCGCCGAACCTGGCCGACTTCCCGCTCGCCGGCGCCGAGGTGGTCGACCGCTATACCTATCGCATCCGCATCCGGGGCAAATATCCGCAGTTTCTCTACTGGCTGGCGATGCCCTTCTTCGCGCCGGTGCCGTGGGAGGCCGAGGCGTTCTACGGCCAGCCGGGCATGGCCGACCGCAATCTCACGCTCGACTGGCAGCCGGTCGGCACCGGCCCCTTCTATCTCGCGGAGAACGACCCGAACCGCCGCATGGTGCTGAGGAAGAACCCGTACTTCCATGGCGAGACCTACCCGAACGATGGCTCCGGCGAGGACCGGGCGGCCGGCCTGCTCGCGGACGCCGGCAGGCCCCTGCCCTTCCTCGACGCCGCCGTCTTCAGCCTGGAAAAGGAAACCATTCCCTACTGGAGCAAGTTCCTGCAGGGCTACTACGACAGCTCGGGCATCAGTTCCGACAGCTTCGACCAGGCGATCCAGTTCGGCGCGAGCGGCGATCCCCAGCTCACCGGCAGCATGCGCGAGAAGGACATCCGTCTCCTGACCGTCGCCGCGACCTCGCTCTGGTACGTGGGCTTCAACATGCTCGACCCGGTGGTGGGGGGGCTGGGCGAAGATCGCAGGAAGCTGCGGCAGGCGCTGTCGATCGCGTTCGACTACGACGAATTCATTTCGATTTTTCTCAACGGCCGCGGCAGCCCCGCGCAGGGGCCGATCCCGCCCGGCATCTTCGGCCACGTCGAGGGCGAGGCCGGCATCAATCCCTATGTGTACGAGGTGCGCGACGGGCGCGTCCAGCGCAAGTCCATCGAGGCCGCGCGGCAACTGCTTGCCGAGGCGGGCTATCCGAAAGGCCGCCACGCGAAGACCGGCGAGCCGCTGGTGCTGTATTTCGACACCATGGCGAGCGGTCCCGACGCCAAGGCGCGGCTCGACTGGATCAAGAAGCAGCTCGACAAGCTCGAGGTGCAGCTGGTCGTGCGCGGTACCGACTACAACCGCTTCCAGGACAAGATCCGCAAGGGCAACGCGCAGCTGTTCGAATGGGGCTGGAACGCCGACTACCCGGATCCGGAAAACTTCCTCTTCCTGCTCTACGGCCCGCACAAGAAGGTCGGCACGGGCGGCGAGAACGCGGCCAACTACGACAATCCCGAGTTCAACCGCCTGTTCGAGCGCATGAAGGACATGGACAACGGCCCGGCGCGGCAGGCGGTCATCGACGACATGCTCGAGATCGTGCGCCGCGACGCGCCCTGGATCTTCGCCTACTACCCGAAGTCCTTCGGCCTCACCCACGGATGGGTGCACAACGTGAAGCCCAACCTGATGGCGAACAACACCTTGAAGTACCGCCGCATCGATCCTGAACTGCGCGCCGCGCGCCGCGCGCAGTGGAACGCGCCGGTGCTGTGGCCGCTGGGCTTGATGGGACTGGCCGTGATAGCGGCGATCGCGCCGGCGGTGATCGCGTGGCGGCGGCATGAAAGCAGGGCCGGCTGATGCACGCCTACATCCTGCGCCGCCTGCTGTATGCGATCCCGATCCTGATCGGGGTGAACCTGCTCACCTTCACGCTGTTCTTCGTCGTCAACACGCCGGACGACATGGCGCGCCTGCAGCTCGGCGCCAAGCACGTGACGCCGGAGGCGATCGAGCGCTGGAAGACCGAGCACGGCTACGACCGCCCGCTGCTGCTCAACCGTGGCGCCACGGGCATGGCGCAGTTCACCGACACCATTTTCTTCCAGCACTCGGCGGCGATGTTCGCGTTCGAGTTCGGCAAGGGGGACGACGGGCGCGATATCGGCACCGAAATCCGGACCCGCATGGGACCGAGCCTCGCGATCGCGCTGCCGGTCTTCGTCATCGGCCTCCTGGTCAACATCAGCTTCGCACTCCTGATGGTGTTCTTCCGCGCGAGCTATCTCGACCTTGGCGGCGTGGTGCTTTGCGTGGTGCTGATGTCGATCTCGGGGCTGTTCTACATCATCGCCGGGCAGTACTTCATCGCCAAGCTGTGGAACCTGCTGCCGATCTCCGGCTTCGCCGACGGCATCGATGCCTGGAAATTCATCCTGTTGCCGGTGCTGGTGGGCGTGGTCGCCGGGATCGGCAGCGGTGCACGCTGGTACCGCACCATTTTCCTCGAGGAAATCGGCAAGGACTACGTGCGGACCGCGCGCGCCAAGGGCCTCTCGGAAGTACGCGTGCTGTTCCGTCACGTGCTCAAGAACGGGATGATCCCCATCCTCACCGGCGCAGTGGTGGTCCTGCCGCTGCTCTTCCTGGGCAGCCTCATCACCGAATCCTTCTTCGGCATTCCGGGCCTGGGCAGCTACACCATCGATGCGATCCAGGCGCAGGATTTCGCGGTGGTGCGCGCGATGGTCTTCCTCGGCTCCTTCCTCTACATCGTCGGCCTCATCCTCACCGACATTTCGTATTCGTGGGTCGATCCGCGGGTGAGGCTGCAATGACGTACCTGCCCGTCGTCCTGTGGACCGACGCCCTGGTCTTCGTCCTGCTGGTGGCTGCCGCCGTGCTGGTGTGGGCGATCCGCCGGCAGGAGCACCTGCGGGCGCCCTGGCGCAGCGTGGCGCAGCGGCCGATGGCGATGGGCGCGGCGCTGGTGCTCGGCGTGTTCGTCGTCATCGGTCTCCTCGATTCGCTGCATTACCGGGAAAGGCTGCCCGACAGCCCGCCCGGCAATCCGCAGTATTCGGTCGAGGTGCTGTCGGTGTTCGACGCGCTGGTCGGCGAGCTGCGGACGCAGAAGGAGAAGACCTACTCGGCGCCGCTGGCGATGCAGCTCTACGCGAAGGAATTCATCGAGCGCGACGGCGAGAGGGTGCGCGACTATCCCCGGCTGCAATACGGCGGTGCGCATCTCGCCCATCCCGACGAGCGTCTGCCCGACATTGCGCGGCGTGTGATGCGGGGCGTCATCGGGGGACTGGCGGCAGGCCTGGTCGCGTTCTGGCTGTTCGCCGCCTGGCAGGCGCGCCGGCGGCAGATCGCGCTGGCGGCGTGGCTCGACGGCTGGCGGCGCGGCACGCTGGGCTGGCCCGCGCGCACCGTCGTCGTCGTGCTGACGCTGCTCGCGGTGCTGGGCGCGACCCTCGTGCAGCTGGCGGCCGGCTACCACGTGCTCGGCACCGACAAGGTTGGTCAGGACGTGCTCTACATCAGCCTGAAGAGCATCCGCACCGGGCTGGTCATCGGCACGCTCACCACGCTGGTCACGCTGCCGCTGGCGGTCGGACTCGGCATCGCCGCGGGCTACTTCCGCGGCTGGGTCGACGACGTCATCCAGTACGTCTACACCGTGCTCAATTCCATCCCCGGCGTGCTGCTCATCGCCGCCGCGGTGCTGATCGTGCAGGTCGCCATCGAATCGAATCCCGAGCTGTTCGACACCGCCGCCGCGCGCGCCGACATTCGCCTGCTGGCGCTGTGCCTCATCATGGGGGTGACGAGCTGGACGGGACTCGCCCGTCTGCTGCGCGGCGAGACGCTGAAACTGCGCACGCTCGACTACGTCGAGGCGGCGCGCGCCTTCGGCGTGTCGCACGCGCGCATCCTCGGCCGCCATATTTTCCCCAATGTCTTCCACCTGGTGCTGATCGCGATCGTGCTCGACTTTTCCGGCCTGGTCCTTGCCGAGGCGGTGCTGTCCTACGTCGGCGTCGGGGTCGACCCGTCGATGTACAGCTGGGGCAACATGATCAACGGCGCGCGGCTGGAGCTCGCGCGCGAGCCCGTCGTCTGGTGGCAGCTCGGCGCCGCCTTCGTGTTCATGTTCACGCTGGTGCTCGCCGCCAACCTGTTTGCCGACGGCGTGCGCGATGCCTTCGATCCGCGCCAGCGGGGGCGCCGCTGATGAAGCCGCTGCTGCAGGTCGAAGGACTCGTCACCGAGATCGGCGGGGCGCGCGTGGTCGATGACGTGAGCTTCCACATCGCCGTGGGCGAAACCTATGTGTTGCTCGGCGAGTCGGGGTCGGGCAAGTCGATGACCGCGCTTTCCCTGATGCGCCTCCTGCCTGACGGGGGACGGCTGGCCGCGGGCAGCATCACGCTGGGCGGTACCGACGTGCGGGCGCTGCCCGAGCGCGCCATGCGCGAGGTGCGCGGCGGCGGCATGGCGATGATTTTCCAGGAGCCGATGCTGGCGCTGAACCCGGTCGTCACGGTGGGGCGCCAGATCATCGAAGTGCTGGCGCGTCACCGGGGACTTGCCGGACAGCCCGCGCGCGACGCGGCGCTTGCCCTGCTCGATGCGGTCGGCGTTCCCGACGCCGACCGCCGGCTCGACAGCTATCCCTTCGAGCTCTCGGGCGGCCTGCGCCAGCGCGCGATGATCGCGATGGCGCTCGCCGGCGAACCGAAACTGCTGATCGCCGACGAACCGACGACGGCACTCGACGTGACCATCCAGGCGCAGGTGCTCGACGTGCTGCGTCGGCTCAAGACTGCGCGGCAGATGGGCATGCTCCTGATCACGCATGATCTGGGCGTGGTTGCCGGGAACGCGGATCGTGTCGGCGTCATGTACGCCGGTGAACTCGTCGAGGAGGGCGTGCGCGACGCATTCTTCGCATCCCCGCAGCATCCCTACAGCCGCATGCTGTTCGAGGCGCTGCCGAGGCCCGGCGACGGCGGGCGTCTCACGACGATTCCCGGCCAGGTGCCGCCGCTCGACGCCGTCTTCACCGGTTGCCGCTTTGCGCCGCGCTGCCCACACGCGCAGGACCGCTGCCGCACCGAGTCGCCCGGCTGGCAGACGCTCGGCGCGCAGCGCGTGCGCTGCCATTTCGCCGGCAGCCTGCCGGTGGCGGTCGCGCGCAGCGCCGGTACGACGCGTGCGGTGAAGGCGGCCACGCCGCTGCTCGCGGTCGACGATCTCAAGGTGCATTTCCCAATCCGCCGCGGCCTGATCCAGCGTACCGTCGGCCACGTGCGCGCGGTCGACGGCGTTTCGCTCGCGATCGCCACCGGGCGCACGCTCGCGCTCGTCGGAGAATCGGGCTGCGGCAAAACGACAGTGGGCAAGGCGCTGCTGCACCTGATCGAGCCCACCGCCGGCACGGTCACGCTCGCGGGCGAAACGATCACTTCGGCGAATCTCGGCAGGCTGCGGCGGCAGGCGCAGATGGTGTTCCAGGATCCCTTCGGCTCGTTGAACCCGCGCATGCGCGTCGCCGACATCCTGCTCGAGGGCATGGATGCGCTCAACGTCGGCACGCCGGGGGAACGCCGGGGCGCCGTGACGCGCCTGCTCGCCCAGGTGGGATTGCCCGACGACGCCGGCAGCCGCTACCCACACGCCTTCTCCGGCGGCCAGCGCCAGCGCATCGCCATCGCGCGCGCGCTCGCCGTGTCGCCGCGGCTGGTGATCTGCGACGAACCGACCAGCGCGCTCGATGTGTCGGTGCAGGCGCAGATACTCAACTTGCTGCGCGACCTGCAGGACGATCTGGGGCTGGCGTATCTCTTCATCACCCACAACCTCGCCGTGGTCGAGTATCTCGCGCACGAAGTCGCGGTGATGTACCTCGGCCGCATCGTCGAGCACGGCAGTGCGTCCGACGTGCTGCGCGCACCGCGCCATCCCTATACGCAGGCCCTGGTGAGCGCGGTGCCGCGCATCGGGCCCGGTGCGGGCGAGGGCATCCTCCGCCTGGCGGGCGACCAGCCTTCGCCGCTCGATCCGCCGGCTGGGTGCCATTTCCACCCCCGCTGCCCGCACGCCAGCGCCGCCTGCCACGCGAGCTACCCCGAACCCACCGACCTGGGCGACGGCCACTGGGCACGCTGCCACTGGGTGGCGGCGCACACGAACTGATCAGGCAAGGAAACCGACGTGACCCCGGGCAAACACAGTCGCAATTTCTGGATCGGCAACGGCATCCTCGCCGTCGCCATGTTGGTGCTGTTCTTCATGGGCCCGCTGTCCGAAGCCCTGGGCATCTGGGCGGCGGTGCTGTGGATGGGGCTCGCCGCGGTGGGGATGGCGCTGGTGGTGTCGGACAAGCGCGACGAACCGCCGCCGCCTGATTGATCCGGGCAACGGGATCAGGGCTGGCGGACGATCAGGATCTGGCCGGGGCGTAGTGCGGAGGCGTCGGCCAACGCCGGGTTCCAGGCCTGCAGATCGGCCACCCGGAGGTCATGGTTGCGCGCGATGCCGAACAGGGTGTCGCCGCGCTGCACGGTGTAGCGGGCGGGACGCACCGGAGCCTCGGCCTGGCGCAGGCTGACCGGTGTCAGCGACGCTTCGGGCGTGGCCGCGGCGAGGCGGAGAGTCTGGCCCTGCCGCAGGGTCGCGGCGTCGAGGCCGGGGTTGGCCGCGACCAGCTGGTCCACCGTCAGGCCATGGCGGCGGGCGATGCCGAACAGGGTGTCGCCGCGTGCGACGACATGCCCCGTGGGGGCACCCGGTGTGCCGGCCTGCGCGCTTGTGTGGCGGCGCGACGGCACGAGGATGGTCTGTGCGTGTTCCAGCTTGCCGCGCTTCAACTGCACCGGGTTGTGCTCGAGCAGGCGCGCCACGCTGATGCCGAAGCGCCGGGCGATGTCCTCGGGGCGTTCGCCCTGCCGGGCCGGATAGGGTTGCCACGAATCCCATTCGCCGGCTTCGAGGTTGCGCTGGAAGGTGTCGGCCTTGTCGACCGGCACCAGGAGGTTGACCGGCGTGTCGGAACGGATGAGCTTGCGCGGAAACGCGGCATTGAGCGCGTAGAACTCATCGCTGTTCATGTTCGCCAGGCGCGCCGCGGCATGCAGATCGAGACTGGCATTAACCGTGACCTGGCTGAAATAGGGGGCGTTCGACAGTGGCTGGATGGCGATGCCATGTGCGGCCGGGTCGCGCATGACATTGCGCAGTGCGAGCAGCTTGGGCACATAGTTGCGCGTCTCGTCCGGCAGCGTGAGGCTGGCATAGTCGGTGGGCAGGCCCTGCTGCGCGTTGCG
Organism: Thiobacillus sp.; assembly: GCA_046292745.1. Taxonomy (GTDB): domain Bacteria; phylum Pseudomonadota; class Gammaproteobacteria; order Burkholderiales; family Thiobacillaceae; genus Thiobacillus. Next base: position 51,012 of record JBKBQH010000016.1, on the reverse strand, counting down.
TTGGATCGCGCGCGCAATGCAGCCTTCGCCGCAGTTGTAGGCGGCCAGCGCCAGCTGCCAGTCGCCGAAATCGAGGAAGAGCTTGCCGAGATAGTCGAGCGCGGCGCTGGTCGCGGCGGTGAAGTCGCGGCGGCCGTCGTACCAGTGATTCTGCTTCAGGCCGTAGAGGCGGCCGGTCGAGGGAATGAACTGCCAGATGCCGGAGGCGGCCGATCGCGACAGCGCCGTCGGCACGAAGGCGCTCTCGATCATCGGCAGCAGCGCAAGCTCCATCGGCATGCCGCGGCGCTCGACTTCCTCGACGATGTGATAGAGATAGGGGCGGGCCCGCTCGGCGAGGCGGGCGACGTTGTCCGGGCGGGCGGCGAACCAGGCCTGATGGGTGGCGACCAGCGGATTCGGCCGCGCCGCATCGTCGATGCCGAAGCCGCTGCGCAGGCGCTGCCAGACGTCGTCCGGCGTCGTGTCGGTCGTGCGAGCGGGCGCGTCGGTGTCGCGGGCCCACGCCATCTGGATGAGGGCGGACGTCTCTGCGGCCAGCGCCGGCGGGCACGCGGCCAGCGTCAGCGCGGCGGCCAGCAGGCGGAAAAGCGGGCGGAGCGGTTGCGGCATGGCAGCATGCTAAGCGCCGGACGCAGGCCCGGTCAACCGTCCCATGCGTCCTTGGCGGCGCGGATCGCGCCAAAGACGTCGGCGGGTGTCGGATGCGGGCGGCCGAGCCGGCGCGCCGCGAAAGCCGTCGTGTCGGCGTCATGGAAGCGCAGGAAGGGATTGGTCGCCCGTTCCAGCGCCAGGGTGGAGGGCAGGGTGGGGCGGTGCTGCGCGCGCAGCGCGCGGTCGGCACGCTCGCGCTCGAGCAGGGCCGGGTTGGCGCCGTCTATCGTCTTGGCGAAGGCAATGTTGGCGAGCGTGTATTCGTGTGCGCAGCAGACCCGCGTTTCATCCGGCAAGGCTAAAATGGCGTCCAGGCTCTTGGCCATCATCGCCGGCGTGCCCTCGAACAGCTTGCCGCAGCCGCAGCCGAAGACGGTGTCGCCGCAGAAGAGGCAGCCGTGGCCGACGTAGCTGACATGGTCGAGCGTGTGGCCGGGGGTGGCGATTACGTCGAAGCGCAGGCCGAGCGCGGGAATGGTTACGATGTCGCCGCCGTGCACGACGTCGGTGACGCCGGGAATGCGCGGGTTGTCCGGGGCGTGGATGGCGCAGCCGGTGCGCTGGCGCAGCAGCAGGTTGCCGCCGGTATGGTCGCGGTGATGGTGGGTGATGAGGAGGGCGCTCAGCGTGAGCCCGCCGGCATCGAGGAAGTCGAGCAACGGCGCCGGGTCGCCGGGATCCACGGCAATGGCGTGGATGCCGTCGTGCCACACCCAGATGTAGTTGTCGTCGAACGCGGGCAGGGGAACGAGGGTCAACATGGCAGTGATGTGCAACGAGACAAGGACAGGCTATGTTATCCAGGCTGAATACGGAATGGTTTGAATCCCCGCTGGGGCAGCACCTGCTGTTCCGTGAGCAGCGCTATTTCGACGACGCCGTGTCCGACGTGTTCGGCTTCAACGCCGTGCAGGTCGGGCTGCCGCAGTTCGATTTCCTGCGCAACAGCCGCATCCCCCTGCGCGTGACCTGCGCCGTCGAGGCGCCCGCCACGGTGCGTGCCGATCCCATGTTCCTGCCGTTCGAGAACCAGTCGCTGGATCTCCTGCTGCTGCCGCACGTGCTCGAGTTCAGCGCCAATCCGCACCAGGTGCTGCGCGAGACCGAGCGTGTGCTGCGGCCGGAAGGGCGCCTGGTGCTGTCGGGCTTCAACCCGCGCAGCCTGTGGGGGCTCGCGCGCATTCTGCAAGGCGGCGAGCGCGGCTATCCGTGGAACGGCAATTTCCTCAACCTGTCGCGGGTGAAGGACTGGATGGAACTTCTGGGGCTGGAGGTCGCCGCCGGCAGCATGTGCTGCTACCGGCCGCCGATCAACCGCGAAAGCTGGCTGCGCCGGCTGCGTTTCATGGAGCCGGCGGGCGACCGCTGGTGGGCGATGGGGGGCGGCGTGTATTTCCTGCAGGCGGTCAAGCGCGTGCACGGCATGCACGTCATCCTGCCGCAGTGGACGACGCCGGTGACACGGCGCCTGCTGTCACCCGCCGCCAAGGTCGTCAACCTCAGCCAGTACCGGATACGACGTGAGCGCTGATACCATCTACATCTACAGCGACGGCGCCTGCAAGGGCAATCCCGGCGCGGGGGGCTGGGGGGCGCTGCTGGTGTCGGGCGGCCATCGCAAGGAAATCTGCGGCGGCGAGGCGAACACGACCAACAACCGCATGGAGATGACCGCGGTCATCCGCGCGCTGGAAGCGCTCAAGCGGCCGTCCAAGGTCGAGGTGCACACCGACTCGCAATACGTGCAGAAGGGCGTGAGCGAGTGGATGGCGGGCTGGAAGCGGCGCAACTGGCGCACCGCGTCGGGCCAGCCCGTGAAAAACCAGGACCTGTGGCTGCAGCTCGACGCGCTCTCGCAACTGCACCAGATCGAATGGAAATGGGTGCGCGGCCACGCCGGCCACCCGGAAAACGAGCGCGCCGACCAACTCGCCAACCAGGGCGTGCTGCAGGCACAACAACAACACTGAAGCGGAACATGCGGCAAATCATTCTGGACACCGAGACCACCGGTCTCGATCCCAACCAGGGACATCGCGTCATCGAGGTGGCGGCGGTCGAGATGGTCAATCGCCGGCTCACCGGCAACCATCTGCATCGCTACGTCAACCCCGAGCGCGACATCGATGCCGGCGCCATGCAGGTGCACGGCATCACCCCCGAGTTCCTCGCTGACAAGCCGCGCTTCGCCGACGTCGCGCAGGAGTTCGTCGATTTCATCCAGGGCGCCGAGCTCATCATCCACAACGCGCCCTTCGATGTCGGCTTTCTCGACATGGAACTGCGCCTGCTTGGCATGGCGCCGCTCGGCAACTGGTGCGTCGGCGTCACCGACACGCTGGCGATGGCCAAGGCGCTGCACCCCGGCCAGCGCAACAACCTCGACGCGCTGTGCAAGCGCTACGGCATCGACAATGCGGCGCGCACCCTGCACGGTGCCTTGCTCGACTGCGAACTGCTGGCGGCGGTGTATCTGGCGCTGACGCGTGGCCAGGAGAGCCTGTCGATCGGGCTCGACGCCGGGCCGGCACAGCGTGACGCGGGCGCCAGCCGCAACCGTCCGCGGCCGCTGCGTGCCCAGGCCAGCGCCGATGATCTGGCGGCGCACGCCGCCCTGCTCGCGGCGATCGACAAGGAAAGCAAGGGCGCTTGCCTGTGGGCTGCGACGCAGGGGGCCATTTGACCCTCCCGGCGCGCGGCGCGCCCCCCTTCGCCGGTATCCTGCGGCTGCTGCTGATCGGTGTCTGCCTGCTCCTGTCTGCACAGGCGCTCGCGGCACGCATCGCAGTCGTGCTGAGTGAAGACAGCCCCCCCTACCAGGAAGCCTACCAGGCGTTACGCAGCCAGCTCGACCCCAGCCCGCACGGCTTCTATCCCGTGTATGCCGACAGTGTGTCGGCCGCCAGTCTCCATGGCGCGACCCTCGTCGTGACCGTCGGCGTGCGCGCGGTCGAGGCTGTCGCCGCCCTGCCGATCCGTCTCCCCGTGCTGGCGGCAATGGTGCCGCGCGCCTGGTTCCTCAATACCGGCAAGACGCTGCTCGCCGAGGGGGGGCGCCGCGATGTCTCGGCCATCTACGTCGATCAGCCCTTCGAGCGGCAGGCGGCCCTGATCCGTCTGGCCCTGCCCGACGCCAAGCGGGCGGGCGTGGTGCTGAGCGCCGCGCAGGCCGGCCTGGTCGCCGAGCTGGAAGCGGCCCTGCGCCTGCACGGCCTCGGCCTGGTGGCGGCGATCCTGCCGGACGAGGGACGGCTGCTGCCCACACTGGAGGGCGTGCTGCCCGATGTCGACGTGCTGCTGGCGGTCGCCGATCCGCTGGTATTCAACCGCGGCACGGCACAGAGCCTCTTCCTCACCACTTACCGCTACCGCGTGCCGGTCGTCGGCTATTCGCGCTCGATGACGCGCGCGGGCGCGATGCTGTCGCTGCACGCCAGCCCCGAACAGATCGGCCGGCAGGCGGGGGAGACGGTCGTCGCCGCCGTGCAGGGCGCGGCCGTGCGCCTGCCCGCGCCGGCCTATCCCGTCTATTTCAATGTTTCCGTCAACGACAGGGTCGGGCGCTCGCTGGGGTATGCCCTGCCAGCGGAAGCCGAACTGGAGAAACGCATGGGAGTGCGTCCATGAGGACGATGAATATCGGAATTCGCGGCCGCGTGATCGGCCTCGCCCTGGTGCCCGTGGCGATCATCGGCGTGCTGCTCATGTTCCGGCTCATCAGCGGCAAGATCGATGATCTCGACGAATCGCTGCGTGCGCGCGCCGCGGCGATGACGCGCCAACTGGCGCCGGCCGCCGAATACGGCGTGACGACCAACAATGCCGAGGTGCTGCGGAACCTGCTCGAAAAGACCGCCATCGAGCCCGATGTGCTCGGCGTCGCGGTGTTCGACGAGACCGGCGCGCGGCTGGTGGCGGTAGGCGCCGGCGCGTGGCGCGAACCCGCCCGCGCCGGCCTGCCTGCCGACCGCCTGCAGATGGTCGAGTACCCGGACCGGCTGGTTTACTACGCGCCGATCATCCGGACCGAAGTGGCGGTCGACGATTTCGCGCTGGGCGACGGGCACGAGGTATCGACACAGGCGGTTTCGCCATTGCTGGGCTGGGTGGGCCTGAACGTGTCGCGGCAAACGACGCGATTCAGCCAGTACCAGGCGATCCGCGACAATCTCCTGATCCTGTTCGCGGGCCTGGCCGTGAGCGTTTTCCTTGCCTGGCGCATCGGGCGCCAGATCACCGGCCCGATTCTCGATCTCGGCCGCGTGGTCAAGCGCATCGGTGATGGCCATTTCAACGAGCGTGTCGCGGTGACGGGGCGCGCCGAGCTGGGCGAACTGCAGCGTGGCGTAAACGAGATGGCGGCGCATCTGCAGGCGATACAGGACCAGATGCAGGAGAAAATCGACCAGGCCACGGCGCGCCTGACCTACCAGGCGAGCCACGACGTGCTCACCGGACTGATCAATCGGCGCGAGTTCGAGCATCGTCTGGAGCGCCTGCTGCAGTCGGCGCTGCAGCAGGGGCGCGAGCATGTGCTGTGCTACATGGACCTCGACCAGTTCAAGGTCATCAACGACACCTGCGGCCACGCCGCGGGCGACGAGCTGCTGCGCCAACTCGCGCTGCTGCTGCGCACCAACCTGCGCGAGCGCGACACGTTGGCGCGGCTGGGCGGCGACGAGTTCGCGCTGCTGCTCGAAAACTGCAACGTGCCGGACGCGCTCGAAGTGGTCGACGCCTTCCGTGCCGACGTGCAGCGCTTCCGCTTCAAGTGGGCCGACCGCGTGTTTGCGGTCGGCATGAGCGTTGGCGTGGTGGCAATCACCCGCGACAGCGGTTCGACCGCGAGCCTGCTCTCGGCGGCCGATTCGGCCTGCTACCTGGCGAAGGATCATGGCCGCAACCAGATCCACATCTACGAAAGCCGCGATACCGACCTTGCGCGCCATCGCGGCGAGATGCAGTGGATGACGCGCATCCAGCACGCGCTCGAGGATGGCCGCCTGCGCCTGTCGTGGCAGGAGATCCGCCGCGCCGACGGCGCCGCCGAGAACGAGCGCCACGTCGAATTGTTGCTGCGCATGCTCGACGACGACGGCAGCGAAATCCTGCCGATGGCCTTCATCCCGGCGGCCGAGCGCTTCGCCATCATGCCGGCGCTCGACGGCTGGGTGGTCGAGGAAACCCTGCGTGTCTGTCGGCGCTACCTCGGCGAACGCGGCCCGCGGCAGTTCTGCCAGTTCGCGCTCAACCTGTCGGGCGCGTCATTCAAGGACCCGGCGTTCCGCCGCACGCTGCTCGAACACCTCGACCGCATGCCCGAGCTGGGGCCGCACCTGTGCTTCGAAATCACCGAAACCGCGGCCATCGGCAACCTCGCCGTGGTCAACGAGTTCATCGCCGCCATGCGCACCTATGGCTGCCGTTTCGCGCTCGACGACTTCGGCAGCGGATTGTCGTCGTTCGGCTACTTGCGCAATCTCAACGTCGACTACCTCAAGATCGACGGCGCTTTCGTGCGCGACATCGCCACCAACGCCGTCGACCGCTACATGGTCGAGGCGATCCACCGCATCGGCCACCAGATGGGGTTGAAAACGGTCGCTGAATATGTCGAATCGGACGCCGTGCTGGCGGTCCTGCGGCAGATCGGCGTCGACTACGTGCAGGGGAACGCCGTGCACCGGCCGGCACCGCTGGAAACCCTGTGCGGCGGCTTGTGAGCCGGGTCAGGCGGCGACGCCGAAACCCGCCGCGGTAATGGCCTGAACCAGCGCCGCGCGGTCGGTCCGGTCGGGGTCGAACACGACGCGGGCCTGGCCCGGATCGAGGCTGACCTCGACGCTTTGCACGCCGGGAATCGCAGTCAGTACGCGCTGCACGCTGGCGACACAGCCGCCGCAGGTCATGCCGGTGACGGCAAGGGTGACTTCGTTCATGGGGTTTTACCTGTCAGTTGGCAATCAAGGCCGAATTCTAGGCCAGTCGGCCGATAAGAAAAAACCCGCCGGCCGGCGGGTTTTGCGGGGGGCGGCTCACTTCTTGCGCGGGCGCTTGCGCAGGGTTTCCTTCGTGTGGTCGATGAGCCGGTCGGCCACCACTTCGGCGTCGACCGTGAAGCTGCCGTCGGCGAGCGCCGCCTTGACCGACTCGACCTTGCCCACGTCGGTGACGTCGATCGCCGCGAGCTGCGCTTCCAGCGCGCGTACCTGGCTGCTGGATTCGCTCACGCTGACCGAGTCGCTGCCGGTGGCCTGGGGCGTCGATTTGCCGCCGCCCTTGCCCTTGACGGTAGAGACCTTCGAGGCGGCGGGCGGTGTGATGCGCTTGTCGATTTTCACGGGGAATCCTGGTCGCTGTGGGTTAAACCTGAGACAGGCTAAAGGCTACTAGGTTTAACGGCGGCCGCCACCCATTCTTTAGGGGGAGGGAGCGCCTTGCCCGAGCAGGGGCGGCACGCCCTCCAGCCCCACGTGGTTGAGCGCGTAGCTTGCCTGGGCGCGCACCACCGGCTTGGCATGGTAGGCGATGCTGACGCCGGCCGCGGCCATCATTTTCAGGTCGTTGGCGCCGTCGCCCAGGGCCACGACCTGGTTTTTCGCCAGCCCCAGCTCGCCGCGCACGCGGTTCAGCCGGTCGGCCTTGCCCTGGGCGTCGACGATGTTGCCGAGCACGCGGCCGGTGAGCTTGCCGCCAACGATTTCCAGCGTGTTGGCGCCGGTGTAGTCGAGTCCCAGCCGTGGCTTCAAGCGTTCGGTGAAGAAGGTGAACCCCCCTGACACCAGCAGGGTCTTGATTCCGGCCGCGCGCGACGCGGCGAGCAGGGTCTCGGCGCCGGGCGACAGCTGCAGGCGCTCGTCGTAGACGCGTTGCAGCGCGGATTCGTCCAGCCCCGCCAGCAGCGAGACGCGGCGGCGCAGGCTTTCGGCGAAATCGATTTCGCCGCGCATCGCGGCTTCGGTGATCGCCGCGACCTGTGGCTTGAGGCCCTGCATGTCGGCGATCTCGTCGATGCACTCGATGGTGATCAGGGTCGAATCCATGTCCATGACGAGCAGGCCGAAATCCGTGATGCGGCGTCCGGCCGGCACCCAGCCGTGATCGAAGCGGTTCGCCTCGCAGTAGGCGGCGACCGCTTCGCGCTGGCCGGGGTCGGCGGCCACCAGGCGGAAGGCGGTCGGGGTCACCGCCTCGATGGCGCTGGCTGCGGAGAGCTTGGCGAGCTGCTTGAGGTCGGGGGTGGGGATGTCGGGCCCCTGCACGATCAGATTCATGGGTGGCGGCTATTTCAGCAGGTTGAAGAAAGTGACGACGTTGGCGGCGCGGAGCTCGGGCGCGGGGGAGGCCACCGTCCAGCGCAGGCGGTTCTCGCCCGCCAGCTTGATGTCGCGCCGGGTCTGGATGAGCTGGATGATGCGGCCGGGGTCGATCGGCGGCTGCGGCACGAATTGCAGCAGAATGGTATCGGCGCTGGCGTCGACCTTGACGATGCCGAGCGGCTTCGCGGCCAGCCGCAATCGATGCGTGTCGATGAGCGCGCGCGCCGGGTCGGGCAGGGCGCCGAAGCGATCGATCAGCTCTTCCTGCAGCGCGGTCAGGTCGGTGGTGTGCTGCACGCTTGCCAGCCGCTTGTAGAGCACCAGGCGCTCGTGTACGTCGGGGCAGTAGTCCTCGGGCAGCAGCGCCGGCGTGTGCAGGTTGATCTCCGACACCACGCCCAGCGGCTGGCTCATGTCGGGCTCGCGGCCCGCCTTGAGGCTCGCCACCGCGTTCGCCAGCATGTCGTTGTAGAGCGAAAAACCGACCTCGAGAATCTCGCCGCTCTGCTTTTCTCCCAGCACTTCGCCGGCGCCGCGGATTTCGAGGTCGTGGCGGGCGAGATGGAAGCCCGAGCCGAGCTCTTCCATCAGCTGGATCGCCTCCAGCCGTTTCTTCGCCTGCGGCGTCAGCGTGCGGTCTTCCTCGACCAGCAGGTAGGCGAAGGCCTGGTGGTGCGAGCGCCCGACGCGCCCGCGCAACTGGTGCAGCTGCGCCAGCCCGAACTTGTCGGCGCGGTTGATGAGGATGGTATTGGCGGTCGGCACGTCGATGCCGGTCTCGATGATCGTGGTGCACAGGAGGATATCGAAGCGCTGCTGGTAGAAATCGCGCATCACCTGCTCGAGCTCGCGCTCGCTCATCTGGCCGTGGCCGACGCGGATGCGCGCCTCGGGCAGCAGCTTCTCGAGCCGCTCGCGCATGTTCTCTATCGTGCTGACCTCGTTGTGCAGGAAATACACCTGGCCGCCGCGCTTGAGCTCGCGCAGCACCGCTTCGCGGATGAGGCCGCCGGAGAAGGGCTGGACGAAGGTCTTGACCGCCAGACGCTTCTGCGGCGCGGTCGCAATGACCGAGAAATCGCGGATGCCCTCGAGCGACATCGCTAGCGTGCGCGGAATCGGCGTCGCGGTGAGCGTGAGCACGTCGACCTCGGCGCGCAGCGCCTTCAGCCGCTCCTTCTGCCGTACGCCGAAGCGGTGCTCCTCGTCGAGGATGACCAGGCCCAGGCGGGCGAACTTGACGTCTTTCTGGATCAGCCGATGGGTGCCGATGACGATGTCGATGCTGCCATCCGCCAGCGCCTTGAGCGCCTCGGCCTGTTCCTTGGGGCTGCGGAAGCGCGACAGTTCGGCAAGCTTCACCGGCCACTGGGAGAAGCGGTCGGAAAAATTGTTGAAGTGCTGCTCGGCGAGGAGCGTGGTCGGCACCAGCACGGCGACCTGGTAGCCGCCCATCACCGCCATGAAGGCGGCGCGCAGCGCAACCTCGGTCTTGCCGAAGCCGACGTCGCCGCAGACCAGCCGGTCCATCGGCTTGCCCGACTGCATGTCGGCCATCACCGCGGCGATCGCGGCGGCCTGGTCGGGCGTTTCCTCGTAGCCGAAACCCTCGGCGAAGGCCTCGTAGTCGTGCAGCGAGAACTGGAACGCGTGGCCCTCGCGCGCCGCGCGCAGCGCGTACAGGTTCAGGAGCTCGGCGGCCGTGTCGCGCGCTGCCTGCATGGCGCGGCGGCGCGCCTTTTCCCACTGGTCGGTGCCCAGCTTGTGCAGCGGTACTTCGCCCTCGCCAGCGCCGGAGTAGCGCGAGATCAGGTGCAGGTTCGCCACCGGCACGTAGAGCTTGTCACCCTTCGCGTATTCGAGCTGCAGGAACTCGGTGTCGCCGTCGCCGAGGTCCATGTTGACGAGGCCGAGGTATTGGCCGACGCCGTATTGCGCGTGCACCACCGGGTCGCCGGGCTTGAGCTCGGAGAGGTCGCGCAGCAGGTTGTCGATCTGCGTCGCGCGGGCTTCGCGCGCACGCCGGGTTTTCGGCGGGATCGCGTAGAGCTCGGTTTCGGTGACGACGGCAAGCGCGCCGTCGGCGGAAACGAAGCCCTCGGCGAGCGGGCCGTGGGTGAGCAGGATGCGCGCGCCGCTCGCCTGGGCGTCGGCCCAGCCGTCGACGGGCGTGGCCATGAGGCCGTGCTCGGCGAGATATTCGTGCAGCGTCTCGCGGCGCCCGGCCGAGGGGGCGACGATCAGCACCCTGCCGGCGAAGCCGTCGACGAAACCCTGCAGCTTGGCGACCGGGTGCGCTTCGCGGCGGTCGACGGCGACCGGCGGTACCGGGCGCGCGAGGCCTGCGCCGGCCTGATCGACGTCGAGCCGGTCGTAGTCCCGGGCGAGAATGAAGAAAGTCTCGGTCGAGAGAAAAATCTCGGCCGGCGGCAAGAGCGGCCGGTCCTGGTCGCCGGAGAGCAGGCGGTAACGCCCCTGCGCATCGGCCCAGAACGCCTGCCCGGCGGGGTCGAGCGCGCCGTGGAACACCAGGCGGACGGTTTTCGGCAAATAATCGAACAGCGTCGCCGTCTGCTCGAAAAACAGCGGCAGGTAGTACTCGATGCCTGCCGGCGCCAGGCCGTTGCTGACGTCCTTGTAGAGCTTGGACTTCGAGGGATCGCCCTCGAAGCGTTCGCGGAAGGCCTGGCGGAAGCGGGTGATGCCCGCCTCGTCGAGGGGAAATTCGCGCGCCGGCAGCAGGCGCACCTCGTCCACCGGATAGATGCTGCGCTGGGTGTCGACGTCGAACGCGCGGATCGTCTCGATTTCGTTGTCGAACAGGTCGATGCGGTAGGGCACCGCGCTGCCCATGGGAAAGAGGTCGATCAGGCCGCCGCGCACCGAGAACTCGCCCGGCGCGTAGACCTGGTTCACATGGGTGTAGCCGCCGAGCGCCATCTGCGCGCGGAAGGCGGCCTCGTCGAGCGTGTCCTTCTGCTTGAGAAAGAAGGTGTGGGCGGCGAGGAAAGCCGGCGGCGCCAGCCGGTACAGCGCGGTCGAGAACGCCACCACGGCGACATCGAAATCGCCGCGTGAGATCTGGTAGAGCGTCGCCAGCCGCTCCGAAATCAGGTCGGGGTGCGGCGAGAAGGCGTCGTAGGGCAGGGTTTCCCAGTCGGGGAAGGCGCACACCCGGAGTTCAGGATCGAACCAGCGCAGTTCCTCGGCCAGCCGGTTGGCGTCCCAGGCGCTCGCGCACACCACCACCAGCGGCGCGGCGTGGCGCGCCAGCTCGGCGAGGTAGAGCGCGTCGGCGGCGCCGGCAAGGCCGGACTGGCGGCGGCCGGCAGGAGGGGCGGCGGGGGAAAACAGCATGCAAAAAGTCGGATTATACGGGCGCACGGGCGCCGCGCGCGGGCGGGTATAATGCCCGGCTTTCCGTTTTTTTGTGCTGAGACCCTCATGAGCCTCGACCGCGTCAGCTCCGGCCGCAACCTGCCGGACGATTTCAACGTCATCATCGAAATCCCCGCCCACGGCGAACCCATCAAGTACGAAGTCGACAAGGAGTCCGGCGCGATGTTCGTCGACCGCTTCATGTCGACCGCGATGCACTACCCGTGCAACTACGGCTACATCCCGCACACCCTGTCGGAAGACGGCGACCCGGTCGACGTGCTGGTGATCACCCCGATCCCGCTCATCACCGGCGTGGTCGTGCGCTGCCGCCCGATCGGCATGTTGAAGATGACTGACGAAGCCGGCGCGGACGCCAAGCTCCTCGCGGTGCCGGTCGACAAGCTGTGCGGCCTGTACAGGGGAGTGAACCAGCCGCAAGACCTGCAGCCGCTGCTGTTGAAGCAGATCGCCCACTTTTTCGAGCACTACAAGGATCTCGAAGACGGCAAATGGGTCAAGGTCGAAGGCTGGGTCGGCGTGGACGACGCCCGCGCCGAGATCCTCGCCGGCGTCGAGCGTTATCGCAATGCGAAGGACAAGCCGGCGTTCTGAGCCCACCCATGAAAATCTGCATCCTCTCCGACTCCCACGACAACCGGCGCCTGCTCGGCGCCGCGGTCGAGCACGCCCGCGCGCACGGGGCGGAGGCGGTGCTGCACTGCGGCGACGTGGTCGCGCCGACCACGCTGCGCGTGCTGCAGAAATACGAACTGCCGGTGCACGTCATCCACGGCAACAATACCGGCGACCTCTACAACATGACGCGGCTCGCCGCCGAGCCCAACAGCGTGATCCGCTACCATGGCCAGGACGCCGCGATCACGCTGGCCGACCGCAGCCTGTTCCTGGTGCACTATCCCCACTACGCGCACGCGCTCGCCTGCACCGGCGACTACGACCTCGTGTGCTGTGGTCACGACCACAAATCCAGCATCACCCAGGTCGCCACCGTCAAGGGCACCACCACCTGGCTGATCAACCCCGGCACCGTCGGCGGCGTCGGCAACCCGCCCACCTACATCATGGCCGACCTCGCGACGATGGCGTTCGACATCGTCGCCGTCGAAGCCGCGCCGGCGTCGGTCCTGCCGCCGGTCACGCCGCACGTCTGACGCGGCCATCAACACTTCCTTTATTCCCGCATAGAAAACTTCGATTGAAATTGCCCGTCTGCGCGTGGCGGCGGACAGGGCCTTCGGAGTACCATTTCGTGGATTCAGGCCCGGGTTGAAACCCGACTGTCCGGGAGCGCTTTCCGGGCGGTGTCGAAATATTTGGCATCCATCGGATGGAGGACACAAGATGACGGAGCATGTTGCGACCAACGAGACGATACTCGTGGTGGGCGGCGGGATTTCCGGCATGACTGCCGCGCTTGAAGCGGCCGAAACCGGCAAGAACGTCGTCCTGGTCGAGAAGAATCCCGCGCTGGGCGGACGCACGTCCCAGCTCTACCGCTACTTTCCCAAGCTGTGTCATCCGACCTGCGGCCTGGAAATCAACCTGCGCCGGCTCAAGAACAATCCGCGCGTGCGCGTGCTGACGCTGGCCGAGGTGACCGGCATCACGGGCAGCGCTGGCGACTACACGGTAACCGTCTCGGTCAAGCCGCGCTACGTCAACGAGAACTGCACCGCCTGCGGCGACTGCGAGCGTGCGGTCGACATGACCGTCGCCGACCCGTTCAACTACCGGCTCGGCCAGCACAAGGCGGCCTACCTGCCGAACGCGATGGCCTACCCGCAGCGCTACGTGCTCGACCCGGCGATCCTCGGCACGCCCGACGCCGAGAAAGCGAAGGCGGCGTGCAAGTATGGCGCGATCGACCTCGACATGAAGGAGGAGACGATCCAGGTCAAGGCGGGCGCCGTGGTATGGGCGACCGGCTGGCAGCCGTACGACGCGGCTAAGATCCAGCCCTACGGCTACGGCCGTTTCAAGAACGTCATCACCAGCGTGGAATTCGAGCGCCTGGCCGATCCGCACGGCCCCACCGGCGGCAGGCTGCTGCGTCCCTCGGACGGCAAGGAGGCGAAGAACGTCGCCTTCATCCAGTGCGCCGGCTCGCGCGACGAGAATCACCTGCGCCATTGTTCGCGCATCTGCTGCATGGCGTCCTTGAAGCAGACGCACTATGTGCGCGAGAAATTCCCCGAAGACGGCAAATCGACGATCTACTACATCGACATCCGCGCGATCGACCGTTTCGAGGACTTCTACCAGAAGGTCCAGGCCGATCCGTCGGTCACCTTCATCAAATCCAAGGTCGCGCGCATCTCCGAGGACGAGCAGGGCAACCCGGTGTGCTGGGGCGTCAACACCGAAGGCTACAAGCGCTATACCACGCCGCACGACCTGGTGGTGCTGGCCATCGGCATGGAACCCTCGGTCAAGGGCATCGACATTCCCGGCCACGTCGTCGCGGATTCCTCTGGTTTCATCGAGGCCGACCCGGCCAACGGCGCGGTGTTCGGCGCCGGCTGCGCATCGAACGCGCTCGACGTCAACCGAGCCGTGCAGTCGGCCACGGCGGCGGCGCTGCGCGCCATCCAGGTCGTGAACAAAGTAGCAAAGGCGGAGGCTTAAACCATGGCGGACATGAAAGTCGCAGCGTACATCTGCAAGGGCTGCGGACTCGGCGAGCGTCTCGACACCGACGCGCTGGTCAAGGTCGCGCAGAAGGACGGCAAGGTGCCGCTGGTGAAGTCGCACGACTTCCTGTGCAATGCCGACGGCGTGGCGATGATCCGGAACGACATCGCCAATGAAGGCGTCACCCACATCATGATCGGCGCCTGCTCGCGCCGCGCCAAGACCGAGGCCTTCTACTTCCCCGAGAACGCCGTGGCGCGCGCCAACCTGCGCGAGGGCGTGATCTGGGTCCGCCCCGACACCGAGGAAGCGCGCGAGACCACGCAGGAAATGGCGGAGGACTACATCCGCATGGGGTGCGCCGAAATCAAGGCGATGAGCGTGCCGGCCGGCAACCCCAACACCGGCAGCAGCAAGACGCTCCTGGTGGTGGGCGGCGGCGTCTCCGGCATGACCACCGCGATCGAGGCGTCGAAGACCGGCTACCCGGTCGTCCTGGTCGAGAAGACCGGCGAGCTCGGCGGCTGGGCCGGCAAGCTCCACAAGCGTGTGCCGGTGCACGAGCCGTACAAATCGCCGGCCGATACCGGCGTCGCCGACCTCGTGTCGCAGGTGCTGGCCGACGCCAACATCAAGGTGTATCTCAACGCGACCGTCGCCCGGACCGACGGCGCGCCAGGCCGTTTCGTCGTCGACATCGCCACCGAATCGGGCGCCACGCACACCGAGGACATCGGCGCGATCGTGCAGGCGACGGGCTTCACGCCCTACGACATGAACAAGCTGCCCGAGCTCGGCGGCGGCAAGTCGCCCAACGTCGTCGACCAGCTGGGCCTCGAGGCGCTGGCGAGGGCGGCGGCTGCAGGGGATGGCGTGATCCGCCGGCCTTCGGACGGCGCGCCGGTGAAATCCGTGGTGTTCGTGCAGTGTGCCGGCCAGCGTGATCCTTCGGGCACGCACCTGCCGTATTGCTCGGGTTTCTGCTGCAACGCCAGCATCAAGCAGGCGATGTATTTCAAGGACGCCAACCCCGACATCGACACCACCATCATCTACACCGACCTGCGCACGCCCGGCAACGGCGAGGATTTCTACCGCAGCGCGCAGGAAAAGGGCGTCATCTTCACCAAGGGCCGTGTCCATCAGGTCGTGCCCGACGGCAACACCAGCACGGTGAAATTCCACGACCTGATCCTCGACGACAAGGACGCGGCCGAAGTCGACGTCGACCTGGTGGTGCTGGCGACCGGCCAGGTGGCGAACTCGGGCGTCAATATCGACGCGCTGACCAAGCCGCAGGTCGCGGGTCAGGAAGGCGAGGCCGCGAGCGAAGGTACGGTCGAGGTCAAGCCGATTTCCATCCTCAACCTGACCTACCGTCAGGGGCCGGACGTGCCGCAGCTCAAGTATGGCTTCACCGACTCGCATTTCATCTGCTTCCCCTACGAGACCCGCCGCACCGGCATCTACACCGCCGGCCCGGTGCGGCGTCCGATGGACATCGCACAGGCGCGCGAGGACGCCACCGGCGCCGCGCTCAAGGCGATCCAGGCGCTGGAGAACGCCGAGCTCGGCCGCGCGGCGCATCCGCGCTCGGGCGATCTCTCCTTCCCGAAAGTGCGCCTCGAAGGCTGCACCCAGTGCAAGCGCTGCACCGTCGAATGCCCGTTCGGCGCGATCGACGAGGATGAAAAACGCTTCCCGGTGTTCAACGAATCGCGCTGCCGCCGCTGTGGCACCTGCATGGGCGCCTGCCCGGTGCGCGTGATCTCGTTCGAGAACTACTCGGTCAACAGCGTCGGCGCGCAGATCAAGGCGGTCGACATTCCCGACGAGTTTTCCGAGAAGCCGCGCATCCTGATCCTGGCGTGCGAGAACGACGCCTACCCGGCGCTCGACATGGCGGGCATGAGCCGCAACGAGTATTCGGCCTTCGTGCGCATCATTCCGATCCGCTGCCTCGGCTCGGTCAACACCATCTGGATCACTGACGCGCTCAACGCCGGCTACGACGGCGTGATGCTGATGGGCTGCAAATCGGGCGACGAATACCAGTGCCATTTCGTCAAGGGTTCCGAACTGGGCCGGGTGCGCATGTCGAAGATCGACGACACGCTGAAGACGCTGAACCTGGAGAAGGAGCGGGTGCGCGATCTGGAGGTGGCGATCACCGACATCGAGCGTCTGCCCGCGATGATCAACCAATACGCCGAGGAACTGGCGGCCGTCGGCCCCAGCCCCTTCAAAGGCTTCTAACCGGGAGACCCCATGAGCGCAAATACCGCAATGGCGGCGAGATACCGCAACAGCTTCCTGAAGGAAGTCGAAGAACAGGTCGAGATGGGCGACTGGGTGAAGATGTGCATGCAATGCGGCGTCTGCTCCGGTTCCTGCCCGACCAATTTCCAGAGCGCGTGGGAGCATCCGCCGCAGGAAATCTTCATGATGATCCGCGCCGGCAAGCGCGAGGAAGTCCTGACCTCGAGCTCGATGTGGAACTGCACCTCGTGCTACAACTGCATCGTGCGCTGCCCGAGGAAGCTCCCCATCACCCACATCATGCACGGACTCGCCGAGTACGCGCATCGCCTGGGCCTCGCACCGAAAATGCAGCCGACGCGCTTCTTTTCCGGCCTGTTCTGGAAGAACGCGACGCATACCGGCCGCGTCAACGAGCTCAAGCTCTCGATGGGGCTGTATTTCAAGAACGGACTCGTCGCCGGCATCAAGGAAGGCCTGAAGATGAAGGACGTCGCCCTGGGGCTGATGAAGGCCAGGCGGCTCAACCCCTTCGAGCTCCTGGGGGGACACAAGTGCCGTGACCAGAAAGGCATCCAGGCGATGCTGAAGAAGGCCTACGAAATCGAGCGCGCCCGCAAGGCCGCCAAAATGGCGGGTTGAGGAGAAACACAGACATGGCCAAGAAAGAATATGCGTTCTACCCCGGCTGCTCCTCGCAGAAGGGGGCTTCCGCTTCCAACTACCTGACCTCGGTCGAGTCGATGTGCAAAACGCTCGACATCAAGCTGACCGAAATTCCCGACTGGAACTGCTGCGGCGCCTCCATCGGTTATGCCGAGGCGGGCGAACTGCCGCGCCACGTGATGAATGCGCGCAACTTCGCGCTGTCGGAGCAGCATCTGCCGGGACAGGAAATCGTCGCCACCTGCGCTGCCTGCTGGCTGGGCGCGCGCGAGACGCGCGAGCGCCTGACGCATTCCGAAACGCTGCTCGCCGACACCCGCGAAGCGCTCAAGGAAGCCGGTCTTACCATCAACGAGATGCCCGAGATCCGCCACATGGTCGAGGTGCTCATCGAGGATCTCGGCTTCGACGAAATGAAGAAGCACGTGAAGAAGCCGCTCGAGGGCGTGAAGATCGCCGGCTACGTCGGCTGCCAGACCAACCGCCCCTTCGGCGTCGCCGGCGAATCGTTCGAAAACCCGCAGTATCTCGACAAGATGGTCGAGATGGTCGGCGCCGAATCGATCCCGGAATACGACATGAAGGTGACCTGCTGCGGCGGCGCGCTGGCCTTTTCCGAGCCGGAAAAGGCGCAGGCGCAGATCAAGGACATCATCGAGTCCGCCTACGATCATGGCGCCGAAATGATCGTCACGCCGTGCCCGCTGTGCCAGGCCAACGTCGAGATCTACCAGGGCCAGATCAACCAGCGCTACGGCACCAAATTCAATATTCCGGTGATGTACTACAGCCAGCTGATGGTCGTCGCCTACGGCGGCAGCGCCAAGGAAGCCGGCCTCGACGGCCAGGTCATTCGCGCGCGCCGGCTGGAGGAAATCGCCGCCAAGTAGGGGCACCCGAATGAAACCGGGGCTACCGCCCCGGTTTCATTCGGAATGTGCCCGCGGTCAGGTGCTTCCGGACGCGGAGGCCGCCGCCGGTGCCTTGTCGGGATTGTTACGCCGGCGCGGGCGCAGCGGGATCTTGCGCAGGAAGGCCGCCAGCTCCTGGCTGGCCTGGTCGAACGCGGCACCAGGGCCGAGCGCGGCCCGCGCCGCCGCAAATCGCCGCGCCTTGATGTTGCTGATGATCTCGCCGGCGACGTCGTGGAATCGGGCATGCAGCCGGCAGGCCTCCGCATGGTCTTCGGGCGAGAGCATGCGGCGTGCCTCATTGTTCAGCCAGTCTCCCAGCCGGCAGGCGTGAACGGTGCCCACCGTGGCGATGTCCATCTTGCCGTGCCCGTTCAGGAAACTCCGGAACTGCGCTTTCCATGCGCCGTGGCTGGTGATGGCGTATTCGATCTCCTGCTGAATGCCCATCGTGTCTCCTTGTGATTCGTACGCACCGGAACCAGTAACGGCAGCCGGCGCGCCCAATTGAGCACCCGGCCGGGACGGCTGGCGGTATGCTTACATTTTTTTTCGGGTACGAAGAGGAACCATGAAACGAGCCAAGGACATGAATGCGTTGATCGACCTGGTGCACGAGGCCGTTTACGAAGTCGACGAATTGCGCGCCTGTCTCGAGCACGATGACGACGAGGCCTCGACCTATACGCCCTATCTCGACCAACTCGACGCCATGCTGCGCAGCTTGCACGAGTCCATGATCTCGGGCCGCTATTCGGGCCTGGGGCAGGGGGCGGACCTCGAGTTCATGCCGCTGTTCAGGAAACACGAGCGCGACATTCCCTTCCGCGAGCTTCTGCGCGCCATCAACGCCACCCACCGCGAAGGCTTCGAGCCCTGAGCGCGGGCCCGCGTGCAAGCCATCGTTCCCGCGCGCCTCGACTGGCGTGACGGCGTGCCGTATTCCGCCGCCTACGGCGATGTCTATCATTCCGCCGACGGCGGCGCCGGGCAGGCGCGCCATGTTTTTCTCGAAGGTTGTGGCCTGCCGGGGGCGTGGGCCGGGCGCGCGGTCTTCGTCGTGCTGGAAACCGGCTTTGGCACCGGGCTCAACTTCCTGGCCACCTGGGCGGCGTGGCGCGAGGATCCGGCGCGCTGCGCGCGCCTGCATTTCATCTCGGCCGAGAAACATCCCTTCAGCGCCGGCGACCTCGCGCGCCTGCATTCGCAGTGGCCGGAATTTGCGCCGCTTGCCGCCGAATTGCGCGCCGCGTGGCCGATGGCCCTGCCGGGCTTCCACCGGATCGCGCTCGACGGCGGCCGCGTGCAGCTCACCCTGATGCTGGGGGACGCTGCCGAGACCGTCCCGCAACTCGATGCCCGGGTCGATGCCTTCTACCTCGACGGTTTCGCGCCCGACCGCAATCCCGCCCTCTGGCAGCGCGACCTCATTGCCGCGCTCGGCCGCTGCGCCAGGCCGGGGGCGCGCGCCGCGACCTACTCCGTCGCGGCCCCGGTGCGCGATGCCCTCGCGCAGGCCGGCTTTGCCTGCGAAAAACGCCCCGGCTATGGACGCAAACGGCATTGCCTCGCCGCCCGCTACGCCGGCACGCCGGGGGATACAGCACGCACCCCCCCTCGTCATGTCGCCGTGGTCGGCGCGGGGGTGGCGGGGGCGGCGGTCGCCCACGCGCTGGCGCAGCGCGGCGTCGCGGTCAGCGTGCTCGAGCGTGCGGACGCGCCGGCGCAGGCGGCGTCGGGCAATCCGCTCGGCGTGTTCCGGCCGCTGCTGTCGCGCGACGACAACCGCGCCAGCCGCCTGACGCGCGCGGCCTTCCTGCACAACCTGCGTGCCTGGGCGGCGCTCGACGGCGTGGCGTGGTCGCGCTGCGGCGTGCTGCATCTGGCGAAGGACGCGGGCAGCGCGGTGAAACAGCGGCGTGCCCTGGACGACACCCTGCCGCCGCCAGCGTTCGCGCGCTGGGTCGATCGTGACGAGGCGCGCCTGCTGGCCAACTGGCCGGTCGAGGCGCCTGGCGTGTTCTACCCGCAGGCGGGCTGGGTCGAGCCGGCCAGCCTGGTGCGCGCCTGGCTCGCGCATCGCGCGATCTCGCTGGCGACCCGTTGCGACGTGGCTGCGCTGCATGCGGTCGCGCACGGCTGGCGGCTCGTCGACGCCGCCGGCGGCGTGCTGGCCGAGGCCGACGCGGTGGTGCTGGCGAATGCCTGCGACGTGCGCACATTGCTGCCGCCTCAGCCCTGGCCGCTGCACGCCGTGCGCGGCCAGGTCACGCGACTGCCGGCGGGCAGCCTGCCGGAACTGACGCGGGTCATCGCGCGCGAGGGTTACGTTGCGCCGGGCGCGCAGCCGGTGGTGGGAGCGACCTACGAGCACGACGATCTGGACACCGCGCCGCGCGCGGCGAGCGACCTCGCGAACCTGACGCGGCTGGAAGCGATACTGCCGGGGGCGTCGGCGCACATCGATGCAGGGTGCCTGCAAGGGCGCGCTGCGCTGCGCGCGACCCTGCCGGACCGCCTGCCCCTGCTGGGCGAGATCGACGGGCTGGCGGGGGTGGCCGTCGCCGCGGGCTACGCGTCGCGTGGCCTGGTGTGGGCGGGGCTGCTGGGCGAGGCGCTGGCCGACCGCATGACCGGCCAGCCGCTGCCGCTGGAAAAGGCGCTGCTGCGGGCGATCGCGCCGCAGCGCTTCGGTTGATCAGGCAAGCCCGCAGGCTCAGGCCGCGGTGAGCGGCTTGCCGGTCGACGCGCCGACGGCGAGGCCGTCGGTGTCGTAGAGGCCGCCAGCGGCACCGGCTGCGGCATGCATCAGGACGTTGAGTGCCTGGCGGGTGGCGCCGAGCCGCATGTCGACGAGCACGCCGATGCGCTGGTTGATCGCCTGCGTCTGCTGCTCCAGGTCGCCCAGCCGCTGCCAGCACGCCCCGAGTTCGGGCTGGCCGAGCTTCGCGAGCCAGGCCGCCATGCCGGCGCGGTCGGGACGGTAGCCGGCGAGCTGCAGGTCCGAGACGCGGTTGCGCGCGTGGTCGCTCACCGCCTGCAGTTGCTGCAGCATGGCGGTATGCAGCGGCGCCAGGCGCTCGGCGTCGCCATCCACCAGCGCCCGCTCCTCCTCGGTGAGGATGTCGTGCAGGCTTTGCCAGGCGGCGATTTCCGCGTTCAGGCGGGCGAGCACTTCAGCGGCCGGCATTGAGCATCTCCCTCACCGAGTCGAGCAGGCCGGCCGCGATGTTCTCGGGCCGGATGACGTATTCGCCGCTGGCGATCGCCGCCTTGATGCGTTCGACCCGGGAGCGGTCGACCACCGGCAGCGCCGCGAGCTGGGTTTCGAGCTGTTTCAGCTGTTCCGCGCGCGCGCTCAGGCTGACGTCGATCTGGCCGGCGTCGGCACGGACATTGGCCTTCGCCTGCGCGGGCCGGTTGTCGGCGGCGGCGGGCAGGGCGACGGGCTTGATGCCGGTGGGGTCGATTTTCATGGCGGCTTCCTGGTTGGGCGGGCAGACCGTGCGGCCGGCGACGGTCATTGACTTATCTATCGGCAGTGTAGGCAATTCCTGAAGGCTGGTCAGAACGCGAGCATCACCTGCTGCCCGTCGTGCGCGATGCCGCTGACGATCTGGCCGGAGCGGGTTTTCACCCGCACGCGTTCGCCGCGGCTGGCGTTCGCCATCGCCTGGCCCTCGCTTTGCACGGTGAAGCCCGGCCCCGTCATCACCAGACGGGTCGGCTGGCCCTGCTGCACTACCAGGGGCGGCCGCAGCAGGCCGGCGCGCAGCGGCGCGCCGGCGGCGATGCCGGAAACGGCGCGATAGCCGACCAGGGCGTTGGCATCGGTCGCCACGTCGGCCGGCAGGCTGCCGAGGTCGCCCTCGCGCAGGGCCTGGTCGTCGGCGCCGACGACCTGCTGCGCGCGCAGCGGTGCGCGGGTGACGACGTACTGCCCGATCACGCTGACCTGCGCGGCCAGGTAGACCGTCCAGCGCTGCGGCGCCAGGCAGCGCACGCCCACCGTGGTCTTGCCGATGCTGCGCACGCCCGGCGTCTGGAAGGCGTCGAGCGCGGCGCACGCCGGCAGCGCGGCACGCGGCGCCTCGACCTGCACCGAGACTTTGCCGGGCAGGCCGGCAGTCTGGGCCGTGAGGAAGCGCGCGGCCTGCGCCTGCACGGCGGCAGGGTCCTGCAGGCTGGCGCCGTGGGCAAGGGCGGGCAGCAGCAGGCAGGCGGCCGCCCATCGCTGCGCGCCCGCCCGGAAGTGTGCTGCCGTGTCGCTTGCCCGGGGGTTCCTCATATTGCGCCATTGTAGGAAGGGGGGCCGGAGGCGAAACACCGAAATGAACTGGGTTTCTGCCCTTAATCGGGCGATCGGATGGACAGGCGCGTGACTAGGATGCAGTCATCGTAAAAGGCCCCGGGGCCCGACGGAGGTGACCGCATGCTGAACCGGCTCGACCAGACGCTGAATTTCCACGCGCAGGCGCTGCGCCTGCGCGACCAGCGCCAGCAGGTGCTGGCGTCCAACATCGCCAATGCCGACACGCCCAACTACAAGGCGCGCGACCTGGATTTCCGCGCTTCGCTCGCGAGCGCGCTGCAGGGAACGCCGGCCGCCGGCGGCGTCCGGCTCGCCGCCACCGCGTCCGGCCATCTTGCCGGCAAGCCGGGGCTCGCTGCCGAAGCCGGGCTGCTTTACCGCACGCCGGCACAGGGCAATGTCGACGGCAACACGGTCGACGTCGACGCCGAGCGCGCGGCGTTCGCCGACAACAGCGTGCACTACGAATTCAACCTCAACCGGCTGAGTGCGCAGATCAAGGGCATTCTCGCCGCCATCCAGGGATAAGGAGCCGACATGTCGCTATTCAATATCTTCGACGTTGCCGGTTCGGCCATGCACGCGCAGTCGCAGCGCCTGAACACCGTCGCCAGCAACCTCGCCAACGCCGACAGCGCGACCAGTGCCGACGGCACGCCCTACAAAGCCAAGCAGGTCGTTTTCTCTGCCACCCCGGTCGGCGGCAACGGCGCCACCGGCGTCAACGTCGCCGCGGTCATCGAGGACCCGTCGCCGATGAAACTGGTGTACGACCCGAAGAATCCGCTCGCCGACGCCAAGGGCTACGTGACCATGCCCAACGTCAACGTCGTCGAGGAAATGGTCAACATGATTTCCGCTTCGCGCTCGTACCAGTCGAACGTCGAAATGATGAACACCACCAAGACCCTGCTGCTCAAGACCCTGACCCTGGGCCAGTGAGCGGCGCGCACCGACAGGAGACGCTTCCATGAGCACCGTGCAAGACACCAGCAATGCCGCCAGCCTGTTCGGCAGCGGCGCGGCCCGGCCCGGCAAGAGCGCCGCCGGAGAAACCGGCGACCGCTTCCTCGCCCTGCTCGTGGCGCAGATGAAGAACCAGGATCCGCTCAACCCGCTCGACAACGCCCAGGTCACCAGCCAGATGGCGCAGCTGTCGACCGTGCAGGGCATCGAGAACATGAACCAGTCCCTGCAGGCGCTGGCCGCCAGCCTGGGGGCCAACCAGATGGTGCAGGCCGCCGGCCTGATCGGCCGCGGTGTCCTGGTGCCGGGCGACAGCCTGCGGCCGGCCGAACTGCAGGACGTCATCGGCTTCGACCTGTCGCGCCCGGCCGACAGCGTGAAGGTCGATGTCTTCAGCGCGTCGGGCACGCTGGTGCGCACGCTCGATTTCGGGCCGCGCGAGGCTGGCGTCCATGTCATGGCGTGGGACGGCCTCGATATGGCCGGCAACGCCATGCCGGACGGCGAGTACCGTTTCCGCGTCAACGCCGCGCAGGGCGGGCAGGGGGTGCCGGCCACGGCGCTGCATCTGGGGCTGGTCAACAGCGTGTCGCAGGGCAGCCGGGGGGTGCAGCTCAACCTGGCCGGTAATGGCCAGGCGAGCTATGCCGACGTCCGGCAGATTTTCTGAGCAGGGCAGCGTGAACCATTGAGGCGAACGGGCGCTATCAACACAAGGAGCAGAACATGGGTTTCCAGCAAGGCTTGAGCGGCCTCAATGCCGCGGCAAAGAATCTCGACGTGATCGGCAACAACGTCGCCAACTCGGGCACGGTCGGTTTCAAGCAGTCGCAGGCGCAGTTCGCCGACGTCTACGCCAGTTCGCTTACCGGCGCCGGCGGCTCCAGCATCGGCATAGGCACCAAGCTCGCGACCGTCGCCCAGCAGTTCACCCAGGGCAACATCACGGCGACCAACAACCCGCTCGACATCGCCATCAACGGCGGCGGCTTCTTCCGCATGGACAACAACGGCGAGGTCACCTACCAGCGCAACGGCCAGTTCCAGCTCGACCGCATGGGCTTCATCGTGAGTGCCAGCGGCGCCAAGCTCACGGGCTATACGGCCAATGCCGCCGGGGTGCTGTCGACCGGGGCGCCGGCGCCGATCTCGATCAATACCGCGGACATCGTGCCGAACGTCACGGGCGAAATCAACGCCGTGCTCAACCTCGATTCGAGCGTCGGTGTGCTGCCGGCCGCCGGTTTCAACATGAACGACCCGACGACTTTCCACAATTCGACGTCGGTGTCGATCTACGACAGCCTGGGCAACCAGCACACGCTGCAAACCTATTACCTGAAGACGGCGGCAGGGCAGTGGAACGCCTATGCGTCCACCGACGGCGGCCCCGCCAACCTCGTCGGCACGCTCAACTTCGGCACCGACGGCCTGCTCACGACCCCCATGCCGCTCACGACCTCGGTGGCGGTGACGACGGGCGCGGCGAGTCCGTTCAACGTCAATATCGATTACACGGGCACCACCCAGTTCGGCGCCGCGTTCAGCGTCAATACCCTGAACCAGGATGGCTATTCCTCGGGCCGCCTGGCCGGCTACAACATCGGCGCGGACGGCATCATCCTCGGCCGCTACACCAACGGCCAGTCGGCCGTGCTGGGCCAGGTCGTGCTCGCCAGCTTCGCCAATCCGAACGGCCTGCAGCCGATCGGCGACAACCAGTGGGCCGAGACATCGACCTCGGGCGCGCCGCTGGTCGGCGTGCCGGATTCGGGCAGCCTGGGCGTGCTGCAGTCGTCGGCGGTCGAGGATTCCAACGTCGACCTGACCGCCGAACTGGTCAACCTGATCACCGCGCAGCGCGTCTACCAGGCTAACGCCCAGACGATCAAGGCGCAGGATGCGGTACTGCAAACGCTGGTGAACCTGCGCTGATGCACTGAGGCGAGGGGACAAGCATGGATCGGCTCATCTACACCGCCATGACCGGCGCGAAGCATATCCTGGCACAGCAGGCGACGACTTCGCACAACCTGGCCAACGCCACCACCACGGGATTCCGCGCCCAGGTCGACCAGTTTCGCGCGGTGCCGGTGCAGGGCGCGCCGCTGCCCACGCGCGCCTTCGTCGTCGATGCCACCACCGGCAGCGATTTCCGCGCAGGCGCGATCCAGCATACCGGACGGGATCTCGATGTGGCGGTGCAGGGTGCCGGCTGGATCGCCGTGCGCGCCGCCGACGGCAGCGAGGCCTACACCCGCGATGGCAGCCTCAAGGTCGACGAGAACGGCGTGCTGCAGACGCGCGACGGCCTTGCCGTGCAGGGCGACGGCGGCCCCATTGCGATCCCGCCGGGACGCAATGTGGCGGTGGCGCGCGACGGCACGATCTCGCTGGTGCCCGACGGTTCCGCCGCCACGGGCCTGACCACCGTCGCCCGGATCAAGCTGGTCAACCCGCGCGAGACCGAACTGGTGCGCGGCGACGACGGCCTGTTCCGCCTGAAAAGTGGCGCGCCGGCGCCGGCCGACCCAAACGTCAACCTCGTCAGCGGCGCGCTGGAATCGTCCAACGTCAACGTCGTCGACGAGATGGTCAACATGATTTCGCTCGCGCGTCAGTTCGAGATGCAGATGAAGCTCATCCAGAGCGCGGAATCGAACGATGCCAAGGCAGCCCAGCTGCTGGGGCTGAGCTGAGTTTCCGTCTGCTTCGCGGACGGAATGATTTTTTGAAGGAGCAAACATGATTCGCTCGCTATGGATTGCCAAGACCGGTCTGGAAGCACAGCAGACGCAGATGGACGTGATTTCCAACAACCTCGCCAACGTCAGCACCACGGGGTTCAAGCGCGCGCGCGCGGTGTTCGAGGATCTGCTCTACCAGACCCTCCGCCAGCCCGGCGCGCAGTCGTCCGAACAGACCACGCTGCCGTCCGGCCTGCAGATCGGCACCGGCGTGAAGCCGGTCGCCACCGAGCGCATCTTCACCCAGGGCAACCTGCAGCAGACCGGCAACGCCAAGGATGTCGCGATCCAGGGCAACGGCTTCTTCCAGGTGCTGATGCCGGACGGCACCACCACTTACACGCGCGACGGCAGTTTCCAGACCGACGCCAACGGCCAGCTGGTCACTGCCAGCGGCTATCCGGTCCAGCCGGCGATCACCATTCCGCCCGACACGGTCACGCTGACCATCGCGCGCGATGGCACGGTGTCGGTGCAGCAGGCGGGCTCCGCGGCGGTGACGACGGTGGGCACGCTGCAACTGGCGATGTTCGTCAATCCCGCCGGCCTGCAGAGCCTGGGCGAGAACCTCTATGCCGAGACGACCGCGTCGGGCACGCCGACCACGACCGCGCCGGGCAGCAACGGGGCGGGCCTCTTGAACCAGGCCTACGTCGAGACTTCGAACGTCAATGTCGTCGAGGAACTGGTCAACATGATCCAGACCCAGCGCGCCTACGAAATCAACAGCAAGGCGATTTCCACATCTGACCAGATGTTGCAGCGCCTGACGCAACTGTGAGGCCGGCCATGAATGCCTTGCGACTGATCGGCGGACTCGGCCTGGCGGCCGTGCTCGGCGCGTGCGGCACCACGCCATCGTCCATCGTCGAACATCCCACCACGGCGCGCCCCGAGGTGCAGCCGGTGGCCGCTCCCGGCAACGGCGCCATCTACCAGGCGTCGGCCTATCGTCCCTTGTTCGAGGATCGCCGCGCGCGCCGCGTCGGCGACATCCTGACGATCCAGATCAGCGAACGCACCCAGGCCGGCAAGCAGGCGTCGTCGAACGCCTCCAAGGAAAGCAAGGTCGATTCGTCGATCGGCGCCGTTGCCGGGGTGCCGCTGAAGATGTTCCAGGGCGCGGGCGTCAACGCCGAGGGCTCGGTCGCCTACGACGACAAGTCCGCGCTCAATTCCAGCAACATCTTCAGCGGCAGCGTCACCGCCACCGTGATCGAGGTGCTGCCCAACGGCAACCTGCGGGTCGCCGGCGAAAAACAGATCGGGCTGGACAAGGGGACCGAATACATCCGCCTGTCCGGCATCGTGCAACCCGAGACGATCCGGCCCGGCAACGTCGTGCCCTCGTCGCAGGTCGCCGACGCGCGCATCGAATACCGCACCAGTGCCAAGCTCGACACGGCCGAGATGATGAGCTGGCTGGCGCGCTTTTTCCTGAGTTTCATTCCGCTGTAGGGGGACCCCATGAAGCCGACGACTCTTCTCCTGCTGGGCTTCCTGGCCTGCGTCGGCGCGGCGCACGCCGCCGAGCGCATCAAGGACATCGCCGCCATCCAGGGGGTGCGCGCCAACCAGCTGATCGGCTACGGCGTCGTGGTCGGCCTCGACGGCACCGGCGACCAGACCACCCAGACGCCATTCACCACCCAGAGCATCGTCAACATGCTGACGCAGATGGGCGTGACGCTGCCGCCCGGCGTCAACATGCAGCTGAAGAACGTCGCCGCGGTGATGGTCACCGCCGACCTGCCGCCGTTCTCGCAGCCGGGGCAGACGATCGACGTCACCGTGTCGTCGCTGGGCAATGCCAAGAGCCTGCGCGGCGGCACCCTGATCCTGACCCCCTTGAAGGGCGCCGACGGCCAGGTCTACGCGATGGCGCAGGGCAATCTCGTGGTGAGCGGGGCGGGCGCGGCCGCCAACGGCAACCAGACGCAGATCAACCACCTGTCCGCCGGGCGCATTCCCGCCGGCGCCACGGTCGAGCGCAGCGTCGCCACCGCGCTCGGCGAGTCCGGCGCCATCAATCTCGAGTTGCGGCAGAGCGATTTCACCACCGCCAGCCGCGTGGTCGACGCGGTGAACGCGAAATTCGGCGCCGGCACCGCGCGCGCGTTGAATGGCCGCGTCATCCAGGTAAAGACCCCGGTCGGTGAAAGCGAGCGCGTGGCTTTTCTCGGCGCCATCGAGAGCCTCGACGTCAGCCCGGCGCCTGCGCGGGCCTTGGTCATCATCAACGCCCGCACCGGCTCGGTCGTCATGAACCGCACCGTCATGCTCGACGCCAGCGCGGTGTCGCACGGCAATCTTTCGGTCACCATCACCTCCGAGCCGGTCATCAGCCAGCCGGCGCCGCTGTCGCGCGGCGAAACCGTCGTCACCCAGCAGTCGCAGATCGAGATCCGCCAGCAGCCGGGCGAAGTCATGCTGCTGAAAGGAGGCGCCTCGCTCGCCGACGTGGTCAAGGCGCTCAACTCGATCGGCGCCACGCCGCTGGATCTGCTCGCCATCCTGCAGGCGCTCAAGGCTTCGGGCGCGCTGCGCGCCGAGCTCGAGGTGATCTGAATGCTGCCCGGTGCCGATCTCGCCTCGAAGTTCGCGCTCGACGTCCAAGGCGTCAATTCGCTGAAGCTGGAGGCGCGGCAGGCCACGCCGGAGGCCTTGCGCGCGACGGCGCAGCAGTTCGAGGCGGTATTCCTCAACATGCTGATGAAGAGTATGCGCGAGGCCACGCCGCAGGATGGGCCGTTCGACAGCGAACAGACGCGCATGTATACCTCGATGCTCGACCAGCAGCTGACACAGAAGCTGGCGACCCGTGGTATCGGCCTCGCGGATGCGATGGTGCGCCAGCTTTCCGCCGCGATGAATCCTTCCGCCTTGCCGGACGAGGGACCGGCGCCGCCGATGCCGGTCGGGCGCGAGGCGCCGGCGATGCCGATCGGGCGCGGCGGGCTGCCGGCCGACGCAGTGACCCCCGCGCCGCGCGCTGAACTGCCCGCCCATGTCGAGGCCTTTGTTGCGCGCCTGCTGCCGCATGCGCAGCAGGCGAGTGACGCCACCGGCATCCCGGCGCGTTTCATGCTGGGGCAGGCGGCGCTCGAAACCGGCTGGGGGCGGCAGGAAATGCGCGGCGCCGACGGCAGCAACAGCCATAACCTCTTCGGCATCAAGGCCGGGCCGGGCTGGAAAGGCCGCACCGTCGACGTGGTGACGACCGAGTACGTCGACGGCAAGGCGCAGAAGCAGGTCGAGCGCTTCCGCGCCTACGACAGCTACGCCGAGTCCTTCCGCGACTACGCCAACCTGCTGCGCGGCAATGCGCGCTACCAGAACGTCATCGCCGAGGGGCGCGACGCCGCCGGCTTCGCCCATGGCCTGCAGCGGGCGGGTTACGCCACCGACCCGAACTACGCGCAGAAGCTGCTCAAGGTGATCGGCCAGTTCGAGCGTGCCTGACCAGGCACTCAAGAAACCGGAGCCCGCGCCGATTCAACCTACAGACGAACCGGATTCTTCCTTCAACCCGCCTGCGCATAGACGAAAATGGCATCCAGCATCTTGAGCATCGGACAAAGCGCGCTGACCGCCGCCCAGGTTGGTGCCGCCACGACCGGCCACAATATCGCCAATGCCTCGACGCCGGGGTACAGCCGCCAGGTGGTGGTGCAGGGCGCGGCGATTTCGCAGAACTTCGGCTTCGGCTTTTTGGGCCAGGGCACGGTCATTTCCACGGTCAAGCGCGTCTACAACGAATTTCTCGCGAACCAGGTCCAGAGCGCGCAGACCTCGAAGAGCGCGCTCGACAGCTACTACGCCCAGATCAAGCAGGTGGACAACATGCTTGCCGATCCGGAGGCGGGCTTGTCCCCCGCTTTGCAGGCCTTTTTCGGCAGCGTCCAGACGCTGACAACCGATGCCGCCTCGATCCCCGCGCGGCAGACGGTGTTGTCGAACGCAGAGGCGCTGGCCGCGCGCATCCAGGGCATGGCGTCGCGCCTGACCGAAATCGACCGCGGCATCAACAGCCAGGTTACCGGCAGCGTCGAAGCCATCAATACCTACGCCGAACAGATCGCGCAGCTGAACGACGCCATCGGCAAGGCCACGCGCGCCACCGGCCAGCCTCCCAACGATCTGCTCGACCAGCGCGACCAGCTCGTTCTCGACCTCAACAAGGAAATCAAGACCACGGTCGTCAAGCAGGGCGACGGCGACTTCAACGTTTTCATCGGCAATGGCCAGCCGCTGGTGGTCGGGAGCAAGACCTCGCGCCTGTTCGCGACGACCTCGCCCACCGACCCGCAGAAAATCGACGTGGCCTACAAGGCCAGCAATGGCGATACCGTCTACGTGGGTGACAACGCTTTTGTCGGCGGCGCGCTCGGCGGCGCGCTCAAGTTCCGCAGCGAGTCGCTCGTCGCGGCGCAGAATGCCCTCGGACGCATCGCCATCGGCCTGGCGGCGAGTTTCAACGCCCAGCACCAGGCCGGCTTCGATCTGAACGGCGCGGCAGGCGGGGCCTTCTTCTCCGCGGGCGCGCCGGTTGTCGGGCCGAACATCGCGAACACGGGAACGGCCACGCTTGCGGCGACGGTCGTTAGCGCCGGCGACCTGACGACCAGCAACTACAACCTGCAGTACGACGGCAGCAGCTACACGCTGACGCGCCTCGCCGACAACAGCTCGACGACGTTCGCCAGCCTGCCGCAGACGATTGACGGCATCGCAATCAACCTGACGGCCGGCACGGTGGCGGCGGGCGACACCTTCCTGATCCGTCCCACCGCGATGGGAGCCAGCGGTTTCGCCGTCACCCTTGCCGACCCCGCAGGCATCGCCGCAGCCGATGCGGCGGGCGGCGTCGGCAACAACGCGAACGCGCTCGCGCTGGCGGCCCTGCAGACCGCCAGCACACTGGCGAACGGCACCACCACGTTCCAGGGCGCCTATGGCCAGCTGGTCAGCGCGGTGGGCAACAAGACGCGTGAGCTCGAGGTCACCAGCAAGGCAGCCGGCAACCTGCTGCAACAGGCAACGATCGCCCACCAGACCGAATCGGGCGTCAATCTCGACGAAGAGGCGACCAACCTGCTGCGCTACCAGCAGGCCTACCAGGCGGCCGCCAAGATGATGCAGATCGCCAAGGAAATGTTCGATCTGCTGGCTTCGCTCGGCTAGAGAGGAACGCACCCATGCGCATCAGCACCCAGCAACTCTACGATGGCGGCGCCGGCCGGATCAACGAGGCCCAGACCGCACTGTACAAGACGCAGCAGCAGGTCTCGACCGGGCGGCGCATGCTCGCGCCGTCGGACGACCCGGTCGCCGCTGCGCGCGCGCTCGAGGTCAGGCAGTCACAATCACTCAACAACCAGTACGCGGCCAACCGCGTGCATGCCAAGAACACGCTCGGCATCGTCGAGGGGACGCTCGGCAGCGTGACCGAACTGCTGGTCGAGGTGAAGACGGCCATCGTCAGCGCCGGCAACCCGCAGATCGGCGACAGCGAGCGCGGCTTCATTGCCGCCGAGCTCAAGGGGCGGTTTGACGCTCTCCTCGGTCTGGCGAATTCGCGCGATGCGCAGGGCAATTACCTGTTCTCGGGCTTCCGCACCGACGCGCCGGCCTTCGTCGAGACGGCGGGTGGCGCCGTCTACCAGGGCGACAACGGTCAGCAGCTCGTGCAGGTCGACGCCAACAGGCAAATGGCGATGAACAGCCCCGGCCAGACGGTTTTCCAGGGCGGCGGGCAGGACGTGTTCCAGACGCTGAAGAGCCTGGTCGCCTTGCTGCAGACGCCGGTGGTGACGCCGGGCGACGCCGCGGCGCTGTCCGCGGGGCTCGCCACCGCAGGCGCCGATATCGACCGCGCGCTCGACAACGTGCTGGCAGTCAGGGCCTCGCTCGGCACGCGCCTGCAGGAACTGGACGCGCTCGACGACGCGGGCGCGTCGCGCAATCTGCAATACACGGCGATCGTTTCCGAGATCGAGGATCTCGACTACGCCAAGGCGCTCGTCCAGCTCTCCCAGCAACAGGCCACGCTCGAGGCGGCACAGAAATCCTTCGTGAACGTCTCCGGCCTGTCGCTATTCAAGTTCATTTGAGCATGCCGCCAGACAGTTTTCCGCGGGGCGAACGGCTGGACGCGAAGGTCATGCGCCTGCTGTCCGGCGTGTCCGGGCACGGCGACCGCCACCTCGTCGAACTCGAGCAGGATCTGGTCCAGATGAACGCGTTGCTCGACGAAGCCATCCAGAAGCTCGTCACCAGTTTCATGGCGCTGAACCAGGCGATCGAACGCCAGCAGGCCGTCTTCGATCGCCTCGCAGGCGCGCGCGCGGACCGCGAGGCCGCGGCCCGGCTCGACGCCCTGCGCGCGGAAATTGCCGGCCACATCGGCGCTGCCGTCACCGGCCTGCAGTTCCAGGACATGACCAGCCAGCTCGTCGGCCGCATGAGCCGGCATCTCGAAGGCCTGCGTGCCGTATTCGGCGCCCTCGAGGTATGTCCGATCGACGGCGCCGACGGCGGCAGCGAGGCAGCGCTCGACGTCGTCAACGACATCAGCGACAGCGTGATGGCGCGTTTCGCCGAACTCGAAGGCGTCGCCCGCAGTACCGTGGCCCAGCGCCGCATGGACAGCGGCGACATCGAACTGTTCTGAATGACAACCGAGGAATGAACATGTTGAAGCATCTGAGCATCAAGGCGAGGCTGACCACCCTCCTCGCATTCCTGGCGGTCCTGCTGACGGGCGTCGGCGCGATCGGCATCGTCGGCATGAACGAGACCGAGGCCGGGCTCAAGACCGTCTACGAGGACCGCACGGTGCCCCTTGGGCAGCTCGCCAGCATGCAATTTCTGTTGCTGCAGAACCGTACTGCCATCACCGCGGCCGCCGCCGACCCGCGCCCCGAGTTCATTGCCGAGCAGACCCGCCTGGTGGAGAACAACATCGCGGAAATCGGGCGGACCTGGGAGGCCTATATGGCGACCTATCTCACGCCGGAAGAAAAAGCCCTGGCGGAGAAATTCGCCGTGGATCGCAGGGCTTTCGTCGCCGAAGGCCTGCAGCCTGCGATCGCCGCCCTGCGCGCGAACGATGTCGACGCGGCCAAGCAAATCATCGAGGGAAAAATCCGGCCGCTTTACCTGCCGGTGAGCGAGGGCAATGCCGCGCTCATCAAGCTGCAGCTCGATGTCGCCCAGCAGGAATACGACCAGGCGCACAAGCGGGGCGTGAACAGCCGCAACCTCGCCATCGTCGCCATCGTCGCAGGCCTCGTGCTGTCGGCGTGGTTCGGTTTCGCGTTGATCCGCGCGATCACCCGCCCGCTCGATGCAGCGGTCCGGTTTGCCTACGGCATTGCGCACGGCGACCTCACCCAGCGCATCGAGGTCACGTCGAAGGACGAGATTGGGCAGCTGATGCAATCGCTGAAGGAGATGAACGAGGCGCTGGTGCGCGTGGTGGGGCAGGTGCGCGCGGGCGTGGACACGGTGGCGACTGCATCGAGCCAGATTGCCAGCGGCAACCTGGACTTGTCCTCGCGCACCGAGGAGCAGGCCTCGAGCCTGGAGGAAACCGCGAGTTCGATGGAAGAGCTCACCAGCACCGTCAAGCAGAACGCCGAGAACGCGCGCCAGGCCAACCAGCTCGTCAATGCCACGGCGGATGTTGCGGCCAAGGGCGGCGACGTCGTTGGCCAGGTCGTGACGACCATGGCCTCGATCAAGGACAGCTCCCGGAAGATCGCCGACATCATCGGCGTCATCGACGGCATTGCCTTCCAGACCAACATCCTGGCGTTGAACGCCGCGGTCGAGGCGGCGCGCGCGGGCGAGCAGGGACGCGGCTTCGCGGTAGTTGCCGCCGAGGTGAGGAATCTTGCGCAAAGGAGCGCGGGGGCGGCCAAGGAGATCAAGGCGCTGATCGAGGACTCGGTTGCCAAGGTCGACGCGGGCGGTCATCTGGTCGATGAGGCGGGCCACACCATGGAAGAGATCGTCACCTCGGTCAAGCGCGTCACCGACATCATGAGCGAGATCGCGGCGGCGAGCCAGGAGCAGAGCCTGGGGATCGAGCAGGTGAACCAGGCGATCAGCCAGATGGACGACGTCACGCAGCAGAACGCGGCGCTGGTCGAGGAAGCGGCGGCGGCGGCCGAGAGCCTGCAGGACCAGGCGGCGAAGCTCGCCGAGGCGGTGAGCGTGTTCCGGCTGGAGGCGGGCGTCGTCCAGGCGCCGGCGAGGCCGAAGGCGGTGAGCGGGGAGCGGGGCGCCCCGGCGAAGGCGCTTGCCGCTGGCCGCGGGATCGCCGCGCCGAAAAAGCTGGCGGCAGCCGGCGGCGGCAACGACGAGTGGGAAACGTTCTGAACAGGTGATTAAAGCCGGGCACAGGCCCGGCCGTAGGTAAACGTAATACATCCGGGCTTTGCCCGGCAATGCGATGCAGGAGCAAAGATGAGCAAAACGATACTCGCAGTGGATGACTCGGGATCGCTGCGCCAGATGGTGGCCTTCAGCCTGAAGGCGGCCGGCTATGGCGTGGTCGAGGCGGTCGACGGTCAGGACGGCCTGAACAAGGCGAAGCTGCAGCAGGTCGACTTGGTCCTGACCGACCAGAACATGCCGGTCATGGACGGCCTCACGCTCATCAAGGCCTTGCGCGGCCTGAAGAACTACCAGAGCGTCCCGATCCTGATGCTGACCACGGAGTCGAGCGACGACATGAAGGCGAGAGGGCGCGCCGCCGGCGCGAACGGCTGGCTGGTCAAGCCCTTCGACCCGGCGCGGCTGACCGAAGTGGTGAGGAAACTGATCGGCTGACCTCCTTCCCGAGTACGCGATCCCAGACGGAGTCCAGAAATGACCATCGACATGAGCCAGTTCTACCAGGTTTTCTTCGACGAGGCAGACGAACTGCTCGCCGAGAAGGAGAAGCTCCTGCTGGCGATCGACGTCTCGGCCCCCGACAGCGAGGATCTGAACGCCATTTTCCGCGCCGCGCATTCGATCAAGGGCGGCGCCGCCACGTTCGGTTTCACCGACATCACCGAAGTCACGCATGTGCTCGAATCGCTGCTCGACCGTATCCGCAAGGGCGAGATGGCGCTCACCACCGAGCACGTCGACGCCTTTCTCGCCGCCAAGGACGTGCTCGCGATGCTGATGGACGGCCATCGTCACGGTTCAGAAGTCGACCAGGCTGCCGTCGAAAGCGTGAGCGCACGACTGAAGGCGCTGTCGGAAGGTCGCGTCGCCGCTGACCAGCCGCCTGCCGCAGCGGCGGCTGCCCCTGCGGTGGCCGATGCCCCGCAAGGGGATCCGGTGGCCGATGCTGACGGCAACTTCCACTGGCGCATCGAGCTGCCTGCCGTGCCGCCGAAGGACGTCGAGGCGCTCGCGACCGAGCTCGGCCTGCTGGGGCCGCTGGCCCGGGAAACCCTGCCGGATGGCCGCGCGGTATTCAATCTCGTCGCAGCCGAGGGGCGCGACACGATCGAAGCCATCTGCGCCTTCGTGCTCGACCCCCGCGAGCTCCGGATATCGGCGTCCGGGGGCGCGGCGCCGGCAGCTTCCGCCGCCGCGCCGCAGCCGGCCGGCATTGCCGAGCAGAGCGAGGATGCGAGCTACGGCATTTTCGAACCGCTGTCGGAAGCTGAAATGAAGCGCCTGGCGAGCGAATCCGCCCAGGCCCTGGCCGCCGCCTCGCCGCCGGCCCCCGCGCAGAATTTCGGGCGCCGCGCGAGCGACCAGCCCAACGCCGAAGGCAGGAACATGGGGCGCCGCGCGACCGACAGGGAAGCCGCGGCCGGCGAGTCGTCGATCCGCGTCAGCGTGGAGAAGGTCGACCAGCTCATCAACCTGGTCGGCGAGCTCGTGATCACCCAGGCCATGATCGAGCAGCGCATCGCCTCGCTCGATCCCATCGAACACGAACGCCTGCTCAACAGCGCGAGCCAGTTGGCGCGCAACACGCGCGACCTGCAGGAAGCGGTGATGTCTATCCGCATGATGCCGATGGACTACGTGTTCTCGCGCTTCCCGCGCATGGTGCGCGACCTCGCCGGCAAGCTCGGCAAGAAGGTCGAGTTCGTCACCCGCGGCGCGGCGACCGAACTCGACAAGGGCCTGATCGAGCGCATCGTCGATCCGCTCACGCATCTGGTGCGCAACAGCGTCGACCACGGCATCGAAATGCCGGAGAAGCGGGTGGCCAGCGGCAAGAGCGAAACCGGCAAGCTGACACTGTCGGCAGCGCACCAGGGCGGCAATATCGTCATCGAGGTCACCGACGACGGCGGCGGCCTCAACCGCGATCGCATCCTCGACAAGGCGCGCCAGAACGGCCTGCCGGTGTCGGATTCGATGCCGGACAGCGAAGTCTGGCAGCTGATCTTCGCGCCGGGTTTCTCCACCGCCGAAGTCGTTACCGATGTTTCCGGGCGCGGCGTCGGGATGGATGTGGTCAAGCGCAACATCACGGCGATGGGCGGCACCGTCGACATCACCTCGATGACCGGCGTCGGCACGACGATTTCCATATCGCTGCCGCTCACGCTGGCCATCCTCGACGGCATGTCGATCAAGGTGGGCGAGGAAGTCTACATCCTGCCGCTGGGCTATGTCGTCGAGTCGCTGCAGCCGGCGGCGAGCGACGTCAAGGACATCGCCGGCCAGGGTCAGGTCGTCAAGATCCGCGGCGAATACCTGCCGCTGATTCCGCTCTACCAGATCTTCGCGATCGAGCCGACGCATACCGACCCGTCGCAGGGCATCGTCGTCATCCTCGAGGCCGACGGCAAGAAGGCCGCGCTCCTGGTCGACAGCCTCGTCGGCCAGCAGCAGGTGGTGGTGAAAAACCTCGAATCGAACTTCCGCAAGGTGGCCGGCATCTCCGGTGCGACCATTCTCGGCGACGGCGGCGTCTCGCTGATTCTCGATGTGTCCGCGCTGCTGCGTTCGAGCCGCCAGCTCGGCGTGGATGCACTCGCATTCTGACCCGACCCAGAGACGATACGAACCAGAAGGATTTCAGCGATGAGCGACAGCATCCACCACCCCATCGACGCGGAAGCCGGCAATGACGGCCTCGCGAAGGAATATCTCGCCTTCACGCTGGGGCGCGAGGAATACGGCATCGACATCTTGCGCGTGCAGGAATTGCGCGGCTACGAGCCGGTCACCCGCATCGCCAATGCGCCGGATTTCATCAAGGGCGTGGTCAACCTGCGCGGCACCATCATTCCGATCGTCGACCTGCGCATCAAGTTTCGCCTGGGCGAGGCGGTCTACGACCAGTTCACCGTCGTCGTCGTGCTCAACATTGCCGGCCGCATCGTCGGCATCGTCGTCGACAGCGTGTCGGACGTGACCACGCTCACGCCCGGCCAGATCAAGCCGCCGCCCGAGATGGGCACGGTGTTCGATGCCGACTGCCTGATCGGCCTGGGTTCGATCGACGAACGCATGCTGATCCTGGTCGATATCGACAAGCTGATGACCAGCCCCGACATGGGTCTCGCCGAAAGGATCGCGGCGTGATGCGACCAACAACCGGCGCTCGGGCCGGCCTGCGGAGAATTCAAAGGAAACTGCCATGCTGAACAACCTGACCATCAAGACGCGGCTGATATTCGTCATCGCCTTCCTGTCGGTGCTGCTGATCGTGATCGGCGGCGTCGGGCTGACCAGCCTCAAGGACACCAACGCGTCCTTGCAGGGGATGTACCAAGACCGCCTGGTCGCGATGGGTAAACTCGAACGCGCCTCCAGCCTCATCAACAAGAACCAGATCCTGATCGGCGAATCGGTCGTGGGCCAGCTTTCCGCCTTCCCGGAGGACGTGGCGGCGGTCGACAGGCGGGTAGACGAGATCCGCAAGTCGATGGAGGAGATCAATGCGCTCCTCAAGTCCTACGGCGAAACCCGGCTGAGCGAGGAGGAGGCCCGGCTGTTCAAGGAGCTCAGTGCGCAGCGCGTGAATTTCGGCCGCACGGCGCTGTTGCCCTCGCTGGCCGCGTTGTCGGCCCATGACTTCCAGCAGGCGAGCGAACTGCAGGCGCTCATGGTCGAGGCCTACCCGCCGGTGCGCACCGCGGTCGAAAAACTGATCCAGTTCCAGCTTGACGCTGCCAAGCGGCAGTTCGAGGAATCGCAGTCGCGCTATGCCATGGTGCGCAATCTCTCCCTCGTCGTGATCGTCGTTGGCCTGCTGCTGGCGGCGCTGGTGGGGTACTTCACCATCCGCGCGATCACCGGTTCCTTGCAAAAGGCCGTGCGCGTCGCCGAGGCGGTTGCCGCGGGCGACCTCACCCAGCGCATCGAGGTCACGTCGAAGGACGAGATTGGGCAGCTGATGCAATCGCTGAAGGAGATGAACGAGGCGCTGGTGCGCGTGGTGGGGCAGGTGCGCGCGGGCGTGGACACGGTGGCGACTGCATCGAGCCAGATTGCCAGCGGCAACCTGGACTTGTCCTCGCGCACCGAGGAGCAGGCCTCGAGCCTGGAGGAAACCGCGAGTTCGATGGAAGAGCTCACCAGCACCGTCAAGCAGAACGCCGAGAACGCGCGCCAGGCCAACCAGCTCGTCAATGCCACGGCGGATGTTGCGGCCAAGGGCGGCGACGTCGTTGGCCAGGTCGTGACGACCATGGCCTCGATCAAGGACAGCTCCCGGAAGATCGCCGACATCATCGGCGTCATCGACGGCATTGCCTTCCAGACCAACATCCTGGCGTTGAACGCCGCGGTCGAGGCGGCGCGCGCGGGCGAGCAGGGACGCGGCTTCGCGGTAGTTGCCGCCGAGGTGAGGAATCTTGCGCAAAGGAGCGCGGGGGCGGCCAAGGAGATCAAGGCGCTGATCGAGGACTCGGTTGCCAAGGTCGACGCGGGCGGTCATCTGGTCGATGAGGCGGGCCACACCATGGAAGAGATCGTCACCTCGGTCAAGCGCGTCACCGACATCATGAGCGAGATCGCGGCGGCGAGCCAGGAGCAGAGCCTGGGGATCGAGCAGGTGAACCAGGCGATCAGCCAGATGGACGACGTCACGCAGCAGAACGCGGCGCTGGTCGAGGAAGCGGCGGCGGCGGCCGAGAGCCTGCAGGACCAGGCGGCGAAGCTCGCCGAGGCGGTGAGCGTGTTCCGGCTGGAGGCGGGCGTCGTCCAGGCGCCGGCGAGGCCGAAGGCGGTGAGCGGGGAGCGGGGCGCCCCGGCGAAGGCGCTTGCCGCTGGCCGCGGGATCGCCGCGCCGAAAAAGCTGGCGGCAGCCGGCGGCGGCAACGACGAATGGGAAGAATTCTGAAGCCACAGACCCCGGCCGCCGCGAGGCGGCCGGTTGCGTGAAACTACAGGGGCGTTAAATCATGCGTACCAATTTGCCAGTCACCCAAGTCGAATACCTCCTGGAGGACGGCGAGGCGCCGACTTCGAAGACCGACATCCACGGCAACATCATTTTCGTCAACCAGGACTTCATCAATGTCAGCGGTTATTCCGAGGAAGAACTGATCGGGCAGCCGCAGAACATCGTGCGCCATCCTGACATGCCGGCCGAGGCCTTCGCCGACCTCTGGCGCACCATCAGGGCCGGCAAGGCATGGACCGGCCTGGTCAAGAACCGCCGCAAGAACGGCGACCATTACTGGGTGGTGGCGAACGTGGCGCCAACCATCGAAAACGGCGAAATCACCGGCTACACCTCGGTGCGCGTCAAGCCGACGCGCGAGCAGGTGCAGGCCGCCGACGCCGCCTACCGGGCGATCAAGGCAGGCGACACGTCGATCGAGATACGCGAGGGCAAGGTCGTGCGCCGCTCCCCCCTGTCATGGCTGGCCGACCGGATCACGCTGAAATTGCTGTTGACTGTGGCCGCGGTATCGATGGCGATCCTCTTCGCCGTCGTCGCGGCGCTGGGCTCGACCTCGTCTGCAGGCGGCTGGTTGATGGCGATTGGCGCTTTCGGCGTCGTCATGGCCGTGGTTTTTGGCGTCGCCGTCCATCGCCTGGTGATGCTGCCGTTGGCGCGTACCCAGGCGCATATCGCGCGCGTGGCGGGGGGAGACCTGACCGCCCGGATCGAAACCCATGGCCTGCGCGAAGTCGTCGGGCCGCTGGAATCGCTGCGGGTGCTGCAGGTCAACCTCACCTGGCTGCTCGGCCAGATCCGCGAGGTTTCCGATAGCGTGACGGTGGGGGTCGGCGAGATCGCCGCGGGCAACCTCGATCTGTCGGGGCGCACCGAATCGCAGGCGGCCAGTCTGGAAGAGACCGCGAGCGCGATGGAGCAGCTCACCAGCAACGTCAAGCAGAATGCCGAAGGCGCAGCGCAGGCCAGCAAACTGGTGGTGAATTCCGGCGAGATTGCGGAGCAGGGCGGCAAGGTGGTCAACCAGGTCGTCAAGACCATGGATTCGATCCGGGACAGCTCCCGGAAGATCGCCGACATCATCGGCGTCATCGACAGCATCGCCTTCCAGACCAATATCCTGGCGTTGAACGCCGCGGTCGAGGCGGCGCGCGCGGGCGAGCAGGGGCGCGGCTTCGCGGTGGTGGCCGCCGAAGTGAGGAAT
Source organism: Thiobacillus sp. (assembly GCA_046292745.1). Taxonomy (GTDB): domain Bacteria; phylum Pseudomonadota; class Gammaproteobacteria; order Burkholderiales; family Thiobacillaceae; genus Thiobacillus. Next base: position 10,560 of record JBKBQH010000016.1, on the reverse strand, counting down.
CTTGCGCAAAGGAGCGCGGGGGCGGCCAAGGAGATCAAGGCGCTGATCGAGGATTCGGTCGGCAAGGTCGAGGCAGGCGGCAAGCTCGTCAACGAGGCGGGGGAGACCATGGACGACATCGTGACCTCGTTCCAGCTCGTCACCGATATCGTCGGCGACATCTCGAACGCGAGCCGCGAGCAGAGTATCGGTATCGAGCAGATCAACCAGGCCATTTCGCAGATGGACGACATTACCCAGCAGAACGCGGCGCTGGTGGAAGAAGCCGCGGCGGCTTCCGCGAGCCTGCAAAGCCAGGCGGAGAAGCTGGCTGGCTTGATGCGGGTGTTCCGGCTCGCCCACGCGAGCAAGCCCGGGGCTGTACCCAGCCGTTTGCCGGCTGCGCGCCAGCGCGGCAGCGGCAAGGCGCTCGCCGGTGCGCCCAGTCGTAGCAGGCATTTACGCGCAGTCTGAGCTGTTTCCGGTTACGGTAAGCAGAGGTAGAAACATGGCCCGGCGGCGGTTGAATGATATGTCGCGGGCGCACAGGCGATTGCACTCAGGGTGAATGCCCAGCAGCGAAATTCCTTGGATGTCGGCATGAAACCCGCAACGAATAGCCCGTCAGATATCACCAAGTTTTTTGAATTTACCGCGCGTGATTTCTCGCGCGTGCGCGAGCTCATCTACCGGAAGGCCGGCATCTCGCTTTCCGAGAGCAAGCAGGAAATGGTCTACAGCCGGCTCGCGCGGCGCTTGCGTGCGCGCAACCTGAATTCGTTCGCGCTCTATCTCGACATGCTCGAGCGCGGCGACGACAGGGACGAATGGCAGGCCTTCACCAATGCCCTCACGACCAATCTCACGGCCTTTTTCCGCGAGGCGCATCACTTTCCCGTCCTTGCCGAACACCTCCGCAAGGCCACGCCGCCGCTGTCGATCTGGTGCGCGGCCGCCTCGACCGGGGAGGAGCCCTACACGATCGCGATGACGGTGTGCGAGGCTTTCGGCACCTTGACGCCGCCGGTGAGCATCGTCGCCACCGACATCGACACCAACGTGCTCGATACCGCCACGAACGGCGTTTATCCCCTCGAGCGTGTCGACAAGATGCCACAGGACCGCCTTAAGCGCTTCTTTCTGCGTGGCAAGGGCGAGCGCGCAGGCTTCGTGCGGGTGCGTCCGGAACTGCGCCAGCTCGTCACCTTCCGGCCGCTCAACCTGCTGGCGCCGGCGTGGTCGGTGAGCGGCCCGTTCGATGCGATTTTCTGCCGTAACGTGATGATCTATTTCGACAAGCCGACGCAGGGCAGGATTCTCGAGCGCTTCGTGCCGCTGATGAAACCGGATGGCCTGCTGTTCGCCGGTCATTCCGAGAACTTCATGTACGCCTCCAATGCCTTCAAACTGCGCGGCAAGACGGTGTACGAACTCGTCCCGGGCCGCCAGCGATAGCCATGAATCCCGCCATCGAAGAACAGCTCGCGACCAATCTCTACTACGACAGCGCGTTCGACTGCGAGGCGGCCAAGATCCTGCCGGGTGAGTACTACTACACGAAAAAGCCGATGGTGATCGTGACCGTGCTGGGATCGTGCGTCGCGGCATGCATTCGCGACAGGCAGTCCGGCATTGGCGGCATGAACCATTTCATGCTGCCGGACGGCGGCGGCGATCCGGGCAACCTGGCGTCGAGCTCGATGCGCTACGGCGCGTACGCGATGGAAATGCTCATCAACCAGATCCTCAAGGCTGGCGGCAGGCGCGAGAACCTCGAGGCCAAGGTGTTCGGCGGCGGCAACGTGCTGCGGGGATTCACGCAGATCAACGTCGGCGAGCGCAACGCGGCTTTCGTGCGCAGCTTCCTGCGCAACGAGAACATCCGCATCCTGGCCGAGGATCTCAACGGCATCTATCCGCGCAAGGTATATTTCTTCCCGGCAACCGGCCGGGTGCTGGTGAAGAAGCTGAAGAAACTCAACAACTACACGCTGGTGAAGCGCGAGCAGGATTACGCTTCCCGCCTGCGGGTCAACGCGGTGGGCGGGGATGTGGACCTGTTTTGAATGCATGCAGGCGAAAGACGGGATGCTCATGAGATGAAGATCAAGGTTCTGATCGTCGACGACTCTGCGCTGATCCGCAGCGTGATGAAGGAAATCATCGGCAGCCAGCCCGACATGGACGTGGTGGGCGTCGCTCCCGACCCGCTGATCGCGCGCGAGCTCATCAAGCAGACCAATCCGGACGTGCTCACGCTCGACGTCGAAATGCCGAAGATGGACGGGCTCGATTTTCTCGAGCGCCTGATGCGGCTGCGGCCGATGCCGGTGCTGATGGTGTCCTCGCTGACCGAGCGCGGCTCCGAGATCACCCTGCGTGCGCTCGAGCTCGGCGCGGTGGACTTCATCACCAAGCCCAAACTCGACATCCAGAGCGGCATGCGCGACTTCACCGATCTCATTGCAGACAAGATCCGTGCGGCGGCAGTCGCCAACATCAGGCCGCGCACCGCGGCACAGCAGCAGGCGGCGGGCATCCGCCTGAATGATGTGCGCAACACGTTTTCCACCAGCGAGAAGCTCATCATCATCGGCGCCTCCACGGGCGGGACGGAGGCGATCAAGGATTTCCTCATCCAGCTGCCGCCAGACAGCCCGGGCGTGCTCATCACCCAGCACATGCCGCCGGGCTTCACCCAGTCCTTCGCCAACCGTCTCGACAAACTGTGCCGGATTTCGGTCAAGGAATCCGAGGGTAACGAGCGCGTGCTGCCTGGCCACGCCTATCTGGCGCCCGGTCATTCTCACCTGCTGCTGGCGAGGAGTGGCGCCAACTACGTGACCCGGCTCGACCAGGGCCCGCCGGTCAACCGCCATCGGCCCTCGGTCGACGTGCTGTTCCGCTCCGCGGCCAGCGCGGCAGGCAGGAACGCGGTCGGCGTGATCCTCACCGGCATGGGACGAGACGGCGCCGCCGGCATGCTGGAAATGAAAAACGCTGGCGCTTATAACCTGGCGCAGGACGAAGCTTCCTGTGTTGTCTTCGGCATGCCCCGCGAGGCCATCGCCCTCGGCGCCACCCACGAGGTGGCGCCGCTGCACGAACTGCCCCGGCGCGTGATGGACTACTTCGCGTCGCAGGGCCGCGCGATGCGCGTCTAGACCATGCATCCCCATCACCTGAGAAACGAGGGCATCCTCATTGTCGACGACGAGCCGGCGAATTTGAAGCTGCTCGAGCGCATGCTCAACCTGCAGGGCTATCACAAGCTGCGGCTGGTACAGGACCCGCGCGAAGCTGTCGCGGCCTACCAGGCCATGCGTCCGTCGCTCATCCTGCTCGACATCAACATGCCCCATCTCGATGGCTACCAGGTGATCGGACGCCTGCGCGCGCTCGACGACCCCCTGCTGCCGCCCATCGTCATCCTCACCGCGCAGTACGACAGGGAACACCTGCTGAGGGCGCTGGAAGCGGGTGCGCGCGACATGATCGCCAAGCCCTTCGACCGCAACGAGCTGCTGATGCGGGTGCGCAACCTGCTCGACGCGCAGCTGGCCCACCGCCTCGTGTTCGACCAGAAGACCGTGCTGGAAGACATGGTGCGCGCGCGCACCGAGGAACTGTGGCAGACCCGCCTGCAAATCGTGCAGCGCCTCGGCAAGGCAGCGGAATACCGCGACGAGGAAACCGGCAGCCACATCCTGCGTATGAGCCATGCCTGTGCCCTGCTGGCGCGGGCGATCGGCTGGAGCGACGCCGATTGCGATCTCATCCTCAACGCGAGTCCGATGCACGACATCGGCAAGATCGGCATTCCCGACGCCATCCTGCTCAAACCCGGCAGGTTCGAGCCGCACGAATGGGAAATCATGAAGACCCACGCCGCCATCGGCGGCAGGCTGCTCGAAGGCGACGATTCCGACCTGCTGCGCATGGCGGGCGAGATCGCGCTCACCCACCATGAGAAATGGGACGGCAGCGGCTATCCCCGTGGCCTCGCCGGCGACGCCATCCCGATGGCCGGGCGCATCGCGGCGCTGGCCGACGTGTTCGATGCCCTCACCTCGGCGCGCCCCTACAAGAAAGCCTGGCCCGTCGAGGATGCCGTCGCCTATGTCAGGGACAACCGCGGCAAGCATTTCGACCCTGCGCTGGTCGATGTCTTCATGCGCGAACTGCCAGCCCTCCTGGCGATCCGCACGCGTTTCGCGGAACCGGCCTGAGCCGGCGCGGCCGGCTTAAGTTCGGCGCCCGGATGCCGTTTACTCCTTTAGCAGCAAACCGCCTTTCTGGAGCTTGGCATGGCAGACCCCAATACGAAATTCCTCGTCGTCGACGACTTCTCCACGATGCGACGCATCGTGCGCAATCTTTTGAAAGAACTGGGTTATTCCAACGTCGAGGAGGCCGAGGACGGCGCGGACGGACTGGCTAAGCTGCGCGCGGGCAAATTCGATTTCGTCGTCTCCGACTGGAACATGCCGAACATGGACGGCCTCACCATGCTGCAGCAGATTCGTGCCGACGCCGCCCTGTCCAAATTGCCGGTGCTGATGGTCACCGCCGAGGCGAAGAAGGAAAACATCATCGCCGCCGCGCAGGCCGGCGCCAGCGGCTACGTCGTCAAGCCCTTCACTGCGGCCACCCTCGACGAGAAACTCACCAAGATCTTCGAAAAACTCGAAAAAGGGGGTTGACGTGGACGCCCAATTCTCGAGCGGCGCCACGTCCGGCGCGGAAAATACGGTCGCCCCGGCGCAAGCCGGTCATGTCGACCACGACGCCATGCTGGCGCGGGTCGGCCACATCACCCGCAGTCTGCACGATAGCCTGCGCGAACTTGGCCTCGACAAGGTGGTGCAGCAGGCGACGCAGGACATCCCCGACGTGCGCGAGCGCCTCAACTACGTGGCACGCATGACCGAGCAGGCCGCGCAGCGCGTGCTCAATGCGACCGATGCCGCAATACCGCTGCAGGAGCGCATCGACGCCGGCGCCGAGGAGGTTTTGGCTGGCTGGAGGCAGGCGCTGGAGGCGCCGTTCTCGGAAGCGCGCTACCGCGACATGGCCACGCTGACCATGCAATGCCTGGCCGACATGCGCAACGACACCGGCGCGACCAAACAGCAGTTGCTCGAGATCATGATGGCACAGGATTTCCAGGACCTCACCGGACAGGTTATCCGCAAGGTGACCGACCTGGCGCACAACCTGGAGCAGCAACTGGTGCAGCTGCTGATCGACTACGCGCCGAGCGAGATCCGGCGGGAGTCCGGCAATACCCTGCTCAATGGCCCGCAGATCGATCCGCACAACAAGAACGACGTCGTCTCGGATCAGGGCCAGGTCGACGACCTGCTGGACAGCCTGGGGTTCTGAGACCGGGAGCCGGACCAGGAATCGTGGGCCGGGACGCAAGAGGGGGTGGGCGGTACCTGCACCCTTTTCTTTTGGGTAGCCGTCGGGCGGGGCAGGCTCGATGACAGGAAAATCTACTGCGGCCCGAGGTCGCGGATGACGTTGCCCATGACCTCGAACGCCTGCCGGAACATCAGTTCGAATTGCGGCAGGAAATAGGGCAGCGTGAAAACGAGCATGACCAGGCCGACTGTCAGGGTGATGGGGAAACCGATCGCGAAAATGTTGAGCTGCGGCGCCGAGCGGGTGAGGATGCCGAGCGCGAGGTTGACGATCAGCAGGATGGCGATCAGCGGCAGCGCCAGTTGCAGACCGATGGCAAACACCGCGGCCCCGAACGATGCCAGGGTGAAAAAGCCGCCGGCCGACAGCGGCTGGATGCCGATCGGCAAGGTGCGGAAGCTTTCGACCAGCACGCCGATCAGCAGCAGGTGGGCGTTCAGCGCGAGAAACACCAGGACGGCGAGCATGTTGAGGAAGCGGCCGAGCACCAGCGTCTGGCCGGCGCTTTGCGGGTCGAAGAACGAGGCAAAACCCAGGCCCATTTGCAGGCCGATGATTTCGCCGGCCATGTCGGCCGCGGCGATCGCGATGCGCATGACGAAGCCGATGCCCACGCCGATCAGGAACTGCTGGACGAGGATGAAAAGTCCGTGCCAGGAGCCGAGGCCGACGTCGGGCAGGGGCGGCAATGCGGGCGCGACGACGAGCGTGATGCCGATGCCGAGGCCGATCTTGACCCGGGCCGGCACCGAGCGGTGCCCGAACATCGGCGCCACCATGAGCAGGCCGAGGATGCGCGTGAGCGGCCAGACGAAGCTGATCAGCCAGGCGTTGAGCTGGGCATCGGTGAAACTGATCATCGACGATGCTGCCGCGGCATGGACGGTGTCGTCCTCGAACTGGAATCGCCGCTAGCCGATGACGCCGGGCAGCCCCGTCAGCACCCGGCGCATGTAGTCGGTCATCACCGTGAGCATCCACGGGCCGGCAAGCGCGAAGGTGACGAATACGGCGAGCACCTTGGGGATGAACGAGAGGCTCGCGTCGTTGATCTGGGTGGCCGCCTGGAAAATGGCGACGATCAGGCCGACGATGAGTGTGACAAGCAACACGGGCGCCGAAACGAGGAAGGTGGTTTCCAGGGCCACGCGGCCGATGGCCATGACACTTTCAGGGGTCAACGTTCGCTCCTTGCGTATTGCCTGCTCTAGTAGAAACTCTGGGCAAGCGAGCCCAGCAGCAAATTCCAGCCGTCGACCAGGACGAACAGGATGATCTTGAACGGCAGCGCGACGATGGCGGGCGAAACCATCATCATGCCCATCGACATCAGGATGCTGGCGACGACCATGTCGATGATGAGAAAGGGGATGAACACCGCAAAACCGATCTGGAAAGCGGTCTTGAGTTCGCTCGTGATGTGGGCGGGGATCAGCACGCGCAGGGGAATGTCGGCGGCGGTCGCGGGCGGTGCGCTGCCCGACATCTTGAGGAACAGGGCGAGGTCGGACTCGCGCGTCTGCTTGAGCATGAAGGCGCGCAGCGGCCCGACCCCCTTGTCGAGCGCCTCCTGCATCTGGATCTGGTTGTCCGCCAGGGGCTTGTAGGCGTCGGCGTAGATGCGGTCGAAGGTCGGGCCCATCACGAACAGCGTGAGGAAGAGCGCGAGCCCGAGCAGCACCTGGTTGGGCGGCGTCGCCTGGGTGCCGAGCGCCATCCTGAGCAGCGACAGCACGATGATGATGCGGGTGAAGCTTGTCATCATCAGGAGCGCCGCGGGCAGGAAGGTGAGCGAGGTGAGCAGCAGCAGCGTCTGCAGGCTCAGCGTGTAGGTCGAGCCGCCGCCGGGCGCGGGCGTGCTGGTGAAGGCGGGCAGCCCGACCTGGGCGAAAGCCAGCGAGGGCAGGGCGAGCGCCGCGGCGAGGAGAATCCAGAAAGACGGCTTAGTTCTTTTCACGGCGGTTATCGATCATCTGCTGCAGCTTGTCCTTGAAGGGCGCGAGCGCGCCCAGGCCGGGAGTGAGCGGCGCGCCGGCGGCCGGCGCCTGCCCCTTGGGCAGGGTCATCAGCGCGTTCACGCTGCCGGGGGCGACGCCGACCACCAGCCAGGTCTCGCCGATCTCGACCACGACCACGCGTTCGCGCGTGCCGACCGAGGTGCTACCGACGATGTTCAGCAGGCTGGTGCCACCGCTGCGGCCGATGCCCAGGCGGCGTGTCAGCCAGCCGGTGGCGACGATCAGCAGCAGCACGAACACCAGGCCGACGAAAACCTGCAGCAGGCTGCCTGCCGGCGAGATCGCCGGCGCCATCGGCTGCGCGGCCTGTGCCTGGGCGAGCGCCGGCAGGCCGGCCAGCGTGGCGGCAAGGAGACGGCAGCGGCTCATCGATTGAGCTTCCGGATACGTTCGGCGGGCGTGATGATGTCGGTGAGGCGCACGCCGAACTTGTCGTTCACCACGACGACTTCGCCCTGCGCGATGAGGCAGCCATTGACCAGCACGTCCATCGGCTCGCCGGCCAGTCCGTCGAGCTCGACCACCGAGCCCTGCGCCAGCTGCAGCAGGTTCTTGATCGCGATCTTGGTGCGGCCGAGTTCGACCGTGAGCTGCACCGGGATGTCGAGGATGAAGTCGATATCCCTGGACAGGCTGTCGCCGGTTTTGGAACCGGACAGGTCCGGGAAAATCTCGGCGCCGGCGGGCGTGGCCGTCGCCGTCGCCTGTTCGGCCATGGCGGCGGCCCAGTCGTCCTCGGCGATGGCTTGATTGGTATCGTCAGACATTTTGCTCTCCTGCTTTGGCGTCGGGTACGCTATGCGACAGCATGCGCTCGACGCGCAAGGTGTACTGGCCGTTGAATTTTCCGTAGGAACACTCCATCACCGGCACGCCGTCGACCTTGGCCTCGACGGTCTTAGGAATGTCGATGGGGATGATGTCGCCGACCTTCATCTCGACGAGGTCGCGCAGGCTCACCTCGGCGGTGCCGAGGTTGGCGACGATCTCGACTTCGGCCATCTGGATCTGCTGCCGCATCAGGCGGAGCCAGCGCTTGTCGACCTCGAGGTTCTCGGCCTGCAGGCTGCTGGTGAGCAGGTCCTTGATCGGCTCGATGGTGGTGTAGGGGATGCACATGTGCATCTCCCCGCTGACCTGGCCGAGCTCGATCGCGAAGGTGATCGCCACCACCACCTCGTTCGGCGTGGCGATGTTGGCGAACTGGGTGTTCATTTCCGAACGGATGAACTCGAACTGGATCGGGTATACCGGTTCCCAGGACTTCGCGTAGTTCTCGAACACGATGTTGAGCACGCGCTGGATGATGCGGTGCTCGGTCTGGGTGAAATCGCGCCCTTCGATGCGGGTATGGAAGCGCCCGTCGCCGCCGAACAGGTTGTCGACCATGAGGAAAACCAGGTCGGGGTTGAAGATGATGAGCGCGGTGCCGCGCAGCGGCTTGAACTGCACCAGGTTGAGGTTGGTCGGCACGACCAGGTTGCGGATGAATTCGCTGTACTTCGATACCCGCACTGGCCCGACCGAGATCTCGACGCCGCGCCGCAGGAAGTTGTAGAGGCCGATGCGCAGCAGGCGGGCGAAACGCTCGTTGATGATCTCGAGCGTCGGCATGCGGCCACGCACGATGCGTTCCTGCGTCGCCAGGTTGTACGGGCGCACGCCGTCGGCATTGTCATCCTGGCTGGGCGCCTCGTCGACTTCGCCGGTGACGCCTTTCAGCAGCGCGTCGACTTCATCCTGCGAGAGAAAGTTGTCGGCCATGGGTCTCTACTGGATCACGAAGGACGTGAACAGCACGTCGTCCACCTTGGGCGGCTTGATCGAGGGGTGGAGCGGCTTCATGATTTCCGCCTTGATCTCCTCGGCGAGCTTCGCCTTGTCCTGTGCGCTGAAGAGTTCCTCGGCGTGCTTGCTGGCGAGCAGCGCCAGGAGGCGGCTGCGCACGCGCGGCATGTGCTGCTTCACCGCGTCGACCGAGGCGACATCGGGCAGCTGCAGGGTGATGTCGACCTGCAGGTACTGCTCGCTGTCCTGCAGGTTGACGGTGAAGGTCTCCAGGTCGAGGAATTGCGGCGGCTCGACCTTGGCCGGCTTGGCCTCGGCATGCCCGTCGCCGCTGTCCTTGAGGAAATACCAGGCGGCCGCGCCGCCGCCGCCCAGCAGCAGCACCAGCACGCCGAGTATCACGAAAAGCTTGGCTTTCGATTTTTTCGGGGGGGCGGTTTCGCTTGCTTCGTCGCGTTCGTCGGGGGCGGCCATCGGCGTCAATCCTCACTCTTCAATCGTCTGCACAGGGTCATTGTCGTCAGCCGCGCGGGCTTTCGATGCTCGAAATAGCGGCTGAAAAAGGGTGCAAATTGAGGCTTTCGCGAATGTGGCCTGCCGCGCGCCCGCCGTTCACGCGAAGGTGTCGACCAGGCCGCGGCCGACGCGCGGCGCAGGCAGCGGGCGTGTGTCGACGAGTCCCGCGGCCTCGTCGCGCAGGCCCCCTGTGCGCTGGGGCGGACGTGGGGCGTGCGCGTCCTGCTGCTGGGGCGAGGTGTCGGCGCTGACCGTCGCCTGCTGAAGCTGGATGCCGGCGTCGTTCAGCATGTCCCTCAGGCGCGGCAAGGCGGATTCCAGCGCGTGGCGCACTTCGGGCTGGGCGGCGAAGAAATTGGCGACCGCCTGGTCGTTCGACAGGCTCAGGACCACCTGCAGCGGGCCCAGGTGCGGGGGGTTGAGCGTGAGCGTGGCGCTCTGCTGCGCGGAAGCCGTCATCCACACGACGTGCTCGCCCAGCGCCTCGCCCCAGGCGCTGCTGCCGACCGCGGGGGCGAGCCGCGGCGACGCCGCCTCGGCGCCGAGGCGGGCCGCGGCCTGCTGCAAGGGTTCCGCCGCACGCTGGGCGGCGTGCAGCATATGTTCGAAACCGGGTTCGAAAGTGACACTGGACTTGTCTGGCTGGGCCGCCGCGGCAAGCGGCATCGCCGGCGCGCTGGCGGCGGGCGATGCGGTCCCGTGGCCTGCCGCCGGGCCGGCATCGGCCCGCAGGGCCGGGGCGGCGATGCCGCCGGCCTGCATGTCGGCGCGCTGTGGCAGCAGGCGGCCCGGACGCGCCGCCGCGAAAGCCGTGGTCGGCGCGGCCTCGATC
>JBKBQH010000015.1:0-73712 GCA_046292745.1 Thiobacillus sp. | reverse complement strand
TGACCGCCAGTTCCTTGAATTCGGCGGTGTATTCCTGCTTCGGTATCTTCATCTTTCCTCTTCCCAAGTTAACGTCAATACTACGTCACCCTTGGAAGACGAAATTCCGGGGGAAGGTCAGGCACCGGCAACGCCCATTCCTTGATCAACGAGAGCACCGAGGACGTCGTCTATCTGGAGATTGGCGACCGCACGGATGGCGATGAAGTGAGCTATCCGGACGACGACCTCTGTGCCCGTTTCGTAGGCGGCACCTGGGTGTTCACACGCAAGGATGGCACGCCGTACTGATGGCCGTCATTCATGGGATGTGGTGGGCAGCGCAAGCAGCCCGACCGGAAAATTGTGCATGGGAATGGCGACACGGCCTGCGATACGTCGTATTGGTAATGGCACCATTGACATCGGTTACTACGCGCGGCGAGCGCATGCCTTGCGTTCTCGGTTCATGCGTGCCTGGTTGCGCAATCTGGTCCCCAGAATGGTCCGGTTCTGGCAGCGCCACACGGCAGAGGCGGAACTGAATGCCTTGGACGATCGCGCCCTACACGACATCGGCATTTGTCGCAGCGATATTCCGGCGATCGCCAGCGGGCTTTACTTCCGGGACAAAAGCCGCAGGCTGCGTGGCCGGACCGGGCGTGCAGGGTTGGAAGAAAAAGGATGTGCTGACGCATCGCCTTACTTGAGCCTCATCGACGAAGGAGAGGAAAACACGACAATGACTTCATTGGACGCACAACACCCCCGGCAATTCGCCGAGAGCTGGATCGCTGCATGGAACGCCCATGACCTCGACGCCGTGCTGGCGCACTACCGCGATGACTTTGAATTCTCATCGCCGTTGATCAGCCAATTCGCCGGCGAGGCTTCAGGCAGGCTCAAGGGCAAGGCCGCCATGCGCACCTATTGGCAGACAGGTCTGTCCCGTTTGCCGGATCTGCATTTCGAACTCGTCGATGTGCTGGCCGGCGTCGATGGCCTGCTCATCCTGTACCGCGGGCATCGCGGCCTGTCGGCGGAGGTCTTCGAGTTCGATGCCAACGGTCAAGTGCGGCGCGGCCAGGCGCTGTACGCTGGCTGAGCCGGCGATCGGATATGGATACGGGCACGTACCAATCCTGGCTGAGTGCGGTCGCGGCGATCCTTACCTGCATCGCCTTCCTGCCGTACATCCTGTCGATTTTTCGCGGCCGGACACGGCCGCATGTTTTCTCCTGGGTCATCTGGGGCCTGAATACCAGCGTGGCTTTTCTCGCCACGCTGCACGCAGGCGGGGGGCTGCTCGGTGCCGGGGTGATCGGTTTTTCCGCCGGCGTGACGCTGTTCATTGCCCTGCTGGCCTACATGAAGCGCGCGGATGTGAGCGTCACGACCACCGACCGGCTGTTTTTCATCGCAGCGCTCGCCACCATGCCGCTGTGGCACTGGGCGGACGATCCGCTCTGGGCGGTCTGGCTGATCACGGTGATCGAGCTGCTGGGCTTCGGGCCGACCTTCCGCAAGACCTGGTCGCAGCCGTACTCGGAGTCGATCAGCTTTCTGGTGTTGCTGGTGGTGCGCAATGCCCTGGTCATTGCCGCGCTGGACCGTCATACGACCACCACCGTGCTGTTCCCGGCCGCGATGGCGGCGGCCTGTCTCGCGCTCATCGCCGTCATGGCATGGCGCAGACCGCAGGTGGCCTTGATCACCCCGGATCGTTGAGGAGGCGTTCATGTTGTCGCTGGAAATGCTGTTGTCGCTGGCAGCCTATGCCTTCGTGATGACCATCACGCCGGGGCCGAACAACGTCTTGTTGTTGGCTTCGGGGCTCGCTTTCGGGCTGCGCTGCACCGGATGGCATCTGGCCGGTGTGCTGGCGGGCACTTGGCTGATGATCTGCCTGGTCGGTGCCGGACTGGGGGCTTTGTTCGTCACAGTCCCTGCTGCCCAGACGGTTCTGAAAATCGCGGGCAGCGGCTACATGCTCTGGCTCGCGCGCCAACTCTGGAACGCGGACGCGTTGCCGACCGCCAACGCGCAACGGCCGATCCGGTTCCACGAGGCGGCCGTGTTCCAGATCGTGAATCCCAAGGTCTGGATGATGGCCACGACCGTGATCGCCGCCTTCGTGCCCGGCGGCGATCAGTATGCGCAACGCATCGTTACGGCCGGACTGTTGTTCATCGCCGTGGCCGCCCCCTGCATCACTCTGTGGGCGGCCAGCGGTAGCTTGATACGAACCTGGATTCACAACCCCGTCACCCTGCAGCGAATCAATCGCGTCATGGCGCTGCTCGCCGCTGCCACCGTGGTGCTGTTCTGGTTATGAGGCTGGATTGAAATGGATGTACCCACACACCGAAGAGAGGTGTTCCCGATGTACGACAAGCCCATGCTGAGCCTGATGGCCGACCACAATCGCTGGATGAACGAAAAGCTCTACGCGGTCTGCGCCGGTATCCCGGATGAAGCACGCAAACGCGACCTCGGCGCCTTCTTCCGCTCCGTTCACGGCACGCTCAATCATCTCCTGCTCGTGGATCGGCTCTGGCTCGGTCGCATCAACGGCACGCCCTTTCCGATACGGTCGCTCGATCAGGAGTTGTATGCGGACTTCGACACGCTTAAACGCGAACGTGCGGACACCGATGTCGTGATTGCGGGATTCATCGCCGGGCTACAGCCGGCGCGCCTCGCCGAGCCGGTGATGTACATCTCCTTCGTGAAGCAGGAATCGGTGACGCTGCCCCTCGGTCTGATCCTGACCCACCTGTTCCATCACCAAACCCACCATCGCGGCCAGATCACGACGCTGATCTCGCAGCTCGGCTATGACTTCGGCGAGACAGACATGATCTACATGCCCGGCGCAAGGACAGCGTACTTCCATACTCAGTTTGCGGCGGAGGCATGATGACTGCTGAGCTGACCGTTTTGGAATACTTGCAGCGACAGATCGGCGGTACGCTTCCTCCGGATGCGGCCTGTCGCATGAACTACCCGACCGCCATTTCGCGACTGCTCGGATTCCGGGTAGTCAGCATTGACAAGGCTCATGCCTGTCTGGAAATGGATGCTGACGCGGAGATTCATGGTAACCAGCAAGGCACCGTCCATGGCGGGTTGCTGAGTGAGTTGGCCGATGCCGCCATTGGCACAGCGCATTCGACCGTTGTCGAAGAGGATGAGAGTTTCACGAGCATCGACCTTCGCATCAACTTCTTCCGCCCCGTCTGGAAATCCACGCTCATGGCGAAGGCCAGCCCTGTCAGGCTTGGACGCACCATTTCACACTACCAATGCGAAATCATTCGCGAAGACGGCAAGCAGGTCGCCCTAGCAGCAGGCACGATCATGACGCTGCGTGGCCCGGTAGCGGGCGGAAGGTGACGAAGCGCATCGGAAACGTTCCTTCCGGCTGCCCACGATATCCGACTACTCTGACTCGCCTGTCATTCGACGATCTTCTTTAGGGTGGCTGTGTGAGAACCATTGAAGCAGAAGTCAGTTTGGTTAAGCGATGCCGTCATCCAACCGCTTGAACGGTCAGCACGTAACCTGTTGATATTGAACGAAGCCACTGGCGGCTCTCGCGGACTTCGCCCTTCAGCTGGAGAGCGACGCCGGAGAGAAAAACGGCGCGGAGAGAGCAGAATGTTGCCCGAGGTGGGCGAGACGGCCGGGGAAGGAAGTCCGCAGGAATCCGCAGGAGTCCCCGCGAACACGCGGGAGTGCGCAAAGAAAAAGGCCAACCGAGAACGGTTGACCTTTATGTATTGGTGGAGCCGGCGGGAATCGAACCCGCGTCCGCAAGCCCTCTACAGTAAGTTCTACATACTTAGTCCGGTGATTTGGGTTTTAACCCGGTGCGCGCCCGCCGAACAGGCTCGCCTCAGGCGAGTGGCCTTGATTTAACGCCGGCCCAAGCCACCCGGGACGGCGCGATCCTGCTGAAGTGACTCTGCTGCCGGTTTTACCCGGCCCAGCCCGCAGGCTGACTGGTGCAGAGTCTGGCGCAATTAAGCGGCCAGAGCGTAGTTTTCGTCGTTGGCGACTATTACTTTTTCGGTTGGATTTACGAGGTCATCCGACCCTCGGTATGCCCTTATCTGCTTTGCGACCCACGTCGAAGCCAGGTCGGCCCCTGGTGATGCTGCAGCAAGTGTAACGCATAGAAGGGCAGAGGTCGGAAAAGTTCCGCCGCCCGCCGAAATGGCTGCGGGTTCAGAACGGCCAGGGCGCGTGGGCGCGGGCGACCGCGACCATGTAGGCGAACACCGCCAGCGCGGCGATCCAGGCGGCGATGCGCTGGCCGCGGGTCTTGCCGCGCTTGAGCGCGATGGTGCCGAGCACGATGTAGGCGATGAGCGCGAAGAACTTGGCGGTGAGCCAGCCGTGCACCAGCGGGTATTGCTCCATCAGCGCGGCCAGCGCGAGCCCGCTGGCGAGCAGCAGGGTGTCGTTGACGTGGGGGGCGATGCGCACCCAGCGCGCCTGGAGCCGGGGCGATTCCCGCATCATCCAGACGCCGCGCAGCAGGAACAGCGCCAGCGTGATGGCGATCGTGGCGAGATGGAGCTGCTTGAGCAGGGTGTAGGTCATGGGTCAGGCGAGGTGGACGAGGGTGTCGAGGGGGTGGCGGATTTCGGCGAGCGCGCCCCAGGTGTGCGGCGCGTCGTGGGCGTCGAGGTAGCCCCAGGCGGCGACCAGCGCGGGCATGCCGGCGGCGCGCGCGGCCTCGATGTCGCGCTCGGCGTCGCCGAGGTACAGGCACGCGGCCGGCGCGGCGCCGCACAGTTTGGCGGCGGCGAGCATGGGTGCCGGGTGCGGCTTGGGCTCGGGACAGGTGTCGCCGGAGACGATGCACGCCGCGCGCTCGGCGAGATCGAGCAGCGACATCAGGGGCTCGGTGAAGCGCGCCGGCTTGTTGGTGACCACGCCCCATTTGAGGCCGCGCGCCTCGATCGCGTCGAGGAGCTCGGGGATGCCGGGGAAGGGCTGCGAACGGTGGCAGATATTGGCCGCGTAGAGTTCGAGGAATTCCTCGCGCATGGCGGGAAAGCGGGGGTCGTCGGGCTGCACGCCGAAGCCGAGGCCCAAGAGGCCGCGGGCGCCATGCGAAGCCTGCGGGCGGATGAGGTCGTCGGCCAGCGGCGCGAGCCCGTGGCGCGCGCGCTGCAGGTTGAGCGCGTGGCCGAGGTCGGGGGCGGTGTCGACCAGGGTGCCGTCGAGGTCGAACAGGACGGCGCGGACGCCCGCGAGCTTCGCCGGCTCAGTCGCCACGGCGCGTCGCCAGCAGGTAGTTGACGTCGGTGTCCGCTTCCAGCTTGTATACCTTGGTCAGGGGGTTGTAGGTCATGCCGATGAGTTCCTGCGTTTCCAGCCCGGCTTCGCGTGCCATGCGGGCGAGTTCGGCGGGCTGGATGAACTTGGCGTAGTCGTGGGTGCCGCGCGGCAGCAGGCGCAGGAGGTATTCGGCGCCGATGATGGCGAAGAGATAGCTCTTGGCGTTGCGGTTGAGCGTGGAGAAGAACACCCAGCCGCCGGGCCTGACCAGGCACGCGCAGGCGGCGACGACCGAGGCCGGGTCGGGCACGTGCTCGAGCATTTCCATGCAGGTGACGACGTCGAATTCCCCGGCGTGCTGCGCCGCGTAATCTTCGGCCGAGCTCAGCTGGTAGTCGACCTGGCGGCCGGATTCGTAGAGATGCAACTGGGCGACCTTGAGCGCCTTCTCCGACAGGTCGATGCCGGACACCTGCGCGCCGGCGGCCGCCATCGCCTCGGCGAGGATGCCGCCGCCGCAGCCGACGTCGAGCACGCGCTTGCCGGCGAGCGGCGCCTGCCGGTCGATCCACGCAAGGCGCAGCGGGTTGATCTCGTGCAGGGGCCTGAATTCGGAGTTCGGGTCCCACCAGCGGTGGGCGAGTTCGGAAAACTTGGCGATTTCGGCGGCGTCGACGTTGCTCATGGCTATCCTCATGCGGTGAGTTTGCCGCGCCAGTAGGCGGCGCGGGCGGAAAGATCGGCCGTGTCGAGATCGACCAGGCGGCGGTCGGCGAGTTTCAGCCGGCCGTCGACCCAGACGTGGGTGACGTGCTCGCGTCCCGCGACATAAACCAGGTGCGAGACCGGGTCGAATACCGGCTGGGCGGGGAGCCCGCCGAGATCGACCGCGACGAGATCGGCGCGCTTGCCGGGGACGATGCTGCCGATCTTGTCATCGAGGTTCAAGGCGCGTGCGCCATCCAGCGTCGCCATGCGGAGCGCGGCGGCGGCGGGCAGCGCGGCGGCGTCGCCGCTCGCGCCCTTGGCGAGCAGGGCCGCGAGCCGCATTTCCGCAAACAGGTCGAGGCGGTTGTTGCTGGCGGCGCTGTCGGTGCCGAGGCCGAGATTGACGCCGGCGCGCGCGAGCGCCGCCGCCGGCGCGATGCCGGCGGCGAGCTTGAGGTTGGACGCGGGACAGTGGGCGACGTGGCAGCCGTGGCCGGCGAGCGACTCGATCTCGGCCTCGTTCACGTGCACCGCGTGCACGCCGATGAAGTTGGGGCCCAACAGGCCCAGCCGCGCCAGCCGCTCCAGCGGCCGCACACCGTACTGCTTGAGACTCTCGCGAATCTCGTCCACGGTCTCGTGGATGTGGGTGTGGATGGGCACGCCGAGCTGCTCGGCCAGGGTGTTGATGCGCGCAAAGCCAGCGTCCGACACGGTGTAGGGCGCGTGCGGCGCGAAGGCGAAGGCCAGCAACGGTTCGTCCTTCAGGTCGTCGCGCACCGCGAGGCCCTTCGCCAGGTAGGCGTCGGCGTCCACCGCGTAGGCCGAGGCGAAGTCCAGCACGATCATGCCGATGGTGGCGCGCATGCCGGCCTGCAGGAAGGCCTCGGCCGCCGCCTGCGGGAAGAAGTACATGTCGTTGCAGGCGGTGATGCCACCGGCGAGCATTTCGGCGGCGGCGAGCAAGGTGCCGTCGCGCACGAAGGCTTCCGACACATGCTGTTTCTCGGCCGGCCAGATGCGCTCGTTGAGCCAGCGCATCAGCGGCTGGTCGTCGGCGTAGCCGCGCAAGAGCGCCATGGCGGCGTGGCCGTGCAGGTTGACGAGGCCAGGAATCAGCGCGTGGCCGGGCAGGGCGAGCGTCTCGGCCGCTTCGTAGCGGGCCTGCGCGGCGTCGGCCGGCAGCAGGTCGAGGATGGCGCCGTCGCGGACGACGACGGCGTGGTCGGCCAGTGCCCCGTCGGGCTCGACGGGCACCACCCAGTGCGGCAGGAGGACGAGATCGGCCGGGGTTTTCATGGTGGCCCGCATTCTTACTGTTTGGCCGGCATTTGGCAAAGGCGGGCGGGGCGGGCGGCCATGCTAAAATCGCGGGCTTTGAAGCCTGACAAATACAAAGCCGGTCATGGAACAGTTTGCCAAGGAAACCCTCCCGGTCAGTCTCGAAGAGGAAATGCGGCGCTCGTATCTCGATTACGCCATGAGCGTGATCGTCGGCCGTGCGCTGCCGGACGTGCGCGACGGTTTGAAGCCCGTGCATCGCCGCGTGCTCTACGCGATGAACGAGCTGGGCAACGACTGGAACAAGGCTTACAAGAAGTCGGCCCGCGTCGTCGGCGACGTCATCGGTAAATACCACCCGCACGGCGACACCGCGGTGTACGACACCATGGTGCGCATGGCGCAGGACTTTTCCCTGCGCTACCCGCTGATCGACGGCCAGGGTAACTTCGGCTCGGTCGACGGCGACAACGCGGCGGCGATGCGTTACACCGAGGTGCGCATGGCGCGCATTGCCCACGAGCTCTTGGCCGACCTCGACAAGGAAACCGTCGACTTCGGGCCCAACTACGACGGCTCCGAGCAGGAACCGCTGGTGCTGCCGACCAAGATCCCGAATCTATTGGTCAACGGCTCGTCGGGCATCGCCGTGGGCATGGCGACCAACATCCCGCCGCACAACCTCACCGACATCTGCACCGCGCTGACCGCGCTGCTCGACGACCCCGAGACCGACATCGAGACGCTGATCAACATCGTCAAGGCGCCGGACTTCCCCACCGCCGGCATCATCTATGGGCTTTCGGGCGTGCGCGACGGCTACCGCACCGGCCGCGGCCGGGTGGTGATGCGCGCCACCTGCCACGTCGAGGATCTCGACAAGGCGGGCGGCAGGCAGGCGATCATCATCGACGAGCTGCCGTATCAGGTGAACAAGGCCAACCTGCTGATCAGGATCGGCGAGCTGGTGCGCGAGAAGCAGATCGACGGCATCGCCGACCTCAGGGACGAGTCCGACAAGTCGGGCATGCGCGTCTACATCGAGTTGAAGCGCGGCGAGAACGCCGACGTGATCCTGAACAATCTGTACAAGCAGACGCAGATGCAGGACACCTTCGGCATGAACATGGTGGCGTTGATCGACGGCCAGCCGCGGCTCCTGAACCTGAAGGAAATGCTCGACGCCTTCCTGCGCCACCGCCGCGAAGTCGTCACGCGGCGCACCGTGTTCGACCTCCGGAAGGCGCGCGAACGCGGCCACATCCTCGAAGGCCTCGCCGTGGCGCTGGCCAACGTCGACGAGATCGTCGAGCTGATCAAGTCGTCGGAAACGCCGGCGATCGCCAAGGAGCGCCTGCTCGGCCGCGCCTGGAAATCGGCCATGGTCGAGGAAATGCTCGCGCGCATCGACCCCGAGTATTCGCGCCCGGCCAACATGGGGCCGGAGTTCGGTCTGCACGCCGACGGCTACCACCTGTCGGAGATCCAGGCGCAGCGCATCCTCGAAATGCAGCTGCAGCGCCTGACCAATCTGGAATCCGACAAGATCATCGGCGAATACAAGGACGTCATGGACCGGATCGCCGATCTGCTCGATATCCTCGCCAACCCGTCGCGCATCACCCGGATCATCCGCGAGGAACTGGCGCAGGTGAGCGAACAGTTCGGCGACGCGCGCCGCTCGGCCATCGTCGAGAACGCGCAGGACATGTCGATGGAAGACCTGATTGCGCCGGCGGAGATGGTCGTCACGCTGTCGCACGGCGGCTACATGAAGTCGCAGCCGCTCGACGACTACCGGGCGCAGAAGCGCGGCGGGCGCGGCAAGCAGGCGGCGGGCACCAAGGACGAGGACTTCATCGAGAAGATGTTCATCGCCAACACCCACGACTACATCCTCTGCTTCTCCAACCGCGGCCGGCTGTACTGGCTCAAGGTCTACAACGTGCCGCAGGGCGGCCGCACCGCGCGCGGCAAGCCCATCGTCAACCTGCTGCCGCTGGAAGAGGGCGAGAAGATCAACGCGCTGTTGCCGGTGAAGAATTTCGATGATGAGCACTACGTGTTCATGGCGACGGCCAATGGCATCGTGAAAAAGACGCCGCTGTCGGACTTCTCGCGGCCGCGCACCGCCGGCATCATCGCGGTGGGACTGGACGAGGGCGACTACCTGATCGGCGCATCGATCACCGACGGCCGTCACGACGTGATGCTGTTCTCCGACACCGGCAAGGCGGTGCGCTTCGACGAGAACGACGTGCGGCCGATGGGCCGCACCGCGCGCGGCGTCATCGGCATGAAGCTCGCCAAGGGCGGCAAGCTGATTTCGCTCCTGGTCGCCGAGGACGAAAACGATTACGTGCTGACCGCGACCGAGAACGGTTACGGCAAGCGTACGCCGATCGCCGAATACACGCGCCATGCGCGCGCGACGCAGGGCATGATCGCGATCCAGACCAGCGAGCGCAACGGCCGCGTGGTCGCCGCCACGCTGGTGAAGGAGGACGACGAGATCATGCTCATCACCACCGGCGGCGTGCTGATCCGCACCCGCGTGAAGGAAATCCGCGCCATGAGCCGCGCCACCCAGGGCGTGACGCTGATCAACCTCGACAAGGGCGAGAAGCTGATCAGCCTGGAGAAGGTGGCGGAGAACGACAACGACAGCGAGTAAGGGAGACAGACAGCATGACGATCTACAACTTCAGCGCCGGCCCCGCCGTGCTGCCCCGCGACGTGCTGCAGCAGGTGCAGGCCGAACTGGTCGACTGGCACGGTTCCGGCATGTCGGTGATGGAAATGAGCCACCGCGGTCGCGAGTTCATGGGCATCGCGGCCGAGGCCGAGGCCGACCTGCGCGAGCTGATGGGCATTCCTGCCAGCTACAAGGTGCTGTTCCTGCAGGGCGGGGCGTCTTCCCAGTTCGCCATGGTGCCGATGAACCTCCTGCGTGGCCGCGCTTCCGCCGACTACCTGAATACCGGCGAATGGTCGAAGAAGGCGATCAAGGAAGCGAAGAAATACGCCGCGGTGAACGTCGTCGCGTCGAGCGAAGACAGGAACTTCAGCTACGCGCCCGCGTTTTCGACCTGGAAGCGCGACCCCAACACGGCCTACCTCCACTACACGCCCAACGAGACCATCGGCGGCGTCGAAATCTTCGACATTCCCGATACCGGCAGCACCCCGCTGGTCGCCGACATGTCGTCGACCATCCTGTCGCGGCCGATGGACGTGTCGAAATTCGGCCTCATCTACGCCGGCGCGCAGAAGAACATCGGCCCGGCGGGGCTCACCCTCGTTATCGTCCGCGAAGACCTCATCGGCCAGTCCCTGCCCGGCACGCCGACCATGTTCGACTACAAGGTCCACGCCGACAACGACTCGATGTACAACACGCCGCCGACCTTCGCCATGTATGTCGCGGGCCTGGTGTTCAAGTGGATCAAGGCCCGGGGCGGCCTCGCGGCGATGGAGCGTATCAACCGCGAAAAGGCGGCCTTGCTGTATGACTATCTCGATTCCACCGATTTCTATGCCTCGCCGGTGGCGAAGGAAAACCGCTCGCTGATGAACGTGCCGTTCACGCTCCGGGACGCCGCGCTGGACGAGGCCTTCCTCAAGCTCGCCAAGGAACGCGGCCTGCTGCAACTGAAAGGCCACCGCTCGGTAGGGGGCATGCGCGCCTCGATCTACAACGCCATGCCGATCGAGGGCGTGCGCGCGCTGGTCGACCTGATGCGCGACTTCGAGAAAAGCCATGGCTAAGCCGCGCAAGATCCTCACGCTGAATGCCATTTCCGCGCGGGGTCTGGCGCGCCTGCCCGAGCACTATGCCGTCGGCGGCGACATCGCCGACCCCGACGCCATCCTGGTGCGTTCGGCCAACATGCACGACATGGACATCCCGGCGAGCGTCAAGGCCGTCGCCCGTGCCGGTGCCGGCACCAACAACATTCCGGTGAAGAAACTCTCCGAACGTGGCGTGCCAGTGTTCAATGCGCCGGGGGCGAACGCCAACGCGGTGAAGGAACTGGTCATCGCCGGCATGCTCATGGGGGCGCGCAACATCGTGCCCGCGATCCGCTTCGTCGAGGGGCTTTCCGGCAGCGACGAGGAGATACACCGTGCGACCGAGGCCGGCAAGAAGGCCTTTGCCGGCAAGGAGCTTCCCGGGCGCACTCTCGGCGTGATCGGACTCGGCGCCATCGGCTCCCATGTCGCCGAGGCGGCGATCCGGCTCGGCATGAAGGTGATCGGCTTCGACCCCGCGATCACGGTCGATGCCGCCTGGCGCCTGCCGTCGCAGGTGAAACGCGCGGAAAGCGTCGAGGACGCGCTGCGCGTCGCCGATTTCGTCACCCTGCATGTGCCGCTCGTGGATGCCACGCGCAACCTCATCGACGCCCAGCGCATCGCGGTCATGCGCCCGGGCGCGGTGCTGCTCAACTTCGCGCGCGAGGGCGTGGTCGACAATGCCGCGGTGGTCGAGGCGCTAGACGCCGGCAAGTTGCACGCCTATATCTGCGATTTCCCGGCGAATGCCCTCAAGGGGCACGCCCGCGTCGTCGCGTTGCCGCATCTGGGGGCTTCCACCGAGGAGGCCGAGGAGAACTGCGCGGTCATGGTCGCGGAAGCGCTTGCCGACTATCTGGAAAACGGCAACATCGTCAACGCGGTCAATTTCCCCAACGTCGGCATGGGGCGGGAGTCGGCGTTCCGGCTGGCGATCGCCAACGCCAACGTGCCCAACATGGTGGGGCAGATCTCCGCGGTGCTCGCCGCCGCCGGGCTCAATATCCACAACATGGTGAACAAGTCCAAGGGCGACATGGCCTACACGCTGGTCGACGTCGACAGCGCGGTACCGGACGCGGTGATCGAGCGGCTGGCCGCCATCGAAGGCGTGCTCAACGTGCGCTACCTGCCCGCATGATGAACGACGACGCCCGTGGCGCGCCGGGCGCGCCGAATGAACTCGGCGTGCTGCGCGCGCGCATCGACGCGATCGACGACGCGCTGCTCAAGCTGGTGTCCGAGCGCGCGGCGGTCGCGCAGGCGGTCGGCCGTGCCAAGCAGGGCGAGAAGATCTACCGCCCCGAGCGCGAGGCGCAGATCGTGCGGCGCCTGCGCGAAGCCAACCCCGGCCCACTGTCGGGCGATACCGTCGAGCGTCTGATACGCGAAATCATGTCGGCTTGCCGCGCGGTCGAGCAGGCCACGCGCGTCGCCTATCTCGGCCCCGCCGGCACCTTCAGCCAGCAGGCCGTCACCAAGCAGTTCGGCCAGGAGATCGAGGCCGTCGCCGAGGCCGACATCGACGCCTGTTTCCAGGCGGTCGAGACCGGCCGTGCCGACTACGCCGTGGTGCCGGTCGAGAATTCGACCGAAGGCTCGGTCGGACGCACGCTGGACCTGATCGTCTCCAGCCCGCTGAAGATCTGCGGCGAGGTCATGCTGCCGATCCACCAGACCTTGATGAGAAAACACGGCGGGCTTGCCGGCATTGCCCGCGTCTACGGCCACGCGCAATCGCTCGCCCAGTGCCAGCAGTGGCTCGCGCGCCACCTGCCCGGCGCCGAGCGGGTCAGCGTCGTCAGCAACAGCGACGGCGCGCGCCGCGCGGCGAGCGAGATCGACGCCGCCGCGCTCGGCAGCGAGACGGCTGCCGAGCTGTATGGCCTGCATGTCGTCGCCTCGCATATCGAGGACGAGGCGAACAACACCACCCGTTTCCTGGTGCTGGGGGCGGTCGACGCGGCACCCTCCGGCCGCGACAAGACATCCCTGGTGATGGGGGCGAAAAACCAGCCCGGCGCTGTCGTGAAGCTTCTGCAGCCGCTCGCCGACGCCGGCATTTCGATGAGCCGTCTGGAATCGCGTCCGGCGCGCTCTGGCAACTGGGAATACCTGTTCTTCGTCGTCTGCGAAGGCCACCGCCAGGAGGAAAGGCTCGCCGCTGCGCTGGCCGAAATCGAGTCGCGCGCGGCCTTCCTGAAAATCCTCGGCTCCTACCCCGCCGCAACGTGATGAACTGTTGCGACCTTGCGCCCGATTGCGTGCGCGCCATCGCGCCGTATCTGCCTGGCAAGCCGATTTCCGAGCTCGCACGCGAGCTGGGGCTCGCCGAGACCGACATCGTCAAGCTGGCGTCGAACGAGAATCCGCTCGGCCCGAGTCCGAAAGCGCTGGCCGCGGCGCAGGATGCGCTCGCCGCCATGGCGCTGTACCCGGACGGCGCCGGCTTCGCGCTGAAGGCAGCGCTCTCGGCCCGGTTCGGCGTCGATCCGAAACAGATCGTGCTCGGCAACGGCTCGAACGACGTGCTCGACATGGTCGCGCGTGCCTTTCTCGCGCCGGGCGCCTCGTCGGTATTTTCGCAGCACGCCTTCGCGGTCTATCCCCTTGCCACCCAGACCGTCGGCGCGGCCGGCATCGTGGTGCCGGCGAAGGCCTACGGCCACGACCTCGGCGCGATGCGCGCGGCGATCCGCGACGACACGCGCGTCGTGTGGATCGCCAACCCCAACAACCCGACCGGCACCTTCCTGCCCTGGGCCGAGATCGAGGCCTTTCTCGAGAGCGTGCCGCGCCAGGTGCTGGTCGTGCTCGACGAGGCCTACGGCGAATATCTGCCGACCGACGACCGCTGCGACACGCTGGCGTGGATCGAACGTTTCCCGAACCTGCTGATCAGCCGCACCTTTTCCAAGGCCTACGGCCTGGCGGGCCTGCGCGTCGGCTACGGCGTCAGCCATCCCGACGTGATCGATCTCCTCAACCGCGTGCGCCATCCCTTCAACGTCAACGCCCCCGCGCTTGCCGCGGCCGAAGCCGCACTCGACGATATCGAGTTCCTGTTGAGGAGCTATGCTCTGAACCGCGCCGGCATGGCGCAACTGCAGGCGGGGCTCGCCGCACTGAAGGTCGAGACCGTGCCGTCGAAGGGCAATTTCCTGCTGGCGAAGGTCGGCGATGCCGTGCGCATCAACCAGGAGTTGCTGAGGCGCGGCGTGATCGTGCGGCCGGTCGCCAACTATGGCCTGCCCGAGTTTCTGCGGGTTTCGGTCGGGCTGGCCGGCCAGAACACGCGTTTCCTCGACGCGCTGGGAGCCTGCCTGTGATCGTCGAGCGACTGGCCCTCGTCGGCACCGGCCTCATCGGCGGTTCGTTCGCGCTCGCCCTGAAACAGGCCGGCGCGGTGCGCGAGGTGGTCGGCGTCGGACGCAACCCGGCGCGGCTCACCGTCGCGCGCGAGCTGGGATTGATCGATCGCGCGGTCGACTGGGCCGGGGCGGGGCAGGCCGATTGCATCCTGCTGGCACTGCCGGTGGGCGAGACCGAAACCGTGCTGGCGCAGCTGGCGCCGCATCTCAAGCCTGGCGCCGTCGTCACCGACGCCGGCAGCACCAAGGCCGGGGTCGTGGCAGCCGCACGCGCAGCGCTCGGCGCGCGCTGCGCCGATTTCGTGCCGGGCCACCCCATTGCGGGATCCGAACAGAGCGGCCCCGGCGCCGCGCGCGCCGACCTCTATCGCGGCAGGCGCGTGGTGCTCACCCCCGAGCCCGGCACGCGCGCCGAGGCTGTGGCGACGGTGCGCGCGCTATGGGAAGCGGCGGGCGCGCAGGTCGAGACGCTCGACGCCGCGCTGCACGACCGCATCTTCGCCGCGGTGAGCCACCTCCCGCATCTGGCCGCCTATGCGCTGGTCGACGAGCTGGCGGCGCGCGCCGACGGCGATCTTTTCTTCCGTTTCGCCGCCAGCGGCTTCCGTGACTTCACCCGCATCGCGGGTTCGTCGCCGGACATGTGGCGCGACATCGCGCTCGCCAACCGCGACGCGCTGCTCGCCGAACTCGACGCCTACGTCGCCGCGCTGCAGTCGTTGCGCGCGGCGGTGGACGCAGGGGACGGCAATGCCCTGCACACGATTTTTTCGCGCGCCCGCAAAGCGCGCGAAGACTGGTTGAAGCAACAGGACTCCTGATGGACTTTCTCGATTTGCCCGCCTGCAGCCATGCCGAAGGCACGGTGCGGATCCCCGGCTCGAAGAGCATTTCCAACCGCGTGCTGCTGCTGGCGGCGCTCGCCGACGGCACGACCGAGGTGCGCGACCTGCTCGATTCCGACGATACCCGCCACATGCTGGCGGCGTTGACGACGCTCGGCGTCGGCGTCGAGGACCGCGGCGCCGGTAACTGGCGCGTCCGCGGCGTCGGTGGCGCCTTCCCGGTGAAACGGGCCGAGCTCTTCCTCGGCAACGCCGGCACCGCGTTCCGCCCGCTCACCGCGGCGCTCGCGCTGTCGGGCGGCGACTATGTGCTGAAGGGCGTGGCGCGCATGCACGAGCGGCCGATCGGCGACCTCGTCGACGCCTTGCGCCAGCTCGGCGCGCAGATCGACTACCTGGGCAATCCGGGTTTCCCGCCATTGCATATCCGTCCCGCGACGCCCGCCGGCGAGCGCACGCAGGTACGCGGCAACGTGTCGAGCCAGTTCCTCACCGGTTTGTTGATGGCCTTGCCGCTGCGGCGGACCGAAACGACGGTCGAGGTCATCGGCGAGCTGATTTCCAGGCCCTACATCGGCATCACGCTGGCGATGCTGCGCCGCTTCGGCGTCGACGTGAAACAGGACGGCTGGGCGCGCTTCACTGTCGCCGCCGACGCGCGCTACGTGAGCCCGGGCGAAATCTGGGTCGAGGGCGACGCCTCGTCGGCTTCCTATTTCCTGGCTGCCGGCGCGATCGGCGGCGGCCCGGTGCGGGTCGAAGGGGTTGGCGCCGACAGCGTGCAGGGTGACGTGCGCTTCGCCGACGCGCTGGCGCTGATGGGCGCGCAGATCGCA
This sequence comes from Thiobacillus sp., assembly GCA_046292745.1. GTDB lineage: Bacteria > Pseudomonadota > Gammaproteobacteria > Burkholderiales > Thiobacillaceae > Thiobacillus. The sequence goes on along the minus strand of JBKBQH010000015.1, from coordinate 57,605 downwards.
ATGGGGCCGAACTGGATCGAGGCGCGCGCCCCGGCGAGCGGCCGTCTCCGGGCGATCGAGCTCGACTGCAACCACATTCCCGACGCCGCGATGACGCTGGCGGTGGCCGCGCTGTTCGCCGAGGGCACGACGACGCTGTCCAACATCGCCAGCTGGCGGGTGAAGGAAACCGACCGCATCGCGGCGATGGCGACGGAACTGCGCAAGCTCGGCGCGACGGTCGAGGAGGGCGCGGACTATATTCGCATCACGCCGCCGGAGAAACTCACGCCCAACGCCGTCATCGACACCTACGACGACCATCGCATGGCGATGTGCCTGTCGCTGGTGTCGCTCGGCGGCGTGCCGGTGCGCATCAACGATCCCGGCTGTGTCGCCAAGACCTTCCCGGCGTATTTCAAGGTTTTCGGGAGCATCGTGCGATGAGCGACATCCCGGTCATCACCATCGACGGCCCTTCCGCCTCGGGCAAGGGCACGGTCGCCGAGCGTGTCGCGCGCGCGCTGGGTTTTCATTTCCTCGACAGCGGCGCGCTCTACCGGCTGACCGCGCTTGCGGCGCAGAAGGCGGGCGTGGCGCTCGACGACGAGGCCGGGGTGGCAAAGCTCGCGGCGACGTTGCCGGCGCGCTTCGACGGCGGCGCCGTGTGGCTGGGCGACGAGAACGTCACCGACGCCATCCGCGCCGAGGCGGTGGGCGAGGGCGCGTCGAAAGTGGCGGCCCTGCCCGCCGTGCGCGCGGCGCTGTTCGAGCGCCAGCGCGCCTATCGCCAGGCGCCGGGCCTGGTGGCCGACGGCCGCGACATGGGCACGGTGATTTTTCCCGAGGCCGTGGCCAAGGTCTTCCTGACCGCGAGCGCCGAGACGCGGGCCGAAAGACGATATAAGCAGTTGATCGAAAAAGGAAACTCTGCTAGTCTACCGGCCCTTGTCGCGGATATGCAGGCCCGTGACGCGCGCGATGCCGCGCGTGCCGTCGCCCCGCTCAAACCCGCGCCGGATGCGCTGCTGCTCGATACGACCCACATGGACATCGAGTCGGCGGTGCAGGCGGTGCTGGCGCATTACCGCCGCAAGTCGGGTATGTGATTTTTTTCGTGCCGCCCCTGCGCCCGCAGGCCGGCTGTGTGCAACCAACCCCGTCCTTACCGACGGATTGAAGGTTTTTAATGTCTACTGCTACCGCCACTTCCGCCCCCGCTTCCTCGGAAAGCTTTGCCGCCCTGTTCGAGGAGTCGCTCTCGCACCAGGAAATGCGCCAGGGCGAAGTCATCACCGCCGAAATCGTCGCCATCGATAACAACTTCGTGACGGTGAACGCCGGCCTCAAGTCCGAGAGCCTGATCCCCATCGAGGAATTCAAGAACGACCAGGGCGAAATCGAAGCCAAGGTCGGCGATTTCGTCTCCGTCGCGATCGAGTCGATCGAAGACGGCTTCGGCGCCACCAAGCTGTCGCGCGAGCGTGCCAAGAAGCTGGCCGCGTGGCTGGACCTCGAGGCGGCGATGAACGAAGGTCGCATCGTCAAGGGCATGGTCCAGGGCAAGGTCAAGGGCGGCCTCACGGTGCTGGTCGGCGGGCTGCGCGCCTTCCTGCCGGGTTCGCTGGTCGACATGCGCCCGGTCAAGGACACCACGCCCTACGAATACAAGGAAATGGAATTCAAGGTCATCAAGCTCGACCGCAAGCGCAACAACGTCGTCGTGTCGCGCCGCGCCGTGCTGGAAGAGACCATGGGCGCCGACCGCGAGGCCATGATGGAAAACCTCAAGGAAGGTGCCATCGTCAAGGGCGTGGTCAAGAACATCACCGACTACGGCGCGTTCGTCGACCTCGGCGGCATCGACGGCCTGCTGCACATCACCGACATGGCCTGGCGCCGCGTCAAGCATCCGTCCGAGGTCGTGCACGTCGGCCAGGAGCTCGAGGCCAAGATCCTGCGCTACGACACCGAGAAGAACCGCGTGTCGCTCGGCATCAAGCAGCTGGGCGACGACCCGTGGGTCGGCATCGCCCGCCGCTACCCGCCCGGCACCCGCCTGTTCGGCAAGGTCGCGAACCTGACCGACTATGGCGCGTTCGTCGAGATCGAGGAAGGCATCGAAGGCCTGGTGCACGTCTCCGAAATGGACTGGACCAACAAGAACGTCAGCCCCTCCAAGATCGTCCAGCTGGGCGACGAAGTCGAAGTCATGGTGCTCGACATCGACGAGGACAAGCGCCGCATCTCGCTCGGCATGAAACAGTGCAAGTCCAACCCTTGGGAGGACTTCGCCATGTCGCACAAGAAGGGCGACAAGGTCACGGGCCAGATCAAGTCGATTACCGACTTTGGCGTGTTCATCGGCCTGCCGGGCGGCATCGACGGCCTGGTTCACCTGTCCGACCTGTCGTGGAGCGTGCCCGGCGAGGAAGCCGTGCGCAACTTCCGCAAGGGCCAGGAAGTGGAAGCCGTGGTGCTCGGCATCGACCTCGAGCGCGAGCGCATCTCGCTCGGCATCAAGCAGCTCGAGGGCGATCCGCTGACCAGCTTCGCTTCGGGTCACGAGAAGGGCAGCATCGTCAAGGGCACGATCAAGTCGGTCGAAGCCAAGGGCGCCACGGTCCAGCTCGATAGCGACATGGAAGGCTATCTGCGTGCGTCCGAAGTCTCGCGCGACCGCGTCGAGGACATGCGCAGCCACTTCAAGGAAGGCGACGAGATCGAAGCCATGGTCATCAACGTCGACCGCAAGAACCGCGTCATCAACCTGTCGATCAAGGCCAAGGACATGACCGAACAGGACGCCGCGATGAAGAAGCTGGCTGCCGAGTCGGCCGCCTCGACCGGATCGACCAACCTCGGCGCGCTGTTGAAGGCCAAGCTCGACAACAAGAGCGCCGAATAAGCCATGACCAAGTCCGAGCTGATCGCTCAGCTTGCCGCACGGCATTCGCAATTTTCGGTTGCGGATATCGAGCTGTCGGTGAAAACGATCCTCGATGCGCTTGCCAAGAACCTGTCCAAGGGTGAGCGCATCGAGATCCGCGGCTTCGGCAGCTTCAGCCTGAGCTTTCGCCCTGCCCGCGTCGGCCGCAATCCGAAGTCGGGCGAGCGCGTGCACGTGCCGGCCAAGTATGTGCCGCACTTCAAGGCGGGCAAGGAACTGCGCGACCGGGTGGATTTTCCGGCGTGAGTGATTGCACGGACGTGGATCCGGAAACGGCGCCGCAAGGCGCCGTTTTTTATTAAGCATTGTGTGTGCCGGGCGAGTCTGCTCGCTACAGCCGATCTTGGGCGATCGGCGCGGCGCGGGTAGAATGCTGGGGGTTCATTCGGCGCGCAACCATGAAAAATCTCACACGCTATCTCGGCCTGGCGATCAAGCTGCTGGTGTTCCTGCTGGTGCTCGGGTTCGCGCTCAAGAACGGCCATTCGGTCGTTTTCTATTCCTACCTCGGCTACATCTGGCAGGCGCCGCTGATCGTCATGCTGGGCCTGGCCTTCGTGCTGGGCGCGGCAACCGGCCTGCTGGCGCTGCTGCCGACGCTGATCCGGCTGCGGCGCGAGGCGGGCCGGGCATCCCGCACGGCCGAGCCCGACACCACGACTGCCCCCCCCGTCGCCTGACGCATGGAATTCGAGTTCTGGTGGCTGCTGGCCTTTCCGCTGTTCTTCGTGCTGGGCTGGCTGGCGGCGCGCATCGACATCCGCCAGGTCGTCACCGAATCGCGCGCCTTGCCCAACTCGTACTTCCGCGGCCTCAATTTCCTGCTCAACGAGCAGCCCGACAAGGCGATCGAGGCTTTTCTGGAAGTCGTCAAGCTCGAACCCGAAACCATCGATCTGCACTTCGCGCTCGGCGGCCTGTTTCGCCGCCGCGGCGAATTCGACCGGGCGATCCGCATGCACGAGAATCTGCTCGAGCGCGAGTACCCTGAAGGGCATAAAGGACTCGCCGAGGAACAGCGCCTGCGCGCGATGGCCGAGCTTGGCCAGGACTATCTCAAGGCGGGCCTGCTCGACCGTGCCGAGCAGGTGTTCTCCCGGCTGCTCGATACGCCGCAGCGTGGCGTGGCGCGCACCTTCCTGCTGGAAATCTACGTGCAGGAGAAGGACTGGCAGAAGGCGATCGACGCCGCGCGCCTGCTGGAAAAGGAAACCAGCAAGCCGCTCAATGCCGAGATCGCGCATTTCCACTGTGAACTCGCGCTGCTCGAGGCCGCCAGGGAGCGGCCGGAGGCCGCGGCCGCCCAGTTGCAGCAGGCGCTCGAGATCAATCGCCTGTCGGTGCGCGCGAACCTGATGGCAGGCGACCTCGATGCCGCGGCGGGCAGGCATGAGGCGGCGATCGCTGACTGGCGCCTGGTCGAGACGCAGAGCGCCGCGCACATGGCGCTGGTCGTCGACCGCGTCATCGGCAGCTATCGCCAGCTTGGTCGACTCGCCGAAGGCGTGCAGTGGCTGCGCGCGCTGCATGCCCGTCAGCCGTCACAGGACGTTTTCAGCGCGTTGTATCTCGCCGTGTCGGAAACCGAGGGCGCGGCGGCGGCGAGCCGGCTCGCGCGCGAAGAACTGCGCCGCAACCCCAGCCTGCGTACCCTCGACCGCCTGCTCGAAGCCGAACTGATTCATGCCGGCCCGGATGACCGCGAACTGCTGCAAGCGGAGAAAAACCTCATTGCCGCGCACAGCCAGCGCATGATGCGCTACCAGTGCGACAGCTGCGGCTTCAAGGCCAAGCAGTTCTTCTGGCGTTGCCCGGCCTGCGGGCGCTGGGACAGCTTCGATCCTGAACGGCGGGAAAGCGAAAGCTAGGGATCAGGGGCCAGGATTTGGGGATCAGGGAATGGGGATGACGCACAAGATCATCGTGGCGCTGGATTTTCCGGATGCGGCCGCGGCGCTGGCGCTGGCGGCGCGGCTCGATCCGGCGCGGTGCCGGGTCAAGGTGGGCAAGGAGCTGTTTACCGCGGCGGGCCCGGATCTGGTGCGTGCGCTGGCCGGACGCGGCTTCGAGGTCTTCCTCGACCTGAAATTCCACGACATTCCCAACACGGTCGCCGCGGCCTGCCGCGCAGCAGCCGGACTGGGGGTGTGGATGCTGAACGTGCACGCGTCGGGCGGGCGCCGCATGATGACGGCGGCGCAGGAGGCGCTGGCCGGCCTGCCCAGGCGGCCGCTGCTGGTCGCGGTGACGGTGCTGACCAGCATGAGCGCCGAGGATTTGAACGAAGTCGGCGTCGCCGGCGCGCCAGCCGACCAGGTGCTGCGGTTGGCGCGCCTGGCGCAGGCGTGCCGACTCGACGGCGTCGTCTGCTCGGCGCAGGAGGCGGCGCTGTTGCGCGCCGGTTTGGGGGCGGATTTCCGTCTGGTGACGCCGGGCATCCGCCCGGCCGGCAGCGACAGCGGCGACCAGCGCCGGGTGATGACGCCGGCCGAGGCACTGCGTGCCGGCGCGACCGATCTGGTGATCGGGCGGCCGATCACCGGAGCGCCCGAGCCGCTCGCCGCGCTGCAAGCGATTCAAGCCGAAATTCAAAACGCATAGGGAGCCCGTTGTGAAAATTACCGTGATCGGCACCGGCTACGTGGGCCTGGTGACCGGAACCTGTCTCGCCGAAGTCGGCAACGAGGTGCTGTGCCTCGACGTCGACCCGGCCAAGATCGATATCCTCAAGGCTGGCGGCATCCCGATCTACGAACCAGGGCTGGAAGACATGGTGAAGCGCAACGTCGCCGCCGGGCGCCTGTTCTTCACCACCGATATCAAGGAGTCGGTGAGCTTCGGCCAGATCCAGTTCATCGCCGTCGGCACCCCGCCCGACGAGGACGGTTCGGCTGACCTGCAATACGTCGTCGCTGCCGCGCGCAACATTGGCCGTCACATGACCGACTACAAGCTCGTCGTCGACAAGTCGACCGTGCCGGTCGGCACCGCCGACAAGGTGCATGCGGCGCTGGCCGACGAGCTTGCGAAACGTGGCGTGGCGATCGAGTTCAATGTCGCGTCCAACCCCGAATTTCTCAAGGAAGGCGCGGCGGTCGAGGATTTCATGAAGCCGGACCGCATCGTCATCGGCACCGACAGCGAGCGCGCGACGCAATTGCTGCGCCAGCTTTACGCGCCTTTCCAGCGCAACCACGATCGCCTGACGGTCATGGACGTCCGCAGTGCCGAGCTCACCAAGTACGCTGCCAACGCCATGCTGGCGACGCGCATTTCCTTCATGAACGAACTCGCGATCCTCGCCGAGAAACTGGGCGCCGATATCGAGCAGGTGCGCCACGGCATCGGCTCCGACCCGCGCATCGGCTATCACTTCCTGTACGCCGGCTGTGGCTACGGCGGCTCGTGCTTTCCCAAGGACGTGCAGGCGCTACGCCGTACCGCGCAGGAAAACGGCGTGCCGCTGCGCGTGCTCGACGCGGTCGAGGCGGCGAACGACGCGCAGAAGCAGGTGCTGGTCAACAAGCTGACGTCGCGCTTCGGCAAGGATCTCAAGGGCAGGCGCTTCGCCATGTGGGGCCTGGCGTTCAAGCCCAACACCGACGACATGCGCGAGGCGCCGAGCCGCACCATGCTCGAAGCATTGTGGGCGATGGGCGCGACGGTGTCGGCCTACGACCCGGCGGCGATGGAGGAGACGCGCCGCATCTACGGCGAGCGCGCCGACCTTCTGCTCGTCGACAGTCCGATGGACGCGCTGAAGGGGGCCGACGCGCTCCTCATCGTCACCGAATGGAAAGTGTTCCGCAGCCCCAATTTCGACACCATGAAGTCGCTGCTCAACGCGCCGCTCATCTTCGACGGCCGCAACCTGTATGAGCCAAGGGTCATGCGTGAGCTGGGTTTCGAATATTTCCCGGTCGGACGGCCCTGACATGTACAAGACCCTCGAAGACTGCGTCGGCAACACGCCGCTGGTGCGTCTGCAACGCATGCCGGGCGAGACGACCAACACGATCCTGGTCAAGCTCGAGGGCAACAACCCCGCTGGCTCGGTGAAGGACCGGCCGGCCTTGTCGATGATCAGGGAAGCCGAGGCGCGCGGCGAAATCAGACCCGGCGACACGCTGATCGAGGCGACCAGCGGCAATACCGGCATTGCGCTGGCGATGGCGGCGGCGGTGCGCGGCTACAGGATGATCCTCGTCATGCCCGAGCATCTCTCGATCGAGCGCCGCCAGACCATGCGCGCCTTTGGCGCCGAACTGCAGCTCGTGAGCAAGGAAGCCGGCATGGAAGGCGCGCGCGACCTGGCCGTCGCGCTGGAGAAGCAGGGGGTGGGCAAGATCCTCGACCAGTTCGCGAACCCCGACAATCCGGCAGCGCACTATCGCACCACCGGTCCCGAGATCTGGCGCGACACCGCAGGCACGATCACCCATTTCGTCTCGAGCATGGGCACCACCGGCACCATCATGGGCTGCTCGCGCTATCTGAAGGAACAGAATCCGGCAATCCAGATCGTCGGCGTGCAGCCGACCGAGGGCGCGCAGATCCCGGGTATCCGCAAATGGCCCGAGGAATACGTGCCGAAGATCTGCGACCCGAAGCGCGTCGACCGCATGATCTACGTCACCCAGGAGGACGCCGAGGAAACCACCCGGCGGCTGGCGCGCGAGGAAGGCATCTTCGCCGGCATCTCGTCGGGCGGCGCGCTGTGGGCGGCGCTGCAGGTGTCGAAGACGGTCGAGCACGCGGTGATCGTCTCCATCGTCTGCGACCGCGGTGACCGTTACCTGTCCACGGGCGTGTTCCCGGCCTGAGCGTGGCGAAAACCAAAACGGTCTACACCTGCAGCGAATGCGGGGGCAGTTCGCCCAAATGGCAGGGCCAGTGCCCGGCGTGCGGGGCCTGGAATACGCTGGTCGAAACCGTCGCCGAATCCGTCAAGCCGCGTTTCCAGGCGCTGGCGGCGACGAGCCGGGTGCAGTTTCTGCAGGAAGTGGAAGCCTCGGAGGAAAGCCGCATTCCCACCGGGATCGGCGAGCTGGACCGGGTGCTCGGCGGCGGCCTGGTGCCGGGCGGGGTGACGCTGATCGGCGGCGATCCGGGCATCGGCAAGTCGACCTTGCTCCTGCAGGCGCTGGCAGGACTCTCCGCTCGCCAGAAGACGCTCTATGTGAGCGGCGAGGAATCCGCGCGGCAGGTCGCGCTGCGCGCCCGGCGCCTCGCGCTGCCTGAAGCCAACCTGCCGGTACTGCCGGAAATCCGTCTCGAGGCCATCCTCGCGCAGTTGGCCGATCTCAAGCCCGACGTCGCGGTGATCGACTCGATCCAGACCCTGTATTCCGAGGCGCTGACCTCCGCCCCCGGCTCGGTCGCGCAGGTGCGCGAGTGCGCCGCACAGCTCACGCGGCATGCCAAGCAGAGCGGCTGCGCGATCATCCTCGTCGGCCACGTCACCAAGGAAGGCGCGATCGCCGGTCCGCGCGTGCTCGAGCACATCGTCGATACCGTGCTGTATTTCGAGGGCGATACCGGTTCGTCGTTCCGGCTGGTGCGCGCGTTCAAGAACCGCTTCGGCGCGGTCAACGAGATCGGCGTGTTCGCGATGACCGAAAAGGGCCTGAAGGGCGTGTCCAATCCCTCGGCGATTTTCCTGTCGCGCCACGGCGAACCGGTGCCCGGCTCGTGCGTGCTGGTCACGCAGGAAGGCACGCGTCCCCTGCTGGTGGAAATCCAGGCCCTGGTCGACGCCAGCCACGCGCCGAGCCCGCGCCGGCTTTCGGTCGGGCTGGAACAGAACCGACTTGCCATGCTGCTTGCCGTGCTGCACCGCCACGCCGGCATCGCCTGCTTCGACCAGGACGTGTTCGTCAACGCCGTGGGCGGGGTGAAGATCAGCGAACCCGCCGCCGACCTCGCGGTGCTCGCCGCGATCGTCTCGTCGCTGCGCAACCAGCCGTTGCCCGACAAGCTGGTGATGTTCGGCGAAGTGGGCCTGGCCGGCGAGATTCGTCCCGTGCAGCGCGGCCAGGAGCGCCTCAAGGAAGCCGCCAAGCTCGGCTTCACCCAGGCCATCGTGCCGGCCGCCAACCTGCCCAGGCAAACTATCGCCGGCATGACGGTGCACGGCGTACAGCGACTGGACGAGGCGATCCAGTTGTTCCGCGAAAGCTGAGGGATTCCTTGCGTACCGACCGGGCCGCCACCTGCGCCGCTTCGATCAAGGCGAAACTGCTGAGAGGCAGGAACAGCCTAGGCAAGCCTGACCGATTCTCATACTCATGCAGCCTGATCACATGAACCCACCCCTCTCGGACAAGGCGTCCATCGGTACCCTTGCGCTCGGTGCGCTGGGCATCGTTTTCGGGGATATCGGCACCAGCCCGCTCTACACCATGAAAGAGGTGTTTGGGGGACATCATCTGCCGCTGACGCAAGCCAACGTGCTGGGCATCCTGTCGCTGGTGTTCTGGTCGCTCATGCTGGTCGTGTCCGTCAAGTACGTCAGTGTCATGATGCGTGCCGACAACAAGGGCGAAGGCGGCATCCTGGCCCTGCTGTCGCTGCTACAGGGACAGCTGCCATTGGGCTCACGCGCGCGCTGGATGCTGATGTCGCTGGGTTTCCTGGGCGCCTCGCTGTTCTTTGGCGACACCCTGATCACGCCGGCAATCTCGGTATTGTCGGCGGTCGAAGGACTGGAGATGGGCGCGTCTGCCCTGCATCCTTTCATCGTGCCGCTCGCGCTCGGCATCCTGGTCTGGCTGTTCGCCATCCAGCAGCACGGGACGGCCTCGATCGGCAAGCTGTTCGGTCCGGTCATGCTGGTCTGGTTCGGCGTAATCGGGCTGCTCGGCGTGCTTGCCATTCTTGAGCATCCGCAGATCCTCGCGGCGCTGCTGCCGATTCATGCGCTGCAGTTTTTCGCGCAGCACGGGACGGCGAGTTTCTTCATTCTCGGTGCGGTCGTGCTCGCGATCACCGGTGCCGAGGCACTCTACGCCGACATGGGCCATTTCGGTCGTCACCCGATCCAGCTGGTCTGGTTCGCTTATGTCCTGCCGGCCCTGGTGCTGAACTACTTCGGCCAGGGCGCGCTGCTGCTCGCCGATCCCGCAGCGGTGCGCAATCCGTTCTATCTGCTGGCGCCGTCGTGGGCGTTGTATCCGATGATCGCGCTCGCCACCGCGGCGACCGTGATCGCCTCGCAGGCCGTCATATCAGGGGCGTTCTCGGTGACGCGCCAGGTCATCCAGATGGGGTATGCACCGCGTCTCATCATTCGCCACACTTCGGCGAGCGAGGCCGGGCAGATCTACATTCCCTTCGTCAACTGGGCCCTCGCCGTGGGCGTCGCGCTGCTGGTGCTGGGATTCCAGAGTTCGAGCAACCTGGCCGCGGCCTATGGCATCGCAGTGACCGCGACGTTCGCCATCGATACGCTGCTGCTGGGGTTGGTCATGCGCGTGCTGTGGGATGTCGGCCGCAACACGACGCTGGCGATCATGCTGGTCTTCCTGGCCATCGATCTCGCCTTCTTCGGCGCGAACATCGTCAAGATCCCGGACGGCGGCTGGTTTCCCCTGATGGTGGCTATGACGCTCTTCACCCTCTTGGTGACCTGGAAGCGCGGGCGCGAGATCGTCGCCGAACGTCTGCGCGAGCGGGCCCTGCCGCTCGCGCCCTTTGTCGACAGCCTGCTCGCCAGTCCGCCCCTCCGCGTGCCGGGGACGGCGGTATTCATGACCGCCGACCCGAATGGGGTGCCTGCGGCCCTGCTGCACAATCTCAAACATAACAAGGTGCTCCACGAGCGCGTGGTGATTCTGAATGTCCGTTACGCGGAAGTGCCGTATGTGCCAGACACCGCCAGGCTGGAAACGGAAAAGCTGGCAGAAGACTTCTATCACGTCGTCGTCCGCTACGGCTTCATGGACGACACCGACATCCCCAAGGCCCTGGCGAACTGCCCTTGTGGCATGCAGTTCGACATGATGGAGACGACGTTCTTCTTCAGCCGCGAAAATCTCATTCCGACCCGTGGCGACCGCATGGCGTTGTGGCGGGAGCATCTGTTTGCCGCCATGGCGCGCAATGCCGCGAGCCCGATGACATTCTTCCATATCCCGGCCAACCGCGTGGTCGAGCTCGGCGCCCAGCTGGAAATCTGACCGCTGGCGCCTATGCTGCCGCTCGTCGGCCATGAAGACGACGGCGTGCATCGCATGGATGCGCCGACCGGCCTGTTTCGCGGGCTTTGAAGGCCTCGCGTCGACTGCAACTGGTCAATCCGTACCGGTTTCTGACCTGTGCGGATAAAGTCCGGCGCCAGCCGGACGTTATTCCTCTGAGAACACGCGCGGAACACGCCGTCGGGTGCAACACAACAGAACCCGCAACCGGGCTGGCCGGATGGCGGGGGCTTGAGGAGGCAGACATGAACGTCCTAATGATCCGGGCAGGTATGGTCGCCTGCATGATGGTGTTGTCCAGTCCTGTGGTGCTCGCACAGGATGCCGATGCGATGTCGAAGGAGATGGAAGCGGCAGCCGAGCGCATCCGCAAAGTGGGTGCGGAACTGCGTGCCGACATCCAGCGCGTGCGCGAGGAACGGCTGCGCGCGCTCGAGGAGCAGAAACGGCTCCAGGCACAGCAGGCGCAACAGGCGCAGCAGGCGGCGGAGCGCCGCCGCGAGGAGCAGGCGAGGCGGCAGGCCGAGGCGCAAGCCCGTGCGCAGGCTCAAGCGGAACGGGCCAGCGCCATCCAGGCACAGCTGGCGGCGCAGGAACAGGCACGGCTCGAGGAAGAGGCGCGCGCGGAGCAGGCCGAACGCCAGCGCCAGGCCGCGCTGGCCGAGCGGCTCGCCAGGCTGGAGGAAGCGGAAAAACGCATCCAGGAACGCGCCACGCGTTTCGAGCTCGACCCGGTCTGCATCGACGACCCCGACCCGAACTGCAGCGTGAAGAACCGTGGACGTTCCGAGGCGCTGCGCCAGGTCGCGCGGGAGGCGATCAGCCCCGCCTGCATCGACGACCCCGATCCCAATTGCAGCGCCAGGATGCGTCGGGCGCGCGCGTTGCCGCAGTAGGCCTGCACCTTCCCTTGCCGCCAACGCGTGGCGGCGCAGGTTAGCTCAGGTGCTGGCCGTGTTCCCGCGTGTCGTGGAAGGCAACCCTGGGCCAGCGCTCCTGCGCGAGCTGCAGGTTGACGCGAGTGTCGGCCAGATAAACCAGATTGCCGTCGACGTCCTTCGCCAGGCGCAGGAAATTCGCCTTGGTGAATTCGGCCAGATGCTGGGGGTCTTCGCAGGTGACCCAGCGCGCGGTATGGATGCCGGCGTTTTCGAACGTGGCGTCGACGCCGTACTCGGTCTTGAGGCGATGCGCGACGATTTCGAATTGCAGCGGGCCGACGGCGCCGATGAGCAGCGTGTTGTCGGCGAAGGGTTCGAACACCTGCACCGCGCCTTCCTCGCCCAGTTCGAGCAGGCCCTTGTTGAGCTGCTTGGCGCGCAGGGGATCGCGCAAGCGCGGCTTGGAGAACAGTTCCGGCGCGAAGTAGGGAATGCCCTTGAACTGCAGCGCCTCGCCTTCGGTCAGCGTGTCGCCGATCTGCAATTGCCCGTGGTTGTGGATGCCGATGATGTCGCCGGCGACGGCGTCTTCCGAACGCTGCCGCTCGTTGGCCATGAAGACGACGGCGTTGGCGATCTTCATTTCCTTGCCGGTGCGGCGGTGACGCACTTTCATGCCGGGGGTGTAACGGCCGGAGCAGATGCGGAAGAAAGCGATGCGGTCGCGGTGATTCGGATCCATGTTGGCCTGGATCTTGAACACGAAGCCGGTGAACCTGGGCTCGGTGGGATCGACGACGCGCTCGACCGCCTCGCGTGGCTGCGGCGAGGGCGCCCAGTCGGCGAGCGCGGCGAGCACTTCGCGCACGCCGAAGTTGTTGATGCCGGAGCCGAAGAACACCGGCGTCTGGCGGCCCTTGAGGAAGTCATCGAGATCGAAGGTGGCGCCGGCGCCGCGCACGAGTTCGATTTCGGAGAGCAGCGTGTCGGCCTCGAGCGGAAAAAGCTCGCGCAGCCTGGCTTCGCCCAGCCCCTGCAAGGATTCGAAAGCTTGCCCGGCGTTTTCCTCGCCCGGCTTGAAGCGCAGGATCTCGTCGTGAATGAGGTGATACACGCCCTGGAAGCGCTTGCCCATACCGATCGGCCAGGTCACCGGTGCGCAGTGGATCTTCAGGATCGATTCGATTTCGTCCAGGAGTTCCAGCGGTTCGCGTACTTCGCGGTCGAGCTTGTTGATGAAGGTGATGATGGGCGTCGCGCGCATCCGGCACACTTCCAGGAGCTTGATCGTCTGTTCTTCCACGCCCTTGGCCGCATCGACGACCATGATCGCGGCGTCGACCGCGGTGAGCACACGGTAAGTGTCTTCCGAGAAGTCCTTGTGCCCCGGCGTGTCCAGGAGATTGAACACGCAGTCGCCGTAGGAAAACTGCATGACCGACGAAGCGACCGAAATGCCGCGTTCCTGCTCGACCGCCATCCAGTCGGAGGTGGCGAACTTGCCGCTCTTCTTCGCCTTGACCGTGCCGGCCATCTGGATGGCGCCGCCGAACAGCAGCAGTTTCTCGGTCAGCGTGGTCTTGCCGGCGTCGGGGTGGGAAATGATCGCGAAGGTGCGGCGTTTCTTGACGTCGCGCGCCAAGGCGGCGGCGCCGGGCGTGACCGGCGCGGTGACAGGGGTTTCCATCGGAAGAAAATCAGGGAGGGTGAACGGCAAGGCGCTATTTTAGCAGGCGCGGCTGCGCTGCCGTCCGCAGCCTCAGTCGCACTTGCAGTCGTCGGCCTTTTTAGCGGTTCTGGCCTGCCTCGCCAGATTGGGCACCCGGACCTGCTGCAGCGCACCGAGCATGATTTCGCGCTGGATCTTCCAGCGGTCGCCCTCGTGCACCCATTCGCTCGCTTGGTCGTCGTACCGAGCATTGATGCCGTTGACGTTGTATGAAGCCTCCTTGCGGGCACGCAGGTCGATACGCGGAGGGTAGATTGTCGCCCAGCGGCAGGCCATCGACAGCGGCCTGCCGCGTCAGCGTGCCGCCGTGTGCATGCACCCTGACTAGCCGGCACTCGTTAGGGCACACCGGTGGGAGGGCGGGCGGTGACGCCCGGGATGAAAAAGGGGCCGGCTGTAGCCGGCCCCCCGATATATGGCGCGCCCGAAGAGATTCGAACTCCTGACCCCTTGGTTCGTAGCCAAGTACTCTATCCAGCTGAGCTACGGGCGCGTTGAAGGATGCGCATTATACGCAGGTTTTCCGCGTCTGGGAATGTCCTTCCGAAATTGGCGGAGACGGAGGGATTCGAACCCTCGATGCAGGTTTAAGCCCGCATGCTCCCTTAGCAGGGGAGTACCTTCAACCTCTCGGCCACGTCTCCGGACCGCGCGCATTGTATCGGAATGCGCGTGGGAAAGCCACTTACGCGGCCGTCTTGTCGAGCTCGAAGGCTTGATGCAGCGCGCGCACCGCGAGCTCCATGTACTTGTCCTCGACGACGACCGAGATCTTGATTTCGGAAGTCGAGATCATCTGCAGGTTGATGTTTTCCTTGGAGAGCGTCTCGAACATCTTGCGCGCCACGCCGACGTGCGAGCGCATGCCGACGCCGACGATGGAGACCTTGGCGATCTTGTCGTCGCCGGTGACTTCGCTGGCGCCGATGGCGGCGGCATGGTCCTTGACGATGGCCATCGCGCGGGCGAAGTCGTTGCGGTGCACGGTGAAGGTGAAGTCAGTGGTGTTCGCGTGGCCGACGTTCTGCACGATCATGTCGACGTCGATGTTGGCGTCGGCGACCGGCCCCAGGATCTTGTAGGCCACGCCGGGCTGGTCGGGCACGCCGACCACGGTGATCTTGGCTTCGTCGCGGTTGAAGGCAATGCCGGAGATGACGGGTTGTTCCATTTGATCGTTTTCCTCGAAAGTGATGAGCGTGCCGTCGCCCTCGTCCTGAAAACTCGAAAGCACGCGCAGTTTGACCTTGTACTTGCCGGCGAACTCGACCGAGCGGATCTGCAGCACCTTGGAGCCGAGGCTCGCCATCTCGAGCATTTCCTCGAAGGTGATGGTCTTGAGCCGCCTGGCTTCGGGCACGATGCGCGGGTCGGTGGTGTAGACGCCGTCCACATCAGTGTAGATCTGGCATTCGTCGGCTTTGAGCGCCGCGGCGAGCGCGACGCCGGTGGTGTCTGAGCCGCCGCGGCCGAGCGTGGTGATGTTGCCGTCGGCGTCGACGCCCTGGAAGCCGGCGACGACGACCACGTGGCCGGCGTCGAGATCGCGCCGCATGTTCGCTTCGTCGATGCTCAGAATGCGCGCTTTGGTGAACGCGTTGTCGGTGAGGATGCGCACCTGCCCGCCGGTATAGCTCTTCGCCTTGAGGCCGAGATCCTTCAGCGCCATCGCCAGCAGGGCAATGGTGACCTGTTCGCCGGTGGAAACCAGCATGTCGAGCTCGCGTGGGTCGGGCTGGGCCTGGATCTGCTTGGCCAGGGCGATCAGGCGGTTGGTCTCGCCGGACATGGCCGAGAGCACGACGACGACCTGATGTCCGAGCATCTTGAACTTGGCGACGCGTTCCGCGACGGCGCGGATGCGTTCGACGTTGGCGACCGACGTGCCGCCGTATTTCTGAACAATGAGGGCCATGTTTGGGACTGGACTTGGAGTGAAGGGCTGGGAAAAAAACAGCAATATTAAGGGATCAGCGCTCAAAAAGCGCGATCGACTCGACGTGCGCGGTGTGCGGGAACATGTTGGCGACCCCCGCCGCCGCCAGCCGGTAGCCCTTGACGTGCACCAGCACCTCGGCGTCGCGCGCCAGCGTCGCGGGGTCGCACGAGACGTAGACGATGCGCCGCGGGGCCGCCGCCCCGGGCAGCGATTTCACGACCTCGATCGCGCCCGAGCGCGGCGGGTCGATCAAGAGTTTGTCGAAATGCCCGAGTGCTGCGAATTTTTCCGGCGTCATCTCGAACAGGTTGTCGACCATGAAGCGCGCGTCGGGCAGCCGGTTGTGCAAGGCGTTTTCCTGCGCGCGCGCGACCAGTTCCCGGCTGCCCTCGATGCCGAGCACCTTGGCGCCGCGGCGCGCGATCGGCAGGGTGAAGTTGCCCAGTCCGCAAAAGAGGTCGGCGATGCGTTCGCCCGGCTGCGGATCGAGCAGGCGCAGCGCGCGGCTTACCAGCGCGCGGTTGATCGCGGCGTTGACCTGGGTGAACTCGGTCGGCTTGAACGGCATCACCAACCCGAATTCGGGCAGGCTGTAGGAAAGCGCCGGCGCGATGTCGGGCCAGAACGGGCGCGCCGTCTCGGGGCCTTTCCGCTGTTCCCAGATCTGCACGCCGTGGGTGTCTGCAAACGCGCGTACGCGTGCCGCGTCGTCGTCGGTCCAGGGGTCGAGCAGGCGGAACACCAGCACTGTCGCCTGCTCGCCGACGGCGACCTCGATCTGCGGAATGCGGTCGGCATTGGAGAGCCCGGTGATGAGCATGCGCAAGGGCTGGATCAGCGCGGACACGTCCGGCGCGAGCACCTCGCAGCTGGCCATGTCGGTGATGAAGCTCGAGCGTTTTTCGTGGAAGCCGACCAGCACGCCGCCTTTCCTGTCGACGCGGCGCACCGATAGCCGGGCACGATGGCGATATCCCCAGGTCGGGCCGTGCAGCGCGCGCAGGATCATCTCGGGCTTGGCCTTGCCGATGCGCGCGAGATTTTCCTCCAGCACGCGCTGTTTTGCGGCCACCTGCGCGGCGGGCTCGAGATGCTGCATCGAGCAGCCGCCGCAGCGGCCGAAATACTGGCATTTCGGGTCGGTGCGCTGGTCGCTGGACGCGAGGATGGCAATGGCGTTGGCCGAATTGTATTTGGCGTGCTTGCGGTAGATGGCGATTTCGGCGCGCTCGCCGGGCAGCGCGCCGTCGACGAAGGTGACCTTGCCGTCGAGGCGCGCGACGCCGTGGCCCTCATGGTCGAGGGAGAGGATGTCGACGACGGGGTTCATCGCCAGGCGGCCAGGAATTCCTGCCAGTGCGGCGCGGGATGGCTGGCGACGGTGCTGCGCGCGAGCTCGATCTCGGCGGCGTAGGCCGCGTCGGTCAGGGTGCCGCGCAGTTTCTGGAAACGCAGATAGACCAGCCAGGTGTTCATGACGTCGGTCTCGCAGTAATTGCGAATGGCGTCGATCCCGCCGTTTTGCCAGGCCTCCAGCACCTTCGACCCGTCCATGCCGAGTTTGCCGGGAAAGCCGCACAGCTTCGCCACGTCATCCAGCGGCGCGTTGGCGCGCGGCTGGTACATCGCGAGCACGTCCATCAGGTCGAGGTGGCGGGTGTGGTAGCGCGACAGGTAGTTGTTCCATTTGAACTCCTTGTCGTCGTCGCCCCAGTCCCAATACCGCGCCGCCGCCACGCCGTGTATCAGGCTGCGATAGTGCAGCACCGGCAGGTCGAAGCCGCCGCCGTTCCACGACACGAGTTGTGGCGTGTAGCGCTCGATGCCGTCATAGAACCGCTGGATCAGTTCCGCCTCGGCGCTGTCGGGCTCGCCCAGCGACCATACCTTCAACTGGTCGCCGCTGCGGAGCACGCACGAAATCGCGACGATGCGGTGCAGGTGGTGCGGCATGAAATCGCTGCCGGTCCGCTGCCGGCGCGCGAGCAGGGCCATTTCGGCGAGTTCTCCCGGCGCGAGCGCGGTTTCGTCGATGCCGTTGACGGCGGCGAACCCGGCCAGGTCCGGGATGGTTTCGATGTCGAAGACGAGGGTGGGTTGCATGGGCGGCTGCGCGACGCAAAAACCGCCATTTTACGCCGTCAGTGGAGCGCTGCGTCGAGTGCCGAGGCGGCGATGAGGGCGTCGAGGTAGGCAACGGATATCTGATGCAGCGGGATTTTCAGCTGCTGGGCGTAGGCGGCCAGGGCGTCGCCGTCGTTCTTTTCGCAGGCGTGCGTGAGTTTGAGGATCTGCCCCTCGGGGGTCGGCTGGGCACTCAGTGCGCGCGCCGTGCTTGCCGCCAGGCCCAGCTTGCGGACGAGCGTTTCGATCGGCACGCCCAGCGCGTGCGGGGCTATCGACAACAGACCGGTTTCGAAGGCTGTCGCGGCACTTTCCGCGGGCCCGCCGAGCCGGGTGATCTTGCCCATGAAGAGGGCGCGGGTGAGCGCGGCGACGGTGAACTGCCGCGAGGCGTCGCTGGGCTGGCTGCCGGCCAGTGCCAGCAGTGCCGCCACCCGGCCGGCGCGTTGCGGACCCAGCATGATCAGTGCGTGCGCCACGGATTCCGCCGGCCGGCTCAGCCCGCCGGCGGAGGAGTTGGCGATGGCGAGCAGGCGCGGCGCCATGTCTGGGTTGAGGCGGAAGAACTGGGCCAGCGTGTCGGTCGAACCGCGCAGCGCGAGCGCCAGCAGGTCGAGTTGCAGCGCCTGTTCGCGGGTGAGCGCGGCCGGCGGCGTCTCGCCGGCGGTGTCACCGGAAAAGAAGCCTCCCTTGAACCAGGCGTCATCCGGCCATTGCGCCTGCGCCTTCGAATGCCGCACGCCTTCGACCACCAGGCGTGCCGGGGTCCTGATCGGCCTGTCGTCGGCATGGCAGGCGAGGTAGCGCCAGGCCGGGGCGCTGTCGAAAACGACCGGGTTGCCGCGATTGAGGCGCGGGCACAGGGTAAGCCCGGCATCCTGCAGGGCGAGCGCGCGCGCCAGATGCTGCTCGTTGTCGAGATCGACGACCCAGATGAGCTTGGGGTCGTTCAACTGCAGGAGCAGGTCGCTGAACAGGAAATCGCTGCTGATCTGGACCAGCAGCGGCAATTCCTTGCCGAGGCCGCCCTGCACCAGCGAGAACAGGCCGGTAAGCAGCATGTCCTCGTCCATCCGGCGCAGTTCCGGGGGGGAGTCCGGCCGCGCCGTGCGGCCGCGCAGCACCAGCTGGTTCGCCACCAGCTGCGACGCGGCATCGAAAAGGGGGTCGAAGGAAAGAAAGCGCGCCCGCAATGTCTCTTCGCGCACTGGCGACGTATTGTCGATGCCGAGCATCTGCGTGACCACCATGGGCTGTCCGCTCTCGCTGGTGCTGACGCCGCCGCCGATGATGCGCGAGGGATGGGGATCGTTTGAGGTCATGCTGTCCGCCGCGTGAAATCTGTAAGAGTATTCTAGCGCGCACGGCGTGCTTCCTCGGTTGCGGCGGCACGTCGTATTGCCACACCATCCACAAGGAGTAAGCGCATGATTTCGGGATCCAAGCGCCTTGCCTGGGGCGCGGCGTGCCTGCTGGTATGCGGCGTGGCGCCCGCCGTACCCGCTGGCGAAACCATCAGCACTGCGGCGGACCAGACCGGCGTGGCCGTGACGATCTACAACGATGACCTGGCCCTGGTGCGGGATACGCGGCGCGTGCGCCTCGAGCGCGAACGCACTCGCCTGGCGTGGCGTGAGGTCGCCGCCCAGATGCGTCCGGAAACGGCACGCCTGCGCAATCTCTCGAACCCGGCGGGCTTCCACCTGCAGGAGCAGAACTTCGACTTCGACCCGCTGACGCCGGCCAGCCTGCTCGAAAAACACGTCGGCCGTGAGGTCGCCGTGATCCGGGTGCATCCGGCCACCGGCGCCGAGACCCGCGAGCCCGCGACGGTGCTGGCGGCCGCCAACGGCGTCGTGCTGAAGTTCGCCGACCGCGTCGAGACCGGCGTGCCGGGGCGGATCGCCTATCCCGGCGTGCCCGACACGCTGCGCGACCGGCCCACCCTGATGGTTTTGCTGACCAACGCGGCTGCCGGCGCGCAGGCGCTGGAATTGTCGTATCTCACCGGTGGCCTGTCGTGGCGTGCCGATTATGTCGCCGAACTCAACGCCGACGACAGCCGGCTCGATCTCGATGGCTGGGTGACGCTTGCCAACCGCAGCGGTGCGGCGTATTCCGACGCGCGCCTGCAACTGGTCGCCGGCGACATCCACCGCGTGCGCGACGCGCGGCCGCCCGCGCGCGACGTGATGATGATGGCGGCGAAGGCGGCCGATGCGGCCGGGATGCAGCAGGAGGCGCTGTTCGAATACCATCTCTATACCTTGCCGCGGCCGACCACGCTGGCCGACAACCAGACCAAGCAGGTGGCGCTGATGGCGGCGGCGCGGGTGCCGGTGAAGAAGCAGTTCCTGCTCGCCGGCGCGGATTATTACTACTCGGGACAGCACGCTGACCTCGGGCAGAAGCTCAAGGCCGGTGTCATCGTCGAATTCGGCAACCGGGGCGAAGGCCTCGGCGTGCCGCTGCCCCAGGGCATCGTGCGCGTATACAAGCGGGACGGCGCGGGCAACGCGCAATTCGTCGGCGAGGACCGCATCGGCCACACGCCGAAGAACGAAACCGTGCGGCTGAAGCTGGGCGACGCCTTCGACGTGACCGCCGATCGCCGCCAGTCCGATTTCAGGAAGCTCGCCGCGACCGACCGCTACACCTACGTGTTCGAGTCGGCCTACGAAATCGTGCTGAAGAACGCGAAATCCGAGGCGGTGTCGGTGACCGTGCGCGAGCCGGTGCCGGGCGACTGGCGCATGGTGTCGGAATCGCAGCCGCACACCAGGATCGCGTCGGGCGCTGCCGAATGGCAGGTCAGGGTACCGGCCACAGGGCAGGCGACGCTCGCTTATCGGGTCCGGGTCAGGTACTGAGCCCGCGACGCCGGCGGATGTCGGCGATGAGGCCCTGGGTCGAACCGTCGTGCTCGCCGATGACGCGCACCGAACTGAGTGCGGCGCGGATCGGCGGCGCGAGCTGCTTGCCGAGCTCGACCCCCCACTGGTCGAAGCTGTTGATCTGCCAGATCGCCCCTTGCACGAAGACCTTGTGTTCGTAGAGCGCGATCAGCATGCCCAGCGTGTGCGGGTCGAGCTTCTGGTAGAGCAGGGTGTTGCTTGGGCGGTTGCCGGG
The DNA here is from genome assembly GCA_046292745.1 of Thiobacillus sp. GTDB lineage: Bacteria > Pseudomonadota > Gammaproteobacteria > Burkholderiales > Thiobacillaceae > Thiobacillus. Next base: position 36,676 of record JBKBQH010000015.1, on the reverse strand, counting down.
GAAGACCTTGTGCGGGGCGAGCGCGCGCGCTTCGTCGCGGCTCATGCCCTGCGCGATCAGCTCGGCCTCGATGACCGCGCGCGATTTGCCCTTCAGGAGCGCCTCGGTCTGCGCCAGGCAGTTGGCGAGCAGCCATTCGTGCTGGTCGGCGAGCGGCGTGGGGTTGACCGCGGCGACCAGGAAATCGGTCGGGATCAGCCGCGTGCCCTGGTGCACCAGCTCGAAGAAGGCGTGCTGGCCATTGGTGCCGGGCGCGCCCCAGACGATGGGGCCGGTATTGTAGTTGACCAGCTTGTTGGCACGGTTGACGTTCTTGCCGTTCGACTCCATGTCGAGCTGCTGCAGGAAGGGCACCAAGAGGCGCAGGCGCTGGTCGTAGGGAAATATGCCGTAGGTTTCGGTGCCCCAGAAATTGATGTACCAGATGCCGAGCATCCCGAGAATGACCGGCATGTTGGCTTCCAGCGGCGTTTCCCGGAAATGCACGTCCATCGCGTGCGCGCCGGCGAGCAGCGCCTGGAAATTGCCCCAGCCGATCTGCAGCGCGATCGACAGACCGATCGCCGACCACAGCGAGTAGCGGCCGCCGACCCAGTCCCAGAAGATGAACATGTTCTCGGGATCGATGCCGAAGGCCTCGACCGCCGGCTGGTTGGTGGACAGCGCGACGAAATGCCGCGCGACCGCCGCCGGTGCGCGCAGCGCGGCGAGCAGCCAGGCCTTGGCCGAGTTGGCGTTGGCGAGCGTTTCCAGCGTGGTGAAGGTTTTCGACGCGACGATGAAGAGCGTGGTCTCGGGGTCGAGCTGCTTCAGCGTGCCGGCGAGGTGGGCGGGGTCGAGGTTGGAGACGAAATGCACGCGCAGGCTTTCGACCGCGTAGTGATCGAGCGCGTGGCACACCATCGCCGGTCCCAGGTCGGAACCGCCGATGCCGATGTTGACCACGTCGCGGATCGGCTTGCCGGTGTGGCCGCGCCAGCTGCCGTCATGGATGGTCTCGACGAAGCGTTGCATGCGCTTCAGCACCTTGGCGACCTCGCGCTCGACGTCGACGCCCTCGACGATGAGGGGCGGGCGCACGGGCGCGCGCAGTGCGGTGTGCAGTACTGCGCGTTTTTCCGTGAAGTTGATGCGCTCGCCGCTGAACATGGCGTTGCGCAACGCTTCGAGCTCGGATTCGCGCGCCAGCTGCATCAGCAGCGCCATGGTTTCCTGTGTGATGCGGTTCTTCGAGTAGTCGAGCAGGAGGTTGCCGCAGCGCAGGGAGAGCTGGTCGAAACGATGCGCGTCCTCGCGGAAGGCTGCGCGCATGTCGAAGGATCGCATGGTCTTGAAGTGCTGTTCCAGCGCCTTCCAGGCAGGCAGTTGCTTGAGCGGTTTCATGGTCGATCGGTGTTGGGAGACAGGCGTCGAAGGTATCATAAGCGTGCAAGCATGGAACGGCGCCCGGATCTGCACTGCCGGCGCCGCGTTATACCGACGCACAGGATTGAACAGCATGACTACCGTCACACGCAACAAACTCGTCTACATCACGTATTCCATCCTCGACGCGCGCGGCATGGTCGTCGAGCAGCACGACATTCCCGTCGGCTACGTGCACGGCGCCAACAGCGGCATCCTGCCGGCGATCGAAGCCGCCGTCGACGGCCGCAAGGTGGGCGACCGCGTCGAGATCACGCTGTCGCCCGAGGAAGGGTACGGCGAGCGCGACGAGAGTCTGGTCTTCGTCGACGACATCGAGAACGTGCCGCCGCAGTTCCGTCGCGTCGGCGCCGAGGTGTTGTTCGAGAACGAAGCGGGCGAGACGAAGCCCTTTTACGTCACCAGGATCGAGGACGGCAAGGTGACCGTCGACGGCAATCCTTCGCTGGCAGGGCAAAGCGTGACCTGCCTCGTCAACGTGATGGACATCCGCGATGCGACAGCGGAGGAAATCCGCAACGGCCGGCCGCTGGATACCCCCCCTGACACCGTGCACTAGCCGCATCTGGCGCGCGGACGCAAAAAAAGCCGGACTTCCGGCTTTTTTTGCGTCGCGGCAGCGATTACCGGGCAGCAGGGCAGGCCTTGTCGCCGGGAATCTTGCCGGGCAGGCGCAGGAAGGCCTCGAACGGCCCCATCACGCCCATGGCTTCCATCTTCGGGCCGACGAACTTGAGGCGGCCGAACATCATGGCGCGCATCGGGCCGTATTCACCGGCACCCATCTCGTCCCAGCGTTCGGTGGTGGCGTGCATCACATAATCGGCCGAAGGATCCAGGTTTTTGTTCTGCACGGCGCCGCCGTAGACGCACATGGCCTTGCCGTCCTTGGCCGCGATGCGCAGCTCGGTCTTGGTCTGCTCGCCGCAGTCGGTGCGGTAGAGGTGGATGATCTTGTAGCCGCGTCCCTTGTCGTTCTTGATCCAGCTGTCAGCCAGACCTTCGGTCAGGGTGGCGTCCCTGTTCCAGGCGTCGCAGGCCTGCGCGGTCCATTCGGCGGACATCATGGCAGGGGCCGCGTGCGCGGTGGTGGCGAAGGCTGCCAGGGCAGCCAGCGCGATGGTCGTGAATTTCATTTATCGCCTCCTCGTTTAATAAGTTCAAAACCCGTGTTGGTATACACGTACCAGCTTTGCGGGAGGCTGCACGATAGTCGCGCCCTATGCGCTTGTCAATGCGGCCAGATGGCAGTTTCGCAACCCTGGGGGGCGCGCGGCATGGTGGCGAGCGGACAGGAACGCCGTTAGGGCCGGACCAGGCTTTCCTCGACGAGTTTGATGCGGCGCGCGAGGCGCGCCTGCTCTGCCGCGTCGCCGCGGGCGATCGCCTGCTGCTGCATCAGCTTCAGGTAGGTGAGGAGCGGCTGGCGCCAGCCGCGCTCGGACGCGATCTCGGCGGCGAGCGCCAGCGTCGCGGCGTCGGCTTCGCGGCGCAGCACCAGCAGGCTGGCGTCGAGCAGGCGGGCGAGCGGGTCGTCGATACGGGCGAGCGCGGCCGGGCGCTGGACGGCAGGTACGCGCAGCAATTCGCGATGGTGCGCGGGAAGCAGGGCGGGATCGAGGCCGTCCCAGCGCAGGGTGAGGAAACGGTAATAGGCGTCGTCGGCCGGGACGGGCTGCAGGGGCGCCAGCTCGGCGTATTCGGCGCAGGCGTCGTCGATCAGCATGGCGCGGCGGATGGCGCAGCGCACCAGCCACAGGCGCGCGGTCTCGGCGACGCGGCCGGCGCCGCCGGTGGCCGCGACGGCCTGCTGGAAATAGCGCTCGGCCAGGGTGTTCTCGCCGAGCAGGGCATGTTTCTGGTAGCGCGCGACGAGGTCGGACGCGTCGGTCTTCCAGTCCGGCGGCGGCGGGCCGCCGCTGCCGCAGGCGACCAGCAGCAGGGCGGCGAGGATGAGCGGCACGATCTTCATGGCAGCTTCACCTCGGGATCGCGCGCGAACGGCCATTTCCGGTTGATCTCGTTGACCAGCGCATTGGCGCGGCGCACGGCTTCGTCGATCTCGGTGCGCAGCGCGGCGAGATCCTGGGTGCCATCCTTGACGTTGGCGGAGATTTCCACCGCATTGGCCATCAGGGCATCGGCCTTTTTCAGGCTGGACTGCGCATCGCCGAGCATCAGCCTTACCTGGGCCAGCGATTCGCGGGTCTGCTCGGCAACGCCGTCCGGTGCGAACAGCCAGGTATCGGTTTTGCTGGCCATGCCGTCCATCTTCAGCGCGAGACCATCGAGCCTGGTGATGAGGGCACGGGTCTTGTCGAGCGAGTCGGTGACTGCGCGGGCTTTTTCGGGGCTGCCGAGGATGCTTTCCAGCATCCCGTATTCGCCCGTCATGCGGCTGGTCACGGTCTTCACGTTGGCCAGCGTGGCATGGATCTCGCCGTCCTTCCGGGTGAGGTGCTCGACGTTGGCAAGGACGGCCTTGACCCGTTCGACCAGCACCGGGATTTCGCGGCTGATGTCGGAGGTCTGCAGCAGCACGGTCGAACCGTCGGGCAGCGGCGGGGCGTCGAGGTCGGGCGATTCGACGCGGATGCGGGCGCCGCCGACCAGCGGCTTGTCGAGGGTGAACGTGCTGTTTTCCTTCAGCCACCTGGCGTTGCGCTCGAGGAACCTGGCGTGGATGAGGATGCCGCCGGCCTCGTTGAGTCCCAGCGTGCTGACCTGGCCGATCTCGATGCCGGAGAACACGATGGGCATGCCGGGCGCGACGTTGTCGGCGCTGGCGGCGGCGATCTGCAGGTGGAAGGTGTCCTCGAAAAAGCCCCGCGCGTGCAGCAGGTAGACGAGGAAGGCACCGCCCAGCAGCAGCGAGGCGGCGGCGAACAGTCCGACCTTGAAATGGAATCCATTCATTCTGTATCGTGAACCTGCGTGTAGAGAGCCTGGTTCCAGCTGAAATCGTAGATTTCCCACGTGCCGCCATCGTCGGCATGCGCCGCCAGCTGACGAATGAAGGCCGGGTAGGGCACATCGTAAAGCATGGCGCCGGGGCGGTCGATCACCAGGCGCGGGCGTTTCAGGATGAGCGCGCGGGCGAGCTTGGTGACGAAACGCTGCGCCGGCGTCATGTCGGGATCGCGCAGCGACGCGATCCCGGCGTGGCCGAGTCGTTCCAGCAGGCCCATCGCCTGGCGCGTCGATTCGGCCGCGCTGAAGTGGCGTTGGTAGAGCGGAATCAACGCGATGTTGTCGAGCGCCGAGAGATTCGCGCGCAACGGCAGTTCGTGCGACACGCGCGCGACTTCGTCGCCCAGGGCGGCCACCGCGGCGATCAGCGTGTCGCGGCCGGGAAAGGCCGTCAGATGTACTTGAGCGCTAATGACACCCCCTCGATCGCCACGATGGCGAGAAATACCCGCATCATGCCGCGCAGCACCGACACCGGCACCATGAACAGCTTTTTCGGCGTTTCCAGCCCGGCGGTGACCGGGATCAGCGTCACCGCGAGCCCGAACAGCGCGCACTTGGCGATGAGGCCGGCGACGATCTGGAAGTCGAAGATCTTGGCGATGGTCTGGGTATAAGGCGCAAAGCCGGCCGGCGTCAGGCCGTAGATCGCAAGATAGCCCATCAGCAGCGCAAGCAGGCCGGCGAGCCCGGACAGCGTGACGACCGAGATCACCCCGCCAAGCAGGCGCGGCAGGAACTCGAACTGCATCGGCGGAACCTTGCAGTGCGCCAAGGCATCCAACTCATTGTTGACTTGCATCAGCGCGACCTCGGTGTTGATCGCACTGCCCGAGCGCAGCGCGATGAAGAGCGCGGTGAGGAAGGGCAAGAGTTCGAGCACCAGCACGCGTATGGTCATTTCGCTGGCGAATTCGGTGAGCCCGAAGTCGCGTGCGGTGGAAAGGATGATGCTGACGATGAGCCAGGAGATCACCAGCACATAGCCGAGGTAGACGTGCAGGATCTGCACCGCGGTGAAATAGACCTGCTTGACCACCACGTCGAAGGTGGCGCGGTTCCAGGTGGCACGGTCGAGCAGCAGGCGCCCGGCGCGGCCGAGGAAGGCGGCCATGCCATAGGCCACGGCGAACCAGCCGGTGACCTTGGCGCCGAGCGATTCGATGGAAGCCGCGAGAAAGTGCATGATGGCATCTTACCGTCATCCCTCGGGCTTGCGCCATGGCGGACCAGCCCCTACAGTTTCCCTGACGAAGGAGAGCACCTACCCATGAAACGACATTTGATAACCGCCTTCGCCCTGCTGGCGTGGGGCGCGGCGGCGTACGCCGCGACCGGTACCGTGCTGCGCGACGAGAAGCTCTACAGCCAGCCCAGTGCGACATCCAGCGTGACGGCGAACGTGGCGCGCGGCGCCAGTGTCTCCATACAACAGAAGCAGGGTGGCTGGCTGAAAGTCAGCGCCGGCACGGCGAGCGGCTGGATCCGCCTGCTGTCGGTGCGTGTAGGCGCCGGCGGCCTGGGTGGCGCCGGTGTCGGCGACGTGATCGGCGCCGCGACGACGCGTTCCGATCCCAGCCGCGTCGTCGCGGTGGCGGGTTTGCGTGGCCTCAGCGACGAGGAGCTCAAGCAGGCGAAGTTCAACGGCGAGGAACTCGCGCGCATGGAAGCGCTGGCCGTGACTGCGGCACAGGCGCGCAGCTTCGCCGGCCAGGCGGGGCTCGTTGCAACCCGGGTGCCGGCCTTGCCTGCGCCGGCACAGCCTGCCTCGTCGTGGGAGAACCCGTGATGAAGTTCAAGTATCTGATACTCGCCGCATCCCTGATGGTCGTCGGCGGCACCGCCGCCGCGTTCGACTTCGGCAAGCTGCTCGAAGAGCGTCTCAACAGGGAACTCAACAGGGACAAGCCGGCGCAGCAGGCGCCCGCCCCAGCACCCGCGCCCGCGCCGGGCGCCGCACCCGCCCCGGCGCAGAGTGCCGCGGCGCCGGCCCCCGGCCGCCAGCGGATCGACCCGGCCCAGCTGGGCTTCGCGCTGTTCGGCGACTACTCGCTGGAAGAGGAGAATCGTATCGGCAGCCAGATCTCGGGCAACCTGCTGGGTGCGGTGCCGCTGGTGCGCGACAACAAGCTGCAGCGTTACGTCAACCTCGTCGGCAACTGGGTCGCGCAAAACAGCGGCCGCCGCGACGTGACCTGGCGCTTCGGCGTGCTCGACACCGAGGCGATCAACGCCTTTGCCGCGCCGGGCGGCTACATCTTCGTCACCAAGGGCCTGTACCGACGCCTGAACAGCGAGGCCGATCTCGCCGGCGTGCTGGGCCATGAAATCGCCCACGTCACCGAGAAACATCACCTCAAGGTGCTGAAAAAGAGCACGCTGATCGGGGCGCTGGGCCAGGCGGCGAGCAGTCGCGCGCGCGAGAGCGACCAGGTCATCCAGAATCTGATCGGCAACGGCGCCGAGATCCTGGCGCGCGGGCTGGACAAGGAAGCCGAGTACGAGGCCGACCGCGTCGGCATGATCTACGCGGCGCGTGCCGGCTACGACCCGTGGGGCCTGCCGGGCGTGTTGCAGGATCTGGCCGGGCTGCCGTCGGGCGACAGCCGCACCAGCCTGCTCTACAAGACGCACCCGCACCCGGCCGATCGTCTCGCGCAACTGGGCGAAGCCGTCGGCAGCCGCCTCGACGCGGTGCGCGGCAAGGATCCGACCGACCGCTTCTACCGCCTGCGGTGAAGCGGGTGGCGTCGAAATGGGCGCAGGCAGCGCTGTCGGCCTTGTTCGTGCTGCTGCTCGCCGCGCACGCCGGCGGGTTCCTGACCATCGCGCCGATGCAGCGCGCCGAGGCCTGGCTGTACGACATTTGGCTGAAGCGCACCGCCCCGGCGGGCCTCGATGACCGGGTCGCCATCCTCGACATCGACGAAGCCAGCCTGAAGACCCTCGGCCGCTGGCCCTGGAGCCGCGACCTCATGACGGCGCTGGTCGAACAACTGTTCGATCACTACGGTGTCGCCGCGCTCGGTTTCGACGTCGTGTTCGCCGAGCCCGACACCAGTTCGGGCCTCGATACCCTGCGCACGTTGTCGCAGCGCGAGCTCGCGGGCAGTCGGGAATTCCAGGCCGCGCTCGAAAAACTCGCGCCCGAACTCGACTACGATGCGCGCTTTGCGCGGGCGCTCGCCGAGCGGCCGGTATCGCTCGGCTATTACTTCATTCCCGAGGGCTACGGGGATGCGCGCACCGGCATGCTGCCGTTGCCGTCGCTGCCCCCGGCGGCTTTCGCGCCGCTCGCCCCCGGTGTGCCGCCGGCCGGTTATGGCGCCAACCTGGCGGCATTCCAGCAGGCCGCGCCGCTCGCAGGCTTCTTCAACATGCGCGCCGACGACGACGGCACGGCGCGCCGCATGGGGCTGGTGCAGCCCTTCGGCGGCGGCTATTACGTCTCGCTGTCGGTATCCACGCTGCAGGCGGCGTTTGGCGGCGAGCCGCTGCTGGCGGGCGTCGCGTCGCAGTCCTTCCTCGGCCGTCAGTACCAGGCACCGTGGCTCGAAGTCGGCGGCATCCGCCTGCCGCTGGGCAGAACGGGCGAGGTTTACGTGCCATACCGCGCCGGGGCGCCGTTCCCGTACTTTTCCGCGGCCGACGTGCTCGCCGGCAAGGTGGCCCCGGCGCAGCTGGAAGGCCGCATCGTGCTGCTCGGCTCGACCGCGCCGGGCCTGGCCGACCTGCGGGTGACGCCGTTTTCCAACGCCTTCCCTGGCGTCGAGATCCACGCCCACCTGATCGCGGGCATGCTTGACGGTAGCGTGCGCGCCACGCCGCCGTGGGCGGACGACGCGCGTCTTGTCGCCGTGCTCGTGCCGGGCGCGCTGCTGATCTTCGTCCTGCTGCGCTTCGGTCCGGCGCTCGGGCTGGTGGCCACGCTGGCGCTGCTGGCGCTGCTGCTCGCCGCCTATGCCGCGGCGTGGGCGCGTCATCTCGTCGTGCCGATGGCCGCCCCCATGCTCACCGTGTTCGGCCTCTACGCGTTCAACACCGCCTGGGGATTCTTCGCCGCGACACGCAGCAAGCGGCAGATCACGAGACTCTTCGGCCAGTACGTGCCGCCCGAACTGGCGGCGGAAATGAGCCGGGATCCGGCGCACTACACCATGGAAGGCCAGTCGCGCGACATGACCGTGCTGTTCTCGGATATCCGCGGCTTCACGAATTTTTCCGAGAAGCTGCCGCCGACCGAGCTCGCCGAAGTGCTCAACGCCTACCTGTCGACGATGACGCGCATCGTGCAACAGCACCAGGGCACCATCGACAAGTACATCGGCGATGCCATCATGGCGTTCTGGAACGCGCCGGTCGATCTCGCCGACCACGCGACGCGCGCCGTACAGACCGCCCTCGACATGCAGGCGGCGCTGCCGCAGCTGAATGCGGAATTCGCCGCGCGCGGCTGGCCCGAGGTCAAGATCGGTATCGGCATCAACACCGGGCGCATGAGCGTGGGCAACATGGGCTCGGAATTCCGCATGTCCTACACCGTGATGGGCGACGCCGTGAACCTCGGCTCGCGCCTCGAGGGCATCACCAAGCAGTACGGCGTCGGCATCCTCGTCACCCAGGCCACGGTCGACGCCGATCCCGTGCACGCCTTCATGAAAATCGACGACGTGCGCGTGAAGGGCAAGGAAACGCCGGTCGCGATCTACGAGCCGCTCGGCGCAAAGGATGCGCTCGACACGGCGGCGCGCGAGGCGGCGGCCGAATTCGAGGCCGCCTATGCCGCGTACCAGCGGCAGGACTGGGAGGACGCCGAAGCGAAACTCGCGGCGCTCAACGCACGCGCCCCGCGTCCGCTGTACGATATCTACCTCGAGCGCATCGCGCATTTCCGCGAAGTGCCGCCGCCCGCCGACTGGGATGGCGTCTTCGTCTTCACAACGAAATAATGACCAGACTCACCGTATTGGGCTGCAGCGGCGGCATCGGCAGCGGGCGCCAGACCACCTGCCTCATGGTCGACGACGACGTGCTGATCGACGCCGGCAGCGGTCTCACCACGCTCGACTTCGGGCAACTGGTGAGACTCGATCACGTCTTCCTCACCCACGCCCACCTCGACCATGTGCTCGGCCTGCCGCTCCTGCTCGACAGTGTCGGCGACCTGCGCGACGGACCGGTGACCGTGCACGCGCTGCCCGCGGTGCTCGACGTGCTGGCGACGCACCTGTTCAACTGGAACCTGTGGCCGGACTTCCGCGAAATCCCCAGCAAGGAGGCGCCCTGGCTGCGCTTCGAGCCGCTCGACTTCGGCGAGGCGCTCACGCTCAAGGGCCGCACTTTCCGCCCGCTGCCCGCCAACCACGTCGTCCCCGCGTGCGGCCTGCACGTTGCCACGCAGGCCGGCAGCCTCGTCTTCAGCGGCGATACCACCCACTGCGACGATTTCATCCGCGCGCTCAACGCCATTCCCGACCTGCGCCATCTCATCATCGAAACCTCGTTCGAGAACGCACTCGTCGAGATCGCCAGGGCATCGAAGCATCACTGGCCCGACTCGCTGGCAATGGCACTCGCGGCGCTGACCGTGCAGCCCGAGGTGTGGATCACCCACCTGAAGCCAGGCAACGAGGCGGCGATCATGAACGAATTGCGCGCGGCGGCGCCGGGATGGGGCGTGGCGGCCCTGATGCAGGGGCAGGTGATCGAACTCGATTGAATCCAGGCCGGGCGGGGATGGCCTGCGTTTCTTGCTGACGCAGGCAGATGCGTCGCTGCGGCCGAAAGCCATTGCCGGGAATCCCGGCGGGCGCCCTACGGCGCGAACCGCGCCAGTACCGCCTCGAACGCCGACGCATCGAGCGCGTCGTAGGCCTCGCGGCTGTATAGCGTGACCGCGCCGGCCATTTCGCTCCAGCCGTAGCCGCGGCTCTGCGTGTGCAGGGCGTCGCTGTCCTGCGGCAGGCGGGGAACGCAGTGCATGCTGCCGGGGCGGTAGACGAGGTTGTAGGGCAGGTTCATCCGGTGCAGGCGTTCGATTTCGAGCCAGGCATCGGTGGGGGCGTCGAAGCGCCTGCACGGCAGGGGATACGCGGTGGGACCGCCGTTGTGGGCGAAGCGCGCGGCGTGCACCGGCAATGGCTCGTCCTGCACGAAGCTCTGGAAATGCAGGTGGTTGACCGAGGCGCCGGCGCCCTGGCTGTTGTAGCCGAGGCACAGACCGGCCACGCCCGATTGCGTGCACACGTCCCAGGCCCAGTGGTGCAGTTCCGGGGTGAGGCATTGCGCCAGTTCGCGCTGCGGCTCGGGCACGATAAGGCCATGCAGGCGGGCGAAGGGAAACTTGTTGTAGAAAAGGCGCGCGGGTTTGCCGCCGAGTTCGCCGTCCCACAGCAGTTCGCGTGCGAGGAAGGGCTTGTTGAAATGGAAGCCGGCACGGCTGTAGGGGCGTAGCAGACCCTCGAAGGCCTGGCTGCTGGCGCGCGGCGGACGCAGCGCGCGCAGGGGGTTGAAGCGTATCTGCCAGGGACCGTCGCGGCGATGTTGCAGGGGAACGAGGCGCTCGAAGCCGATCAACGCGAGCTTGAGGAAGACGAGCACGTCGTCGTCGGGCTCGGCCAGCGTTTCGCCGCGCCGCAGGGCGTCGGCGACGCTGGCGGTGAGCGCCGCATGGCGTTCGGCGAGCGCGGGGGCGAGTTGCGTCCACAGGCGCGGGTCGTAGGCGGCGTTGGCGAGCACCAGGATGTAGACGCCGAGGCTGCGGTGCGCATCGAGCATGGTGGCGAGCCCGTCGGCGAAGCGGCGCTCCAGGCTGTCGAGCGAGGTGAACGGGGACGAATCCGGAGACATGCGGCGGGCGGCGCGGTGGCAAAGCCCGTATGGTGCCACCGTGGCCCGGCGGCGGGCATTCAGGTTTTTTTGCGGGGGCGGCCCCCGATTTATAGCTCGCCGTTGGCGCCGGCGCGCATCACGTTTTCCATTTTTTCGCGTATGCCGAGCACGCTGCGGCGCAGTGCCGGCGCCATGCCGGCCGTCTTGCCGGCGTGTTCGAGCCAGGTGAGGTCCCAGTCGAGCATGAGCACCCAGATCGCCTTGTCGGCGTCTTCCATCACGGCGATGCGGCAAGGCATGAATACGACCAGTTCGGGAATGACCCGCAGCATCTCGCGCGCGAGCGCGATGTCGCAGAAGCTCAGCACCTCGACGCGCGGCGCCTGGGCGTCGCCGAGCACGGCGCGGAAGTCCCGCCAGAGGGCATGGGTGCCGACATATTTCAGGTTGAGCCGGTTGGCGCGCAGGGTCAGCGACTGCACCACGTCGTCGAAGGAGAGTCCGGGGCGGGCCTTCAGTTTGAGCGCGACCGGGTTGATGGCCTCGCGCGGGTCCATCCGCATCATCCGTTCCTGCATCGGCAGCGCGGCGTCGCGCCAGCGCTTGCGCTCTTCCGGCGTCAGCACGCGGCTCATCTGGTAGTCGCGGTAAGGTGGCGGCGGCCCCTGCTGGATCAGCAGCGGACCGTAGGGGGTGAGCTCGAAGTCGAGCCAGCGCTCGACCGGCGCCGGCGCGCTGCGCGGGGCGTCGGCCGCCCAGGCGAGGCCGCAGCAGCCGGCGAGGAAGAATGCGATCAGGCGCGTCATGGCGCGGTCTCCAGAGGATGTACGTTCATCCTAGGCACGCCGTTGCGGGGGGTCAATGCAAGGCGGGAGATGGCTCAGGCGCAGGCGCGAAATTTCAACTCCAGAGCGGCCAATTCCGCCGCGGCGGCATCGAAGTCGCCGCGCTGCGCGCTGGCGTCGATACGGCTCGCCGCTTCCTGAACCGCCTTGGCCATCACGCTGGCGGCAGCCCCCTTGAGGGCATGCGCTTCCTTGTGGCAGACGGCGGCGTCGCGCTGGTCGATGGCGCGCGCTAGCGCCGCGAGGCTTGCCTCGGTGGTGCGCAGGAACAGGGATTCGAGGTCGGCGACGAGCCCGGGGTTGCGTGGGTAGCGCGCATGCAGCGCGGCGCGGTCGAGCAGCGGGACGTCGCCGGGCGTCGCCGGCGGGGGCGTCAGCCATTGCATCAGGATCGCCGCCAGCGCGGCTTCGGTGTAGGGTTTGCTGAGATAGTCGTTGGCGCCCGCCTGCAGGCAGGTTTCGCTGAAATCCGGACTGGCATTGGCGGTGAGGGCGATGACGGGGATGTTGCGGATTTCGCCGGGCATTTGCCGGATCAGGCGGGTCGCGGTCAGGCCATCCATTTCCGGCATCTGCCAGTCCATCAGCACGAGATCGAAATCGTCCTCGGCCAGCATTTGCAGGGCCTGGTTGCCATTGGCGGCGACGGCGTACTGCAGGCCCAGTTCACGCAGCTGGTGGGCGAGCACCTTCTGGTTGACGGGGTGGTCCTCCGCCACCAGGATGCGCCCGCGCAATTGCAGCGCGGGCTCGGCCGGCATCTCGGCCAGCGGCAGGGTGGTGGTCGGCAGGTCGAGCGTGAGCGTGAAGCAACTGCCCTGGTCCGGCGTGCTCTCGACGGTGAGCGTGCCGCCCATCAACCCCGCCAGCTGGCTGCTGACGGCAAGGCCGAGGCCGGTGCCGCCATAGCGGCGCGTGGTCGACGCGTCGGCCTGCGAGAAGGCCTGGAACAGCCGTGTGCGGGTGGCTTCGTCGATGCCGATGCCGCTGTCTTGTATGCTGAAGGTGCAATGGACCATGCCACTGGACGCCGCGAACGCGGCGCGCAGTTCGACCTTGCCTTGATGGGTGAATTTGATTGCATTGTCGACCAGATTGAGCAGGATCTGGCGGATGCGCGTGGGGTCGCCCAGCAGGGCCGGGGGGATGTCGCCGGAACAGCTCAGTGTCAGAGCCAGGTGTTTTTCCAGCGCGCGCGCCTGGAACAGGGCGATCACGCCCTGCATCAGCGCCGCGGGCGAGAACGGCACGGCCTCGATCGACAGCTTGCCGGCTTCGATCTTCGAGAAATCAAGGATGTCGTTGATGATGGTGAGCAGGCTTTCGGCCGAACTTTTCAGTGTGGCGACGTATTCGCGCTGACGGGGATCGAGCGGCGTTTTCAGCAGCAGGCCACTCATCCCGAGTATGCCGTGCATGGGGGTACGGATTTCGTGACTGACGTTGGCGACGAACTGCGACTTGGCTTGCGCCACCTGCAGCGCGGCTTCGCGCGCGGCTTCCTTGGCCGCTTCGGCCGCGCGCTGCTCGGACACGTCGCGCATGATCGCCTGGATCACTGTGCGACCATCCAGCTGCATGGTGTGCAGGGTGATTTCGGCGACGAAGGTCGTGCCGTCCTGGCGCAGGCCCTGCCATTCCATGAAGGCGTGGCCGGCGCGCCTGGCGCGGTCGATCGCACGCATGGCGTGGTCGTAGGCGAGCAGGCCGTTGGATTGCACCGGGGTGCCGAGCTGTGAAATCGGCGTGCGCAGGAAGGTGTCGACCGCGTCCATGTGGAACATGTCCAGCGTGGCCGGATTGCAGTCGGTGAAACCCTCGTCATCGAGGATGACGACCGCGTCGGGGTTGGTCTCGAACAGGGTCTGGTATTTCTTGCGCTCGGTCTCGAGCTGCCGCGTCTGGTTCAGCATGCGGCGGCTCACCAGGACGGCGACCAGCGCCGCCAGCAACGTGGCGAAAATGCCCAGCACCAGCATCAGGTTGCGCGTGGCCTGGTAGGCCGAGAAGGTTCTGGCCAGGCCTTCCTCGTTGGCCTTGCGCTGCAGGCCGGTCATGTTGTCGAGCGCGGCGACCAGCTTGTCCTGCAGCGGGATCGCCTCTTTCTGCAGCAGCGTCAGCGCGCCGTAATTGTTCTCGTCGAGCGCCGCCTCGACCACGCTGAACATCACCGGCTGGTTGGTCATGATGATGCTGTCGAGTTCACGCATCAGCTTCAGCTCCTCGTCCGTCGTGAGCATGCCGACGAGGGTGGCGCGGTATTTGGCGTAGCGTTCGCCGTGCGCCTGGAACTTCAGGAAGAGATCATCCTTCTCCCACGGGTCGATCGAGACCACGATGGCGTGCATCAGCATGGCGCGATCACGCAGCGCGTCGCGCATCTGCGAGGCGAGCCGCGTCTTGACGTTGTTGACCGACACCACCTGCTCCAGCTGCGCATTCAGCTTGGCCATTTGTGTCACGCCCAGCGCGATGACAGCGACCATCAGCAGCAGCGCGGCAGCGAAGCCGAAGCCGACGTTGAAGAGCAGGCCGCGCTGCGGTGAGGCGTTCTGCTGCGGCATGGGCTATTCGCGGCGGAAAGCCACGACGTGGTCGGCCGCGAGCCTGATGCCGATCTTCTCGCCGATGGCGTGGTTGTGGTGCGATGGCACCAGCGACAGCGCGCGCTGGCCGCTCGGCAGTTTCAGCGTGTAGAGGAACTCGGCGCCGCGGAAGGCCTTGTTCTCGACCTCGGCGAGCATCAGGCTGTCGTCGTCGTGGACGATGTCGTCGGGCCTGAGCAGCACGTCGACGCGGCAGCTGCGCACGCATTCCTCGCAGCCCTGGGCGCCGCATTCGACCGGGATGTGGCCGTTGAGCACGCCGAGCTCGATCTCGACCTGGTGGTCGTTGATGACTTCGCCGGTGACGAGCGCACCCTGCCCGACGAAGTCGGCGACGAAGCGGTTGGCGGGCTCGTGGTACAGGTTGTACGGCGTATCCCACTGCTGGATGCGCCCCTCGTGCATCACGCCGACCCAGTCCGCAAGCGCAAACGCCTCGTGCTGGTCGTGGGTGACGATGAGCGCCGTCATCGCCTCGCGGCGGAGGATGTCGCGCACTTCCAGCGACAGCCGCTCGCGCAACTCGACGTCGAGATTGGAGAAGGGCTCGTCCATCAGGATCAGGCGCGGCCGCGGCGCCAGCGCGCGGGCGAGCGCCACGCGCTGCTGCTGGCCGCCGGAAAGCTGGTGCGGGAACTGGTCGGCGTGGCCGGCGAGCCCGACCAGCGCAAGCAGTTCGGCGATGCGTGCCTGGCGCGCGGGTTTGGCGTCGTCGCGCAGGCCGAAGCCGACGTTGTCGGCGACGGTCAGGTGCGGAAACAGCGCGTAGTCCTGGAACACCATGCCGACGCGGCGTTTCTCGGCCGCCAGCATCCAGCCGGGGCGGCTGACGACCTCGCCGCCGATACGGATTTCGCCCGTCTGGATCGGCTCGAAACCGGAAATGCAGCGCAGCGCCGTGGTCTTGCCGCAGCCCGAGGGGCCGAGCAGGCAGCCGATCGCGCCCTCCGGCAGGGTGAAGGAGAGGTCGGCGATGACTTGCCGCCCGCCGTAGGCTTGTGAAACCGAATCGAGCACCAGTTCAGCCATGGGTGTCAGTCATGCAGGTTCGACCCGCGCCAGGTCAGGAGAATGATGGGAATGATACCGGCAACGACGATCGCGAGCGCGGGCAGGGCGGCACGCTCCCATTCGCCTTCCGACGTCATCTCGAACACCCGCACCGCCAGCGTGTCCCAGCCGAAGGGACGGGTCATGAGCGTGATCGGCATTTCCTTCATGATGTCGACGAAGCTCAACGTGGCGGCGGTCAAGAGGCTCGCGCGCAGCATCGGCAGATGCACGCGGCCGAGCAGCGCGGCCGTCGTGGCGCCGAGGTTCCGCGCGGCCTCGTCGATGTTGCGGGTGATGCGATGCAGGCCGCTGTCGATGGGCCCGAAGCCCACCGCGAGGAAGCGCACCAGATAGGCGAGCAGCATGATCACGAGTGTGCCCTTGAGGATTTCAGTGCCGTCGAAACCGAACCACTCGCGGCCGGTATCGATCAGCCAGTTGTCGAGCGCGGCCACCGGGATGAACAGGCCCACCGCGAGCACCGCGCCGGGGAAGGCGTAGCCGAGCGTCGCGACGCGCTGCGTCCACGTCATCAGCGCGCCCGGACGCTGGCGGCCTGCGTAGGCGAGCAGCAGCGCCACCGTCACCACCAGGGCGGCGCCGATGCCGGCGAGCAGCACCGAGTGCCAGGCGAAGGCCCAGTAGCGGGCGTCGAGGTCGGTATCGATGACCTCGCGTGTCCACAGCGCGAGCTGCGCGACCGGAATGATGAAGGCCACTGCCAGCACCGTCCCGGCGTACACGAAGGCCAGTCCGGCCAGCGCCGGCGACAGGCGGATGCGGCGATTGCCGGCGCTGCGGCCGACGGCGCCGAAGCGCATTTTCGCGCGCGAACGCTGCTCGAACACGACCACGACCAGCACGAACAGGATCAGGATCGACGCCAGCTGCGCCGCCGCCGGCAGGGAGAACAGGCTGTACCACGCCTTGTAGATGGCGGTGGTGAACGTGTCGTAGTTGAAGATCGCCATGGTGCCGAAATCGGCCAGCGTCTCCATCAAGGCCAGCATGAGCCCGGCGGCGATCCATGGCCGCGCCATCGGCAGCGCCACGCGGAAGAAGCCCTGCGTGCGCGACAGTCCGAGCGACTGCGCGGCTTCCAGCGCGATCGCGCCCTGGGTCGCGAAGGCGTTCTTGGCGATGAGATACACATAGGGATAGAGCGCGAGCGACATCACCAGGATCACGCCGCCGCGCGAGCGGATCTCGGGCAGGCCGGAAATGCCCCAGTCATCGCGCAGCCAGGTTTGCAGCGGCCCGGTGAAATCCAGCAGGCCGATCGCGACGAAGGCCGTGACGTAGGCGGGCAGCGCCAGCGGCAGGAGCAGCGCCCAGTCGAACAGCCGCCGCCCGGGAAACTCACACATCGCCGTAAGCCAGGCGAGCGAGACGCCGAGCACCGACACCCCGACGCCGACGCCGACGGCGAGCCAGAACGTATTGACCACCAGTTCGGGCAGGGCGAACTCGACCAGATGGCCGAGGATGTCGCGGTCGACCTCTGCGTAGGACGAGAAGGTGACCACCACCGGCACCAGCACCAGCGCGGCGATGGCGACGGCGAACAGCATCCAGCCGTCCAGGCGGGGGCGGGGGGCGGGCAAAACAAAAACGCCCGCGGAGGGCGTTTTTGCCGGGTCGGCAAGGGTGTTCGACAAGGTGTTCGTTTACTTGTAACCGGCGCGATCCATCAATTTTACGGCCTTGGCCTGCAGGCTGCCAGCCTCTTTCACGTTGACCAGGTTCTGCTTGAAGCTGCCCCAGGCCGCCACGCTCGGGTGGGGCGACACCCTGGGATTGACGGGGTATTCCATGTTGACGTCGGCGAACAGGTTCTGCGCCTTCTCGGACGACAGCCATTCGATCAGCTTCTGGGCGGCGGCCGGATTCTTGGCGTGGCGGGTGACGCCGGCGCCGGAAATGTTGACGTGCACGCCGGCCGTCTTGTCCTGCAGTGCCTGGTTGGGCCAGAAGATCGCCAGCGGCAGCTTCGGGTTCTTCTCCATCAGGCGGCCGTAGTAATAGGTATTGACGAGGGTGAGGTCGCACTGGCCGGCGGCCACCGCCTCCATGGCCTTGGTGTCGTCGGGGAAGGGTGCGGTGGCGAGGTTGGCGACCCAGCCGCGCACCATGGCCTCGGTTTTCTCTTCGCCGTACTCGTAAATCATCATCGCGACCAGGCTCTGGTTGTAGACCTTCTTCGAGGTGCGCAGGCACAGGCGGCCTTTCCACTTCGGGTTGGCCAGGTCCTCATAGGTCGACAGTTCGGACGGCTTGATCTTGCTGGGGTTGTAGACGATGGTACGCGCGCGCACCGACAGGCCGAACCATTCGTTGTCGGGGTCGCGCAGGTGGCGCGGCACGTTCGCTTCCAGCACCGGAGACTGGATCGGGCGCAGCAGGCCTTCCTCGGCGGCCTGCCACAGGTTGCCGGCGTCGACCGTCAGCAGCACGTCCGCGGGGGTATTCCTGCCTTCGGCCTTCAGGCGCGCCATCAGCGGCCCCTCCTTGTCGGTGATGAATTTCACCGCCACCCCGGTTTCACGGGTGTAGGCGTCGAACAGCGGCTTGATCAGCTGCTCGTTGCGGGCGGAATACACCACCACTTCCTGCGCCAGGGCGGGCAGGGCGGTGCTGGCGAGGACAAGCGCGGCGAGCAGTCGGGACAGCATCGGTTTCATGGCATCGGATCCTGGATTGATTTCGATGACGGGAATCGTACTAGAAATGAGAACGATTATCAAAAATAATTATTTTTATGGAGCTCCAAGCCGGAGATCAGATTTTCTCGAACTGCGCGAGGGTCTGGAGCACGCCCTCGAAGATCGCGTCCATGCGAAGCAGGCCGGGCGCGTCATCGTGGCGGAAGCCGGGTTGCGACTCGGGTGACACGTTGATGAGGGAAAGCAACTCGGTCGGGTATTCGATTTCAAGCGTCAGACGCATCGGGTAATAGCCGTCGAGGAACTTGCGCATATACGGCCCGCTGTAGAGGTTGTAGTAGCCGTTGCCGGTATTGCGCAGCGCCCGGATGTCGGCGGCGAGGCAGAGGCGCGCGCCACGCCGCACGTTGACCAGTTGGACCGATGCATCCTCGATCCAGGCGCTCCCGATGTCGTTGTACGACAGGATCTTGAGGTCGCGCACGAAGCCTTCGCGGAAGGTGATCTGCGTGCGCGGCACGGCGTCGAGATTGTCATGGCATTGCAGCAGGCGGACCCAGCCGGTGGCGAGGCTGTCGGCGTCGATGCGGAACCGGTTCTGGTGATGGTGTACCGCCTTGGCAGGCGGGGTGGCGAGAAAATGCAGGGCCCCCTCGTTCACATGGTGCGCGCTCTCCAGGCTGAGGTCGGCGGCGGGCTCGGGCGGCTGCGGCACGGCCGGAACCGGCGTCAGCAGCAGGGCTGCCAGCACCGCGCTGGCGGCGGATACGAGAGGGAACTTATTCGAGCCAGGCATCTGCCGTCAGTACCGGCAGGTCGGGAACGACGCGGCCGGCGCCGTCGAAGCGCGTGCGCCAATAGGGGTCGCCGAGCCGTGAGACCATGACCCCCCCGCTGCGACTGCTCGAGGCGTGCACGAAACGGTCGTCGCCAAGGTAGATGCCGACATGGGAATATGCCCGGTTGAGAGTATTAAAGAAGACCAGGTCGCCGGGCTGAAGTTCTTCGCGCGCCAGCGGCCGGGCGAACTGGCTCATGGCCAGGCTGTCGCGCGGCAACTGCAGGCCGAGCGTCTGGCGGAAGACGTGGCCGACGAAACCGCTGCAGTCGAGTCCCTGCTGCGGGGCGTTCCCTCCCAGCCGGTAAGGCGTGCCGACCAGGCTGACGGCGTATATCGACACGTCGCTGCCGGACGTGGCGTGCGCGGGCGGAAGCGCGAATACGAGCAGCAGGGCAAGCAGCATGACAGGCTTCATCGATCGACCCCGAGCACCTATAGTGGAAGTGGTTTGAACAACGGCCACATCGACTCCCGACTTGAATACGAGGAACCCACCATGAGCGACCGTCCCGACACCGAAACCAGTATGGCCGATCCCGCCGCGCTTGCGCAATTGCAGGCCGAAGCGGCCGCGGCCGCCTCGGCGCCCGACCTGCGCGAGCGGGTCAAGACCCTGACCGCGCGCATGCTGCATGAACGCCGGCTGATGCTCGAGGATGTGCGCGCGATCGTCACGGCGGTGACGACGGGCGTGGGAGAAGGGCTCGGCGCCCGGGGGAGCGAAATACGCGAGGGGCTCAAGCAGGCGTTTGCCGGTATCGACGACGCTGTCGGCAGCGCGGCGCAGGCCGCTTCCTACGCCCTGCAGGAGGCCGTGTCCAAGGGCAGGGATTTCAAGGACAACGAATTGAAGGCGAGCCTCGAGCAGTTGCGCGATCTGGAGTCCCAGCTGGTCGATACCCTCAGGCAGACGGCCGAGCAGTCGGGCGGCAAGCTGAGGGAAGAACTCGACAGCCTGGTGGCGCACCTCAGGAACAGCGGTACCCATACCGGCGAGCAGGTACGCGAGGCGCTGCAGCAACTGGCGCGCGGCGTAAGAACCAGCGCCGAGGCGGGACGCGCCGGCCTGAGCGAATCCGCGGGCGCGGCGGTCGACCGCCTGGCGCAAGTGGCAAGCGGGGTGCTCGAGGCGCTGTCGGAATCGCTCAAGCGTCAAAGCGAGCGGCTGCGCTCCTGAAGCGAAGGGCACGTGTTCGCCGTGCCCGCTGGACTGCCGTGGCAGCGCCGCCCGGGTGCGGCCTGCGACAGACGCGCGTGCCTTGCGGGTAAACTCTCGGCTTCTCGGCTTCGCGCGAAACCACCATGCTTTGGGAAACCATTTCAATCGTGCGGGATCTGCCGCGACTGCACGAAATCGCCTCGGTCCTGATTCGCTACGGCTGGGGTGACCTGGTTCGCCTGCTCGGCATCAGCGGCATGCTGGAACGCGCCGGACGCGTGCTGCACTGGCAGAGCACCAGCGAGATCAGCCAGCTCGACGCACCGGTGCGCATCCGCCGCGCGCTGGAGGAACTCGGACCCGCCTTCGTCAAGCTGGGCCAGGTGCTGGCCACCCGCGTGGACATGTTCCCGCCGCACTGGATCGCCGAGTTCGAGAAGCTGCACAGCCAGGTGCCGCCGGTCCCCTACGAGCGCATGCACGCCGCACTGGTGGCGGCGCTCGGCGCCGAGCCGGAGGAGGTGTTCGCGCGTTTCGACCCGGTGCCGGTGGCGGCGGCGTCGATCGCGCAGGTCTACCGGGCAACGCTCAAGGACGGCACGCCGGTGGTGGTCAAGGTGCGCCGGCCGGGCATCGAGAGCGTGATACACGCCGACCTGCGCATCCTGGAGCACGCGGCCAGGCTGCTCGAAAGCGAAGTGCCCGAGGCGCGTCGCTACGACCCGATCCACATCGTCTCGCAGTTCCGGCGCTCGCTCGGGCGAGAGCTCGATCTTGCCAAGGAGGCGCGCAACATCGACCAGTTCGCGCGCGACTTCGCCGGCGACCCGCTGGTGAAGATTCCCAGGGTGTACTGGGAATTCACCAGCCAGCGCGTCAACGTTCAGGAAGAGATCGTCGGGCTGGCGGGCGTGTCCGCAGAACGCTTGCGGGCGGCCGGGCTCGACCCCAAGCTGCTGGCGGCGCGCGGTGCCGACGCGGTGCTGCGCATGGTGCTGGTGCATGGCTATTTCCACGCCGACCCGCATCCGGGCAACGTTCTGTTCCTGCCCGACAACCGCATCGGCATGATTGATTTCGGCATGGTCGGCATGCTGACCGAGAGCCGACGCAACCAGATCGTCGACCTGTTGCACGCGCTGGTGCGCAAGGACGAACAGGGCGTGCTGCAGGTGTTGCTCGACTGGAGCGGCGATACCAGCATCGACGAGGAACGGCTGGCCTACGACGTGACCGAACTCCTGCAGAGCTATGACAACCTGCAGCTAAAGGACGTGAAGATCGGCGCGCTGCTCAACGACATCACGGCGATGATGCGGGAAAACGATCTCTTGCTGCCTGCCGACCTGATCCTGCTGTTCAAGACGCTGATCACGCTCGAGGGGCTGGGCCAGCAGCTCGATCCCGAGTTCCACATGATCGACCACGTGACGCCCTTCGTCGAAGCGATCATCCAGCAGCGCTACACGCCGGGCGCGCTGTTCGCCCGTGGCCGCCGGAGCGTGCGCGAGGCATTGGAGGTGGTGGCCGATCTGCCACGCGACCTGCGCCATCTGCTGCGGGACGCGCGGCGCGGACGGGTCAAGGTGGACCTCGACCTCAAGCGGCTCGACCATTTCGGCCATCAGCTCGACAGTGCCAGTAATCGTCTGACCATGGGCATCCTGACGGCTTCGCTGGTGATCGGCTCCAGCATCATCATGACAGTCAAGGGCGGGCCGGAATTATTTGGTCTGCCGCTGTTTGGGCTGTTGGGCTTCCTGATTGCCTTCTTCAACAGCGTCTGGATCGTTTTCTCGATCTGGCGCGCGGGCAAGCATTGATTCCGGCGCGCCGGACGGCGTGGCGAGTTCCGCCAAGGGCCGCGGCGGGCCCAGCAGTTGGCCCTGCACATGGGCGATGCCGAGGCGCTCGACCGCGCCCAGCACCGGGAGGGTCTCAACGCCTTCGGCCACCAGGGCGTAGCCGGCGTCGGTCATCATGCGGGCGAAATCCGCCACCACCTGCGCGGCGCGATTGCCTTCGGCGAGCTTGCTCACCAGCGAAATATCGAGTTTGACGACGTCGACGGGCAGGTCGACCAGGTAGCGCAGTGGCGAATAGCCGGTGCCGAAATCGTCCATGGCGATGCGGTAGCCCACGGTGCGCAGGAGTTCGAGGTAGGTGCGCACCTCGTTCATCTGGGTGATGAGCGAGGTCTCGGTGATTTCCAGCATCAGGGGGTGGCGGTCACTGTGACGTGACAACTGCATCAGCTGCGAGACGACCTCGGCGTGCGGGAGGCTCTGCGCCGACAGGTTGATCGAAATGCCGCAGCCTGCGGGGAGCAGGCCGGATAGGAGATCGGCGTCGAGCTGATTCAAGACGGCGAGGTCGAACGCGGTTTCCAGCCGGCGGCTGTTGACCAGCGGCAGGAAGGCGGCGGGCAGGATCAGCTCGCCGCCGTCGCGGATGCGCGCGAGCGCCTCGTAGTAGTCGATCCGGTGGTCCGGCAGGCTGTGGATCGCCTGGTAATGCAGCTCGATCATCCCCGGTTCGGACAGCGCCTGGAACAGCGCATGCGTCTCGCGGCTCGCCACCAGCGTCTGCGCGGTGCCGCGCGTGTCCTCGCCATACAGCGCGACGCGGCTGCGTCCCGGCTGCTTGGCGGCATACATCGCGATGTCGGCCTGCTTCGGCAGCTCGTCGACATGATCGATCGCGTCCGCCTCGCAGAAGGCGATGCCGATGCTCAGCCCCACCGGCTCCTTGATGCCGAGTTCGCTGAAGCTCGCCGCCTCGATCAGGCTTTCGCAGCGCTGGGCGATCTGGCGCGCCTGGGCCGGGGTGGTGCGCGACAGGAAGGTGGCGAACTCGTCACCGCCCAGGCGGTACAGGCGGTCGTTCGCGCGCAGCGCCATGGTCAATGCGCCGGCGATGATCGTGAGCACGCGGTCCCCCTTGGCGTGGCCATAGGTGTCGTTGATCGCCTTGAAACGGTCGCAGTCGAACAGCAGGTAGGCCACGCCCTGCGGCGCGTCCTTCACCTCCGCGCGGAAAGCCTCCCAGTCCTCGTCGTAGGCGCGCCGGTTGTGGCAGCCGGTGAGCACGTCCTGGCGCGCCTGCGAGTGGAACTCGCGGTTCTGGTCCTCGAGCGACCCGTGCAGCTTGCGCAGCTGCAGCTGGTAGTCGCACAGCGAGCGACGAATGGTCTCCAGTTCGCTGATGCGCATCGGCCGCGCGCTCGACAGCCGGGGGTTGAAGTGCCCGCGCTGCATGGCGTCGATGTCCTCGGACAGGCGGCCGAGTGGCCGCACCAGGAGGCGGTTGTAGACGACGAAACCCAGGGTCGCCGCGGCCAGCATGAGGGCGAACAGCGCGAGCAGGGTATTGGACAGAATGGACTGGAAGCGCACCTGGTCGGGGTTGGGCTGGACGACGAAGCCAAGCCGGCTCATCAGCTCGGTCGCCGCCAGCCTTTCCCCGCGTCGCACCGAGAGGGTGATGTCGGTGACGCGAGTCAACAATTGCGGTTCCTGGGCGAGCAGGGTCGCGACGAAGTCCAGCCGGATCAGTGCGTGGCCGAGCAGGGTCTGGCGATTGTCGTCCTCGTAGACGGGGTGGAGCGCGTACAGTACGGCGCGTCCGGCCTCGTTCGTCAGCCAGAGCCGTGAATCGTGGGGCGACGGCCCGGGCGCCAG
Organism: Thiobacillus sp.; assembly: GCA_046292745.1. GTDB lineage: Bacteria > Pseudomonadota > Gammaproteobacteria > Burkholderiales > Thiobacillaceae > Thiobacillus. The sequence goes on along the minus strand of JBKBQH010000015.1, from coordinate 12,603 downwards.
CGTCTCCGGCATCGGCCGCGGATGCGGATCGGGGGCGAGCAGTCTGCCGTCCAGGCCATACAGGCCCGCCCGGGTCTGGCGGTTGCCCAGCAGGCCGCTCTCGTAGACGCGATGCTCGCGCCAGTAGGTGTAGTACTCGGACGCCACCAGTTGCTGGCGCGTTTCGTCCCACAGGGCCAGATCGGAGGCTTGCCTGTGGGCCTGGTCCAGCAGGCGCTGCACGGCCAGGGCGAGTTCAGAGCGCACGGCGCTTTCGTTGTGAAGCGCCATGCTGCGCGCGACGCTATGCGTCTGCCAGGCGGCGTAGCCGGCGATGATGCCGGTGAACAGCAGCAGCGCACTGAAAAAAATCAGCGCGAGGTGCCGGATCGAGAGCTGGCCGGGCCGGGTCATCGCGATGCCGGCGTCCTGAAGGTGTCGAGATGCCGCAGGGCGGAATCGAGCAGGTCGAATTCGTGTTCGCCGTCCATGAAATGGTTGGCGCCGCTGATCACGGTCATCGGAACCTGCACGTGCTGCAGCAGCCTGAGCCAGTCCTTGCCGGCCATCTCGTCGAGGTCGCCCATGATGAGACGGACCGGGACGGGCGGCCGCTTCAGCACGGCGAGCACGCGCGCCTGGTCCCAGAATACGTAGGACAGCAGGCTGGCCGGCGTGGCCAGGTATTTGCGGCAGAACGACAAGGGATGGGCGACAAGATCGCGCTTGTGCGTGGCGATGCTGTGTTGCAGGCGGCTGATCAGCGCGGCGCGGTCGGCGCCGCCGATGCGCGCCTCGATCAGTGAAATGCCGAGATAGCCGCGCACCGCCGTGTCCGGCTTGCCGGCCAAATAGGCCAATGTCTGCAGGCTGCCGAAGCTGTGGCCGAGCAGCACGATCGTGCCGTGGCCGCGGGCCTTGAGCCAGACGACCCAGCGTGCGATTTCGGCGACGTCGTCCTCCATGCCATATCTGTGAACCGCCTCGCAGGCAAGACTTTGCTTGCGGCCGGGAATGCCGAGGCTGAGCGTCGGCACCAGCACCGTATACCCCGCATCGTTGAGACCGCGCGCCAGTGTCGCGACGGTGGCGAAATCGCGCGTCTGCTGGAAACCGTGGATCAGCAGGACGGCGGGCTTGGCGTGGTCGCCGGTAAGATACTCTGCGCTGGCGGGGATGCCCGGGCGCATCGTCTGCTGGATGACTGCGGCTGTCGCGCCCGACGGCGGCAGGACAAACAGCAGGCAGAGCAGGAAAATACGCATGGACTTGATAAAGGTAGAAAATCCTTGAACGTATAGCGACCCGCTGCGCGACAACTGTAGTTTCGGCCGACGAGTGGAAGGCGCGATGGTAAACTCGGCGATCGATATTGCCAAATGCCTGATTTGAAACACCTCTTCTCATCCGACGGCCCCTGCGCCGCGGTGCTGCCGGGCTGGCGGGCGCGGACGCAGCAATTGGCCATGGCCGAGGCGGTCGAGCAGGCGATCCGGAACCACGGGGTGCTGCTCGCCGAAGCCGGCACCGGCACCGGCAAGACGCTCGCCTACCTTATCCCGGCACTGCAGTCGGGCGGCAAGGTGGTGATTTCCACCGGCACCAAGGCGCTGCAGGACCAGCTCTTCCATCGCGACCTGCCGGCGGCGCGCCGTGCGCTGAAGTCGCCGGTCAAGGTCGCGCTGCTGAAGGGGCGCGCCAACTACGTCTGCCACCACCACCTGCAGCGCAATCTCACCGACGGTCGCTTCACCCAGCGCGACGATGCCGCCTGGCTGGCGAAAATCGCGCGTTTCGCCGAAACCAGCGCGAGCGGCGACCGCGCCGAGGCCGAGGGTATCCCGGAGGACGCCAATGCCTGGCACTACGCGGTGTCGAGCCGGGAAAACTGCCTCGGCAGCGAGTGCGGCCATTTCAAGGACTGCTTCGTCATGGCCGCGCGCAAGGCCGCGCTCGAGGCCGAAGTCGTCGTCGTCAATCACCATCTCTTCTTCGCCGACCTGTGGCTGAAGGACGAGGGTGTCGCAGAACTCCTGCCCGCCTGCAACACGGTGATCCTCGACGAGGCGCACCAGCTCGCCGAGACCGCCGCGCAGTTCTTCGGCGAAACGCTGTCCACGGCGCAGCTGCTCGATCTGGCTGGCGATACCAAGCGGCTGGCAGCGGTGAAGGCGGGCGACTTCCCCGCGCTGCGCCGCGCCGCCGAAGACCTGACCAAGGCCACGCGCGACCTGCGCCTGGCCTTTCCGCAGAACCCGGTCAAGGCGACCGTGGCGGACCTTGCGCGCTACGACAAATGGCCGGATGCGCTGAAGGCTCTTTCTGCGTCACTGGATGAAACGGCAAAACTGCTGGAAACCCAGGCCGAGCGCGATGCGGATCTGAAGAACTGCTTCGAGCGCGCGCAGGGCGTCCAGGCCACGCTGGCCAGCTGGCAGCGCGACGACGATCCTGAGAACCCGCGCGTGCGCTGGCTCGAAACGACGCTGGGCTCGCTGCTGCTGCACGCCACGCCCCTGTCGGTCGGCGCGCTGTTCGGCGCCAGGCTCAGTGAACGCGCGCAGGCGTGGATCCTGACCTCGGCTACGCTGTCGGTCGGCGGCGACTTCACCCATCTGAAAACGCGGCTGGGCATCGCGGAAGCCGACACCCTGTGCGTCGACAGCCCCTTCGACTACCCGCGCCAGGGCGTGCTCTACGTGCCGCAGGGCCTGCCCGCGCCGAACACGCCCGAGTTCACCGAGGCGGTCGTCGAAGCCGCGCTGCCGGTGCTGGAAATCAGCCAGGGCCGCGCGTTCATCCTGTTCACCAGCCTGCGCGCGCTGGACAAGGCGCGCGGCCTGCTCGCCGACGCCTTCAAGTTTCGCGGCTGGGAGTATCCGCTGCTGGTGCAGGGCGATGCGCCGAAGAACGAACTGCTCGCGCGCTTCCAGCAGGCCGGCAACGCCGTGCTGCTGGGCAGCCAGAGCTTCTGGGAAGGCGTCGACATGCCCGGCGACGTGTTGTCGGTCGTCATCATCGACAAGCTGCCGTTCCAGCCGCCGGACGACCCGGTCGTCGCGGCGCGCATCGCCTTCGCCGAAAAGAACGGCGGCAAGCCGTTCATGGACTACCAGCTGCCGCACGCGGCGATCAGCCTGAAGCAGGGGGCGGGGCGGCTGATCCGCACCGAAACCGACCGTGGCGTGCTGATGATCTGCGACACGCGGCTGGCGGACAAGCCTTACGGGCGCTTGCTGTTGAATGCGCTGCCGGCGATGACGCGGACGCGCAAGCTGGACGTGGTGGCGCGGTTCTTTGCCGCTCAGGAAAGCGTTTGCACGAAGGCGAGCACTTCCGCGGCGTGACCCGGCGCCTTGATGCCGCGCCATTCCTTCACCAGCCTGCCGGTCTTGTCGAACACGAAGGTGCTGCGTTCGATGCCGCGCACCAGCTTGCCGTACATATTCTTCTGCTTCATCACGCCGAAGCGTTCGCACAGCGTGCCTTCGGTATCGGAGAGCAGCGCGAAAGGGAAGCCGTGCTTGGCCTTGAAGCCTTCGTGCGATTTGAGGCTGTCGCGCGACACACCGACGACGACGGTGCCGGCTTTTTCGAATTCGGGGTAGAGATCGCGGAATTCCTGCCCCTCGGTGGTGCAGCCGGGGGTATTGTCCTTGGGGTAGAAATACACGACGACGTTCCTGCCGCGCTGGTCGGACAGCTTGAACGTCGCGTTGCCCGTGGCAGGCAGGGCAAAGTCGGCGATATTGCGTTCACTCATGGGGTTTCCTCAGGGGGGACGATTTCAACAGCACGACGACGGCGCCGGCGCCGCCATCGACGCTGCGCGCCTGGCAGAACGCGAGCACGTCCTCGCGCTGCGCGAGCCAGTGGCGCACCTTGTTCTTGAGAACGGGCAGGCGGTTTTTCGAGCCATGACCCTTGCCGTGGATGATGCGCACGCAGCGGCGGTCTTCGCGCATGCAGCGGTTGAGAAATGTGGCCAGGGCGACGCGCGCCTCGTCGCCGGTGTGGCCGTGCAGATCGAGTTCGGCACGGATGACCCAGCCGCCGCGGCGCAGCTTGCGCATGGCGGCTGCGGGCACGCCGGGGCGCACGAAATAGAGTTCCTCGCCGGTGGAAACGGCGGCATCCTTCATGCCCGGCAGGGTGCAGTCCCAGGGGTCGGCGAGCGCGTCGACGAGCACCTGCTGTTCATCGGCCAGACGTTGTATGGCCAGCGGTCTCGGGCGCGGGCGTTTCAGATCGGCCCGGTTGGCAGGCGGCAGGGGGATGGCGTCGGCGACGGCACGTCGGAACAACAATGCGCCGTCTGGCTGGGATTCGCGCGGGCGCGGGGCGGCGGGCAGTTTGGCGGCACGCGGGGATTCGCGCAGGGCGCGGCGCACGCTTGCCAGCGCCTCGAAGGAGGCGGGGGAGAGCGCACTGCCGCGGGCGCGTTTCATTGCGGTCTACCACATGAACGCGGCGATCAGGACTTGCCCAGCGCGTCGAGGTAGCGCTCGGCGTCGAGCGCGGCCATGCAGCCGGTGCCGGCGCTGGTGACGGCCTGGCGGTAGATGTGGTCCTGCACGTCGCCGGCGGCGAACACCCCCTCGATGCTGGTGGCGGTGGCGTTGCCCTTGTTGCCGCCGCGGGTCACGATGTAGCCGCCTTCCAGCTCGAGCTGGCCTTCGAAGATGGCGGTGTTGGGCTTGTGGCCGATGGCGATGAAGATGCCGGTGAGTGCGATCTCCTGGGTGGCGCCGTCCTTCGTGCTCTTGATGCGCATGCCGGTCACGCCGGACTTGTTGCCCAGCACTTCGTCGAGGGTGTGGTCCAGCTGGAGGCTGATTTTCCCTTCCTTGACCTTTTCCATCAGGTGGTCGACGAGAATCTTCTCGGCCTTGAAGGTGTCACGGCGGTGTACCAGGGTCACGTGCCGGGCGATGTTGGCCAGATACAGCGCTTCCTCGACCGCGGTATTGCCGCCGCCGATCACGGCCACGTCCTGGCCCTTGTAGAAAAAGCCGTCGCAGGTGGCGCAGCCCGACACGCCCTTGCCCATGAATTTCTGTTCGGATTCAAGCCCGAGGTACATGGCCGACGCGCCGGTGGCGATGATGAGTGCATCGCAGGTGTATTCGCCCGCATCGCCGACCAGGGTGAAGGGCTTTTCGGTGAGCTTGGCCGTGTGGATCTGGTCGAAGATGATTTCGGTGTTGAAGCGCCTGGCGTGGCGCTCGAAGCGGTCCATGAGCTCGGGGCCCTGCACGCCGTCGACGTCGGCCGGCCAGTTGTCGACTTCGGTCGTGGTCATGAGCTGGCCGCCCTGCTGCATGCCGGTGATGACGACGGGGGCGAGGTTGGCGCGCGCAGCGTAGACCGCGGCGGTATAGCCGGCGGGGCCGGAACCGAGAATGATCAGTTTGTGGTGTTGGGCGCTCATGTGTCGTTTCCAAGGATCGGGTAAGGAAGGCGGACTATTCTAACCAAACTCGACGGCGCCATCCCCATGACGGCCGGCCGGGATTACGCCCGGCGCCGCTTCCAACTCGCGTCCTCTGGCGATATCCGCGATAATCGTTGCCATACCCCGCAGACATTCGTTCATGGCGCGCCCCGTTTCCCGTACCCCCCAGCCTTTGCCGCCGCGCATGCAGCGCCTGCTGCGCGAGGCGCGCGCCCTGCTGGTGGGCGCCGCCGCGCTCTTTCTCGGGGCCATCCTGCTCACGCACGACATTGCCGACCCCGGTTTTTCCACCACGGGCGACGGCGGCGCCCTCGCCAACCTGGGCGGTCGCGCCGGCGCCTGGCTGTCCGACCTGATGCTGATGCTGTTCGGCGTGTCGGCCTGGTGGTGGGTGGCGCTGGCGGTCGCCTACGTCATCCGCACCTTCCGCACCCTCGACGAAACGCCGCTCGCCGGCGGCCGCCAGCGCTGGTTCCGTCTCGGCGGCTTCGCGATGCTCCTGTTCGCCAGCACCGGCGTCGAGTGGCTGCGCGCCTGGCACTGGCCGGCAGGATTGCCGGATGCGGCCGGCGGCGTGTTCGGCGCGGCGATCGGCGACCTCGCGATGAACCTGATGGGGTTTACCGGCGGCTCGCTGGCACTGCTGCTGTTGATGGCCGTCGGCTTCAGCCTGTTCACCGGCGTGTCGTGGCTGTCGATGGCGGAATACAGCGGCGAATGGATCGAGCGCGCCTGGGAGAAGACGCTCGAGGCCGTTCAGGCCCGCCGCGATCGCAAGCTCGGCGAAGTGGCGCAGCAGCAGCGCGAGGCCAAGGTCATCGAGGAAAAGAAAAAACTGGTCGAGGCGCCGCCGATCCGCATCGAACCCGTGGTCAAGGAAATCCCGCAGTCCGAGCGCGCGGTCGTCGAAAAGCAGGCGCCGCTGTTCTCCGACCTGCCCGATTCGCCGTTGCCGCCGCTGCATCTGCTCGATCCCGCCGGCGAGGCGGTGGAAACCGCGAGTCCCGAGGCACTCGAGTACATGTCCCTGATGATCGAGCGCAAGCTGGCCGAATTCGGGGTCGAGGTGAAGGTCGTGTCAGCGTCGCCCGGCCCCGTCATCACGCGCTACGAGATCGAGCCGGCGACCGGTGTGAAGGGCAGCCAGATCGTCAACCTGGCCAAGGACCTGGCGCGCACGCTGTCGGTGATCAGCATCCGCGTCGTCGAGGCGATTCCGGGCAAGCACACCATGGGCCTGGAGATTCCCAACACCAAGCGACAGATCGTGCGGCTCTCGGAAATCCTCGGTTCCAAGGTCTATCACGACAGCGCGAGCCCCTTGACCGTCACCCTCGGCAAAGACATCGCCGGCAACCCGGTGGTGGCCGATCTGGCGAAAATGCCGCACCTGCTGGTCGCCGGCACCACCGGCTCGGGCAAGTCGGTCGGCGTCAACGCGATGATCCTGTCGCTCGTCTACAAGGCCGACCCCGCGACCGTGCGCATGATCATGGTCGACCCCAAGATGCTCGAGCTCTCGATCTACGAGGGCATCCCGCACCTCCTGGCCCCCGTGGTCACCGACATGAAGCAGGCGGCTTCCGCGCTCAACTGGTGCGTGGCCGAGATGGAGCGGCGCTACAAGCTCATGAGCGCGGTCGGCGTGCGCAACCTCGCCGGTTACAACCAGAAGGTGCGCGACGCGAAGAAGGCCGGCACGCCGATCACGCATCCTTTCAGCCTGACGCCGGACAACCCCGAGCCGCTCGAGACCATGCCGATGATCGTGGTGATGATCGACGAACTCGCCGACCTCATGATGGTCGTCGGCAAGAAGGTCGAGGAACTCATCGCGCGGCTGGCGCAAAAGGCACGCGCGGCCGGCATCCATCTCATCCTCGCCACCCAGCGGCCCTCGGTCGACGTCATCACCGGCCTCATCAAGGCCAACATCCCCACGCGCATCGCCTTCCAGGTGTCGTCCAAGATCGACTCGCGCACCATTCTCGACCAGATGGGCGCCGAGGCGCTGCTGGGACAGGGCGACATGCTCTACCTGCCGCCGGGTTCCGGCCTGCCGCAGCGCGTACACGGCGCCTTCGTGTCGGACGCCGAAGTGCATCGTGTCGTCGACTACCTGAAATCGCTGGGCGAGCCTGACTACATCGAAGGCGTGCTCGAATCGCCCGACGAAGGCGGCGAGGGCGGCGGCGACTATGGCGAAGCCGGCGCCGAAGCCGATCCGCTCTACGACCAGGCTGTCGCCTATGTGCTGAAGACGCGCCGCGCGTCGATCTCGTCGGTGCAGCGGCAATTGCGCATCGGCTACAACCGCGCCGCGCGCATGATCGAGGACATGGAGCGCGCAGGACTCGTGTCGCCGATGCAGTCGAACGGCAACCGCGACGTGCTCGCGCCGCATAGCGAATCATGAGCCGCTTTTTTGCCCTGATCCCCGCCGCCGGCTCCGGCTCGCGCATGGGCGGGGCCGTCGAAAAACAGTATCTCGACCTCAATGCCGTGCCGATGATCGCGCACGCGATGATGGTGCTGGCGCGCGCGCCGCGCATCGAAAAGATTTTCGTCGTGCTCTCGCCCACCGACCGGCGCTGGAACAACTACGCATGGCAGGGCTGGGAAGAACGCATCGAGGTGCTGCGCTGCGGCGGCGCCACCCGCGCCGAGACCGTGCTGAACGGACTCGACGCCATTGCCGGGGTGTGCGTCCCGGACGACTGGGTGCTGGTGCACGACGCCGCGCGCCCCTGCCTGCCGGACGAAATGCTGGCGAAGCTGCTGGATGAGGTCGCCGACGACCCGGTGGGTGGACTGCTCGCCGTGCCGGTTGCCGACACGCTCAAGCGCGCTTCGAGTGACACGACGACGGGCGTGCGTGCCGAGGCCACCGTGCCGCGCGCCGGCCTGTGGCAGGCGCAGACGCCGCAGATGTTCCGTCATGGCATGCTGGTTCGGGCCCTGCGCGCCGCCGGCAGCGACATGACCGACGAAGCCTCGGCGATCGAGCGATTCGGCCTGCAGCCACGGCTCGTCGAATCCGACAGCCGCAACCTCAAGGTCACCTGGCCGCAGGATCTCGAACTCGCAAGCCTGATCCTGAGGAAGCTACATGAGTGACATCCGTATCGGTCACGGCTTCGACGTGCACGCGCTGGTCGAAGGCCGCAAGTGCATCATCGGCGGCGTCGACATTCCCTACGCGCGCGGGCTCGCCGGCCATTCCGACGCCGACGTGCTGCTGCACGCGATCTGCGACGCGCTGCTCGGCGCCGCGGGCCTGGGCGACATCGGCCGCCATTTCCCGGATACCGACAAGACCTACGCCGGCATCGACAGCCGCGTCCTCTTGCGCCGTATCGTCGAACAACTGAAAGCGCGCGCCTGGACGGTCGGCAACGTCGACGCCACGATCATCGCGCAGGCGCCGAAAATGGCGCCTTACATCGCGCGCATGGCCGCGCACATCGCCGACGACCTCGGCGTCAGTATCGACCGCGTCAACGTCAAGGCCACCACCACCGAAAAGCTCGGCTTTCCCGGGCGCGGCGAAGGCATCGCCGCCGAGGCGGTGTGCCTGATCGTGCGTGGCTGAAACCGCGCCGCCGCAAGCGGAAACGCTGCGGCTCTTCTTCGCCCTGTGGCCCGACGACGCCACCCGCGACGCGCTCGACCGTGCCGGCAAATGGCTGCACCGGCACTGGGGCGGCCGCCGCATGCGCGCCGACACCCTGCACATCACGCTCGCCTTCCTCGGGGCAACGCCCGTCGACAGGCTCGACGCCGTGATCGCCTGCGCCGACGCGGTGGCGGTTGAACCGTACGAGCTGCTGCTCGACCAGGCTGGCTACTGGCGCCACAACCGCATCGGCTGGCTGGGCGCGAGCGCGACGCCGCCGCAGCATGTCGAGCTGGTCGAGGCCTTGAACGCGCAGCTGCGCATGGCAGGCTTTTTCGTCGACGATCGTCCGCACGTGCCGCACGTCACGCTGCTGCGCAAGTCGGAGGGCGGGGAAGCGCCGGCCTGCCGGGCCGTGAGCTGGCCGGTGAAGGACTTCGTCCTGGTGAAATCGGTCACCGAAGCCGTCGGCGCGCGCTACGCGGTGCTACGGCGTTGGAGGTTGCGGGGTTCGCGGACGGGGGCGGGCGGCGGGGAAGGGTGAGAGCCGTTCGACGCGTGGAGGCGCGCACGGCAAGGCGCATGTCGGGCTCGGGATTTTCAGCGTGACCGTGCCCGGGAGAGATTTCTCGCGGACACGGTGTGTTCAGGCCTCTTTCAGCAGGGCGATGCTTTTTTCGAACGGCCCCATGTACTTCATCGCCGTGATCATCGAGCCCTGAAATTTGAGCTTCTTGGTCAGCAACGCCGCGCGTCCCGACAGGCTGCCATCGAGGAGCTTTTGCCAGTTCTCCACACTGGCCTTCATCACGAAGTCTGGCTTGGCGGGGGCGTCGCCCCAGGCCCTGTCCACCGCCCGCCCGTCATCCACCAACAGAAAAGCGGAAGGCCGTGACCCATCCTCCCATCCGTACTCGATCAGGGCATTGAAGCCCCTGAGGCCTTCCACGAGGTCGGGCCGCTGATTCCACAAGGATTGATAGCGTTCAAGCCATCCGGCACTGAGAAAATCACCCATCGAAATCACTCCATATCCAAATGAAAAACGGCCAGGCTGGGCTGGCCGTTTGAACGCACACCTTATTTGTACGCTGAGAGCGCCTTGAAGACATCGTTGAACGAAGCCTCGCCGAGGCGGGCAAACACGCCCACATTCCCCATGACGCAGACAGAGAAGCGCGGGCCGGCGAGGGAGAATCCCGTGGCCGGCGTCCATCCCGACTCTCCGCTCATGGCCGTGAATCCATCCGTCTGCATGCGCGCCATGTGCATGTTGGCCGCGCACATGGCTGCTGCCATGGCCGCCTCATCCTCGCTGATCTCGCCCGCGTAACCGGTGAGTTTGCCGTCATCGGAAAAACTGCCGGCAGCGAACACGCCCTTGATTTTCAACAGTTCATTGAGGTTGCTCATCATGCTCTCCTTTAAAGCGAAGCCAGAATTTCGAAGGCGCGATCGAAATCCGTTTCCTTGTTGCGGACAAACACGCCGACATTGCCGACGATCAGGGCGGAATTCTCCGGGCCCGACACGGCGAAGCCCGTCGTCGGTTCGAAACCTTCCTTGCCGGTATATGCCGTCCAGCCCGAGGATTGCATCTTGCCCATCATCAAGTTGGCCGCACACATCTGGGCCGCCATCTTCGCTGCCTGGATGCTGATGTTGCCCATGTAGTTCAAAAGCTCCCCGGTGGCGGAAAATTCACCGGCGGCGTATGCGCCCGGAATGCCCATTGCCTTTTTCAGATCAGCCATGTGTTTACTCTCCTATGTCTACAGATACAGGGGATTGTCCCTGCACGAGTCCTGTAGGCAACAGACGTGCCAGATCGCAAGTATTTGTTTTTTTTGGATATTGTTTGGGAAATCCGCCGTAAATGTTGCAGCCATCCGTTGCATGTGCTTTGCATTTGCTAATATTTCAAAATTAATCAATGCTTTGTATATCACGTTGCTGTTGCGCAACGGATGGGCTTGCTAAGAATGCATGACGAAAACCTATGGCAACACTCTGAAATTCTTGAAAGCGTGCTTTCCGGGATTGACCAGGGCATTCTGATCGCCAACCAGGACGGAAACGTGCTGTTTGCGAATGCGGCCTTGCGTCATCTGATGGAAATTCCGACCGGGGTGACGCTGAAATCCCTCAACGATGTCGGCGGTGTCAATTTCAAACTGGCCATCACGCGCGGCCTGATCGAGCAGGGCTTTGACGATGCGGTGAGCCGGCGGCAGGAAGGAGTGGTGGAGATCGAACGCTGGTTCGATCTGGCTTCGGGCAGTCGCTGTTTCCTGTTGCGCACGGGTCTGATCGTGCGGAAAAAGAGCAACCCGATCCGGCTGGTGATGTTGCGCGACATTACGGACCTCAAGCGCCTGCGCGAGGCGACCGAAGGGGGGCAGCGGGACTTCATCACGCGCGATCCGCACATGCTCGATGTGTTGCGCCAGCTCAGGCAGGTCGCCTCCACCCAGGCTTATGTGCTGCTGCAAGGAGAATCCGGGACCGGCAAGAACGTTCTGGCACGACAACTGCATCGCATGAGCGCGCGCGCCGCCCATCCGCTGGTGGAGGTCAATTGCGCAGCAATTCCCTCCGAACTCATGGAGTCGGAGTTCTTTGGCCACGTGCGGGGCGCTTTTACCGGTGCGAGCGGCGATCGTGCCGGCCGTTTTGCCGCCGCGGATGGCGGCACCCTGTTTCTGGACGAAGTGGGCGAGGTGCCGCTTCCCATGCAGGCGAAATTCCTCAAGGCCGTGCAGGAGCGGAGCTTCGAGCCGGTCGGCTCGAACCGGAGCCAGTCGGTCGACGTGCGCATCGTTTCGGCTTCCAACCGCAATCTCAAGCTGGCCGTGGAGGCGCGCCAGTTCCGCGCCGACTTGTATTATCGGCTGTCGGTCATCTCCCTGCACATCCTGCCCTTGCGCAGCCGCAAGGCTGACATCCCCCTGCTCATCGACCATTTCCTGGCAGCCCTCGCCCGGCGCGGATATGCCAAAGCCGTCCTGGGGGCCGATGCGTTGCGCCTGCTGCTGGACTATCCCTGGCCCGGCAACGTGCGCGAGCTGGAGAATGCGATGGAACACGCGCTGATCTGCGCAATCGACGGCGTCATCCGGCCGGAAAGCCTGCCACTCGATATCCGTGATTACCATGACCGGGGCACGCGCCTGCCTGCGCCGCAGGCAGGCGCCGTGGACAACATGGAGAGCCAGCAACGCGGGCAGATTCTTTTTGCACTCAAGCGGTGCGAGGGCAACAAGGCGGCTGCAGCGAAGATGCTCGGCATCGACCGCACGACGCTTTGGCGGCGCATCCGCAAGCTGAACTTGAACTGAGATGGCGCTGTCCTGGCTTCGCTGCGGGCACACGCCGGCCCGCGTAAGGTGTTGATCGATGCACGGTGCGCGTGCGTGAAAAAAACCATGCCGACTCGACATCGCCGCAGCCTTTCGGTTATGATGCGCCCCGCATTAGGCGCGTAGCTCAGCTGGTTAGAGCACCACCTTGACATGGTGGGGGTCGTTGGTTCGAGTCCAATCGCGCCTACCAA
>JBKBQH010000014.1:0-87152 GCA_046292745.1 Thiobacillus sp. | reverse complement strand
CCGGCGCCGGCGCGGGCGCTTCCGGCGCGGCTTTCGCGGGCCCGGCGGCGGCGCGGGGCGGCGCCGGCTTGCGCGGCTGGCCGCCGATCATGTCCTGGATCAGGGCGAGCTTGGTCTGCGCCGCGGTGTTCTTGCTGTCGAGCGCGAGCGCCTTGTCGTAGGCGAGCGACGCCATCTTCGCGTAGAGGTCGCCGAGGTTCTCGTGCGCGGTGGCGTAGCTGGGGTGGGTGCGGATCGCGCTCTCCAGCGCGTTCTTCGCGTCCTCGTACTTGCCCTGCGAGGCGTACAGCACGGCGAGGTTGTTGTAGGGTTCCGGCAGTTCGGGGAAGTCCTCGGTCAGGCCACGGAATATCGCGATGGCGTCGTTGGTCTTGCCCTGGTCGGCGAGGATCAGGCCCTTGAGGAAGCGCGCCTGCGCGTCCTTGGGGTTCCTGGCCAGGTAGCGGTTGGCGCGCTCGCGCGCGCCGGCGAGGTCGCCCTTGCGGAACTGCTGGTTGATATCCTGGACGTCGTTGGCCAGTGCCGGCGCGGCAAGCAGCGTCGCGCACACCGCCAGCGCAGCGAGGAAACGGGGCAGGGCCATGTGATATGCTCGGGTCATCTTGGGAAGCGGGCATTCTAGCAAGGTTCGGCGCCGCTGAGACAGCCGCGCCGCCGCCGGAATTCCCGCAATCTGCCAGGCCCCGTATCCTGCCATTCCGTTCGATTTCATGTTGCACATCACCAATTCGCTTACGCGCACCAAGGAAGCATTCACGCCGCTCGTGCCCGGCAAGGTCCGCATGTACGTATGTGGCATGACGGTATACGACCTGTGCCACCTGGGACACGCGCGGGTGTTCGTCGTCTTCGACATGGTCGTGCGCTGGCTGCGCGCGAGCGGCTACGCGGTCGAGTACGTCAGGAACATTACGGACATCGACGACAAAATCATTAAGCGCGCGCAGGAAAATGGCGAAACCCCGGCCGCGCTGACCGCGCGCTTCATCGACGCGATGCACGCCGACGAGCGCGCGCTCGGCGTGCTGCCGCCCGATCACGAGCCGCGCGCCACCGCCTACGTGGCGCAGATGCTGGCCATGATCGGGCGCCTGGTGGCCAAGGGGCTGGCCTATGCGGCGCCCAACGGCGATGTCTACTACAGCGTGCGCGGCTTTCCCGCCTACGGCCGCCTCTCCGGCAAGAGCCTGGACGAACTGCGCGCCGGCGAGCGGGTGGAAATCGACCCCAACAAGCGCGACCCCATGGATTTCGTGCTGTGGAAGGCCGCCAAGCCGGGCGAGCCGGCGTGGGACTCGCCCTGGGGACGGGGCCGTCCCGGCTGGCACATCGAATGCTCGGCGATGAGCGCCGAGCTCCTCGGCCCGCACTTCGACATCCACGGCGGCGGCCAGGACTTGCAGTTCCCGCACCACGAAAACGAAATCGCCCAGTCCGAGGGCGCGCACGGCTGCAAGTTCGTGAACTACTGGATGCACAACGGCTTCGTGCGCGTCGACAACGAAAAAATGTCGAAATCGCTCGGCAACTTCTTCACCATCCGCGAAGTGCTGGAAAAGTATGACGCCGAGGTGGTGCGCTTTTTCATCCTGCGCGCGCACTACCGCAGCCCGCTCAACTATTCCGACGCCCACCTCGACGACGCCCGCGGCGCGCTGACGCGGCTCTACACCGCGCTCAAACAGACGCCGCCGACCGACGCGGCCCCCGACTGGGGCCAGCCTGCGGCCCAGCGTTTCCGCGAGGCGATGGACGACGACTTCAACACCCCGGAGGCGCTGGCGGTGCTGTTCGAACTGGCCGCCGAAGCCAACCGGGGCGATGCCGCCGCCGCACGGCAGCTGCGGCAGCTCGGCGGCGTGCTGGGCCTGCTGCAGCGCGACGCCGCCGACTTCCTGCAGGGCGGGGCGGCACCCGCCGGCATGGCCGAAGCCGAGATCGAGGCGCTGATCGCCGCACGCCAGGCCGCGCGCCGCGCGCGCGACTTCGCCGAGTCGGACCGCATTCGCGCTGCGCTCGCGGCCGCCGGCATCGTGCTCGAGGACGGCCCCGGCGGCACCACTTGGCGGCGCGCCTGAGGCAGCGGCCATGAGTACCCCCTGGCTCGTGCGCGTCGGTGCCGTCGGCTGGCAGCACCCGGCTTGGCGCGACGCCTTCTACCCCGCGGACCTGCCCGACGACTGGTTGTTGTCCTACTACAACACCCAGTACCGCGCGGTGTACCTGCCGGCAGCGGCCTGGCAGGCCGTGCCGGCCGCGACCTGGTCGCAGTGGCTGCACGACACCCGCGAGGATTTCCACTTCGTGCTCGAACCGGGCGACCCGGCGATCGCGCCGCCGCTGTCCGACCGCGTGCAACAGGCCGATCCGGCGTGGGCGGCGGCGCACCTGTGGTGGCTCGACGACGCCCCCGATCTGCGCGCGCTGGCGCAGCGCATCGACCGGCACGCCGCGCGCGGCGAGCCGCTCTATGTCATCAGCCGCAGCGGCAACCTGGCCGCGATGGAAGCGGCCGATACCCTTCGCCAGGTCATGGGTTATTGAGCGGGCTGCGCCCCGGCGCGGGACCGAGACTTGCTAGAATGGCGGCTTCCAATAACGACAGGTTCGATTCCGTGCAAGACGACGCACTGGTCGAAATCAGGGATGTGGTCTTTGGCTATGGCGCCCGGCCGGTTTTGAAGGGCATCAACCTGACCGCGCGGCGCGGCCAGGTCGTCGCCATCATGGGCAGCAGCGGCTGCGGCAAGACGACGCTGCTGCGCCTGATCGGCGGCCAGGTGCGGCCCAGTCAGGGCACGGTGCGCGTGGCCGGCGAATCGCTCGGCGAGCTCGATACCGAGGGGCTCTACCGTCTGCGCCGCAGGATGGGCATGCTGTTCCAGTTCGGCGCGCTGTTCACCGACATCACGGTGTTCGACAACGTCGCCTACCCGCTGCGCGAGCATACCGACCTGGCGGAAGAAACCATCCGCGACCTGGTGCTGATGAAGCTCAACGCGGTGGGCCTCACCGGCGCGGCCGACCTGATGCCGTCCGAGCTGTCCGGCGGCATGGCGCGGCGGGTGGCGCTGGCGCGCGCGATCGCGCTCGACCCCATGCTGGTGATGTACGACGAGCCGTTTGCCGGCCTCGACCCGATTTCGCTGGGCGTGACCGGCAACCTGATCCGGCGCCTGACCGACACGCTGGGCCTGACTTCGCTGGTGGTGACCCATGACGTCCAGGAATCGCTGAAGATCGTCGATTATGTGTATTTCGTGTCGGCGGGCGTGATCGTCGCCGAGGGCACCGCGGCCGAGATCCTGGCTTCCGACCTGCCCTACGTGCACCAGTTCGTGCACGGCGAGGCCGACGGCCCGGTGCCTTTCCACTACCAGGCGCCAGCCTATGCCGAGGATCTTGGATTGAGGAGCAGCCGTGCTTAGACAGGCGATCGAAAATCTGGGCAGCCGCACCATCGACGGCGTCTGGCGCATCGGCTTCGCCGCGCGCTTCTTCGTCGCGGTGCTGCTGCATTCCGGCACGGCGTTCCGGCGCTTCGGCCTCACCATCCGCGAAATGTATTTCAGCGGCGTGCTGTCGCTCATCATCATCCTGGTGTCCGGCCTCTTCGTCGGCATGGTGCTCGGCCTGCAGGGCTACGAGACCCTGCAGACCTACGGCTCGGAAGAGGCGCTCGGCATCCTGGTCGCGCTCTCGCTGGTGCGCGAGCTGGGTCCGGTGGTCGCGGCGCTGCTCTTTGCCAGCCGCGCCGGCAGCGCGATCACCGCCGAGATCGGCCTGATGAAGGCGACCGAGCAGCTGACGGCGATGGAAATGATGGCGGTCAACCCGATCGCCCGCGTGGTCGCGCCGCGCTTCTGGGCCGGCGTGATCTCGATGCCGTTCCTGGCCGCGCTGTTTTCGGCGATGGGCATCTTCGGCGGCTATCTGGTCGGGGTGCAGCTGATCGGCGTCGACGAAGGCGCGTTCTGGTCGCAGATGCAGAGCGCGGTCGATTTCGAGGAAGACATCCTCAACGGCGTCATCAAGAGCGTCGTGTTCGGCGTCGCCATCACCGCGATCGCCCTGTTCGAAGGCTACGACGCGCCGCCGACCGCCGAGGGGGTCTCGGGGGCCACCACCCGCACCGTGGTGACCTCGAGCCTCGCCGTGCTGGCGCTGGACTTCGTGCTGACCGCATTCATGTTCCGGGGAGTCTGAACAAAATGAGCAAGACCGTACTCGACCTGTGGGTCGGCCTCTTCGTCATCGCAGGAATAGCCGCGCTGCTGTTCCTCGCCCTCAAGGTCGGCAGCATGACGGCCGTCAATGTCGGCAACAGCTATGAGGTCGTCGCCCGTTTCGATAACATCGGGGGCTTGAAGCCGCGGGCGCCGGTGAAGAGCGCCGGCGTGGTGGTGGGGCGGGTGGCGGGCATCCAGTTCGACAACGAAACCTACGAGGCAGCCGTGACCCTGCGCATCGACAAGCGCTACCAGTTTCCCAAGGACACCTCCGCCGCCATCATGACCTCGGGCCTCCTGGGCGAACAGTACATCGGCCTCGAAGCCGGCGGCGACGACAAGATGTTGCAGGACGGGGACCAGATTCGCCTCACCCAGTCGGCCGTGGTGCTGGAGAATCTGATCGGACACCTGATTTATGGCAAGGCTCAGGAAGGAGCGCCCCAATGACTCTCAAACCCGTAACGCATGTATTCCTGGCAGCCGGACTGCTGCTGACGACGGGCCTGCCGGCGCAGGCCGAAACGATCAACCTCCAGCAGGCGGTGCAGATGAGCCTTGCCGCCGACCCGCGCATCAAGGAGCGCGAGCAGGTCGTCGAGGCCGCGCGCGGCCTGGTGCAGGAAGTGCAGGGCAACGCCGGCTGGCGCGTCAGCGCGAATGCCTTCGTCGGGCTGGCGCCGGGCGTCGAGGGCGGGTTCTACCAGAATGGCGCTTTCTCGGGGACCACCCCGCGCACAGACGGCGACAGGATCGACAAGCTGTCCGATTGGACCCACCTCGATTTCGCGCTGATCAAGCCGCTCTATACCTTCGGCAAGGTCGAACGCTATACCGAGGCCGCGCAGGGGCAGGTCGGCCTGCGCCAGGGCGAGCTCAAGCAGACCCGCGGCGACATCGTCTACGACACCAAGCGCGCGTATTACGGCTTCCTCACCGCGCGTGACATCCGGGTCTTCCTCGAAGACGTGCAGGGCCGCCTCAATTCGACGCTGGCCCGTGTCGAGCGCAACCTCAAGAACGAAACCGGCGAATCCAGGCAGTCCGACCTTTATGCGCTGCAGACCGCGCGCGGCCTCATCGCCAAGTACGCGCACCAGGCGCGCGCGGTCGAGCAGGTGAGCCTCGACGGCCTCAAGGTGCTGACCGGCGCCGGCCTCAAGGCGGATCTCTCGGTGGCCGACAGCCGTATCGAGCCGGTGCCCTTCCCGCAGATCGAACTCGCCGACCTGCAGGCGCGCGCGCTGCAGGACCGCCCCGAAATGGAACAGCTGGAAGCCGGCCTGCGCGCCCGCCGCGCCCTGGTCGCCGCCAGAAAGGCCGACCGCATGCCCGACATCTACGCCGGCGTGATCGGCCAGTTCAACTACGCCTCGCAGCGCGAACGCCTCGACAACCCCTACCTCTACGACCCCTTCAACGGCGGCGGTCTCACGCCGGTGGTCGGCGTCAAATGGGACACCGTGTTCGGGGTGGCGAACGCGCGCGTCAACCAGGCGCAGGCCGAGCTCGAGGCGATCAACCACAAGAAGGCCTTCGCGCTCGCCGGCATTCCGTTCGAGGTGGGCGAGGCCTACGTCAACGCCCAGGCCAATCTTCGCGCGCAGCAGGATCTGGCCGAGGGTGCCGCGGCGGCGCGGCGCTGGATGGTGGCGTCGCTGGCCGATTTTTCCGCGGGTCTGGAAAGCGCCGACCGCGTGGTCGATGCGCTGAAGAACTACGTGCTGGCGCAGACCGAATACCTGCGCACGGTCAACGACTACAACATGAACGTGGCGCAACTGGCGCGCCTGACGGGTGAACTCAAGTAAGGCAGCCGCGTCTACCCAGAGATCCCACGAATACACGGACACAGAAATGAACATCCTGTTGCGTACCTTCGCCCTGCTGCTGGCACTGGCCGGCGCATCGCTGGCCAGCGCCGGCAACGATATTCCGCCCGACGTGCTGGCCCGCACCACCACGCAGGAAGTGCTGGAGATCCTGAAAAAGGACAAGGCGCTGCAGAACGGCAATACCGCCAAACTGTACCAGCTGGTCGAGGCCAAGATCCTGCCCAATTTTGACTTCAACCGCATGACCCAGCTCGCGCTCGGCCGTCACTGGCCGCGCGCGACGCCGCAGCAGAAGCAGGCGCTGGTCAACGAGTTCCGCAACCTCCTGGTGCGCACCTATTCGAGCTCGCTCACCGCGTTTACCAACCAGACCGTCGACTTCAAGCCGCTGGTCGCCCCCCCGGGCGCGACCGAAGTCACCGTTCGCACCGAAATCCGCCAGCCGGGCGGGCAGCCGATCCCGATCGACTACGCCATGTACAAGACCGATTTCGGCTGGAAGGTCTACGACGTGACGATCGACGGCGTGAGCCTGGTCACGAATTACCGCTCGTCCTTCGCCAACACCATTCGCCAGAGCGGCATCGACGGCCTGATCCAGACGCTCGCCGCCCAGTCGGCCCGCGCCGGCTCGGCCCCGGCGCCGCGCCCCGGCTCGTGATCGCCTGCGAAGGCACGCGCTGCCGCATCGGCGGCGCGGTCACCGTCGACACGGCGGGCGCGCTGCTGCGCGAGCTCCTGCCGCAGATCGACCGTGGCGTCGACAGTCTCGATTTCAGTGGCGTGGAACAGGCCGATTCGGCCGCGCTGGCGCTGATCTTCAGCGCATTGCGCCATGCCCGGCAGGCCGGGCGCACGCTCGCCTGCAGCGGCCTGCCCGCGAGTTTCACCACACTGGCCGAACTCTACGGCGTGTCCGACCTCTTGCCGGCATGACCCCGGTTGCCGCGATCCGCGTCAGCGACCTGAAGAAGCGTTTTCGTGCCACCCAGGCGCTCGATGGCGTCTCGCTCGACATCCAGCCCGGGGAATTCTTCGGTCTTCTCGGCCCCAACGGCGCCGGCAAGACCACGCTGATTTCCATCCTCGCCGGGCTGACCCGGGCGGATGCCGGCGCCGCGTCGGTGATGGGCCACGACGTGGTGCGCGACTACCGCGCCGCGCGCCGCGCGCTCGGCGTGGTGCCGCAGGAGCTGGTCTACGATCCCTTTTTCAGCGTGCGCGAAACGCTCGCCATCCAGTCCGGCTATTACGGCCTCCGGCACAACGACGACTGGATCGACGAAGTCATGCACCATCTCGCCCTCACGCCGCATGCCGACAAGAACACGCAGGCCCTGTCGGGAGGCATGAAGCGCCGCCTGCTGGTCGCGCAGGCGCTGGTGCACAAGCCGCCGGTGATCGTGCTCGACGAGCCGACCGCCGGCGTCGACGTCGATCTGCGGCGCTCGCTGTGGGATTTCATCGCCGGGCTCAACCGCGAGGGGCACACCATACTGTTGACCACGCATTATCTGGAGGAGGCCGAGGCGCTGTGCGGGCGCATCGCCATGCTGAAGGGCGGGCGCATCGTCGCCTGCGACACCACCCGACGACTCCTGCGGCACACCAACGAACACTGCGCGCAGCTGCGCGTGGACGCCGAGACGCTGCCCGCCCCCTGGCAGGCACGCGTGCAGCGCGATGCCGACGGCAGCCTGCGTTTCGATTTCAGCGACTACGTCGAGCTCGAGAACCTGCTCGCCGACCTGCGCGGCGCCGGCCTGCGCATCACCGAACTCCACCTGCACGAGCCCGACCTGGAGGATGTCTTCACCGACATCATGCAGCGCGCATGAGCGGGTTCCCGGCGCTGTTTTACAAGGAAATGCTCCGCTTCTGGAAAGTGGTGGTGCAGACCGTGGTCGCCCCGGTGGTCACCGCGCTTCTCTACCTGCTGATCTTTTCGCACGTGCTCGAGGACCACGTCGAGGTCTTTCCCGGCGTGTCGTACACGGCCTTCCTGGTGCCCGGCCTGGTGATGATGAGCATGCTGCAGAACGCCTTCTCCAACAGCTCGTCCAGCCTCATCCAGTCGAAAATGCAAGGCAACATCGTGTTCGTGCTGCTGCCGCCGCTGTCCTACCTGGAATTCTTCCTCGCCTACCTCGGCGCGGCGGTGATCCGCGGCCTCGTCGTGGGGCTCGGCGTGTGGGCGGTGACGCTCTGGTTCGCCCCGCCGCAGATGCCGCATCCCGGCTGGCTGCTGGCGTTCTCCCTGCTGTCCTGCGGCAGCCTTGGCGCGGTCGGCATCATCGCCGGGATCTGGGCCGAGAAATACGACCAGCTGGCGGCGTTCCAGAACTTTCTCATCCTGCCGCTCACCTTCCTTTCCGGCGTGTTCTACTCGATCCACTCGCTGCCGCCGTTCTGGCAGGCGGTGTCGCATTTCAACCCCGTTTTCTACCTGATCGACGGCTTCCGCTACGCCTTCGTCGGCCAGTCCGACGCCGATCCCTGGCTCGGCCTGCTGGTCGGCGGGGCCTGCTTTGTGGCAATATCCACGTTTACTCTGGCGCTGCTGAAAAGCGGCTACAAGCTCAGGCACTAGGCCCCTGTTTTGCGGGGGCACCGAAACAAGCGAGGCACGACGCGCATGGTTACCCCCGAAGACATCAAAGTCTGGATCACCGAAAAACTGCCGTGCGACCACATCGAAGTGGATGGCGACGGCCAGCACTTCCAGGCCGTCATCGTCAGCCCGGCGTTTGCCGGCAAGAACATGATCCAGCAGCACCGCCTGGTCTACGACGCGCTCGGCACCCGCATGCACGCAGAGATCCATGCGCTGTCGATGAAAACCTACACGCCCGCAGACTGGGCCAGCCGCTAAGCCCGATGGATTCCCTGCTCATACACGGCGGCAACCCGCTTGCCGGCGATGTCCGCATTTCCGGCGCCAAGAACGCGGCGCTGCCGATCCTCACCGCGAGCCTGCTGACCGCCGAGCCGCTCAAACTCGCCAACGTGCCGCACCTCAAGGACATCAGCACCATGCTGGCGCTCCTGGGCCACATGGGCGTGCGGGTGACGCTCGACGACACGAACCAGGTCACCCTGAGCGGTGAATCCATCCCCCACAAGGAAGCGCCCTACGAAATGGTGAAAACCATGCGCGCCGCCATCCTGGTGCTGGGGCCCACGCTCGCGCGCTTCGGCGACGCGCGCGTGAGCCTCCCCGGCGGCTGCGCCATCGGTTCGCGCCCGGTCGATCTCCACATCAAGGGCCTGCAGGCGATGGGCGCCGATATCACCATCGAACACGGCTACATCCACGCCCGCTGCAAGCGGCTCACGGGCGCGCGCATCGTGATGGACGTGGTCACCGTCACCGGCACCGAAAACCTCATGATGGCCGCCGCGCTCGCCGACGGCACCACCGTGCTGGAAAACGCCGCGCGCGAGCCCGAAGTCGTCGACCTGGCGCGCTGCCTCGTCGCCATGGGCGCGAAGATCGAAGGCGCGGGCACCGATGTCATCACCGTCCACGGCGTCGATGCGCTGCACGGCGCCGACTACGCGGTGATGGCCGACCGCATCGAGACCGGCACCTTCCTCGTCGCCGCCGCGATGACCGGCGGCCGCGTGCGCGCCACCCACACCCAGCCCGGCACGCTCGACGCGGTGATCGCCAAGCTGCGCGAGGCGGGCGCGAAAGTCGCCGTGGGCGAAGACTGGATCGAGGTCGAATCCGACGGCAGGCTGAAGGCCGTCGACGTGCGCACCGCGCCGCACCCCGCGTTTCCCACCGACATGCAGGCGCAGTTCATGGCGCTGAACTGCATCGCCGAGGGCGCGGCCTCCGTCACCGAAACCATATTCGAAAACCGCTTCATGCACGTGCAGGAACTGCGCCGGCTGGGCGCCAACATCGAAGTCTCCGGCCACACCGCGCTGGTGCGCGGCGTGCCGCGGCTCGACGGCGCCATCGTCATGGCGACCGACCTGCGCGCCTCCGCCTGCCTGGTGCTGGCCGGCCTGGTCGCGGCCGGCGAGACCACCATCGAACGCATCTACCACCTCGACCGCGGCTACGAGCGCATCGAGGAAAAGCTCACCCAGCTGGGCGCGCGCATCAAGCGGGTGCATTGAAGAAATACAGATGCCGTCATTGCGAGCAACGCGAAGCATCCAGATTGCCTGCCGGAACGAAACGGGCTGGATCGCCACGTCCTCCGGGCTCGCAATGACGGGCTGATCGAACGCAACTCCGCATACACACCAACATGACCTACACCGGCATCACCCTCGCCCTCTCAAAAGGGCGCATCTTCGAGGAAACCCTGCCGCTGCTGGCGGCGGCAGGCATCACGCCGTCCGAAAGTCCCGAGTCCTCGCGCAAGCTCATCATCGGCACCAACCGTCCCGACGTGCGCCTCATCATCGTGCGCGCCAGCGACGTCCCCACCTACGTGCAATACGGCGCCGCCGACCTCGGCATCGCCGGCAAGGACGTGTTGAACGAGCACGGCGGCCGTGGCCTCTACCAGCCGCTCGATCTCAAGATCGCCCAATGCCGCATGATGGTCGCCGTGCGCGAAGGCTACGACTACGAAGGCACCGTCAGGCAGGGCGCGCGCATCCGCGTCGCCACCAAATACGTCAACGCCGCGCGCGAACACTTTGCGGGCAAGGGCGTGCACATCGACCTCATCAAGCTCTACGGCTCGATGGAGCTCGCCCCGCTGGTCGGGCTGTCCGACGTCATCGTCGATCTCGTTTCCACCGGCGGCACGCTCAAGGCCAACGGACTGGTGGCGGTGGAACACATCAGCGACATCAGCTCGCGGCTGGTAGTCAACCAAGCCGCGCTCAAGCTCAAGCGCGGGGTGATCCAGCCGGTGATTGATGGGTTTGCGGTGGCGGTTCTCGCTAGCGCGCCGCACTGATTTTTTCTCAGAACTTTTCAGTGGCATGGACGAATCTGCTCCTATGCCAATTTTCGCTACAGCTAGGCTAAAAATGCCACTGAAAAAAAACATACTTGCCAATTACCTTGGCATGGGCGCAGTGATTCTGGCGCCCATTCTCGCGTTGCCTTGGTATTTGTCAGCGCTTGGCCCTAAGCAGTTTGGCCTGATTGGATTCATAACCATGCTGCAAGCAATTCTTGGCTTGCTGGATGCCGGCATGAGCCAGGCTTTGGTGCGTGAGGTGGCAGTTCGTTTTGATAAAACAGATAAAGGCAGGTATAGAACGGCGTCGCTGCTTTATGGGTTTGAGCGAATTTACTGGGTGTTTGCTCTATGCGCCGGGTTTGTCGTTGTGCTGCTGGCTGACACTATAGCCACGCATTGGCTTAACCTTGACGGATTACCGGTTACTACAGGCCGGGAGGCTATTTATGGTGCAGCGGCCATCTTCGCAGCCCAGTTCCCTGGTTCCATTTATCGCAGTCTGCTGGTGGGTGGGCAGGCGCAAATTGCCCTAAATGGCATCATGGCGGGCGGCACTTTATTGCGTCACGTCGGTGGTGTGGTAGTGATTGTTGTTTGGCCAACATTGTCGGCTTATCTCATCTGGCATGCCACGATTGCGCTGCTCGAAACTTTGACCCGAGGCTGGTGGGCGTGGAGCGTACTGCATGTAAAACGAGCCCAGGTCAAATTGGATGCAAATGAATTGCGTCAGGTTTGGCGTTTTGTTGCCGGTATGTCTGGCGCCACATTGTTGGGCGCGCTGACGGTGCAAATGGACAGGATCGTGTTGAGCCGGATGGTCGGCATTGAACAATTCGGCTATTACGCGGTTGCTGCAACGGTTGCTTTGGGGGCGCTCCAGTTAATCAATCCATTGACACAGGCGGTATTGCCGCGTGCAATTCAAATGAGGAGCGACCCCATTGCATTGCGCAGCTTGAGTGTTAAGTTGGCTGGAGTGATCGCTCTATTGGTTGGACTGGGCATCATAATTTTTACCACCGTCGGCAAATGGCTGCTGGGTGTCTGGTTGAGAAGCCCCGAGGCAGTTGCAGCCATTTATCCGATGTTGGCCGTCCTGCTTGCAGGGGTAGCTTTGAACGCCTTTTACAATGTGGGTTATGTGAATTGGCTGGCCCACCAAAAAGTCCGCCGGGTATTTCAAGTGAATGCATATGCCCTGGTGCTCTCCGTGGCGCTGATACCACCTCTTGTTTCATGGCTGGGCACGATAGGTGCGGCGTTTGGCTGGTTGGCGATCAATTTGATCGGGCTTGTGTTCAGTTTGGGGTGGTTAAAACGGAAGCCGAATGAGAGAAACCTTTAAAAAAATTTACTGGTTGCTATGCGTCCAGTTCGGATTTGATATCAGACGGTTGGTCAGCTCGTTAAAGGGTATTCCACGTTATGTTGCAGGCTGGTTCCAATTTCGAAAGGAATATAAGGGGCAACTCGACCTCCTCCCTTGCTTGCACGACTGGTATGAAGAGGGCGGGGCTACAAAAAATGAGTATTTCTTGCAGGACTTGCATGTGGCGCGGAAGATTTTCATTGCCAATCCGGAAAAGCATGTGGATATCGGTTCGCGCATAGATGGCTTTGTCGCACACGTGGCGAGCTTTAGAGAAATCGAGGTATTCGATATTCGCCCCATCACATCTCTGATTCCAGGGGTTCTTTTCAGGCAGGCAGACCTGATGAACCCGGCCGAGTTACTTGTCGAATACTGCGATTCATTATCTTGTTTGCATGCCTTGGAGCATTTTGGTCTAGGCCGATATGGCGATCCGATCGACCCGCATGGATATGCGGCGGGACTAGGTAATATGGCTGGGATACTCCGACCGGGTGGGCTGTTTTATCTTTCCGTGCCTATCGGCAGGGAGCGTGTTGAATTCAATGCGCACCGGATATTCGATCCGCTTTCGCTGGTTCGACTCGCCGCAGCAAATGGCTTGTTGCTCAGGGAATTCGCCTGGATAGGGTCAAGCCGGACGCTTTTTCAATCCGCCAGCCCTGAGCAGGATATGGATGAGTTAAGCAAACTGCATTACGTCTTGGGTATCTTCACCTTTGTCAAACAATGAGGACAAGTAAGTGAAGGGATTATTAAAAAAAATCATCGGGATCAATGCCAACGAGGAAGCGCGTAATCATTGGTTGGCACATACATTGGCAGCCATCCCGTCAGGATTGCGCATCCTTGACGCTGGAGCGGGTGAGCTCCGCAACAAGCTGTTGTGTGAACATCTGGTTTATGTATCGCAGGACGTTTGTCAATATGAAGGCATGGGGGATGGCCAGGGTCTGCAAACTGGCACATGGAACACCAGCAAGATCGATCTGGTCTGTGACATTACAAGTGTTCCGGAACCGGATTGTTCGTTTGATGTGGTTCTGTGCAGTGAGGTATTCGAACACTTGCCTGATGCACTCAAAGCACTGGATGAGTTTGCGCGCCTGCTCAAACCCGGCGGCAAACTGATCCTTACCGCACCGTTTGCCTCCCTCGTCCACTTTGCGCCATACCATTACGCCACCGGATTCAGCCGCTACTGGTACGAATACCACCTGCCTCCGCGAGGTTTCGAGATTCAGGAACTGGCACCGAACGGCGATTGGTTTTCCTTTGCTAAACAAGAAATGTTACGGCTGCCCCACATGGCTCGCCGTTATGGTGATTGGTGCTGGCCGCTGGCCTATCTGGTGGCGGGGGTCGGCCTAATATATTTCTCGCTACGCGGGAAATACCGCACAGCCGAAGATATAGCGTGCTTTGGCTGGCACTGCATTTCTGTAAAGCAGTAAAGGAATTGAGATGTTTTTCCCTGAGAAAATATCGTCGATTCTTCCGCAGGATAAGGTACTGGAAATCGGCCCCGGATCATCCCCGCATCCTAGAAGCAATACATTTCTAGAGCTGAACTTTGACTCGAGCCAAGACAGAATTGCTCAGCGAGGCGGAGTGCTTAACAGCGCGCATTTTGGTGATAAGCCGGTTCATTTTTACGATGGAGGAGAATTTCCTTTCGAGGATGGCCAGTTCGATTATGTGATCTGTTCCCATGTCATAGAGCACGTCGCCGATCCTGCGAGCTTCCTCGATGAAGTATTCAGAGTCGGCAGGGGACGGGGCTACCTTGAATATCCGTTGATTACTTATGAATACTTGTACGACTTTGATGTCCACCTTCATTTCGTAAAGTTCGATTTTGAGCAAGGGGTGCTGAGATACCTGCCTAAGCGGGATACCGTCTTCCCTGAATTTTCAGTGGTGAGCGCCCTATTCAATAAAACGCTCGTGCATGGCTGGGATGAACTGTGCGCGGCAAACAAAAAACTATTTTTTGAAGGCGTCGAGTTCAGTCAGCCCTTTGCCGTCGAAAAAACCTGCGAACTCGAAAAACTGTTACCAGATCAATCGCTAATCGTGCCTAAAAAAATCATACGCAAGCGTGTCGGCCAGATATTAAATAAGCTTGGGCTGTAAATGAGCGCGATAATATTGCAAGTCATTGGCGGCCTTGGCAACCAGATGTTCCAATATGCCGCTGGGCGGGCCCTTTCTATTCTTCGCGGCGTACCATTGCACCTGGATGTAAGTGGTTTTACCGGCTACGGCCTACATCAGGGTTTTGAGCTTGAGCACGTGTTTTCATGTCCTGTGACGCTGGCGGAGCCACAAGAGGTACGTGCCTTTCTGGGCTGGCAGTCATCAAGGCTCGCTCGCCGAATATTCGCACGTCCAGCGCTACGTTTTTTGCGGAATCGCCATTTCATGGTGGAGCCGCATTTCCATTACTGGCCGGGCATCTGCAATGTGCCGCTGCCAACTTATCTGATGGGCTACTGGCAATCAGAGCGCTACTTTGCGGATGTGGCACAGACCATCCGCACCGATTTCACGTTCCGGCAACCTATGACCGGTCGCAATCACGAACTAGCAGAGGAGATCGGCGCGGTCAATGCGGTGAGCCTGCATGTTCGCCGCGGCGACTACGCCAATAATCTAAGGACAAAGGCCACGCATGGCGTCTGCCCGCTGGACTATTATGAAGCGGCGATTCGCTACATCGCCGAGCGCGTTGAAGCGCCGCATTACTTCGTGTTTTCAGATGATATGGAGTGGGTGCGGGCTAATCTGAGAAGCCAATTCCCATGTAGCTATGTGGATCACAATCAGGGTGCGGAAAGTTATAACGATATGCGCCTGATGAGCCTATGCAAGCACCACATTATCGCCAACAGTTCTTTTAGTTGGTGGGGGGCATGGCTAAACCCTCGCGATGACAAGGTGGTGGTTGCGCCAAAAAACTGGTTTGCGAACAACAACGATACTAAGGACTTGCTCCCGTTTGGCTGGGCAACTTTATGAGTAGAAAAATCTTGTTTTCGCTTTTCGCAACAATGCTAGCCGCAACCTTATTTGCAAATGCCTGGCTGGCCTGGCCCGGATCTGCGCTGAGCTATCTTCTATTTTCCTTTGCCTTCACAGCTCTTCTCATCATCGGAATAACGAGACGTCCGAGCATCGGTTACCTTTTGTTGTCGGTTGTGCTATGGATTGGTTTTTGGTTGAAGCTCACTCTCCACATGATTTATGGGACGTTTAATGAGGCGTCCAAATGGGTGGAGCCGATCGGCCGCTTCGACTTTTCCGTTGCAGCCTGGGATGACGTTGCGCTCGTATCCTCTGTCGGTGCTCTGGCAGTCCTTTGTGCTGGCCTGTTTTGGCGCCGGCGCATTGATGGTTGGCAGATAGGCGAAAACATCGTCTGGTACAGGCCAGGTATGCGTATCTTTGGCTGGGTAATTGTCTTGGCGGCGACGGCTCTCGTCGTCGTGCTCAACGAAGTATTCCACATCTTTCATGCCGGCTTGCGCCCCGCGTTGGATATGCCGTGGCCTTTGCATGGTCTTTTTGCTTGGTCAGTCAGTGTCGGCATTGTTCTGGGCGCAATGATTTTGATTCACCTCGATATTCTGGCCAGACGCTCGCTTTTTTTATCGATAGCGTTGTTCATCGCTGTCAGTTCGGCTCTTTCCATCACAATATTCAGTCGCGGTACGTTGGTTCTTCACAGTCTCCCATTTTTAGTAGCGCTCATTCTGTTTCGGGGCCATATTCCTTGGCTGAATAGGCGACGGCTAATGGCGATTATGGCGATGTTTGTTTGCGGCACACTTCTAATCGTATCCGTATCCGAACAGCGCCGCGCTAATCAATTGCCCCAGTACGCTGAGGAGAGTGGCGGAAAGATCACAGCTACAGATGTCACCTCATTGCTTCGGCGCCTTTCCGTTCATCGCTGGACTGGGCTGGAAGGTGTTATGGCGGTAAGCGCTTACCCAGGTAAAGGCAAAGACCTGATGATTTTCGCTGCCAAAGAGCGACGCGGGAAGGATCATGTGGATTTGTATACCAGTGATGTCAGCCAGTCCGGTTTTCAAGATACCTCTAAATATCATTACGCTACGTTCCCTGGTGTGTTTGCATTTTTCTATTACTCGGGGTCGCTTCTGATTATGTTTGTCGGTACTGTAATTCTGACCACTGTAGTGATTGCTGTCGAGCGTGCTATCCGTCAAGTTACTCAAAATCCTATCCTGGCAGCGCAAGTGGGTAGCTACGCTGTGATGGTCTTGGCTGTTCAGCTGGGCGCTGGCGGGTTGATACAACCTGCCAGCGTTTTGGCCTTTACAGTTGCTGTCGCCCTGACTCTGGGATTGTTGGTCAGGCACCGCATGCCCCTCGCAAAGGTTTCATTAGGGCCTTTGCGATGACATTACTGCGCACATCATTAGACGCGGCACGGCGAATGTGCGTGGAGAATAATAAATTGGCTCCTATGTTTCCGCGAGAACTGATCTGGTGAACATTGATCAGACAAATACAAGCAGACGTGAGCCACTCGTGAGTGTGGTTATGTCATTTCACAACTCGCGTGATTCGCTCCCTTTCGCCATTTATTCACTTCTCTGGCAGACCTATTCTCACTGGGAATTAATTCTGCTGGACGATGGCTCTAACGATGGTTCCGCAGAGTTTCTAAAAGCAATTGACGATCCCAGAATTCGTCTTTATGGAGACTCGGTATGTCGTGGACTGCCGGTACGGCTAAATATGGGCGTCACTTTGGCGCAAGGTGAATTTATTGCCCGCATGGATGCAGATGATGTGGCTTTCCCGGAACGTTTGGAACGTCAAGTCGCATACCTTCAAGAACATTCTGATGTGGACCTGTTGGCCTCCTCGGCTTTGATGGTAAATGGCAACGATATTCCTATCGGTGTCTTGCCAACAAAACTATCCCATGAGGAGATTTGTCGTCGTCCATGGCTTGGCTTTCCTATGCCCCACCCAACTTGGATGGGGCGCACCGAATGGTTTCGAAGACATCCATATGACGAGTCAGCACGCAAAGGGCAGGATCAAGTTTTACTGTATGAAACATATCAAAATAGTAAGTTCGCGGGTTTACCCAACATATTGTTGGGCTATAAATATGCAGGCTTATCTGCGAAAAAAACTATCATAGGACGCTATTACTACTTGAAAGCAATGAGAAGCGCAAAGGATGGCCGCAACTGGTTAATGGGAAATGTTAATCACATTATT
Source organism: Thiobacillus sp. (assembly GCA_046292745.1). Taxonomy (GTDB): domain Bacteria; phylum Pseudomonadota; class Gammaproteobacteria; order Burkholderiales; family Thiobacillaceae; genus Thiobacillus. Next base: position 69,511 of record JBKBQH010000014.1, on the reverse strand, counting down.
GCAGCGGCTCGCGATCTTCTTAGTATTGCTCTGGGCAATGAATCACGTGTAATCAAAAACAGGCTCCAGATAGCCGATGCATCTGTGCTCGCTGAATGGATAGAGTTACAGCGGCGTTTGAAAGACAGTAGCCGCATGGTGGGGTCGTAACACCATGTGCGGAATAGTCGGCTTTTGGTGCCAAGTTGGACATGTTGAAGCATACGATACGATTAAACGTATGGCCAGTACCATTGCCCACCGCGGCCCAGATGATACCGGGCTGTGGGTGGATGGGGCGGCTGGGGTGACGTTGGGGCACAGGCGCCTATCAATTCTGGATCTGTCGCCCGCCGGACACCAGCCTATGGTCTCCGCTAGCGGGCGATATGTGATCGCCTTCAATGGCGAGATCTATAACCACTTTGATCTGCGCACTGAATTGGAAAAAGCCGGCGCTGGCGGGACAGCGCCGATTCTCTGGCGCGGTCACTCGGATACTGAAACGCTGCTGGCGGGGTTCGAGCGCTGGGGGATGGAGGCGACGCTAAAAAAAAGCGTGGGGATGTTCGCCATCGCGCTTTGGGACCGTGAAAGCCGCACGCTGTCGCTTGCGCGCGACCGTCTGGGCGAAAAACCGTTGTACTACGGCTGGCAGGGCGAGACTTTCCTGTTCGGCTCGGAACTCAAGGCACTCAAGGCGCACCCGGCGTTCCGCGCCGAAATCGACCGCGGTGCGCTGACGCTGTTTCTGCGCCACAACACGATCCCATCGCCCTATTCCATTTACCAGGGCATACACAAGCTGCCGCCCGGCACGTATTTGCAGCTTCACGCTGGGCATAATGAGTTGCAGCCGGTGGCTTACTGGTCGGCGCGGTCGGTGGCCGAGGCCGGGCAGCGCAATCTGTTTCGCGGCAGCGATGCGGAAGCAGCTGCGGAACTGGAACGCTTGCTGGGCCAGGCGGTAGGCGGGCAAATGATGGCGGACGTGCCGCTGGGCGCCTTCCTGTCAGGTGGCATCGATTCCACGACCGTGGTGGCGCTGATGCAGGCGCAAAGCGCGCGCCCGGTAAAAACCTTCACCATCGGCTTTAACGAGGTGGGTTACAACGAGGCCGAGCACGCGCACGCGGTGGCGCGCCACCTGGGATGCGAACACACCGAGCTTTACGTGACCCCGCAAGACGCGATCGACGTGATCCCGAGCCTGGCAACTATTTACGATGAGCCCTTTGCAGATTCGTCGCAGATTCCCACCTGCCTGGTTTCGCGTCTCGCGCGCCAGCATGTGACGGTGAGCTTGTCCGGTGACGGTGGCGACGAATTGTTTGGCGGTTACAACCGCTATTTCTGGGCGCAGAACATCTGGCGGCGGCTGGGTTGGATGCCGATGTCGGTCCGCTCAGCTTTTGCCGGCATGTTGACGACCCTGCCTCCCACTGTTTGGAATTCCGCATTCCGCAAGTTCGATAGGCTGCTACCCGCCAGACTACGCTATGCCAATCCAGGCGACAAACTGCACAAACTTGCCGATATCCTGTCGGTGCGCAAACCTGAAGAAATTTATTGGGGGCTCATATCACATTGGAAGCACCCGGCGCGGATCGTGAAGGGCGCTACTGAGCCCCTTACCGTGTTGAATGACTCGCGCGGGTGGGCGGATGTTGCCGATCTTACTCACCGTATGATGTATCTGGATACAGTAACCTATTTGCCGGACGACATCCTGACCAAGATTGATCGCGCTGCGATGAGTGTCTCGCTCGAAACACGGGTGCCGCTGCTCGACCATCGCGTATTCGAGTTCGCCTGGACGCTGCCGCTGGCGATGAAGGTGCGTGACGGACAGAGCAAGTGGCTGATGCGGCAGCTGCTGTATAAGCACGTGCCCAGAGAACTGATTGAACGCCCCAAAATGGGTTTTGGCGTGCCGATCGACCACTGGTTGCGCGGCCCGCTCAAAGACTGGGCGGCAGCACTCATCGAACCCGCGCGGCTGACGCGGGAAGGCTTTCTCGACCCCGCGCCGATCCAGCGCAAGTGGGCGGAACATCAGGCGGGCACGCGCAACTGGTCGTATTACCTGTGGGACGTGCTGATGTTCCAGCAATGGCAGGAGCACAACGCTTGAGGCTGCTGTTCGTCGTCACCGAAGACTGGTATTTCGTTTCGCACCGCTTGCCGCTTGCCGTGGCCGCGCAGGCGGCAGGGTTCGACGTGGCGGTGGCAACCCGCGAGGGACGGCACGGCGAAGTCATTCGCAGCGCGGGGATTCGGCTGATTCCCTTTGCGCTATCGCGGCGCGGCGGCAACCCGCTTGCCGAGGTAATCGCGCTATGGCGCATGTATCGCCGCGAAAAACCCGATCTGGTGCACCATGTGGCGCTGAAGCCGGTGATGTTTGGCGCGCTGGCGGCGTGGCTGGCGCGCGTACCCGCACAGGTGAATGCGGTGGCGGGGTTGGGGTGGTTGTTCACCTCGTCCAGCGGCGTCGTGCGCCTGGCTCGGCCGGCATTGCGCTGGATGCTGGGGCGCCTGCTCGACCGGCCGCATAGCCTGACCATCGTGCAAAACCCGGAAGACCGGGCTTTGCTCGAGCGCGCCGGCGTGCCTGCTGTGCGCTTGCGGTTGATACGCGGTGCGGGCGTCGACGTTCGGGTTTTTCATCCCGTAGCGCCGCCACCGGAACCGGTGTGCGTGGTGCTGGTTTCGCGCATGTTGTGGGACAAGGGCGTGGGCGAGTTCGTCGAGGCGGCGCGCCAGCTGACCGGGGCTGGCGTCAACGCCCGCTTTGTGCTGGTGGGCGACCCCGATCCGGCCAACCCGGCCTCGGTGCCCGAGTCGGCCCTGCGCAGCTGGCATGGGCAACATGGCGTGGAATGGTGGGGCAGGCGAGAAGACATGCCCGCCGTGTTGCAGGCGGCGCACATCGCCTGTTTGCCGTCTTACCGCGAGGGCCTGCCCAAGTCGCTGCTGGAAGCGGCCGCCTGTGGCTTGCCGATCGTGACGACCGATGCGCCAGGGTGCCGCGAAGTGGTGCAGGACGGCGTGAACGGCCTGCTGGTGCCCGTGCGCGATGCGGGTGCGCTGGCGGCGGCGTTGGGAAAACTGATTGGCGACGCCGCGCTGCGTCGCAGCATGGGCGAGCAGTCGCGGTTGCGGGCTGAAACAGAATTCGGACTGGAGACCGTGATTGCGCAAACGCTGGCGGTTTATCGCGAGGCCAGTGCATGAAGGCACTGATAACCGGAGCCGCCGGCTTTGTCGGGCGCGCCTTGTGCAGCAGGCTGGCGGCTTCCGGTGATGCGGTCGTACCTGCCGTGCGCGGCAAATCCGGGTTGCCCAACGAGATCGTGGTCGGCAACCTGGATGCATCGACGGATTGGGGGCTGGCGTTGGCCGGTTGCGACGCCGTCATCCACCTCGCCGCCCGCGTCCACGTCATGCGCGACACCGCAGCCGACCCGCTCGCGCGCTACCGCGCCACCAACACCGAGGCGACGCTCAATCTCGCGCGCCAGGCCGCGCAGGCCGGGGTCAGGCGCTTCGTCTTCATCAGCACCATCAAGGTCAACGGCGAAGGCCGCGACACGCCTTATCGGGAAACCGATGCCGCCGCGCCCGAGGATGCGTATGCGATTTCCAAGTGGGAGGCCGAGCAGGGCTTGTGGCAAATCGCGCGCGAAACCGGGCTGGAGGTCGTCGTCCTGCGCCCGCCGCTGGTGTACGGGCCGGGGGTGAAGGCGAATTTCCGGCGCCTGCTCGACACGGTGGCGCGCGGCTGGCCGCTGCCGCTGGGGGCGATCGACAACCGCCGCAGCTTGCTGTACCTGGGCAATTTCGTCGATGCGATCCGGGTATGTGTCGAGCATCCGGCGGCCGCGGGGCAGACCTTTTTGCTGGACGATGGCGAACCGGTTTCCACGCCGGCACTGATCGGCGCGGTGGCGCGGGCGATGGGGCGGCCGGCGCGTCTGTTACCCGTGCCGGTGGGCATGCTTGAATTCGCCGGTGCGCTGCTTGGCAAGCGGGCGGCGGTGCAGCGCTTGACCGGCTCGCTGTGGCTGGACAGTTCGCTGATCCGGTCGCGTCTGGGCTGGACGCCGCCGTATTCGATGCAAGACGGGCTGGCGGCGACGCTCGGGGCATGGCGCCATGATGCTGTGCTAGACTAGACTTAGTTAAATACGGAGTGGCCATGCAAACCGTCAATATTCACGAAGCCAAGACGCACCTTTCTCGCCTGTTGGAACAGGTGGCAGGTGGAGAGGAAGTTGTCATCGCCAAGGCGGGCAAGGCGATCGCCCGGCTGGTTCCGCTGGAAGCTACGCCGAAAAAGCGCCAACTGGGGCTCCTCAAGGGCAAGTTCAACGTCCCGGATGATTTCGACGCGCCGCTGACGGATGAAGAGCTATCTCTGTTCGAAGGGCGCTGATGGTCGTTCTGCTCGACACGCATGTACTGCTATGGACGCTCGCTGCGCCGGAACGCCTGCCGCAGGCAATCGTCGCACAGCTTGAATCGCCTGAAACCACGGTTTATTTCAGCGCCGCGAGCATTTGGGAGGTTGCGATCAAGGCGACGCTCGGAAAAATCGATTTTCCCTATTCGCCAGAAGCCATCGCGCAGACTGCCGGGGATACCGGCTTCGTCGAACTGCCTGTCCGCGCGGCGCATGCCGCGATGGTCGCTCGGTTGCCGTTGCACCACCGTGATCCTTTTGACCGGCTCCTGATCGCCCAGGCACAGCTTCTGCCTGCACGGCTGATTACCGCTGATGCAGCATTGCTTCCCTACACGGAATTGGTGCAGCTCATCTGAACCCTTTCATTCACTCCGGAAATTCAATGCGGGATCGTGCGGGTAAATGGCCCCGGCTGGTTGGGGACTTGAGTGTGTTGTCCGGCACGCACCGGAACGAGGCGCGGTAGCGTATGGCCCTCGACTGGATCGTCGCTGCCGTTGCTTTTCTTGTGTGCTGGTTCGTGCTCACCGCGCTGCTGCGGCGCCGCCACGCCTTGCCGATGGACCATCCCAACGCCCGTTCGCTGCACGCCACGCCCACGCCGCGCATCGGCGGGATCGGCCTCATGGCCGGCGTCGCCGTGGCGAGCGTGTGGCTGGCCGGCGCGACGTTGTTGCCGCTGATGCTGGGCGCGCTCGCGCTGGCCGGCGTGTCTTTGCTTGACGATGTGCGCGGGCTGCCGGTGCGGGTGCGCTTCCTCGCCCATTTCGTCGCGGCGGCGGGCTGCCTGTTCGCGCTGGGGCTCAGCGGCTGGGCGCTCGTGGCAGGCACGCTGGCCGTCGTGTGGATGACCAATCTCTACAATTTCATGGACGGTGCGAACGGGCTGGCGGGGGGCATGGCCGTGATCGGGTTCGGCGCGCTGGCGCTCGCGGCGTGGCTGGGCGGCGCGCCGGACATCGCGGCGTTCTGCGCGGCGATCGCGGCGGCCGCGCTGGCTTTCCTGTATTTCAATTTCCCCTCGGCGCGATTGTTCATGGGCGATGCCGGGTCGATTCCGCTGGGTTTTCTTGCCGCCACGCTGGGCATCCTCGGGGCGCGGCAGGGCGTGTGGCCGTGGCTGTTCCCCGTGCTGGTGTTTTCGCCCTTCATCGCCGACGCCAGCGTGACCCTGGCGCGCCGCGCCCTGCGCGGCGAGAAGGTATGGCAGGCGCATCGCTCGCATTACTACCAGCGCGTGGTGCTGCTCGGGGCCAGTCACCGGCAGCTGGCGGTATCGGCTTTTGCATTGATGCTGGTCATGGGCGGCCTCGCGTTCGTGCTGCGCGCCTGGCCGCAGTTTTCGCCCACTGTGCTTATACTGTCGGCCGTTCTCTACGCATCGATTTTCCTCGCCATCGACCGGCGCTGGCGCCAGGCTCGCAATGAACCTTAATCCGCGCACCCTCGTCATCATCCTGCACGACATCGTGGTCGCCGCGCTCGGCTGGCTGGGGGCGTACTGGCTGCGCTTCAATCTCGCTCTGCCGGCCGAATACCAGGCAGCGGCTTTTTCCACCCTGGCCTGGGTGGTGCCCCTGCAGGCCGTGGTGTTCTGGCGCTTTGGCCTGTACCGGGGGATCTGGCGCTTCGCGAGCCTGCCCGATCTCAAGCGCATCGTGCTTGCGGTCGGCCTCGCGGCGGTGTTGATCCCGGTCGTGCTGATCCTGTTCCGCGTGCAGGCCGTGGTACCCCGCTCGGTGCTCATCCTCGACCCGCTGCTGCTCGTCATGCTGATGGGCGGTAGCCGCCTCGCCTACCGCGCGTGGAAGGAGCATCGCCTCGCCAGCGTGCTGCGGCCGGACAGCAAGCCCGTGCTGGTGATCGGCGCCGGCTCGGCGGCGGATTTCCTGCTGCGCGAGCTGGCGCGCAATCCGGCGGGCTTTCACGTGGTCGGCCTGCTCGACGACAACCGCGACAAGCAGGGGCGGCTGGTGCAGGGGATTCCGGTGCTGGGGCCGCTGGCGGACGTGGCCGCCTGGGCGAAGAAGATGGGCGTCGACGACATCGTGCTGGCGCTGCCGTCGGCCGCGCACGAGGTGCGCAAACGCGTGACGCAGCTGTGCACCGACGCGGGCCTGAACGTACTGACCATTCCCTCCCTGGAAGATCTGGTGGCCGGGCGGGTGTCGGTTTCCAGCCTGCGCCGGGTCGAGCTCGACGATCTTCTGGGGCGCGATCCGGTCGAGCTCGACGACAGCGGCCTGCATCAGCTGATCACTGGCAAGGTGATCATGGTCACGGGGGCAGGCGGCTCGATCGGCGCCGAACTGTGCCGCCAGATCGCGCGCTTCGAGCCGGCGAAGCTGGTGCTGTTCGAGTTGTCCGAGCTCGCCTTGTATACGATGGAGCAGGAGCTGCCGCGGCGCTTTCCCGACTTGCCGATCCTGCCGGTGATCGGCGACGTGAAGGACGCCGCGCGGGTGAACCAGATCATGGCCGGGCAGCGGCCAGCAGTGGTGTTCCACGCCGCGGCCTACAAGCACGTGCCGCTGATGGAAAACGCCAATGCCTGGGAAGCGGTGAAGAACAATGTGCTTGGCACGCAGGTCGTCGCTACGGCGGCGCAGGCGCACGGGGTGGCCAAGTTCGTGCTGATCTCGACCGACAAGGCGGTCAACCCGACCAACGTCATGGGGGCGAGCAAGCGGCTCGCCGAAATGGTGTGCCAGGCCATGCAAAAGCCGGAAGGTACCCGCTTCGTCTCGGTGCGCTTCGGCAACGTATTGGGTTCGTCGGGCAGCGTGATCCCCAAGTTCCAGAAGCAGATCGAGGCGGGCGGCCCGGTGACGGTGACGCATCCTGAGATCACGCGCTACTTCATGTCCATCCCCGAAGCCGCGCAGCTCGTGCTACAGGCGGGCCTGATGGGCGAGGGCGGCGAGATCTTCGTGCTCGACATGGGCGAGCCGGTGAAGATCGCCGAATTGGCGCGGCTGATGGTCCGCCTGTCGGGCGCGGACGAGGCGCGCATCCGCATCGAATACACCGGCCTGCGTCCGGGCGAAAAGCTCTACGAGGAACTGCTCGCCGACGACGAATCGACACTGCCGACGCCGCACCCGAAATTGCGCGTGGCGAAGGCGCGCGGGGCGGATGCCGCGTGGCTGGCCGAGTGCCTTGCCTGGCTCGCGGATGCTGCACCCAAGCACGAATCAGAGGTCAAGCGGCAATTGCAAGCCTGGGTGGCGGAGTATCGGCAGGATTCCCGGCCGGCCTGACGCGGCGGGGTGCATTGACGCCGTATAATTTGCGCTGCTTCGATTGACGGTCCGACAACCCTTGCGATCCTCCCGCGCCCTAGCTTCCCGCGCTGCCAGCCCGACGTGTGTGTGCGACACGACGCGTCGACGCGCGTCATGAGCCGCCGGGCCAGGCTGCTGGGCTGGGCGCTCCTGGCCCTGCTGCTTTACGCTGCTGCAGGCGCTATCGTCTATGCTGTCAGCCTTGTCGCCCTGCAGCAGGGCGTTCGCATCGACCTGCCCTGGTTCGGCGCCGCGCAGAAATCGCTCTACCGCAACGGCCACGTCAACGTGAGCAACTGGCTCGGCATTCCCGGCTGCATCCAGCCCGACCCGGACCTGATCTACGTGCCGGCGATCGGCACCTGCGCGTTCGACGACATCGAATTCCAGACCACGCTCAGCTTCACCGCCGAAGGCCGCAGCACGGGGCCTAAGCCCGCCGGCACCGGCATCGCGGTCATCGGCGATTCGCACGCCATGGGTTGGGGGGTGAACGACGGGGAAACCTTCGCCGCGCAATTGCAAGCGCTGAGCGGGCGGCCCGTGTACAACCTCGGCGTGGCGAGCTACGGCACCGCGCGCGAGCTGCTCCGCCTGAAAAAATCCGGCGTGCTCGACAAGGTCGATACCGTCATTCTGCAGTACTGCAACAACGACAGGAGCGAGAACCTGCAATTCGACACGGCGTCGAAACAGGCGCTGCACAGCAAGGTATTCGGCAAACCGCAAGCGCCTGTTCAGCCCAACCGCCTCGCACGGCTCGCCGACGGTTATGGCCTCGCGCTAGCAGCGCCGTTCCGTGCATTGTCCGAAAGCCTGCGCCGCAGGAATTTCGAGCCGCACCATGCCGCGCTGATGCCGGTCCTCCACAAGCACCGCGATGTCCTCGCCGGCAAGCGCGTGATCGTCTTCTACGCCAACCCCTACGGGCAGCGTTACCGCAACTTCCCCTCGGGGCCGGACGCAACCATGCCGAACGTCGAGTTCGTCGACCTCGGCCTCACGCCGGCGGACCATCGTAAACTCGATAACCACATGACGCCGGCAGGCCACAGGAAGGCAGCCGAACGGTTGCACGCGTATCTGCAAACCCAGCCGCCCAGGCAACAGGACTGAAACGACCATGCAAACCCATGAGGACCTGCGCCGCGACGACACCGTGAAGACCAGCTCGGACCGCGTCTTCGGCCTGCTCTTCTTCGTCGTATTCCTGCTGATCGCGCTGTGGCCGCTGCTCAAGGGCAGGCCCGTGTACCCGCTGCCGCTCGGCATCGCGCTGGCCTTCCTCGCCGTCGCGCTGATCGTTCCCCGCTGGCTCGCCCCGCTCAACCGGCTGTGGATGAAGTTCGGCGAGCTGCTGCACCGCATCGTCAGCCCGGTCATCCTCGGCATCATGTTCTTCGGCGTCATCACGCCGGTTGGCTGGCTGATGCGCCGCATGGGCAAGGACCTGCTGCGCACGAGGTTCGACCGCGACGCCACGAGCTACTGGGTCCGGCGCGAACCGCCCGGTCCCGAAAAATCCAGCCTGAAACGACAATTCTAGGAGCCCCCCATGTCCCTCTTCCGCGAACTCTGGGAGTTCATGCGCGTGCGCAAGAAATTCTGGCTGCTGCCCATATTCCTGATCATGGTGCTGCTGGGCGGCCTCCTGGTGCTCGCCAAGGGCTCGGCGGTCGCGCCTTTCATCTACACGCTGTTCTGACGCGATGTATACGCTGGGGCTGTCTGCCTATTATCACGACAGCGCCGCCGCCCTGCTCAAGGACGGCGACATCGTCGCCGCTGCGCAGGAGGAACGCTTTTCGCGCAAGAAGCACGACGCGCGCTTTCCGGTCAACGCGCTGAACTACTGCCTCGCCGAAGCCGGCATCGCGCTCGGCGAGGTCGGCCAGGTCGCGTTCTACGACAAGCCCTTCCTCAAGTTCGAACGCCTGCTCGAAACCTATCACGCCTTCGCGCCACGGGGATTCACGTCCTTCCGCATGGCCATGCCGCTGTGGCTGCGCGAGAAGCTGTTCCAGAAAGACCTGCTGGCGAAAGAACTGAAAGCCATCGAGCCCGGCGTGAACTGGGCCGAGCGCCTGCTGTTTTCCGAGCACCACCTGAGCCACGCCGCCAGCGCGTTCTTTCCGTCACCCTTCGACGAGGCCCTGGTGCTGACCATGGACGGCGTGGGCGAATGGACGACCACCTCCGCCGCCATCGGCCGCGGCAACCGCCTGGAAATCTTCAAGGAAATCCATTTCCCCCACTCGCTCGGCCTGCTCTACTCGGCCTTCACCTACTACCTCGGCTTCAAGGTGAACTCGGGCGAATACAAGGTGATGGGGCTCGCGCCCTACGGCGAGCCGAAATACGCGCAGACCATCCTCGACCACCTGGTCGACCTCAAGTCCGATGGCTCCTACCGGCTCGACCAGTCGTACTTCGACTACTGCACCGGTCTGACCATGACCAATGCCAAGTTCGATGCGCTGTTCGGCGCGCCGCCGCGCAAGCCGGACGATCCACTGACCCAGCGCGAAATGGATCTCGCCGCGTCGGTGCAGGCCGTCACCGAAGAAGCCGTGCTGCGCATGACCCGCGCGCTGCGCGAGGAAACCGGCCTGGAAAACCTCTGCCTCGCAGGCGGCGTCGCACTCAACTGCGTCGCCAACGGCAAGGTGCTGCGCGACGGCGCGTTCAAGCGCGTGTGGGTGCAGCCCGCCGCGGGTGATGCCGGCGGCGCGCTCGGCGCGGCGCTCGCCGCGCATCACCTGTTCCGCGACCAGCCGCGCGCGCCGGGCACGGGCCGCGACCGCATGCGCGGCAGCTACCTCGGCCCGGTGTTCGAGCAGGCCGACATCGAGGCGCGCCTGACGAAAGCCGGCGCGAAATACAGCGTGCTCCCGGATGCCGAACTCATCGACCGCACGGCCGCCCTGCTGGCGAGCGAACACGTCGTCGGCTGGTTCCAGGGCCGCATGGAATTCGGCCCGCGCGCGCTCGGCGGCCGCTCCATCCTCGGCGACCCGCGCTCGCCGCAGATGCAGTCGGTGCTCAACCTCAAGATCAAGTACCGCGAATCCTTCCGCCCCTTTGCGCCGTCGGTGCTGCGCGAGCACGTCGCCGACTGGTTCGAACTCGACCAGGACAGCCCCTACATGCTCATCGTCGCCGACGTCGCCAAGCGGCATCGCGTCGAAACCGGAGCCGACCAAGGCCTTTTCGGCATCGAAAAACTCAAGGTGCCGCGCTCGACCATTCCCGCCGTCACCCACGTCGACTATTCCGCCCGCATCCAGACCGTGCACGCCGACACCAACCCGCGCTACCACGCGCTGATTTCAAGCTTTCATGAAAAAACCGGCTGTCCGGTGCTGATCAACACCAGCTTCAACGTGCGCGGCGAACCCATCGTCTGCATGCCGGAGGACGCCTTCCGCTGCCTGATGGGCACCGAGATGGACGCGCTGGTGATCGGGAATTGCGTGCTGATGAAGGCGGACCAGAATCCGGCGCTGAGGCTGGATTACAAGAACGCGTTCGAGCTGGACTGACGCGTCACCAGGGAGCGCTTCCCGAAATCACGGGGAATCAGCCGCCGCGCGCAAAATGCACAGCCAGTGCACGTGCCTTTCCGTACACGTTGTGCAATCCATGGAGTAGGTTTTTCCTGCGCAGGGCGTGGCGAGAATGAATCACGACCGGCGCCTGCGCCTGGAGATCGGGACGGTGGCGTTTTTCGATTTCGCGCGAGACGACCGCGAAAAAGTTGTGCTCGTACAGCACGCGGCGACGCGCCTCGATGATCGCCGGCAGGCGCTTCTCATATTCGCCGTCGGCAATCGCCTGGCGGATAATGCGCGCCGCCCCCGCAGGATCCCTGATGTCGATGGGGATGAAGCTCTCCGCCGGGAAATAGTCCGATGCGTTGGTGCAGCCCGCGTAGAACGGCAGGGTGAGCCCGAGAAAGGCATCCGACAGCTTCTCGGTCCAGTGATGCGGACCGATGTAGTTCTCGATCGCAACGTGATAGCGGTAGGCGTCCAGCGCTTCCGCCTTGTCGTCGAGCGGCCGTGCGCCGCGCCCGTAGACGTGCATGTCGGGCAGCAGCTGCATCAGCCTGCGCATGAAATCGAAGCGCCGGTGGTGCAGGGTGTGACGCATGCGCTTGGGCGAGAAGACCATCGACAGATCGTGGGTCTTGTCCAGCGGCGGGTGTGCGACGAGTGCATCGAAGGAAACGGTATGCTGCGCACCCAGGCCATAGAACCAGTGCAGGCCGGCCTGCGAGAAGACACGATCCGGATGGGGCAATGCCCAGGCTTCCTGGCTGGTGAGGACGCAGCCGAACTGGCGCACATAGGCATCGCCGAAGTGCTTGATCGAGGAGGGCTCGCTGGTGGTGAGCAGGGTATGCGCTGCCGGGCAGGCCAACCGTTCCTGGCGGAACTTGCGCGCTTCGCCTTGCTTGGCAGGCAGGTCGTCGTACACGACCAGCCAGTCGTAATCGCGTGCGCTTGGATCCAGCGTGAACGTGCAATTCCCCCATTCAGCCACATCGTCGGGCAGCTGGCGGCGCAGCACCTTCGCGGGAATGGTCGTCATGACCTTGACGCGAATCTTGTCGGCTGAATGGGGGGGCTGGTCTTTCATGGCGTGCGTCGGGTATGGCGCTTCATTACTTATAATGAGGCGGCTTTATACATCAGAAGCAGCAAACGGGTGCGTTCCCAAGAGGGCTGGTGGCTGAAGAGATGCAGTACTTCACGGATGCAAGGATCATATTTTTGGCTGAGTTACGTTTTTCTATAGTTATCGTCCATCGCAATGGTGAGGACATGCTGCTCAAGGCCTTGTCTGCCTTGATGCATGCGGTGAGAGATGTCGATGAAGTCATTGTCGTCGACAACGGTAGCACAGATGCCTCCATGCAGGCCGTGCGGTCGAAATTTCCCACCGTGAACCTGATCGAGAATGGCTGCAACAATGGTTTTGCCCGAGCCTGCAATCAGGGCGTGGCCGCCTCGCGTGGCCGGTATGTGCTTTTCCTGAACAACGATGCTTTTCTTCCGGCCGACGCGCTCGATCGATTTGCGCGTGATTTTGAAGCCTATCCGTCCGCAGCCCTGATCGGCGGCCAGCTCTTAGGCGAGGACGGGCGGATTCAGCGTTCGGCGGGCGTGGCGCCGACCTTTCTGTCGGAGCTCGGGTTGCTTCGCAAGCGGCAACCTGCCGCCATCGAGGCAGACCAGCCCGTCGAGGTCGAGACCCTGGTGGGCGCCTGCATGGCCTTCAGGCGTGCTGCCGCGGCAAACGCGGGCTTGCTCGATGAAGATTTCTTCTTTTATTTCGAAGAGACGGAATGGTGTGTACGACTTCGGCGACAAGGCTGGCATGTGATGGTTGATCCCGCCATACGCATCACCCATCTCAAGGGAGCCAGCACCCGCGCCGTCAGGCGTGATGCGCAGGTTGAAATGCTCCGTTCGCGGCTGCTTTATTACTGGAAGACGATGTCGCCGCCCCTCGCATCCATGCTGACGCTCTGGCGCGTTGTACGCCTGCTGGTCAATACAGCGTCGTATTCCCTGATGGGGTTGCTCAGCCTGGGTTTGGTCGGCAAGGTGCGGGCCCGGCTGATGGTCTACCTGACCCAAGTGGGCTGGCTGCTGGCGGGCTGCCCGGCGCACTGGGGGCTGCCGGACAAATGTCCCAGGTAGTCCTCCTGTATGACGGAATCCATGAAAAAGCTGCCGCTGTCCGTATTCATCATCGCCAAGAACGAGGCGGATCGCATCCCCGTCGTCATCCGTGCCGTGCGCGACTGGGTGGACGAGGTCATCGTCGTCGACAGCGGCAGCAGCGACGACACCGTGGCGGTGAGCGAGTCGCTGGGCGCGCGCGTGGTGTTCAACGCATGGCGCGGCTACGGGCCGCAGAAGGTTTTCGGTGAATCCTTGTGCAGGAACCGATGGTTGCTCAACCTCGATGCCGACGAAGAGGTGTCTCCTGAACTGGGTGCCGAGATCCGCGCGCTGTTCGAAAAGGGCGAGCCAGCCTGCGCTGCCTATACACTGCCCATCCTGCCACTGTATCCGTTCCAGCAGTCCGGGCACCCCTGGACGGCATTCCACCATCCGGTGCGCCTCTACCGCCGGGACAAGGCCGGGTTCAAGGATGAGCTCGTGCACGATTCGGTCGTCGTGCACGAAGGCCCGGTCGGGCACCTGAAGGGAATGGTGCTGCACCGCTCGTTCCGTTCCCTGGCGCACCATGTCGACAAGGTGAACGGCTATTCCAGCGCCCAGGCCGAAGTGCTGGCCGCAAGGGGGCGCGATCCCGGCCTGCTGGCCCTGCTGCTGGTGCCGGCGCTGGCCTTCTTCAAGCAGTATGTCCTGCGCCGCGAGTTCGTGAACGGCGTCGACGGCATCGTGGTGAGCCACATGTATGCCTTCCAGCGCTTCATACGCCTGGCCAAGACGCGCGAAAAGCGGCGCCTGATGCGGCAGGGGAAATAATGCCCAGTGTTTTATGGTGGGGGCGCTTTGATCCCGACTATTCGCGCAATCGCATTCTGCGCAAACTCTTGCCGGGGCTGGGCTGGCACATTGTCGACTTTCACCCGCGCTTCAGTTCGCTGGCGGATATCGAAGCCCTGCTCAAACGAATCGGCAAGGTGGATCTCGTCTGGGTGCCTTGCTTCCGGCAGCGCGATCTTGCCGCGGCCAGCCGCTGGGCAAAGCGGCACGGCGTTCCCCTGCTGTTCGACCCGCTGATCTCCGCCTACGACAAGCAGGTTTTCGAACGAAAAAAATTCCCACCGCAAAGCTGGAAGGCCCGGCGACTGCATCGATGGGAACGTTCCCTGTTCCAACGGGCCGACATTCTGCTTGCGGACACCCAGGCCCACGCAGACTATTTTTCCGAGGCGTTCGCTGTCCTGCCGGGGCGCATCAAGGTTGTGTACGTGGGCGCGGAAGCATCGCTGTTTCACCCGGCGCCGATGCCCGACCATGCGGACGGGCGCCCGGTCGAAGTGCTTTTCTACGGGAGCTTCATCGAATTGCAGGCCCCGCAGGTTATCGTGGAAGCGGCCCGGATATATAACGGTCCGCCCGTGCGATGGACCTTGCTTGGCAAGGGACCGCTGCGCGCCGGGTGCGAGCGTCTGGCCCGTGGGCTCGGCAACGTCCACTTCGAGAATCCTGTCCCGTATGAAGCGCTGCCCGCCCGGATTCACAAGGCCGATATCCTGCTTGGCGTGTTCGATGCCGGCGCAAAAGCCGGGCGGGTGATCCCGAACAAGGTGTTCCAGGCGCTGGCGTGCGGGCGGCCGGTGGTGACGCGGCGCGCGGCAGCCTATCCGGATGCCTGTCGCGGCAACGGCGAGCGCGGCCTGATCTGGGTCGAGCCGGGCGATCCCGGGGCGTTGGCCGGGACCGTCGCGCAATGGGCGCTGCGATTGCGCGACGATCCGGGCGTCGGGCGACGCGCGGCCGATCTTTACGAGGCGGTTTTTTCCAAGGCCGTTGTCGCGGCACAGCTGCGCGACGCGCTGGCCGCTGTGCAGGCCTTGCGGCGTCGTTAGATTACGCTTCGGGCACGCGCAGCAGGCCGATGCCGAACCCGCACTGATCGGGATCGGCTACGAACTCCTGCACATCGGCTCCGACCTTGAGACGCTTCCAGAAATGGAACACCTGGTTGGTCGGCAGGGGCTGCTTTTCGACGATGTCATGGAAAGCGATGAGACCGCCGGGACGCACGAATTCCTTGTAGTCGTTGTAGTCCGCCTCCACGCCCGATTCGGTATGGTCGCCGTCGATGAACATGAAATCGGCCTTTTCACCGCCCAGTTCCTGGGCAAGGCGGGCCTTGAAACCGGCTTCGTGGGAGTTGCCCGACAGCAGCGTGACCTTGCATTTCGATCCGGGGGGCGGGAAGCGGCTGAACAGGGGACGCTGGCGGCGCATGTCGTTGAGGTCGCAGGTGATGACCCGCTGGGAGGCGAGATAGGACCAGATCAGCAGCGTGCCGCCGCGCGCGGTGCCGATCTCGACGATGATTTTCGGCTTGATCGCCTGCACGGCCTTGGCCAGCTGGATGATTTCCGAGGGAATCTGCAGGGTCTTGACGACCATGTGGCCGCCCCCGCCGAAATGCATCGCCCAGTCGACGACTTCTTCGAGCGAGCGCGCTTGTTCGTGGTACTCACGCAGACGGCGGTTCGCATAGAGGCGATTGAAGGGCTGGCGCAGGGCGCGGCTCAGGGATTTGAACGGTCTTTGCATGATATTCAGGGTCGAGCAGAGGGATGCGCAGTTCAGGATTTTCTTGGTTGCAGGGCAATGATGAATCCGCTCAGGAGCAGCAGCACGACCGGGAACCACCAGGCCCGATATAGCACCGGCTGCGACTGCAGCGGAAAAGCGATGACGGCCAGCGAAGCTGCGTAAGGGGCGGCGCGGCTGCGCAGTTCCGGTGCGGCCTGCCGGTACCACCGGACGAGCAGAAAAATGGCCGCAAGCAGGCCGGCAAGGCCGATCAGTCCGGATTCGGCGGCAATCGACACGTACATGTGGTGAGCGTGATAGACGCCGCCTTGATAGCCGCCGCCGCTTCGAAAGGGGTCCTCCGGCCGGGTCGCGTAGCGGTCGTAGACATCGGCGAACGCGCCGGCCCCGACGCCGGTCAACGGCCTGTCCCTGAGCATTTCGACGGCGGTCTCCCAGATGATCATGCGCCCGCTGAGCATGTGATCCAGCCTCTGGAAGAGCGATTGCTCGCTCGGCGCGTCGAACTGCCTGAATTTGGCGGCCGTGGTTTCGGACTGGCCGATGGCGGCGACAACCCCGACGACGAGGGCCACGAGGATGAACGCGCGATGCCACCAGCCGAACCGGGGCAGCAGGATCGCGACACCGAGAAGATAAAACAGCACATTGCTGCGCGCGCCGCTCATGCCCGCCACGAAGCCGATCAGCGCGATGCACGCGAGGGCGGCGAGGGGCCGGGTTCGGGTCAGGCGCCACAGCATGATGGGCATCAGCACGGTCAGGAACAGGCCGTAATGCAGGTTGTCGGGGAAGGGGCCCATCATGCGGCCGTCGCTGCCCATGGGCACGCCGAGCAGATCGCGCCCGAAGACATACTGGATGTACCCGTCGGCGAGCCAGATCGCCAGGACGATCGTCAGCCAGCGCTGCAGCCAGGCGTGATCGCTTTCCGTCTTGAGTCCTTCCATCAAAGCCAGTCCGACGACGAAAAACAGGATCAGCACCAAGGCCACGCTCGCCGTGCCCGCCGGATTGAACGAGCCGGGCAGTGAAATCAGGACGGGCACCAGCAACAAGGCGAAAACGGTGGCGAGGCGCCGGGTAGCCGTGCCGGACAGGTCGATGCGCTTGCGGAACAGCAGCCAAATGCCAAGGAACAAAAGCAGCACCGAAGGCAGGCGTGCGCCGCCGGTGAAGGGCTGCCAGGCGATCAGCATGAGCCCCAGGAAACGAGCGGCCAGTTCAGGCGTGATCGATCGAATGAAGCTCGTCATAGACTTCCAGGGTTTTGCCGAGCATGCGCTCGAGCGTGAAAGGTTGCTTGTCAGGGACTTCGGGGGGCTGTTCCAGCCAGCGGAGGGCCGTCTCCGCGGCTTCACGGACGTGCCCGACGGGAATGCCGCCGGCCGGCAGGATGGCCTGAAGCTGTTCGAGAACGCCACCGTGATTGTACCCAATGACGGGAACGCCGAGGCTCAGGGCTTCGACCGTGGTGCGCCCGAACGCCTCGGGCTCGCGCGACAGGGAAAAGACGATGCGCGAGATCGCCATGATTTCACGCAGGTCGCTGCGGTGGCCGGCAAAGCTGATCCGGTCGGCGACGCCAAGGACTTCGGCCTTGCTGCGCAGTTCGGCCAGAAAATGATCCTTGCGGTCCTTGGTTTCGCCGACGATGAGGCCGTGGATATCGGGCGCGCTGTCCTTGATCAGGGCGAGCAGGTCGATGAAATCCGCCTGGCCCTTCCAGCGCGTGATCCGGGCTGGCAGGGTCAGGAGTCGCTTGCCTCGCGTCTCGGGATGGCGGGCGTACCAGTTGTCGAGCCAGTCCTGCGGCGGGCAATACCGGTAAGGGAATGCTGCAGGATCGACGCCGCGATAGATCAGGCGAAGCCTGGCCGGGTCGGTTTCCGGATAATTCGCGAGGACATAATCGCGAATCATCTCGGAGATGACGATGACGCGTTCACCCCGTGTCATGACGGCGCTGTAGGCGCTGACCGAATAGGGGCCGTGCACGGTGGTGACGAAGCGCGGCCGCGTCGCCGGGTCCATGCCGCGCCAGGCCAGATACGCGATCCACGCCGGCACGCGCGAGCGCGCGTGCACGATGTCGACTTCCTGTTCGACGAGAAAGCGGCGCAGCCTGCCGACGAGCAGCAGCGTTGTCAGCGACTTCCTGCCGATCGGCCATTCGAAATGTTCGGCGCCGCTTTCGATGAGGGGCGGGACCAGGCGCCCGCCGCCCGACATCACCAGGGCACGGTGGCCGCGCGCGACCAGCGCCTGCGCGATTTCCAATGTGCCGCGCTCGACGCCGCCGGATTGCAGCGCGGGCAGCACCTGCAGCACGGTCAGTTTGCGGTTTTCAACCATTGCAGGATCCAGGCAGCGCAGCGGTCGGCCTCGGCGAGCGGCCGCGTGTTGGGGTGGAGCTTGCCGTGGGTGCACCAGCTGACGAAGCGGGTGACGCGCGCAGCGTCGGCGAGTTCGGCGATCGCCCGGCCGACGCGGCTCCGGGGATTCACCGGCAGGTCGAACACGCCGACCGTGGCGCCGGCGGTGAGCGCCTCGGTCACCATCGACGCGCTGTCGGGCGTGACCCAGGCGGTGCCGCAGCCGGCGAGCTGCTGCGGCAGCCAGTCGGGGCCGGTGGCGGTGTGCGGCACCACGGTGAGGTTTTGCGCGGCGGGCAGATCGGCCAGGAATTCCGCCGGCGTGCGGCGCGAGGTGGTCAGCGTCCACTGCACTTCGGGCGTGCGCGCGAGCACGCTCTTGATCTGCACCTGGATCGCGTCGCCGTCCCACTGGAAATGTGGTGATTCGCCGCCGATCAGCATCAGGCCGCGCTGCGGGTCGCGCTCGCCGGCGGGGCGGAGGCGGTTGAGCGCGCCTTCGGTGACGAAGGTGCGCGTGTCCGGCGCCACGCCGTCGTGGCGCGGCACGATGACGAGGTCGAAGCAGCGCCGCGGCAGGCTGGGCGTCATCAGCACCACCACGCGGCCGCCGCGGGCACGGCGTGCGGCCAGCAGGGTGAGGTGGGTGGCGTGGCCGGCGCCGATGATCAGATCGGGCGCCGGCAGCGCATCGCCCGACATGCGCTTCGTGAGCCACGCCAGCGTTGCGCGCCAGACGGGCAGGGCGGGGGTGACGTGAATGTCGGTGGGCGTCGCGCGCGCGAGCGCCTCGGCCAGGCCCAGCGACTGGTTCACATGCCCGGGCTTGCCGTCGCTGACGACCCGGACGACGAGGGGGCGGGCCACTTCGTTCACAGCGCTTCGGTCCAGCGGCGGCCGAACGCCGCTTCCCAGCGATACGGCGCGGGGTCGAGCGCCGGTGCCTTGCCCTCGATGAGGTCGGCGAGCAGTTCGGACGCAGCGGGTGCCATCGTCACCCCGTAGCGGAAATGGCCGGTATTGACGAAGACATTGCCGAAGTCGGGGTGGCGGTCGATGACGGGGAGGTTGGCCGGCGCGCCCGGGCGCAGGCCCGCCCAGTGCTGCACCGGCTCGGCATCGGCCAGTGCGGGCAACAGGTCGGCGGCCTCTGCGTGCAGACGCGTTGCCGCGTCGCGGTCGGTCGATTTGTCGAATCCGGCGTCCTCCAGCGTGCTGCCGACGAGGAGGTGGCCGTCGCGGCGCGGGATCAGGTACAGCCCGCGGCGATAAAGGATGGAGTCGAGCGTGCCCGGCGCCAGCTTGAACAGCAGCATCTGGCCGCGGACCGGGCGGATATTGGGCGGCGGCACGAGCCCCGTCAGCCCCAGTCCCGACCAGGCGCCGGCCGCCAGCACCACGGTGTCGGCCGGCAGGGTGCCGGTTTCGGTCTGCACGGCGGTCACGCGTCCGCCGTCGCTGAGCACGCCGGTCGCCGCGCACTGCTCGTGGAGGGCGCCGCCGGCCTGCAGCACGGCGGCGCGCAGCGCGGCGACCAGGCGCGGGTTGCGCACCTGGGCGATCTCCGGCAGCCACAGGCTGCCATCGGCCCGGGGTTCGACCCTCAGGCCGTGCGCGGCGCCCCAGGCCAGTGCCGCGTCGGGCGAGGCCGCGTCGAGCACCCGCATGCCGCAGCGCCAGTATTCGGCGGCGAGGCCCGAACGGGCCTCCACGCCCGCCACCCAGCCGCCAAAGGCCCGCATCGAACGCAGCGCCAGCGCGCTAACCGCCTCGGCGTAGTCCCAGGGCAAGAGCGGCGACAGTATGCCGCCTCCCGCCCAGGAGGACTCGCGGCCGGCCTCGCCCCGTTCCAGCACGCTGACCGCATGGCCGCGATCGAGCAGGGCGAGCGCCGTGCTCAAGCCGGAGACGCCGGCGCCGATCACGACGGTCGTCGCTTGCCCCCGCCGTGGTGGCTTATCCACAGGCGGCACCTACGACTAAAGTCGTATGGCGGTACGCCCCCTGCTGGTCCAAGCTGGAAATCCTGGCTTGGGGGGCAAGGAGGGGGGGCATGAAAAATACAGGCGTCACGCTCGTCGAATTGCTGGTTGTGCTGGCAGTGGCCTCGATTTTATTGTCGATTGCCGTCCCGGGCTACGCTTATCTCGTCGGCACCAGCCGACTCGCGGCGGTGACCAACGATTTCGTGACCGCGTTTCACCTGGCGCGGTCCGAGGCGATCAAGCGGGGCATGCGCGTCACCGTCTGCAAGACACGTGACGCCCTGGCCGCCGCGCCGGCCTGCGACGCAGGCGCTACCTGGGAGCAGGGCAGGCTGGTCTTCGTCGACGGCGGCACACGTGGCGTCCTCGATTCGAGCGATCGTCTGCTGCGGGTGCAGGGGCGCGTGACGGGTGTCACCATCACGCCGCCGCACAATTACAGCCGCTATGTCAGCTATCTGCCGAGCGGCACCAGCCAGGGCTCGGGCAATCTGGCAAACGGCACCCTGAGCCTCTGCGCCGCGGGCAGCCGGCGTGACATCGTTGTCAACACTGCAGGCCGCCTGCGGCTTGAAGCCGGCACCTGTTGACCGGCCTCAAGTTGGCCGTCAGCCCGACGTTAAGAGGCGTGAAGTCGAAAACGGCCGCAGCGCGCGTCAACCGTTCGGCAAGCCATTCCCGCCGCTGGTCCCGCAGCGGTAGACACCGCCCGCTGTGGCTGCGTACCGTGTAAAACGTGAAAACAGGAACTGTGAACATCATGCCCGCTGCCCCCGTCGCATCGCGTGGTTTTACCCTGATCGAGCTGATGGTCGTGCTCGCCATGCTCGGCATCGTGCTCGGCATCGCGATCCCGAACTTCCAGCGCGTGGTCGTCAGCAACCGCATGGCCGCGCAGGCCAACGACGTGATCGCGGCCCTCAGCCTGGCCCGCAGCGAGGCGGTCAAGCGCGCCGCGCAGGTCACCGTGTGCGCCAGCAGCGATGGCGCCACCTGCGCCGGCGGCTGGGCGCAGGGCTGGATCGTCCGCGACGCTGCCGGCAATGCGCTGCGCGTGTTCGGCCCCCTGTCCGGCAACAGCACCCTGGCCGGGGCGCCCCAGATCGTTTTCACCGCCACCGGGGGGACCACCTTGCTTGCGGGCACCATGCTCCTGCTGTGCCCGCCCGCGCCGGCAGTCGTCGAGGGGCGGGCCATCGAAATCGAACGCTCGGGACGCCCGCGCGTTGCCAACACCAACCTCTGCCCATGACGACGATGAAGACGCAATCCGGATTCACCCTTCTCGAAGTGATGGTCGCCATGGTCGTGCTGTCCATCGGCCTGCTCGGCCTCGCCGGCCTGATGGCCTCCAGCATGCGCAACAACCAAGGCGCCTATCACCGCACCCAGGCCACATGGCTCGCCTACGATGCGCTCGACCGGGTGCGGGCGAACCGTAATCCGGCGCTGGCTGGCGCCTACGCCGGCGCGGCGGCGCTGGGCAACCCGGCGGCCTGCGCACCGTTGGTCGCCCCCGCCGGCGCCAGCATCGCCGCCCAGGATATCGCCGCCTGGAAAAACGCGCTCAATTGCGCCTTGCCGGCCGGGGACGGTTCCATCGTCGTCGACGCCGCCACCGGACGCGTCACCGTCACCGTGCAGTGGGACGACGGGCGCGGCACCGGCGGCGCGGCCGCCCAGCAATTCATCGTCCAGAGCGCCTTATGAAAACGCTATTCCGTCCTCCCTCGCATGCCCGGCCGGCCCGGTCGATGGCGGGTTTCGGGCTGGTCGAAGTCATGGTGGCCCTCGTCATCGGGCTCATCCTGCTCGGCGGCATCGGTGCCGTCTTCCTGGGCGCCAAGCAGACCTTCCGTACCCAGGACGACTTCTCGCGCATCCAGGAAAACGTGCGCTACGCCCTCGATACGATCGGGGTCGACGTCCGGATGGCGGGCTACGCCGGCTGCGTGAACCTCGCGGCGATCGATCCGAGCGGCCCGACGGCGCCTGCGCCGGTCGGCGTGATCGCGAACAACCCGCCGGCGCTCGGCCTGGATCAGGGGCTGCGCGGTTATGCCGGCGGCGCCTGGGCCGCGACGGCCGCGGCGCCGGGCAACTGGGTCGCCGGCACCGGCGTGCTCCAGGTCACCCGCGCGGCCAATGCGGGCGTCACCCTTACCGGCAACCTCACGCCGACCAACGCCAACGTCCAGATCACCGGCAACCCCCACAATTTCGTCGCCGGCGAGGCCTTGCTGGTGTCGAACTGCGAGACCGCCGACCTGTTCCGCGCGACCACCGTATCCAGCAGCGGGGGCATGGTGACCATCGCGCACAGCAATGCACAGAACAGCGCGAACTTCACGGTCAACCAGTACCGGAACGGCGCCGAGGTGTTCCGCATCACCAACACCGTCTATTTCATCGGCATCAACCCGGCCGGCAATCCTGCGCTCTACCGCAGGAACTTCGACGGCGCCACCGAGGAACTCGTCGAGAACGTCGAGGACCTGGTGATGCGCTTCGGCGTCGACACCGACAACGATTTCATCGTCGACAACTATGTCACCGCCGCCGGCGTGGCCAACTGGCGCCAAGTGCTCACCGCGCGCATCAGCCTGGTGTTCCGCAGCAACAATGCCAACGTCGCCACCCAGAACCAGGCGTCCTACGTGGTCGAGTACACCACGGTGAACCTGCCGGCTGCCGATCGCCGGCTGCGCCAGGTCGCCACCGCCACCTTCGGCGTGCGCAACCGCCTGCCTTGAGGATGACCATGAAAACCCGCCGTCGACCGTTTCCGACATCCGCCCGCCAGTCGGGTGCTGCGCTGATCACCGGCCTCGTGCTGATGGTGGTTCTCACCCTCATCACCGTCGCGGCGCTGCGCACGACCACGCTGGAAGAACTCATGGCGCGCAACGCGCGCGACCGCGACCTGGCTTTCCAGGCCGCCGAGGCCGCCCTGCGCGCGGGCGAGACGGAATTGCGGGGCGCCGTGCCGCCGGCGCTGGCGCCGAACACGGGACGCACGTCCCGCATCACCGACGGCTCGCGTCCGGAATACTGGACCGGCACCCATCCCTGGGCCACGGAGTCGGTTGCCATGAACTGGCAGCCGCAGGACACCAGCGCCCCCCCGCGTTACGTCATCGAATTGCTGCAGACCGGCACCATGAGCGGCGGCAGTCTCACCTGGGGACCGGAAACCGATCGGAACGTGTACCGGGTCACCGCGCGCGGCGTCGGCAGCAGCGCGAACACCTTCGTGATTCTGCAGGCGGTCTATCAACGCTAGGAAGGAAAGAACATGTCGCTCAAAGGGATTCTTCAGGCAGCCGTTGTGGTCGGCTTGGGCACGCTGATGCTGGCGGGGTCGGCGGCTGCCGGCATGGTCGTTGGCAAGGTGACGGCAGTCGATCCGTCCCGCGACACGATCACGATCAACGGCATCAAGTTCGAACTGAGCGACGCGGCCAGGCGCGAATTGCTCAGCCGCTTCAACGAGGTCAAGCCGGGGCTGGCAGTGACTTTCGAGGCGAACGGTGATCAGCTGTTACGCATCCGGCCTGTGCAGGGCGGCGTGGATTTTCCCGTGCTGGCGCCACCGGGCCCGGCGGGAAGCCCGGGCGCGCCGGGGCGGTAGCACGGGCATGCGATCCGTTCATTGCCGACGATCACGATTCCAGGAGCAGAACATGCAAACCCAAACCGAATCCCTGAACACCGCGCGCCATGGCGGCGGCCGCAAGGCTGTCGCTTATGGCGTCGCGCTGTCCCTGCTGGTTTCTCCCATCCTGTCGACGTCGGCCTACGCAGCGCTCGCGGACTCTCCCCTGTACCTCACCAGCGCGGCCGAGCCCAACATCATGTTCGTGCTGGACGATTCGGGTTCCATGCAATGGGAGGCGATGCCGGATGACGTCACCACTTTTTCGTATCTCTACCCGCGCCCGGCCGGGCTCTATGGCAGCACTGATTATGGGAATTATGTTCCCGATTTCGGCGGTGCCAATATCTACAACCGCCGGATGCGTTCCCCGCACATCAACAAGGTGTACTACAACCCGGCGGTGACGTACACGCCCTGGGTCGATGCGAACAACGTGTCGCGTGGCAACGCGACGCCGACGTGCGCGCGCTACAACCCGGAATTGACATTGTCGCCCAACTGCCTGGACTTGACGACCAACCAGACGGTGAACCTGAGCGGCTCGGACTGGTGGTACGGGAGCAGTGGCTGGTATCAGGGCAACCACACGTTCTACCCGGCGACCTATTATCGCTACGACGGTGGCAACGAGTGGAGCACGGGCAGCTACACCGAAGTCAGGATCATCAGCAGCACCCCGAGCTACACGGGGGAAGGCCGCGCCGCGCGCACCGACTGCACGGCGGGCACCTGCACCTACGCGCAGGAAATCCAGAATTTCGCCAACTGGTTTACCTACTATCGCTCACGCGTCCTGTCGGCGCGTGCCGGCATCGGCAAGGCGTTCGCCCGGCAGGGCACCAACCTGCGGGTGGGTTTCGGCGCGATCAACAAGGGGTACGCGCCGGTCGACGGGGTCTCCACGTCCACCATCATCAACGGGGTGAGGCCGTTCTCGGGCACCAATCGCACGGCCTTTTTCAACAGCCTTTACGGCCATCCCATCCCGGCCGCCGGGACGCCGCTGCGCAGCGCGCTTGACGATGCCGGCCAATATTTTTCGCGCACCGACAATCGTGGCCCCTGGGGCAACACGCCGGGGACCGACGACGGGGTGGCCACCAACACCCACGCGCAATGCCGCCAGAGTTACACGATCCTGATGACCGACGGTTACTGGAACGGCTCCCAGGCAATCACCGCCGCCGCGCGGGCGAACGTCGACGGCACCGGCGGGCCGACGCAGACTCGTCCCAGTGGTGCGCCGTATACCTATGCAGCCATATCGCCCTTTGCCGACGGCCACAGCAACACGCTGGCCGACGTGGCGATGTACTACTGGAAAAACGACCTGCGCAGCGACCTCGACAACTCGGTGCCGGTAAGCACGATCAATCCCGCCTTCTGGCAGCACATGTCGACCTTCGGCGTCGGCCTCGGCGTGTCCGGTTCCGTGAATCCGAACGATGCCTTCAATGCCATTACCTCGGGGGCCAGCATTACCTGGCCGGATCCGACCACCAGCAACGCGGCGAAGCTGGACGACCTCCTGCACGCCTCGGTCAACGGCCGCGGCGGATTTTTCAGCGCCGCCGATCCGGTGACGTTTGCGAACGAGCTGGCCAACGTGCTGAATACCATCCAGAACCGCGGCAGCGCATCGTCGGCTGCGGTCGCGTCGAACTCCACCCGCCTGACCTCGTCCACGCACCTCTACCAGGCCCTGTTCAGCCCGCTCAACTGGAGCGGCCAGCTGAAAGCCTTTCCGCTGCAGACGGGTGGCACGGTCGGCGCGGCGGTGTGGGATGCGGCGGACAACATTCCGGCGCACGGCGCGCGCAATATCCTGACCTGGAACGGCACGGCCGGGGTGAATTTCAATGGCGCCATCGGCAACCTCACGGCCGGCGAAGTCAGTTACCTGCGCGGCGACGCTTCAGGCGAGGTGCGCAATGGCGGCACCTTCCGCAACCGGACCCGGACCGTTACGGTCAATGGCGTCGACACGACTGTTCCGTTCACCCTGGGCGATATCGTCAACGCCGATCCGCATTACGTGTACAACGAAAACTTCGGCTACAACACGCTGGGGGGAACCGATGGCACGAACTATCCCGGTTTTCTCGCCAGCAAGGCCAGCCGCACCGCCGTCGTCTACGCGGCCGCCAACGATGGCATGCTGCATGCCTTCCGCGCCAGCGATGGCGTCGAGCTCTTCGCCTACGTGCCGAGCCCCGGCTGGGTGGGCACCACGCCCAAGCTGCGCCAGCTGACCCAGCCGAACTATGCCCACAAATATTTTGTCGACGGCTCGCCGACGGCCTGGGACGCCTATTCCGCCGCCTGGCCGGGCACGGGGTGGAAAACCGTGCTGGCCGGTGGGCTGGGGGCGGGCGGCAAGGGCGTGTACATGCTCGATGTGTCGGATCCGGACAACTTCGGCACGTCCGGCGTGCTGTGGGAATTCACCGGCAACACCACGGCGCAGCAGAACGACATGGGCCACGTGATGGGCCTGGTCACGGTCGCCCGCTTCGCCGACGGCAATTTCTGGGCGGTGTTCGGCAACGGCTACCAGAGCACCAGCGGCAAGTCGGTGCTGTTCATGGTGCGCGTGGATTCGCCATCCACGGTCAAGAGCATCGTGCTCGACAGCGGGACGGGCAACGGCCTGTCCACGCCGGTCCTGGTCGACGAAAACGGCGACCGCATCATCGACCGGATCTACGCCGGCGATCTCAAGGGCAACCTGTGGAAGGTCGACGTGACCCATACCAATTCCGGGCAGTGGGATTCCGCCTTTGCCTCGGGCGGTTCACCCGCGCCGCTCTTCCAGGCCAAGGACGCGAGCGGCAATGTGCAGCCGATCACCGCGCCGCCGGAAGTCGGGCGTGCGTCGGCGCCTGCGTCCGGCCTGATGGTATACGTCGGCACCGGCCGCTACCACGAGGTGGGCGACAACGCCACCACCAGCGTGCAGACCATGTACGGCGTCATGGACAATGGCAGCCGGCTCACCGGTTCCAATCACCGTACCTCGCTGCAACAGCAATCGATCATTTACGAAGGGACGATCTCGGGGGGGCGTGCGCGCGTGATGAGCACCAACACGGTCAACTACCCGACGCAGAAGGGCTGGTATATCGATCTGCTGACGCCGCCGGTGCCGGGCACGGCGAAGGGCGAGCGCGTCATCTCCAACGCCCGCCTGTTCGGCAACAGGCTGATCTTCCAGAGCATCGTGCCTTCGCTGTCGCCCTGCGACTATGGTGGCGTGAGCTGGCTGATGCAGGTGAATCCGCGCACGGGCGGCAATCCGGCGTCGGCGTCGTTCGACATCAACGGTGACGGTCAATTCAACAGCGCCGATCAGGTCAATGTCGGCGGCGGGGTGATGGCGTACGTCAGCGGCGTCGATACCGGCGTGGGGCTGAGCGGCGGCTTCGGCGTGCCCATCAGTGCCGGCGCCACGGCCTACGTGCCCTTGTCCGGCACCGGCGGCCCGGGCGGCGGCAGCGGCGGTGCGGGGGGCGGCAGCGGGCTAGGGCTTCCTCCGCCGGAGGCGCTCCCCATCGCCGGCGATCTCGTCAAGCCGCGCGCGTCCTGGCGGCAGATCCAGTGAGGGAGCGAATCATGAAAATACAACGCGGGTTTACGTTGACCGAGCTGATGGTCGTCGTGGCGATCATCGGCATCCTGGCGTCGATCGCCTATCCGGCTTATCTGGAATACGTGCGAAGGGCGGCGCGTGCCGATGCGAAGGCGGTGTTGATGGAGGCGGCACAGTTCATGGAACGCTACTTCACCACCAACAACACGTATGTGGGCGCCGCACTGCCGTCCGCGGTGTCACCCAAGGGCGCGGCCGGCGCCGCGGTGCGCTACAACATCGGCTTTTCCGTCGGACCTACTCCGACCACGTACACGCTAGAGGCGGTGCCAGCCAATGCCCAGGTGGGCGAGGCGTGCGGTACGCTGACGGTGGCGCACACCGGCGCGACGACACCGGCGGCCGGCAACTGCTGGTAAGCGGCCTGCCGCAGCAGCATGCGACCGGTCCTTCGGGGCCGGTTTTTTTTTTGGCGGCATACCGTTTGATTTGCTGCGGCGTGGCGTCGTGAACGAACCGGCTTACAGGCCCTTGGGGAGCGCGAACGCCACGTTTTCCTTCGTGCCTTCGATGGGTTGCACGGCGCCCGCCCCCAGGGTGTGGAGCCGCTCGATCACCGCGCGGACGAGAACTTCGGGCGCCGACGCCCCCGCGGTAACGCCGACCCGCGCTTTGTCCACAAGCCACCGCGGGTCGATCTCGCCGGCGTTGTCGACCATGTAGGCCGGGACACCCAGGTTCGCCGCCACTTCGCGCAGCCGGTTCGAGTTCGAGCTCGTCGGCGAGCCGACGACGATCACCACGTCGCACTGCGGGGCCAGCGCCTTCACCGCGTCCTGCCGGTTCTGCGTGGCGTAGCAGATGTCATCCTTCTTCGGCCCGACGATCGCCGGGAAGCGCGCACGCAGGGCGTCGACCACGCGCGCGGCGTCGTCGACCGAGAGCGTGGTCTGGGTGACGTAGGCGAGCCTGTCGGGGTCGGCGACTTCGAGCGTGGCGACGTCCTCGGGCGTTTCGACGAGATACATGCCGCCTTGCGACTGCCCGAGCGTGCCCTCGACCTCGGGATGGCCCTTGTGGCCGATCATGACGATTTCGAAACCCTTGTCGCGCATCCTGGCGACTTCGACGTGCACCTTGGTGACGAGCGGGCAGGTGGCGTCGAATACGGTGAGCCCGCGCGCGGCGGCCTCGGCGCGCACCGCCTGCGAGACGCCATGCGCGCTGAAGATGACGGTGGCGCCGGCGGGCACCTCGGACAAAGCTTCGACGAAGATCGCGCCCTTGGCCTTGAGGTCGTTGACGACGTAGGTGTTGTGCACGACTTCGTGACGCACGTAGATCGGCGCGCCGAACTTCTCCAGCGCGCGCTCGACGATGGCGATGGCGCGGTCGACGCCGGCGCAGAAGCCGCGCGGGTTGGCGAGCAGGATGGTGGCGGGCATGGGGTCTCGCTTAAACTTAAAAACCGCAGTTGGACGCGCCCGATGGTGCGTCTGGGCGCGTGTCTGCCGCGAAGCGACGACGCGGCCTACCGGGGTAGGCAAGGAGGAGCGACAAAGGCAGGCGCGCGACCAGGCGTGCCAGCGGGTGCGTAGCGGTGTCACCCAAATGGTGAGGCCGATCGAAGGCGGAGAATCCAGTAATCATGCGGAATTCCATGAGGTTATAAGCGGTCAACTGCGGTTTTTAGGTTAAAGGATGCGCTCGATTTCGACCTCGAACTCGATCGAAAGATCGGCGAGCGGATGGTTGAAATCGACTTTCACCGCGTCGTCGCCGATTTCGAGAATGTGGCCGGCGAGCGTCTGGCCGTTGGGCATGGCGAATTCGACCAGCTGGTCGACCTCGAACCTCATGCCGGGCGGCAGGTCGGAGATCGGCACGCGCTGGATCAGTTCGGGCTGGCTGAAGCCGAAGGCCTGCTCGGGGTCGAGCAGGAAGACGTGGCGTTCGCCCGGCGCGAGGTCGACCAGCCATTGCTCCAGCATCGGCGCCAGCGTGCCGTCGCCGAGCGTGACGAGGTCGCCTTCCGCTTCGTCGAAGTTGGAGACGAGATCGTCGCCGCCGCGCGGTCGCAGCGCGTAGCGCAGGCGGACGGTGTCGCCGGGCGCGACCGTGCGCGCGTTCATGGCGCGCCCTTCGACGCGGCCGGCTTGTGGCCGCGCAGGCTGTCCCACACCAGCATCGCGGCGCCGACCGAAATGGCCATGTCGGCGACGTTGAACGCCGGCCAGGCGAAACCCTGGTAATGGAAATACAGGAAGTCGACGACGTGACCGAGCACCACCCGGTCGATGACGTTGCCGAGCGCGCCGCCGAGCACCAGCGCCAGCGGCAGCGCGACGGGCTCGTTGCCGTGGCGGTGGAGCAGGCGCACGATGACGACCGTGGCGATGACGCCGATCGCGATGAAGAACCAGCGCTGCCAGCCGCCCGCGTCGGCCAGGAAGCTGAACGCCGCGCCGGTGTTGTGCACCCGCACCAGCGAGAAGAAGGGCAGCAGGGGAATGTGCTCCTGGTAGTCGAGACTCGCCGACACCCACCATTTCGTCAGGTGATCGACGACGATGATCGCGAAGGCCAGCCCCAGCCACTTGCGCATGGCGGGGGTGAAGAACTCACGCATGGCTGCGCGCCTCGCCCGCGCCGAACAAATTGCTGACGCAGCGTCCGCACAGGCCGGGATGCCCGGGATCGGCATCGACGTCGGCGCGGTAATGCCAGCAGCGATCGCACTTCTTCGCCGTGCTCGGCGTCACCTCGACGCGGTCGGCGGCGGCCGGAACCACCCGCGCCTGCGACGTGATGAAGACGAAGCGCAGGTCGTCGCCGAGCGGCGCGAGCAGGGCCTGCGTCTCCGGGCTGGCGTGGAAGGTGACGTCGGCCTGCAGCGACGAGCCGATGTTGCCGGCGACGCGCACCAGCTCGAGTTCCTTCGACACCAGCGCGCGCACCGCGCGGATCCGGGTCCAGCGGTCGAGCAGGCTTGCCGCGTCCGCCTGCTCGGGCAGGTCGTGCCAGGTGTGCAGGAACACGGAATCGTCAATCGGTTTGGGCCCAGCCTTGGCCCCCTCTCCCGCTTGCGGGAGAGGGTTGGGGAGAGGGCCGGCCAGCTGTTCCCACACCTCCTCGCCGGTGAACGACAGGATCGGCGCCATCCAGCGCACGAGCGCGTGGGTGAGGTGGTGAAGCGCGTTCTGTGCCGCGCGGCGCGCGCGGCTGTCGGCGCCGCTGGTGTAGAGGCGGTCCTTGAGGATGTCGAGGTAGAAGCCGCCGAGGTCTTCCGAGCAGAAGGTCTGCAGCTTCTGCACGATGAAGTGGAACTCGTAGGCGTCGTAATGCGCCTGGATCTCTTCCTGCAGCTGGCGCGTCAGCGCGAGCGCGTAGCGGTCGATCTCGAGCCAGTCCGCGACCGGCAGGGCGTGCTGCCGGGGGTCGAAGTCGGACAGGTTGGCGAGCAGGAATTTCAGGGTGTTGCGGATGCGGCGGTAGCTCTCGACGACGCGCTTCAGGATCTCGTCCGAAATCGACAGCTCGCCCGAGTAGTCGGTCGTCGCCACCCACAGGCGCAGGATGTCGGCGCCGTACTGGTCCATCACCTTCTGCGGCGCGATGACGTTGCCCTTCGACTTGCTCATCTTGTGGCCGCGGCCGTCGACGACGAAGCCGTGGGTCAGGAGCGCATCGTAGGGCGCGCGGCCGTCGGTCGCGCAGCCGGTGAGCAGCGATGACTGGAACCAGCCGCGATGCTGGTCCGAGCCTTCCAGATAGAGATCGGCCGGATGCGCGAGCTCCGGCCGGCGCTTCAGCACGCAGGCGTGGGTGACGCCGGAATCAAACCAGACGTCGAGCGTGTGCCCGGATTTGTCGTAATGCGCGGCGTCCTCGCCCAGCAGTTCGGCGGGGTCGAGCGCGAACCAGGCGTCGATGCCCGCGACCTCGACGCGCTGCGCCACGGCTTCCAGCAGTTCGGGCGTTCGGGGGTGCAGGGCGCCGGTTTCCTTGTGGGTGAAGAAGGGGATCGGCACGCCCCAGTTGCGCTGGCGCGAGACGCACCAGTCGGGACGGTTCCTGATCATCGCCTCCAGCCGCGCACGCCCCCACGCCGGAAAGAACTGCGTCGCATCAACCGCCGCCATCGCCTGCTCGCGCAGGGTTTTCTGTCTGCTGTCTGCCGTCCCCTGGCCGCTGGAATCCATCCCGATGAACCATTGCCTTGTGGCGCGGAAGATGATTGGCGTCTTGTGGCGCCAGCAGTGCGGGTAGCTGTGGGAGAGTTTTTCGTGCGCGAGGAGGGCGCCGCTGGCTTCGAGCGTTTCCAGAATCAGCGGATTCGCCTGCCAGATGCTCATGCCGCCGACCAGCGGCACGTTGGCGTAGAAGCGGCCGTCGTCCCCCACCGGGTTGTCGACCTTCAAGCCGTAGCGGCTGCCGACCACGTAGTCGTCGAGGCCATGGCCGGGCGCGGTGTGCACGGCGCCGGTGCCGGCGTCGGCAGTGACGTGATCGCCGACGATGACCGGCACTTGGCGCGCCTGGAAGGGGTGCCACAGCAGCACGCCTTCGAGCGCCTGGCCGCTGGTGTGCGCGAGCACTTCGGCGCCTTCGCTCAGGCCGTAGCGGGTCAGCGCCGCTTCACGCAGGCCCTCGGCGAGGATCAGATGACCTTTCGCGGTGCGCACCAGGGCGTACTGGAAATCGGGGTGCAGCGCGACCGCCTGGTTGGCCGGCAGCGTCCACGGCGTCGTGGTCCAGATCACCAGCTGGACCGGCCCGTCGATCGCGGCAAGGTCGAAGCGCCTCGCGAGATCGGCGTGATCGGCCACGGCAAAGCCGACGTCGATCGCGGGGGACACCCTGTCCTCGTACTCGACCTCGGCCTCGGCGAGCGCCGAGCCGCAGTCGACGCACCAGTGCACGGGCTTTGCGCCCTGGTACAGATAGCCGGCCTGCTGGATCCGCCCCAGCACGCGCAACTGCTCGGCCTCGAAGGAGAAATCCATCGTGCGGTACGGGTGCGCCCAGTCGCCGAGGACGCCCAGACGGATGAAGTCGGCCTTCTGCCGTTCGATCTGTTCGGCGGCGTAGGCGCGGCACAGTTCGCGGAACTTCGCCGGGTCGATGTTCTTGCCGTGGGTCTTCTCGACCTGCAGCTCGATCGGCAGCCCATGGCAGTCCCAGCCAGGCACGTAGGGCGCGTCGAAGCCGGAGAGGGTCTTCGCCTTGACGATGATGTCCTTGAGGATCTTGTTCACCGCGTGACCGATGTGGATGTCGCCGTTGGCGTAGGGCGGGCCGTCGTGCAGGATGAACTTGGGCCGGCCGGCGGCGGCCTTGCGGATCGCCTCGTAGCGCTTTTTTTCCTGC
The DNA here is from genome assembly GCA_046292745.1 of Thiobacillus sp. GTDB lineage: Bacteria > Pseudomonadota > Gammaproteobacteria > Burkholderiales > Thiobacillaceae > Thiobacillus. The sequence goes on along the minus strand of JBKBQH010000014.1, from coordinate 36,521 downwards.
CAGGACTTCACCCAGCCGGGTTCGCGGCGGGCGAGGTCGCCGCGCATCGGAAACGGGGTGTCGGGCAGGTTGAGCGTGCTTTTGTAGTCAGGCATGGTCGGGGGTCAGGCGCGGCGCTGCGCGAGGAATTGTCTGGCGTCGTCGACGTCGCGGCGGATCTGCGCGACGAGCGTGTCGAGGTCGGGATACTTTGCTTCGTCGCGCAGCTTGTGCAGGAAATCCACGCGCACGCGGCGGCCGTAGATCTCGGCCTTGAAATCGAACAGGTGCACTTCGAGCACGGGCATGGCGTCGGCACCCTTCACCGTTGGTCGTTTGCCGAGGCTTGCGACGCCGGGCAGCGGCGCGCCGTTGAGGCCACAGAGCTCGACCGCGAAAATCCCCATTAGCGGCGGGCGGTTGTGCTTGAGCTGGATGTTCGCGGTGGGGAAACCGATGTCGCGCCCCAGCTTGTCGCCATGCACGACGCGGCCGGAGATGCCGTAGGGGCGGCCGAGCAGGCGCGCCGCGTGTTCGAGGTCGCCGGCGGCAAGCGCGGCGCGCACCGCGGTCGAGGAAGCGCGCTCGCCGTCGACCTCGACCGTCGGCAGGTGTTCGGCGTCGAAGCCGAGCAACCGGCCTTTTTCCTTCAGCAGCGCGAAATCGCCCATGCGCTTGGCGCCGTAGCGGAAGTCATCGCCCACCAGGACGTAGCGCGCCTGCAGCGTGACGCCCAGCGCCTGGTCGATGAAGGCCTCGGCGCTGAGCGCGGCGAAGGCGCGATCGAAACGGAACACGTGCAGGCGATCGATTCCCAGCCGCGCCAGGTGCTCGGCTTTCTCGCGCAGGGTGGAGAGCCGCGCCGGCGCCGCCTCGGGCGCGAAGAACTCGCGCGGATGCGGCTCAAAGCTCAATACGCAACTCGGCAGGCCGCGCACGCGCGCCACGTCCATGAGGCGGGCGAGCATGGCCTGATGGCCCAGATGCAGGCCATCGAAATTGCCGATGGTGACCGCGTGCGGCGTGCCGAGCGGACGAAAGCCGTGGGTGATGCGCATGGGCGAAACGAAACGGGAACCGGCGCGAAAAGGGCCTATTCTAGCCGATTCGGGGCGCTATTCGGCGGCCCGGCGTGCGAACTGGCGCGGCCGGAAGCCCATCGCGCCGAGCGCGGCGAAATACAAGGCGACGCCGCCGGCCACCAGCAGCGACAGCCGCTGCGCGCGGTCGGCGAAGCGGGCGTCGAGCCACCACTGCGCCGGGCCCATGCCATGGTAGAGCAGCGCCCCCATCAGCGACACCGCGACGAGCACGCGCAGGAAATAGCCGGTCCAGCCCGGCTGCGGCGTATAGATGGCGTGTTTTTTCAGCAGATGAAGCAGCAGCCCGGCATTGAGGCAGGCGCCGAGACCGATCGCCAGCGCCAGTCCGGCGTGGCCGAACGGGATGATGAAGGCGAGATTCATCAGCTGCGTGGCGACCAGCGTGACGATGGCGATTTTCACCGGCGTCCTGATGTTCTGCCGCGCATAGAAGCCGGGCGCCAGCACCTTCACCAGGATCATGCCCAGCAGGCCGAGGCTGTAGGCGACCAGCGCGCGCTGCGTCATCAGCACGTCGTGCGCGGAAAAGGCGCCGTACTGGAACAGCGTGCTGATGAGCGGCACCGCCAGCACCGCCAGCGCCACCGCCGCCGGCAGCGCCAGCAGCAGGGTGAGGCGCAGGCCCCAGTCGAGCAGCCTGGAGTATTCCGCCGGCGAGTCGTCGGCGTAGTGCCTGGCAAGGCTGGGCAGCAGGATGGTGCCCAGCGCGACGCCGAGCATGCCGGCGGGAAATTCCATCAGGCGGTCGGCGTAGTAGAGCCAGGATACGCTGCCGCTCACCAGGAAGGACGCGAAGATGGTGTTGATCAGGAGGCTGATCTGCGCGACCGAGACGCCAAGCGTCGCTGGCGCCATCAGCTTCAGCACGCGCTTGAGGCCGGGGTCGTCGAAACGCCGGGTCGGGCGTGGCAGCATGCGGATCTTCAGCAGGTGCGGCAGCATCCACGCCAGTTGCAGCACGCCGCCGAGTGCCACGCCCCACGCCAGCGCCAGGATCGGCGGGTCGAACCAGGGCGCCAGCCACAGCGCCGCGGCGATCATCGCGACGTTGAGCAGCACCGGCGCGAACGCTGGCACCGAGAACTTGCTGTGCGTGTTGAGGATGCCGGCCGCCAGCGCGACCAGCGAAATGAACACGATGTAGGGGAAGGTGATGCGCAGCAGTTCGACGGTGAGCGCGAACTTGTCCGGATCGGCGTGAAAGCCGGGGGCGCTCACGTAGGCGATCCACGGCGCGCCGACGATGCCGAGGCAGGCGACCGCGACCAGCGCGAGCGTGAGCGCCGAGCCGACCTGGTCGACCAGCACCTGGGTCGCGTCGTGGCCGCGGCGGTTCCGGTATTCGGCGAGGATGGGCACGAAGGCCTGCGAGAATGCGCCTTCGGCGAACAGGCGGCGCAGCAGGTTGGGAATCTTGAACGCGACGAAAAAGGCGTCGGTCAGCATGCCCGCGCCGAACACGCGGGCGATGATGGCGTCGCGCACGAAGCCCAGGATGCGGGAAAGCAGGGTCATGCTGCTGACGGCAGCGAGGGCTTTGAGGAGATTCATGGGCGGCGGGGTTTTCCGGCATTGTGCGGGGCGGGGGCGGCGTTCGCAACCGCGCACGAAACGCTTGCCTTGTGGCGGCGGTTTCCCTTACAATCGCCGGCTTTGGTGAATCCGGCTCCCGTGGGTCGGACGCGAACAGATCAATTTGCCCCCGCTTTGAAGCGCAGGGCTTGAAGGAGCAGAAACATGGCGAACTCCGCCCAGGCGCGCAAGCGCGCACGTCAGGCCAGCGCCCAGCGCGACCACAACATGAGCCAGCGCTCGGAATACCGCACGGCCGTCAAGAAGGTCCGCAAGGCGATCGAGGCCGGCGACAAGGCCGCCGCCCAGCAAATGTTCCAGGCCTCGATGCGCCTGATCGACAGCATCGCCGACAAGAACATCGTCCACAAGAACAAGGCTGCCCGTCACAAGAGCCGTCTGTCCGCCGCCGTCAAGGCCATGGCCTGAGGCAACAAGCCGACCCCATGAAAAAACGCCGCGCAAGCGGCGTTTTTTCATGGGGTGCCGCCGCGTCTGGTCGGCGGGTCAGTCGGCGTTCTCGGTCTGGAGCTCGTTGCTCTGCGCGAAGGACAGCAGGAAGCGCCAGGCATTGGGATCGATCTCCCGGAGCCGTTTGTCCACGGCCACGCAGCGAACCCCATTCAGCGTGACTGGCTGCACATAAGGCGAATAATTGGTGCGGCTGTTGGGGTCGACCACCGCGAAGGCGCCCGCCAGGCGATCGGCCCAGTCGCTCGGCCGGAAGGGCGCGCCCCGAAGGGTCAGGCCCCGGATGATGAAGGGGGCGTTGGCGGAAACGTCATCCATGAACGAATCGGGGGAGGAAAGGTTGGCGAATTCTAGCATGGCGGGGCGCAACGCAGGTCCGGCCGCGCTTGCGCGTCCCCGGTGATTTGCACATACTGCACACTGTTTTACCTGACCAAATCGGTCAACAATCGTGTGAAGTACGTGAAGCACCATTAGGATGAGGAGAGAATGATGAAAAACCCGTTGGATTCACTGTGGGGTACCGTGATCGCCGGCGTCGTGCTGACGGCGGTCCTGTATGTCTTTGCCAATAACTTCCTGATCGGGGGGCTGTGACCATGGAATACTCGATGGGAATTTTCCGCTGGATCCATTTCATGGCTGGCGTCATGTGGATCGGCCTGCTCTACTACTTCAACTTCGTGCAGGTCGCCGCGCTCAAGGCCGCTACCGCCGACGGCACCGCGGCCGGCATTTCCAAGCACGTCGCGCCGCGCGCGCTGCTGTTCTTCCGCTGGTCGGCAGTCGTCACCTGGCTCGCCGGCGCGGCGCTGCTGGGTCCGCGCTTCGTGCCCGCGTTCACGCTGCAGCCGGAAGCCGCCTTCATCGGCATCGGCGCCTGGCTCGGCACCATCATGATCTTCAACGTCTGGGTGCTGATCTGGCCGAACCAGAAGAAGATCCTCGGCATGGTCTCGGCGAGCGACGAGGAGAAAAACAAGGCGCGCCGCGTGGCGTTCCTGGCCTCCCGCACCAATACCATGCTGTCGATTCCCATGCTGTTCTTCATGGGTGCCGGGGTGCACGGCTTCTGATAGCCCAAAGCCCGCGCGCGGTGTAAACTCGCGCATGTGATACGGCGGCCTAGGCCGCCGTATTGCTTTAACGAACTGAATGCGCAAGCAAGATGGGTTGAAAGCCATGTCCGAACATCTGATGAACACCTATGCCCGCCAGCCCGTCGCCTTCGTGCGCGGCGAGGGCGCCTATCTGTGGGACGAAGCCGGCAGGCGCTATCTCGACGCCGTCGCCGGCGTGGCGGTGAACGCGCTGGGCCATGCGCACCCGAAGCTGGTCAAGGCGATCGCCGACCAGGCCGCGGCGGTCATCCATACGTCCAACCTCTACCGCGTGCCGCGTCAGGAAGAACTCGCCGACCGGCTGTGCGCGCTGTCGGGCATGGACCGCGTCTTCTTCTGCAATTCCGGCTGCGAGGCCAACGAGGCCGCGATCAAGCTCGCGCGCCTGTACGGCCACAACCAGGGTATCGAGGTGCCGACCATCATCGTGATGGAAAAGGCCTTTCACGGACGCACCCTGGCGACGCTCACCGCCACCGGCAGCCGCAAGATCCAGGCGGGCTTCGAGCCGCTGCTCTCCGGCTTTGCCCGGGTGCCGTTCAACGACATCGAAGCGATCCGCCACGTGGCCGAGCACAACAAGAGCGTGGTCGCGGTGCTGCTCGAGGTGGTGCAGGGCGAGGGCGGCATCAACATCCTGCCGCCGGAATATCTGATCGAACTGCGCAAGCTGTGCGATGCCCATGGCTGGCTCCTGATGCTGGATGAAGTCCAGACCGGCATCGGCCGCACCGGCACCTGGTTCGGCTTCCAGCATTCGGGCGTGGTGCCCGACGTGATGGCGCTCGCCAAGGGCCTGGGCGCCGGCGTGCCGATCGGCGCCTGTCTTGCCCGTGGCGCGGCGGCCGACGTATTCCAGCCCGGCAATCACGGCTCGACCTTCGGCGGCAATCCGCTCGCCTGCGCCGCGGCGCTGGCGACGCTGGAGGCGATCGAATCCGAAGGCCTGCTGGAGAACGCGAAGCAGCGCGGCGAGGCGATCCGCGCCGGCCTGCGCGAGGCGCTCGCGGGCGTGCATGGCGTGGTCGATATCCGTGGCGAGGGCATGATGATCGGCGTCGAGCTCGACCGTCCCTGTGGCGAGCTGGTCGGCGTGGCGCGCGACGCCGGCGTGCTGATCAACGTCACGTCCGACAGCGTCATCCGCCTGGTGCCGCCGCTGATTTATGGCGCGGCCGAGGTGGAAACCCTCGTCGCCACGGTGTCTGGCATCGTGCGGAACTATCTGCGGCAGGCGGCGTGATGCTCAAGCACTTCCTGCAATTCAAGGATCTCACGCGCGACGAACATCTCTACCTGTTCGAACGCGCGCGGGTGATCAAGTCCCGCTTCAAGCACTACCAGCCGTACCATCCGCTGGTCGACCGCACGCTGGCGATGATTTTCGAGAAGAGTTCGACGCGCACCCGCCTGTCGTTCGAGGCCGGCATGCACCAGCTCGGCGGCAGCGCGATCTACCTCAACACGCGCGACACCCAGCTGGGACGTGGTGAGCCGGTCGAGGACGCCGGCGAGGTCATCTCGCGCATGGTCGACATCGTGATGATCCGCACCTTCGAGCAGGAGATCATCGAGCGCTTCGCCGCGCACTCGCGCGTGCCGGTGATCAACGGGCTCACCAACGAATACCATCCGTGCCAGATCCTGGCCGACATCTTCACCTTCATCGAACACCGCGGCTCGATCCGGGGCAAGACCGTGGCCTGGGTGGGCGACTCCAACAACATGTGCAACACCTGGCTGCAGGCGGCCGAGGTGCTCGACTTCAACGTGCATGTGTCGACACCCCCCGGCTACGAGGTCGAGCCCGAGCGCGCCAACCTCTACGGCACCGACCATTTCGAGAGCTTCGCCGACCCGATGGACGCCTGCCGCGGCGCCGACCTCGTCACCACCGACGTGTGGACCAGCATGGGCTGGGAAGCCGAGAACGACGAGCGCCTGAAGGCCTTCGCCGACTGGCAGGTCGATGCCGACATGATGCGGGTCGCCAAGCCCGATGCGCTTTTCATGCACTGCCTGCCGGCGCATCGCGGCGAGGAAGTCACCGCCGAGGTGATCGACGGTCCGCAATCGGTGGTGTGGGACGAAGCGGAAAACCGGCTGCACGTGCAGAAGGCCTTGATGGAATACCTCTTGCTGGGAAAAGTGGAACACTGAACATGAATATCGCCTACTTCAAGGACATGGATTCGCTGTATATCGAAATCAGTCCCGAAAACCCCGCCCAGGCCTGGGAAGCGCACGAGGGCATCGTGCTCAACCTGTCCGAGGACGGCCGCGTCGTCGGCATCGAGATCGAGAAGGCCAGCCAGGCCGCCAACCTCGACATTCTCAAGATCGGCGGCTTTCCCGGCCAGGTCGAGGTCATCGACAAGAACCAATCCGGCTCCACCCATTAATCCATCGAGCATCATGAGCGACATCAAGAAAGTAGTGCTGGCCTATTCCGGCGGCCTCGACACCTCGGTCATCCTGAAATGGCTGCAGGACACCTATCAATGTGAGGTCATCACCTTCACCGCCGACCTCGGCCAGGGCGAGGAACTCGAACCGGCACGGCAGAAGGCGCTGCAGTTCGGCATCAAGCCCGAGTCGATCTACATCGACGATCTGCGCGAGGAATTCGTGCGCGACTTCGTCTTCCCCATGTTCCGCGCCAACACCGTGTACGAAGGCGAGTATCTGCTCGGCACCTCGATCGCGCGGCCGCTGATCGCCAAGCGCCTGATCGAGATCGTCAATGAAACCGGGGCGGACGCCATCTGCCACGGCGCCACCGGCAAGGGCAACGACCAGGTGCGCTTCGAGCTCGGCGCCTACGCGCTGAAACCCGATATCAAGGTGATCGCGCCGTGGCGCGAGTGGGATCTCCTGAGCCGCGAGAAGCTGCTCGCCTACGCGGAGTCGCATGGCATTCCCATCGACATGAAGCACCGCCAGGGCGGCTCGCCGTATTCGATGGACGCCAACCTGCTGCACATCAGCTACGAAGGCCGCCATCTCGAAGACCCCAACGCGGAAGCCGAGGAGGACATGTGGCGCTGGACCGTGTCGCCGGAAAAGGCGCCCGATCAGGCCGAGTACATCGAACTCGCCTACGCGAAAGGCGACGTGGTCGCGATCGATGGCCAGAAAATGCGCGCGCACGAGGTGCTGGCGAAGCTCAACGAACTCGGCGGCAAGCACGGCATCGGCCGGCTCGACCTGGTGGAAAACCGCTACGTCGGCATGAAGTCGCGCGGCTGCTACGAGACCCCCGGCGGCACGATTCTCCTGAAAGCGCACCGCGCGATCGAGTCGATCACGCTCGACCGCGAAGTCGCGCACCTGAAGGACGACCTGATGCCGCGCTATGCCAGCCTGATCTACAACGGTTACTGGTGGGCACCGGAACGCCGCGCCCTGCAGGTGCTGATCGACCACACGCAGGAGCACGTCAACGGCACGGTGCGTCTGAAGCTCTACAAAGGCAACGTCATCGTCGTCGGCCGCGATTCGAAGACCGATTCGCTGTTCGACTCGACCATCGCCACTTTCGAGGACGACGCCGGCGCCTACGACCAGAAGGACGCGGGCGGCTTCATCAAGCTCAACGCGCTGCGTCTGCGCATCGCCGCCAAACTCGACGCACGGAGGAAATAAGCATGTCCATGTTCGACAACATCAGCGTGGTGAAGAAGGCCAACGTCTACTTCGACGGCAAGTGCGTCTCGCACACCGTGCAGTTCCCCGACGGCACGAAGAAATCCGTCGGCGTGATCCTGCCGTCGACGCTCACTTTCAACACCGGCGCGCCCGAGGTCATGGAAGGCGTCGCCGGCACCTGCCGCGTGCGTCTGGCGGGCGAGACCGAATGGAAGACCTACCGGGCGGGCGAATCCTTCGACGTGCCCGCCAACTCGAGCTTCGACATCGAGGTGATGGGCGATCCGTATCACTACGTCTGCCACTTTGGCTGATCGCGGACGCCGGTTATCCAGCCATGACCACGATCACCGTCGTCAAGAAGGCCGGGCGCGTCGCGATCGCATCCGACACGCTGACGAAGTGGGGCAACGGCAAGGAATCATCCGAGTATGTCGCCAACCACGAGAAGATCATCCGCGTCGGCGACAGCTATGTGGCGATCACCGGGTCGGCGACGTTCAAGCTCATCCTGGCGGACTATTTCGCCTCGCTGGAGGAAATTCCGCCGCTCGATTCGGTGGCGAACATCTTTAGCGCGTGGAACGCGCTTCACGGGGTGCTGAAGGAGCAATACTACCTGCAGGCCGGCGAGGACAAGGAGGAAGACCTCGAATCGTCCCGCATGGACGTGCTGATCGCCAACCGGCACGGCATCTTCGGCGTCGCGGCGCACCGCACGGTGCAGGCGTTCTCCAAATTCTACGCCTACGGCAGCGGCAGCCCCTACGCGCTGGGTGCGATGTATGCCGCGTACCGCGCGCCCGCGCTCGACGCCGAGGCGATCGCGCGCCTGGGGGTCGCGGCGGCGGCCGAGTTCCACGACGAAACGGGCCTGCCGGTGCAGTCTTTTGTCATCGAGCTTGAGGAATGAACCATGCCGAGTTTTGACATCGTCTCCGAGGTCGACAAGCAGGAGGTGAAGAACGCGGTCGACCAGGTCAACAAGGAAGTCTCGACGCGTTTCGATTTCAAGGGTTCCGACGCCCGCGTCGAACAGGCCGACTATATATTGACGGTCTATGCCGACACCGAATTCCAGCTCGACCAGGTGCAGGAAATCCTGTCCCAGAAGCTCGCCCGCCGCGGTATCGACGTGAAGTGCCTCGACGTCGGCAAAGTCGAGAAGGTGTCCGGAAACAAGGTCAAGCGCAGCGTGACGGTGAAGACCGGTATCGAGACCGAGCTGGCGAAGAAGATCGTCAGGCTCGTCAAGGACAGCAAACTCAAGGTGCAGGCGAGCATCCAGGGCGACAGCGTACGGGTATCGGGCGCCAAGCGCGATACGCTGCAGGAAGCCATTGCGCTGGTGAAGAAGAGCATCACCGACTTCCCGCTGCAGTTCCAGAATTTCCGCGACTGATCGCGGTCGTATCAATGTCCCCCGAGGAGACGAACATGGCCAAGGTACTGGTTCCCCTGGCGGACGGTTGCGAAGAGCTCGAAGCCGTCACCATCATCGATCTGTTGCGCCGCGCCGGCATCGCGGTGACGACGGCAGGCTTGAAACCCGGCATCGTCAAGGCCAGCCGCGGCGTGCAGCTGGTGCCCGATGTCACCCTCGACATCGCGCTCAAGGACAGCTACGACATGGTCGTCCTGCCCGGCGGCATGCCCGGGGCGGCCCACCTCAAGGACGATCCGCGCATCATCCGGCTCCTGCAGCAGATGGCGGCGGCCGGCAAGTACACCGCCGCGATCTGCGCCGCGCCCATGGTGCTGGCCGAGGCCGGCGTGCTGGCCGGCAAGCGCGCGACGAGTTATCCGGGCTTTCTCGACGGCCTGCCTGGCGTGAAACTGAGCACCGAAGCGGTGGTTCGGGACGGCAGCGTGCTCACCTCCCGCGGACCCGGCACGGCGATGGACTTCGCCCTGGCGTTGATCGAGGCCCTGGCCGGACGCGCCAGGCGGGACGAGGTCGAGGCCGGCCTGGTGCGGCCTTAGACCGCGGACCGACCTCGTTTATCATTGCTGCATTCCCCACGTTGACCCGGAGACATCCATGCAGATTCGCGAAATCCTCACCCTCAAGAGTGACGACATTCATACCATCGCGCCGACCGAAACGGTCGAGGCCGCGGTCGGCAAGCTGGTCGGACTGGGGGTCGGCTCGCTGGTGGTGATGCAGGGGGGCGAGATGATGGGGCTGCTCACCGAGCGCGATGTGGTCAAGGGTCTGGCGCAGCATGGCTGCAACCTCAAGGACACGCCGGTGAGCCGCATCATGGTGACCGAACCCGTCGTCGCCAGCGCCGACGACTCGGTCGACTACGCACGCGATGTCATGACCAAGTCGCATATCGGCCACTTGCCCATCCTCGACGGCAACAAGCTGCTCGGCATCATTTCCTTCCATGACGTGGCGCGCGCCTGCCTCAAGGAAGCCAACTTCGAGAACAGCCTCCTGAAGCGCTACATCAAGCACTGGCCGGAATAGGCGGGCGCGGGCTTTTCCCCGCCCCCAAGCCACCCCGCTTGCGGGGCAGGCCGATCAGCGGATCGCGTCGATGTCGAAGCGCTTGTCCTGGATCTGCGGGATGATCAGCGCGTAGCCCTGTTGCTGCCAATGCGCGAGTTCGGCGATGCCGTTCGGCACGACCTCGACGAAATCCTGCAAATCCTCGATGCGGTAGCCAAAGTCGGCCATCGCCTGGCCGCACACCCGGAACGACACGCCCAGGTCGGCGTAGTAGCGCATGCGGTCGACGACTTCCTGGTATTTCGTCTCGTTGTGCCTGGCCACGGTCACGATTTCGGTGCCGTGGATCACCACCACGATCTTGTTGTCCTCGGCCGCGTAGTCGTAGGGCGGTCCCTGCAGCGTATTGACCAGCGAGCGCAGCCAGAACAGGGCGCTGCCGATCTTCTGCGGATTGTCGAAATAGAAGTCGAACAGCACCCGCGCCGGCGCATACGGGGTGGCGACCGGCTTGCCCGCCGCAAGTGCTGAAGCCACCAGCCCCAGGGAAAGAAACAAAGCCAACAGGGTTTTCATGGCTTTCTCCTGTGAAACCGTTTGTCTGCTTTATAGGCGCTGGGCGGCATTCTGCTGCAATCGGCGCAGGGTATGGAACAGCTTCAGACGCGCCGGGTCGATGGCGCCGGCGTCGACCGCTTCCCGCACCCGGCACCCCGGTTCGCTCTCGTGAGTGCAATCGCGGAAGCGGCATTGCCCCAGGTAAGGACGGAATTCGACGAAGGCGTGCGCCAACGAAGCGGCGTCGAGGTGCTGCAGCGCGAATTCCTGCAGGCCGGGCGAGTCGATCACCGCCGTCTCGGCGTCGAGCCGGTGCAGGCGGGTATGGGTGGTGGTGTGGCGGCCGCTGTCGAGCGCCTCGGAGAATTCGGCGGTTTCTGCGCGCGCCTGCGGAAACAGGGCGTTGACGAGTGTCGACTTGCCCATGCCGGACTGCCCGATCAGCAGCGTCGTGTGTCCCTGCAGGGCAGGGCGCAACGGCGCCACATCGGTCAGTGCCGACAGCTGGACCAGCGGGTAGCCGATACGGGCGAGGGGCGCCAGGCGTTCGAGCGCCGCCGGCGTTTCCGGCAGGTCGGTCTTGTTGAGCACGAGCAGGCTCTGGAGGCCCTGATCCTCGGCGGCGAGCAGGCAGCGCTGCACCAGCTCCGGCGAAAAGCTCGGCCGTGGCGCCACGACGACCGCGAGCTGCGTGACGTTGGCGGCGATCGCCTTGGTCTTGTAGGCATCCGAGCGATACAGCAGGCTGCTGCGCGGACGCACTGCCTCGATCACGCCGGCGTCGCCCTCGCGCCGGACGTCGACCCGGTCGCCGCACACCACTTTCAGATGGCGTCCCCTGACCTGGCACGGCAGGATGCCCGCTGCCGTCTCGACCAGGAAGCGGCGGCTGTAGGCGGCGATCACCTGGCCGGTGAGGCAGGCCGGCGGGGCAGGCCTGGCGGGGCTCAAATCTCGAACAGCATGTCGACCTTGGCGGCGCAGATGAAGTCGTTCTCCGACAGGCCGCCGATCGCATGGGTCCAGTACTCCACCTTCACCGTGTTGTAACCGACGATCAGGTAGGGATGGTGGTCCTCGCGGTGCGACACCCACATCACCGCGTTGGTGAAGGCCTGCGCCTGGTAGTGGTCCTTGAACTTGTATTCCTTGGCGATTTTCATGCCGTCGCGCTGCCAGCCGGTAAGGCCCTTCAACAGCGGCGTGATCTGCGCGTCGGTGAGCGGCGCGACCCCGCCTTCGCAGGGCGCGCACTTCTTGCGGACGAGTTCTTCGACGATCGTGGTCATGGCATTCCTTACTTGAATTTGTAGTACTGCTGGTTGAGCCAGGCGCCGACGTGGGCCTCGTCCTCGGGGAACCAACCGGCGCCCGTGTTGGCGTTGCAGCCGGAAATGCGGGCGGCCAGCTGCTGCGCGGTTTTTGTCTTGCGGTCGGCGCGCGTATACATCTTGCTGCCGTCGCCGCCGAAGAGTCCGGTGTGACAACTGATACAGGCCTTGTCGTGCAGTATCTTGCCGGCCTGCGGGTCGCCCTGGGCGAACGGGGCCGCCTGGGCCGCCGTGGCGAATGCGCCCGCGGCGATGAATAGCGTCAGGAGGTTCATGGCAGGACTCCGGGAACGGGGCTTCAAATTATGGCCGCAAGCCGTCCCATCCGCCACCCTGCGCCGCACAGGGTCTATGGGCTCTGTGCGAAAATACGCGCTCTTCAGTTCAGGACATCCTCATGGCGCTCAATCCCACGCATCTGCTCTGGCTGGACATGGAAATGACCGGTCTGTCGCCCGACACCGACCGCATCATCGAACTCGCGATCGTCGTCACCGACGCCGATCTCAATACCGTCGCCGAGGGGCCGGTGCTGGTCGTGCACCAGCCGGACGAGGTGCTCAACGCGATGGACAGCTGGAACAAGGGCACGCACGGCAAATCGGGGCTGATCGACCGCGTCAAGGCCTCGCAGCTCGACGAGGCCGAAGCCGAGGCGCAGATGCTCGAATTCGTGAAGCAGCACGTGCCGGAGCGCACTTCCCCGATGTGCGGCAACTCGATCTGCCAGGACCGCCGCTTCCTTGCGCGCTACATGCCCAGGCTGGAAGCCTTCTTCCATTACCGCAACCTCGACGTCAGCACCTTGAAGGAACTGGCCAAGCGCTGGCGCCCGGGGCTGGCGGAGGAATTCAAGAAATCCAACCGGCATGAAGCGCTGGCCGACATCTATGAATCGATCGAGGAACTGCGCTTCTATCGCGAGCATTTCATTCGCAACGCCTGAGACGCGCGCCGGGCGCGCAAACAAAAAAACCGGCCTCTTGCGAGGCCGGTGGAGACAACGGAACGACTCGGTTATCCGCTCCCCGTGCCGGGCACGGGGAACTGGATTCGTCAGGGCTTGATGTAGGTATAGCCCTCGCGTGCCTGGACCTTGGCGACTTCCGCCACGCCGGAGGGCACGATCTTGGCGCCCTTGACGACGGCGCCGGGGTCGAGGTTGCGCGATTTCAGCGTGTTGTTGCAGACGCGGAAATCGACCTTCTTGGCCATCAAGTCGTCGATGCGGGGCTGGTAGGGGTTGCCGTCCTTGTCGGTGGCATCCTGCAGCAGGAAGTCGATGCCCTTGCCGTGGGTGACGACGATGATCTGATCCTTGGGCGACGCCGCCAGCTGGTTCTTGATGTTGTTCATCGCAGCCATCGCGGTAGCGCTGTCATTGATGTGGTAGACGGTCTTGATCGGCGCGTCCTGTTCGGTGGTAGCGCAGCCGGTCAGGCCCAGAACGGCCACCATCGAGGCGGCGGCCAGCATTTTCGACATGTTCAGCATTTTGGGAAACTCCTCCGTACGTGAGAATTGGCAAGCCGGATTGTCCGACTTGTAGCTAAGACGGTGCCTCAAGTACGCTTATTCCATGTTTTTGACAAAAATTTTCCGCCACGATGGGAATAAGTCCGGGGTGGCCGGCGTCCAAGGAACATGACAATGATATCGACACTGCTTTTTGGTCCCTTGCGTACCGGCATGGAAGCCCAGCGCCCCGTGCTGTACCGCATCGCCTATGCCTGGTGCCACGACCCGGCGCTCGCCGACGATCTGGTCCAGGAAGCCATGGCCAAGGCATGGGCGCGGCGTGCGCAGTTGCGCGACGAGGCCGCGCTCAAGGCCTGGATGGTCTCGATCATGAATCATTGCTGGCTCGATCATTTGCGCAGTCGGCGCGACCACGATGACATCGAGCAGATGCACGACGAGCTCGAATCCCCGACCGACAGCCCCGAGATCTGCTGCAACCGCGAGCAGGTGATCGCCTGCGTGCGCGCGGCGGTCGCGCGCCTGCCGATGGGGCAGCGCCAGGTACTCACCCTGGTCGACCTCGAGGAATTCGGCTACGCGGACGTGGCCGGGATACTGGAAATTCCCGTCGGCACGGTGATGAGCCGGCTGTCGCGGGCGCGGGCGAACCTCAAGCGCATGCTGGACCAGAAGGCCGGCCAGCAAGAGGCGCAGCCCGTGCTGAGGAGAGTGAAATGAACCATGCCATGATTTCGGATGAAACCCTGCACGCCTTCATCGATGGCCAGCTCGACGTGACCGACAGCGAGGCGCTGATCGCCCGGCTGCGGAGCGACCAGGCCCTGGCGCAGCGCGTTTGCGGCCTGCGCAGTCTGCAGAGCATGGTACGGCTGGCGTATGCCGAACCGCCGCAGCCGGCGGATGCGCAGCCGCGCCCGCCGCGTGGCCGGCCGTTCGTGCAACGCTGTGCCATGGGCTGCCTGATCCTGCTGGCCGGCCTGGTCGCGGGCTGGGGCGTGCGCGGCGTCATGGAGGCGGAGGCGCCTGCGAGGACGCCGCTGGCGGCGCTCGAGGGCTATCAGCCGGTGAGCCTCGCGCGGCAGCCCGACCCGAACCGTATCATGCTGCATCTGGACAGCGACGACCCCGCCCGCATGGCCGCCGTGCTCGACCGCGCCGAGGCCATGCTTGACGAGGCCGAGCGCCAGGGCCGCGCGATCGAGCTCGAGGTCGTCGCCAACAGCCGCGGCATCAACCTGATGCGCGACGGGGTCAGTCCGCATGCGGCCCGCATCGTCCGCATGACCAAGCGTCACGCCAACCTCCATCTGGTGGCATGCAGCCAGACCATCGCGCGCTTCACCGGGCAAGGCGAGAAAGTCGAACTGCTGCCTGTGACGCAGGCGGCGCCGACCGCCATCGGAGAAATCGTCACCCGGCTCCAGCAGGGCTGGACCTATGTCAAGGTCTGAGCGCAGGGGGGCACGCGCCTTCCTGCTCCTGGCGCTGTGCCTGCCACTGACCGCCGCCGCCTCGGCACTCACCAACCGCCTCGCCCAGCACCCGTCGCCCTATCTCGCTCTGCACGGCAGCGATCCGGTCGCCTGGCAGGAATGGAACGCCGACACCGTCGCCCGTGCCCGGCGCGAGAACAAGCTGCTGTTCGTCTCGGTCGGCTATTTCGCCTGCCACTGGTGCCATGTCATGCAGCGCGAAAGCTTCAAGAACCCGCAGATTGCCGCGCTCCTCAACCGCGACTACATTCCTGTCAAGGTCGACCGTGAAATCAACAGCGGACTCGACGACGCGCTGCAAACCTTCTCGGCGCGACTGAACGGCGCCTCGGGCTGGCCGCTCAATGCCTTCGTCACGCCGGAAGGCTACCCGGTGTTCGCCGTGCTGTACGTGCCGCCCGACGAATTCCGCACCCAGATCGCCCATCTCAACCGGCGCTGGGTCGCCGACCGCGCCGGCTTGCGCACCCTGGCGCAACAGGCGGCCCCGCCGCCGGCCCGCCCCCCGCTAGGCGCCCCGCTCACCCGGGCGCGCGTCGAACACGCCTGGCAGCAGTTCGTCGCCAGTGCGTGGAAAGAGGCCGACACGTTGCACGGCGGCTTTGGCCAGATCAGCAAGTTCCCGATGGCCCCGCAGCTGCACGCGCTGCTCGACCAGCAGGCGCGCCAGCCCGACGCCAGGCTGGGCGAATTCCTGCGCCAGACCTTCGACCAGATGGCGAACCGCGGCTTGCGCGACCATGTCGGCGGCGGCTTCTTCCGCTACACCGTCGACCCGGCATGGGATACGCCGCATTTCGAGAAAATGCTCTATGACAACGCGCATCTGGCGCAACTCTACCTGCGTGCGGCGGGCGTGCTGCGCCAACCGCGTTACCGTGACATCGCGCTGTCGACGCTCGATTTCATGCGCGCCGAAATGCTCGATGCCAGTGGCGGCTTCTACACCAGCACCTCGGCGGTCGACGACAAGGGGCGCGAGGGTGCGACCTATCTGTGGGAGCCGGAAGAGCTCAGGCAGCGCCTGTCGCCGGCGGCCTACGCGGCAGCACGCCGGGTATGGCGGCTCGACGCCGCGCGCGAACTCGAGGATGGCTACCTGCCTGCGGAATACCGCACGCCTACGGCCGAGGAGCGTCGACTGCTCGCCGACGCCCTGCGCACACTGCGGCCGGTGCGGCTGGCGCGCCCGCTGCCCAAGGACGACAAGCTCACCGCGGGGCTGAACGGCCTGGCGCTTTCCGCCTTCAGCCAGGCGGCGGCGCTCGACCCGGTCTACCGCCTGCAGGCCGACCGCGTGCAGGCTTTCCTGCTCACGCAGCTGGTTCGGGACGGCAAGCTGATCAAGGCGCGTGCACGCGGACAGGTGTTGCCGCACGCCGAGCTCGAAGACTATGCCTATGTGGTGCAGGGCCTGCTCGACCATGCCGATGCAACCGGCAATGCGCTGTCGCGAACGCGCGCGCGCGAACTGGCGCAGGTGGCCTGGCAGACCTTCTGGAGCGAGACGGGCTGGCGCCTCGAGGCGAGCCCGCTGCTGGCGACCTTGCAGCCGGAACCGGCGCTCGCCGATGGCGCCTTGTATTCGCCGTCCGACGTGCTGCTTCTGTCCACCCTGCGCATCCCGGAGGCGGCCTTGCAGCGCATGGCGCGCACCGCGGCCGGCTGGAACGTGCCGGCGATGGCGCAGGATGCCTTCCTCTATCCGACCCGCCTGCGGCTGTTGACGCAGGCGGCAAGCTGATCGGCGTCAGGGTTCCTGCGGCTGGGCGCGCTGCATCGGGCGACGCCCGACGCGCACGACGAGATCGAGCGTCTGCTGCTTGCGCGCCACGGTGAGCCTGGCATCGGTGCCGGGCTTGAGGTCGGCGATCAGATTGAGCAATGCCGCCGAATTCGCCACTTTGTGGCCGTTCACCGCGAGCAGGATGTCGCCCGGGCGCACGCCGCCGGCGTCGGCCGGTCCGCCCTTCAATACGCCCGCGATGAGCGCGCCTTCGCTCTGCTTCAGATTGAAGGATTCCGCCAGTTCGGGGGTCAAGTCCTGCACTTCGACGCCGACCCAGCCGCGCGTCACGCTGCCGGTCTGGATGATCTGCTCCATCACCTGGCGTGCGATGCTCACCGGAATCGCGAAGCCGATGCCCTGCGAGCCGCCGCTGCGCGAGTAGATCGCGCTGTTGATGCCGACCAGGTTGCCGGCCGCGTCGACCAGCGCGCCGCCGGAGTTGCCCGGGTTGATCGCGGCGTCGGTCTGGATGAAGTTCTCGAAGGTGTTGATGCCCAGGTGGGAGCGGCCGAGCGCGCTGACGATGCCGGCGGTCACGGTCTGGCCGACCCCGAAGGGGTTGCCCACCGCGAGCACCCAGTCGCCGACGTGGAGGCTGTCGGGCTGGGCGAAGGTGATGGCCGGCAGCTTGTCGGCGTCGATCTTGAGCACCGCAAGGTCGGTGTCGGGGTCGGCGCCGACGACACGCGCAGGCACGGTCTGGCCATCGGCCAGCGCGATCTGGATTTCGTCCGCCGCTTCGATCACGTGATGATTGGTGAGGATGTAGCCGTTCGCCGTCACGATCACGCCGGATCCCAGGTTGGACACCTCGCGCGGCGGTGCGTCGAGACGATCGCCAAAGAAGTAGCGAAAGATCGGGTCGTCGAGCGCCGGGTGGGGCGCGCGCCGCACCTTCTGCTGGGTAAACACGTTGACGACCGAGGGAATGACCTTTTGGGCGGCCGGCGCGAAGGAGGCGCTGACGCCGGTCGCGGCCGGCGCAGCCGCGGGCGCGGCCTCCTTGATGGTCAGGGTGCCGGGCGCAGCCGGCCAGCGCAGCAGATCGGGCCTGAACAGAAGGACGACAAACAGCACGCCGAGCGCGATCGTCGTGGATTGGGCGAAAAGCAGCCAGATTTTGCGCATGTCGATTGAATTCAGGGGCTTGGCGTGATTTCGCCACGCGCGGATTATAGCCGAGCGGCCTCCTGGCGTTGCGTTTCGCATGTGCCGTACTTTCGGAGACCAGGGCAAATTGGTTAGAATGCGTCCTTTATTCGAAACACCTTCAGGTTGGGGAATCATGAGCCAGGAAGTCGAAGGGCACCAAGTGGATGTTCGCAAACGAAAATTTCTGATCGCGGCGACCAGCGCCGTCGGCGGTGTCGCCGTCGCGGGCGTCGCCATTCCGCTGGTGGTCAGCATGCAGCCGAGCGCGCGCGCGCGCGCCGCGGGTGCCCCGGTCGAAGTCGACATCAGCAAGGTCGAGCCGGGCATGCTGCTTACCGTCGAATGGCGCGGCAAGCCGGTATGGATCGTCAATCGCACCCCGGAGATGCTCGACCTGCTCGGCAAGCACGACGACAAGCTCGCCGACCCCAAGAGCGACATGCCGCAGCAACCGGATTACTGCAAGAATCCTACCCGTTCGATCAAGCCGGAATATCTGGTGGCCGTGGGCATCTGCACCCACCTTGGCTGCTCTCCCACCTATCGCAAGGAAATCGGTGCCGCCGACCTGGGCGCCGACTGGCCGGGCGGATTCTTCTGCCCCTGCCACGGCTCGCGCTTCGACCTCGCCGCGCGCGTATACAAGGGCGTGCCTGCGCCGACGAACCTGGTGATCCCGCCCCATCAATTCGTGAGCGACGCGAAGCTGCTGATCGGCGTGGACCCCCAGCAAAAAGATCACCGCCTGCAAGGAAGCTAATCAATCATGTCAGCGATGCAAAAACTGATGGGCTGGATCGACGATCGCTTCCCGCTCACCGCCACCTACAAGGCGCACCTGTCCGAATACTATGCGCCCAAGAACTTCAACTTCTGGTACTTCTTCGGCTCGCTCGCACTCCTGGTGCTGGTGATCCAGATCGTTACCGGCATCTTCCTCACGATGAACTACAAGCCGGATTCGGAGCTCGCCTTCCTGTCCGTCGAGTACATCATGCGCGACGTCGAATGGGGCTGGCTGATCCGCTACATGCATTCCACCGGCGCGTCGATGTTCTTCGTCGTCGTCTACCTGCACATGTTCCGCGGCCTGATGTACGGTTCCTACCGCAAGCCGCGCGAGCTGATCTGGATTTTCGGCGTGCTGATCTATCTGGCGCTGATGGCGGAAGCCTTCCTTGGCTACCTGCTGCCGTGGGGCCAGATGTCTTACTGGGGTGCCCAGGTGATCGTCAACCTGTTCGCCGCCGTGCCCTTCATCGGCGAAGACCTGTCGATCTGGATCCGCGGTGATTACGTGATTTCAGATGCCACGCTCAACCGCTTCTTCGCCTTCCACGTCATCGCGCTGCCGCTGGTGCTGATCGCGCTGGTCGTGGTGCACCTGGTCGCCCTGCACGAAGTCGGCTCCAACAACCCAGACGGCGTCGAAATCAAGAAACACAAGGACCCCAAGACCGGCATCCCGCTCGACGGCATTCCCTTCCACCCCTATTACACGGTGAAGGACATCGTCGGCGTCGTCGTCTTCCTGATGGTGTTCTCGGCGATCCTGTTCTTCGCACCGGCGATGGGCGGCTATTTCCTCGAGGCGGCCAACTTCGTCCCGGCCGACCCGCTGAAGACGCCGGAACACATCGCGCCGCTGTGGTACTTCACCCCGTTCTACGCGATCCTGCGCGCGGTGCCGCCGATGTTCGGCTCGCAGTTCCCGGGCGTCGTCGCCATGGGGCTGTCGATCGTGCTGCTGTTCTTCCTGCCCTGGCTCGACCGCAGCAAGGTGAAGTCGATCCGCTATCGCGGCCCGATCTACAAGATCGCGCTGGCGCTGTTCATCGTGGCGTTCGTCGGCCTGGGTTATCTCGGCCTGTTGCCGGCGACCCCGATCGCGACGATCTTTGCCCAGGTGTTCTCGGTGATCTACTTCCTGTTTTTCCTGTTGATGCCCTGGTATACCTCGATTGACAAAACGAAACCGGAACCGGAAAGGGTGACTGGCTAAATGAAACGCATGAAGAACCTTCTTTTCCTGCTGGCGGTCGTTCCCGCCCTCGCCCTCGCCGCCGGCGGCCACAGCATTCCGCTGGACAAGGCGCCGGTCAACCCGAGTGACAAGGAATCCCTGCAGCGTGGGGCGCGCATGTTTGTCAACTTTTGCCTCAACTGCCACAGCGCCGCGGCGATGCGCTACTCGCGCCTGACCGACCTCGGGCTTACCGAGGAGCAGATCAAGGACAACCTCATGTTCGCCGCGGAGAAGCCGGGCGAGACCATGAAGGTGGGTATGACCAAGAGCGACGGCAAGGTCTTCTTCGGCGCCACCCCGCCGGACCTCTCCGTGATCGCGCGCTCGCGCGGGGCCGACTGGCTCTACACCTATCTGCGCGGCTTCTACCGCGACGACTCCCGTGCGACCGGCTGGAACAACACCGTGTTCGACAAGGTCGGCATGCCCCACGTCATGTGGAGCCTGCAGGGCGAAATGGTCCCGGTGTACAGGAAGGACGGCGAGCACGAGGTCGTCGAGCGCCTGGTGCTGGCCAAACCTGGCAGCGTGACGCTGGCCGAGTATGATTCCATGGTCGGCGACCTGGTGAACTACCTGGTCTGGATGGGCGAACCTGCGCAGGTGCAGCGCAAGCAGCTCGGCGTGGTCGTCCTGATTTTCCTGGGCATCTTCTTTGTGGTGGCGTACTACCTGAAGAAAGAGTACTGGAAAGACGTCCACTGACCGCGCACCCGCCTTTTCGCCAACAGCCGGGCTGGTGTCCGGCTGTTGGCGTTTTAAGCTATTAATACACGCAACACGATAGGGAGCCCCGCCATGATGACCCTGTATTCCGGCAGCACCGATCCGTACAGCCATCGCTGTCGAATCGTCCTGTTCGAGAAGGACATGGACTTCGAGATCATCGACGTCGACATGCACAACAAACCGGAAGAGATCGCCAGCATCAGCCCCAGCGGCAAGATGCCGGTGCTGGTCGAACGCGACCTGGTGCTCACCGAATCCAACATCATCAACGAGTACATCGACGAGCGCTTCCCGCATCCGCAGCTGATGCCGCCGGATCCGGTGATGCGCGCGCGCGCCCGCCTGGTGCTGTTCAACTTCGAGCACGACCTCTTCGCGCACGTGAACACGCTGGAGCACAGTCTCGGCAAGGGCTCGGACAAGGCGCGCCAGGAAATCCGCGACGCCCTCTCGCAGCTCACGCCCATTCTCACCAAGCAGAAATACCTGATGAACGACGAGTTCTCCATGCTCGACGTCGCGATCGCGCCGCTCTTGTGGCGGCTCGAACACTACGGCATCGAACTGCCCAAGATGGCCGCGCCGGTACTCAAATACCGCGAGCGCCTGTTCAGCCGTCCGGCCTTCATCAACGCGCTCACGCCTACCGAAAAGGCGCTGCGCAAATAAGCGGACAGGGCGTGGCCGAACTCTCCACCAAGCCGTATCTCATCCGTGCACTCTACGAGTGGTGCACGGATTCCGGCTATACGCCGCAGCTCCTGGTGGCGGTGGACGGCCGCACGCGGGTGCCGCCCGGCTACGTCAAGGACGGCCAGATCGTGCTGAACATCAGCGCCGGCGCCACCCGCAACCTCACGCTCGACAACGACTGGATCCGGTTTTCGGCGCGCTTCGGCGGTGTGTCTCACGAAATCGCGATTCCGGTCGACCGTGTCGCCGCGATCTTTGCGCGCGAGAACGGGCAGGGCCTGCACTTTGAACCAGCGGGCACGCCTCCGCCGGATGCCGCGCCGCCCGACGACTCTGAGGCGCCGCCGCCCAAGGGACGTCCCTCGCTCAAGGTCGTCAAATAGCCCCCGTGGGGTCGCTATAATCAATCGTTTTTGTCGCCGCTTTAGCTCAGTTGGTAGAGCAACCGCCTTGTAAGCGGTAGGTCGTCAGTTCGAATCCGACAAGCGGCACCAGATGCAGCAAGCCCGTCCCGAACCCGATTCGCGACGGGCTTTTTTCCGCGAAGACCTCCGGTCGATCGTGTCGGATCGGCAGGCGCTTTTCGCCCGCTATTCGATGCCGAGCCGTTCCAGACGGTAGCGCAGGCTGCGGAAGGTGACCCCCAGCAGGCGCGCGGCGGCGGTCTTGTTGTGGCGGGTCTGCTCCAGCGCCTCGATAATCGCGGCGCGCTCGACCTGGTCGAGATAGTCCTGCAAGGGATATTTGCTGCTGGAGGAGACGTCGGCGGCGCGCAGCGCCGGCGCGAGGTTGAGGTCGGCGGCGGTGATGCGCTGTTGTTCGCAGAGCGCCAGCGCGCGTTCCAGGGTGTTTTCCAGTTCGCGCACGTTGCCGGGGAAGGGGTAGGCGCACAGCGCCTGCTCGGCGTCGCGGTCGATCACCACATCCTGTCCGCCGAGCTTGTCGAGCAGGGCGCGCGCGAGCTCGGGGATGTCGCCGACGCGGTCGCGCAGGCTGGGCATGGACAGGTCGATGACGTTGAGCCGGTAGTAGAGGTCCTGGCGGAAGCGGCCAGCCTGGACCAGTTCGGCAAGATGCTGGTGGGTCGCGCTGATGATGCGCACGTCGACCGGCTCCTCGGCGGTGGCGCCCACCTTGCGCACCTTCTTTTCCTGCAGCACGCGCAACAGCTTCACCTGCATCGACAGCGGCAGGTCGGCGACTTCGTCGAGGAAGAGGGTGCCGCCGTCGGCGGCCTGGAAGAAGCCGCTGCGGTCGGCGTCCGCGCCGGTGAAGGCTCCCTTGCGGTAGCCGAAGAACTCGCTTTCCATCAGCGTTTCGGGAATCGCGCCGCAGTTGACCGCGACGAAGGGCTTGTCGGCCCGGCTGCCGAGGCGGTGGATCAGGCGGGCGGCGAGTTCCTTGCCGCTGCCCGACTCGCCCGAAATGTGCACCGGCGCCTGGGTGCGCGCGAGCTTGGCGATGCGCGCGCGCACGTCCTGCATGGCGGCGGAATGGCCAATCAGCTCCCGGACGGGGGTATCGGCGGACGCGCTTGCGGGCATCTTCAACGCGGACTTCACCAGCGCGCGCAACTGGTCGAGCGCGACCGGCTTGGCCAGATAATCGAAGGCGCCGGCCTTGAGCGCGGCCACTGCGTTGCCGGCATTGCCGTAGGCGGTGATGACGGCGACCGGCACCGGCGCGACGAGCGCGCTGGCGGCCTCGATGACCTGCAGGCCCTCGCCGTCGCCAAGGCGCATGTCTGTCAGGCAAAGGTCGTAGCGCCCCGCGGCGAGCTTGTCGAGCGCGCCCGCGACGGTGGCGGCGCGGTCGGTTTCGAGCCCCATCTTGACCAGCGTCAGTTCCATCAGGTCGAGCAGATCGGGTTCGTCGTCGACCAGCAGGATGCGAGGGGAGGCGGTCATGCGCGTGCGCCTCCGTGGATGTCGAGGCGGAAATTCGCACCCTGCGGGGTGGGCACGTGAACCAGGCGGGCGTGATTCGATTCGGCGAGTTCGCGCGCGAGGAAAAGGCCGAGGCCGGTGCCCTGTGCCTCGGTCGTGGCAAACGGCTCGAACAGCCGGCCCAGTTGTTCGGGCGCAACGCCCGGGCCGTCGTCGACGATGTCGAGCTGGATGCCGTCCGCCAGGTTCCGTGCCTGGAAGCGGAGGCAGCCGGGCTGCCGGCTGCAGTAGCGCCAGGCGTTGCGCAGCAGATTCCATAGAATCTGGCGCAGGTGGTCAGGGTCGAAGCGAAAATGCAGGGTGTCGGGCATGTCGACTATGACGGCGTCCGGCGGAATTTCTTCAGTGTGGCGTAGCTCGTCGATCAGGGACGCCAGGGCGGCCCGGTCGAAATCGGCCGGGTTCAGGCGGTCGCGCCGGTTGAGCGTGAGCACCTCCTCGACCAGCCGGTCGAGCCGCTGCGCGTTGCCATCGATGATGCGGGCCAGCTTCTGCTGTGCGGGATCATGGGTTTCCTCCCGCAGCAGCTGGGCGGCGTGGCTGATCGCCGACAGTGGATTGCGGATCTCGTGCGCGATATTGGCGGTGAGCCGGCCCAGTGCCGCGAGTTTCAGGCGCTGCGCCGCCTGTTCGGCATGGCGCTGGTCTTCCAGCACCAGCACGCGGCTGTTGTCGGGGCTGGGGAGCGGAATGCAGCGCACCCGCAGGCGCGCGGTTGGCGTGTCGAGCTCGACGCTGGCGCCCGGCTGGACCTGCGGCGCCAGCCGGGCCAGTTCGGGCGACAGCGCGTCGATCCGGGTGAGGCCGGGTTTTACCCGCACGGACGCGCCGAGCAGCGCCAGCGCACGGGGGCTGGCATGGCGCACCACGCCGTCGCCACGCACCGCCAACAGGCCGTCGGGCGAGTTTTCAATGGCGAGGGCGTTGATGCGATTGAGCAGCGCCAGCTCCTCGGCCTGCTGGCGGGCCAGCATTTCGGAACGCAGCGCGCGCCGGGTCAGGGTATGGGCGAGCCAGCCGATGGTGAAATAGCCGGCGCACAAGAGGCCGGTCAGGAAGAAGCTGTCAACGCTGCGCTGGCCGGCGAGCAGGCTGAAGGTGTTCTGCAGCAGCAGCGCGATCGACGCGATCGCCGCGTACAGCAGACTGAGCCGGCCGCTGCCGACCAGGCCGCCGGAAGCGATGGAAATCACCAGCAGCAAGCCGAGCCCGCCGGCGAGCTGCGGACTCGTCCCCATCATCAGGATGATGAAAATGACGTCGGCGAGGATGTGGGTCGTCAGCTGGACCTGGAAATCGGGCCAGCGCGCGCGTATGCCCAGCACGAACAGGGCCGTCATGACCAGGTAGGCAAACGCATAGGTCTGGAATTGCGTGCCCGCGCCGGGCCCGAAGATGTCGGACGACTCGAACAGCACGCCGGTGAAGACGAGCGCGAGCGCCAGCGTCAGGCGGTAGAGGTTGAAATAATCGAGGCTGCGCCAGTGCGACGCGAAATAGCCGGAGGTGGCGGGGCGGGGCAGGGGTGCCGCCGGGGTGTTCATCGTTTGCCGAGTTGCCGGTGCTCCGGGGTGCAGAAGAAGTCGCCGCCGGAAAAGATGGCCTCGCTGCGCGGCAGGTTCACGCCGCAGTGCGCGCATTTCACCATGTCTTCCACGGTTTGCCCCCGCGTCGGGGCCCGGGGCTTGTCGAGCGAACGCTGGTAGGCGCGGATCACCGCCCAAACCAGGAACCCGACCATGATCAGTAACAGATATTTCACGCCGCTCTCCCAAACGGCGCTCAGCATAGCATGGCGTAGTACCAGGTGTTGCGGGCGCCCGGCGTTTCGATTTGGGCACCATTGAGGCACAATGCTGGCGCGGCGGCCTGTCGTTTCGATCCCGATGCGGCAGGCCGCGTCTGAAACCCGATGGCACTATCATGACCCAAAAAGCACTCATCACCGGCGTCACCGGCCAGGACGGCGCGTACCTTGCCGAATTCCTGCTGGATAAAGGCTACGAAGTCCACGGCATCAAGCGCCGCACCTCGCTCTTCAACACCGACCGCATCGACCATCTCTACCAGGATCCGCACGAGACCGGCCGCAGGTTCATCCTGCATCACGGCGACCTCACCGACAGCTCCAGCCTCATCCGCATCATCCAGCAGGTGCAGCCCGATGAGATCTACAACCTCGCCGCGCAAAGCCACGTTGCCGTGTCGTTCGAGGAGCCCGAATACACCGCCAACTCCGACGCGCTCGGCGCGCTGCGCATCCTGGAAGCCATCCGCATCCTGGGGCTGGAAAAGAAAACCCGCTTCTATCAGGCATCGACCAGCGAACTCTTCGGCCTGGTGCAGGAAATCCCGCAGAAGGAAACGACCCCCTTCTATCCGAGGAGCCCCTACGCGGTGGCCAAGCTCTACGCCTACTGGATCACCGTCAACTACCGCGAGGCCTACGGCATGTATGCCTGCAACGGCATCCTGTTCAACCACGAGAGCCCGATCCGCGGCGAGACCTTCGTCACCCGCAAGATCACCCGCGCGCTCGCCAGGATCAAGCTCGGGCTGCAGGACTGCCTCTTCCTCGGCAACCTGGACGCCCGCCGCGACTGGGGGCATGCCCGCGACTACGTCGAAATGCAGTGGCTGATGCTGCAGCAGGACACGCCCGAGGACTTCGTCATCGCCACCGGCGTGCAGTACTCGGTGCGGGATTTCGTCGCCGCCGCCGCGAAAGAGCTCGGCATGGAAATCCGCTGGGAGGGCAAGGGCGTCGACGAGAAGGGCTTTGATGCGCACGGCAAATGCATCGTCGCGGTCGATCCGCGCTATTTCCGCCCGACCGAAGTCGAGACCCTGCTCGGCGACCCCAGCAAGGCCAAGGCCAAGCTCGGCTGGACGCCGAAGACCACGTTCGATGAACTCGTCGCCGAGATGGTGCGCGAAGACCTCAAGGCCGCCGAGCGCGATGAACTGGTGAAGAAGCATGGCTACAAGGCCATGGATTACCACGAGTAGGTCGATGGACACGCACGCTCGAATCTATGTCGCCGGCCACCGCGGACTCGTCGGCTCTGCGCTGATGCGCACCCTGCAGGCGCGTGGGTACGCGAACTTCGTCACGCGCACCCACGCCGAGCTCGACCTCACCAGCCAGGCCGAAGTCGAGGCCTTCTTCGAACGGGAGAAGCCCGACTATGTCTTCCTCGCCGCAGCGAAGGTCGGCGGCATCCACGCCAACGACACCTACCCGGCCGAATTCATCCGCGACAATCTCGCGATCCAGACCAACGTCATCCACGCCGCGTACAAGAACCAGGCCAGGCGCCTGCTGTTCCTGGGCTCCAGCTGCATCTACCCCAAGCTTGCACCGCAGCCGATGAAGGAAGAACACCTTCTCACCGGTCCGCTGGAGCCCACCAACCGGCCTTACGCGCTGGCCAAGATCGCCGGCATCGAGATGTGCTGGGCCTACAACCGGCAGTACAAGACGCAATACCTCGCGGTCATGCCGACCAACCTCTACGGCCCCGGCGACAACTACCACCCGGAGAACTCCCACGTCATCCCCGCGCTGATCCGCCGCTTCCACGAAGCCAAACTCGCCGGCGCGCCGAGCGTGACCGTGTGGGGCACCGGCACGCCGCGGCGCGAATTTCTCTACAGCGACGACATGGCGGATGCCTGCGTCTACCTGATGAACCTGCCCGATGCGCAGTTCGTGCCGCTCCTGGGACAGGACCGCAACGACGGCCTGGCGCCGGTGGTGAACATCGGGGTCGGGCACGACATTAGCATCCGCGAACTCGCTGTAGCCGTCGCCGCGGCGGTGGGTTACGCGGGGCGGCTCGACTTCGATGCGACCAAGCCGGACGGCACGCCACGGAAGCTGATGGACGTCGGCCGGCTGAACGCGATGGGTTGGCAGGCGAAGACCGGCCTGCGCGCCGGCTTGGCGGCGGCGTACGCCGATTTCCTCGCCCGCCAGTCGCGAGCGCAATCATGAGAGGGAGAACCTGAGTTGAAGATCTTGCTGACCGGCGGGGCGGGATATATCGGGTCGCACACTGCCGTCGAGGCACTGCAGGCGGGTTACGAGGTCGTGGTGTTCGACAACCTCTCCAACAGCAGCCCGAAGTCGCTCGAGCGGGTGGCGCAGATCGCCGGCCGGCCGGTGGACTTCGTCGAGGGTGACATCCGTGATCGTGCGGCGCTGGCGCGCCTGTTCGCCGACCACGCGATCGACGCGGTGGTGCATTTCGCCGGTCTCAAGGCGGTGGGCGAGTCGGTCGAGAAGCCGCTCCTGTATTACGACAACAATATCGCCGGCAGCATCGTGCTGTTCGAGGAGATGGCGGCGGCCGGCGTGAAGTCTGTGGTGTTCTCGTCGTCGGCGACGGTCTACGGCGATCCGGCGACGGTGCCGATCACCGAGGATTTTCCGCTGTCGGCGACCAATCCCTACGGCTGGTCCAAGCTATTCATCGAGACCATGCTGCGCGATGTGGTGCACGCGGATGCCGGCTGGAAGGTGGCGCTGTTGCGCTATTTCAATCCGGTCGGCGCGCACGTCTCTGGCCTCATCGGCGAAGACCCGCGCGGCATCCCCAATAACCTCATGCCCTACATCGCGCAGGTGGCGATCGGGCGTCGCCCGCATCTCAACGTCTACGGTGGCGACTACCCGACGCCCGACGGCACCGGCGTGCGCGACTACATCCACGTGGTCGACCTCGCGCGCGGGCACGTGGCGGCGCTGAACAAGCTCGCGGGGATCGCAGGCGTGCACACCTGGAATCTCGGCACCGGGCGCGGCGTGAGCGTGCTGGAAATGGTGCGCGCCTTCGAGGCGGCGAGCGGCCGGCCGGTGCCGTACAAAATCGTCGCCCGCCGCGCCGGCGACGTGGCGCAGTGCTGGGCCGACCCCTCGCGCGCCGCTGCGGACCTGGGCTGGCGCGCGGAATACGATCTCGCGCGCATGTGCGCCGACGCCTGGCGCTGGCAGTCGGGGAATCCGGACGGGTACGCTTGAAAAGCAGATTCGGGTTGCAAGTTTCAGGATACAAGGAGGTCGTGACTGGGCATAAAGCCGCTCGCCACTCACGAGCCTTGAATCTTGATCTTGTAACTTGCATCTGTCAGGCCGAAGGCCGTTTGCCGAACACGCCGCGTCCGCGGAAATACTGCACGCTGAGCCAGCCGCCAAACAGTCCGCCCAGATGGGCGAAGTGGGCGATGCCGGCGGTGGTGTTGGTGACCCCCAGGAATGGTTCGACGGCGCCGTAGCCGAGCACGAAGGTGCGGGCCGGGATCCGGATGAACGGCAAGAAGATGATGACGATGACACGTTTGGGGAAGTACAGCGCATAAGCCAGCAGCAGGCCGAACACGCCGCCCGACGCGCCGATGACGGGGCCGCTGGCGTGAAGGAAATAGCCGCTGACGGCGATCTGCGTCATGGCGGCGACAACGACGCTGATCAGGTAGGTCAGCAGATAGCGCAGATCGTCCCAGCGTTTTTCCAGCGCGGCGCCAAACATCCAGATGGCGACCATGTTGAAGACCAGATGCAGCACCGAGCCATGCAGAAAGCTGTAGGTGACAAGCTGCCAGACATGAAACACCCCTCCCGATCCCGGCGGCCACAGCCCGAAAACGCGCACGATGTCCGGGCCGGTGACCACGCCGAGCACATAGATCAGGACGTTCAGCAGGATGAGGGAATAGGTTATCGGCGGCATTAAAGGCAGTTTCAAATTTCAAGTTTCAAGGCGCAAGTTGCAAGTTGCAAGCAAATCGTGGCCAGGCAAGCAGCCGTTTGCCTCCTCGGGCCCTATAACTTGAATCTCGCATGGACCGAACGGGTTGGCCGCCGGGGGCGGGCCATGACATCAACCCATCATGTTCGGTTGCTAGGCTCGGCGTTCCTTTGATGATCGGAGCGCTGAAATGAAGAAACAGACCTTTGGCATGCTGGCTGCAACGGTACTGATGGCCTCGGGCGCGCATGTCACGGCGGACGACTGGCGGCATGGCTCGGCCTCGTTTGCGCTGATCGGCGATGTGCCCTACGGCACGTCGGTCGAGGCGAAATTCGATCAGGTGATTTCGAGCATCAATGCGGCACCACATGTGCGTTTCGTCGTTCACACGGGGGACGTCAAGGCCGGCAGCGAGCGCTGCGACGACGCATTGCTGCAGAAGCGCTTCAACCAGTTCCAGGGCTTCCACGACGGGGTGGTGGTAACCCCGGGCGACAACGACTGGACGGACTGCCATCGCACCAATAACGGCAACTATTTGCCGACCGAGCGTCTGGCCAGGTTCCGCGAGATCTTCTACCCGGTCGCCGGCATGACGTCGGGTCAGCATCGCTTTCCCGTGCGCACACAGGCGACCATGGCGGGTTTCGAGGACTACGTCGAGAACATGATGTGGAGCTTCAACGGCACGATGATGGCGACGGTGCACGTGGTGGGAAGCAACAACGGCCTCGACCCGTGGATCCAGATCGACCCGACCGATAGCTACGATGCGCCGCGCTCCGACCGCCTCGCCGAAGTGCAGGCCCGCGAAGCGGCTGCGCTGGCCTGGATCGACGAGGTGTTCGCGCAGGTTGCCGCGCGCAAGTCGGCCGGCGTGATGATCGCGATGCAGGCCAACCCCAGGTTCGACCTGACGGCTTCCGACCCGGAACGTCAGGGCTTCAACAAGGTGCTCGAGCGCATCACGCAGCAGGCGATCGCATTCGGCAAGCCAGTGCTGCTGGCCCATGGCGACAGCCATTATTTCCGCGTCGACAAGCCACTTGCCGGGCCGGTGCAGCCGTCGGGCAGGCAGATGCTGGAGAACGTGACGCGCGTGGAGAACTTCGGCGCGCAGAACGTCCACTGGATCGAAGTGTTCGTCAATCCGCGCGATCCGAACGTGTTCCGCGTCGAGCCGCGGATCGTGAAGGCCAACCTGTTCGCACGCTGAACGGGCTCGCCGGCGCATGGCCGGCGAGTTTCATGATGCAGCGTGAAATCCGGTCGGTCGGCGGCGGGATGATGGGGGTGTCTGCCCTGGATCTGGCGGTGATCGCGCCCGTTCACGAGCCACGCACCTGGTTGATGCTGGGCCTGGGGCCGGTTGACGCGGCACGCTGCTACCGGCAAAGCGCGCAGCGCCTCAGCCTGCCGGCTCCCAGTGCTGCAGCTTCAGCTGCAGCGTGCACGCCCCGTTGAAGGTGTTCGGCATCAGCGCATAGACGGCGCGGATGCGGGACGGCAGCGGGTCGGGGTGGAAGAAACGCATCGCCTCGAAGTGCGCACCGTCGCGCGCGAGGCGTAGCTTCAGGTGTTTCTCGCCGACCACGCGCTGGCCGAGTACGTCGAAGGTGCCGGTGAAGAGTGGCGCCGGGAAACCCTGTCCCCACACCGCATGCTCGAGTTCGACGGCGAGTTCGACACGGTGCTCGGCGAGCGCCAGCTCGCCGTCGGTTTCGATCACGCCATGCAGGTCGGCGGGGTCGATCAATTCGTTCACCACGGCCTCGAACGCGGCGCGGAAGTGCTCGTGGCGCTCTCCCCTGATCGTCAGTCCCGCCGCCATCGCGTGGCCGCCAAACTTGGCGATGAGGCCCGGGTGGCGCTTGTCGACGAGATCGAGCGCGTCGCGCAGATGCAGGCCGGGAATGGAGCGGCCGGAGCCCTTGATCTCGCCGTTCTCCGCGCGTGCGAAGACGATCGTGGGGCGGTGGAACCTGTCCTTCAGGCGCGAGGCGAGGATGCCGATGACGCCGACGTGCCAGTCGGGCTGGTAGGCAACGAGACTTGCGCTGCCGGCGGGATCGAAATCGGCGAGGATGGCGAGCGCCTCCTCCAGCATGTCGGCCTCGACGTCGCGCCGCGCGCGGTTGAGATCATCGAGCCGCTGCGCGAGCGGCAGCGCGGCGGCGGCCGTGTCGGCGAGCAGGCAGTCGATGCCGAGCGCCATGTCGTCGATGCGGCCGGCGGCGTTGAGCCGCGGGCCGAGCATGAAGCCGAGGTCGAACACGGTGGCGTGCGCGGGATCGCGTCCGGCGACGCGGAAGAGCGCGTTGACGCCAGGCGAGGCGCGCCCGGCGCGCATCCGCGCGATCCCCTGGGCGACGAGCGTGCGGTTGTTGGCGTCGAGTTTCACGACGTCGGCGACGGTACCGAGCGCGACCAGATCGAGCAGCTCGCGCAGATCGGGCTCGGCTTGTGCCGCATAGGCGCCGCGCCGGCGCAGCTCGGCGCGCAGCGCGAGCAGCACGTAGAACATCACGCCGACCCCGGCCAGATTCTTGGAGGCGAAACCGCAGCCGGGCTGGTTGGGATTGACGATGCAGGCGGCGTCCGGCAGTGCCTCGCCGGGCAGGTGGTGGTCGGTGACCAGCACCGGAATGCCGCGGGCGTTGGCCGCCGCGACGCCATCGACCGCGGCAATGCCATTGTCGACGGTGATGAGGAGGTCGGGGTGGCGTGCGGCAGCGAGCGCGACGATGGCCGGGGTGAGGCCGTAGCCGTGCTCGATGCGGTTGGGAACCAGATAATCGACCTGGGCGCCCAGCATGCGCAGGCCGCGCACGCCGACCGCGCAGGCGGTGGCGCCGTCGGCGTCGTAGTCGGCGACGATCAGCAGACGCTTGTGCGCCGCGATGGCGTCGGCGAGCAGCATGGCGGCATGGCCGACATGAAGCAGGCCGTCGGGCGGCAGCAATTGCGGCAGGCGGTGCGCGACGTCGTCAGGATGCCTGACACCGCGCGCCGCGTAGAGGCGTGCCCAGACGGGGGTAAGGCCAGCCAGCTCGAGCGCCGCGCGCGCGTCGGCCGGACAGGGGCGGATGGCTATCGCGGGCATGGCGCGATTGTAGTCGCAGTGTTCGGAGGATCAGGAATTCCGAATCTGCCGAAAGAGCGGTTTTTTTCATCGCCGGCGCATAGTAGGATGAAGCCATGAGTCATTTGCTGCCGCTTTCCCGCGTTGCCCGGCTGGTCAATCAGCCGCGCCATGCCTTGCAGGCGATGATACGCAACGGGTCGCTCGCGACCTTCGACGGCATGGTCGAGCTCGACGAATTGCTGCGCGCCTTCCCCGACGTGAAGTGGGACGACGATCCGGAACTGCGCCGTGTCAACGAGATCAAGGACCAGGCCTTCGCCCGCCGGGTCCGCGACCGCGCCCTGCCCGACAAGGAGGTCCTCGTCGCCCGTCTCAACGAGCTGGGGGACGAGTACGCCGCGGCCAAGGCGCTGCTCCTGCATTACGGTGCGGTGATGCGCTGGCTCGACGAGAAAATCGAGGAAATCGAGGAAGGCGCCAGCGCCGAGACACACCACGCATTGCATACCGTGCGGGCTTTCCTGCTGCGCAACCTGGCCGAGGTGCCGGCGGAGGCGGCGCTGGCGCGGGCGGCGATCGCAGCGGAAAGGAAACTCAAGATCATGTCTGCCCATGTGACCATCCAGCCGAGCGGCCACGAATTCTTCGTCGAAGGCAACGACACCCTGCTCGACGCCGCGCTGCGCAACGGCGTGTCGCTGAACTACGGCTGCAGCAACGGCAACTGCGGCGAGTGCAAGGCGCGCGTGGTGTCGGGCGAAGTGAAGAAGGTGCACGCCCACGACTACGTGCTGAAGGAATCCGAGAAGGAGGCCGGCGTCATCCTGTTGTGCGCCTACGCGCCGGTGAACGACGTGGTGATCGAGGCGAATGTCGCGGGCGCGCGCGACATTCCGGTGCAACAGCTCACCGCCAGGGTGAAGTCGGTCGAAGTGTTCAATCCGCGGATCGCGGCGCTGCACATCCTCGCACCGCGCAGCCAGCGGCTGCGCTTCCTCGGCGGCCAGTACATCCGGCTTGCTTACGGCGGCGCCTCGGGCCGCTATGCAATCGCCAGCTGCCCCTGCGAGGACCGCCACATCGAGGTTCAGGTGCCGCGCCGCCCCGGCGACGCCTTCGCGGAAGCACTGTTCACTGCCATCAAGGCCAACGACACTGTGGCAGTGGAGGGGCCCTACGGTGAATGCGTGCTCGACGAGGATTCCCCGCGGCCGGTGATCTTTCTCGCCTTCGGCGCCGGCTTTGCACCGATCAAGAGCCTGGTGCAGCACGCCATGTCGCTTGAGTTCGCCGAGTCGATGGATCTGCACTGGCTGGCCGACGCCGCCGGGCATTACCAGGACAACCTGTGCCGCGCCTGGGCCGATGCGCTGGACAATTTCACCTACGTGCCGCACCCGCCGACCGACGATCTCGACGCCTTGCTCGCGCAGATCGTGATCGACTATCCCGACCTGCATCGCTTCGACGTCTACGCGTCCGGTACCGCGGCGCAGCTGGACGCGGCGCGCACGCACTTTCTCGGTGCCGGCCTGCCCGAGGCGCGCTGGTTCGCCGAGGCGCAGGCGGCCTGATTGTCGCGCCTCGGCGCTTATCTCTGGGCCGCGCCGGCAACGCTGCTGGGGGTGCTGGCGATCCTCGTCGCGTGGGCCAGCGGCGGATCGGTTCGGGTCGTGGACGGCGTCATCGAAGCCTGTGGCGGCTGGCCGGCCCGGCTGCTGCAAGCCGGATTTCCGTTCAGCGGCGCGGTCGCGGCGCTGACCCTGGGCCACGTGGTGCTGGGCGTGTCGACTGATGCGCTCGACGCGACACGGGCGCATGAGCGCGTCCATGTCAGGCAGTTCGAGCGTTGGGGGGTGTTGTTGCTGGTGATGTATCCGCTGGCCGGGCTGGTCGCCTGGCGGCGCGGCGGCCATCCCTATCGGGACAACCGGTTCGAACGCGAGGCGCAGGCCGCCGCGCCGGCAGCCTGCGGGCGCGCTGAATCCGCGGGCATTCAGTCGACCGGGCGGTGAGATTCGTCGGCAGGGTCGCCGGTTTCAGGATCGATCCAGTCCGAGATGCCGATTTCTTCCTCGGCCTCCTCGATCGTTTCGCCGGGCCCATAGTCGCTGTCCGCCGTGTACTCCATATCCTGCACGGCTTCGAGCAGCGAGTCGAACGGGCCATACTCCTCGCCCGTTTCGGCATCCATCCAGTAAAACCCGTCCGGACGCTCGATGATGCGAGTGTGGTCGTAATCGGCTGGCGTTTCGGGAATCTCGGGTACCTGATGTTTCATGGCCTGACCTCCAATGGCTCAACTATAGGCAGCATGACACACCTCGGCAAGCCTCGGTCCAAATCCGGCAGAAACACCCATCCCACCAGCGCGGCGACCTCGTCGTGGTGCCCGATGCAGTAGGGCAACCAGGAAGCCGGGACAGGCTGCACATGGCGAAGAACTTGTATGAAGTTCACAGGCGCGCCGCCACGATGGCGGTGATTTCCGCGTCCTCCAGCCAGATCGGGTTCGTCTTCATGCTGCTGCCGCGGCTGTTGGCGACGATGCGCGGCAGGTCATCCGCCGTCACGCCGTAATGGGCAAGCGTCGGCAGCCCTAGTTCGTGCGTCCAGGCGATCAGCGTGTCGATCAGCGCAGCGTGCGCGGCAGCCTGGTCGAGCGTGGCCTGCC
Source organism: Thiobacillus sp. (assembly GCA_046292745.1). Taxonomy (GTDB): domain Bacteria; phylum Pseudomonadota; class Gammaproteobacteria; order Burkholderiales; family Thiobacillaceae; genus Thiobacillus. Next base: position 1,458 of record JBKBQH010000014.1, on the reverse strand, counting down.
TGCTCAGCAGACGGCCGACCTGCGCGTATTTCTCCAGCGCGGGGTGGTCCGGATCGCGCGCGCGCAGCGCATCGATGTTGGTCCGCGTCGCCGCCGCCACCAGCGTGCCGCATGCGACGCCATGCGGGATCGGAAAAAACGCGCCGAGCGGCGCGGCCAGCCCGTGCACCGCGCCGAGCCCGACCTGCGCCAGGGTGATGCCGGAAACCAGCGCGGCATACGCCATGCGCTCGCGCGCGGTGGCGTCGCCCGCGTCCGCGTGCAAGGCCAGCAGGCCGTCGCGTGCGGCTTTCATGCCACCCCAGGCCAGCGAATCGGTCAGCGGCGCGGCGCGGCTCGACACGTAGGATTCCAGCAATTGCGTGAAGGCGTCCATACCATTGGCCGCGATCACGGCCGGCGGGCACGTTGCCAGCAGGTCGGGATCGACCAGCGCGACCTCGGCCACCAGCCGTTCGTCGCGGAACGACTTCTTGAACCCTCCTGCGCCCCGCACGCTCAGCACCGCGTTCCTGGTCGCTTCCGAGCCTGTGCCCGCCGTCGTGGGCACGGCAATGAAGGGGGTGGCCGGCCCCACATAAGGCAATTCCGGGCCGACGCCCTCGAGATGATCCATGACCGAATTGCCGGGTTTCAGCAGCCCGGCGATCGCCTTGGCGGCATCCAGCGCGCTGCCGCCACCGATCCCGACGACGACATCGATCCGTTCCTCGCGCAGGGCGCGCACGGCCTCGTCGATCATGACCGGCGAAGGCTCGCCGGGTATCGGCAAGTGCCGCCAAGCCACACCCTGCGTCTTCAGGCCCTCAATGAGGGCCGGCCAGAATGGCGAGCCCTTCAGCGAGCCCGCACCCGTTACCAGCAAGGCGCGCGCCCCGCAGGCCCGGACCGTGGCAGGCAGCTTGGCGCGCGCGCCCGAACCGAATTCGATGCGCGGCAGCCTGGAAAGGGAGAAATCGGAAATACGCACAACAGCCCCTCGTGGTAGGTGAAGTCGCATGGTAACGGCTTTGGCTGCGGCCACCCGCTCCGGGAGCGTGATGCGCAATGGGTGTTGACGTCGTGCGGCCGGCTTTGCTATAGTTCCGCTTCTCGATTGACGCGGTTTCATTTGCGACAGGCGCGGGGTGGAGCAGTCTGGCAGCTCGTCGGGCTCATAACCCGAAGGTCGTAGGTTCAAATCCTGCCCCCGCAACCATTTCGAAATTAGGTGTTGACGTTTTTTGCGAACTCCGTAGAATGCGCACCTCTCGAAACGGCAACGCAGCGAAAGCGAAGTCTATAAGAGATTGATCTTTAACAATTTACAGCCGATAGGTGTGGGTGTTTTTGCGGTAGCCGACCTGGTTTTTGCCGGGTGGCCTAGCATAGATGCTCATGCCGAATGAAGTAATTCATTTGAGTTGAGCGAGCAGTATTGAAGTAAATGCAGTGATTGAACTGAAGAGTTTGATCCTG
>JBKBQH010000013.1:0-88021 GCA_046292745.1 Thiobacillus sp. | reverse complement strand
GTCGTCGGCCGCCCTGGGCGCCGGCGCGGCCGCGGCAGGAGCAGGGGCGACCGCGGTCCGCGGCGCCGGCCGAGCAGCGACCTCCGTTGCCTGCGGCCGGCTGATCCACCACGCGCCCGCCATCGCGGCAAGCAGCAGGCCGACGCCTGCCGCTCCCCAGACGACGCGGCGAGGCCCCGCCGCCGCGACGGGACGCAAGGGCAGCGTCCCCTGCGGCTGCGCCGGCTTGTCGCGCGCGTCGAGCGCGCGCAGCGTCTGGTTGATGATGCTCATGCGGCGCCCCCCGCCCCCAGGCCGAACAGCCACGCGGCCGCCCCCGCGGCGCCGGCAAGCCCGATGGCGACCAGCAAGCGCCACACGCGGCTGGACGGCGGCACGCGTGCCGCCAGCGTGTCGCGCGCCGCCGCCCGCATCTCGCGGCGGCCCACGCGGGCACGCCCCTTGCCGTAGGCCAGCAGGAGCGCCTTGTGGGCGAGGATGTTGGCCACCCGCGGCACGCCGCCGCTGGCGGCATGCAGCGCGGCCAGCGCGCCCGCGCTGAACGGGATGCCCGCGCTCGCGTCGCGGCCGGCACGCAGCAGGCGGTGCGCGAGGTAGGCGTCGAGCTCGGCGCGGGCGAGCGGGCGCAGGCTGTCGTGGAAGCTGATCCGGGTCTTGAACTGGGGAATGGCGTCGAGCTGGTCGTCGAGTTCCGGCTGGCCGAACAGCACGATGGAAAGCAGCTTGCGCTTCTCGGTTTCCAGATTGGACAGCAGCCGCACCGCTTCGAGGCATTGCCGCGACATCGCCTGCGCCTCGTCGATCACCAGCACCGCACGAATGCCGCAGCGCGCCAGTTCGATCACGCGCGCATGGATCGCCTTGTGCGCGCGGTACAGGTTGTCGTCCGGCGCAAGCTCCAGCCCCAGTTCGTCGGCCACGGCATGCAGGATGCCGGCCGGCTCGAGCGCGGGATTGGGCAGGTAGAGCGCGTGGCAGTCGGGCGGCAGCGCGGCGAGCAGCTTGCGACACAGCAAGGTCTTGCCGGTGCCGACCGCGCCGGTGACGCGAATGAAGCCTTCGCCGTTCTGCAGCGCGTACAGCAGGGTGTTGAGCGCCTCCTGGTGCGGTGCCGAGGCAAAGAAGAAATCGGTGTCCGGGGTGAGGCCGAACGGCGCTTCGGCGAGGCCGAAATGCGCAAGATATGATAGCGGCGGAGCCCCCGCAGCGGCCGCCGCCGCAGGATCCGGCGCTGGCGGGGCCACGCCTGTGCGTTCCGGCTGGGCGAACGCGACAACGGTCATGGCGCGAGCGGCTGCGCGGCCGGCTGCGCCATGCGGTCGAGACGGCCGCGCGTCGCCTCGGCGTCGGCCTGCCAGTCGTCGAAGCTGTTGATCACCGTGGGCTTGATCAGGATGACGAGCTCGCTCTTGACCGACTGCTTGTTGGTGTTGCCGAAGAAATAGCCGAGCAGCGGCAGCTGGCCGAGGCCGGGCACGCGGTTCGCGCTGCCGTCGTAGGACTGCTTCATCATGCCGCCGATGGCGACGATGCGGCCGTCTTCCACCTGCACGATGCTGTCGGTTTCCGACACCGCGCTGGACGCGAGCGGGAGCGTCAGCTTGCCTGCCTGCCCGGTGTCGATGTTCTTGACTTTCTCGGTCACCACGCTCACCGACGGACGCACGTGCAGGGTGATGCGGCCGCGCTCGTCGATCTGCGGCGTGACGTCGAGCGCAATGCCCGAAAAGAACGGCTGCAGCGTGACGTTCGGCGTGGTCGTGGTGCCGGCGCCGCCGGTGTTGCTGGTGGTCGAGACGTTGGTGACGAAGAAATCGTCGGTGCCGACCTTGAGCACGGCCTTCTGGTTGTTGAGCGCGGCGATGCGCGGGCTCGACAGCACGTGCACCGAGCCCTGGGTTTCGAGGAAATTGATCAGCGCGGAAAAGCTCTTGGTCTGGAAAGCCAGGCCGAACAGCCCGCTGCTGGTGCCCGTTGCCGCCGGCAGCCCTTTGCCGAGCACGCCCGCCAGCGTACTGGTGCCGCTGGCGGCCCCCGTCACCAGGTTGAAGTTGTTCGTGTCGGCGCCGGACGAGAAGCGATGCTGGCCATCGTGCAGCGCCGCCCAGTTGATGCCGGTCTGGAAGCCGTCGCTCAGGCGCACCTCGAGAATCTTCGCTTCCAGCATGACCTGGCGCTCGACCGCGTTGGCGGTGGCCTTGAGGAAGCGCTCGACGTCGCGCATCGCGCGTGGCGCCGCGCGCACGACGACCACGCCCGACTGCGGATTGAGGATCACGCGCCCGCCCTCGCCGGCCAGCGTCTCCAGCGCCTGCTTGAGCTCGCCCCAGAAGTCGGATTTGAGCGAGGTGCTGATCTTGCTCGTCTCCAGGGACTGCTGGACGCTGCCGCCAGTGCTGCCGGCGGCGCCGGCGCCGGAGGAGGCGGCGCTGACCGACCCCGAGATCACGCGCGTGTCGGAAGCGCCGGCGCGGGTGCCTGCGAGGTAGTTGACCTGGAACACGCGGGTCTGCGGCGTCAGGGGCTGCACGACGACGCGCCGCCCTTCGATGCTGTAGTCGTAGCCGTAGAGTTCACGGATCGCGGAGAGCGCCTCCGGCACGGTGATGTTCTTCAGGTTGGCCGAGATCGTGCCGCTCACGTCGGGGTGCACCAGCATGCTGTAGCGGGTGCCGGATACGATGGCCATGAACACGTCCTGCGCCGGCGCGCCGTTGACCACCAGGTCGAAGCGTGGCTCGACCGGCTCGGCCGCGGCTTTGGGCAGGTCGATCTTGAGCGGCGGCAGAAGCTCGGCGCGCGCCTGCGCCTCGCTCACGGGTGCCGGCTGCGGCTGCGCTGCCTGGCGTATTTCCTGCCGGATCGCGGCCTGCGTCGCCTCCGGCGTGGGGATGCCGGCACAGCCGGCCAGCGCCAGCGGCCCCGCGAGCATCCAGGTAAAGTGCTTGTTCATCCGCGTTGTCTCCTGCTATTTGCCGCGCGGCCGTTTGTCGACCCGCGGATAGAGTTTGTGCACCGTCGTCTCGCCGTCGCGGCGCAGCACCACCTCGCTTTCGGTGATGCGCACGACGCGTGCCCCTTCATAACGGCCACCGGCGGCGATTTCCTGACCGCCGATGATGGCGATGCGCCGCGCGCCGACCTGCTTGATCGCGGTCAGCGGAATGCCCGCGCCGGCGGCCTCTCCCGCCGGCGCCGCCAGCGGCGGGGCGGTCGGGTCCTGCAGGGCGGCCGCCGGCAGTGTCGCACACAAGGTCAGCCACAACACGCCTCGCATCAGACGCTCAGCCATGCTTCCTCCAGACTCAGGGTATGGACCGTCAGGGTCAGGCTCAGCTCGGGACGGTCGCTGGCATCGAGCTTCGCTTCGCTCCAGTGCAGCCGCCACGGCAGGCGTTCGAGGCGTGCCAGGTAGTCGACCAGATCGGCATAGCGGCCGCGCACGGTGATTTCCACCCCGTGCCGGTAGAAACCCGGCGGCGCACCCTCGGCGGCGCCTGCAAGCGCGACCGGCCGGGGGGGCAGTGACTTGAAGCCGACGATGCGCAGTCCGCCGGGCCCCTGCACCATGTCGCGCAGCACCTCGCGCATGCGCTCGGGCGGCACCAGCGTGCGCGTGCGCGCCGCCAGCGTCGCATCCAACTCGGCCAGCCGGGCATCGAGCGCGGCCAGTTCCGCGCGCAAGGCCCGATCCGGGTCTGCTGCGAGCGCCTGCGGTTTCTGCTGCCGCGCGATATCGGCGAGCCCGTCCGCGGCGGCCTGCAGCCGATCCTGGGCCTGCTGCGCGCGCAGGCTGGCGGGATCGATCAGCAGCCATTGCACCGCCGCCAGCGCGACGACCAGCGCGGCGGCGAAGACGAGCACGCGTTCGCGCAGGCTCAGCGCGCCGATGCGCTCATTCAGCTGGCGCAGCTTTTCAACGCGCATGCGTCGCTCCTTCCACCGGCTTGCCGGCGATCAATTCGAAGTCGACCCGGCCGACCGGCGCTGCGGCGGTTTCCCCGCCCCCGGCGGCCGGCGGGCTTGCTGGCTGCACGGCGGCGACGCTGGCAAAGCGCAGGCCGGCAAACGGCGTCTGCCGCCCGAGCCGCTCGAGATAGGTCGTCACCAGGCCGGCCTGCAACGCGGAACCGCGCAGCACGACGCTGTCCGGCGCGAATTCGAAGCCATTGAGCCAGACGCCCTCGACATGGCTCGCCGCCAGCGCGCGCAGGCGCGGGGAAAAGCCCGCCGGGTCGGCACCCGGGGCGTCATCGAGCGTCGCCAGCAGCGCCTCGCGCCGGGCGACCTGGGCCCGCACCGACTCGACCCGCCCGGCCAGGAGCGCGCTGGCCGGGCGGGCGGCCGCCGCCTGCTGCGCCGCCAGCGTCCGCTGGGCTTGCGCCAGCCGGGCTTCCTGCTCGGCGGCCTGCGCTTCGATCGATCGTGCGCGATCGTGCACGACGAGCGCCCAACCCAGCGCCGCCAGCACGGCGACGCCGACACCGATCGCCATCTCGCGCAGGCCGAAGACATAGCGCTTCTGCGTGAGCTGCGGGTTGGCCAGGTTGATCTGCTGGCTCATGGCTGGGTGTCCTCGATCCGCAGCGCCGCGCCGATGGCGTGATAGCAGTCGGCGGGCAGCGCGGCGATGTCGGGAATCGCCGCAACGTCGAGCACGCTCGCAAGATCCAGCGTATCGACGGGCAGGGCGAGATTGCCGGCGAGTCCGTCGCGCAGCCGGCCGACGCGCTCGCACGGCAGCAGGGTCAGGCGGTCGACCGGCACGCCACCGAACTGGCGGTCGAAATGGTCGAGACTGCGCTGGATTTCCAGGGTCAGGCGGTCGAGCACGCCGTCGATGCTGTCGCTTTCGAGTAACGCCGGGTTCACGCCGAGCGAGCGCGCCATGCACAGTTCGCCGTCGAGCGTGAGGGTAAGCAGGCCGCCGTTTTCGACGAAGGCCAGCGTGGCGAGCGCCCGCCCGCGCGTTTCGAGGCGGGTGACGAGGTTGCGCTGCGCGGTTTCGAGGATATCGATGACCGAGAGCACGAGGCCCGCTTTCTGAGCCAGCGCGGTTTCCTCGGCGAGCAGGCTGTTCTTCGCCGCGACCACGAAGATCTGCGGGACATGGCTCAGATGTTCGGGCTGCGGCACGCGCAGCACGTCGATCGTGCCGTCGTCGACGTGGAAATCGAGCATGTCCTGGATCTGCCAGCGCACCGCGGCTTTCAATTCCTCCGGCGGCACCTTGGGCGCGTCGAGCAGGCGCAGGCGGTAATCCCCCGGGCGCAGCACCAGGCTCACCGGGCCCTTGCCCTTGAGGCGTGCGAGCGCCCCGCTCCAGTCATCGTCCTCGACCGGCGTGACGCCGGCGGCGAGCAGGCGCGGCACCGCGGCGCGACGGTCGACGCGCGCGTAAACCAGCCGCCCCGGCAAGCGCAGGTAGGCAGTCAGCCCCAGCTGGTTGGATCGACGGAAGAACCCCATGGCCCCGACCTCAAATTTTCGATGAAGTTAAATAAACAAGATGTTGTTGTCAAAGGATTTTTACCTAATTCAATACATTTCACGCTGATAAATCAGGGTCCGGTTGCCGCGATACAGGCCAAAGCTCGCGCGCGCGGCCGGATTGCGGTCATAGGCCGCGCCCGTCCACGCGCCCTGCAGCCAGGGCTGCGCCGCGGGCGTCGCCGGGCCCGGCGCGCCGCCCACGCAGGTGCTGCCGCTGGCGGTGTTGCCCAGCTGCACGCTGAGGTCGACGCTGCCGGTATTGCCCGCGCCGGGCGCGGCAAGGCGCAGATTGCCGCGCCCGGCAATGAAGCGCCCCGACAGCGTGACCGAGGTTTCGCAAGGCGCGAGATCGCGTCGCCAGTTGGCCAGCGCCACCTGGTTCGCCGCCAGGCGGGTACAGGCGTCGGCCACGTTGCGCACGAAATGGCTGCCGTCCCAGTACTGGGCCTCGATCGGCACCGGCAGGGCCAAAAGTTCGGAGCCGTGCGCGTTGGCGAGCGCGAGGCGGCCGAAGCGCATGGCGTTGCCGGCGTCGAAGGCGATGTCCACGAACTGCGCGGGCACCGCGGTGTCGATGATGCCGTTGCCGGCAACCGCCGTCTCGGCTTCGTCGCGCACGCGCATCGTGAGCGTGATCGCCGCCGCGAAAGGCGCGACCGGGGTGGTGCGCACGAAGGCGAGCACGTCGTCCGGGTGCGCGGTGAGCGTGCCCGCCCCCGCCCCCGTCCCGGCAACCGTCGGCGTGCCGACGAGGCCGGTATCGAGCGAGCCGGTGGCCGCGGCGTAAGCCTGCGTCGCCCACGCCGGCGCGAGCTTCCACAGCGCGCCGGCGTAGTTCTGCGTGGTCGCGCCCGCCGCGTTTTTCGCGCTGATCGCCGCCTGCGGCGCCGTGGCGTAGCCGAAGGGCTGGCCGACATAGGTGAACGCGCGGCTGGCGCAGCTCGCGTCGTTGAAGGTGAGGAACACCGGCGTGTTGGCCGGCGCAAGCTCGAAATGGTCGGGCACGAAGCGGCCGATGCTGAACACCGGCGACTGGATGGTGCGCTCGGCGAGCGTCGAACCGTCGGCGGCGTCGACCGCGGCGAAGCTCGCGTCCTCCAGCCGCAGGCTCAGCGCGCCGACCTCGCTGTAGCTTGCCGTCGTCGTCGTCGCAGTGCCGGCGGCGGTGCTCCAGGTGCCGGTGGACAGCACGCCGAGCACACAGCCGGCAGTTGGCAACACGCAGGCAAGGCCGTTGGCCGCAGGATTGCCCGTGTAATTCGCCGTGGCGACGCCAGCCGCGTTGAGCGCGGTTGCCGCAAGCCGGAACGACCGTCCGGCGCGGTGCACCACGCCGCCGTTCGCCGCCGTGTTGGCGAGCGTGCGCGCGGTGCCCGCGGTCAGGCTGTCGGTGTCGCTCGCCGTGACCGCGCCGAAGCTCGCCGGGCGGATCGCGAAGTTGTCGTTGGAACAGCCGATCACAGTCGGCGTCCCGCTCGCCGGAAAACTGACGCGTACCCTAACGTCCTGCCAGGCATTGTTTTCCAGAAAGCTCACACTTTTGCGTCCGTTGTCGCCCATGGCAAAGTTGGGATTCACGGCAAGCGTCTGGATCACTGTCCAACTGGCGCGACAGCCATTGGCATCAAGCGCGCCGCTGTTGTTCGACGCGTTCAACAACTCCACCCTCACCGCGCCCGTGAAGCCGGCCTGAATCGCCGTCCGCGCCGCATTCAGGGCAATCAGGTCGAGGTTGAACGCCTGGCCCGCGATCTTGGTGCGGATGAAGCCGGCGATGGCACCGGCGGCGGTGCCGGTATCGTAGGCATTGAAGCCGCCAGGCACCACGACATTGCCCTCCGGCGTGCCCAGCGAGGCGGCAACCACGCTCCATTCGATATCGTCCAGCAAGAACCAGGTGCGGAATTGGTTGAAGATATCAGTCCTGATCTCCAGCCGGACCGTCTGACCGGCAACCGCCGCCAGACTCACCGAGCAGCTGACCCAGGGTTGCTGGCCGCGATTGTAAGCGGCACTCATGCCCAGAGTATGGTTATCGGAGTTGCGACCATTGTCCCAGTGGTTGTAACGGCCATACCCCGGTGTCGTAGCCGTGATTGCCGTCAAACGGTAATTCGGGCTGTATGGACACGTCAGATAGTTGTTCAACTGCGGTCCGACGATGTCCAGCAACACCGCGGATGTGGTTGGATTGAGCAGCCGAACCCTGATGAAATCGTACTGCGTGACATCGCCGTTCACTGCGCTGTCCCAACCCTGCGGCTTGATCCGGATGCTGATATTCCCGGCATTGCTCGCGGGCACGGTGAACGTCCTGGTGAGGGTCGCGTTCGAGTTCGCCGCATCCGCATTGCTGCGGTAGCCGATCAGATAGGAAAACTGACCTGTATTGGGCGTACCGTCGGTCACGGCAGTCGTCGCATCCGTGACGCTGACCGTTTCGGACGGGCGGATCTGGATATCCATGGCCGCGTTCGAGCGCGTGCTTGCCGCCCACCCCGGCGGCGTCGCGGTCCCCGTCCCCCCCCGTTCGAAGTTGCCGTTGATCGGCATCTGCGGGTTCACCGCCTTGGGGCCGTTCGCGGTGATATCGAAATAGAGATAGTAAGTGGTCGGGCCGGCGTCCTGCAGAATGAAGCGGATTTCACCGCGGCCGTTGCCTGCGGCGTCGGTCGCGCCGGCATGCACCGTGTCGGTGAACTCCTGAATCGCGCTCAGGGTATCGTCCGGGCGCACCACGCGCGGCGAGTTGACGTCGAAGGTGCCGGCCACGCCCATGGCGCTCAGCATGGCGTTGAAATCCACGTCCACCCTGACGGTGCTGTTGACGCTGGCGCCCGCCGGCACATTGATCGGTACGCGATAGTTCCAGGCGGGGTTGAACCACGCAGCGGAGACCAGGGCAGGCAACAACCCCAGCAGGAAAACAAGCGCGTGTAGCCAGGATTCACCGAAAATGCGCTTCATGTTCATCTCGAGAAACTGGCCTGGATCTGCCGTTCGACATAATCCACCTCACCGGCCACGCCCGAGGTCGCGGTCGAGGTGATCTGGTAGACCGCCACCGTATCGGCGCCGTCGGTCGCCAGGATGCGAGTGCATTCGACCCTCACCGCGAAGCCGGCCAGCGTGCCGGCGAGCGTCAGCGACGTGGGCGACGCCGGGCACGGCGTCGGCGCCACCTGCAGGCCCTGCGGGTCGTTGACCTGCCAGGCTGCCCACTCGATGCCGGCGCGCGCCGCCTGGTAGGCGCGCGCGCCGTGTACGTCGAGCGCGCCGCTGACGTGGCTGGTGCGCGACAGCACGCTCATGTACACCGCCAAGCTCGCCAGCACGACCAGGAGAAAGATCGCCGTCGGCAGCACGAAGCCGCGCGCGGCGCGGGGAAAGCGGTTGCAACGCGTCATGGCTGGTTCCCCACCTGGGTACTGGCGTAGAGGCGCACGCTTTCGGCGTCGCGCCCGAGCTCGAGGGTCAGCGCGAGCAGGCCGCTGCGTTCGGTGACGCCGGGCTGGTAGGTGATGCGGCACGCGCGCACCCCGGTCGCCAGCAGGGCCTGCGCGGTGCCCGCGGCGAACGCGGTCGGCTGCGCCGCGGCGGGCGCGTAGCCCCAGTAGCGCGTGAGCGTGCCGGCCGTCGGGTCGCAGACGTAGCTCACCGCGCCCTCGACGACCTGGAAACGCCGGCCGGGCGAGGCAAGCGGAAACTGCTTGGCGGCGATGGCGATCGCGTTCACGCTGCCGGGCGTGCCGGTGTAGTCGGCCAGCGTGTCGCCCGCCCAGGCGTCGGCGCCGGCGATGCCGAGGTTGTAGACCGCGATGCGGTCGCCCGCCTGCACCGCGACGGGCGGGCCGAGCACGTCGAAGCCGGTGTCGGGCGCGCTGAAGTCGAGGATGTCGCCGCCGCCCTCGGCGCGGTAGCGGCCGCCGCTGCGGGTGGCGAGGAATTCCAGGTAGTGCGCCCCGCCCACGGTGCTGACCCGCACGCTGTTCGGCAGGGCCAGGCGCACCTCGCGCGCCATGCGGCGCAGCGCGGTATCGGCGGCGTCGGCGAGACGCGCGCGACGATCCTGCGCGACGTAGCTTTCGATCGGCGTGCGCAGGAAGACCGCGACCATGGCGCCGACGACGGCGGTGACCGCGATGACGACGATCATCTCGACCAGGGTGAGGCCGTGCTGTGCGAGGCGGCGGTCAGAGCGTGGGCGCATGGCGGGTGCGATAGCCGTCGAGCACGATGCGGTGATTGCCGGGCCCCACGACGCTCACGCTGACGCGCAGGGTTTCGCCGGCCGGCAGGCCGTTGAACGCGCCGGCCGTCTGCACGTCGATCGACGCGGTATAGCCGGCGAGTCCGGGCACGGCTGCGCCGGTGATGTCGGTGAGCGTCGCCAGCGCCAGGCCGGCGTAGTCGTTGACATTGTCGAAGGGGGTGAGCGCGGCGCCGCGCGCTTCGCCGGCTTCCGGCCCCGCCGCCTCGGGCACGGCGCAATCGCCGGGCGCGGTCGCCGTGTCCGCCGCCGGATCGTCGGGGTCGCAGTAGGTGAAGGGCTGCGCCAGCACTTCTTCCAGCAGCGACTCGGCGATCGCCAGCGCCTGCTTCTGCACCACCGGGTCGGCGCTCGTGCGCGCGGTCTGGCTGTAGACGGCGAGCACGCCGGTCACCGCCACGCCGACGACGGCGATGAACACCAGCAACTCGATCAGGCTGAAGCCGCGCGCGTCAGTGGACATAGCCGGTCTCGCGCTCCACCTGCACCACATGGGCGCCGCTGCCGTTCACCTGGATGTCGAGCCGCGCCGTCAGGTTCAACGGCCGGCCGCCGGCGTCGAAACCGAGCGCGGCAACGGGGCTCGCGATGCCGACCCCGTCGGGCGTCGTCACCGTATAGGGCTTCTCGCCGCCCGGCCCCGGCGCGGGGTCGGGGCAGGGCGAGGCCGCCGCGTAGCACAGCGTCGCCCGATTCGCGGCAAACTGGACGTGAACCTCGCGCCGCTGCGCGATTGCGAGTTTCTGCGCGAAGCGCACCGTGGCGGCGAGCTGGTCGGCAAAGCCGCGGGTGTCGAAAGCGCCGCGCTGGGTCAGGCGCGGCACGGCCACCGCCGCGAGGATGCCGGCGATGACCATGACGAGGAGCAGTTCGACCAGGGTGAAGCCGCGCGGCGCGGCGCGGCGGCCGCGGTCGCGGACGCGCGGCATGGAGGGTCAGCAGCCGGTCGTGGTCACCGCGCTGATCACCGCGGCGCCCGCGCCGCCATTGGACGGGCTGTAGGTGAACGCGCAGTTGGCCGGGTTGGAACCGCCGTTGACGCGGATCGTCAGCACCGAATTGGCCGCGGTGCCGCCGCCGGTGGTCGAGTAGCCTTCCGCGGCGAGCGCCGCCGCGGTGGCGGGGAACACCGAGGTCAGGCCGGCGGCGTCGACGATGCCGGGCAAGTCGGCGGTGGGATAGCCGTTGACGATGGTGACGATGCCCTGCTCGGTACACACGTTGGTGGTGTTGTCGGCCGTGACCGTGGTGCCCGGGCAGGCGGCGGCATCCGCCGCGCCGCCGCGCACCAGCACGACGCCGTGGACCATGCCGGACGCCGCCTGGACCGCGCCGCGCGCGGCATTGAGCTTGGCGATACGGGCATCGCCCTGCATGTTGGTGAAGCGCGGCAGCGCCACCGCGGCGAGAATGCCGAGGATGACGATGACGACGATCAGTTCGATCATGGTGAAGCCGCGTTGTTTCGAGTTCATGCTGTTCTCCTGTCGGGGTTCTTGTGTATGCAAACCAGCCCCCTTCACTCGGGGGGCGCCATTCCTTATTTCGGCCCGATCGGGCAAGACTTGAGCAAAAAATCGACTCCGGCCGGATGCCTCACCTGGCCGCGACGCTCGCCAGGTCCCACATCGGCAGGAAGACGCCGAGCGCGAGCACCAGCACGACCCCCCCCATGGCGGCGATGATGAGCGGCTCGATGCGCGCTGACAGGGTCTTGATCTCGTAATCGACCTCGCGCTCGTACATGTCGGCGATTTCTTCCATCAACTCGTCGATGGCGCCGGTTTCCTCGCCGACGGCGATCATCTGCAGCACCACCGGATTGAACACGTTCGACGCCTGCGCGGTGCGCAGGATGGATTCGCCGCGCTCGACGCCGTTGCGCATCTGCTGTACGCGCGCTGCAACCCAGGCGTTGTCGGTGACTTCGGCGACGACCGAAAAGGCCTGCGCGACCGGGATGCCGCTTTTCATCGACAGAGCGAACGTTCGCGCGAAACGCGCCAGCGTGCTGCGCAGGATGAGCGAGCCGGTGATCGGCAGGCGGAGCTTGAAGCGGTCCCAGGCGAGCCGTCCGTCCCCGGAGGCGCGCCAGGCCCGGAAAGCGATGCCGGCGAGCACCCCGCCGGCCAGCAGGAAGCCCCCGTAATCGAGGGTGAGCCGGGAGGATTCGATCAGGATCCGGGTCATCAGCGGCAGCTCGGCGTTGAAGCTGGCATAGACCTTGGCGAAGGCCGGGACGACGAAAACATTGATGACCGCCACGGCGACGACCATGGCAATCGCCACGAAGCTCGGGTAGCGCAGCGCCTCCTTGAGGCGCGCGCGCGTTTCGCGCTCGCTTTCCAGATACTCAAACAGGCGCAGCAGGACGTCGTCGAGGCGCCCGGTCGCCTCGCCGACCCGCACCATGGCGACATAGAACGGCGAAAACACCTCGGGGTGCTGGCGCATCGCCGTCGAAAGATCGCGGCCGGCCTCGAGCGCGCCCTTGAGCGAGGCGATCACTTTGGCAAACGCCGGGTTGGTGGTCGATTCGATGAGGCCGGCGAGCGCGCGCAGGATCGGCACGCCGGCGCGCAGCAGGGTATGGAGCTGGCGCGAGAACAGCTGCACGTCGATCGGCTTGACCGTCTGCGCGAACAGCTTGAAATCGACGTGGATGGCGCGGCGGCGATCGGCGTGCGCGGATTCGCGGATGGCGACCGGGGTGATGCCGTTGCGCACGAGGCTCGCCGCGCACTCGGCCGCGCTCTCGGCGTCGAGCACCCCCTGCACGCGTTCGCCGCCGGCAGTGCGGCCGGTGTAGCCGAAGCGCGGCATCAGACGGCGTCGTCCTGCATGCTCGCGCGCATCGCCTCGGCGAGCGAGGTTGCGCCCGCGCGGGCCAGCGCGATCGCCTGGTCACGCAGGGTCTGACCGGCGAGCGCCGCGCGCGCGGCGGCGACGAAGGCGCCCGGCTCGCTGCGCGCCAGGGCGTTGGCCAGGGTGCCGTCCATCTCGAGCAGTTCGTGGATGGCGCGCCGCCCGGCGTAGCCGGTGCCGTGGCAGCGCTCGCACCCCTGGCCGGCCATGAAGCCGGCGTCCGGCTGTTCGGTGTACGCGCGGCCCAGCCATACCTGCTCCTGCGGCGTCGGCGTGTGCGGCTTTTTGCAGTGCGGGCACAGCTTGCGCACCAGGCGCTGGGCCAGCACGCCCTGCACCGAGGTCGCCACCATGTAGGCCGGCACGCCCATGTCGAGCAGGCGCACCGGGGTCGACGCGGCGTCGTTGGTGTGCAGGGTCGACAGCACGAGGTGGCCGGTCATCGCCGCCCTGAGCGCGATCTGCGCGGTTTCCGCGTCGCGCATCTCGCCGACCAGGATGACGTCCGGGTCCTGGCGCAGCATGGCACGCAGCACGCGGGCGAAGCTGAGGTCGATCTTGTCATTGGCCTGCACCTGGTTGATGCCGGGCAGGCGATATTCGACCGGATCCTCGACGGTGATGATCTTGGTGCCGGGGTCGTTGAGCTCGGTGAGCGCGGCGTAGAGCGTGGTCGTCTTGCCGCTGCCGGTCGGGCCGGTGACCAGCACGAGGCCGTTCGGCCGGTGCAGGATGGCGCGGAAGCGCGCCATCAGCTCGGGCGACATGCCGAGGCCGTCGAGGCTGAGCGCGTTCTCGCCCTGGCTCAAGAGGCGCATCACCACCGATTCGCCGTACTGCGTCGGCAGGGTCGACAGGCGCACGTCGACGGTGCGGCCGCGCACCTTGACCGCGAAACGGCCGTCCTGCGGCAGGCGCTTTTCGGAAATGTCGAGGCCCGAGACGATTTTAAGGCGCAGCGCCAGCGCCGGCGCGATCTTGAGATCGGCCGCGGTCTGCTGGTGCAGCACGCCGTCGATGCGAAAGCGGATCATGAGCTGCTTTTCCTGCGGCTCGATGTGCAGGTCGGAGGCGCCCACCTGCAGCGCGTCCTCGAACAGCGTCTGCAGCAGGCGCACCACCGGCGCGTCGGCCTGCCCCTCGCCGAGCGCTTCGAGGCCGATGATGCTGGCCTCGTTCTCGCCCATGTCGCGCGCGAGTTCCTCGGTGAGCCCGTGGATATCGTCGGTGCGGCGGTAGAGGCGGTCGATCGCGGCGAGCAGGTCGCCTTCGGCGACGACGGCGAGCTGGATGCCGGCGGGGATCAGGCGCGCGATCTCGTCGTAGGCGGACAGGTCGGTGGGATCGGCCATGCCGACGAAAACCTCGCCGTCGCGCCGCGCCAGCGGAATGGCGCGGAAGCGTCGCGCCTGCGTTTCCGGCAGCAGTTGCAGCACGGACGGGTCGGGATTGAATTTCCTGAGGTCGACGAAGGGAATCGCCAATTGCCGCGCGAGCGCCTGCGCGATGTCGTTCTCGCCTGCCAGTCCGGACTCGACGATGACGCGGCCAAGCCGGCGGCCGCTTTTTTTCTGCGCCGCCAGCGCCATTTCCAGGTCGGCGCTGGAAATCACCTTCTGCGCGACGAGCAGATCCCCCAGGCGGATTTTCTGGCGGGCGGCGGGCGGCGGGGATGCGGTTTCGGTCGTCATGGGCGAACGGATCCAAGCAGGGGAATAATCACCTATCGGCGCGATCCTGCACGAGCTTTAAGCCTGCGCGCCTCCCCCGGCGATTCCGCCGGCGGCAGGTGCCGCCCTTGCCGCTCAACGCGGCTGCGGGTCGACCCACTCGCCCGGCTGGCTGCCGGGACGCAGACGCCCCTGGTAGAGGAAACCCGCGCCATAACGGCGGCGGCCGTCGGCGGTGGCGACCGGCTCGTTCTCGCTCCAGATCCAGACGTGGCCCTCACGCGTATCCAGAATGAAGGCGCGCCCGCCCCCCTGCCCGCCGCTTGCGCCCGCCAGCGGCAGCGCCTGGTAGCGCCCGTCGTCGGCGAGCGCGCCGCCCGCCAGCATCAGCCATCCCAGAACCAGTACGCATGTACGCATTGCGTTCTCCTAGTCGAACAGGGCCGCGACCGCCGCGGCGTCGAGCACGTATTCGTGGTTGCAGATATCGTCGTGCACGCGGATCTCGCCGTGTTCGGCGAGGATGCTCTCGCACGCCGTCCGCCCGATGCCGCGCAGCATGGCGTATATCTTCGCCGGGTCGTAGGGACAGTAATAGCTCACCGGGCGGGGGTCGTATACCCGCACGTCTTCTTCCGGGAACAGCCGCCCGATCAGGGCGATCGCGCCGAGACCCAGCAATTCGTCGGGACGCACGGTGTCGGCCAGCATCTGCACCCGGTTCCAGCCGTCGGCGTCGCGCTCGCCCGCCCCCGGCAGCGCCTGCAGGAACAGGCCCGCCGCGGTTTCGCCGTCGGCCGCGAGCCACAGCCGCGTCGGCGTCTGTTCGGATTGCGCGAGGTAATGCTCGAACACCGCGGCGAGCGTGTCCCCCTGCAGCGGCACGAAGCTCTGGTAGGGGTGGCGCATCCCGGCGACGTCGAGCGTGAGCGCCAGCGCGCCCTCGCCGAGTAGTACCGACAGCGGCGCCGGCTGCGCGTCCGGCGCCGCGCGCGCCATGCCGCGCAGGCGCAGTTGCTCGTCGCAGTCCATCACCAGCAGGGAAATCGCGCCGTTGCCCTGCAGTTGGAAGGTGAGCCGGCCCGGCTGCTTGAGGTTGGCGGCAATCAGCGTAGTCACGGCAGCCATCTGCCCGAGGAGTTCGAGTACCGGGGGCGGATAGGCGCGGCCGGCGGTCATTTCACGCCAGGCCGCCCCCAGCTGCACCCAGGCGCCGCGGACGTCGAGCCGCTCGAAGAGGAAGCTGCGCACGCGGCCGGATGCGAGGTCGGGGCTGCTCAATTGAGCTGTACCCGCTCGCCCCAGGGCACGACGCCCTTGCCCTTGACCAGCCAGATCACCGGATAGCTGGGGGGCAGCCTGGGAAAGACGCCCGCGGCGTCGGTGAAATAGACGAGCATGTCGGGGCTGCGGTTTTCGCGCTCGACCCAGTCGAACACCGGGCGGAAGTCGGTACCGCCGCCGCCTTCGATGCCGTCCGGCAGCTGCAGGGTGTCCCACGGCTCGAACTCCCAGGGCGCCTTGTCCGCGAGGCGGTTGTCGCAGGCGAGCAGGGTGACTTTCGCGCGCACCTGGCCCTTCAGCGCATCGAGCTCGGTGGCGAACTCGCGCAGTTCCTCGTCGGAAATCGAGCCGCTGGTGTCGATCGCGGCGACGACCTCGATGCCCTCGCTGGAAAGCCGCGGCAACAGCGCGTCGCCTTCGCGGCGCGAGGGTCGGCGCCAGGAATAGTCGTCGCGCTGGTTGACCGCGAAAAATCGCGCCAGGAGCGCGCGCCACGGCAGGCTCGGCGCCAAGAGGTCGTCGACCCAGCGCAGCATCGACTGCGACAGCTTGCCGGCCTGGCGTGCCGCCTGCGCGGCGGCGGCGAGGCGATTCTTCCACTGTTCGGCGAGTTCCTCGCGCTCGCGCTGCGACAACGGGTCGGGCTTCTGCGAGGCCTGGCCGCCGCTGCCCTCGCGTTCCTCGGCCTCGCTCTGGCCTTCTTTTCCCTGGCCGCCGGATTCGCCGGCCTCGGGATGGTCCTGGCGCTGGCTGTCGTCGGGGCTCGCGCCCGCCTCGTTGTCGCTGTCGAACAGATGCTCGTCGAAGGATTCCTCCGGCGTGTCGTCGGGGATCATCGGGTAGATCTCTTCCGCCGACAGCGTCATGAAGTTCTGGTCGGCGAGGATGCCATGCAGCGGCGGCTTCATGCCGTCCTCGATCAGCACCAGGTTGACCGCGTGTTCGCACGCGACGTCCCAGCGCCGCTTGACGCGGCCCTGGCGGCGGTGGTCGTGACCCATCGCGCAGTGCATCGCTTCGTGCGCCAGCACGAATTGGGTCTGCGCGAGGTTGAGGCTTTCGATGAAAGCGGGGTTGAAATAGAACGCGCGGGCGTCGGTCGCCGTGGTCTTGCACCACTCGGGCGCGGCCTTGAGCGGCAAGTGCATCACCAGCGAGCCGAGGAAGGGCCGCTCCATGATGAGCCGCGTGCGCGCGGCGGCGAGCTTGGTGAGGACGGGCGCGAGCGCGTCGTCGGCGTCGCTCATCGGCTCAATGCTCGTACAGTACCAGGTCGGCGATGCTGTTCGCCCACTCGGCGAACGCCGGCACCGCGAACAGCGGCCGGCCGACCGCGCGGTGCAGGTCCGACACCAGCATCACGCCCAGCTCGCGCTGCGGGAAGCGATGCGCGTACTTGAGGATGTTGCCGTAGATGGTCGCGGCGTTGCCGCTGTCGGCGGCCTGGACGGCCTTTCTGACCAGCGCGGCGGCGACGCCGTACTGCAGGTCGACCCCCTGCGGCACCTCGGCGTCCTGGCCGGCGATGATGGCGTCGATGTCCGGCATCTGCGCCATGTTGTCGACGAAGGTCTTGAGTTCCAGTCCGGCCGACTGGCCGACGCAGGCGACGAGCGAATCAGCGAGGAGCTCGGTCTTGTCGAACTTCTGCAGCGCACGGTGGGCGAACTCCCACGAACGCGGGCTGGGGAAGGCGATCGGCGTGTGCGCCGGGTCGAAGCTGAACAGGAGATCGGGACGGAAACGCAGGAAAGCGATCACGCGCGGGTCGATTTCCTCGCCATGCGCCCAGTGCACCCAGTCGTCGAGATGCACTTCGACTTCATAATGCGTGAAGCGGTTGGCGAGCGGCGCCGGCATCGCGTAGGTGACACCGCGGTCGCCCTGGCGGTTGCCGGCGGCGAAGATCACCCAGCCTTCCGGCACCTGGTACTCGCCGAGGCGGCGGTCGAGAATGAGCTGGTAGGCCGCGGCCGACACGGTGGGCGGCGCCGAGGTGATCTCGTCCAGGAAGAGGATGCCGGAAGCGCCGTGGCGCGCGGCGTCCGGCAGCACGGCCGGAATCGACCACTCGACCAGGTTGCCGCTGCGGAACGGAATGCCGCGCAGGTCGGTCGGCTCCATCTGGGAGAGGCGGATGTCGATCAGCGGCACGCCGTGCTGCTGCGCGATCTTGGCGACGATCTGCGACTTGCCGACGCCGGGCGGCCCCCACAGCATCACCGGCGTGTGGTGGCCGTCGGCGGCGCTTTCGAATTCGCGGTCGAGGATGGTTTCGATGTGTGAGGGGCGCATGGGGAGTCGGAACAACGCTGGAGTGCGCAAATGATAATCGCTCGCGCCGCCTCGCTCCAGTCTCGCCCTTGATCGGGGTGGGGAGATTTTGCTACCGTGGGCCGTATCCGGAACCTGGAATCGATATGAATTTTTGCAGTGAATGCGGCAGCGCCGTGGTGTTGCGCGTGCCCGACGGCGACCACCTGCCGCGCCACGTGTGCCCCGACTGCGGCACCATCCATTACCAGAACCCCAAGATGGTCGTCGGCTGCATTCCCGAGTGGGAAGACAAGGTGCTCTTGTGCCGGCGCGCGATCGAGCCCAGGTACGGGCTGTGGACACTGCCGGCAGGTTTCATGGAGAACGGCGAAACCACGCTCGAGGGCGCGGTGCGCGAAACCTGGGAAGAAGCCGGCGCGCGCATCGAGGTTGGCAAGCTCTACACCCTCTACAACCTGCCGCACATCAACCAGGTGTATTTCATGTTCCGCGCCCGCCTGCTCGACCTCGACTTCCAGCCGGGCCTCGAATCGCTCGAAGCGCGGCTTTTCAGCGAAGCGGAAATTCCCTGGGACCAGATCGCTTTCCGCACCGTGCATGCCACGCTGCAGCAGTATTTCAGCGACCGCCGCGCCGGCTCATTCGACTTCCACTTCGGCGATATCCGCAGCCGCTGAATCTCAGGCGGCGGCAGCGAGCTGCTCGCGTCCGACCACCTCCATCCCGACGCGCAGCCACCCGTCGTGATTCTCCTGCACCTCGCCCAGGCGCAAGCGGTAGACCACGTCGCCATCGCGCAGGCACAGCGCCGCGCCTTTGCGATAGTGGGCGGCAGGAATCAGAAGGTGGCTCATGCCATGCTCGGTGGACGTCATCGGCAGCAGCACGCCCCACAGCCTGTCCGTCCCCGCGGCCGCCTCCTGCCCGTCCGCAACGATCTCGACCCGCTTGGGATGCCGCGACAGGCGCTCGGCACCGACCAGGTGATGGCCGTTTTCCTCGCGCGTCCAGCGCGTGGCCAGGATCTGCCAGGTGTTCTCGGCAGGATCGAGGTTGACGGCGAGGAGACGGCCGTTCGGCACCGCACGCGTCTCCGGCAGGATCAGGCCCATGCCTTCCGCGCTTTCGTCGCGCAGCATCCAGGGTTCGAGCGAAAGCAGACGGTCGGAGGCGTCGGGATGTGTCAGCACCGCGAGAATATTGTCGATTCCCAGGGTCACCCAGGCGCTGCCAAACCGATGCGAGCGATGGCGGTTGCGCCGCACGCCGCCGCGCTCGATCAGGCTGGCGACCTGGCGCGCCAATTCGCGCTGCGCCGGCGGCGGCTGCTCGGACTTCAGCGTGTCGATCACCCCGCGCAGGCCGAAATAGCGCAGCCGCTTGCCTTCGATGAGCGCATCGCCCAGCACGCTGGCGCCTTCGTCGAGCGAGAGGTCGATGACGTGGGTATGGGCGTGCCGCAAGGGCTTGGCCGAGGGCAGCGGCAATTGCCTGCAGGCCTCGACCAGGGCGGCGATCGCTTCGATTTCCTCGGGGCGATAGCCGAGCGGATTCACCAGGCCCATCGTTACCGTCAGGGCAAATTCGCGCGCGCAACTGGTCTCGCCGCCCCCCAGCGACACCGCCTGAAGGGCCAAGCCATCGCGTTCGATCAGACGGTAGATGCGGTTGACGCGCCGCCAGGCCGAGGTGGCCGGCGTGCGCGACTGGTGGTATTCCCAGCGCATGGTCTGGCGCGCATAGAAAAGCGCATGCGCAGCGATGTCGGCGATGTGGGGGCGCAGGCCGGCGTGCGGCGCATCGCGGCAGGCCTGCTTCAACAGACCCAGCCAGGCGTCGGCCATCTGCACCCAGTAGCTCCAGGTTTCGCGCCACAGCGCCTGGCGCGCCAGGCGGAAGGTCGACTGGTTGCGCACATACTGCTCGACCACCGCCCGCTGCAGCGGCAGTCCCGCCGCCTCGATGCTGAGCAGGGATTTCATGCGCGTCGTCGTCGCCGGCACGTGTTCCGCGTTGAAGCGCTCGAGCCCCTCGGTCAACGCATGATGGGTATCGTAGTCCGAGTCGAACGACAGGCTCCCCAGCCATTTTTCGGTGGCCTTCACCGTGGCGAAGGGCGAACCTGCGGCCGCCTTGCGGCGACGCGTGATCATGTTCAGCATCTCGAAGCGGTCGCTCATGTCTTGATCGGCGTGACAGTCATATTCTTCGATAAGCAGAATTTATGCCATATTCGCATGCTGATTCATGGGCGATTACCGCTGGAAATTTGCATGGACGCAACGCATCATGCATCCGCGGGTCAACGAAAATCCGTCACAGGCTGTTGAGTGGCTGACACCCCGACTCCGGACAAAATTCCGCGCCACCGTTACAATGCGCGCCGCGAAGCGCGGCCGGCGCCAAAACCGGCGTGCGCAAGCAAGCAGCAGTACGGAAGCGTGGCCGAGTGGTTTAAGGCAGTGCTCTTGAAAAGCACCGAGGGCTTATCCCCCTCCGTGAGTTCGAATCTCACCGCTTCCGCCACCGCCCCTACACGCCAGCCGGCGATATTTCCCCCGTGCCATGCGAAAATCCCGCCATGGCACGCCCTCCCCTGCTCACGATCCATGCCCACGACCGCGACCGCGCGGGCATGACCTACGTCTACCCCGTCGTGTCGCGCCGCGCGGGCGGGGTGTCGGTCGGCGTCAACCTCAATCCGAACCACGCCTGCAACTGGGCCTGCGTGTACTGCCAAGTGCCCGATCTCACGCGCGGCACGGCGCCGGAAATCGACCTTGCCCGACTCGAGCGCGAATTGCGCACCATGCTCGCCGACATCATGCAGGGCGATTTCATGCAGACCTGCGTACCCGAAGGGGCGCGCCGGCTCAACGACATCGCGCTGTCGGGCAACGGCGAGCCGACCAGCGCGACGGTCTTTCCGCAGGTGATCGCGCTGATCGGCCGCGTCATGGCCGATTTCGATTTGCTCGGCAAGATCAAGCTGGTGCTGATCACCAACGGCAGCCTCGCCGACCGGCCGCGCGTGCGGGCCGGCATCCGGACCATGGCGACGCTCAACGGCGAAGTCTGGTTCAAGTTCGACCGCGCGACCGCCGCCGGCATGCGCACGATCAACCAGACGCGCATCGCGCCGGAGAAGCAGTTCGAGCGCCTCGCCGCCACCGCGCGCCTGTGCCCGACCTGGCTGCAGACCTGCGTGTTCGCGTTCGACGGCCTGCCGCCGTCCGACGACGAGCAGGCGGCGTATCTCGCGGCGGTCGGACGCATCGTGGACGAGAAAATCCCGGTGCAGGGCGTGCTGCTCTACGGTCTGGCGCGGCCGTCGATGCAGCCGCAGGCACCGCGGCTTGCTGCCCTGCCGGAAGCGTGGCTCGACGGCTTCGCGGAAAAAATCCGGGCGGCGGGGCTCCCCGTCAAGGTGACGCCATGATCCACGGCATCGGCACCGACCTCCTCGACGCGCGGCGCATCCGCGCGGGCCTCGCGCGCTTCGGCGAGCACTACGCCGACCGCCTGCTCGCCCCCGCCGAGCATGCCGGCTACTACGCCAGCGCCGACCCGGCGCGCTATCTCGCCAAGACCTTCGCCGCCAAGGAAGCCTTCGCCAAGGCCTGCGGCACCGGCCTGCGTCCGCCGGTCACGCTGCGAAACATCGCCGTGCTGCGCAACACGCTGGGCAAACCGCGCTTCGAATGCGCACCGGAACTCGCGGGCTGGCTCGCCGATCGCGGCGTCACGTCGCACCACGTTTCGCTGTCCGACGAGGGCGACCTCGTCCTCGCCTACGTCATCCTGGAGCAATCATGACGCCGCATTCATTCAAGGAGCGCCCATGACGCTCGGCCCCCTGATGCTCGACGTCGCCGGCACCGAACTCACCGACGACGACCGCCGCCGCCTCAGCCATCCCCTGGTCGGCGGCGTGATCCTGTTTTCGCGCAACTACCGCGACCCGGCACAGCTCGCCGCGCTCACCGCCGAAATCCACGCGCTCAAGTCCGCCCCACTCTTGATCGGCGTCGACCATGAGGGCGGCCGCGTGCAGCGCTTCCGGGAGGGATTCACCCGCCTGCCGCCGATGCGCGCCTTCGGCGCCATCTGGGACGAGCATCCCCAGCGCGCGCGCGAACTGGCGCGCGAGACCGGCTACGTGCTGGCGGCCGAGCTGCGTGCGCACGGCGTCGACTTCAGCTTCGCGCCGGTGCTCGATCTCGACCATGGCGCCTCGTCGGTGATCGGCGACCGCGCCTTCCACGCCGACCCGCACGCCGTGTTCCAGCTCGGCCAGGCAGTGATGCTGGGCATGAAGGACGCCGGCATGGCCGCCTGCGGCAAGCACTTCCCCGGCCACGGCTACGTCAGGGCCGATTCGCACGTCGACATCCCGGTCGATCCGCGCACGCTCGCCGACATCGCGATCGCCGATCTCGTGCCCTTCCGCCTGATGATCGAGGCGGGGCTCGCCGCCGTGATGCCGGCGCACGTGATCTATCCGGAAGTCGATGTCCAACCGGCCGGCTTCTCGCGCGTGTGGCTGCACAAGGTGCTGCGGCAGCAGCTGAATTTCGACGGCGCCATTTTCAGTGACGACCTCTGCATGGCCGGCGCGGCGGTCGCCGGCGGCATCGTCGCGCGCGTCACCGCCGCGCTCGACGCCGGCTGCGACATGGCACTGGTGTGCAACCGGCCGGACCTGGCCGACGAGGCGCTGGCGAAGCTCGACGTCGACTGGCCGGCGCCCGCGCGCGCGCGGCTCGCCCGCATGCACGGCCATCCCCACCCGCCCACCCTGACCCAGCTGCGCGAATCGGCGCGCTACGCCAACGCGCTGCACCACATCGCCGGCCTCGGCGTGAACTCCGGCGACCTCGACCTGCAGATCGACCCCACCGACTACTGTGGACGCGCATAGCCACGATCACGGCCATAACCACGGCCACGGGAGCGGCAACACCCTTGTCCTCGCGCTGCTGCTGACGCTGGCGTTCGCCGCGGTCGAGGCGGTCGCGGGCTGGTGGTCGGGTTCGCTCGCGCTCTTGGCGGATGCCGCCCACATGCTCACCGACAGCTCCGCGCTCGCGCTCGCCGCCGCCGCGGCCCGGCTCGCGCAGCGCCCGCCCAGCCTGCTGCATTCCTATGGGCTGGCGCGTGCCGAGGTGCTCGCCGCGCTCGTCAACAGCCTCCTGATGCTGGTGCTGATCGCCTTCATCGTCCACGAAGCCTGGCAGCGCCTCGGCGGCCCGCGCGACATCGCGGGCGAGGCGGTCATCGTCGTCGCCGTCATCGGGCTCGCCGTCAATCTCGTCGTCGCCTGGGTGCTGCATCGCGGCGAGCAGACGCTCAACAGCCGCGCCGCGCTGCTGCACGTGCTCGGCGATGCGGCGGGCTCGGTCGCCGCGATCGCCGCCGGCGTCATCGTCGTCACCACCGGCTGGACACCGATCGACCCGCTGTTGTCGCTGTTCGTCGCGGCGCTCATCGGCGTCGCCGCGCTGCGCCTGCTGCGCGAAGTCGTGCACGTGCTGATGGAGGGCGTGCCCATGCATCTCCGGCTCGACACCGTCGGGCACGACCTTGCCGCGCTCGACGGCGTCGTTCGCGTGCACGACCTGCACGTGTGGACGCTGTCGTCCGGCACGATCGCGCTGTCCGCCCATCTCGAAATCCGTCGCCTCGACGACTGGCCGGCGATTCTCGATGCCGCCCGCCGTACCCTGGACACCCGCCACGGCATCCGTCACGTCACCCTGCAGCCCGAAGTGCCCGTCGCCCAGCCGCTGCGGCGACGCTCCGCGGACTGATCCACCCGCACATCGACACGCTCTAGACCGCTTGACGATATAAATGCGAATCATTATCATTCGTGTAACGAATTTCCCTTTGGAACTCCGATGTCCGATACGACGCATCTCTACCAACGCCAGGCGTCCCCGGCGACGCAATCCTCTTCTTCTTTGCCCGACACGCTGCCCGATACGGTGCCGGCGGAGCTTTTGTTCCGCGGCAAACAGGAAATCCTGATCCGCCACAACGGCGAGCACTATCGCCTGCGCATCACCAAGAGCGGCAAGCTCATTCTGACCAAGTAAACCCTTCCCCGCCCGCCAGCGCTCAGCGCAAGCCAGCCCCCAACCCCAAGGAGACTGGCATGACCCACCCCCCTTATCACGACACCCCAGACATCGTCATCGCCGCCACGCACTGGTTGATCCAGCGTCACCGGGCGACGGGCTGCCCCGGCGTTGCCCGACTGGTCGCGCAACACCTCGACTGGCTGGCCGCCCACGCGGACAGGCCGGCTCTCATGGACGCCTGCCAGCGCCTCACACGCGAATGGCACACGCCCAGGCCCTCGTCACCCATCATCACGCCGCCGGTACGGCACTGAAAGGAGAATTGATCATGATTGCACTGGGCACCCCGGCTCCGACGTTCCGTTGCGACGCCTACCTCCCCGACGGCCGCATCGAATCGATCTCGCTCGCCGATTACCGCGGGCGCTGGATCGTGCTGAGCCTATGGCCGTTCGATTTCACCCAGTCCTGCCAGGCCCACTTGCGTGCTTATTCGGATCTCGCCCACGACTTTGCCGTGTCGGGCGCGGTCCTGCTCGGCGCCAGCGTCGACTCGGCCTACGCCCACGGCGCCTGGGTCCGGCACACGCTCGGCACGGTGCATTTTCCCCTGCTCGGCGATACCACGCGCGACCTCACGCAAGGTCTCGGCGTGCTCGCCGCCCATGGCG
Source organism: Thiobacillus sp. (assembly GCA_046292745.1). Taxonomy (GTDB): domain Bacteria; phylum Pseudomonadota; class Gammaproteobacteria; order Burkholderiales; family Thiobacillaceae; genus Thiobacillus. The sequence goes on along the minus strand of JBKBQH010000013.1, from coordinate 63,408 downwards.
GCGCCGTGCGTTCCACCTTTGTCGTCGACCCGGAAGGGCGCGTCGTGAGCGTATCGGTCCACGCCTTTGAGGTCGCCCCCTCGCCCCACGAAACCCTCCGTCTCCTGCATGCCCTGCAAGGCGGGGAACTGGCCGCTTCCGTCTGGCCGTCCGGCGAGCCGTTCGCCGTGGCCGCTTGAGAAAGGATCCTGACATGCATGCCACGCCCGCCACCTCCCTCCTGGTCGCCGCCCTTGTCATGCTGCGCCAGCCTTGCGCGCGCAGCCAGGCCGCGGCCCGATTTCTGCTCGAACGCGCCGCCGGTCACGCAAGTCTGAGCCCTGCCGAACGCGAAGCCTGTCTCGATCTCGCCGAGACGATCGACGCCGAACTCCCGGCGCAATTCACGCCCCGACCGCAGGAGTCGCCATCGGCCTCGCCCGATCTGCAGCCGGAAAGTCAGGCGGACACCTGGCTCCGCCCGGTCCAGGCGCGGCATGCCGACTCTTGCGGGATTTTCTCTTGATTATTTAATAGGAACAATTATCATTCGCTTTCTTGTGTGGTTGGACGATGCCGTCTGCCCTGCCGCACGCTGACCCGCCAGCCAAGAACGCCCCGCACGGGGCGGTTCCCAGCCAGCCTTGTTCCACCGGACACATACTGCCTGGGATGACCGTCTCGCTCGCCAACGCCATCGCCCCCGACCCCGCACGCCCTGCTGCGCCGGCCTTGCACGCCTGGCCAACCCGCCGCCGCGTGTGCTTGTCGCGCGCGAGCCTCGCCGGCGTGCTGGGCGCGCATGCCGCCTTGCTGGCCTGGCTGGTGTTCGCGCCAGCACCGTCGGTCCCCATCACGCCACCGCGCCCCCTCACCGTGAGCCTGATCGTGCCCGAGACACGGCGAGCAGAACCGCCGCCACCCAAACCCGAGTCGACGCCCGAGCCACCCAAACCCGAGTCGACGCCCGCGCCGCCCCAGCCTGTCGTCAAGCCTTTGCCGACCCCGCCGGTGCTGGTGGCCGAACGTGCCCGGTCCGCGCCGCAGCCCGTCATCGAAGCGCCCAAGACAGAGCCCGTGCCCGAACCGGTCCCCGAAGTGCTGCCGCCGCCCGCCCCGCCGGTGATCACCGAGGCGCCCAAACCTGCGCCGCCGCCCCCTCCCACCACACCGCCGCGCCCGGCCGATTACCTCAACAATCCCAAGCCAATCTACCCGGTGCTTTCCCGGCGCCTGGGCGAGGAAGGCATCGTGCGCCTGAACATTCTGGTCAACCCGGACGGCAGCGTGGCGCGCCTCGAAATCGCCAAGAGCAGCGGTTACCCGCGCCTCGACGAAGTTGCGGTCAAAACCGTGCAGTCGAGCTGGAAGTTCGAACCCGCGCGCCAGGCCGGCAAGCCGGTAGCGGCCTGGGTCATCGTCCCCATTGAATTCACCCTCAGGAGCTAAGCCCCATGGAACCCACGCAAACGGCCGCCCAACAACTGGGCTTCGCCCACTTCATCGCGCAGGCCGACACGCTCGCGCATATCCTGCTCGTCGTGCTGCTGGCGATGTCGGTGATCACCTGGTATCTGATCGTTACCAAGAGCCTCGCCAACTGGCGCATGAAGAAGCACGCGCAGGCCTTTCTCGAACGCTTCTGGAATGCGCCGAGCCTGGCCGCCGTCGCCGACCACCTGCAAACCAGCGGCATCAACGATCCGTTCTCGCACCTGACGCACCACGGTCTGAAAGCCGCCGAGCAGTTCCGCAACAAGGCCGGGCAGCGCCTGATCGAATCCGGGTCGGAGGACGAATTCCTCACCCGTGCACTGCGCCGCGCGATCAACCAGGACACCGCGCGGCTGGAATACGGCCACACCATGCTCGCCTCGATCGCATCAAGCGCGCCCTTCGTCGGCCTGTTCGGCACGGTGTGGGGCATCTATCACGCGCTGGTCAACATCGGCATGTCGGGTTCGGGCAGCCTCGAGCAGGTGGCCGGCCCGGTGGGCGAGGCGCTGATCATGACCGCGCTGGGGCTCGCCGTCGCCATTCCCGCCGTGCTCGCGTACAACTTCTTCAACCGCGCCCGCCGCCAGATGCTCATCGAGGTGGACGGCTTCGCGCACGACCTCTTCGCCTTCATGTCGACCGGCGTACGCAACAACACCCGCGTCGAGAAAAACAGCGCACAGGTCTACGCCGCACCCACGGCGGCAAGGAGCGCGTGATGGCCTTCGGCGGACTCGTGAACGACGCCGGCGACGGCGACAACGCGGAAATCAACATGATTCCGCTCATCGACGTGATGCTGGTGCTGCTGGTCATTTTCATCATCACCGCGCCCTTGATGACGCACGCGGTCAAGGTCGACCTGCCGGTGGCCGCGAGCCAGCCCAACGAGGTGAAGCCCGAGACGATCCATCTCTCGATCCAGGCCGACGGCTCGGTGTACTGGAACGCCGGCCCCATGGACCAGACCGCGTGGCGGGCGCAGATGGATCTCGCCGCCGCGAAAACGCCGCAGCCGGAAATCCATATCCGCGCCGACGGCGAGCTGGCCTACAAGCATGTCGCAGAGATCATGGCCGACGCCGCGCGCGCCGGCCTCACCAGGCTCGGCTTCGTCACCGACCCGAGGGACGCCCGCTGACCCGCCGCGCGCCGCGCGATTTTTCACCCAACCAGCCAGCCACCTGTTCGCAGTCAGCCAGCCAGTCAACATGAACCCCCGAACAGGAGAGAACCTTGAACCCCCGTCTTACAGCCCGTCTGCCCCATGCCAAGCTGTTGCCGCTGGCCCTTGCCGCCTGCGGTTTTGCCGATCTCGCGCTCGCGCGCGACGAGCAGTCCGTCACCCTGCAGAAAATGGAAGTCGTCGATTTCCGTGGCGAACAGATGGATAGCCTGAAATACGCGCGCGACCTGCAGGACACGCCGCGCCTCATCACCGTGCTGCCGGACGACCTCCTGCAGGAGCAGGGCGCGACCACGCTCAAGGACGCGCTGAAGAACATCCCCGGCATCAGCCTGCAGGCCGGTGAAGGCAATCCGCCGGCCGGCGACCAGTTCAAGATTCGCGGCTTCAACGCGCGCGACGACATCAACGTCAACGGCACCCGCGATCTCGGCAACTATTTCCGCGATCCCTTCTACGTCGACCAGCTCGAAGTGGTGAAAGGCCCGAACTCGGCGTTCTCCGGCCGCGGCTCGGCGGGCGGCACAGTCAACTTCGTCACCAAGCAGCCTTTCGGCGAGGACTTCAACCGCGCCGAACTCAGCATCGGCACCGACAGCTTCTACCGCGGCACGCTCGACATGAACAAAACGCTCGGCGACAACAGCGCCGTGCGCGTCAACCTCATGGCGCACTCGGCCGACATTCCCGGCCGCGACATCGCCGAAGAGGAACGCTATGGCCTCTACGCCGCCTACACCTTGGGTCTGAAGGGGCCGACCAAACTCACGCTCGACTACCTGCACACTCGACAGGACGACCTGCCCGACGCCGGGCTGCCCGCCGACCGCAACAACGTGCTGGGCACGCTCCAGGGCATCGAGACCGGCATGCCGCCCGGCCTCGACTACGACAATTTCTACGGCCACACCAACGACAGGAAGAAGGTCGACGTCGATCAACTCGGCCTGGCGCTGCAACACAGCTTCGCCGGCGGCACGGTGCTGAAGAACCAGCTGCGCCTGTCGCGCGTGCACAACGACGGCTGGGTGTCCTCGCCGCGCATCTTCGTCGGCGCCATCGGCAGCAATCCCACCGACGGCACCGTCACCAGCTGTACGGTCGCCGATCCCTGCGCGCGCGGCGAAACCAAGCCGCGCGACCAGACCGACACCGGCATCAACAACCAGACCGACGTGCTATTCAACTTCAAGACCGGCGGCGTCGAACATGACATGGTCGCGGGAATGCAGCTCGCGCGCTACGAATACGAAAACGACCGCCGCCGCGATACGCGCGGCCCGCTGACCTCGCTTTATCGCCCCAGCGCGCGCACGCTCGGCCCCAACCAGAGCATCGGCGGCACCCTGTTCGGCATTCCGGCCCATGACGGCACCACCTACTCGCTGGAAACGAAGGAAGTCGGTCTGTATCTGCTCGACACGATGAAGCTCGACGCGCGCTGGGATCTTCACGCCGGGCTGCGCTGGGACAAGGTCGAAGCCACCGCCAAACGGCGCGGCTTCGATGGCAGCAACGCCCCGGCCAGCAACAACACCACGCACAAACGCGAGGACGACGAGATCAGCTACAACCTCGGCCTCGTCTACAAGCTCACGCCCCGTGCCTCGCTGTATGGTGCGTTCGGCAACGCCTACGTGTTCTCGGCCAACTTCGACCGCAACAGCATCCAGCTCGCCGGCGGCGCGGCGGCCGAACCCATCGTCGGCGCGGGCTTCAACACGCCGCCCGAGCAGATCAAGGCATACGAGCTGGGAGCCAAATGGCAGGTTGCCAAGAGTCTCGACCTCGGCGCGGCGATCTTCCGCACCGACGTGACCAACGGCCGCCTGCCCGCGCAGGCGGCCGGCACCACCTCGCTGGTCGACAACAAATACCACATCGACGGCTTCGAACTGCTGGCTGCGGGCGACATCACCCCGCAATGGAAGCTCTACTCCGGCTACGCCTACCTCACCAGCAAGATCAAGGCCGCGCCGGCAGCCGGCACCCACGAGGACTATGTCAAGAGCCAGAAACTCGGCAACACCCCCGAGCACTCGTTCAACGTGTTCACCACCTACGACCTCACCCCGGCGATCACGGTGGGCGGCGGCATGCAGTATGTGGACTCGATCACCAGCGGGGTCGACAACGCCGCCGGCGACACCACCTACAAGGTGCGCGTGCCGAGCTACACCACCTACGATCTGTACGCCGCCTACAAATTCAGCAAGCAAACCCAGCTGCGTCTGAACGGCTACAACGTGAGCGATAAAAAATACATCTCCCAGCTCGCCGAAGGCGGCGGCCAGGGGATTCCGGGACGCGGCCGCCAGTTCGTGCTGACCCTGCGTCACGACTTCTGAGGCATCCGTGGTCGTCACGATCGACAACGTGCTCACCCCCGACGAACTGGCGGCCATCCGCCAGCGGCTCGCCGGGGCCAACTGGGCAACCGGCGTCTCGGCCGGTGCCCAGGCCGCGCTCGTGAAGAAAAACCAGCAACTCCCGGAGGACGCGCCGCCGTTGCGCGAACTCCGGCTCATCGTCATGCGCGCGTTGAACCGCAGCACCACGCTGCTCTCGGCCGCGCTCCCCAACAAGATCCTGCCGCCCAATTTCAACCGCTATACCGGCGACACCAACACCTACGGCTGGCACGCCGATAACACCCTGCGCAATCTGCCCGACGGCAGCTGGCTGCGCACCGACGTGTCCGCCACCCTGTTTCTCTCCGAGCCTGCCAACTACGAAGGCGGCGAGCTCGCCATCGAGGACACCTACGGCGAGCAGCGCGTCAAGCTCGCCGCCGGCAGCCTCGTCGTCTACCCGTCGGGGTCGATCCATGAAGTGAAACCGGTCACGCGCGGCGAGCGTCTCGCGTGTTATTTCTTCATGCAAAGCCTGGTCAAAAACACCGAACAGCGGCGTCAGCTGTTCGAGATGGACACCGCGCTCATCGCCCTGCGGCAAAAGCTCGGTGACGGCGACCCGCACCTGGTGCGGCTCACCGCGCTCTACAACAATCTGTTGCGCACATGGTCGGACTGCTGAAACCCTGTCTGGCGCGCTGCATTTGTCTGCTCACGCTGGGCTGGACGATGCTCGCCTACCTGCCCTGGCCCGCGTCGCAAGTCCCCATGATGGCCGCCACACTCGTCGCGGTTGACGCCACGCCCGAAGTACCCGATCTGCCGGCCATACCTCGCACCGGGGCCTCGCCCGCCATTTTCCCGAAACAGATCGAGGTGAGGGTGTGCGTTGCGACACCCCAGCCTGCCGAATTTCCCGGCCACGCCGCCGCGCGCGCGCCGCCCTATCCGGCTGTTTGACCCTTGCGGCACCGCCGCGCCCGTCAACCAGCCAGCCAGCCCTCCGGAAGGGCAAGCCAGCATGTGCTCACGTCTTCTGGAGAATTTTCGATGCACACTCGTTTTGTCACGCCCCTGCTGTCCCTGCTCCTCCTCGCCCCCGCCGCTCACGCCGACGAAAACCTGCTCGGCTACATCGCCGGCACCGAACCCTTGCCGCAAGGTGCGAACGAGCTCTACCTCACCGCCACCCATCGCTGGGACAAGGGCCGCGGCGATTATTCAGCCTGGGATTACACGCTCGAATACGAGCGCGGCATCACCAATCGTCTCACCGCGCTGATCGAACTCAAGGGCCAGTCGCTCGACACGTCGGGCCTGGTCATCGACGGCTATTTGCCGGGCGCGAAGGAATTCGGCCTCAAGCCTTCGGGCATCGAGGGCAAGCTCAAGTACAACTTCCTGTCGATGGCGAAGGACGACCTCGGCCTGTCGGCAACCTTCTCGCTGGTACGGCTGTGGGTCGACCCGCACTCCGGGCAGGACAAGGACACGACCAAGTTCGAGCTCGGCTTTCAGGCGCAGAAGCTCTTCCTCGACGACCAGCTTTCGCTCGTCGCCAACACCGGTTTCGAAGGCACCTACGCCAAGCGCAAGCCGCTGTCCGCCGCGACCCAGGCGTCCGCCGACGCGGCGATCCAGGCACTCACCGGCGACCCGGCCGCCAGCTTCGAATGGCCGACCGAGCCCGAAATGGAAATCGAATTCAAGCTCGGCGCCGGCGCCTCGTACCGCTTCGCGCCCAACTGGTCGGTCGGCGTCGAAACCCTGTACGAGACCGAGTTCGAAACCGAGGTGGGACAGGAGCGCTGGAGCGTGTTCGCCGGGCCGTCGATCCACTACGGCGGCAAGCAGTGGTGGGCGACGCTGACGTATTTCAACCAGCTGGCGGGTGGCCGCGAGCAGTACATCGACCAGGCCGATGACAACCTGCACCTGATCGAGAAAACCAAACACGAGCTGCGTTTCAAACTCGGCTACAACTTCTGAGGTTCGCCATGACGCACGTTCCCGCCTGGCTCATCCTGCCCGCTGCATGCGTCACCGCCACGCCGGCGCTCGCGGTGCAGTACCTCACGACCGAGGCCGCGCAAAAACTGATGTTCCCGGAGGCGAGCGCCTTCGTCGCGTATCCGGTGCGGCTCGATGCCACACAGAAGCAGGCGGTCGAAAAGGCCGCCGGGGTGCGCATGCGCTACCCCGAGCAACCGGTTTGGCAGGTGCTGGCCGCCGGCAAGCCGGTCGGCTGGTTCGTGCTCGACGAGGTCTACGGCAAGCACGAATTCATCACCTACGCGGTCGCGCTCGACGCCACAGGCGCGGTGCGCGGCGTGGAGATCCTGGACTACCGCGAAACCCACGGCGGCCAGATCGTCAACCCGAAGTGGCGCGCGCAGTTCGACGGCAAGCGTTTTGGCGCGGCGTTGAAGCTCGACCAGGACATCGCCAACATCAGCGGCGCGACACTGTCGTGCAAGCACATCAGCGAGGGCGTGCGGCGCGTGCTGGCGATTCACGAGGTGGCGCTCAAATGATCCGGCGGCGCGCCCAGCCCTGGCTCGGCACCCGGGTCGAGATCACGGCCGAAGGCGACGACGCGGCGGCGCTCGTCGCCGCGTCCGACCGCGCCTTCGCGCGTGTCGCCGCTGTCCATGCCGCGATGAGTTTCCAGTCGCCCGATTCCGGGCTCACGCACGTCAACCGGCACGCCGCGCGCGACTGGGTGCCGGTGTCGCCCGCGCTGGCCGCCGTGCTCGCGGCGGCGCTCGACCTCGCGCGCGCCAGCGGCGGCCTGTTCGATCCCACCGTGGCCGCGCAGCTCGTCGCAAGCGGTCATCTGCCGTGCCACGCCGGTTTCCCTGCGCGTCCCGTCACCGGCTGGCAGGCGATCGAACTCGACGGCGACCGCGTGCGTTACGCCGCACCGCTGCTCGTCGATCTTTCCGGCATCGCCAAGGGCTACGCGGTCGATGTCGCGCTGGCGAGCTTGCGCGATGCCGGCGTGGCTGCCGCCACCGTCAACGCCGGCGGCGACCTGGCGCGTTTCGGCGACAGCGCCACGCCCGTTTATGTGCGTCTGCCGCGGCGGCCGACCCACACCCTGCGCCTGGCCGAACTCACCCACGGCGCGGCCGCCACCTCGGCGGACTATTTCCAGCCCGGCCACCTGCGCCATCCGCGTTCGGGCGCGGCGCTGTGCACCACGTCGAGCGTCACCGTGCTCGCCGCCGACTGCACCACCGCCGACGCGCTCACCAAGCCGGTCGCCGCCGACCCCGCGGGTGCACCGGCCCTGCTCACCCGCTACAAGGCGCAGGCGATCCGGCTCGACGCTGCGGGCGCATCGGTCTGCGACGCCGACGGCTGGCGTCCCCTGCCGCTGGAGCAGGCCGCATGAACACGCCCGTCATCCGGCTGTCGCCCACCCACAAGCGGCTCGTCTACGCGGCCTTCGTCCTCGCATGGGCAAGCGGCGCGCTGTGGCTGGCCTTCCATTATTTCCTGGGGGTCGAAGGCGACTTCGGCCCCGAGGCGCACCCGCTGGAGAAGTGGTGGCTGCGCCTGCACGGCCTCACCGCGATGTTCGCGCTGGTGGCCATCGGCTCGCTCGCAACGCACCACATGCGGCTCGCCTGGAACCGCCGCAGGAACCGCGCGACCGGCCTGCCGCTGCTCGCGCTCGCCGCCTGGCTCGCCGCCACCGGCTACGCCCTGTATTACTTTTCCAGCGACGCCAACGCCGCGTGGCTGCCGCTTTTGCACTGGGTCGCCGGGCTTGCGGCACCGCTCGCGCTCGCCGCCCACATCGGGGCCGGCCGCCGCCGATCCGCGCGCCCGCCCGGCCGGCCACACGCCGCACATACACCCGTGGCACGCACGCACGCCGCGCCCTACCCCGCCCCCGCCCGCCAGAAAGCCAGCCCGTGAAAACGATCTCCACCCTCGACCGCTCGAACGCATTCCAGCCCTACCGCATCGAAGCCGTGCGCGCCCCCGGCGAGGCGCCGGAATGGCGCGACTGGCTGCAGGAACTCGGCTTCCTTCCCGGCGAGAACGTGATGGTGATGGCGCACGCGCCCGGCGGCGACCCGCTGGTGGTGCGCGTGGGCAGCAGCACCTTCGCCCTGCGCCGGGCCGAGGCCGGCTGCATCGAGGTGTCGCCGGTTGCCGGGGCGCTGCCGGCATGAGCGCCTGCCACGACACCCGGCAGCGCGGTGCGGCCCGGCCGGCCATTGTCCATGTGCACCGCGGCGGTCCGCTCGTCGCCCTGGTCGGCAACCCCAACTGCGGCAAGACCGCGCTGTTCAATGTCCTCACCGGCAGCCGGCAGAAGGTCGCCAACTATGCCGGCGTCACCGTCGAACGCAAGGAAGGCCAGTACACAGGCGCCGACGGCAAGAAACTGCGCGTGCTCGACCTGCCCGGCACCTACAGCCTCAACCCGCGCTCGCCCGACGAGAAGGTCACGGTCGACGTGCTCACGGGCCGCGCGCGCGGCGAGAAGCGCCCCGACCGCGCGATCTGCGTGGTCGACGCCACCAACCTCAGACGCAACCTGCGGCTGGTGCTCGCGGTCAAGCGCCTCGGCATTCCCTGTGCCGTCGCGCTCAACATGACCGATCTGGCCGCGCGGCGCGGCATCCACGTCGATGCGGACAAACTCGCCGCCGAGCTCGGCGTGCCGGTGGTGAAGACCGTGGCGGTAAAAAAGCACGGCGCCGCCGAACTGCGCGCGCTGCTCGACGCGCCCGCCGACACCTGGCAGAGCCCCCCGGCCGCGCCGGAAACCGCGCCGGCCACGGTCGAAGCCGACCACGACAGCGTGCAGCGCATCCTCGCCAAGCTCGGCCTCGATGCGCACGCGCCGCAGACGCTGTCCGACCGCATCGACCGCGTGGTGCTGCATCCGGTCTGGGGCATGGCGCTCCTCGTCATGGTGCTGTTCCTCATGTTCCAGGCGGTGTTTTCCTGGGCCGAGGCGCCGATGGGCTGGATCGAATCGGCGACCGCGTGGGTGGCCGACGCCGTCAGCGCCGCGCTGCCCGACGGCTGGACAAAGAGCCTCCTGGTCGACGGCGTGATCGCCGGCACCGGCGGCGTGCTCGTGTTCCTGCCGCAGATTCTCATCCTGTTCTTCTTCATCCTGGTGCTGGAAGAATCCGGCTACCTGCCGCGCGCCGCCTTCCTGCTCGACCGCGTGATGGGCGGCGTCGGCCTGTCGGGCCGTTCGTTCATCCCCTTGCTGTCGAGCTTCGCCTGCGCGATCCCCGGCATCATGGCCGCGCGCACCATCGCCAACCCGCGCGACCGCCTGGTCACCATCCTGGTCGCGCCGCTCATGACCTGCTCGGCGCGGCTGCCGGTGTATGCGCTCCTGATCGGCGCCTTCATCCCCAGGCGCGAGGTGGCCGGCGTGTTCGAGCTGCAAGGGCTGGTGCTGTTCGGCCTCTACGTCGCCGGCGTGCTCGCCGCCGCGGGCGTCGCCTGGCTCGCCAAGCAGCTCACCACGCGCGGGCTACCCAGACCATTGATGATGGAACTGCCCACCTACCACTGGCCCACGCCGCGCAACGTCGCCATGGGTTTGTGGCAGCGCGCGGCCATTTTTCTCAAGCGCGTCGGCGGCATCATCCTCGCGCTCACCGTGCTGATGTGGTTTCTCGCCAGCTTTCCCGCGCCACCCGCCGGGGCGACCGGTCCGGCCATCGAAACCAGCCTCGCCGGCACGCTCGGCCGCGCCCTCGCCGTCGTGCTCGAACCCATCGGCTTCAACTGGCAGATCAGCGTGGCGCTGGTGCCCGGCATGGCCGCGCGCGAGGTGGCGGTGTCCGCGCTCGGCACCGTCTATGCGCTCTCGGCCAGCGGCGACGACACCGCGCAGGCGCTGACGCCGCTCATCGCGCACAGCTGGAGCCTCGCCACCGCGCTGTCGCTCCTCACCTGGTTCGTCTTCGCCCCGCAGTGCCTGTCCACGCTCGCCACCGTCCGCCGCGAAACCGGGAGCTGGACGTGGGTCGGCGTGATGGCCGGGTATCTGTTCGGTCTGGCGTGGCTCGCGTGTTTCGTCGTGTATCGCCTCGCCGTCGCGGCGGGCTGGGGGTGAGTCCAAGCCGCCGCCTTACATCCCCTACTTTCAAAACGCGCGCCTGCCCTTGGCCCGGTGCATAGCGAAGCCGAAACCAGGCAGCCCACGGAGCCAATTCGACTTGGCGGGCAAACCGGGATGCAAGCGAACCTTGTCATCGCTCAGCCGGTACGGCACAAATAATGTGCATGAGAATCACTTGCATTAATGAAAAATCCGCGATAGAGTTTATTTAAACCTGCAACGACCAGCCCGCCGCCCGCCAGCCCGTCGTCGAATCAACACGACACGACGAATCAGGGACATGACGATACTTACCCCCCGGCGGCTGGCGGCCAGCCTGCCTTTTCTCGCGCTCGGCACGCCCGTCACGGCGCTTGCCGTCGAATACACCGAACTTGCCACCCTTCCGGTTCACGCCGAAACCGACGATTTCGTCGCCCGCCGCGACGCGCCGACGACCCGCCTCGTGTATGGCCGCGAAGAGCTCGACCGCATGAACGAGCTGACCGTCGGCGATTACTTGAGAAAACTCCCCGGCGTGACCTTCACCGGCCCGCCCGGCACGCCCAAGGACGTGCGCCTGCGCGGCGGCGACAAGGGGCTCACGCAGATCCTCATCGACGGCGAGCCGGTCTTCGGCGGCGGCAAGGAACGGCAGATCCAGGTCGACCGCATTCCGCTCGATCTGGTCGAACGCGTCGAAGTCATCCGCGCGCCATCCGCCGATTTGCCCAACGAGGGGCTGCTCGGCACGATCAACATCGTGCTGCGCGACGCGCCGCCGCACCGCACGGCCGGCGCGCGCGCGGTCGGCGGGCGGATTTTTGGCGAAGCGACCGATCTCGATTCGTGGAACCTTTCCGGCTATTACGGCAACGCCACCCGGCGCGCGCCGGGCGATGCCGGCCCGGTGATCCGTTACCTGCTCTCGGGTGCCGTCGGTGAGCGCGCCGAATTGAAGACCAAAACCAAGGACGAGCAGAGCTTCAACGCCAGCGGCACGCGCACCGGCTACACGCTCGAAGCTGAGGACGAGCGGGTGAAGAGCGACGGCGTCGATTTCAACCCGCGCGTCGAGATCGAGCTCGACCGCCGCGACAAGCTGGTGATCACCGGGCTATTCAGCCGCACCGATGAAGACAAGACCCGCCGTCGCCAGCGCCAGCGCTACACCGACCCGGTGACCGCGCTCAATCTCGTCGGCAACGGGGCGGCCGTCGAAGACGAGGCGAAGCGACGCGACATCGCGCGCCTGCGCGCCGAGTGGCGGCGCAAGCTCGCGGGCGGTGGCGATTTCAGGCTGTTTGCGCAGGCACAGGTCGGCGACGAAACCCGCGACAAGTCCACGCGCGATTTCAACCCAGCCGGCGCGCTCGCCAAGACCACGCTCGAAAGCGAGGACAAGACCGAACGCGGCAGAAAACTCGGCGGTGCAATCACCCGGCCCTGGGCCGCGCACGTGTTTTCCGCCGGGCTGGAATTCGAGGACAACCGGCGCGACGACGCCAAGCGCGTCGTCGAAAACGGCGTCGCCAAAAACCCGGGGCTGGGCGACACCTTCGACATCACCGAGCAGCGCCTCATCGCCTGGGCGCAGGACACCTGGCAGCTCGCCGACGGCCATCTGCTCACGCCGGGGCTGCGCTGGCAGCGCATCGAACGCGAGGGTATCGACGGCGGCGGCAACGCCGCCGGGGCGGTGACCCGCACGCTCTCACCCTCGCTGCATTACCTGTGGAACCTCAGCGCCGCGACCAACCTGCGCGCGAGCGTGTCGCATACGCTCAAACCGCCCAAGTTCGACGACGTCTCGCCGCTGGTGCAGGCGGCGAGCGGCGCCAATTCGCTGACCAACCCGGACAAGGGCGGCACGCCGGGGCTGCTGCCCGAAAAAGCGCTCGGCTATGAACTGGGGATCGAGCATTTCCTGCCCGGCGACGGCGGCGTGCTGGGTGTGAATGCCTTTTTGCGCGACGTCTCCGACCGCGTCGAAAAACGCACTGAACGCGAAGCCAATGGCCGTTTCGTCGAACGCCCGGTCAACGTCGGCGACGCCGAGATCTGGGGGCTGGAATTCGACGCCCGCCCGACGCTCGCCGTCGTCGGCCTGCCCGATCTGCGCCTGCGCTTCAATTACACGCGCCTGTATTCCGAAGCGCGCGACGCCAAGAGTGGCCTTGCGACCCGTATCAAGGACCAGCCGCCCTACGTCTACAACGTCGGTTTCGACTGGAAGCTGCCGCGCGGCTGGGCGCTGGGCGCGAACTACAACTACACGCCGACCTTTCTCAAGAACCCCGCCGAGCCCACCAAGCCCGACTTCGAGCCCGACCAGCGCCTCTTGGACGCCTACGTGGCGAAGAAACTGACCAAGACCGCAACCCTGCGCGTCTCCGGCGCGAACCTGCTGGATTTCGTCAAGGACAAGGACAAGCGCGAGGTGAACAATGCGGGCGTGCTGACCAAACGCACGCTCGAGGCCGAGCGTGGCGGCCCGGTCGTGTTCGTCGCGCTGGAGATGAAATTGTGAAAGGCCCGTTGCACACAGGCAAAGCGTCCGCCAGCGCGCCGCCCCCTCTTGTCTGGCAAAAACCCCAAGGAGTCAAACCATGAAATTCCGCTACGACAACCGCAGCTGGCACGCCTGGATCAGCGTCGTGCTCGCCGTGCCCATCGTCATCGTCGCCGTCACCGCGATTTTCATCGCCCATGACGACGCGCTCGGCACAAAAGAAAAAGTCATCACGCCCTACGTGAGCTGGCTGCCCGGCTACAGCGACGCCGCCGTGAAAATGCAGCGCATGGAAGTCCAGACCGCCCTCGCCACCCGCGGCGGCGGCCAGTGGCTCGGAACCAAGGCCGGGTTGTACCGCGTCGAAAACGGTCGCGCCACGCCGGTCGAGGCGCTTGGCGGCACCCACGTGCGCGCACTGGTCGACACCCCCGCAGGCCTTGTCGCCGCGACCAAGAACGGCGTCTGGCTGCGTCAGAGCACGCCGGGGCAGGGCGGCGGCGAGACCTGGCAGCGCACCGCCCGGGGCGACGCGTGGAGCGCGTCGGTCGGCGCAGGCGGCGTGATTCATGTCGCGATGAAAGACGCCGGCGTGCTCGCCTCGACTGACGGCGCGAGCTGGAAAAACGACACCGCCGCGCTGACCGCGCTCGCCGCCATGCCGGTCTCGATGGCCGAACAGAAACCGGTCACGCTCGGCAATCTGGTGATGGACCTGCACACCGGCAAAGCCTTCTTCGGCAAGGAATGGGAGTGGATCTGGATCGACCTCATCGGCTTCGTCATGGCCTTCCTCGGCGTGACCGGCGTGGTGATGTGGTGGCGCGGCGAAAAACGCCGGCGCGAGCTCGAAGCGCAGCTCGCCGCCGCCAGCGCGACGCCGGCCAGCCCCGCCGTGGCACCAGCCACTTCGCAACCGGCAACGGTCTGAGTCTCGCCGCGTCCCGCGCGCCTGGCGCGCGGTGTGACGGGCGCACCTGCTCATGCTCGCCACCGTTCTCCTGCTCGCGGCCGCCGCCACGCTCCTCGCCGTCGGCGCGCTCTTCGTCTCCGGGCTTGTGCACCGAGGCCGCCGCGCGCGCAGCGAGGCCGCCCGGCTTCGCGCGCGCACCCCGCTGCCGCTCGTCGTCGTCGCGCGCGCCGAACACGGCGACGACGTGTTCACGGTCGAACTCGAACACGCGCAGAAAAAACGCCTGCCCGCTTTCGCACCCGGTCAGGCGCTGACCCTGCTCGTCCCCGGCACGACGCTGCGGCGGCGCTATTCGCTCGCCGCGTGGGCGCGCCGCCCGCGCCGCTACCGCCTCGGCATCCGCCGCGAAGCCGACGGCGCGGCCTCGCCCCGGCTGTACGATCACTTGCGGGTCGGCGCGCGCATTGACGCGCTGCCGCCGGTCGGGCATTTCGTCCTCGACCCCGCGCACGAAACCCTGGTGCTGGTCGGCGGCGGCATCGGCGCGACCCCCATGCTCGCCATGCTGGACGCCGTCGCCGTGCGCCCCGGCCAGCGCCGCGTCGTCTTCCACCAGGCCGCGCGCCACGCCGCCGAACTGGTCGATCACGCGCGCCTCGCCGACCTCGCCGCGCGCGCCGACTGGTTCGATTACCGCCCCATCGTCTCGCGCCCCGACGCCAACTGGCGCGGCGCGGCGGGGCGGCTCGCCGCCGCCGATCTCGTCGCCGGCCTCGCCGAGCCCGCGCGCGCGCACTACTACTTCTGCGCGCGCGAATCGGTAATGCGCGAATGGATGGACGCGCTCGCCGCGCGCGGCGTGCCCGCGTCGCAACTGCACTGGGAATCGTTCGGCGGCGCGGCCAACGCCGACACGACAGCCTACCCGGTCGAACTCGACGGCGTCGTCCGCGAATTCGCCGGCGAGCCCAGCCTGCTCGCCGCGTTCGAGCGCTGGGGCGTGAGCTTGCCCGCCGAGTGCCGCGCCGGCGAATGCGGCGCGTGCCGGATGCGGCTCGTTTCAGGCGAGCTGGCGGACTGCCAGACGAGCCACATCACGCTGCCGCCCGGCCAATTCCTTGCCTGTTGCAAAGCGCCGAAATCCGCACTGGTGCTCGCGCGTGTGGCGTAAAAGACGCCGCCCACCCAGTATGGGTGGGTTGCCGGGGTATGGGCTGCGAGACGCCCCTTTACGCCGTCCGCACATCAGGACCTGCCACCAAAGATTGACAACATCGATCGATCAGTTCAATACAATCAATTTAACGTTGCATCACCGAACCCATAGAATAATCTTTATTAGCAATTGCTAATAAACAATCAATGAAAGGAAACCCACCATGAGTGAAAGCGTCACCTTCCCCCGCCTGAACGAACGCGCCCCCGAATTCGAGGCCCGCACCACCCACGGCGTCAGGAAACTCTCAGATTACGAGGGCCGCTGGCTGGTGCTGTTCTCGCACCCCGCCGATTTCACCCCGGTGTGCACCACCGAATTCATCGCCTTCGCCAGGCACTACGATGAATTCCAGGCGCTCAACTGCGACCTGCTGGGGCTTTCCATCGACAGCTATTACTCGCACGTAGCCTGGGTGCGCAACATCAAGGAAAAATTCGGCGTCGAGATCCCGTTCCCGATCATCGAAGACCTGTCGATGAACGTGGCGAAAGCCTACGGCATGATCCATCCGGGCGCGGCCGACACCTCGGCGGTGCGCGCAACCTTCATCATCGATCCCAAGGGCGTGCTGCGGGCAATGGTCTACTACCCGATGACCAATGGCCGCTCGATTCCCGAGTTCCTGCGTCTGGTCAGCGCGCTGCAAGCGTCGGACGCCAACAAGATCGCCACCCCCGAAGGCTGGCAGCCCGGCGACCAGGTCATCGTGCCGCCGCCGCAGGACGCCGCTGCCGCTGAAGCGCGCCTGGGCGAAGGTTACGAGTGTACCGACTGGTATTTCTGCAAGAAGTCGCTGTAAACCGGCGCCGCGCGTCGCATGGCGCGGCGCAGGGTACGTTCACGGACGGCGGGGAGTTCCCCGCCGTTTTTTTGTCCCTGTTCACGACGCATATTGTTATTGACAACCATTCTCATTAATTTTAACATTAAACGTATCCCCAACCACAAGGTGCGTCATGTACGTTTGTCTTTGCAAGGGTGTCACCGACCACGAAATCCGCAGCCTGGTCCACCATCGTGGCGTGACCACGATGCGCCAGCTTCGCGATGAACTCGGCGTGTCCACCCAATGCGGTCGCTGCGCCCGTTGCGCGAAAGACGTGCTCCAGGAAGCGCTCGACGAATGCCGCGGATGTCCGGCGGACACCGGATACGCCGCAGCCGCCTGATCCCATACGCACTGCCCGCGTCCGCACCGCGCGGACTGCACATCCCTGCTTGTCCCGCACGGCTTTTCCCCTAGAATGACAGCATCCCGTCCGTCTGCCTTAGCCAGCCTTCGCCAGCCACCGGCTCTTTAAACGGGCTTGCCCAATTACATAGGAGAGACCCATGAAAGGCGACAAGAAAGTCGTGCAGTACCTGAACAAGGCGCTGACCGTGGAACTGACCGCGATCAACCAGTATTTTCTTCACGCCCGCATGTACAAGAACTGGGGCCTCGTGGCGCTCGGCAAGCACGAATATGAAGAGTCGATCGAGGAGATGCGCCACGCCGACAAGCTGATCGAACGCATCCTCTTCCTGGAAGGCCTGCCCAACCTGCAGGACCTGAACAAGCTGATGATCGGCGAGAACGTCGTCGAATGCCTCGGCTGCGACCTCAAGCTCGAACTCGCCGGGCGGGCGCTGTACGTCGAGGCGATCGCGCATTGCGAAGCAGTGAAGGACTATGTGTCGCGCGACCTCCTGGTCGATATCCAGTCCGATACCGAGGAACATATCGACTATCTGGAAACCCAGCTTGACCTGGTCAAGCGCATGGGCGAGCAGAACTACCTGCAGACCGCCGCCGGACCGATCGAATCCTGAGCTAAGTGTATCCAGACGCCCCGCGCGGGGCGTTTCTTGCGCGACCGCCCGATGAACCGTGCGGCCGCCGTCGCGAACATGCCACAATGCGGTTGCTGTTTCGACCGACCCGCCGCAGTCCGATGCCTGCCCGTCCCCCTCCTGCTCCCGCTCGCCTGTCGCCGCGCTCGCCCGGTGTATTCGCAGCCGTGCTGCTGGCGCACGCCGCCGTGCTGGGGTTGCTGCTGACGCAAACCCGGGCGCCGCAACCCGCACCGAAGTCGCCACCGCTGTTCGTGCGACTGATCGAACCCGCCGCCCCGCCCCAGGCGCCGCCAGTCGCGTCTACGCCGTCGCCGTCGCCCCGGCCCGTGCCGCCGCGCCAGCCGCCCCCGGTACTGGCCGCCACGCCGTCGCAGCCGCAGCCGAGCGCGCCCGCGGTCGCTGCGCCTGCACCACGTCCGCCCGAACCCGCGGCCGAATCCCCGCGCGCCGACGCCGCGCCTGCACCTGCGACAGCGCCGGCCGAGGCCCCGCGCCCCGCGCCGCCGCTGGTGCAGCCGCGCTTCAACGCCGACTACCTCGACAATCCCAAGCCGGCCTATCCGTCGCTCTCGCGCCGCATGGGCGAGGAAGGCGAGGTGCGTCTGCGCGTGCTGGTCGACGCTGCCGGCAACGCGCAGCAGGTCGAGATCGAACGTTCGAGCGGTTTTCCGCGTCTCGACCAGGCAGCGCTCGACACCGTGAAGCGCTGGCGCTTCGTGCCGGCCCGCCAGGGCGACCAGCCGGTCGCGGCCTGGGTCATCGTGCCGATACAATTCACCCTCAGGAGCTGAACCCGCATGGACAACCCGAACCAACCCGTCGAGCTGGGCCTGGCCCATTTCCTGTCGCAAGCGGACGCGCTCGCGCAATTCCTGCTCGTCGTGCTCTTGGCGATGTCGGTCATCACCTGGTACCTCATCGTCAGCAAGACGATCGCCAACTGGCGCATGCGCAAAAGCGCGCGCGTGTTCCTCGAGAATTTCTGGAACGCGCCCGGCCTCGACGCCGTCGCCCAGCATCTCGCGACCGCCGGCGTGCACGACCCTTTCTCCAATCTGACCCAGTACGCCATGCAGGCCGCCGAGCAGTACCGCAACAAGACCGGCCAGCGCCTGGTCGAGTCGGGCTCGGCCGACGAATTCCTCACCCGCGCGCTGCGCCGCGCCATCGACCAGGACACCGCGCGCCTGGAGTACGGCCACACCATGCTCGCCTCGATCGCCTCCTCCGCCCCCTTCGTCGGCCTGTTCGGCACGGTGTGGGGCATCTATCACGCGCTGCTCAACATCGGCATGTCGGGCTCGGGCAGCCTCGAGCAGGTCGCCGGCCCGGTGGGCGAGGCGCTCATCATGACCGCGCTGGGACTCGCCGTGGCGATTCCCGCCGTGCTCGCGTACAACTTCTTCAACCGCGCCAACCGCATCGTGCTCAACGAGCTCGACGGCTTCGCGCACGACCTGTTCGCCTTCATGTCGACCGGCGTGCGCGCGCAGGACCAGGGCGGCGCCCAGAACCGGAGCGCATGATGGCTTTCGGCGGACTCCATGCCGGCGGGCGCACGCAGGACATCGCGGAAATCAACATGATTCCGTTGATCGACGTCATGCTGGTGCTGCTCATCATCTTCATCATCACCGCGCCGCTGCTCACCCACGCGGTCAAGGTCGACCTGCCGGCGGCGGCGAGCCAGCCCGCCCCGCCGCCTGCGGATGCGATCCAGTTGTCGATCCAGGCCGACGGCACGGTATTCTGGAACACCGAGGCGGTCGACGCCGCGACGCTGCAGGCGCGCCTGGCCGCTGCGGGCCGGCAGTCGCCGCAGCCCGAGCTGCACCTGCGCGCCGACGGCGAGCTCGCCTACAAGCACGTCGCCCGGCTCATGTCCGACGCCGCGCGCGCCGGACTCACCCGGCTCGGCTTCGTCACCGATCCGCGTGACACGCCCTGATCGCCGCGCCGTGAAACACCGCCGGATCACGTTCCTCGCCCTGCCCGCGCTGCTGCCGCTGTCGGCCGCGCTGGCGCAGGCGCCGGCAGCCGAGCCCACCACGCTCGGGACGGTGGAAGTGCGCGCACCCGCCATCGACGCTGACACCGCGCGCCAGGAAGCGTCCTCGGCAAAAATCATCGTCAGCCGCGAAGACCTGGAAAAGCTCGACGCGGCGACCGTCGCCGACATCCTGCGCCAGCTGCCAGGCGTGAGCCTGTCCCCCGAAGGCGCCGGCCGGCGCGGCCGTGGCCAGCCGGCCGATCGCCTGGAGCCGCGCGTCGTCGTCGACGGCGAGGCGCTGCCCGGCGGCAACCGCATGGCGCTCAGATTGCCGGTCGACCTCATCGAGCGCATCGAGATCATCAGGAACAGCACCGCGGAATTCCCGTCCGGCCCCGGCGGCACCATCAACCTCATCCTGCGCGACGTGCCGCCGCAGAAGACCGGCAGCTTCCGCGTCGGCGTCAGCCACGACGGCGACGCCTTCGGCGGTCGCGTGGGCGGCGTCTACGGCGCACGCGAGGGCGAGACCGGCGTGTTGTGGATGGGCTTCGCCAACAGCCGCCCGGTCACGGCGGATCGACGCGTGACGACCGAGGATTTCAACGCCGGCACCACCGTCATCGAGATCGACGACGAAAGCGGCCGCGTCAATTCACTCCATGTCGCGCCGCGCTTCACCCGTGACCTCGGCCCGGGCACCCGCCTCACCGTCAGCCCTTTCCTGTCGGCCGGCGACGGCATCCGCCGCACCACGACGCTGCACGATCTGCTCCCGGGCCCGCTCGTTGGCGTCGCCACCGAACGCGAGCGCGAAGCATCGCGCCGCGTCACCGGCCGCCTCGCCGCCGAATGGAAGCGCCGCTATCCCGGCGCCGGCGAAGCCAGCGCGCGGGTCTCGCTGCAAGGTGAAAGCGAGCGCCGCAACAACCGCCTCGACACTTTCGATGCGCTTGCCGCGCCGCTCGACCAGACCCGCACCCGCACCGCCAGCGACGCCTGGGAAATCAGCCTCACCGCCAAGCGCAGCCGCCCGTTGGCGGATACGCACCTGGCCACCGTCGGCCTCGAGGCGCGCCACAAGGAAGCCGAGGACAGCCGGCGCGAGACACTCAACGGCACGCCCGTCGCGCTCGGCGCGCAGGCCGGCGCCGACACCCGCGAGCAGCGCTTCGCGCTGTGGGCGCAGGACGAATGGCAGGTCGCCGAGCGGCATCTGCTCACCCCCGGCCTGCGGCTGCAGACCGGCACCAGCCGCGTGACCGACGCCGCCGGCACCACGGTGCGCGACAGCCACACCGCCTGGCTGCCGTCGCTGCACTACCTGTTTCAGGCCGACCCGCGCTGGAATCTCCGCGCCAGCGTTGCGCTGGCCGACCAGCCACCCGGCGTGCGCGACCTCTCGCCGGTCGTATTCACCGCCACCGGCACCAACAGCCTCGCCAACCCCGACCGCGGCGGCAACCCGGCGCTCGAACCGGCGCAGACGACCACGCTGCAGGCGGGCGTCGAGCACTTCCTGCCGCAGAAACGCGGCAGCGCCGGCCTCAATCTTTATCTGCGGCAGATCACCGATGCGGTGCAACGGCGCACACAGTTGGAAGGCACCCGTTACGTCGAGCGCCCCGTCAACGCCGGCGACGCCCGCGAAGTGAGCGCCGTCGCCGACTTCAAGACCCGCCTCGCCGACCTGCCGGCGCTCACCCTGCGCGGCAACGCCTCGACCAGCCGCCTGCGCCTCGACGCCCCCGCGGCGCGCCAGGAAAGC
Organism: Thiobacillus sp.; assembly: GCA_046292745.1. Lineage (GTDB taxonomy): Bacteria > Pseudomonadota > Gammaproteobacteria > Burkholderiales > Thiobacillaceae > Thiobacillus. Next base: position 42,066 of record JBKBQH010000013.1, on the reverse strand, counting down.
CCGCGCCTCAGCGCCAACCTCGGTTTCGACTACGAGCACGCGCCGTGGAAGCTCAGCGTCGGCGGCAACCTCGGTTATACGTCGCGCTTCACCCGCGAGGCCAGCGCGACCACCCAGCTCACCCAGGGCGCGCGCAGCCAGCTCGACCTCTACGCGGTGAAGCGGCTCGACCGCACCCTGAGCCTGCGCCTCACGATCGACAACGCCACCCGCGCGGGCAGCCGCAACGTGAGCACGGAATGGTCCGGCGGCAGCGTGGTCAAGCGCGAAACCGCACACAGCGACGGCGTGCGCGTCGTGTTTCTGAGCCTGGAGGGCAAGCTGTGAGCGCCACGGGTTTCGATCCGGACTGCCGCGCCTGTCCGCGCCTCGCCGCTTTTCTCGACGACGTGCGCGCACGCCACCCGGATTACCACGCGCGCCCGGTGCCGGCCTTCGGCGACCCCGCGCCGCGCCTGCTGATCGTCGGCCTCGCGCCAGGCATGCACGGCGCCAACCGCAGCGGCCGTCCCTTCACCGGCGACTACGCCGGCATCCTGCTCTATGAAACCCTGCACAAGTTCGGCTACGCCAGCGCCCCCGCTTCGGTGTCGCGCGACGATGGACTGCGGTTGAACGGCTGCCGCATCACCAATGCGGTGAAATGCCTGCCGCCCGCGAACAAGCCGGAACCGGCCGAGATCCGGGAATGCAACCGCTTCCTCGCCGCCGAGATCGCCGCGCTGCCCGGACACGCCGGCATTCTTGCGCTCGGCCAGATCGCGCATCAGGCCGTGCTGCGCGCGCTGGGCCTGAAGCTCAAGGACTACCCCTTCGCGCACGCCGCCGACCACCGCCTGCCCGGCGGCCGGCGGCTCGTCAGCAGCTACCACTGCTCCCGCTACAATACCCAGACGCGCCGCCTCACCGCAGAAATGTTCGAGGCCGTGTTCACCCGTATTCAAAGCGAGGACTGACCATGCCCGTCGTCACCATCAAGCTCGCCGGCACCCTCACCCGCGAGCAGAAGCAGAAAGTCGCCGAGGAAATCACCGCCACGCTGGAGCGCCACGCGGGCAAGCCGGCCGCTTACACGTATATCGCATTCGAGGAACTGCCCGACGAGAACTGGGCGATCGCCGGCAGGCTGCTCGACGAAGACTGAACCTTGGCCGTCGACCGCGATTTCCTCGCCTCGCTGCCCACCCTGCCCGGCGTCTACCGCATGATCGACGCCGCCGGCGCCGTGCTCTACGTCGGCAAGGCGAAGGACCTCAAGAAGCGCGTTTCCAGCTATTTCCAGAAGAGCGACCAGAGCCCGCGCATCAAGCTGATGCTGAAAAGTGTCGACCGCGTCGACACGACAGTCACGCGCACCGAGGCCGAAGCGCTGCTGCTGGAAAACAACCTCATCAAGGGGCTGAAGCCGCGCTTCAACATCCTCTTCCGCGACGACAAGTCCTACCCCTACTTGCTGCTCACCGGCCACCGCTTCCCGCGGCTCGCCTATTTCCGCGGCACGCCGAAGAAGGCCGACCAGGCCTTCGGTCCCTATCCCAACAGCTACGCGGTGCGCGAGAGCATCCAGCTCCTGCAGAAGGTGTTCCAGCTGCGCACCTGCGAGGACACGGTGTTCGCCAACCGCTCGCGGCCGTGCCTCTTGCACCAGATCAGGCGCTGCACCGCGCCCTGCGTCAACCGGATCTCGCCCGAAGCCTACGCGCGCGACGTCGCCGAAGCCGCGCAACTGCTGAAAGGCGAAGCCAGCGCGCTGACCGAAGCGTTGACCGCGCAGATGAACGCCGCCGCCGAACGGCTCGATTTCGAGACCGCCGCCTTCCTGCGCGACCGCCTGCGCATGCTCGCCACGGTGCGCGAAAAGCAGTTCGTCGACACCACCGGCGGCGAGGCCGAGGCCGACGTCGTCGCGGTCGCCGAGGCCGGCGGCGTGATCGCGGTCAACCTCACCATGATCCGCGGCGGCCGGCATCTCGGCGACCGCAGCTTCTTCCCGCAGCACGGCGAGGGCGCGACGCCGGCGGAGGCGCTGGAAGCCTTCCTCTTGCAGCACTACCTCGATCACCCGGTCCCCGGGCGCATCTTCGTCAGCGAGGCGATCGAGACCGACGCGCTCGAGGCGCTGCTCTCCGGGCAGGCCGGCAGGAAAGTCGCCGTCCAGCACCGCGCCACCGGCGAGCGCCGCGTCTGGATCACGATGGCGCAGGCCAACGCACGGCTGTCGGCCGAGCGCCGCAGCGCCGACCGCACCCAGCAGTCACAGCGCCTCGCCGCGCTCGCCGAGACGCTCGACCTGCCGGCGCTCAGGCGCATCGAGTGCTTCGACATCTCGCACACGATGGGCGAGGCGACCATCGCGTCCTGCGTGGTGTACGAAGGCGACGACCTGAAGAAGTCCGACTACCGCCGCTACAACATCGCCGGGATCACCCCCGGCGACGACTACGCGGCGATGCGCGCCGCGCTCGCCAAGCGTTTCCACAGGAGCGTCGAGGATAACGGCGTGCGGCCCGACCTGCTGCTGATCGACGGCGGCCGCGGGCAGATCTCGAGCGCGGTCGAGGTGATGAACGAACTGGGCCTGGGCGACGTGCCGCTGCTCGGCGTCGCCAAGGGCGAGGCGCGCAAGCCGGGGCTGGAGACGCTCATCTTCGCCGACGGCCGCGAGCTGAAGCTCGCCAAGGACCACCCCGGCTTCCATCTGATCCAGCAGGTGCGCGACGAAGCCCACCGCTTCGCCATCACCGGCCACCGCGCCAAGCGCGGCAAGGCACGGACGCAGTCGACGCTGGAGGATATCCCGGGCATCGGCCCCAAACGCCGCAAACAGCTGCTCGAGCACTTCGGCGGGCTGCAGGGGGTGCGCGACGCCGGTATCGACGCGCTTGCCTCGGTCAACGGTATCAGCCGAGAATTGGCGGAAACCATTTACGGTGCCTTGCACTGATGCCCATCAACCTCCCCAACCTGCTCACCTGGCTGCGCATCCTGTTCATCCCCCTGATGGCGGGCGTGTTCTACCTGCCCGACAGCTGGATCACGTCGAACCAGGCAAACGTGCTCGCCGCCGCCTTTTTCGGCATTGCCGCGCTCACCGACTGGCTCGACGGCTATCTGGCGCGCGCGCTGGGGCAAACCTCGGCCTTCGGCGCCTTCCTCGATCCGGTCGCCGACAAGCTGATGGTCGCCGCCGCACTCATCGTGCTGATCGACCTCGGGCGCGTCGCGCCGCTGGTCGCCCTCATCATCATCGGCCGCGAAATCACCATCTCGGCGCTGCGCGAGTGGATGGCCAAGGCCGGCAAGTCGGCGAGCGTCGCGGTGTCCTTCGTCGGCAAGCTCAAGACCACCGCGCAGATGATCGCCATCGTGCTGCTGCTCTGGTTCGACCCGGTCGCCGGCCTGCCGGTGGCGACGATCGGCACCCTCCTGATCTGGATCGCCGCGCTGCTGACCCTGGTATCCATGGCGTACTACCTCGTGATGGCCGCGCGCGCACTGCAAAAAACTCCCTGAGCGGTGTTGACAGCCAAAACCGGAATCCCCATAATGCGCAGCCTTCAACGCGGGAATAGCTCAGCTGGTAGAGCGCAACCTTGCCAAGGTTGAGGTCGCGAGTTCGAACCTCGTTTCCCGCTCCAGAATTCCGGGGAAAACCGATGGCCTAGCCGGACGTTTTCCCCTTTTCGTTTGCAGTGGTTTACCGCGACGGCGCGTTAGCAAAGCGGTTATGCAGCGGATTGCAAATCCGTTTAGGTCGGTTCGACTCCGGCACGCGCCTCCAGAATTCCGGCCGTCCGCTTCGCCCGGATGGTGAAATTGGTAGACACAAGGGACTTAAAATCCCTCGGGGTGAAAGCCCCGTGCCGGTTCGATTCCGGCTCCGGGCACCACCTTCCAGTTCGCTGGTCCGAGTGGTATGATCTATAGCTTTTATATGATGGGCGCTTGGCCCATTTTTTATTTGTGCCGCACCCCGGCGCGATGTTGGAATTGGCAATGATGGATCTGTCCGCGCGTCTCGAGCCTGTGCTCGCCGGTCTCGGTTACGAACTGGTGCTGCTGGAACGCGCCGGCCGCGGCCTGATCCGGATTTTCATCGACAAGCCGGGCGGCATCACGATCGACGACTGCGTGGCGGTGAGCAATCACCTGACCCATCTGTTCACGGTCGAGAACATCGACTACGACAGGCTGGAGGTCTCGTCGCCCGGTCTCGACCGGCCGCTGGTCAAGCCGCAGGACTACACGCGCTTTGCCGGCGAAGCGGTCACGCTGAAGCTGCGCGTGCCGGTGGACAACCGCCGCCGGCTCGTCGGCACGCTGGTCGGCCTGGAGGACCAGGCCGTCAGATTGATCGTGAACGGTGCGGAAGTGACGGTCGATTTGAGGAATGTAGAAGGCGCCCGCCTGAAACCGAATGTTTAGGCAGGGCCGGAGGACGGAAGATGAGTCGTGAATTGTTGATGCTGGCCGACGCACTGGCTCGCGAAAAGAACGTGGACAAGGAAGTGGTGTTCGAGGCGCTCGAGCAGGCGCTGGCGTCCGCCACCAAGAAACGCTTCAAGGAAGAGGCCGACGTGCGCGTGTCCATCGACCGCGAAACGGGCGACTACCAGTCCTTCCGCCGCTGGCAGGTCGTGTCCGAAGACGAACTGGAAAACGAGGGCTATCAGATCCTGCTGGTCGACGCGCGCGACAGCCATCCCGACATCGAGCTCGGCGACTACATCGAAGAGCCGCTGGAAAACGTCGAATTCGGCCGCATCGGCGCCCAGGCCGCCAAGCAGGTCATCCTGCAGAAGATCCGCGACGCCGAACGCGAGCAGATCATCCAGGACTTCCTCGCCCGCAAGGAACACCTTGTCAATGGCGTGGTCAAGCGCATCGACCGTGGCAACGCGATCATCGAATCCGGTCGCGTCGAGGGCTTCCTGCACCGCGACCAGATGATCCCGCGCGAGAACCTGCGCGTGGGCGACCGCGTGCGCGCCTACCTGCTGCGCATCGACCGTGGCGCGCGCGGGCCGCAGGTGATCCTGTCGCGCACCGCGCCCGAGTTCATCATGAAGCTGTTCGAGCTCGAAGTGCCCGAGATCGAGGAAGGCCTGCTCGAGATCAAGGCTGCCGCCCGCGACCCCGGCCTGCGCGCCAAGATCGCCGTCGTCTCGCACGACCCGCGCATCGACCCGATCGGCACCTGCATCGGCCTCAGAGGCTCGCGCGTCACCTCGGTGACCAACGAGCTCGCCGGCGAGCGCGTCGACATCATCCACTGGTCGGCCGATCCCGCGCAGTACGTGATCAACGCGCTGGCCCCGGCCGAGGTCAGCTCCATCGTCGTCGACGAGGACAAGCACAGCATGGACGTGGTCGTCGACGAGGAGCAGCTCGCGATGGCGATCGGACGCGGCGGCCAGAACGTGCGCCTCGCCTCCGAGCTGACCGGCTGGGAACTCAACATCATGTCGCGCGAGGCGGCGGACGAGAAACACAAGTCCGAAAACCAGAAGACGCTGCAGCTCTTCATCGAGAAGCTCGACGTCGACGAGGAAGTCGCCCAGATCCTGGTCGACGAGGGTTTCTCCACCCTGGAGGAAGTCGCCTACGTGCCGTTGAACGAAATGCTCGAGATCGAGGCCTTCGACGAGGACCTGGTCAACGAACTGCGCAACCGCGCGCGCAACGCGCTCCTGACCGACGCCATCGTCGGCGAGGAACAGGTCGAGGCCTCGGCCGGCGACCTGCTGTCGCTCGAGGGCATGGACGCCGAGACCGCGCGCCTGCTCGCCAGCAAGGGCGTGCACACCACCGAAGACCTGGCCGAGCTGGCCGTCGATGAGCTGACCGAAATGTCCGCCATGGACGCCGAGCGCGCCAAACAACTGATCATGGCCGCACGCGCGCCCTGGTTCGCCCAAGGCTGATACGCCACGAGGAATGCATGAACGTCGAACAATTTGCCCAGGAACTGAAACTGCCGCCACAGCTGTTGCTTGAACAGCTGAAGGCTGCGGGTGTCGCCAAGCGCGATGCAGCCGACGCCGTCACCGAAGCGGACAAGGCGCATCTGCTTGAGTATCTGCGCAAGATGCACGGAGGCGGTGGAGAAACCGGCAAGACCAAAATCACCATCACCCGCAAGCAGACGGGCGAGATCCGCAAGACCGACAGCACCGGCAAGTCGCGGACGATCCAGGTGGAGGTCCGCAAGTCGCGCACCTACGTGAAACGCGACCCCGCCGCGCTGGCTGCCGAAGCCCAAGCCGAGGCACAACTCGTCGCGTCAACCGCTGCCGTACCGGAAGCCGCCCCGCCCGAACCGGCGCCGTCGGCCAAGCCCGAACCCGTGCCGGCACCGGCCGTGGAGACCGTGGCCGAGCCGGCGGTGGAATTGGCACCGGCACGCCAGGCGGAAACCGCCGCCAAACCGGCGGCCGTCGAGGTGGCATCCCAGGCCCCCGTCGCCGAGCCCGCCCCGGAAACGGCGCCCGCCGTCAAGAAAACCACCCGGGTCAGGAAGGCCTCGATCCTCAACGAGGCCGAAGTGAAGGCGCGCGAAGAAGAAGCGCGTCGTCATCAGGCCCTGCTCGAACGCCAGGCGGCCGACCGCGCCGAACGCGAGGCACTGCGCAAGCAGGCCGAGGCCGCACGCGAAGCCGCCAAGCTTGCCGAAGCACAGAAGGCCGCTGCGCCCGCCGCGCCCGCGCCGACCGAAAAAACCCTGCACAAGCCGGACAAGCCGGCCGCCGCCAAGGGCGACAAGAAGACGACCAAAAAGGCCGACAGCTGGAAGGACGACGCCGATCGCCGCAAGGGCGGGTTGAAGACCCGTGGCGGCGCCGCGCCGGATGCCGGCTGGCGGGGCCGCAAGGGCAAATCCAAGCACGGCGGCGAGGAATCGACCTTCGTCGCGCCGACCGAACCCATCGTGCGCGAGGTGCTGGTGCCCGAAACCATCACCGTGGCCGACCTCGCCCACAAGATGTCGGTCAAGGCCGCCGAGGTCATCAAGACCATGATGAAGCTCGGCAGCATGGTGACCATCAACCAGGTGCTGGATCAGGAAACCGCACTCATCGTGGTCGAGGAAATGGGCCATATCGGCAAGCCCGCCACGCTCGATACGCCGGAGGCCTTCCTCGTCGACACCGGCGAGACCGCCGATGCCGAACTGGTTCCGCGTCCGCCGGTCGTCACCGTCATGGGTCACGTCGACCACGGCAAGACCTCGCTGCTCGATACCATACGCCGCACCCGCGTCGCCAGTGGCGAGGCCGGCGGCATCACCCAGCACATCGGCGCCTACCACGTCGAAACCGAGAAGGGTGTCATCACCTTCCTCGACACCCCCGGCCACGAAGCATTCACCGCCATGCGGGCGCGCGGCGCCAAGGCGACCGACATCGTGGTGCTGGTGGTCGCGGCCGACGACGGCGTGATGCCGCAGACGATCGAGGCGATCCACCATGCCAAGGCGGCGGGCGTGCCGCTGGTGGTGGCCGTGAACAAGATCGACAAGCCCGAGGCCAACCCCGAGCGCATCCGCCAGGAACTCGTCGCCCAGGGCGTCACGCCCGAGGAATGGGGCGGCGACACCCAGTTCGTCGAGGTGTCGGCCAAGGCCAACACCAACATCGACGGCCTGCTCGACGCCATCCTGCTGCAGGCCGAGGTGCTGGAGCTGAAAGCGCCGGTCAAGGGCCCGGCCAAGGGCATCGTGATCGAAGCCCGCCTGGACAAGGGCAAGGGCCCCGTCGCGACCATCCTGGTGCAGTCCGGCACGCTGCGCCGTGGCGACATGGTGCTCGCCGGCCAGGTCTACGGCCGCGTGCGCGCCATGCTCGACGAGGCCGGCAAAACGGTCAACGAAGCCGGCCCGTCGATCCCGGTCGAGATCCAGGGTTTGTCCGACGTGCCGCAGGCCGGCGAGGACATGATGGTGTTGCCGGACGAGCGCAAGGCGCGCGAAATCGCGCTGTTCCGCCAGGGCAAGTTCCGTGACGTGCAGCTCGCCAAGAAGCAGGCCGCCAAGCTGGAATCGATGTTCGAGCAGATGGGCGAAGGCGAGGTCAAGCAGCTGCCCCTCATCATCAAGGCCGACACCCAGGGCTCCTACGAGGGTCTCGCCCACGCGCTCGGCAAGCTGTCGACCGGCGAGGTGAGGGTGAACATCATCCACAGCGCGGTCGGCGCCATCACCGAATCCGACGTCAACCTCGCGCTCGCCTCCAAGGCCGCACTGATCGGTTTCAACGTGCGCGCCGATGCACAGGCACGCAAGCTCGCCGAGGCCAACGGCGTCGATATCCGCTACTACAACATCATCTACGAAGCCGTGGATGACGTGAAAGCGGCGCTGTCCGGCATGCTCGCCCCCGAAAAGCGCGAGAACGTCATCGGCACCGTGGAAGTCCGCCAGGTGTTCAACATTTCCAAGGTCGGCACCATCGCCGGCTGCTATGTCACCGACGGCGTGGTCAAGCGTGGTGCCGGGGTGCGCGTCCTGCGCAACAACGTGGTCATCCACCAGGGCGAACTCGACTCGCTGAAGCGCTTCAAGGACGACGTCAAGGAAGTCAAGGCCAACTTCGAGTGCGGCTTGAGCCTGAAAAACTTCAATGACATCCAGGAAGGCGACATCCTCGAAGTGTTCGAGGTGGTGGAAGTGGCGCGCTCGCTGTAATGCAATGGTGAGGGGTGAAGGGTGAGGTGTTAGGCACTCACTTCCATTCCTCACCCCCGACTCCTCACCCCTTGCCCCAACAAATGCCCAAGGACTTCCCCCGCGCCCGCCGCGTTGCCGACCAGATCCAGCGTGAACTGCCGGAATTGATCCGTCAGGAAGTGAAGGATCCGCGCGTCGGCATGCTGACCATCACCGAGGTCGAGGTGAACCGCGACATGGAGTTCGCCAAGGTCTACTTCACCACGCTGGGCGGCGAAGCCGAGCATGCCGCCTGTCTCGCCGGCCTGCAGCGCGCCAGCGGTTTTCTGCGCACTTTGCTGTCGCACCGCATGCAGTTGCGCGTGGTGCCCAAGCTCACCTTCGTCTACGACCGCTCGGTCGAGCGCGGCATCGAGCTCACGCATCTGATCGAGACCGCGGTCGCCGAAGACGCCAAGCACCCGAAAGACGAGTGAAGTCCGCCCACCAGCCCCTCTCCCCAACCCTCTCCCCGAGGGAGAGGGGGCAAACGTAATGCGCGAACCGATTAACGGCGTGCTGCTCCTGAACAAGCCCGTCGGCCTCACGTCCAACGCCGCGCTGCAAAAGGCCAAGTGGCTGCTCAACGCCAGGAAGGCTGGCCACACCGGCACCCTCGACCCCTTCGCCGACGGTTTGCTGCCGCTGTGCTTCGGCGAGGCCACCAAGTTTTCGGCCTATCTCCTGGCGTCGGACAAGCGCTACCGCGCCGTGATGCAACTTGGCGTCACCACCACCACGGGCGACCCGGAAGGCGGGATCCTCGCCACCCGCGAGGTTAACGTCAGCCGCGCCGACATCGAGGCCGTGCTGCCGCGCTTCACCGGCGATATCGCGCAGGTACCGCCGATGCATTCGGCGCTCAAACACCAGGGCCGCCCGCTCTACGAATACGCCCGCGCCGGCATCGAGATCGACCGCCCCCCGCGCAAAGTGACGATACGCGCCCTGGCACTCGTCGAATACACCCCGCCGCGCGTGGTCATCGACGTGCAGTGCAGCGCCGGCACCTACGTACGCACGCTGGCACAGGACATCGGCGCCGCGCTCGGCTGCGGCGCACACCTCAGCGCGCTGACGCGCACCGCCGCGGGCGGCTTCGTGCTGGACGACGCCCATGCGCTGGCCGCACTCGAAGCGCTCGCCGCGGATCGGCGAGCCGCCCTGCTCCAGCCCGCCGACTGCCTCGTCGCCCATCTTCCGGCAGCCGTGCTCGACACCGACGGCACGCGGGCGCTGTGCCAGGGCCGCAGCATCGGCCACCCGGCAGCGCCCGGCCTGACCCGCGTCTATGCGGCCGACGGCGCCTTCCTCGGACTCGCCGAAGCCAGCGACGGGCAGCTCATCCCGCGCCGGCTGGTGGCGACGCAAACGCTTGAGTCGACGGGCGCTTCCGCGTAAAATTCACGGTTTTCCCACGAACGTGTCCCGCACAGCCGCAGGCCACGCGATTGCAAAGGAGTACACCATGGCTGTTACCGTCGCCCAAAAGGCCGAGATCGTCCAGAATTTCCAACGCGCCGCCGCCGATACCGGTTCGCCCGAAGTGCAGGTTGCCCTGCTGACGGCCCGCATCAACGACCTCACCGAGCACTTCAAGGTCAACACCAAGGACCACCATTCGCGCCGCGGCCTGCTCAAGATGGTGAGCCGCCGCCGCAAGCTGCTCGACTACCTGAAGCGCACCAACCTCGAAGCCTACAAGACCCTGATCGATCGCCTCGGTCTGCGCAAGTAAGCCTCTCCCAGCCGATGAGCCGTTGCCGCGCCATCGTACAGAAACCGGCCCAGGGGCAGCGCCCCTGAGCCTCATTGCGCCCCGCCCGACGCGGGGCGTTTTTGTTTGAAAGGAATCGGTGTGAACGCAATCAAGAAAACGTTTACCTACGGCCGCCACCAGGTCACCCTGGAAACCGGCGAAATCGCCCGCCAGGCCTCCGGCGCGGTCATGGTCAACATGGACGACACCGTGGTGCTGGTCACCGTCGTCGCCAAGAACGAGGTCAAGCCGGGCCAGGACTTCTTCCCGCTGACCGTCGACTACCAGGAAAAGACCTACGCCGCCGGCCGCATCCCCGGCGGTTTCCTCAAGCGCGAGAGCCGTCCGTCCGAAGGCGAAACGCTCATTTCCCGCCTGATCGACCGTCCGATCCGTCCGCTCTTCCCCGAAGGTTTCTTCAATGAAGTGCAGATCATCGCCACGGTGATGTCGTCCAACCCCGAGGTTTCCGCCGACATTCCCGCGCTGATCGGCGCGTCGGCCGCACTGACGCTGTCCGGCCTGCCGTTCGACGGCCCGGTGGGCGCGGCGCGCGTCGGCTTCATCAACGGCGAATACGTGCTCAATCCGACCAATACCGAACTCAAGGACTCCGCGCTCGATCTCGTCGTCGCCGGCACCGAGGCCGCCGTGCTGATGGTCGAATCCGAGGCGATGGAGCTGCCGGAAGACATCATGCTGGGCGCGGTCGTGTTCGGCCACCAGCAGATGCAGGCCGCGATCAACGCCATCAACGAGCTGGCCGACGAAGCCGGCGCCGACGCCTGGGACTGGCAGCCGCCCGTCGAGGACGGCGCCATGGTCGAGCGCCTGAAGGCGCTGGCGGAAGCCGGCCTGCAGCAGGCCTACACCATCAAGCAGAAGCAGGCGCGCATGGCCGCCGTCGACGAGGTGCGCAGCAAGGCCTTTGCCGAGCTGATCACCCCCGAGATGGACACCGTCGCCGCCAACGCCGTGAAGGACGCCTTCCATCGCCTCGAAGCCAGCGTGGTGCGGAACCGCATCCTCAGCGGCCAGCCGCGCATCGACGGCCGCGACACCCGCACCGTGCGCCCCATCACCATCCGCACCGGCGTGCTGCCGCGCACCCACGGCTCCGCCCTGTTCACCCGCGGCGAAACCCAGGCGCTGGCCGTGACCACGCTCGGCACCGGCCGCGACGAGCAGACCATCGACGCGCTCGAAGGCAGCTACTCCGACCGCTTCATGCTGCACTACAACATGCCGCCCTACGCCACCGGCGAGACCGGCCGCGTCGGCAGCCCCAAGCGCCGCGAGATCGGCCACGGCCGGCTGGCCAAGCGCGCGCTCCTGGCGGTGCTGCCGTCCAAGGAGGAGTTCGGCTACACCATGCGCGTCGTGTCCGAGATCACCGAATCGAACGGCTCGTCGTCGATGGCCTCGGTGTGCGGCGGCTGCCTGTCGCTGATGGACGCCGGCGTGCCGCTCAAGGCGCACGTTGCCGGCATCGCCATGGGCCTGATCAAGGAAGGCAACCGCTTCGCCGTGCTGACCGACATCCTCGGCGACGAGGACCACCTCGGCGACATGGACTTCAAGGTCGCGGGCACCGAGAAGGGCGTGACCGCACTGCAGATGGACATCAAGATCAACGGCATCACCAAGGAAATCATGCAGGCCGCGCTCTCGCAGGCAAAGGAGGGGCGTCTGCATATCCTCGGCATCATGAAGGAGGCCGTCTCCGGCAGCCACGAGATGTCGGCCTACGCGCCGCGCATCATCGCGATGAAGATCAACCCGGAGAAGATCCGCGACGTCATCGGCAAGGGCGGCGCCGTGATCCGTGCGCTGACCGAGGAAACCGGCACCCAGATCGACATCCAGGAAGACGGCACCGTGAAGATCGCCTGCACCAGCATGGAAGCCGGCGAACTGGCGAAGAAGCGCATCGAGGAGATCACCGCCGAGGTCGAGGTCGGCAAGGTCTACGAGGGCCCGGTCGTCAAGCTGCTGGACTTCGGCGCGATCGTCAACGTGCTGCCCGGCCGCGACGGCCTGCTGCACATCTCGCAGATCGCCCATGAGCGCGTCAACACCATCGGCGACTACCTCAAGGAAGGCCAGGTCGTGCGCGTGAAAATTCTCGAGGCCGACGAGAAAGGCCGCCTGCGGCTGTCGATGAAGGCCCTGCTGGACGCCCCGGCAACCGCCGACAGCGGGTCGCCCGAGAACGCGGGCTGAGCCGCAGTCCGGACGGAAGCCACAACCGCGCCCCCGGGCGCGGTTTTTTTGCCTCAGAACGGCGCGGCCGGGAATACCACGCTCACCACCAGGCCGACTCCGGCCGCTCCGGCACCCAGGTCCACCGTCGCCCCGTGCAGCCGGGCAATGCGTTGCACGATCGTCAGCCCCAACCCGGCGCCCCCGGGCGCAGTCGACAGGCGGTGGAAGGCGGCGAACACGGCGTGGCGATCGGACTCGGGTATGCCCGGCCCGTTGTCGGCGACCCGCCAAATCACGCCCCCCTGCACATCGCTCTCTACCGCCAGCGCGACACGCGACCCGCCGTAGCGCAAGGCATTGTCGATCAGGTTGGCCAGCAGTTCGCGCAGCAGTTGCGGCTCGCCCAGAATTTCACTGCGCGCGCCGCGCGCCTCGAAGCCGACCTCGACCCCCTGCGCCAGAGCCCTCGGCGCCCATTCGAGCGCCACGGTCCGAACCAGTTCGACGCTTTCGATCGCCTGGAGGCGCAGGGTGTTCTCCGCAGCGTCGACGCGCGCCAGCACCAACAGCTTCTGCACCAGCTCGCCCATCCCCTGCGAGGACTCGGCGATGCGCATCAACGCGTGCCGCGCGGCATCGGGTTCCGCGCTCGCGAGCGCCGCCTCCGCCTGCGCGCGGATGCCGGCGATCGGCGTGCGCAACTGGTGCGCCGCGTCGGCAACAAAGCGCGACTGCGCGTCGACCGCTTCCGCCAGCCGCGCCAATAGTGAATTGATCTCGTCGAGAAATGGCCGCAGTTCCGCTGGCGTGCCCTCCAGAGGCACCGGGCTGAGATCGAGCGCACGCCGTGTGGACAGGCGGTCGCGCAGGCGCGCTACGGGCTCCAGTCCTTTGCCGACCCCGTAGGCAATGGCAATCCCCGCGATCAGCATCATCAAGAGTGTCGGCACCACGATCGCCAGCGTCGCGCGCTCGGCCATCGCCGTGCGTCTCGCCAGCGTCTCACCCACCTGGATCAAGGCTACGCCGTGCGCACTTGTCCCCTGAAGCGACAGCGCGAACGCCGCCACCCGCACGCGCCCTCCGTCCTTGCTGCCATCGTAGAAAACAAGCTGTCCGGGGCGTATCCCCCTGCGCGCCGGCAGTGGCGGCATCTCTGCCTCGCCGTCGACGACACGCCCCTTCGGATCCGTCACGCGGTGAAACAGCAGATCCTGCTGGTCGAAGGCAAGCACCTGGCGCGCGGCCACCGGCAGATCGACCTTGACCTCACCGTGCTGCACCTCGACGCGGTCGGCAAGCGCATAGGTCCGGCGCGCCAGCGACCGGTCGAAGGTTTCATTGATGAAATGCAGGCTGAGACCATAAGCAATCGCCCACAGCAGCATGATGAGCGGCAGCATCATCGCCAGCATGCGCATGATCAGCTGCCGCCGCAGCGTTTTGCAGAATCGCCTCAATTCTCCGCTTCCAGCATGTAGCCCAGCCCGCGCAGGGTGCGGATCGCCACCCCCGAGCCCTCCAGCTTGCGCCGCAGTCGATGGATGTAGACCTCCACGGCATTCTCGCCCACGCCCTCGTCCCAACCAGTCAGGCGGTCGGCGATCGCCTCCTTGGCGGTGACGCGTCCACGGTGGCTGATCAGGATCTCCAGCACCTCCAGTTCGCGCGCCGACAGCGCGAGCGGGGCGTCGCCCACCTGCACCTGCCGGCTGACGCTGTCGAAAGCGAGGTCTCCGATTCGCACCTGTGTCTCGACCATTCCATGAGCGCGCCGCAGCAAAGCACGCAGGCGGGCCAGCAGTTCGTTCAATGCGAACGGCTTCAGCAGATAGTCGTCGGCACCGGCGTCGAGCCCGCGCACCCGGTCTTCGACCGAATCGCGCGCCGTCAGGATCAGCACAGGCAGGCTCGCGCCCCGACGCAGGGCACGCAGTACCTCGAGCCCTTCGCGGCGCGGCAGGCCGAGATCGAGCAACACGGCGTCGTAGGCGTATCCCGCCAGCGCCGCATCGGCCTCCACCCCGTCACACGCCCAGTCGACCGCAAAGCCCGCCTGCCGGAGCGCCAGCGTGACGGCTTCGCCCAGGGTCGGGTCGTCCTCCACGAGCAGGATTTTCATGCCGCGCAGTCTGACACAAAGGCGGCCCTTCCACCCCGTCCGGCGCAGGAAGAAAAATTTTGCTGCGTAAGGTTCGCGTAAGCGAGCGCGCGCACAGTGGCCTCCATGCAGTGGCGTCGTGCCCTGCATCACCCCCCACCCCACTGGAGAAACTGATGAGCAAACTGATGTCTACCCTGGTCGCCACTTCGATCGCTGGCGCGTTCAGCCTGTCTGCCTTCGCCGCCGACGTCCCGGCCGCGCCTGCCGCACCCGCCGCCGAGAAGCCCGCTGCTGCTCCCAAAAAAATGGAAGAGAAGAAGCACACCGTCAAGGCCGAAGAAAAGAAACACGTGGAGAAAAAGGGCGAGCACGCTGCCGCACCGGCCGCGCCCGCCGAGCCTGCCAAGAAGTAACCCTCGCAGGCACAAAAAAACCGCGCTTTCGGGCGCGGTTTTTTATGCCTGTCCGCCGAGGAAACTCTGCCACCAGCGCTTGCGCTGGCCGGTGACGACGTGGCTGACCTGCAGTTCGCGCGGCGGGGTCTTGCTCATCAGCCAGCCGGGCAGCACCGAGGATTTCATCGCACTCGATCCGCACGAACTGCCGAGGTGGTTGGGATCGTAGATCTTGATGAAGTTGGGGGATTCCAGGTCGTCCGCGTAGACGATCGCGCAATAATCCTCGTGATGTTCGCGCCGCAGCAGCTCGTCCAGTTCGCGCATGAACTGCCGGACCTTGTCGGCCGGGGACGGCGTCGTGGGCAGATCATGGCCGACCGCGTAGAGATACCAGCCGGCGTCGGCATCGACCTTCTGCCAGAACGCGGTCAGCTGATCCCAGCGCATCACGCTGTACAGCAGGCCGTTGTAATAACGGTCGAATTCGTCGGTAGCGGCCATCCCGGCTTACTTCGCGACCTGTCGCTCGCGGATTTCCTCGAGCGTCTTGCAGTCGATGCACAGCGTCGCGGTCGGCCGCGCCTGCAGGCGCTCCAGGCCGATCTCGACGCCACAGGCTTCGCAGTAGCCATAGTCGCCGCTATCGATCTTGGCGATGGTCTCGTTGATCTTCTTGATCAGCTTGCGCTCGCGGTCGCGGTTCCGAAGCTCCAGCGCCATGTCGGATTCCTGGGTGGCACGATCGTTGGGGTCGGCGAACACCGTCTGTTCGTCCTGCATGGAATGCAGGGTGGTGTCGATGTCCTGCGACAGTTCGGCTTTCCAGGCCTCGAGCATTTTGCGAAAATGCGCGAGCTGCCTCTCGTTCATGTATTCTTCGCCCTTTTTGGCCTTGTAGGGCTCGAAGCGCATCAAAGTTTCAGCCATCTCTCGTCTCTTCAATTCCGTCGTTCCGGGCTCGGCCCAAACGCGTTTTTTTAACAGAATCCCACACTTGCCGCAAGCTTCATGACACTCCACGCCCTACTCTTCGACGTCGACGGCACGCTTGCCGACACCGAACGCGACGGTCATCGCCCCGCCTTCAACCAGGCTTTCCAGGATGCCGGCCTCGACTGGCACTGGGATGTCTCACTATACGGCAAGCTGCTCGCCGTCACCGGTGGCAAGGAGCGGATGAAGCACTATATCGACCAATACCGGCCGGACTATAGAAAACCAGATAACTTCGACGAATTGGTCGCCGACCTGCACAAGGCGAAAACCCGCCACTACAGCGCGCTGGCCGCCCAGGGCGGCATCCCCCTGCGGCCCGGCGTCAAGCGCCTGCTCATGGAAGCGCGCGCCAGCGGTCTGCGCCTGGCGATCGCCACCACCACCACGCCGGAGAACGTCACCGTGCTGCTCGAGCACAGTCTCGGCCCCGGCACGCAGGACTGGTTCGAGGTCATCGCCGCGGGCGACATCGTGCCGGCGAAGAAGCCCGCGCCCGACATCTACCACTACGCACTGGAAAAAATGGGGCTCGACCCCGCCGCGTGCCTCGCGTTCGAGGATTCCGAGAACGGCCTGCGCGCGAGCCTCGGCGCCGGCCTGAAGACGCTGGTCACGGTCAACGACTACACGCTCGACCACGATTTCACCGGCGCCGCCGTGGTCCTGTCGGACCTCGGCGACCCCGGCGCGCCGAACCGGCTCATCGCAGGCCCCGACCTCGGGCAGCCGTTCGTGGATGTGGGGTATCTAAGGGCGCTGCATCGCGGTTGAGCCGAAGGATTCAGTATCCCCTGTCCGCTGTCCGCTGTCCGCTGTCCGCTGTCCGCTGTCCGCTAGGGATTGTGCATCAGCGCCGCTTCGAGCGTGTTCTCCAGCAGCGTCGCCACCGTCATCGGCCCCACCCCGCCCGGTACCGGCGTGATCCAGCTGGCGCGCTCGACGGCGCCGTCGTAGTCGACGTCGCCGACGAGCTTGCCGTCCGCGAGGCGGTTGATGCCGACGTCGATCACGATCGCGCCCTCGCGGATCCAGTCGCCCGGAACCATGCGCGGGCGGCCCACCCCCACCACCAGGATCTCGGCCGAGCGCACGAAGCTTGCCAGGTCGCGCGTCGCGCTGTGGCAGACGGTGATGGTGCAGCCGGCGAGTAGCAGTTCCAGGCTCATCGGCCGGCCGACGATGTTGGAGGCGCCGACCATCACCGCGTTCTTGCCGCGCAGTTCCTCGTTGGTCGCGCGCAGGAGCGTCATGATGCCGCGTGGGGTCGACGGCCGCAGCGTCGGCATCTTCACCGCGAGCCGCCCGATGTTGTACGGATGGAAGCCGTCGACATCCTTGTCGGGGCGGATGCGCTCGATCACCGTTTCGGCGTCGATGTGCCCCGGCAGCGGCAACTGCACGAGGATGCCGTCGATGGCCGGATCGGCATTGAGTGTATCGATCAGCGCCAGCAGTTCGTCCTGCGTGGTGGTCGCCGGCAGGTCGTGCGAGATGCTGCTGACGCCGGCGCGCTCGCAGGCCTTCTTCTTGTTGCGCACATAGACGGCCGAGGCCGGGTCGCTGCCGACCAGGATCACCGCCAACCCCGGGCGGCGCTTGCCCTGCGCCTCGCGCTCGGCGACCTTGTCGTGGATCACGGCGAGAATGGTGTCGGCCATCGCCTTGCCGTCGAGAATGCGTGCGCTCATCGGACCACCCTGAAGGAAAAGGGAGATTTTCCCGGAAACCCCCGGTCCGACTCAAGCGGAAATTGACCCCGTCAATCCGCCAAGGTATAGTCTCGCCTCTCCGAAATGCGCCCGGAATACGGGGCGCGAGGATTTCGGGGTGTAGCGCAGCCCGGTAGCGCGCCTGCTTTGGGAGCAGGATGTCGGAGGTTCGAATCCTCTCACCCCGACCACCCCGTATTTGCAACGCCCGAGCAAGAATAGAGTCTCTGCCCGTAGCTCAACTGGATAGAGCACCAGCCTTCTAAGCTGGGGGTTACAGGTTCGATTCCTGTCGGGCAGGCCAGGGTTCCGTCGTGAGCATTGCTGGCGACGACAATGGTGGATGTAGCTCAGTTGGTAGAGTCCAGGATTGTGATTCCTGTTGTCGTGGGTTCGAGTCCCATCATCCACCCCATAAAACTTCCGAAGCCCGCGCAAGCGGGCTTCGTTGTTTTCAACGCTGGGCCCAGGTATGCCGACATGCGCGACGGATCGTCGCGACAGAACGGCATCGGGGTTTCAGGCTGCGAACTTTCGGAACGGCAGGACCAGCTTGCTGACGCGCATGGCGCGCCGCTATTCGTGTTGAACGCCGTCGACGTACAGCCAGCGGCCATCGATCTTCTCGAAACGGCTGGTTTCGTGCAGCCGGATCGCGCGGCCGTTGAGCTTGTAGCGCGCGACGAACTCTACCGTGGCGTGCGTCGCATCCTGCGGCGCGTGCGCCCTCACCTCCAGCCCGCGCCACTGCGGCAGCGGCGGCGTGCGCAGGTCGAGCGCGGCCGGGCAGGTCGCCGGATGCCAGCTTGCACGCAAATAATCTTCGCGTCCCAACACGTAGGCGCTGTAGCGTGCGCGCATCAGCGCTTCGGCGTCGGGCGCCGCTTCACCCGCGTGATAACGGCCGCAGCAGTCCTGCAGCAGACGCCCCGAGCCACAGGGACAGCCGGTCGCGCTCATGGCCGCTTCACCGGACAGCGCAGTTTCGGCTGGATGTGCGGCCACACCGCGTCGAGCATCTTCGGCTGCGCCTTCTCGTTGGGATGGATGCCGTCGGCCTGCATCATGCCCTCCTTCACGCCCACGTCGCAGACGAAGCACGGCACGCGCACGACCTTCTCCTCGCGCGCGAGCTCGACGTAGAGCGTCGCCACCGCGTCGGCGTAGGCCTTGCCGTAGTTGGGCAGCACCGGGGCTTCGAGCAGGGCGACCCAGGCGCCTGCTGATTTGGCCTGGCGGATCATGGCCTGCAGGTTCTGCCTGATGACCGGAGGCGGCGCGCCGCGCAGCGCATCGTTGCCGCCCAGCTCGATCAGCACGCCCTGCGGGCGATGCCGCTCGAGCGCGGGCCGCAGGCGCAGGACGCCGTTCTGCGTGGTGTCGCCGGTGATGCTCGCGTTGACCACGCGCCAGTCGGGCGCGTGCTGCCGCAGGCGCGCGTCTAGCAGGTCGACCCAGTTCTTGCCTGGCGCCAGGCCGTAGCCGGAACTCAGGCTGTCGCCGACGATCAACACCGTGCACGCATTGGCGAGCGCCCAACCCGGCCAGACCAGCAGCGCCAGCAGCCACAAGCGATAATTCATCTCACAACCTTCCAGAACCCAGTTCAATGACGCCTGCCGCCCGTGCCCAGTTCCCCGATGCCGTGGTCGCCGCCCATGCGCTCTCGCAACGCGTGACCGCCGCCGGCGGCACGCTGACTATCCTGAGTGATATCGCGCTCGCCGTCCAGGCAGGCGACACGCTCGCCATCACCGGCGCCTCGGGCTCGGGCAAGTCGACACTGCTGGGGCTTCTGGCCGGGCTCGACCAGCCTTCGGCGGGCGAGGTCACGCTGCTCGGCCAGCGCCTCGACCAACTCGACGAGGACGCCCGCGCGCGCCTGCGCGCGGGCCGCGTCGGCTTCGTGTTCCAGTCGTTCCAGTTGCTGCCCGCGCTTTCCGCCCTGGAAAACGTGCTGCTACCGCTGGAACTTGCCGGACGTGCCGATGCATGGGAACGCGCTGCGCACTGGCTCGACCGCGTGGGCCTCACCTCACGCGCGGCGCATACGCCGCGCCAGCTCTCCGGTGGCGAGCAGCAGCGCGTCGCGCTGGCGCGGGCATTCGCCACCGATCCCGAAATCGTGTTCGCCGACGAGCCCACCGGCAACCTCGACTTTGACACCGGTGCAAGCATCATCGATCTGCTGTTCGAGCTCAACGCCTCGGCGCGCACCACGCTGATCCTCGTCACCCACGACCCGGCGCTCGCCACGCGCTGCCGGCACCGCCTGCATCTGGTCGCCGGTCGTGTCGCCGAGGCGATGCCGGCATGAGCTTCGTCCGGCTCGGTCTCTGGCTGTTGCGGCGCGAACGCAGCGCAGGCGAATGGCGGGTGCTGCTGCTCGCGCTCGTCATCGGTGTGGGCAGCGTATCGACCACCGGGTTTCTCGGCGACCGCATCAAGCGGGCGATGAGCGAACAGGGCGCGAGCTTCCTCGGCGCCGATCTGCTCGTCACCAGCCCGCGGCCGATCGACGCCTGGCCCGCGCATGCGCTGCGAACCAGCAGCGCGCTCGAATTCGCCAGCATGGTCAGCCGCGGCGACGCCTTCCAGCTGGGCACGCTGCGCGCGGTCGACGCCGCCTATCCGCTGCGCGGCGAAGTGCGCATCGCCGAGCGCCCCTTCGAGGCGGGCGCGCCGCGTCCCGCCCAGCCGCCGCCCGGCGCGGTCTACGTCGACCAGGAAATGCTGACGCTGCTGCACGCCGCAGTCGGCGACCGCGTGCAGATCGGTGAGGCGAGCTTCCGCATCGCAGGCGTGGTCGTCGAGGAGCCGGGCCAGCTCGCCGGCGTGTTCGGCTTCGCGCCGCGCGTGTTCCTGCGCGCCGACGAGGTCGAGGCCACCCGCGTGCTGCAGCCGGGCAGCCGGCTGACCTATCTGTATCAGTTCGCCGGCGCCCCCGAGTCCCTCGCCGCGTTCAGCGCGGCGATGAAATCGAAACTCGACCCCACCCAGCGCCTGCTCGGTTCGCGCGACGGCGTCGAGACGCTGCGCGGCGCCTTCGCCAATGCCGACCATTATCTGCAGCTCACCGCGCTGGTCAGTCTCCTGTTGTCGGTGGCGGCGATCGCCATCGCCGCGCATCGCCACGCCCTCCGGCACTACGACCAGGCGGCGCTGCTGCGCAGCATGGGCGCCACCACCGCGCAGCTGCGCGTGCTCTACGCGGGGCAACTTTTCACGCTAGGCATCCTCGGCAGCGCGGCCGGCGTGGCGATCGGCGCGCTGATGCAGCAGGCGCTCGCTGGCCTGATCCTGCCCGAAGCGGCCACGCGCCTGCCCTCACTGGGCATCGCCCCCGTCGGCGTCGCCATGGCGAGCGGCTTTTTGGCGCTCGCCGGCGCGAGCCTGCCCGCGCTGTTGCGCCTCGTGCGCGTGCCGCCGCTCAGGGTGCTGCGGCGCGACCTGCCGCCGCTGCCGCTGGGGGCGTGGCTGAGCGCTGCCATCAGCGGCGGCGCGCTCCTGATCCTGATCGCCTGGTACGCCGGGGATGCCAGGCTCGTCGCCGGCTTCGTCGGCGCGCTCGCCGTGCTGGTCATCGTGCTGGCTGGCCTGGCGCGGCTGGCGCTGCTGGCCGGGCGCGGCGTGCAGAAACTGAGCCACGGTCCCTTGCGCTTCGGTCTGGCGCAGATGCTGCGTCACCGCTTCGACAGCACGCTGCAGCTCGGCGCCTTCACGCTCGCGCTCTTCCTCGTCGCGCTACTCGCCCTGGTGGAGAGCGACCTCATCGATGGCTGGCGCCAGCAGTTGCCGGAAAACGCGCCCAACCATTTCCTGGTGAACATCGCGCCGCACCAGCAGCAGGCCGTGGCCGACTACCTCGCCAGCCACCGGCTCCAGGCATCAGAAATCTACCCCATGGTGCGCGCCCGGCTGGTGACGAAGAACGGCGTGCCCATCGCCGACACGCTGCCGCCCGAGGCGCGCGACAGCAACACCCTGCGGCGCGAGCTCAACCTCACCTGGACCGCCACCCTGCCCGCCAACAATGCCATCGTCGCCGGCAACTGGCATGCCGCCCCGGCAGGGGATGGCGAGCACGGTGTCGCCGAGATCTCGGTGGAAGCCGGCATGGCCGAGCGTCTCCATCTCGCGCTCGGCGACACGCTCGGCTTCGAGTCGGGCGACCAGATCGTCGCGGGGCGCATCACCAGCATACGCAGCGTGAAATGGGAATCGATGCAGCCCAATTTCTTCGTCATCTTCGCGCCCGGTTCGCTCGACGCGCTCCCGGCAAGCGCGATCGCCAGCGTCTACGTGCCACCGGACGCGACCACGGTGCTGCCGGGCCTGGTGCGTGCTTTCCCCGGCGTGACCCTGCTCGCGCTCGACAAGCTCATCGCCAACGTCGAGCGCGTGTTCGCGCAGATCATCGCGGCGATCCAGCTGTTGCTGGGTTTCCTGCTCGCCGCCGGCATGGCGGTCGTCGTCGCCACCCTGCTGGCGAGCCTCGACGCGCGCCGGCAGGAAGCGGTGCTGCTGCGTACCCTGGGCGCGCAGCGCGCCTATCTGGCAAAGGGCCTGTGGAGCGAATTTCTGGCGCTGGGCCTCTTCGCCGGCGTGCTCGCGACGGTGTGCGCCGAAATCGCGATGGCGGCGATCGCCGGCCGCCTGTTCGATTTGCCGCCCCGGCTGCATCCCTGGCTGTGGGCCGCCCTGCCTGCGGCCGGCGCTCTCTTGGTGGGCGCGAGCGGCTGGCTGACCACGCGCCACATCACGCGGGTGCCGCCGATGCAGTCGCTGCGCGCGCTGGGCTGAGTGCGGCAGCGCGCTAACCGAGGGGGTCGACGTCGGCGTCGAGACGATAGCCGACGCCGACTACTGTCTTGATCAGGCGCGGATAGCGGACGTCCTCGCCGAGATGGCGGCGCAGGCGCCTGATCGGACCATCCAGCATGCGCGGCGAAAGGATCCTCGACTTGCAGGTGCCCCAGATCGCTGTGCTCAACTGCTCGCGGGTCAATACCTGACGCGGAAAGCTCAGCAAGGCTTTCAGCGCCTCGCATTCCTGCCTGCCGAGCAAAACCGTCCGTCCCGCCATCGATTGCAGGCGCCGCTCGCCGACATGAAGCGTCCAGCCGTCGAAGCGGTAGGCGCGCGCGGATGCATCGCCCGTCTCGATGATGGGGACGCGGACGCGGCTCAACACCTGGCGGATCGTTGCGACCAGCTTGCGCGGCGGGACGGGCAGGTCGAGCCGCGCATCCGGCGTGAAGCCGAGCGGTGTGCCCAGGCCGGACAGCACGGGCGGGCGATCGAGGACGATGACCGGAACCGCCGGTTTCTCCAGCAACCACGCCGGCCGCCTAGCGTGCTGCGGCATGCCGTCCACGGCAAGAATCCAGGCATCGACTGCCGAAGGCAGGGCCGCCGGATCCGTGCCCGCAACGACGTCGAAGCCCTTGTCGTAGAGCAGTTCGACGAGCAGCGCGCGTGTGACCGGATTGGCATCCAGCAGGCCGAGCCGCGGCGCGAAAATCGCGTCCACCCCGGCGTCTGCGCGGGGCGAGCCGGCCAGTGCGGCCGCAGGGGGGCGCTTCGACACATCCGGGTTTCCCAACTGCACGGCGGCGCGTCCGGGCGTGGTCAACCGAAGCGGCCGGTGATGTAATCCTCGGTCTGCTTCACCTTGGGTTTGAGGAAGACCTCGTTGGTGCGACCCATCTCGATGAGCTCGCCCATGTACATGAAGGCGGTGTAGTCCGACACGCGCGCCGCCTGTTGCATGTTGTGCGTGACGATGACGATGGTGTACTGCTCTTTCATTTCGTTGACCAGCTCCTCGATCTTGGCGGTCGAGATCGGATCGAGCGCGGAAGCCGGCTCGTCGAGCAGCAGCACCTCGGGTTCGAGCGCGATCGCGCGCGCGATCACCAGACGCTGCTGCTGGCCGCCGGAAAGGCTCATGCCGCTCTCCTGCAGGCGGTCCTTGACCTCGTTCCAAAGCGCCGCACCGCGCAGGGCCTTCTCGACGGCATCGTCGATGGTGCTCTTGTTCTTCACCCCCATGATGCGCAGGCCGTAGGCGACGTTCTCGTAAATGGATTTGGGGAAGGGGTTGGGCTTCTGGAACACCATGCCGACACGCCGGCGCAGCAACGCGACGTTGACGTCCTGGTCGTAGATGTTCTTGCCGTCGAGCAGGATCTTCCCCTCGACACGACAGATGTCGACCAGGTCGTTCATGCGGTTGAAGCAGCGCAGCAAGGTCGATTTTCCGCAGCCGCTGGGGCCGATGAAGGCGGTCACGCGCTGCTTCGGGATGTCCATGTTGACGTTCTTCAGCGCCTGCGTGTCGCCATAGAAGAGATTCAGGTTCTCGACCCGCAGCGTCACTTCGCTGGTATGTTCCGTCTCGGTGCGCGCGATGTCGCCGATGTTGAGGGCGTGGGTCTTGGCGGTCATGTCGTTCATGTTCGGCTGTCCTGGAAATCCGGTTTGTCGGGCGTCATACGCCCTCGAGGCCGCGCATCCTCTCGCGCAGGCGGTTGCGCAGGCGGATCGCGAAGATGTTGAGTGCGATGATGATGATCACCAGCAGCAGCGCCGTGGCGTAGACCAGCGGCCGCGCCGCCTCCACGTTGGGGCTCTGGAAACCGACATCGTAGATGTGGAACCCCAGGTGCATGAACTTGCGCTCCAGGTGCACGAAGGGGAAGTTGCCGTCGACCGGCAGGCTGGGCGCGAGCTTGACCACGCCGACCAGCATCAGCGGCGCCACCTCGCCGGCGGCACGCGCCACCGCCAGGATCAGGCCGGTCATCATCGCCGGGCTGGCCATCGGCAGCACTGTACGCCACAGCGTCTCGGCCTTGGTCGCGCCCAGCGCAAGGCTGCCCTCACGGATGGTGCGCGGCACGCGCGACAGGCCCTCTTCGGTGGCGACGATCACCACCGGCAGCGTGAGGATGGCGAGCGTCAGGGACGCCCACAGGAGGCCTGGGCTGCCGAAGGTCGGCGCCGGCAGTGCCTCGGGGAAGAACAACTGGTCAATGTTGCCGCCCAACACGTAGACGAAGAAGCCGAGGCCGAACACGCCGTAGACGATCGAAGGCACCCCGGCGAGGTTGTTCACCGAAATGCGTATCGCCCGGATCATCGGACCCTGCTTCGCGTATTCGCGCATGTAGACCGCCGCCATGATGCCGAGCGGTGTGACCATCACCGACATCAGCAGCACCATCATCACCGTGCCGAAGATCGCCGGGAAAATACCGCCCTCGGTGTTGGCCTCGCGCGGGTCGTCGCTGACGAACTCGGCGAATTTCTTGAGGTAGAAGCCGACCTTCTGCCACACGCTCATCGCGTTCGGCATGGTGAGATCGGCGATCTTGGAGAACGGAATGTCGACGCGCTGGCCATCGCTCGTCTCCACCGTCACGCTGTCGCGCTCGATCGCCTGGCGAACCTTGCCGAGCTTTTCCTGCAGCACGCCGTATTCCGCCTCGCGCGCCGCGCGCTGGCGCGCGAAGTCGGCGCGCGCCGCGTCGGTCAGCGCCTCCTGCAGTTCCAGCTTGCGCTCGCGCAGACGCAGCTTTTCCAGTGCGTAGTTGATCTTGCCGATCTCGACCTTCTCGATACGCAGGGCCTCGCGGAACAGTTCGTTCGACCGCGCCAGACGCTTCCTTGCCTCGTCCCAGGCGCCTTCGCCCTCGGCGACAACCCGGCCGTCTTCCTTCACCGCCTTCAGGTGGCCGTAGAAATTGCCCCATTCGCGGCGCTCGACCGTCAACAGGTCCTTGGGATAGGTGAACTCGCCGAGCATGGGCGCCGGAAACCACTTGAAGTCGACGCCGGTAATGTCCTTGTTGCCGAGCTTGAAGAGATAGCGGTAGGCATACAGGCTGCCGGTATCGAGCACATAGCCCTGCTCACGCAAGCGCACGACCGACACCTCCTCCTTCTCGTGGATCTCGCCGATCAGGCGAACGGCGCTGCCGGCGCGGTCCTGATAGATGACTTCCGTGACCGGCTTGGGCCACCAGTGCGTCAGGCCGCGCGCCGCCGTCATCCACACCACCGCATAGACGGCAATCAGGGACAGCGCGACTGCGCCGGCCGTCATCCAGATCCAGGGTTCTCCGCTCTTGTACCAGGTGCGCATGACAAATCTTTCTTTTAAAGTGAGCTGTATTTTTCGCGCAGGCGCTGCCGCACCATCTCAGCGAGGGTGTTCACGAAGAAGGTGAACACGAACAGCACCAGCGCCGAGAAGAACAGCAGGCGGTAGTGCGTGGTGCCGACCGCCGCCTCCGGCATTTCGACGCCGATGTTGGCCGACAGGGTGCGGAAACCGGTGAAGATGGAAAGATCCATCACCGCGGTGTTGCCGGTCGCCATCAGCACGATCATGGTCTCGCCCACCGCGCGGCCCATGCCGACCATGACGGCGGAGAAGATACCGGGACTCGCGGTCAGCAGAACGACGTTGAACAAGGTCTGCCACGGTGTCGCGCCGAGCGCGAGCGAGCCCGAAGTGAGGTGCTTGGGCACCGAGAACACCGCGTCCTCGGCGATCGAGAAAATGGTCGGAATGACCGCGAAGCCCATGGCGATGCCGACGACCAGCGAATTGCGCTGCTCGTAGGTCCAGCCCAGCTCGTTCGACAGCCAGTGCGGCATGTTGCCGCCGAAGAAGGCCGCCTCGATCGGGTGGCCGATCTGGATCGCGGCCCAGATCACGACGATGATCACCGGAATCAGCAGCGCCGCTTCCCAGCCGGCACCGACCCGCGCCTTGACCGCGTGCGGCATCAGGCTCCACAAGTAGGAGGTGATGACGAAGCTGAACGGCAACAGGAAAATCGCCACCAGCGTGCCCGGCAGGTTGTTGTCGACGTAGGGTGCGAGCCACAGGCCGGCGAGAAAGCCCAGAATCACGGTCGGCAGCGCCTCCATGATCTCGATCGAGGGCTTGACCACGCTGCGCATCCTGGGTGACATGAAGTAGGCGGCGAAGATCGCGCCCAGCACCGCCAGCGGCACCGCCACCATCATGGCGTAGAAGGCCGCCTTGAGCGTGCCGAAGGTGAGCGGCGCGACACTGAACTTGGGTTCGAAGTCCGAGGTCGCCGCCGACGACTGCCAGTTGTACTCTGGCTCGGGATAGCTCTCGTACCAGACCTTCTGCCACAGCGAATGGAACGACACCTCGGGGTAGTCGTTCTTCACGCGCGCCGCCAGGACAGTGCCCGGCGCACTCTCGATCATGACTGCGTTGGCGCGCGGCGAGATGCCAATGACGCGCACCGGGTCGCTGCCCGTCGCGCGCGACAGGATCAGGCGCTGCGAGGTGGCATAGTAGAGATTGACATTGCCCCGGTCATCGCCCGCCAGAAAACCCTTGCGGAAATGCTCGGGAAAGAGCGCCGTGACCTTGCCCGCCATCGGCTTGAACGAGCGGATATGCGTCAGGTGATTGTTGTTCTGTTCGTCGCGCACCTGGAACCATTGCGCGACCTTGCCCTGGTCGGTTCCGACGATGAGCGAGTACCCCCCACTCAACATCGTGGCTGCCGTGATGCGCTCGCCCTCGGGCACCAGCGCAACCGTCTGCACCTTGCGCGGGTTCTGCCTGTCCATGACGTCGTAGTGCGTGACGAAGCGGCCGCCGTGGATGACATAAAGATCGCGCTGCTTCACCTCGAGCAGGATCTGGCCGATCTCGCCGGCGACCGGCGGCAGGTCGGTGCTCTGGCGCTCGGTCGTCACCTCGCCGGTGATCAGGTTGCTGCGGCTCTCGAACGTCGTCATCACCAGGCGGCCGTCCTCGGTCTGCGCCACTGCGGTGGTCTGGTCGTCGTTGTGCTGCATCGCCAGCAGTTTCAGCGCCTTGCCCGCCTCGTCGACGACGATCGCCTCCTCGCCGAGCGGATAGGCGAGGCTCGGGACGATGGTCCGAATGTCCTTCTCGGGATGTTCCGGATCCTGGCGGAAGCTCACCTTGAAATCCTGCTGCACGATGACCATGCGGCCGTCCGACAGGCCGTAGGCCACGCTGTGCTGCGCGGGGTCGCCCGCGGCGAAGGTGGTGATCACGGCACCCGCCGGCAGCGCGACGCGCGCGTCGACCATCGCGCGTCCATCGCGCAGGTCGTAGAAATGCACACCGCCGCGATCGGTCAGGCGCACGCCGATTTCCGCCTGCTCCTCGGACGTGAGGTAGACCGTCCGCTCCTGTGTCCCGGCCGGAAGCGCGAACGGCTTCAGCGCATCCATCTTGGCCGGCATGAAGATCGGCACGACAACACTGGCAAGATAGAAGAAGATGAGGCTGATCGCGATGATCACGCTCAGCCCGCCAAAAGTCATGACGTGCTTGAACAGCTTGTCCTTGGCCATGCGGTGGCCGGTATAGCCACCCACCTTGCTGATGCTGGACTCAAACTTTTCCATGATTCACCGCGTATCGTGATGCGTGTTGTCATTGTCAAAGCAGCGCAGGGAGGGGCAAGCGGGGCCGCCCCTCCCTGCGTTGCCCGGGTGCTGCTTAATTGAGCTTGTGCAGCGCCTTGAACTGCTCGACCAGTCGGACCGGACGGCCCTGCTTGACCGTGTCCTTGTTCAGGGCATAGATCACGGTTTCACCCTTGGGACCGGTACCGACCTCGGTAAAGGTGTAGGTGACTTCCCGGTGAGCCAGGTAATCCTTGAAGTCCTTCCATTCGCCGAACACGTAGAAGCGGCCGTCGCGCACCACTTCGCCATAGAACGGACCGACCTCGCCGACCTTGCCGTCGTAGAACATCTCGCCTTTGGACGGCGTCTCCAGCTTCTTCGCGTCTTCATTGGTGATGCCGAAGACGACGGTCTCGCCCGCCGGCCCTGCGCCGATGCGCGTCCGGGTAAGCGGCACCTCGTCATGCTCGAGGAACAGCAGATAGTTCCTGGCGTCGCCGAAGGCGTAGATCCGGCCATTCTCGTGGAACACCATGAAGTACTGGTCGGGAACGGCAGCGGCCGGTTGCGCGGCAGGCGCCGGGAGGGCGGCCAGGGCTACCGCGGCTGGCGCCGACGAAGCCGCGGGCTTGCTTTCGGGTTTGGCGGGCGCCTGGCTGGCGCAGCCGCCCAGGACGCCGAGCGCCAGCAGGGACGCGCCAACGCTGGACAGGGTTCGCTTGAATGCGTGCATGATAGGGTCTCCGTGTGTCTGTCGGACCGGGCACGCAGCATGGCATGCCCGGCCGGGATGGCGGCAGGCTTAATTGATGCCCAGGTCCTTGAGCGCCTTCTCGGCCATGGTGGCAGGCAGCGGCACGAAACCGTCCTTGACCACGACTTCCTGGCCCTGCTTCGACATGACGAGCTTCACGAACTCGCGCTCCAGCGGCGGCAGCGGCTGGTTCGGGCGCTTGTTCACGTAGACATAGAGCACGCGCGCGAGCGGGTAGGTGCCGTCGAGGGCATGCACGGCGTCGGCTTCGACGAAGGGCTGGCCGTCCTTGGCCGCGAGCGGCAGCGCGCGCACGCCGGAGGTCTTGTAGCCGATGCCGGAATAGCCGATGGCGTTCAATTGCCCGGTCACGCTCTGCACCACCGAGGCGGAACCCGGCTGCTCGGCGACGTTGCGCTTGAAATCACCCTTGCACAGCGCGTGTTCTTTGAAGTATCCGTAGGTGCCGGACACCGAATTGCGGCCGTACAGGGCAATGTCGCGATTGGCCCATTCGCCGGTCATGCCGACCTGGCCCCACTTGGTGATATCGGCGGGCGCGCCGCACTTGCGGGTGGCGGAGAAGATCGCGTCGACCTGCGGAAGGGACAGGCCCTTGATGGGGTTGTCCTTGTTGACATACACGGCCAGCGCATCGATCGCGACGGGCACCGGGGTTGGCTTGTAGCCATACTTCTTCTCGAAAGCCTCGATTTCCTTGGCGTTCATCATGCGGCTCATGGGGCCGAAGTTGGATGCGCCTTCGATCAGCGCGGGCGGCGCGGTCGAGGAACCGGCGCCCTGGATCTGGATGTTGACGTTCGGGTAGTTGCGCTTGTAGGTCTCGGCCCACAGCGTCATCAGGTTGTTCAGGGTGTCGGAGCCGACGCTGGTGAAGTTGCCGGACACGCCGCTGGCCTTCTGGTACGACGGCAGGGCGGGATCGACCTTGACGGCCTGGGCAAGCGCAGCGTGGCTGGCAAGCGAGACCGCCAAGAAGCCAAGTGCGGCGACGATTTTGTTCTTAACCATAATGCTTGATCTCCAGTGTTGTAGCGATGGCTGTGGGTATGTTCGATGCAAACCACGCGAACGATGCGCATCGATCGTTCAGCGCTTGCTACGATAAAGACCTGCCGTTACGGTTTTGTGACAGTTCCGCTCTTGGGATTCCGCGTCGCGATCACGCAGCGCGAGGCGGCGGCCGGCTGCGGCCGGCCTATTTCCTGGCGGTGCAGGGAAAACGCGTGGCCAGCGCGCGCTGCAGTACCTCGGCAGCCGGCTGGTCCAGCGATTGCGGATGCGCCTCGATCCACTCGACGACCGCCGCCGCGGCACGCTTGCGGTCGTCCTCCGACAGGCAAAATGCCACACGACCCTTCTCGAAGTGCCTGGCTGCGTCGAGGTAGCCGTCGAGATAGCTGTGGCACATCACCGACAGCGCCTTCACCGCATCCGCGCTCTTGCACATGCGGAGGATCACGCTGCCGTTCTTCGCGTGGATTTCGTTCGCGTGCGCAGGCACGCCGAAGGCCAGCGCCGCCGCCGTCCCGAGGACGGCTGGCAGGCGGCGGGAAAGCAGGCTGGAACGCATCACAGGCGCGGGCAAAAGACGAAGTCGTGGACTAGTGTCGCGGCCGGGACTGCGTCCGTCAATCCTGCCCGGCGCCAGCGCCCATAGTTCTCAGCGGTGGATGCGCCCGGCCGCCGGCTGCAGGTCGGCGGCGACCGCCTCGCGTTCGTCGAACACGAAGCAGTCGCCGCGGTAGTGGGCGCCGCCCACCTCCTCGAAATACTTGAGGATGCCGCCTTCGAGCTGGTAGACGCGCTCGACACCGATTTGCTGCATATGGATCGCGGCCTTTTCGCAGCGGATGCCGCCGGTGCAGAACGACACCACGGTCTTGCCGGCGTAGTCGCCCAGATGCGCGGCGAGCCGCGGCGGGAATTCGCTGAACACGCCGATGCCGTAGTCGATCGCGCCCTCGAAGCTGCCGGCGGCGACCTCGTAGTCGTTGCGGGTGTCGAGCATCACCACCGGGCGCCCTTCGTCGTCGACGCCCCGGTCCAGCCATTGCTTCAGACGCGCCGCGGCAATCGTGGGGGCGCGGCCCGCCTCCGGCCGGATCAGCGGCATCTTCATGGTGATGATTTCCTTTTTCAGCCGCACGCGCATTTTCCGGAACGGCGGCGCCGCGGAGAGGCTTTCCTTGAGAGCGAGATCGGCGAAACGCGGATCCGCCCTGAGGTGCGCGACGATGGCGTCGATGGCGGCGCGGCTGCCGGCGAGAAAGACGTTGATGCCTTCCGGCGCCAGGAGAATGGTGCCCTTGAGATCGAGCGCGTCGCAGCGGGCCTTGAGGCTGGCGCGCAGCGCCTCGCGGTCGTCGAGGGTGACGAACTTGTAGCAGGAGATGTTGACGACAGACACAGTGACGCTTCCGGTGGGCAAGATGGCATTATACGAAGCTGACGCGCCCCCGAGCCCCGGGACGCTCCCACCTTGTTCGTTTTCCGTCGCCGCCATGAAACCCAAGTCCCCGTCCGCCTACGCCGACCCGCTCGCCGAGGTGCTGCGCCCCGGCCAGTCGGTCGAGTTGCTGAAGGAACTGCACATCCTCACCCGCGACGGCAGGCTCAACCAGGACAGCCGCCGCAAGCTGAAGCAGGTCACCCATCTGTGCCACTTCATCGAGCCCTTGATCGACGAGGTGCTCGGGCGCCAGGACAGCCTCACGCTCGCCGACCACGGCGCCGGCAAGTCCTACCTCGGCTTCACCCTTTACGACCTCTATCTCAAGACGCGCCCCGCGCATGTCTATGGCATCGAGACACGCGACGTACTGGTGGAGAAATCCCGTGAACTGGCAGCGCGACTGGGCTTCTCGCGCATGTCCTTTCTCAACCTGAGTGTGGCCGACTCGATCCGCTCGGAAGCGCTGCCCGCCACCATCGATATCGTCACCGCGCTGCACGCCTGCAACACCGCGACCGACGACGCGATCCGGTTTGCCCTGGCCAAGAAGGCCCGCCACGTCGTACTGGTCCCCTGCTGCCAGGCCGAGGTCGCCGCCGTGCTCCGGAAACACAAGAACGATACCTTCGGCAAGACGCCGCTCTCGGAGATCTGGCGCCACCCCATCCATACCCGCGAATTCGGCAGCCTGCTCACCAACGTGCTGCGCTGCCTGCAGCTCGAAGCCCATGGCTACGCGGTCACCGTCACCGAACTCGTCGGCTGGGAGCATTCGCTGAAGAACGAACTCATCGTCGCCAGCCACACCGGGCACCCACGCCGCAACGCGAGCGCGCGGCTGCAGCAGATTCTGGTCGAATTCAACCTGGAGGAACTCGCGCCGCGTTTTCTCGAACCCGCCCCCGCCTGAAAACGCCTATGCTGGAAGCGGAGATCCCGGAATGCCTGTCCGCCCCCCTGCCCTTTTCCTCGCCGCCGCGCTCGCCGGCTGCGCCGCGCCGCAGTACCAGACGCGGGTGCATGTCATACCACCCGCCGACGCCGCCGGCCGCGCCTGCGTGCAGGGTTGCGAGAAGACGCTGGCCGCCTGCCAGGCCGAGTGTGGGGCACGCCACCAGGCCTGCGCGCAGGGCGTGGAAGCCCAGGTCGAGGCGCGCTACGCCGAGGCGCTGGCGCGCTACGAAACCGAATTGCGGCAGTACGCCGCCGCGCTGCGCCAGTATGAGATGCAGCTGCGCTACGAGTGGCTATACGGTCATCCGTATCGTTGGCCCTACGGCTGGGGCATGTGGCCGACCCTGCCACCGCCCTACCACGAACCGAGGCAACCGACACGCGAGGACGTGCGCGCGCAACTGGTGAAGGCAGCCTGCCACGACGACTGCAACTGCCTGCCGGCCTACGACGCCTGTATCGTCGGCTGCGGTGGCCAGCGCATCACCGAGACGCTCTGTATCAAGCACTGCCCGCCGGCGGAATGAACCCTCAGGCCGGCGACTGCAGCCGCGCCAGCTTGACCACTACGCTCTCGATGGGCGTGTTGATCCAGATCTCCCCGTCCTGCACCAGGCATTGCAGGCGCATGCCGCGCTCGGCCAGCGCGCCCAGCGACTGCGCCGTCGCCGCCGGCAGCTGCAGCACGGTGAGGTTGGCAAAGCGCGTGAGCTTGCCCGCAATGGCCTGCCACCAGATGTCGCTGCTCGCCGCGTAGCACAGCACGACGACCTGATCCGCGCGGCTGCACGCGCGGCGAATGCGCGCCTCGTCCGGCTGGCCGATGTCGATCCACAGCGTGGTCTCGCCGGCAAGGTTCTTCGTCCAGACGTCCGGCTCGTCGACTTCGGACAGGCCACGGGTGAACGCGATGCCGTCCTGCGCATGGAGCGCATAGGCGAGCACGCGCACCATCATGCGCTCGACGGTTTCGGAGGGGTGCCGGGCGAGCGTCAGCGCGTGGTCGCCGTAGACATGGCGGTCCAGGTCGACGAGCTGGAGGTCGGCCTTGTAGATGGTGGATTTCAGCGCCATGCGCGGGCCCCTGGGCAAATAAAAAACCCCGGCGAGCCGGGGTTTCTTCACAACATTCGATCGCCGGGACTTACGACACGATCTGGATGTTGGCGGCCTGCTTGCCCTTGGGGCCAGTCGTCACTTCGAAGCTGACTTTCTGGTTTTCCTTCAGGGTCTTGAAGCCGTTGGCGTTGATTGCGGAGAAATGTGCAAACAGGTCTTCACCGCCATTGTCGGGCGTAATGAAACCAAAACCTTTTGCATCGTTGAACCACTTAACAGTACCCGTTTCCATCTTTTGTTTCCTATCTATCAAAAAAAATTGGGCGACATGCCCTATCGATCGAATTTCAAGGAAAACGCTTACCAGAGGTACCGCAATTTAAAGCTTGAATCCAACAGATGCCGACATTAATAACACAGATAACCGGAATGGCCAAACTATTTTTCCTGGCCGTCCAGCGGGCGCAGCACCAGCGTGTCGCCGCGCTGGGTGAATTCGAGATGTTTCAGCACGCTCATGCCGAGCAGGATGTGCTCGCCGCGCATGCCGGGGTTGAGGCTCGCCGGCACGCCGCGCAGCGCGAAAGGGCCGAAGGCCAGCGATTCGATGCGCGTGACATACGTGGTGACCGTGCCGTTGGCGGTGACCGCCTGCATCGGCGCACCGGGCCGCAGGCCGAGCGCATCACCGAGGCGTGACGGCACCGATACCAGGGTGGCGCCGGTATCGAGCAGGAAGCTGACCGGCTGGCCGTTGATCTCGCCGGGGAAGACGTAGTGGCCGTCGCGACTGCGCTTCAGGACCAATTCGGCGCCGGGCGCGACCTGCAGTGCACGGTTGGGGTTGTCGCGCGCCTGCAGACTGTTCTCGAAATAGAGATAGAACATGCCCAGCAGCAGCAGGCTGGCGACCAGCGCCATGCCACGGCCGAGGCCGCGGTGCGGATTGGCGGGGGAATTGTCGTTCGGGTTCACGGCAGGAAGACCAGGGAGGGGCGGTAATCGTTCAGATGCTGGTTTGCTGCGGCGCCCGTCGACGGGCGCCGCAGCAAGCATACGCCTTCCGCCCCCGCCTCGGGCGGTCTGCCTGCCGGTCCGCTCAATGATGCGTGCGGGGGTGGCTGAAGTGGCAGTGCGGGGCGTCGCCAAAGGCTTCGCGCAGATAGCGCGTCTCGATGTGCAACAGGCGCTCGTGGTCGCCTGCCTCGAGATAGACGTCGGGCTTTGCCAGCAGCGCGTCGTCCCACACCATTTCCACGCCCCAGGCGTTCGGCAGGCCCGGCACGACGCCGGGGTCGCATTCGCTGAAGAGCGCGCTCACGCTGGCCTCGTCAGCGAGACTGACTTCCACGCCCAGGTCCAGCTCCAGCCTGCCCAGGTGGACCTCCTGGTCGGCCGGGATCATCGCGACCATCTGGCAGTCGTCGCCGTTGAGCAGCACGCCCTTGGCGATGCGGTCTGGCGGCACCCCGGCCAGACGCGCCGTTTCCGCGCTGGTTTGCGAGCGGGGGTGGGCGACGAGGTCGAAGGGGATATGGTGCGCGTCGAGAAAGCGCTCCATCCGATGCAGTGCGTTCATGGCCGTCTCCTTGGTGAAGGAAGAATCGGCTTTCACTATAGACCAGCACGCAGGACCGGACCGCCACGTCAGCGCCGCTTCGGGTGCCCGCCGGCGCGGAAATGGCGGCGCGCCGGCTTGGGGTGCTCCTGCTGCCGGACCGCGCGGCGAAAGCCCGCAAGCGTCTCCTGCACCCGGCCCAGCACGCTGTCGTGGGGGTAGTGGCCGGCGGCGTCCGGCTCGCCTGCGGCCATGCCGGTCAACAGTTCGATGGCGTCGCCCACGTGGTCGACGACGTGGACATGGAAGCGCCCGGCCGCTGCCGCTTGCACCACCTCGGGGGCGAGCATCAGGTGGCGCCGGTTGCGCGCCGGGATCAGCACGCCCTGGCGGCCATCGAGCCCCGCCGCGTCGCATACGCGAAACCAGCCTTCGATCTTTTCGTTGATGCCGCCGACCGGCAGCACGTCGCCGTGCTGGTTGAGCGCCCCGGTGACGGCGATGCCCTGCGCAAGAGGCAGGCCAGACAGCGCCGAGAGCAGCACGAACAGCTCGGCGCAAGAGGCGGAATCGCCTTCCACTTCATGGTATTGCTGTTCGAACACGATCGAGGCGTTGAGCGACAACGGCGCCAGGTGGGCGAACAGCCCGGCGAGGTAGTTTTGCAGGATGAATACCCCCTTGTCGTGGATGGGGCCCGACAACTCGACCTCGCGCTCGATATTGGTGAGGCCGTCCTCGCCGGCGTAGGCGCGCGCCGACAGGCGCACCGGCAGACCGAAGCGGGCGTCGCCGAGATCGATCTGGGTAAGGCCGTTGAGCCGCCCGACGTGGTGGCCGGCGACATCGATCAGGAGGTCGCCCTCGATGATTTCCTCGCGCAGGCGCTGCGCGGGGTAGTCGTGGCGGGCGGCGTGCGCGGCCAGCGCCGCCTCGACGTCGGCCGCGCCGACCCGCCCCGGCCCGCGCGCGCGGCAGATCGCGGCGCTCTCCAGCACCAGCGCCTCGGTGCGCGCGAAGATCGCGCTCAGACGCGCCTGGTCGTCCGCCTCGCGGTGCGATTCCTCCAGGAGGCGCGCCACCGCCGCCGCCGAGAAGTGCGGCAGCCCATGCGCGCGGCAGGTGTGGGCGACGAAGATCGCCGCGGCGCGGTGCGTTTCCGGGCCGGCCTTGAAGCTGTCGGCGAAATCGACCTTGGCGCGGAAATGGCGCGCGATCTCCGGCGCCAGTTCCTGCAGCTCGTAGTACTGATCGCGCGAACCGATGAGCACCAGCTTCACCTCGACGTCGACCGCTTCCGGCACCAGCGACACCGTGGCGATGGGCGTGTATGCGCCGCCGGGCTCCTCGATCTGCAGACGCCCGCTGCGCAGGAAGCGCCGCAGCTTCTCCCACACCAGCGGGTCGGCCAGCACGTCGGCCAGATGCAGCATGAGGAAGCCGCCGTGCGCCCGCAACAGGCTGCCGGCGCGGATGCGCGTGAAATCGGTCACCAGCACGTCGTTCTCGGACTGGTATTCGATGCTGCCGAAGAGCGAACGGAACAGCGGGTTGTCCTCGACGATCACCGGCGCGCCGGCAAGGCCGCCATTGTCGACCACGACATTCACGCGGTAGCGTTCGAGCGCGGCCTGCAGGGCAGCCTGCCGCTCCTCGTCGTCATCGTTGCCGAAGAGTTCGAGCTTGTCGAACACGTCCTGACCGATCGCGTCGAGCCAGGCGTTGAGCTTGGCGGCGTCCTTGATCTGCTTCTTCAGGCCCGTGCGGATGGCCTGCAGCTCGCCCTCGACCAGGGGCTTGACCACCTGGCGGCGCAGCCGCGCCAGCGCTTCGTTCATCGCACGCTCCAGCGGCTGGGTCTTTTCGATATAGCGGGTGATCTCGGCCCGCAGTTCGAGCTCGCCCTGCTCGATCTTGGCACGCTGCGCCTTCGGCAGCGCCAGCACCTCGTCCTCGGTGAGCGCCTGCCCCTTCTTGCCGATGAGGGTAAACACCATGCGCCCGCCCTCGCGATGCAGCGAGAAGCTGCGCGCCTCGGCAAACGCGGTGAGTTCCGCGTAGTGGCGCGCGATCTGGTCTTTCCAGGCCTGCTCGATATGCGCGCTCTCGGTCTTGTAGTCCTGTCCCTCGAGGCGCCGGGGAATCTCGTCCTGCAGCGTCTTCACCGCCTGCGCCAGGCGCTGGCGCAGGAGCCGCCCTTCGCCCGCGGGCAGGCGCAGCGCGAGCGGCCGCTCGGGGGCGTCGAAATTATGGAGGTAACAGAGGTCGGGCGGCACCCGGCGCTGCGCCGCCGCGTCGATCATCGCCCGCTTCAGGAGCGAAGAGCGCCCGCTGCCGACCTCGCCAAGCACGAAAAGGTTGTAGTCGGGCTGCGCCATGGCGAGCCCGAAACGCGCCGCCGCCTCGGCACGCGCCTGGCCGATCCACGGCAGCGGCTCGTCGACGAGTTCGGCGGTGTCGGCGAAGCCGAGCGTGCCCGGATCGATGGTCAGGCGCAGGTCGGCGGGGGACAGGGTGGCGATCGGCATGGGCGGGGGCGAGAATCGAATCCGGCGATTATTGCGCAAGCGGCGCGCCCGGCAACAGCCCGGCCCATTGCGCGAGGCTGTCGCGGTAGCGGCGACGCAGGTCGGCGGCGTTGTCCGCGAGCACGTCGACGGGCGTGCCCAAGGCCAACCGCACCGCCGGGCCGATGCGACCCGGCTCGACGCCGCGCGGCTGCGAATCCGGCTCCCAGGTGTCGGCGAAGGCTGCCACCTTGCCGGGGCGCCCCCCCTGCTGCGGCAGCGCCAGGCTCACCCGCGGCAGCGCGAACGCGAGCGCGGCCAGGCGCGCATGGAGACTGCTTGCGACGACGCCGCGGCTGGCGGCGACAAGGGCACAGAGATCCCACAGCTGCAGCGACGGAAACAAGCGCGCCCTCCCTGCAGGCAGCCGCCGCCGCAGCTTGTCGTACAGAACCGGATCATCGTGCCACGGCGCCGCGCCGGCGCGAAAGAGCACGATGCCGAGCCCGGTCGTGGCGGCGGCCTCGCCGAGCCCCAGCGCAAGCGCGTCGAGGCTGGCGTCGTCGGCGAAGTCGGCGCTGAACTGACAGGCGAGCCAGCCCTGCGGGAAGGCCGCGCGCACGGCGTGCAGCGCATCGCCCTGCGCATGCGCGCGGATCGCGTCGCCGAAGCACACGGCCAGCATCACCGCCGGGTCGGGGCACAACGGCGCGTCGATGCCCTCGGCGATGAGCGCGGCCTGGGTCACCCGGTCGCGCACGCTCAGCCAGTCCGCGTCGCGCAGCGCCGCCTTCACCTCGGCGCGCTGCCCTTCGGTCAGCGCGCCCCATTCGACGCCGCCCACCGCGTTGAAGATCAGCCTGCCGCCCGGCGCCAGCATGTCGCGCCCGGCGACGTAGGGGATCGCGCGCGCGGTGCCGAGAATGCGCGCGGCCCACGCCGCCGCGGCCGCCGGATCGGCGTCGTAGCGGGCGACGCATTCCGCCGCAGCCGCCGGCGGCTGCAGCATCACCGCCGCCTGCCACGCGGTGCAGGTCAGCAGTTCGCCCCCGGCGTGGACGAGATGCGCCACGCCGGCGGCGAGCGGCACCACGCGATGGCCGCCGAACCGCCGCAGGTCGCGCGCCGCCAGGCCCGCGCAGACGAAGCGCCGCCCCGGCAGCAGCGCCGCCAGCAGATGCGGAAACAAGAGATCGCCGCAGTTGTGGCGGTCGAAGGCGCCGAACAGGACGGGTGAGGCATGCGTGCGCATGGCTGCATGATATTTCCGCAGCGCCTGGATTTCGCATTACATTTCCCCAAACGACACGCACCTCCCGACGAACCGATGAAAACCGCCCAGCCTTCCTTCTTCGTCCTCATTGCCCTGATCGGTGGCCTCGCCATCTTCAGCTCCACGCTGTCGAAGACCCCGGTGCTGCCGCTGTTCGCCGCCTCGCTCCACGCCACGCCGGCCGAGATCGGCTGGATCGTGATGGCCTCGACGATCCCCGGCGTGCTCATCAGCTACCCCGCGGGCGCCCTGTCCGACCATTTAGGCAAGCGGCGCGTGCTGCTCGCTTCGCTCGTCGTGTTCGCCACCGCGCCCTTCCTGTACCTGCTCATCACCACGCCGTGGCAGCTGATGGCGGTGCGCTTCTACCACGGCTTCGCCACCGCGATCTTCGGCACCGTCGCCTCCGCGGCGATCGCCGAACGATACAGCGCCGACCGCGCCGCGCGGCTTTCGACCTATTCGTCGGTCACCATCGTGGGCCGCTCGATCGCGCCGTTTCTCGGCGGCACCCTGATCTCGCTGGCGAGCTTCGGCGCGGTGTATGTCGCCTGTGCGATCGCCGGCGTGCTGGCGTTCGGCGCGGGCCTCCTGCTGCGCGACCACGAGCCGAAACCGACGGCCAGACTGGAGTTGCCGCATTTCTGGGCGAGCCTCGCCACCGTGCTGCGCGACCGCGGCATCATGCTGGTGAGCACGGTCGAGGCCGCGCAATACCTGGTCTTCGGCGCGATCGAGGCCTTCCTCGCGCTGTACGCCTCCTCGCTCGGCATTCCCGCCTGGCAGATCGGCGTCATCCTCGGCGTGCAGCTGGTCAGCATCGTGTTCACCAAGCCACTCATGGGACGCGTGTCCGACCGCGTCGGCCGCCGCCGCGTCATCCTGCCGGGCCTGCTGATCGGCGCGACGAGCGTCGTGCTGCTGCCGCTCTTCCCCAGCTTCATCGGCCTCACCATGCTGAGCCTCGTCTTCGGCCTCGGCTTTGCCACCGTCACCTCGTCCACCGCCGCGCTCGTCGCCGACCTCACGAAAGACGGCCGCTACGGCTCGTCGATGGGCGTGCTGCGCACCGTCATGGACGTCGGCCAGTCGATCGGCCCCGTGCTCACCGGCTTCATGGTCGGCGCCGCCGGCTACGCCAGCGCCTTCACCCTGCTCGCGGCGATCCTGGTCGCGGCCGCGCTGATGCTGGGCCTGCTGCTGCGCGACGGGTAAGAGGCACCGCCATTGCGAGTGAAACGAAGCAATCCAGAATGCCCGTTTAGCACAATCTCCGCACCCACCAAACAACCTCGCTCGGCTATAGTGAGGCAGCCCGTTTCTCACAAGGAGACTGCCATGCGCATCCGCACCCTGCTCGCCTCGCTCGCATTCGTCGCCACCGGCCACGCCTTGCCGGCCGCCGCCGATTCTTCACCGACCGCCCCCACCGCTGCGGCGCAAGCCGAATTGGTCTCGCCCGAAGCCTGCCTCGCCCGCGCCAAGGGATACCGCGTCGCCCAACTCAATTGCTGCAAGACCCATAAAGGTGTCTGCGGCTGCCGCGCCGGCAAGATCGTGTGCTGTGACAACACCACCAGCACCGAGCCGGGGTGTACTTGCCATGGGGATGAGGCAATGACCGAATAAGCGCGATCAGTTCGTTGTCCATTGCGGCAGCGCGGCGATCCGGCTGCGGTGAGGGTTCGCTTAATGACGCAATCGTCGTTTTTGTCAGGCGCCCCCCATTTGAGCTACCCCATTGATTACCAGTCAATTTTTGAGTGGACCTCACGCTAATGACAGTTTATAAAGCGTCATTTAGGATGACTACTTTACGTTAGGTTTACTGGGGAGATAGAGGCGAGTGAATCAAACAACAGTCCCATCGGCGCGGAGACATCTTATTCCGTTCTCCATCAGTGTCGGCGCGCTCTGGATCCTCTGCTTCTACTACTCTCTCCCGTGGCATTTGTACGCGGTAGCCTTTATGACAATGGCGTTCAGTGTGCTCCGGTGGTACGGATGGACCCGTAAAGATGCACCCGGCTGGGTGCTCGTGTTTCTTGGAGTTCCCGCTGGTCTGCTATTACTGTTGTTTGCTTGGGCGGTTGCCAAGTACTACATAACCTAACCCATCATTCAAGCGGGACCGCCGCAAAGCGGCGGCCCCTTAATTCAAACGTTAGGCTATTAAAGAACTGGTGAAACAGCTATGGAATGGATAGCCGCAATTTCAACGACTTCACTTTTCGCTGCGGCGTTGTGGCTTTCACGCAATCTCATTATCACAAGGTTGACCAACTCCGTAAGACACGAATACGACACGAAGCTCGAAAACCTAAAAGCTGATCTCAAGGCAAAAGCATCGCAAATTGATGCCCTGAGAAGCGGTGTGTTATCCGGCGTTACAACTCGTCAGGCTGCAATATTTCAACGGCGGTTAGAAGCAATTGAGCAACTGTGGGACGCGGTAGTTTCACTCGGGCCAGCTAAGGCCGTGTCTGCGTGGATGGCCGTGGTGAAGTTCGAGGCGGCAGCAAAAGAAGCAGCAAAGAACCCCAGATTTCGAGAAATGTTTTCAATGATTGGCAGCATCGATCTAAATAGCTTGCCAACCAATCAAGCGCTAAAGACCAGACCATTTGTGTCGCCTCTAGCATGGGCCTACTACTCAGCGTATCAAGCCATCGTTTTTCACGCAGTCGTCCGTTTGCATATGCTCAAGAACGGGATCGACATGGTTGAAGTCATCGATACCAAGAATGTTACTGAGCTTGTGAAGGTCGCTCTTCCACATCAAGTTCAATACATCGAGAAGTACGGTCCTGGTGCATTTCACTATTTACTTGAAGAGCTTGAAAGCAACTTACTCGCGGCATTCCAGCTGATGTTAAAGGGCGACGAGTCCGACCAAGACACACTAGAGAAGGCGGCGGCAATCATTAAAAAGTCAGAGACCTTAATGGACACCAATGCAACGCCTAGTACGACAAAATAGCCTAACAACGCCATCAACGCGGACATCGGAAAGCGGCACGCCGCTTTCCGATGCCGGTTATGGCGAACGTTGGGCGGCTTGCTGGCGCTGAAAGGGAATCGTGATGCCATCGTCCGCACCCGTGGTCACATCCGTATTGCCTCGCCGAGGTTCGCGCGAGTGTCTGGCGCTGCGGGTGGCGTCCGTT
>JBKBQH010000012.1:0-90124 GCA_046292745.1 Thiobacillus sp. | reverse complement strand
CTCATGATAGATGCCGCCTCATGCGGCCCCG
This sequence comes from Thiobacillus sp., assembly GCA_046292745.1. GTDB lineage: Bacteria > Pseudomonadota > Gammaproteobacteria > Burkholderiales > Thiobacillaceae > Thiobacillus. Next base: position 90,093 of record JBKBQH010000012.1, on the reverse strand, counting down.
CAGGTAAAATGCCATCTTCTCCATAAGCGTCATCCTGCCATCCATGTCCAGCCGTGACCAGCCCCCCTCCCCACCCTTCCCCCGCACACGGGAGAGGGGGCAAACGCTGGGCCCAGACCGACCTATCGGCGTATTCGATTCCGGCATCGGCGGGCTGACCGTGGTGCGCGCGCTGATGGAGCGCCTGCCCTTCGAGAACATCGTCTATTTTGGCGACACCGCGCGCGTGCCCTACGGCGTCAAGTCGGTCGAGACCATCGCGCACTTCACCACCGAAATCGCGCAGTTCCTGCTGGAAAAGGACGTCAAGCTGCTGGTCATCGCGTGCAACACCATGGCGGCGGTGGCGGCGCAGGTGGTCAAGGACCTCTCGCCGGTGCCGGTGCTCGACGTCATCGACGCCGGCGCCGTGGCGGCGCGCGGCGGCCGCCGCATCGGCGTCATCGGCACGCCGACCACCATCAACAGCAACGCCTACGCGCGCGCCATCCACGACCATGCGCCCGACTCGCGCATCCATTCGCAGGCCTGCGCGCTGTTCGTGCCGCTGGTGGAGGAAGGCTGGCTCGACCACGAAGTCACGCGCCTGACGGCGCAGGAATACCTGAAACCACTGCTCGCCGAGCAAATCGACACCCTGGTGCTCGGCTGCACCCACTACCCGCTCCTGAAGCCCCTGTTGCGGCAGGTCGTCGGCGACGACGTCCGGCTGGTCGATTCGGCAGAGGCGATGGCCGAGCAGGTCGCCGCCGTGCTCGCCGGGAAGCATATCGCCAACCCTGGCCCCGGCGAGCCACGCTACGATTTCTACGTCACCGACGTGCCGCTCCGGTTCCAGACCATCGGCGAGCGCTTTCTCGGCCGCACGCTCAACAACGTGCATGTGGTGAAGGGATAAGCCCAGCCGGATACGTGTCACCGGTGCTCAATTGCGGCAGCCGGCCGCCGTTAACACGTGGTATCGATCCCCGGCCCAGGGCTGCCTTCCTTGAAACGTTTGACCGAACGCCTCCTTGCAGCACGCGTGCGCCTGGCTTTCTGGCGCAAGCCTGCGGCGCCGGCGGTCGCCACCGGGGCAAACACCGCGGAAACGCCAGAAGCGCCGACGGCCAGCCCGTCCCTTTCCGCTGAAGCCCGGGCTGGCGACGCCACGGCCGCCGAAACGTCGGTGACCGCCGCCCCCGACGAGGCCCGCCTCGCGCCGCCGCCGTCCCGCCTCGCCCGCTGGCTGGGCCGCCTGCGCCAGCGCGCGGCAAACACTGCGTCCCTCGAAGCGCTGACGCCCGCCGGACATGAAGGCGAAGACGCCGACGCCGCCGATCGCCCCGCCCCGTCCCGCCGCGTGCTGGCGATGCTTGCGCGCAAATCGGTCTGGATGCCTGCCGCCGGCCTCGCCGTGCTGGCGCTCATCGGCACGCTAGGCGCGATGCTCTGGCAGGCCGGGCAGCGCAATGCCGCGTTGCAGGCCCGGCTGGAGGCCAGCGAAAAAAAGCTCGCGCCCGCCCGTTCCGCGCCCGCCGCGCGGCCAGACCCGGCCAAGGCCGCGCCCAGGCCGGTCGAGTCCAGCCCGGTTGAATCTCGCATTGCCGGCGCCGGCACGGTCACGCCGGCCAAGTCTGCTCCGGCAGGCGGAGATTGCGACATTGGCGGCCGCGAAGGCGTCACGCTGCATTTGAAGGACTGCATCGACGCGTTCAACCAGGGCCGCGCCGGCGCAGGACGCGGCTCGCGCTAATCCCGTTCGGTCGCCGGCAAGGCGCAGACCGTGAGGTCGCCGCATCGCCGTCTGGACACAGCGAGTCGCAAAAACGCCGCAACGCCGCCTTCCCCACCGCCCCGTCCAGCGTGAAATCGGCCAGCGGCCGGCCGAAGGCCAGACGGCTGGCGATGCGGAAGAGCGCGCTCGCGAGATAGCGCGGCAACAGCGGCAGCAGCGGGATCGGTAGCAGCCATCGGTGCCAGTCGCGCGCCACGCGGATCGTCTCGGTGTCGACCGCGCAGCCTCGTGCACGCATCTCGTCCGCCAACGCCTGCGCCAGGCGCACGGTATGGCCGCTGCGGGAATAGTGGACGACAGGACACGCGGCACGCTTGTCCCCCAACCTGACAGTGCGGGGAGAACCCAGGGCGGGACGACGGCCGGCATGCACGTCCCCGCCCGTTTGCGCCTTCAGCCGAAGGTCAGCCCCATCGCCTCGCGCACGTCGCGCATGGTGTCGCGCGCGAGCTCCTGCGCCTTCTCACAGCCGTCAGCGAGGATGTTGCGCACCTGATCGGGGTTGTCTTCGTAGTACTGCGCACGTTCGCGGATCGGCGCGAGTTCGGCGAGCACGGCGTCGATCACTGGCTGCTTGCATTCAAGGCAGCCGATGCCGGCGCTGGTGCAGCCGGCGGTGACCCACTGGCGCACGGCGTCGTCGGAATACACCTGGTGGAACTGCCACACCGGGCAGTTGGCCGGGTTGCCGGGGTCGGTGCGGCGCACGCGCGCCGGGTCGGTCGGCATGGTGCGGATTTTCTTGGTGACCGATTCCGGATCTTCGCGCAGGGCAATGGTGTTGTTGTAGGACTTGGACATTTTCTGGCCGTCCAGCCCGGGCATTTTCGAAGCCGCGGTGAGCAGCGCCTCGGGCTCGGCGAGGATCATCTTGCCGGAGCCTTCGAGGTAGCCGAACAGGCGCTCGCGGTCGCTCATCGACAGGTTCTGCGCGTCGTTCAACAGCGCCTTGGCGGATTCGAGCGCTTCCTCGTCGCCCTTTTCCTGATAGGCGGTGCGACATTCCTCATACACACGCGCCTTCTTCGAGCCGAGCTTCTTCACCGCGGCGCGCGCCTTGTCCTCGAAGCCGGGTTCGCGGCCGTAGAGGTGGTTGAAGCGGCGGCAGATTTCGCGGGTGAATTCGATGTGCGGCACCTGGTCCTCGCCCACCGGCACCAGGTTGGCGCGGTAGATGAGGATGTCGGCGCTCTGCAGCAGCGGGTAGCCGAGGAAACCATAGGTCGAGAGATCCTTTTCGGCGAGTTTCTCCTGCTGGTCCTTGTAGGTCGGCACGCGCTCCAGCCAGCCGAGCGGGGTCATCATCGACAACAGGAGATGCAGTTCGGCGTGCTCGATCACGCGCGACTGCACGAACAGCGTCGCCTGCGCGGGGTCGACGCCGGCAGCGAGCCAGTCGACCACCATGTCGCGCACGTTCTCCTCGATCACCTGCGGGGTGTCGTAGTGCGTGGTGAGCGCATGCCAGTCGGCGACGAAAAACAGGCACTGGTACTCGCTCTGCAGGCGCAGCCAGTTCTTCAGCACGCCGTGGTAGTGGCCGAGGTGAAGGCGTCCGGTGGGACGCATGCCGGAAAGAACGCGGTCGGAATACATAGTAGGGGCTGGGGGCTGGGATCTTGGAGCTGGGAGGCTGCGGTCAGCGCAGGACGACGTTGATCAAGCCGGCGAGCTGGGCGGGTTCGAGACCGGTGAGCAGCGCGACGAGGCCGATGAAGATCGAAATGAGCGGCCACAGGATGATGCCAAGCACGCCGGTGAACAACAGGCCGAGCAGGATGAACAGGCCATAGGGCTCGATGCGCGAGAACTGGATCGCCTGGCGCATGGGCAGCAGGCTCACCGCGATGCGGCCGCCGTCGAGCGGCGGCAGCGGTATGAGATTCAGGGCCATGAGGATGACGTTGATGAACACGCCGGCTGCGCCCATCAGCATCAGCGGCGCGCTGGCGAAACCGCTGCCGAGGGCGTGGCCTGCCTGTATCATCAGCGCCCAGAACACCGCCATGACGAGGTTCATGCCGGGGCCGGCGGCGGCCACCCACAGCATGTCCTGCTTGGGACGGCGCAGATTGGCGAAATTGACCGGCACCGGCTTCGCCCAGCCGAACAGGATCGTGCCGCCGCCAAGGAGCTTGCTGGTGAGGAGGATGACGAGCGGCACGAGGATGGTGCCAACGGGGTCGATGTGCTTGACCGGATTGGCGGTGATGCGCCCCTGCGCCGCCGCGGTCATGTCGCCGAAGTAGCGCGCGACGTAGCCATGCGCAGCCTCGTGCAGGGTGATGGCGAAAATCACCGGCAGCGCGAATATGGCGATTTTCTGGATGAGGGTGAGTTCCATGTCAGGTCAGCGCTCGAAGTCCGTGGCGTCGCCCTTGCCGTAACGCAGCACCACCGGTTCGTCGCCGGTGAGATCGACCACGGTGGTGGGCGTGAGCCCGCAGGCGCCGCCGTCGATCACGAGATCGACCTGGTGCTCGAGGCGCTCGCGGATTTCCCAGGGCTCGGTCAGGGGCACGTCCTCGCCAAACAGCAGCAGCGTGGACGACAGGAGGGGCTCGCCGAGTTCGGCCAGCAGCGCCTGCGCGATGGGATGTGCCGGCACCCTGAGGCCGATGGTGTCGTGCTTCTTGTGCAGCAGGCGCCTGGGCACCTCGCGCGTGCCGCGCAGGATGAAGGTATAGGGACCCGGCGTGTGCGCCTTGAGCAGGCGGAACCGGGCATTGTCGACCTGCGCGTAGCGGCCGAGCTCGGAAAGGTCGCGGCAGACCAGGGTGAGATCATGGCCGGTATCGAGCCCGCGCACCGACAGCAGGCGCATCGCCGCCTCCTTGTCGCCGATATGGCAACCGAGGGCATAACACGAATCGGTGGGATAGACGATGACGCCGCCGCGCTTGAGGATGTCGACCGCCTGCTGGATCAGGCGCGGTTGCGGATTGTCCGCATGGATGTTGAAGAATTGCGCCATGGGATCTCAGGCCAGCGTGGGGGAAGAATGGCCGGCCAGCTCGGCCCAGCCTTGCCAGACCGGCTGGCAGTAGTGCGGCAGCGGCGGCAGGCGGCCGATGTCGATGCCCTCGCCCGGCGCGTGGAAGTCGGCGCCGCGCGAGGCCTTGAGACCGAAGGCGCGCGCGAGGTCGGCCCACTTGCCGTATTCGGACGGATGATGGCTGCCGGTGATGACTTCAAGACCCTCGCCGCCGAGCGAACGGAAGGCGTCGAGCAGGAGGTGGGTCTCACGCGTATCGAAGGCGTAGCGTCCGGGGTGCGCGATCACCGCCACGCCGCCGGCCGCACGGATCCAGCCGACGGCGTCCTCGAGCGCGGCCCACTGGTGTTCGACGTAGCCCGGCTTGCCGCGGGTAAGAAAACGGCGGAACGCGCCGCGCATGTCGGATGCGTGGCCTGCGTCGACCAGCCAGCGTGCGAAATGGGTGCGCCCGACCATTTCCTTGTTGGCAGCGCAGGCGTAGGCGCCTTCGTAGGCGCCTGCGATGCCGTAACGGACGAGATCCTCGCCCATGCGGCGTGCGCGGTCGATGCGGCCGCGGCGAATCGCAGCGAGCCCCGCGGCGAGTGCGGGATGCGCCGGATCGATGCGCAGGCCGACGACATGCACGGTCTGTCCGCGCCAGGTGACCGATATTTCCACGCCGGGGATGAAGGCGATGCCCATATCCTCGGCCGCCGCCTGCGCGGCGGGCAGGCCGGCGACGGCGTCGTGGTCGGTCAGCGCGAGCGCGTGCACGCCATTGGCCGCGGCGCGCGCGACCACCTCGGCCGGGGCCAGCAGGCCGTCGGATACGTTGGAATGACAGTGCAGATCGATATTGAACATCGGGTACGGGGCGCGGTTGCCCCGCAGGAAAGCGCTTGGTCGGGAGGGGGAATCATAGCAAAATACGCCGTCGCCCAAATGACCGGGCCGTCCGCCACCCGGACAAACCCAATGAAAAAACTGCTGTTCGACCTGTTTCCCGTCATCATCTTCTTCGTCGCCTACAAGCTGGGGGATGCCAACGCCGAAGCGACGCGCACCTTCATGGCCGACATCGGCCTGCCGCAGCCTGGCGCCGCCGGCCAGAAGCCCGGCATCTATCTCGCCACGCTGGTCGCCATCGTCGCCAGCTTCGGCCAGATCGCCTGGGTCAAGCTGCGCGGCCAGGCCGTCGAGGCCATGCTGTGGGTGAGCGTGGCGCTCATCGCGGTGTTCGGCGGCGCCACGCTGTGGCTGCACGACGAGGCCTTCATCAAGTGGAAGCCGACCGTGCTCTATTGGCTGTTCGCCGCGATCCTGTTCGGCGCCGCCGCTTTCGGCCGCAATGTCATCAAGAGCCTGATGTCCGCGCAGATGGAACTTCCGGACGTCGCCTGGGGTCGACTGAACGCGAGCTGGGCGGCTTTTTTTGCGCTCATGGGGCTTGCAAACCTCATTGTCGCCTTCAACTTCTCGACCGACACCTGGGTGAATTTCAAACTCTTCGGCAGCCTCGGGCTGATGCTGGTATTCGTGATCGGCCAGAGCATGATGCTGACCCGCTATCTCGACAAGGCCGATCTGGACAAGGAAAGCAAGCAATAATGTTTTATGCCATCGTCGGGCAGGACGTGCCCGACAGCCTCGACAAACGCCTCGCCGCCCGTCCCGCCCATCTCGAACGCCTGCAGGCGCTGCAGGCCGCCGGCCGCCTGCTGCTGGCCGGCCCCTTCCCCGCCATCGACGGCAACGATCCGGGCCTCGCGGGTTACAGCGGCAGCCTCATCGTTGCGGAATTCGACTCGCTCGCCGACGCACAGGCCTGGGCCGGCGCCGATCCCTACGTGGCCACCGGCGTGTACGCGAGCGTGACCGTGCAACCCTTCAGAAAGGTTCTGCCCGCATGAACACCGCCGATCGGATCCGTGAACGCCTCGCGGCGCTGGAACCCGAAACCCTCACCTTGGAAGACGAAAGCGCCCAGCATCGCGGCCACGCCGGTGCGGCGGGCGGCGGCGGCCATTTCAGCCTCGTCATCGTCTCGCCGAAATTCCACAGCCTCTCCACCCTGGCCCGCCACCGCCTGGTGTACGAAACCCTCGGCGAACTGATGCAACGCGACATCCACGCGCTCTCTATCACCGCCCTCACCCCGGAAGAACTCTGAAAGGAACCCGCATGCGTCTCGCCCCGCTTTCCGCCCTGCTCCTCGTTGCGCTCGCCCCGCTGGCACAGGCGCAGGCTCCCGCCGCGACACCTCCCGCCGAGGCTGCCAAACCGGTCGCCATCGTCAACGGCCGTGAAATCCCCGCGCTCTACGCCGAACTCGTGAAACGCGACATGGCGCCGCAGGGCCAGCCAGAGAACGGCCAGCTCGACGCACGCGTGAGGGAATCGCTGATCAATCTCGAACTGCTGTCGCGCGCCGCGATGGACAAGGGGCTCGATCGCGATCCGCGTTTGGCGGCCGCGCTCGACATCCGCCGCAAGGACCAACTGGCGAAGGCTTACCTGGAGGATTACGTGAAGGCCCACCCGGTGACCGATGCAGAGGTCCAGGCCCTGTACGACAAGGCCAAGGCCGAGGGCGTCGGGCCGGAATACCGCGCCCGCCACATTCTCGTCGCCACCGAGGCCGAGGCGAACAAGGTCATTGCCGACCTCGGCAAGAAGGTGAAGTTCGAGGACCTGGCGAAAAAGCATTCCAAGGATCCGGGCTCGGCGAAAAACGGCGGCCAGCTCGACTGGGCCGATCGCAGCGTGTTCGTGCCGGAATTTTCCGAGGCGCTCGCGCGTCTGAAGAAGGGCGAAACCACCAGGACGCCGGTAAAGACGCAGTTCGGCTATCACGTCATCCGTCTCGACGACGTGCGCCAGCCGACCCTGCCCCCGCTCGACGCGGTGCGCGGCGAAATCGTCCGCCAGATCCAGCAGCAGCGCGTGCGCGACGCCATCCAGGCGGTGCGTGGCGGTGCAAAAATCGAGTAATCGGCTAATTTTCAGATAGTAGAGAAGGGGTATCGCCCCGATTCCAACGACAGGGAGCCTGACATGGCCAAAGAACACAACCAATTACAGGATCTGTTTCTCAATACGCTGCGCAAGGAACGCATTCCGGTGTCGGTGTTCCTGGTGAACGGCATCAAGCTGATGGGCCGGATCGAATCCTTCGACCAGTTCGTCGTTCTGCTCAAGGGCCAGGATCAGGCGGCGCAGATGATCTTCAAGCACGCCATCTCGACTATTTCGCCGTCGCGCGAAGTGGTGCTGCCGCCGCGCGACGCCCCGGTCGAGGCCTGATACGACCTACTCGACGTGCGCGGCCAGCAGGCTGGCCGCCGTCGGCGCGTCGACCAGCACGACCGATCCCCCGCGATAAGCCTGGCCGTGGCGGGCCGGGATGCTTGCGTGGTCGGCGGCATGCTCCAGATAGATCACCATGTAGCCATCGGGGTGCGCTGCAAGCCACGCCGCGATCTGTGGGCCGTGCACTTCGGCGAGCGGCTTTTCCAGCCGGCCGAGAAACTGGTATTGCGCGTGGTATTTCGCTGCGTTCGCCACCGGCCGCCCCGCATCCTGCACCGCCTTGATCGCTTGCGCCATCGGCTTCACATCGTAGCGCGGCGCCAGGGCCCGCATCACTGAAACCTGCACCAGCGCCAGCAGCGACGCGCCGAGCAGCGCCAGGCTGAGCGTGGCCGGCACGCCGTGCCGCCCGGCCCACCAGGCGGCCAACGCCACCGCCACCAGCAGCGCGCCCGGCCACGCGGGCGGCAATTCCGCGAGATCGTCGTGGAAATCGCCCAGGTAGCCCAAAGCCAGCAGAACCAGGGCCACGCCCAGCGCCGCGGCCAGCAGCGCGGGCAGGCCGACGCGGGTCGCCGGCCGTTCGCGCAGCACCCTGGCCGCCAGCAGCATGAAGGCCGGGAACAGGGGCACCAGGTAGTGCGGCTGCTTGCCGCTGATGAAGGAAAACGCGACGAACACCGGCAGCATCCACGCCAGGCAAAAGCGCGTGCCGCGATCGAGGCCGCCCCGCGCATGCGCGGCGAGTCCGCGCCAGATGCCCGGCCAGACGAAGACGGGAAACAGCAGCAGCGGCAGCAGCGGCACATACCACCAGAACGGCCGCCGGTGCGCGAAGGACTCGACCATGCGGTCGGCCGTCTGTCCCCAGAAAATCGCGTTGCGATAGGCCTCGCCGCCCGCGTTGCCCGCCGGGATCGCCCACGCCAGCGCGATCGCCGCGCCGAACAACACCGCGAGCAGCATGCCGCCGAACCAGCGCGTCCATCTGAGACCCGGCTGCCACCACGGCGCCAGCGCCGCGACCGGCAGCAGGTTGAGCAGGATCACCGGCCCCTTGGTCAGCACACCGAGGCCGATGGCGACGCCCAGCAGCACGAAGCCATGGCGCCTGCCCTGCGTGGCCGAGAGTATGCCGTGCATGCCGAGCAGCACCCAGAAGGCCAGCAACACGTCGAACATCAACGACGTGGAAAAGATCACCCACAGCAGCGTGCCCGACAGCAGCAATGCCGCCTCGCCGCCGAGTCCGGCATGCTGCGGCCACAGGCGGCGCCCGAGCGCCGCGGTCAGCAGCAACCCGCCGGCGGAAAATAGCGGCGTCACCAGGCGCGGCCACCACTCGTTGACGCCGAACACGGCCCAACCGGCGTGGATCATCCAGAACAGCAGCGGCGGCTTGTGGTCATAGGGCGCGCCGTTCTTGAACGGCACCAGGAAATCGCCACGCAGCCACATCTCCCACGCCACGCTGACGTAGCGCGTCTCGTCGATCGGCGTGAGTGGGCGCGTGGCGATCGCGGTCAGGGCGAGCAGCACGAGCAGTGCCACGCCAGTCAAAACCCAGCCGCGATCGTGCGTCGCCTGAATACGGTATGTCATTGCGGTCTATCCCTTATTCGTCAAGATTGAGTCGCCGCGGCGGGCCCATCGAGCGACCGTATACACGCCATCTTAAGGTCGCCTTAAGGCTGGTTCTGCGTAATGGGAATCCTCCCCCCTGCATGCCTTCTCCTGGCCACCGACAACGCGGAAAGACCGATGTTTCTGGACGCTCGCGAAATCACCGAACGCATACGTATTGCCCTGCGCGTTGCCGCCATTTTGCTTGCAGCCGCCCTGGTCGCCTGGCTCACCGATGCCGACACGGCGATATTCCGGTCGATCCGGGCGAGCGACACGCTCACCGCGTTGCATCCCCTCTTCGACGCCTATTCGAAATGGGGCCCTGCCTTCTTCTACCTCCCATTTCTGGGCGTGCTCGTGTTCGGACTGCTCCGGAAACAGCCGCCCTGGAGAACACTCGGGCTGGCCTACCTCATGTCGCAGTTGATCGGATCGGTACTGTTGGTTCACCTGATCAAGCTGGCCACGCGCGTTCCCCGCCCTCACGCCGTGCACCTGCCACACGCATTCTTCCAGGTTGGCGGATTCGTCCAGTCCCTGCACTCGTCATTTCCTTCCAGCCACGCCGCCGATGCAGCGATCGGCGCACTGTTCGCGTGGGCGCTGCTACGCAGCCGGATAGCGTCGATCGCGGCACTCGCTGCGGTCCTGCTGATGGCCCTGTCGCGCCTGCTCGCCGGCAAGCATGATCTGTCCGACGTGCTGGTCGGCATCGCCCTCGGCATCGCTACCGCCTCACTCGTCCTGCGGTTTTATCTGCTTCCGCGCTGGGAGAAGCAGCAGGCTTGACGCCGGGGCATTGCCCCGCGGTTCAGCGCTGCCCCGGCTCCCCATCGATCGCTTTCTCCAGGGTCTCGTCCAGCACCACCGCGCCGCGCCGGCGGTACAAGTACAAGCCCAGCACCATGGACACAAGAAAGAGCGCGACGGCCATCACCAGCTTCTCCACCGGTGCAATGTGTGCGCCGCTGCCGACCAGCGCGAACACCAGCGTCTGGGGCAGATAACCGACGAAGGTACCAGCGAAAAAGTGCCGCGCACGGATGCTGGAGATGCCCGCGGCGAGATTGGTCAGCAGATTGCTGCCCACCGGCAGCAGGCGGATCAGCACCGTCATCGAAATCGGATGATCGTGCACGAAGCGGTCGAAGCGCGCGACGCGCTCGCCGAGCCGGGCACGCAGGATGCCCTTGCCGAAGAAGCGCGCGTAGGCGAAGGCGAGCATGCAGCCGAACAAAGCCGCCAGCGCGCCGAGCAGGGTGCCGAGCGTGATGTGGAAGGCGTAGCCGCCGAGGAAGGCGATGATCTGGCGCGGCAGGCCGATGGCGGTGAAGATGCCCCCCATCAGCAGAAAGACCAGCGCACCGTTGACGCCGTGGCCGCGCACCTTGGCGTCGATCCAGGCCTCGTTGACGCTGCTGCCGAGATCGCTGGCGTTGAAGAGGTAGCCCAGCAACGCGAGGCTCAGTATCAGCGCCAGGCCCTTGAGGATGACGCGGGCCTTCATCGGTGTGCCGCCACGCCCTACAGGTCGGAATCCGGCTCGATCACCGGCAGCCGCACCCGCCGCTGCAGCCACGCCACGCCGGCGAGGTCGACGATGCCGACCCACAGCCGGTTGTGGATGCCGTATTTCGAGGTGCCGCGCTCACGCGCACGGTGATGCACCGGCACCGACACCACCGCGCCGCCGTTGCGCAGCACCAGCGCCGGCAGGAAGCGGTGCATGTGGTCGAAATTGGGCAGCGCGAGGAAGGTCTCGCGGGCGAAGAGCTTGAGGCCACAGCCGGTGTCGGGCGTGTTGTCCTTCAACAGCCAAGCGCGCACGCCGTTGGCGATCTTCGAGGAGAGACGGCGGACGAAGGTGTCGTTGCGCTTCGAACGCCAGCCGGCGATGAGTTCCAGATTCGCCGGCTGCGCCGGGTCGGCCAGCCGGTCCAGCAGCGCCGGGATGTCGGCCGGGTCGTTCTGTCCGTCGCCGTCGAGCGTGGCGATCCATTCGTAACGGGCCGCCGTCACGCCGGTGGTGACGGCGCGGCTCTGGCCGCAGGACTCGCGGTGGCGGATCACCCGCAGCATGGGGAATCGGGACTTCAGCGCGACAAGGCGGGCCTGCGTGGCATCGGTGCTGCCGTCGTTGACGTAGAGGATTTCGAACTCGGCGCGCCCGCTGAGCGCGGCGGCGATTTCACGCACCAGCGGCTCGACGTTGTCCTGTTCGTTCTTGACGGGGACGACCACGGAAAGCCTGCCGTGGTAGGCGTGTTTCGGCATGTTCTGGCGCGGTCGCTATATTGTGGCGGAGAGGGGGGGATTCGAACCCCCGTCAGGGTATTACCCTGAACACGCTTTCCAGGCGTGCGACTTAAACCACTCATCCACCTCTCCGGGAAGCCGCGCATTCTAAAGGAGAGGCCAAGCCAAGGCAAATCGCGACGGCCTGCCAGCGTGCGCTGGCGCCGGGGTTTTCGCGGCTTTCAGTGCGGGTTCACGTAGGCCTGCCAGTCATTCTGCAAGCCGTCGAAACAGGCCCGGTAGGCGGGAAGACGGGTGACGGCCGGACCGATATCGCTGCCGTCGAGCGAGAGCTTCACGCGACTGCCATCGAGTTTTCCCTCGCAGAATTCGTAGCTTACCGCGCCCGTGAGGTCGAACTGCCGGTAGCTGTGCAGTTCCCCGTTGTAGTGATGCAGGTTGATCCAGGTTCGCACCGGCAACTGCGGCGCCCACGGCAGCGCGATCGAGATATAGCCGCGCACCAGGCGTCCAGCGGCGTCGTAGACGTTCACTTCGGCGGAATGGATCGCGTCGGGCCGGTCGGCGTCGCGCACGATGCGCGACAGGCGCCTGCCTGTCGCGGTGTCGCTATGGGTCGATTCACGATAATAGCTCTGCATTGCGGCATCGAGATCGCCCAGCGCGCAGTACGCGTCGCCTCGCCGCGGGTCTGAAAATCCGCACAGGCCGAGGCTGCCAGGAGCAGCAGGGGTGCGGCGGCATGGCCCGCCGCCAGGGTTGATCGGGGCGCGTCATGGCTTGCCCTCCTGGAGAAAAGACGCCCGCCTCTCCCGCATTATTCCCTTGTCCTGCGCACGCCACACCATATTTTTCCGGGACGGGCCTTGAAATCCGCCAGGGCACCCCAAGGTCCACGCGAGAACCAACCGGGAGATCCCATGCAGGACGAACTCAAGACCGAAAGCCAAGAAAAGGAAATCATGCCCAGCCTGGAGGAGTTGCTGAAGGCAGCCGAATTGCAGGCTGCCGAGCACCACGACGCCTGGCTGCGCGCCAAGGCCGAAACCGAAAATGTCCGCCGCCGCGCGGCGGAGGACATCGACCGCGCACGCAAGTACGCGATCGAGAATTTCGCCAGTGAACTGCTGGCGGTGAAAGACAGCCTGGAGGCCGCACTCGCCGATCCCTCGCCCAGCATCGACACACTGAAAAGCGGCGTCGAGCTGACCCTGAAGCAGCTGGCGGCCGCCTTCGCCAAGTTCAACCTCGTCGAGGTCGCCCCGCTGGGCGAGAAGTTCGACCCCCATCTGCACCAAGCGATACAGATGGTCGATTCCGACCAGCCTGCCAACACGGTGGTGACGGTATTGCAGAAGGGCTACCGCCTGCACGACCGCATCCTGCGGCCGGCACTGGTCATGGTATCCCGGGGGCCGGGCGGCTGAGGCACGAAAGGCCCCGTGGGCGCGCTTGAAATAGGCTGCCCTCACCCCACATACGAATCAATTCAAACTTTTCTGGAAGGAAACACATCATGGGACGCATCATCGGCATCGACCTCGGCACCACCAACTCCTGCGTGGCGGTCATGGAAGGCGGCACGCCCAAAGTCATCGAGAACGCGGAAGGCGCGCGCACCACGCCGTCCATCGTCGCGTACACCGACGACGGCGAGATCCTGGTCGGCGCCCCGGCCAAGCGCCAGGCCGTCACCAACGCGAAGAACACGCTGTTCGCCGTGAAGCGACTGATCGGCCGCAAATTCGAGGAAAAGGAAGTCCAGAAGGACATCGCCCTGATGCCCTACAAGATCGTCAAGGCCGACAACGGCGACGCCTGGGTCGAGGTGCGTGGCCAGAAACTGGCGCCGCAGCAGGTCTCGGCCGAGATCCTGCGCAAGATGAAGAAGACCGCCGAAGACTACCTTGGCGAGGAAGTGACCGAAGCCGTCATCACGGTGCCGGCCTACTTCAACGACAGCCAGCGCCAGGCGACCAAGGATGCCGGCCGCATCGCCGGCCTGGATGTGAAGCGCATCATCAACGAGCCGACTGCGGCCGCGCTCGCCTTCGGCATGGACAAGAAGGAAGGCGACCGCAAGATCGCCGTGTATGACCTCGGCGGCGGCACCTTCGACATTTCCATCATCGAGATCGCCGAAGTGGACGGCGAGCACCAGTTCGAAGTGCTCTCGACCAACGGCGACACCTTCCTCGGCGGCGAGGATTTCGACCAGCGCCTGATCGACTACATCGCCGAGGAATTCAAGAAGGAGTCGGGCGTCGACGTGAAGAAGGACGTGCTCGCGCTGCAGCGCCTGAAGGAAGCCGCCGAAAAGGCCAAGATCGAGCTCTCCTCCAGCCAGCAGACCGAGGTCAACCTGCCCTACATCACGGCGGACGCCTCCGGTCCCAAGCACCTCGCGGTGAAGATCACCCGCGCCAAGTTCGAGAGCCTGGTCGAGGACCTGATCAAGCGCACCATCGAGCCGTGCAAGATCGCGTTGAAGGACGCCGGCCTCACCACCAGCCAGATCGACGACGTCATCCTGGTCGGCGGCCAGACCCGCATGCCCAAGGTGCAGGAAGCGGTCAAGGACTTCTTCGGCAAGGAACCGCGTCGTGACGTCAACCCGGACGAAGCCGTGGCCGTGGGCGCCGCGATCCAGGGCGGCGTGCTGCAGGGCGAGGTGAAGGACGTGCTGCTGCTCGACGTGACGCCGCTGTCGCTCGGCATCGAAACCCTGGGCGGGGTGATGACCAAGCTGATCCCGAAGAACACCACGATCCCGACCAAGGCGAGCCAGGTGTTCTCGACCGCCGACGACAACCAGAGCGCGGTGACCGTGCACGTGCTGCAGGGCGAGCGCGAAATGGCCGCCGGCAACAAGAGCCTCGGCCAGTTCAACCTCACCGACATCCCGCCGGCGCCGCGCGGCGTGCCGCAGATCGAGGTCACCTTCGACATCGACGCCAACGGCATCCTGCACGTGTCGGCCAAGGACAAGGCCACCGGCAAGGAGAACAAGATCCGCATCCAGGCCAGCTCCGGTCTGACCGAGGAGGAGATCCAGCGCATGGTCAAGGACGCCGAGGCCAACGCCGCCGAGGACCACAAGGCCTTCGAGCTGGCGACCGCGCGCAACGCCGCCGACGCGATGATCCACGCGGTGAAGAAGTCGCTCACCGATTATGGCGACAAGGTCTCTGCCGACGAGAAGGCCGCGATCGAGGCCGCGATCAAGGAAGCCGAGGACGCCGTGCGCGAAGGCGACAAGGACACGATCGAGGCCAAGACCAATGCGCTCGCCACCGCCAGCCACAAGCTCGCCGAGAAGATGCACCAGGCCGGGCAGGCGCAGCCCGGTGCCACTGCCGGCGCGGGTGCCGGCAGCAGCGCGGCCGACGACAACGTGGTCGACGCGGAGTTCGAGGAAGTGAAGGACAAGTAAGCCCCGCCCCCGCGAGGGGGCAGGTTCCATGCAACGCCGACCCCTGACGGGGGCGGCGTTTTTTTGTGTCCCGGCGGTGCGGCTGCGCGGTCAGATCCCCGGCTGCAGGACGGCCGGCACGTTGATCTCGCGCCCGGCCCTCAGCACCGTCACCTGGACGGTGTCCCCCACCGCATGGTCGTCGAGACGGGCGAGCAGTTCAGCCACCGAGCGGACCGGCTTGCCCTGGAGGGCGACGATGATGTCGCCCGGCACGATGCCACCGTCGCGCGCTACGGTCGCGCCGCGCAAACCCGCAGCCGCAGCCGCGGAGTCCGGCGCGACGCGCAGGATCACGACGCCCTCGACACCGAGCAGCTGGACCAGGCGCTCGTTCAGCCCTTCGTCGACCTCGATCCCCAGCGCGGGACGGATGTACTTGCCGCTGCGGATGAGTTGCGGCACGACGCGATTGACCGTATCCACCGGCACCGCGAAGCCGATGCCGGCCGAGGCGCCGCTGGGGCTGTAGATGGCGGTGTTGATGCCGATCAGCCGCCCCGCCGAATCGAGCAGCGGGCCGCCCGAATTGCCCGGATTGATGGCGGCATCGGTCTGGATCAGGTGCTCGATGATGTTGCCGTTGTCGCCGCCCAGCGAACGGTCGAGCGCCGAGACGATGCCGGTGGTGAGCGTCCAGTCGAGGCCGAAGGGATTGCCGATGGCGAATACCTTCTGTCCCACCTTGAGGTCGTGGCTGGTGCCGACCGGCACCGGCGGCGGCCGCTTGAAGCCGACACCGATCTTCAGCACGGCGATATCGTGGGCGGGGCTCGCGCCGACCAGTGCCGCCTTGAAGCTGCGTCCGTCGGCCAGCTTGACCGTGGCTTCCGACGCGCCCTCGATGACGTGGAAATTGGTAATGACGTGGCCCGCATCGTCCCAGATGAAGCCCGAGCCGGTGCCGCGCGGCACCGAGAACACGTTGCGCGTCCATACGTCCATCACCTGCGCGCGCGTGGTGATGTAGACCACCGAGGCGCGCGATTTCTCGAACAGCTCGATGGTGGCCTGCTCGTCCGCCGCGAGATCGCCGCGCGCTGTCACCGTGCGCGGCGTGGCCGAGGGTTCGCCGCCGGTCCAGGCATCGATGGCGGGCATGCCGCGCCACAGCAGGATCAGCAGCACGGCGGCAAGCGTCAGCCAGAACAGGCGTGAGAGGAAGCGGTCTTTGACAGGCATGGGGGGTCTCGGTCTTGTGTGTGATTAGTGGTACACCGGCATTGAGCGCGGCAGGTTCAATCGGCCTGATCGTGTCCGGTGTGTGCGGCATTGTCGCGCATGTCCCGCTCGCGTAGCAGCCAGTAGACCAGGCCGAGCGCCAGCGCCGCGCCCGCCAGGGCCGCGATCTTGCCCGGCCCGGCGTCGGCGTCGAGGATGATGAACTTGCGCGAGAGCGCGAGCAGCGCGATGAGCACGACCGTCTTGACCTGGATGATGCTGTCCCGGCGCAGCGCGACCTTGAGGATGGAATGCTTGAATTCCATGGCGATGAGCAGCGTCATGATCATGCCGAACACGGTCTGGAAAACCTGATGCTCCAGCGGGTTGAATGACTCGAGCACGAGCAGCACGAACACCGTGCGGATCAGCTGCACCAGCGACACCACGATGACGACGGCGATCACCGCGGACAGGAGGAGCGCGATGACCTGCTCGAAGCGCTCGTAGAAAGACATGATGCGCCATTCGGCGCGCATGCGATCGAGGAATTGCCTGTCTTGCCTGCTATCCATGTTGTCTCCGGACGGCCGCCCTGGCTTCCTCGGCCGCTTCCGCCTTCTGCGCGGACAGCCTTGCCGCCTCGGCAGGCTTGGGCGCCGGCGCTTCGGCGGCCTGCCCGCCCGCGCTGACCAGCAATACCGACAGGATCAGGCCTGGATGCAGTTTCATCGCATTTTCTCCCGGGTTCGGGACGCGGCTTGCCAGTGCGCGCGCCGATTTTACTTTGGGGTCAACCCAGCTGGGCCTGCACCCAGCGCACGATCTCCTGCGCCCCCATGGCGCCTGGCTGGCGCGCGATCTCGCGCCCGCCCGCAAACAGCGCCAGGGTCGGGATGCTGCGGATGGCGAACTGGGCACCGAGCTGCTGCTCGGCCTCGGTGTCGACCTTGGCGAGCCGCACCCTGGGTTCGAGCAGGCGCGCCGCCTGCTCGAACTGTGGCGCCATCATCTTGCACGGCCCGCACCACGGCGCCCAGAAATCCACCAGCACCGGGATGTCGCTGCGCTGGATGTGTTTGCCGAACGTGGCGGCGGTCAGCGCCACCGGATGGCCGCTGAACAGCGGCTGGTGACACTGGCCGCACTTGGGTGCCTGCGCCAGCCGGTCGGCGGGGACGCGGTTCACGGCGTGGCAGTGGGGACAGACGATGTGGCGGGAATCGCTCATGGTGTTCTCCGTGAAACGGGTTGCGTTGCGCTCTATGTGGGGCTGGATTCGCCGCTGCCAAGCGCGGGCTTGCGCAAATCCCGGGTCAGCTCGCGAATGGCATTTTCGTCCAGGGTCTCGCGGGCGAGCAGTTCGCGCGCGCAGCGCTCGAGCACCGCGCGGTTGTCCTCGAGCAGACCGATGGCGCGGCCGAACACCTTCATGACGATGCCGCGCACGGCCCCGTCGATGCGGGCCTGGGTCGATTCCGCCACGCGGCAGCCGCCGGCGACCATGTCGGGCACGTCGAGGAAGCGCGGGCGCTGCGCGTCATAGGCGATGTAGCCGAGATCCTCGTCCATGCCGTAGCGGGTGATCATGTCGCGGGCGATGTCGGTGGCTTTTGCCAGGTCGTCGGCCGCGCCGGTGGTGAGCTCGCCGAACACCAGCTTTTCCGCGGCGCGCCCGCCCAAGAGCACGGCGATCTTGTTCTCCAGTTCCTGCCGTGTCATGAGATAGCGGTCCTCGGTGGGGCGCTGGATGGTGTAGCCCAGCGCGCCGATGCCGCGCGGGATGATCGAGACCTTGTGCACCGGGTCGGTGCCGGGCAGCGCCAGCGCCACCAGCGCGTGGCCCATTTCATGGTAGGCCACGGTCTCGCGTTCCTTCGCATTCAGCACGCGGTTTCGCTTTTCGAGGCCGGCGACGATGCGTTCGATCGCGGCGGTGAAGTCGGCCAGCGTCACCGCATCGGCCTTGCGCCGCGTCGCCATCAGCGCCGCCTCGTTCGCCAGGTTGGCGAGATCGGCGCCGGAAAAGCCGGTGGTGAGCGCGGCCACCTGTTCCAGGTCGACCTCGGGCGCGAGCTTGATCTTCCGCACATGCACCTTGAGGATAGCCAGCCGGCCCGGCTTGTCGGGGCGGTCGACCAGCACCTGGCGGTCGAAGCGCCCGGCGCGCAACAGCGCGGGATCGAGGATCTCCGGCCGGTTGGTGGCGGCGAGGATGATGAGCCCCACCGAGCTGTCGAAGCCGTCCATTTCGGTGAGCAGCTGGTTGAGCGTCTGCTCGCGCTCGTCGTGGCCGCCGATGGGCCCGGCCGCGCCGCGCGCGCGGCCCAGGGCGTCGAGCTCGTCGATGAAGATGATCGCCGGCGCCTTCTCGCGCGCCTGCTCGAACAGGTCGCGCACGCGCGCCGCGCCGACGCCGACGAACATTTCCACGAACTCGGAACCGGAAATGGAGAAGAAGGGCACCGCCGCCTCGCCGGCCACCGCCTTGGCCAGCAGCGTCTTGCCGGTGCCGGGCGGCCCCACCAGCAGCACGCCCTTGGGGATGCGCGCGCCGAGCCGGCCGTATTCCTGCGGGTTCTTCAGGAAATCCACCACCTCGGCGAGTTCCGCCTTGGCCTCGTCCACGCCCGCGACGTCGGCGAAGGTCACGCCGGTGTCCTTCTCCACATACACCTTGGCGCGGCTCTTGCCGAGGGTCATGAAGCCGCCCATGCCCTGCTTCTCGGCGAAGCGGCGGAACAGGAAGAACCACACCGCGAAGAAAGCCACCGCCGGCAGCACCCACGACAGCAGATCGCGCAGGAAGGTGCTCTCGATCACGCGCGCGTAGGGCACGCCGTACTGCGACAGGCGCGCGGCGAGATCGGGCTCGACGCGGGTGGCGACGATCACCGTCTTGCCGCGGGCGTCAGGGCTTTTCAGCTTGCCGGTGATGGTCTTGTCCGACACCAGCACCTCGGCCACGCGGCCGTCCTTCAGCGCCTGCTCGAACTCGCTGTAGGGTACCGGCTCCACGCTGCGCGCCGTCTGCCACCAGTTCTGCAGCGTCAGCAGCAGCAGGATGGCAATCAGCCAGTAGGTGAGGTTCCATTGGGTCTTCTGCTCCATGCTCGTTCCTCGTAGCTATCGCCAGATGCCGCCGGGATGCCAGCGCGGCACGCCGCGGGCGGGCGCCGCAGCGGGTATAAAGGCCGCTGCGTTCCAAGCGTCGGGCGCACCCGGCTGCGGCTGCGCCAGCGCCAGCAGGCGGCGGATGCGTTCCTCGGTCGCGGGATGCGTGCGCAGCCAGGAGGGATCGGGATTGCCCCAGCCCGGCAGCAGCCAGCGCCGCCAGTTGCCAGACACCCGCTCGATCTTGGCCAGCGCCGAGGCCAGCGCGTGCGGGTCACCGGTGAGACGCGCTGCGGCGAGGTCGGCGTCGAACTCGCGCACCCGCGACAGCCCCAGTTGCGCGAGCAGGGCGAGGTGCGGCGAGAAGGCTAACACCAGCAGACCCAGCCAGGGCACGTCGGCCTCGCCCATGAGCCAGGCCGGCAGCAGCAGAATCAGGACAACCTGCCCCACCAGCGCGAACACACCGGTCAACCGGCTCACGTAATCGGCGAGGTTCATCACCTTGAGATCGCCATGGGCGATGTGCGCGATTTCGTGGGCCAGCACGCCGGCCAGCTCGCGCGGCGTAAGGCTGGCGAGGAGCCCGTCGGTGAGCGCGATCGCCGACTGCCGCCGGTTGCCCACGGCGAAAGCGTTGACCACGGGGCTCGGAACGTAATGCGGCACCGGCACCGCCGGCAGTCCCGCGCGCGCGGCCAGCGCCTCCAGGGTACGCCAGAGCTGCGGCGCCTCGGCCGGCGCGATCGGACGCGCCCGGTACAACGCGAGCGTGAGCCGGGTGGCCGCCAGCGGTTCCACCACCAGGGTGGCGAGCGTGGCGGCGAGCGCCAGCCACAGGCCGCTCTCGCCGAACAGGATGTACCCGGCCACGCCGCCGATGGCCAGGAGCGCGACGACCAGCAGCAGCGTCTGCAGCCGGTTGGCGGCGGCGTGTCCCTGCGCTACCACGGTGTTCATCGGCGTCAGCCGCCGAGATTGCGCACGCGGGCGCGCAGGGCGTCCAGTTCCTCCAGCAGGTCGGCCACCAGCGCCGCGAGTTCGGGCACGGCGTCGAAATCGCGCTCCAGCTCGCGCATGCGCTGGGCGTGGACGAGCGCCGCACCGGAGAAGCGCCACACCCCGGCCACGCTTTCGGCATGCGGAATCAGGCCTTCCTGCAGGTGCCGGTCGAGCCAGTCCGGCTCGACCGCGCACGCGGCGGCCACCTGCTCCAGCGTCAGCCAGCTGTCTTCCATCAGGGTGCCGATCAGGATGTCGTCGTCCGCCATGATTCATCTCCCTTGCCGTGGATCGAAGGCGAATTCCTTCGCCATCTGCTCGTAGAATTCTCGCGCGCGGGGCGTGTCGGCCGGCGGCAGCACGACCTCGACGGTGAGCAGCAGATCGCCCGGCGGCTCGCCGGGGATGCCCTTGCCGCGCACCCGCAGCTGGCGCCCGGACTGCGCGCCCTCGGGGATGCGCACCTTCACCGGGCCGCCCGGCAGGTCGACGCTGACGACCGCGCCCAGCGCCGCTTCCCACGGCGCCACCGGCAACGTCATGTAGAGGTCACGCCCCTCGACGCGAAAACGCGGATGCGGCTTGAACTGCACTTCCAGCAGCAGATCGCCGGGCGGCCCGCCCTGGAACCCCGGCGCGCCCTGGCCGGCCAGCCGGATCACCTGGCCGGCCTTGATGCCCCTGGGAATCTTCACGTTGAGGGTGCGCGATTCGAGTGTGACACGCCCCTGGGCGTCCATCTTTGGCGCGCGCAGCGAGATCTGCCGCGTGGCGCCGGTGAAGGCGTCCTCGAGATCGAGCAGCACCTTGGCGTGATGGTCCTCGCCCTGCATGCGAGCGCCGCCGCGGCCGGCATGGGCCTGACCGAAACCGCGCCCGCCCATGCCGGCGCGGCCGAAGATCTGCTCGAAGAAATCGGAGAAGCCCGCCGCCTCGTCCGGGCGGTAGCCGTGGGCGGAAAACTCGAAGCCGGCGTCCCAGTCGGGCGGCGGCCGGAAGTCCTGGCCGGGCTGGTAGCCTCGGCCCAGCTGGTCATAGGCGGCGCGCTTCTCCGGATCGGACAGCACCGCGTAGGCTTCGTTGACGTCCTTCATGCGCGCCTCGGCGTCCTTTTCCTTGGACACGTCCGGATGGTACTTGCGCGCCAGTTTGCGGAAGGCCTTTTTGATGTCTTCGGCGGTCGCGTCGCGCGGCACGCCCAACACCTCGTAGTAGTCCCTGAATTGCATGGCGATTTTCTTGTTGGATGATCGATTTGGTTTTATGGGTGTTCGCCTGCGTGTTTTCAAGGCGTTGAAATTTATTCTTCTGCTGCCAAATTAAATTCAGGAACGGCTGCTATGTTTTGAATGCGGGGTCAGACAACATTTTCATCGTAGCGCATGCGAGTCAATCCGTCGTGACAAGACATGCATCGCGTGACCCCTATTTCGGCAAGAAGCAAGACAAGCGGGGCCACTGCCAACCGGCTGCAGCCGTCCGGATTTCATCGTCAACACAAGGAGTAAAAAGTAATGACCAATCCCGCACCCATCCTCTCAGCGATCCAGGGCAAGCAACTGATCCGCAACCACTGGGGCGACCTGGTGGAAATCGACGAGTGGTCGCACGACATCGCGCGCAAGCTGGCGGCAGAGGCAGGCATCGAACTGACGGCGGCACACTTCGAAGTGCTGGACTACCTGCGCGACTACGTGATCAACCAGGGCGGCAGCGAGGAAGACGCGCACAAGATCCTGCTCGCCCTGGAGCACCATTTTGCAGACAGGGGCGGCAACCGCTGGCTCTACTCGCTGTTTCCCGGCGGGCCGGTGACCCAGGGCATGAAGATCGCCGGCCTGCCGG
The DNA here is from genome assembly GCA_046292745.1 of Thiobacillus sp. Lineage (GTDB taxonomy): Bacteria > Pseudomonadota > Gammaproteobacteria > Burkholderiales > Thiobacillaceae > Thiobacillus. The sequence continues at coordinate 67,551 of JBKBQH010000012.1, read as the reverse complement.
AGGCGGCACACGCGGTCGACCCCTCCTTCGGCACGGCGCGCTAGGAATTCGCCATGTCCGGCACGGACCAGCGACAAGAACAAGATATGCCGATCTTGAATATTAAAAAATCCTGCCTAAGCTTGGAGAGTGCCGCCAATAGCGCGAAAACCGAAACCATCAACCAACCATCAGTGAGGAACGAATCATGGCCAACATCACCCGTTACGACCCCTTCAACCTGATCAGCAGCGACCCGTTCAGCGATATCGACGAACTGTTCAAGGGTTTCTTCGTGCGCCCCGCCCTGCTCGAGGGCCAACCCAAGATGCAGATCAAGATGGACGTCAAGGAGGACGACAAGGCCTATACCGTCCACGCCGACATCCCCGGCGTGAAGAAGGAGGATATCCAGGTCAGCATCGACGGCAACCAGGTCTCGATCAGCGCCGAGACCAAGGCGGAAAAGGAAGAGAAAAAGGGCGAGAAAGTGCTGCGCGCCGAGCGCTACTACGGCAAGGTGGAACGCAGCTTCACCCTGCCGCATGAGGTGGACGAGGCCCATGCCCAGGCCAAATACACCGATGGCGTCCTGGAACTGACGCTACCGAAGAAGGCTCCCGCCACCGCCAAGAAGCTCGCGATCCAGTAAGCGCGCGCCCGGCGTATCCTGGCAGCGCCCCTTCCCTGGGGCGCTTTTTTTATTGGCGCGCGGCCTGCCGAGCGCCGGTGTGCAGGTTCGCGCCCGATCTCCGTTAAAATTCCATCTTCTTGCGAGCGCCCTTCCTGCGCGTGGCGAATCCGTGCCTGCCCCTTGATTTCACGCAGGTCATCCCAAACTAGACGGCGCGTGGCGGCGCGTTTTGCCTGCCATGCCTCCCCCTCGGACAGAATCGCACATAGATGTCAAAACGTGACTTTTACGAAGTCCTCGGCGTCCCCAGGAACGCTTCGGACGACGAAATCAAGAAGGCCTACCGCAAGCTGGCCATGAAACACCATCCCGACCGCAACCCGGACGACAAGGAGGCGGAAGAGAAATTCAAGGAAGCCAAGCTGGCTTACGAGGTGCTGTGCGACCCGGACAAGCGCGCAGCCTACGACCAGTTCGGCCACGCCGGTGTCGACGGCCAGGCGGGCATGGGCGGCGGCTTCGGCGGGGGTTTCGGCGGCGGCGGCTTTTCCGACGCCTTCTCCGACATTTTCGGCGACATCTTCGGGGGCGGCGGCGGCAGGCGTGATCGTGTCTACCGTGGCGCCGACCTGCGCTACAACCTGGAAATCGGCCTCGAGGAGGCCGCGCACGGCACCGAAACCCGGATCCGCATTCCGACGCTGGAAACCTGCGGCAGCTGCCACGGTAGCGGCGCCAAGCCCGGCACCAGTCCCACGACCTGCGCGACCTGCGGCGGCCACGGCCAGGTGCGTATCCAGCAGGGTTTCTTCTCGGTGCAGCAGACCTGTCCGCGCTGCGGCGGCACCGGCAAGACCATCGCCGACCCCTGCCCGGCCTGCCACGGCGAAGGCCGGGTGAAGAAGCACAAGACGCTGTCGGTGAAGATCCCTGCCGGCGTCGACAGCGGCGACCGCATCCGCCTCGGCGGCGAGGGCGAGGCCGGTGTCAACGGCGGCCCGCCGGGCGACCTCTACGTGGTGATCCACCTCAAGGAACACGCGGTTTTCAAGCGCAACGGCGACGACCTGCATTGCGAAATGCCGATCAGCTTCGCCACCGCGGCGCTCGGCGGCGAGGTCGAAATCCCCACGCTCGACGGCCACGCCAAGATCAAGATCCCGCCCGAGACGCAGACCGGCAAGGTGTTCCGCCTGCGCGGCAAGGGCATCAAGGGCGTGCGCAGCCACGCGCCGGGGGACCTCCTGTGCCATATCCAGATCGAGACGCCGGTCAACCTCTCGGAGCGGCAGCGCGAGCTGCTGCGCGAATTCGAGTCGCTGAGCCCCGGTCGGAACAACAATCCGCGCGCGCAGTCCTTCATGGACAAGGTCAAGGCGTTCTTCGGGCAGTAAGTCGGACCAGGGGGACGGAAAGCCCCGTCCCGACCGTGGCACGCGTCCGCAAACCGGCGCCGTGCCGGCACAATCAACCCACTGTTGGAGGATTTCATGCGCAAAACAACCCTGATCGCGACTGCACTCGCCACCAGCCTTGCCGTTCCCGCCCTCGCCGACATACCGGTCATCGTCAAGATTCCCCGCCTCACCGTCGAAGCCTCGGAGAAAATCGCGCGTGCGACGCTGGATGCCTGCCGCAAGCAGGGTATCCAGATCGGCGTGACCGTGGTCGACCGCGGCGGCGACACCATGGTGGTGATGCGCGACACCCTGGCGCCGCCGGTCACGCTCGAAGTCAGCCGCCAGAAGGCCTATACGGCCGTCAACTTCAATGCCGCGACCTCGAGCATGGAAAACCGCTTCACCCAGCCCTTCTCGGTCGGAAAGGTGGAGGGTCTGGTGTTCTCCGCGGGCGGTCTGCCGATCGAGGCCGCCGGCAACATCATTGGCGCGGTCGGCGTGTCCGGCGCCGCGACCGGTGCCCAGGACGAGGCCTGCGCCAAGGCCGGCATCCAGTCCATCCAGTTCGAACTGGAAACCGCCGCGCTGTAAGGCCGCTTCCGGCGGGCACCCCCGGCACCAGCGCTTGACGGCGAACCCGGCCCCGGCTTCGCCGTTCGTTCCGGCCATGCCTGCCACCCGCGGTATCATGCGCGCCCTGTCCGCGCTGCCACATCCCGCCCGCTTCGTTCCATGACCGGCCTTTTCCACGACGAATACGACATCGACTTCGAACGGCGCTTCGGCGGTGTGCGGCGGCTCTACGGCAGCGCCGCCTTCGGGCGGTTCCGCGCCGCCCACGTCTGCGTCGTCGGCATCGGCGGCGTCGGCGCCTGGACCGCCGAGGCGCTGGCGCGCTCGGCCATCGGCCGGCTGACCCTGATCGATCCCGACCATCTGGCCGAGTCCAACGTCAACCGCCAGGTGCACGCGCTGACGCCCACGCTCGGGCAGTCGAAATGCCAGGCCATGGCCGAGCGCATCGCCGCGATCAATCCGCGCTGCGAGGTGCGCCGGGTGGAGGAATTCCTCACGCCGGAGAACGTCGCGGCACTGCTGACGGACGATTACGACTATGTCGTCGACGCCATTGACAACGCCCGCGCCAAGGTCGCGCTCGTCGTCCATTGCCGCCGCCACAAGCTGAAGCTTGTCTGCCTCGGCGCCGCCGGCGGCCAGGTCGACCCCGGCCGCATCCAGCTCGCCGACCTTGCCCGCACCACCGAGGACCCCCTGCTCGCCAAGGTGCGCAGCCGCCTGCGCCGAGAGCACGGATTTCCAACGGGCGGCAGGAAGCTCGGCGTCGACTGCCTATATTCGACCGAGCCGCTGAAATATCCGGACCGGGAGGGCGCGGTGTGTGACGAACGCCCCGACGATGCCGCGATCCATGGCCTCAATTGCGCCGGCTTCGGCTCGTCGGTGGGCGTCACCGCGAGCTTCGGCCTGCGCGCTGCAGCCCATGTGCTCAATCGCCTGGCCGCGCCTGCGGACGGGAAGAATAGTTAAAGCGCCCTGCGCGATGCGCCGTTAATGCCGATACTTCAAATAGTTAAAAAAACATTCCGGCTGTTGCCGGAAGCGCGGCGCGCCCACCCGGCTCGCCGGCACCACTCCCGGGGGATATGCATGACACGCTGGATAGCCTTGCTGATACTGGTCTTCGGACTCGTACCGGGCGCGCCTGCCCGCGCCGGCGAGCCGCCCCCGCTCGTCCTTGGCGTGTTTCCCTACGTGACGCCGGTCCAGCTCGCGCAATTCCATACCCCGCTGAAGGATTACCTCGCCGCGCGCCTGAAGCGCCCGGTGACCCTCGTCACCGCGCCGGACTTCACGAGCTTCATCGAGCGCACCCGCGATGGCCAGTACGACCTCATCATCACCGCGCCCCACATGGGACGCCTGGCGGAAACCCGCGACGGCTACCAGCGCGTGGCGCAGACCGGCCACACGGTGCAGGCCCTTTTCCTCGCCCGCAAGGATGCCGGCATCGAGAAAATCGAGGACCTGAAGGGGCGGCGCGTCATGGTCGCGCAAAGGGTTTCGCTCATTTATCAAATGGCAGAGCAGGTGTTGCGCGACCATGGCCTGGTTCCCGGCGTCTCGGTCACGATCATCGAGACGCGCACCCACAACAACGCCATGCACGCGCCGCTGCGCGGCGAGGCCGATGCGTCGGTGACCGGCACCCTGCTTTTCAAGGTGCTGGAGGACGAACAGAAAAAGCAGCTGCGCGTGATCGGGAGCAGCCCGGAAATGCCGGGCTTCATGGTGATGGCGAACAAGCGGCTATCCGCGCCGGACGTCGCCAGGATCCGCGGGCTGCTGCTCGACTACCACACCGTGCCCGGCAGTGAAGCCTACTTTTCTGCCACCGGCTACCAGCGCTTCAAGCTCATCGACGATCGCGTGATGCGCGCCATGGATCCCTACACCACCGTGCTGACACAGCCTGCCGGGCCGTGAACGAGACGCGCACGCCCTTCTTCCAGTCGATCCGCACCCGGCTGGTCATCGTCAGCATCGTCATCGAAGTGACGATGCTGGGCCTGCTGATCGCCAACAGCGTCCGCCTCGTCAGCGCGGTGATGGAAGAACGCACCGAGGCGCGCCTGCAGACCGTCAGCCCCCTGCTCAACGCCTCGCTCGGCGCCCGCCTGTTCGAGCGCGACCACGCGTCGATCAAGGAAATCCTCAACCAGCTGGTGCACAGCCGGACGGCCGAGCTCGAATACATCGTCGTCCTCGACGACAAGCGGCAGGTGTACGCCCAGGCCGGCAAGGTCGACCCCGCCCACCCGCCGCGCGTCGACGGCAGCATCCAGAGCAGCCTGTCCGATCTCGTCTACGACACGGCGATCCCGATCACCCTGGGCGGCCAAACCATCGGCTATGCGCAGTACGGCCTGTCGCTCGCCTCCTACGTCACCTCGCGCCAGAACATCCTGCGGCAGAGCCTCATCATCGCCGGCGCCGAGATCCTCTTCACCCTCATCGCGCTCGGCATCGCCGGCTATCTGCTGACCCGCCACATCCGGTCGCTGCTGCAGGCCACACGCCGGATCAGCGCCGGCGACTACGAGCTGCGCATCCCCGTCAACAGCCGCGACGAGATCGGCCTGCTCGGACAGAACTTCAACGCCATGACCGAGGCGATCCGCGCCCGCATCGAGGCGCTGCGCCAGTCGGAACGGGCCCTGCACGAGGAAAAGGAGCGCGCGGAAGTCACCCTGCATTCGATCGGCGACGGCGTCATTGCCACCGACACGCAGGGCCGTGTCACCTACCTCAACCCGGTCGCGGAAAACCTCACGGGCTGCAGGCATGCCGAGTGTGTCGGCAAGCCGATCGAGATCGTCTACCGGGTGCAGGACGAGACCACCGGCAGCCCGCTCGCCAATCCCGTGCGGCTGAGCCTCGCCGAGAATGCCGTGGTGAGCGGCATCAACCGCGCCCGGCTGGTCGGCCCCGACGGCCATGTCTACGCTGTCGAGGAGACCGCCTCGCCGATCCGCGGCAAGGACGGCGAGACGGTCGGTGCCGTGCTGGTGTTCCACGACGTGACCGAGGCACGCGAGGCCACGCGCAAGCTGGCCTACCAGGCCACCCACGACGCGCTCACCGGGCTCATCAACCGCAGCGAATTCGAGCGCCAGATCGGCGAGGCCCTCGCCGACGCGCGGCAGAACCAGACCGACCATGCGTTCTGCTACATGGACCTCGACCAATTCAAGGTGGTCAACGACACCTGCGGCCACGCCGCCGGCGACGAATTGCTGGTCGAGCTGGCGAGCATGCTGCGCCACCGCGTGCGTGACCTCGACACCGTCGCCCGTCTCGGCGGCGATGAATTCGGCATCCTGCTGCGCAACGTCCCGCTGGCCGAAGCGCGCGCGCTGGCCGAGGATGTCCGCAACCGCGTCCGCGACTATCGTTTCCTGTGGCAGGGGAAAAGCTTCGAGATCGGCATCAGCATCGGCGTGGTGCAGATCCGCGCCGACACCGCCAGCGTCGCCGAGGTGTTCAGCAACGCGGACATCGCGTGTTTCGTCGCCAAGGACAAGGGGCGCAACCAGATCCACGTGTCCAACCTGGACGACGTCGAGCAGGCGCGCCGGCAGCTCGAGATGCAGTGGTCGGTGCGCATCCCCAACGCGCTGGCGCACGACCGCTTCGTCCTCCACTTCCAGAAGGTGCTGCCGATCGATCCGGCATCCGGCCAGCCGCCACGCTGCGAACTGCTGGTGCGCATGATCGACGACGACGGCTCGCTGATCCTGCCGGGCCGGCTGATCCCGGCCGCCGAGCGCTTCCGCCATATGCCGGAAATCGACCGCTGGGTGATCCACCACGCGCTCGAGCTGGTCGCCCGCCACGGCAGCGAACTCGGCATGGCGAGCTACGCCATCAATCTTTCCGGGCAGTCTCTGGGGCAGGAAGACATGCTCGATTTCGTCAGGCGCGAAATCCTGCGCAGCGGCGTGCGGCCGGGTCTGATCACCTTCGAGATCACCGAGACGGCGGCGATTCGCAACGTCTCGCATGCGGGTCATTTCATGACCGAACTGAAGAAGCTGGGCTGCCAGTTCTCGCTCGACGATTTCGGCAGCGGGCTGAGTTCCTTCGGCTACCTGAAGATGCTGCCGGTCGACAACCTGAAGATCGACGGCAGCTTCGTGCGCAACATGATCCACGACGCGCACGACCACTCCATCGTCGTCGCGATCACGCAGATCGCCAAGACGCTGGGGATCGGCTGCGTCGCCGAATTCATCGAGGACGCGACGACGCTACAGGCCCTGCGCGAAATCGGTGTCGACTACGGGCAGGGCTATCACCTGCACCGGCCGGAGGATTTCGCCGCCTACGCGGCGGCCCAATCGCAGTTGCACGGCAGGCGCCGCTAGGCCCGGGCCGCCGCGAACAGCCTGAAGAAATTGTCCGTGGTGGCTTCGCCCACCGCTTCCACCGGCAGCCCGCGCACGCGCGCGATTTCCTCCGCCACGTGCTTCACGTAGCCCGGTTCGTTGGTGCGGCCGCGATGCGGCACCGGCGCCAGATACGGCGAATCGGTCTCGATCAGCATGCGCTCGAGCGGGATGGCCGCGGCCACCTCGCGCAGCGACGCAGCATTCTTGAAGGTGACAATGCCCGAAAACGAAATATAGAAGCCCAGCGCGATCGCCGCCTCGGCGACCTCAAGACTCTCGGTGAAGCAATGCATCACCCCACCCGCCTCGCCCGCGCGCTCCTCGCGCATGATGCGCAGCGTGTCGTCGGCCGCGGCGCGGGTGTGGATCACCAGCGGCTTGCCGCAGGCGCGTGCGGCGCGAATGTGGGTGCGGAAGCGCTCGCGCTGCCATTCGAGATCACCGGTCAGGCGGAAATAATCGAGCCCGGTCTCGCCGATCGCCACCACCTTCGGGTGATCGGCGAGCGCCACGAGTTCGTCGACCGTCGGCTCGGCGCAGTGCTCGTGGTCGGGATGCACGCCGACCGACGCATAGACGTTGGGATGAGCCTCGGCGAGCGCGCGGATGTCGGGAAACTTCTCCAGCTCCACGCCGATGCACAGGGCGTGGCTCACCTGGTTCTCGGCCATGCGGCCGAATACCTCCGGCAGCTTTCCGGCAAGCTCGGGGAAATTGATGTGGCAGTGCGAATCGACGTACATGCTTTTATCGGATAAACCGCAGTTGAACCACAAAGTCACCAGAAACGGCGGAACGGGAACCGGAGCCGCCCGCTTCGCCGGTTGCGCACGCCGGGCAGAATGCCGCTTGCCTGGCCATTTGTGTCTTCGTGGTGAGGGACTGGCTTATTGTAGTCCCGTTTCCGGACCGGACAGGTCACGGCGGCGAGTCATGAAGATGCCTCGCGTTCGGCGCGGCCATGTCCCGCGTGCGTTACATGGTGTGGGTGGGACGGACGGATTTCAGCGAGCCGCCGAGCAGGCCTTCGATCTTGTTGTGCGCGGCCTTGCCGCTTTCGTTGTCAAGGAACTGCACGCCCACGCCCTGGGTGCGACCGCCGTGCGCGCCGGCGGGCGTCTGCCACACGACCTTGCCGGACACCGGCAGCTTGGCGGGGTCGTCCATCAGCGTGAGCAGCATGAAAACTTCCTCGCCCATCCTGTACTGCTTGCTGGTGGGGATGAACAGGCCGCCGCCGCGAATGAAGGGCATGTACGCCGCGAACAGGGCGGATTTCTCCTTGATCGACAGGGACAGCACGCCGGGGCGGACCTGGCCTGCGGGATCGTTGGCGATTGCATTCATCGTTTATCTTCCTCAAACACGTGCCGGTAACGCACCAGCCAGGCCTGCAACTGCAACGCCCGGTTGAGCGGGTGCGTCAGGGTTCGCCCCGCGTCCGCCTGCTCGCGCGCCAGCGCCAGCAGGCGGGGCAGGCTCGCCTGCGGGCCGAGTTTCGCCAGCGCGGCGGCAAAGTCCCGGTTGAACTGCGCCGCCCCCCCGAGCCTGGCCCCCAGCAGGTCAGCCAGCCACTTGCTCACCACGTTGTGCCAGGTGACGGGGCTGACGCCTTTCCAGCGCTCGCCCTGGGTCACCGCGTCCAGCCGCGCGGGCTGCGCCAGGCCTTCCAGCACGCCCTGGCGCACCTCCAGCTCGTCGCCGTCGGCCCATTGCAGGGCATCGAGCGGTGCGCCCCCGGACAGGGCGAGCAGAGTGTCGACGTCGTCGATACCCTGCGCCTTCAGCCAGGCGGCCGCCTCCGACGCCGGCGGCAGGCCGATGTCGATCCGCGTGCAGCGGCTGCGGATCGTCGGCAGCAGGCGCCGCGGCTGGTCGGACACCAGCACGAACACCGTATTTAACGGCGGTTCCTCGAGCACCTTTAACAGCGCGTTGGCGGCGGCGACGTTGAGACTGTCGGCGGGGTCGACCAGTACAACCCGACGGCCCGCCCGGTAGGTCGAGAGCTGGACGAAATCGACCGCCGCGCGCGCCTGGTCGACCTCGATCGCCGTCGCCATGCGGGTCTCGCCCTCCTTGGTGGTCTTTTCCTGCAGCGTGACGTGGAGAAAATCCGGATGGCCGCCGGTCTCGAACCAGTGACACGCCGGACACGCACCGCAGGCGCCGTCGGCCACCGCCGCCTCGCACAGCAGGGCCTGCGCCCAGGCCCGCGCCAGTTCGCCCTTGCCGACGCCCCGGGGCCCCGCCAGCAGGAGCGCCTGCGCCGGCCGCGCGCGGCTCGCGAGCAGGCGTTGCCAGGCCGCGTCGAGCCAGGGGTAGGCGGCACTCACGCGAGTCCTTCCAGCAGGGCGCGGATCTCTTCCTGCAGCGCCGCGATATCCTGGCGCGCATCGAGCACGCGGATGCGCGACGGTTCCGCGCGCGCACGGTCGAGGTAGGCGTTGCGCACGCGGGCGAAGAAGCTGTCGGCCTCGCGCTCGAAGCGGTCGGCGACGCGCACCGCCGCACGCCGCGCCCCGGCCACCTCGGGCGGCACGTCGAACAAGAGCGTCAAATCGGGGGAAAACCCCCGCTGTACCCACGCCTCGAGCGCGGCGACCCGCTCGACCGCGATGCCGCGGCCGCCGCACTGATAGGCGTAGCTGGCGTCGGTGAAGCGATCGGACACGACCCAGGCGCCACGCGCCAGCGCCGGCAGGATCAGCTCGGCCAGGTGCTGCTGGCGCGCGGCGAACATCAGCAGCAACTCGGTATCGGGAGCCATCGGCTGGTGCAGCAGCAGCTCTCGGAGCGTCTCGCCCAACGGCGTGCCGCCCGGTTCGCGGGTGACGACGACTTCCCTGCCCCGCGCACGCAGCCAATCGGCAATGAAGGCGATATGGGTGCTTTTGCCGGCGCCGTCGACGCCTTCGAGGGTGATGAATCTGCCGCGGTTCATCGCCTGCGCTGGTGCTCGTTGACGGCGCGGTTGTGCGCCTCGAGCGTGGCGGAAAACACGTGGGTACCGTCGTTGCGCGACACGAAATAGAGCGCGTCGGTGCGGGCTGGATGCAACGCCGCCCGGATCGCCGCCTCGCTAGGCATGGCGATCGGCGTCGGCGGCAGACCGTGGCGGGTGTAGGTGTTGTACGGCGTGTCGCTCTGCAGATCGACCCGGCGCAGGTTGCCGTCGAAGCGCTCGCCGAGGCCGTAGATCACCGTGGGGTCGGTCTGCAGGCGCATGCCCCGCCTGAGCCGGTTGACGAAGACCCCGGCGATCTGCGGCCGCTCGTAGGCCACGCCGGTTTCCTTCTCGACGATCGACGCCATGATCAGGGCTTCGTACGGCGTCCTGTACGGCAGGTTCGGCGCACGCGCCTCCCACGCGGCAGCGAGTTTTTCCTGCTGCAGGCGGTAGGCACGACGCAGCACCTGCAGATCGGAGGCATGCGGCGCGAAAAGATAGGTGTCGGGGAAAAACAGGCCCTCCGGATGGGGTTCGCCGGCGCCGATCGCCTGCATGATCTCGGCGTCGCTCATGCCGGCGCTGTCCTGCTTCAGCAGCGGCTGCGCGGCGAGCGCGGCACGGACTTCGCGCCAGTTCCAGCCCTCGATGAACTGCACCGCCGCGAGCGTGACCTCGCCGCGCTCGAACTTGTCGAGCAGCGCCAGCGGCGTGAGCGGCGCGTCGATCGTGTAGGTGCCGGCGCGCAGCGCGTGGCCCTTGCCGAGGACGCGCCCGAGCAGCCAGAAGACTTGGGCATTGCCGATCACGCCTTCGCGCTCGAGCATCGCGGCGAGGCGCTTCAGGTGCATGCCGGGAGCGACAGTGAGCGTTTTCGGCAAGGGCTCGATGGCGAGCGGACGCTGGGCGTACCACGCCATCGCGCCGGCCAGCACCAGCACGGCGACGACCCCCAGCAGCAAGATTCGCTTAATCCAGTTCATACAGTAGGCGGTTCAATCGGGACGTCCAGCCCGCCGGCGACCAGCTGCGCCCGTCCAGGGCCGCAACGCGCCGCACGCCGATCACGCTGTTGCACAGCATCACTTCGTCGGCACGGAGTATAGCGTCCCGCGACAGCCGGCAGACATGCACGGCCAGTCCGGCGGCGCGTGCACCGCGCAGCAGGCGCTGCCGCGCCACCCCGGCGACGCCGCAGGCGCCGAGATCCGGCGTGTGCAACGCGCCGCCTTTCGCCACGAACAGGTTGCTCATCACGCCGCCGATGACCGCGCCAGTGTCGTCGCACAGGAGGCCCTCGAAAACGTCCGGGTCGTCCCACTCCGCGCGCGCCAGCACCTGCTCGAGACGGTTGAGGTGCTTGATCCCGGCAAGCCTCGGCTGCCGCGCCAGCTGCAGGCTGCACCAGCGCGCACGCACCGCGGACGGCGCGTCGGGCAGGGCATGCGGCGGCAGCGGTGTAGCCAGCACGATGCGGCGCGCGACGGCATCCGGCGGCGGTGCGTAACCCCGCGCTCCCGTCCCGCGAGTGAGGATGAGCTTGACGATGCACGCCTCCCCCGCCGCCACGCGCCCGACTTCCTCGCGCAACACGGCCTCGGCGGGGCAGTCGATTGCCAGCGCGGCGGCGTCGGCAGCCAGTTTGGCGTAATGATCCGCCCACCACAGCGGCGCGCCGCCCGCCGTCCGCAGCGTGCGGAACACGCCGTCGCCGTAGGCCAGACCGCGGTCGAGCGCGTTCACGTGGCCGCAGGGCTGGCCGTCGACGAGGATCCTGTCGTGAACAATCATTCGGCATCCCTGCGACGCGACGAAGCCGGATCGGCGCTCAACTGCCGTTTCCGGGTTCCAGGGCGCGCAACAGGCCGCGCGCCTTGGCGCGGGTTTCGTCGAGTTCGCGCCCGGCAACGGAGTCGGCGACGATCCCGGCACCGGCGCGGAAGCTCGCCTGCGAGCCCTGCAACAGGAAGCTGCGGATGAGGATGTTGAAGTCGAGACTGCCGTCGCGGTTGACGTAGCCGACGCTACCGGTATAGCTGCGCCGCGGCGTTTGCTCGAGTTCGCGGATGATCTGCATCGTCCTCACCTTGGGGCAGCCGGTGATGGTGCCGCCGGGAAAGGTCGCGCGCAATACGTCGAACACCCGCATGCCGGCGCGCAGGCGGCCGCGCACGGTCGACTCGATGTGGTGCACGTGGCGGTAGCTGGCGATGTCCATCAGCGCGGCGACCTCGACGCTGCCGGGTTCGCACACGCGGCCGAGGTCGTTGCGCTCGAGATCGACCAGCATGACATGCTCGGCGCGCTCCTTGGGGTGCGCCTGGAGGCGCGCGCGCAGCGCGGCGTCCTCGGCAGGGTCGTCGCTGCGCGGATGGGTGCCGGCGATCGGCCGCGTCTCGAGCGTCCCGTCGCGGTGCAGGCGCACCAGACGCTCCGGCGACGAACTCACGATCGCCCAGCCGCCCATCTCGACCAGCGCCGAATACGGCGCGGGATTCTGCTGCATCAGCTGCCCGAACAGCGCCGCCGGCACGACGGGGTCGGCGAAATCCGCCTGCCAGCCGCGCGACAGGTTGACCTGGAACACGTCGCCGGCGCGGATGTAGTCCTGGATGCGCGCCACCCCCGCCAGAAAAGCCCCGGGCGGATCCTCCCGCATCGCCTGCAGTCCTGGCAGGCGAGGCAAGGCAGGCAAGGCGGCGGCAAGATCTTGCTCGAGGGCGTCGAGCAGCGCCTCCTGCCCGGCTTCGGCGACCAGCACGCAGCGGCCTTGCGAACGGTCATGCAGGATGGCGGCGGGAATGCGTGCGAGCCAGGCCAGCGGAAAAGCCCCGGCGGCGTCCGCGCCCCCGACGCTGGGCTCGAACAGGCCACCCAGTTCGTAGGACAGCGAACACAGCCAGCCCCCGCTGAACGGCAGTCCCGTGGTGGCGGCGGCCAGGGGCTGCACTTGCATCGCCGGGTGCGCCCGCAGGCGATCCGGCGGCTCGCCCGGCAGGAGCTGGAAAACCTCCTGCGGGAAGGCGAATAGGATGTCCCAGCCTGCGTCGCCGCTGCCGTGGAACAGGCCCGGATAACGGGCCGGGTTCGCCGCCTGCAGGCGCGTCAGGTCCGGGCACCGCGCGGGCGGCAGGGTCCGGGTGAGCGGGGGGGTCAGGCGGTCCGCAAGGAGGGTCAAACGCGCTTGAAGACCAGCGAGCCGTTGGTGCCGCCAAACCCGAAGTTGTTCTTCAGCGCAGCGTCGATCTTCAGGTCACGCGCGGTATTGGCGCAGTAGTCGAGATCGCACTCGGGATCCTGGTTGAAGATGTTGATGGTCGGCGGCGAGACCTGGTGATGCACGGCGAGCACGGTGAACACCGACTCGATGCCGCCGGCGCCGCCGAGCAGGTGGCCGGTCATCGACTTGGTCGAGTTGACCACCGTCTTGTACGCGGCGTCGCCGAGCGCGAGCTTGATGGCGTCGGTCTCGTTCTTGTCGCCCAGCGGCGTCGAGGTGCCGTGCGCGTTGATGTAATGGATCTGGTCCGGGTTCATGCCAGCGTCGCGCAACGCGTTCAGCATCGAGCGCCTGGGGCCGTCGGTGGAGGGGGCCGTCATGTGATAGGCGTCGCCGCTCATGCCGAAGCCCGCCACTTCCGCATAGATTTTTGCACCGCGCGCCCTGGCGTGCTCGTATTCCTCGAGCACCAGCACACCGGCGCCCTCGCCCAGCACGAAACCGTCGCGGTCCCTGTCCCACGGCCGGCTGGCGGTCGCCGGGTCGTCGTTGCGGGTCGACAGCGCGCGCGCAGCAGCGAAGCCGCCGACGCCGAGCGGCGACACGGCGCATTCGGCGCCGCCCGCGACCATCATGTCGACGTCGCCGTGCGCGATCATGCGCGCCGACAGGCCGACCGCGTGCAGGCCGGTGGTGCAGGCAGTGACCACCGCCAGGTTGGGCCCCTTGATCCCGTAGAGGATCGACAGGTTGCCCGAGATCATGTTGATGATCGAGCCCGGGATGAAGAAGGGGGAAATCTTGCGCGGTCCGGATTCGAGCAGCAGCGTGTGCGTTTCCTCGATCAGCGGCAGGCCGCCGATGCCGGAGCCGATATTGATGCCGATGCGTTCCGCATTCGCCTCGGTGACCTCGATGCCCGAATCGCGGATCGCCTGGACGCCGGCAGCCATGCCATACTGGATGAAGGTATCCATGCGGCGGGCTTCTTTCGGATTGAGGTACTGCCCGATGTCGAAATTCTTGACTTCACCAGCCATGTGCGCGGCGAAGGGCGACGGGTCGAAGCGGGCAATGCGGGCGATGCCGGTGCGACCGGCGACCAGGTTGTCCCACGCTTCGGGGATGGTGTTGCCGACCGGGGAAACGATCCCCAGGCCGGTGACGACGACACGACGTTTGGACAACTTCAGTCCTTTTTTCTGCTGGGGAGGGATGAAAAATCAGTTCGAGTGGCTGTTGACGTAGTCGATCGCCTGCTGGACGGTGGTGATCTTTTCCGCGTCCTCGTCCGGGATTTCGCAGCCGAACTCTTCTTCCAGCGCCATCACCAGCTCAACGGTATCCAGCGAATCGGCACCCAGATCGCCGACGAAGGAGGACTCGTTCTTGATGTCCGCTTCATTCACGCCCAGTTGCTCGGCGACGACCTTGATTACACGCTGTTGGTTATCCATGTACTGCTCCTCTCTAGAAATAAGGGCCTCAATCCTCTTGAAGCCCGGAAAAATAAAACCCGGCGATTTTACCAAACTTTAGGGGGCGGTCACGCCATGTACATGCCGCCATTGACATGCAGCGTGGTGCCCGAGACATAGCCCGCCGCGGGAGACGCCAGGAACAGCACGGCCTGCGCAATGTCTTCCGCCGCCCCGAGGCGACCCAGCGGGATGTGCGCCAGCAGCGCCTGGCGCTGCGCCTCGGGCAGCGCGCGCGTCATGTCGGTGTCGATGAAGCCAGGCGCCACGCAGTTGACCGTGATGTTGCGGCTGCCGACCTCGCGCGCCAGCGACTTGGTAAAGCCCATGATGCCGGCCTTGGCGGCACTGTAGTTGGTCTGGCCGGCGTTGCCCATGGCGCCGACCACCGAGGCGATGGAAATGATGCGCCCGGCGCGCGCCTTCATCATCGCCCGCAGCACCGCGCGCGACAGGCGGAAGACCGAGGTAAGGTTGGTCGCGATGATGGCATCCCACTCCTCGTCCTTCATGCGCATGAGCAGGTTGTCGCGGGTGATGCCGGCGTTGTTGACCAGGATGCCGACCGCGCCGTAGTCCTTCTCGATCGCCGCGACGACCGCATCGACCGCGGCGGCATCGCAGACGTCGAGCTTCATGCCGCTCCCCTTGACGTTCGCGGCGGCGAGATAGTCGCTGATCGCCTGCGCGCCCTGGTCGCTCGTCGCGGTGCCGATCACGGTCGCGCCGGCCTGGCCGAGCGCCAGCGCGATGGCCTGGCCGATGCCGCGGCTGGCTCCCGTCACGAGTGCGATCTGTCCTTGCAGCATGCTGTCTCCTCTCAATCGTTCAGTGCGGCGGCGAAGCTGGATTCATCGACCAGCGCCACGGCCGGCAGGCTGTCGTCGATGCGCTTGGCGAGCCCCGCCAGCACCTTGCCGGGGCCGCATTCGATCATGCGATCGATGCCGGCGGCCTTGATCGCCTGCACCGTCTCGACCCAGCGCACCGGCGTATGCAATTGCCTGGCCAGCGCGACGCGGATGGCTTCCGGGCTGCCGTGCGTTTCGACATCGGTGTTGTGCAACACGGGGATGGCGGGCGACACGATCGGCACCGCCTCCAGGTAGGCCAGCAGCTTCTCGGCGGCCGGCAGCATCAGGGAGGAATGCGATGGCACCGACACCGGCAGCGGCAGCGCGCGCTTGGCGCCCTTCTCCTTGGCCAGCGCCATCGCGCGATCGACCGCTGTCCTGCTGCCCGCGATCACCACCTGGCCGGGCGAATTGAGGTTGACCGCCTCGACCACGTCGCCCGCCGCCGCCTCGCGGCAGACCGCGCGCACGGCGTCGTCGTCGAGACCGAGGATCGCCGCCATCGCGCCGCTGCCCGCTGGCACCGCGGCCTGCATCGCCTCGGCACGGAAGCGCACCAGCCGGACCGCATCCGGGAAACCCAGCGCGCCCGCCGCGACCAGCGCGGCGTATTCGCCGAGGCTGTGCCCGGCGAGCAATTCGGGCGGCGTCCCGCCCATCGCCTGCCACACGCGCCAGGTGGCGATGTCGGCAGCGAGCATGGCAGGCTGGGTGTTGACGGTCTGGTTCAGGCGCTCGGCCGGGCCTTCCGCCACCAGCGTCCACAAGTCTTCGCTGAGCGCGTCGGACGCTTCGGAAAAAGTCAGGCGGACTTCGGGCCGTGCGGCGAGCCCCTGCATCATGCCGACCGACTGCGAACCCTGTCCGGGAAATACGAAAGCGAGTTTCATAGGATTTTTTACTCAGTACTTCAACAGCGCGGCGCCCCAGGTGAAACCGCCGCCGAAGGCTTCCATCAGCACGGTCTGGCCGCGCCGGATGCGGCCATCGCGCACCGCGACGTCGAACGCCAGTGGCACCGAGGCGGCCGACGTGTTGCCGTGGCCGGCCACGGTCGTCACCACGTTGTCCATGCTCATGCCGAGTTTCTTCGCCGTGGCGGAAATGATGCGGATATTGGCCTGGTGCGGCACCAGCCAGTCGATGTCGGATTTCTGCAGCTTGTTGGCCTCGAGCGTCTCGTCGACGATGCGGTCGAGCGTGTTGACCGCCATCTTGAACACGGCGTTGCCCTCCATGCGCATGACCGCCGGCTCCCTGAACCCGCTCGACGCGCCGGTCGTGGTGCGCAGGAGTTCCTTGTGGCGGCCGTCGGCGTGGATGTGGGTGGCGATGACGCCGGGCTCGCTCGAGGCGCCCAGCACCACCGCGCCGGCGCCGTCGCCCCACAGGATGCAATTGCTGCGGTCGTTCCAGTCGGTGATGCGCGACAGCGTCTCGGCGCCGACCACCAGCACGCGCTTCGCCGTGCCGGTCCGGATGAACTGGTCGGCCACGGCAAGCGCGTAGACGAAACCACTGCACACTGCCTGCAGATCGAAAGCCGGGCGTCCGTTGGTCATGCCGAGCTTGGACTGCACGATGCAGGCGGTGCTCGGGAACACCAGGTCGGGCGTGGTGGTGGCGACCAGCAGCAGATCGATTTCGTCGATCGCGACGCCTGCCGATTCGAGGGCGGCGCGCGCCGCATGCGTGGCGAGATCGCTCGTCAGTTCATCCTCGGCGGCGATGTGGCGCTCGCGGATGCCGGTGCGCTCGACGATCCACTGATCGCTGGTGTCGACCAGCTTTTCGAGGTCGGCGTTGGTGAGAATGCGCGCGGGCAGGTAGCTGCCCGTGCCGAGAATGCGGGAATAGGTCAAGCGGCCACCCGTTGAATGAGCTGGATCTGGTCGGTGATGCGCTTCAGCACACTGTTGCGCACTTCGTCCGTGGCGGTTTCGATGGCATGTTCGAAAGCGAATCGATCGGCCGACCCATGGCTTTTCACCACCACGCCTTTCAGGCCCAGCAGCGTGGCGCCGTTGTAGCGGCGCGGGTCAAGCCGTCGCTTGAACGCCTTCAGCACAGGCATGGCGACGAGGCCGGCGATGCGGGTCAGGACATTGCGCTTGAACTCGGCGCGCAGCGTCGTGGCAATCATCTTGGCCAGCCCCTCGGATGCCTTCAGGGTGACGTTGCCGACGAAGCCGTCGCACACCACCACGTCGGTCGTGCCGAGGAAAATGTCGTTGCCCTCGACGTTGCCGTAGAAATTGAGATGGCTCGCGCGCAACAGTTCGGCAGCCTGCTTCACCATCTCGTTGCCCTTGATGTCTTCCTCGCCGATATTGAGCAGGCCGACGCTGGGATTGGTCTTGTGCTCGACGGCCGACACCAGCATCGCGCCCATGATGCCGAATTGCAGCAGGTGCTCGGCGGTGCAGTCGACGTTGGCCCCCATGTCGAGCACCAGCACGTGGCCGTTGATCGTCGGCATGACTGCGGCGATCGCCGGCCGGTCGATGCCGGGCAGGGTCTTCAGCACGAAGCGCGCGGTCGCCATCAGGGCCCCGGTGTTGCCTGCCGACACGCAGGCGTCGGCTTCCCCCGACTTGACGAGGTCGATCGCGACCCGCATCGAGGAATCTTTCTTTTGACGCAACGCGAGGGCCGGCGCCTCGTCCATGGCCACCACCTGGCTGGCGTGGCGCACGAGGAGGCGCGGACCGGGCCGGGCCCGGCGCGCCTTGAGCTCGGCGGCAATGACGTCCTGCGGGCCGACCAGAATCACGTTCAGGTCTTCGTGACGCGCAAGGCAGCGGATCGCCGCCGGGACGGTGACATGGGGACCATGGTCGCCCCCCATCACATCGATGGCGACAGTGATGTTTCTCATACAGCCGGGGAATGGGGCCGGATGCACTGCACCGGAGTGCAGCGCAGCGGGAAATTATTCGCCCTTGGCCTTGACGACCTTGCGGCCACGATAAAAGCCGCTGGGGCTGATGTGGTGGCGCAGATGCGTTTCGCCGGTGGTCGGCTCGACAGCCAGCGGCGGATTGGTCAGAAAGTCGTGCGAGCGATGCATGCCGCGCTTCGACGGGGACTTCTTGTTCTGTTGGACAGCCATTTTCTAAACTCCTGATAAACAATCGCCCCTCAGTCGGGGCATTCACCTGTCGCGTGCATCGCCGCCAGCGGCAGGCTCAACAACACTTCATCCTCAACCAGTTGCAGCAAGTCGAGCCTGTCGCCGGCGAGGATGGCATCGCCGCCGGGCAGCGCGTCGAGCCGCGCCAGCTCGACCTCGTTGCCTGCCAGACGCACGGTCCGGTCGATCGCAACCACGTGCTTCAGTCCGCCGAGGCAGCGCTGACAGGTCAGCTCCACCTCGCCGTGTATGCGCAGATCCAGCGCGATGCCGCCATGCGCATCGGCGCGCCCGCCGACTCGACAGAACAGCTCGCCTTGCGTAAATTCTCGAACCAGACGCGGAAACGCCGACACGTCCGAACGGGTTTCCCAGGATTGCGTGTCGCGGCAGAAACGCCGCGGATCGACCTCGACTGGCTGAAGCATGCTGCCCCCGATCAACTGAAGTGCCGGCACAAGCGACCGACACACCCACGCACCCGGCTAAACATTAGCCGGCAATAATATGATTTGTCGCCATTTTTGTCAAAGCGAGACCGACCATGATTAAGAAAATCCTGGTCGCCAACCGGGGCGAGATCGCCGTCCGCATCGTGCGCGCGTGCGCCGAGCTCGGCATCAAGTCGGTCGCCATCTACACCGACGCCGACCGCCACGCGCTGCACGTCAAGAAAGCCGACGAGGCCTACCATATCGGCAAGGATCCCATCCTCGGCTATCTCAACGCCCACACCCTGGTAAACCTCGCCGCCGCGTCGGGTTGTGACGCCCTGCACCCGGGCTACGGCTTCCTTTCCGAGAATCCCGACCTCGCCGCGATCTGCGCGCGCCGCGGCATCCGCTTCATCGGGCCCTCGCCCGAGGTCATCCGCCGCATGGGCGACAAGATCCAGGCCCGCAACGCGATGATCGCCGCCGGCATCCCGGTGGTGCCGGGCTCCGATCACAACCTGGAAAGCGTCGAGGAAGCGCGCGCGCTGGCCAACAAGATCGGCTATCCGGTGATGCTGAAGGCGACCAACGGCGGCGGCGGCCGCGGCATCCGCCGCTGCGACAGCGAGGAAGACCTGCTGAAGAACTACGACCGCGTGGTGTCTGAGGCCAGCAAGGCCTTCGGCAAGCCCGAGGTCTTCGTCGAGAAATGCGTCGTCCACCCCAAGCATATCGAAGTGCAGATCCTGGGCGACACGCAGGGCAATGTGATCCACCTGTTCGAGCGCGACTGCTCGATCCAGCGCCGCAACCAGAAACTGATCGAGATCGCGCCGAGCCCGCAGCTCACCGAGGCGCAGCGCCAGTACATCGGCAAACTGGCGGTACGCGCCGCCCGCGCGGTCGGCTATGTCAACGCCGGCACGGTCGAGTTCCTGCTCGACCAGGACAACCAGTTCTATTTCATGGAGATGAACACCCGGCTGCAGGTCGAGCATCCCGTCACCGAGACGATCACCGGCGTCGACATCGTGCAGGAGCAGATCCGCATCGCCGATGGCCAGCCGCTGCAATACCAGCAGGAAGACATCAGGCACCGCGGCTACGCGATCGAGTTCCGCGTCAACGCCGAGGATCCGAAGAACGAGTTCCTGCCCAGCCTCGGCCGCATCACCCGCTACTACTCGCCGGGCGGCCCCGGCGTGCGGGTCGACGCGGCGATCTACACCGACTACGTGATCCCACCCTATTTCGACTCGATGTGCGCCAAGCTCACGGTGTGGAACCTGACCTGGGAATCGGCCGTCGAGCGCGGACGCCGTGCGCTCGCCGACATGCTGGTATACGGTGTCAAGACCACCATCCCCTATTATCAGGAAATCCTGAAGAATCCCGAGTTCAGGAGCGGCCGCTTCAACACCGGCTTCGTCGAATCGCACCCCGAACTCACGCAGTACACCGAAAAGAAACCACCGGAAGTGCTGGCTGCCGCCATCGCCGCCGCCATTGCCGCCCATCAGGGGTTGTAAGCCATGAGCAAAGTCTTCGTTACCGATCTCGTCCTGCGCGACGGCCACCAGTCGCTGATCGCCACCCGCATGCAGACCGCCGACATGCTGCCGATCTGCGGCAAACTGGATTCGGTCGGCTTCTGGTCGCTCGAAGCCTGGGGCGGCGCGACCTTCGACGCCTGCGTGCGCTTCCTGCGCGAGGATCCATGGGAGCGCCTGCGCCAGTTGCGGCGCGCGCTGCCCAACACACGCATCCAGATGCTGCTGCGCGGGCAGAACCTGCTCGGCTACCGCAACTATTCAGACGATGTGGTGCGGGCCTTCGTGAAGAAATCCGCCGATAATGGCGTCGATGTTTTCCGCGTGTTCGACGCGATGAACGATCTGCGCAACCTGCGCGTCGCGATCGAGGCGGTGAAGGCCGCCGGCAAGCACGCCGAGGGCACGGTCTGCTACACCACCAGCCCGGTGCACGACATCCCGCACTTCGTCGAACTCGCCAAGGGGCTGGCCGAGATGGAGTGCGACACCATCGCGATCAAGGACATGGCGGGCCTGCTCACGCCCTACACCGCCTACGAGCTGGTGAGCGCGATCCGCGAGGCGACGCATCTGCCCGTCCACACCCACAGCCACTCGACCGCCGGCCTCGCGCACATGACGCACCTGAAAGCCGTGGAGGCCGGCGCGACCATCATCGATACCTGCGTCGGCGCCTTTGCCGAGGGCGCCAGCCACCCGACCACGCAGAGCCTGGTCGCCGCGCTCGCCGGCACCGCCCACGACACCGGACTGTCTTTGCCGCTGATCGAGGAAATCTCCGCCTATTTCAAGGAGGTACGCAAGAAGTACTGGCAGTTCGAATCCGAGTTCACCGGCACCGACACGCGCGTGCTGATCAACCAGGTGCCGGGCGGGATGATTTCCAACCTCGCGAACCAGTTGAAGGAGCAGGGGGCGCTCGACAGGATGGACGCCGTGCTCGAGGAAATCCCGCGGGTGCGCGAGGATCTCGGCTACCCGCCGCTGGTCACGCCGACCTCGCAGATCGTCGGTACCCAGGCCGCGCTCAACGTGCTCACCGGCGCGCGCTACAAGTCGGTCACCAACGAAGTCAAGCTCTACCTGCAGGGCCGCTATGGCCGCGCGCCCGGCCACATCAACGAGGAGGTGCGCAAGCTCGCCATCGGCGACCTCGAGGTCACCACCTGCCGGCCGGCCGATCTGCTTCCCGCCGAACTCGACAAGCTGCGCGGCGAAATCGAGGGACTCGCCCGCTCCGACGAGGATGTGCTGACGTACGCGATGTTCCCCGACCTCGCGAAAACCTGGCTGCAGGAACGCGCCGCCGGCAGCCTCAAGCCGGAACCGCTGCTGCCGCGGGGCGCGATCCCGGCCGAGAGCGCGCCGCGCTACGCCGCGGACGAATTCAAGATCACGCTGCACGGCGAGACCTACCACATCAAGCTCTCCGGCAGCGGCCGCTCCGATACCGGGCAGCGGCCCTATTTCGTCTCGGTCGACGGCGTGTCGGAGGAGGTGCTGGTCGAGCCGTTGAACGAGGTTGCGCTCGAGGCCGCTGGCGACAGCACGCCGCGCAGGACGCCGGCCGCAACCGTCGCGTCCGGCCAGAAGCCGCGCGCCAGCCATCCCGGCCACGTCACCGCCGCGATGCCCGGCACCGTGGTCGAGGTGCTGGTGAGCATCGGCCAGCAGGTCAAGGCCGGCGACGGCGTGCTGGTGATCGAGGCGATGAAGATGGAGAACGAGGTCCAGGCGCCGATCGCCGGCACCGTCATCAGCATCTTTGCCAAGAAGGGCGACGCGGTGACGCCCGACATGGCGCTGGTCGAGATCCAGCCGGAATGACACTCGTCCTGGCTTCGACCTCGCGCTACCGGCGCGAACTGCTGTCGCGCCTGCGTCTGCCGTTCGAAATCCTTTCGCCCGACGTGGACGAAACCCCGCTGCCGGGCGAGACGCCTTCGGCCACCGCATTGCGGCTGTCGGTGCTGAAGGCGCAGGCCGCCGCCGCGGCCCATCCCGATGCGCTCATCATCGGCTCCGACCAGGTGCTGATGCTCGATTCCGAGCAACTCGGCAAGCCCGGCGACTTCGACCATGCCTTCGCGCAACTGAAAAAAATGCAGGGGCGCGCGATGGTGTTCCACACCGCGCTGACCTTGCTGAACAGCCGCACCGGCCATGCGCAGACGCGCGACGTGCCGACGGTGGTGCACATCCGCCCGCTGACCGACGCGCAAATCGAGGCCTATCTGAAGAAGGAAACGCCCTACGACTGCGCCGGTTCGGCCAAGAGCGAGTCGCTCGGCATCGCGCTGATGGAACGCATGGACAGCCCCGACCCCACCGCGCTGATCGGCCTGCCGCTGATGGCGCTGACCGAGATGCTGATGAACGAAGGCGTCGACGTCCTCACCTGGCAGCCGGCCTGAGCTGCATGGCGACGCTCTACCTGATCCCGGTGCCACTGGGGCCGGTCGACCCGGACGCCTGCCTGCCACCGCATACTCTCGCCGTCGCGCGCCGGATCGATCATTTCGTCGTCGAACGCGCCAAGACCGCGCGCGCGCATCTGAAGGCGATGGGCCACCCGCTGCCGATCCAGGCACTGCATATCGAGGAACTCAATGAACACACCCCCGCAGCGGCCGTCGCCCCGCTGCTCGGACCGCTGAAGGCAGGCCATGACGTCGGCCTGCTGTCCGAGGCCGGCTGCCCCGCCGTGGCCGACCCTGGCGCGGCGCTGGTGCTGGCCGCGCATCGGGAAAACATTCCGGTGGTGCCGCTGGTCGGACCGTCGTCGATCCTGCTGGCGCTGATGGCCTCCGGCCTGGGCGGGCAGCGCTTCGCCTTCCACGGCTATCTTCCGGCGAAGGAACCCGGGCGCAGCCAGACGATCCGCGATCTGGAAAAAGTCGCGCGCCGCGACCGCGCCACCCAGCTCTTCATCGAAACGCCCTACCGCAGTGCGGCGCTGCTCGATGCGCTGGCGACGACGCTGGCGCCCGATACGCTGGTCAGCGTCGGCGCCGATCTCAGCCTGCCGGGCCAGTTGATCAAAACCCGCAGCGCCAAGAACTGGCGCGGGCAGGCCGAGGCGGTGAAGGACAGGCTGGTGGTGTTCGGGATCGGGATGTAGAGACGGCTCAGAAAGCCAGGCGGTCGAGGCGCAGCGTGACCCGCTCGCCGCGCTCGGTTTGCGCGACCAGCCATTCGGCGCCGTCGCGGGTGGCCACGTCGAGCGGCAGCAGCCGCTGCGCCACGCCGTCCACCTTCACGTCCAGCCACTGCCGGGTCAGCGCGGCGAACTCCAGCCGCTCGTGCTGGGCGCAGGGAATCGGCGCATAGGGCGGCGCGCTCACCGCAGGCTGACGCCGGCCGGGGTAAAGGCTGCGAGGGCCTTCGCCGCACCCGCGCCGAGCCGGCCCGCGAGGCGGTCGATCAGGCTGTCCTGCTGCGTGTAGTCGACGATGTCCTCGGCCTTGATGACGTCGCGCGCGACCGATTCGACCGTCCCGTAGGCGTCGGCGAGCCCGAGCTCGATGCTCTTCTGGCCACTCCACACCAGTCCGCTGAAGGTGTCCGGCGTCTCCTTCAGGCGCGCGCCACGGCCTTCGCGCACGACCGCGACGAACTGGCCGTGGATTTCCTCGAGCATCTGCTTCGCGTAGGCCTGCTGTTCGGGGTCGACCGGCGAAAAGGGGTCGAGGAAGCCCTTGTTCTTGCCCGCGGTGAGCAGGCGCCGTTCGACGCCGAGCTTTTCCATGGTCTTGGTGAAGCCGAAGCCGTCCATCAGCACGCCGATCGAGCCGACGATGCTCGCCTTGTCGACGAAGATCTTGTCGGCGCCGACCGCGACGTAGTAGCCGCCCGAGGCGCAGATGTCGTCGACCACGGCGTACAAGGGAATGTTCGGGTACTTGGCGCGCAGGCGCTTGATCTCGTCGTAGATCTGGCCGGCGTGCACCGGACTGCCGCCGGGGCTGTTGATGCGCAGGATCACGCCGCGCGTCTTCTTGTCCTTGAACGCGCCCTGCAGGCTGGCGATGATCGCATCGGCGCTGACCTGGTCGGAGGCGATCACGCCCTGCAGGTCGACCAGCGCGGTATGCGCCTTGGGGATCGCGACGCCGTCGGAGCGGAACCAGCCCGCGGCGAGGAAGAGCACGATGAAGAGATACAGAAAGCCGAGCGACTTGAACAGGATGCTCCAGTGGCGGCTGCGGCGCTGCTCCTGGACTGCCGCCAGCGCCAGCTTTTCCAGCACCTCCCGTTCCCAGTTCGGGGGGGGATTCTTTTCCGTTTCGCTCATTCGTGTTCTTCCATCACATAGACATGGCCGTCGCGCTCGACGACCGGAACGGGGATCAGCCCGCGCCCGGCACAGCGCCCGCCCACGCAGGTGCCGGTTCCCGGGTGGTACAGCGCGCCGTGCGTGGCGCAGATCAAGTATAGCCGCGAGTCATCGAAGAACTCGCCTTCCTGCCAGTCGAGCTCCACCGGCACGTGGCCGCACTGGTTGAGGAAGGCGTGCGGCGCGCCCTCAAAGCGCACCACGAAGGCGGGGCGCTTCGTACCCTGGCGCTCGAATTCGAAGCGCACGCCTCGCCCTTTCTCCTCGAGGACGCCGGACACGCAGATCAGGCGTTCGCGGCGAGCCATGCACGTACCTCGGTGAAGCTGTCGAGCAAGGCCAGCGGCGCATGCGGCCGCAGGTCGGCGGCCTCGTGCGCGCCGTAGGTCACGCCCAGACTCGCCACGCCGGCGCTCGACGCCATCAGCAGGTCGTGGCTGGTGTCGCCGATCACCAGGGTGCGCGCCGGGTCGGCGCCGAGCTCGTCGATGAGCTCGAGCACCATCGCAGGATGCGGCTTGGAGTGCGTCTGGTCGGCGCAGCGCGTCGCCGCGAAGCGCGGCCCCAGCCCGCTCGCGGCCAGCGCCCGCGCCAGGCCGACGCGGCTCTTGCCGGTCGCCACCGCGAGCGTGAACCCGCCCGCGTGCAGTTCGCCGAGCCCTTCGGGCACGCCGGCAAACAGCGGAATGTCCGCGTCGCGGCCGAGGTAATGATGACGATAGCGTTCGACCAGGCGCGGATAGTCGTCTTCCGGCAGGTCCGGCAGCAGGGTCTGCAAGGCCTGGACGAGGCCCAGGCCGATGATCTGGCGCGACGCGCGCTCGCTCGGCGCAGCGAGGCCGATGTCCTCGCAGGCGCGCTGGATCGAGTCGACGATCACGCCGGCGGAATCCATCAGGGTACCGTCCCAGTCGAAGATCAACAGCTCAAACTGTTTGGGCATGGCTCAGGTTGTCCAGAAAAGATTGGAGATCGGCGGGCAGCGGCGCCTCGACCGTCATGCGCTCGCCCGAAATCGGGTGGTCGAACACGAGCCTGGCCGCGTGCAGGAACATGCGCTTCAGGCCCTGCTTCGCCAGCCGTTTGTTGCGTTCGAAGTCGCCGTACTTGTCGTCGCCCGCGATGGGAAAGCCGAGGTGCGAGGCATGGACGCGGATCTGATGCGTGCGGCCGGTCTTCAGTTCCGCCTCCAGCAGGGTGAATTCCTCGAACTGCCGCAGGCGGCGGAAGATCGTATGCGCCGCCTGGCCTTCGTCGCGCACCGTCACCCGCTTCTCGCCGGTGTCGGTCACGCGCTTGTGCAGCGGCAGTTTCACGTGCTGCACCGGGTTCGGCCAGCGTCCGGCGACCAGGGTGAAATAGCGCTTTTCGATCTGGCCGGCGCGCATCGCGGCGTGTAGGTTCACCAGCGCGCGGCGCTTCAGCGCGATCAGCAGCACCCCCGAGGTCTCGCGGTCGAGCCGGTGCACCAGCTCCATATACCGGCATTCGGGCAGCTCCAGCCGCAGCTGTTCGATCACCCCGCGCGAGATGCCGCTGCCGCCGTGGACCGCCATGCCGGCCGGCTTGTTGAGCGCGATCAGCGCATCGTCACGGTAGAGGATGGCCGGCAGCAGGCGGTGGGTCGAGGGGGGCAACCTGGGCGCGGCCGTTGGCGCGGGGGCGGCGGTGCGTACCGGCGGAATGCGCACTTCGTCGCCGAGCACCAGGCGATGGCCGACGTCGACCCGGCCGCCGTTGACGCGGACCTCGCCGCCCCGGACGAGCTTGTAGAGGCGGCTCTTGGGCACGCCCTTCAGGCGCGCGACCAGAAAGTTGTCGAGGCGCTGGCCGTCCGCGCTGTCGTCGACCTTGAGCCGCCTGACTGAATCTTTCTCTAAGTCATTAATTTTCATATACACTACTGTCGGTTCAGGCCCGGTTTTGCCTGACCCCTGGATACCGCCGGTTAAAACGCTCACCGGCTGCCGCCTGCCCGGCCCGCCTGGATTCCTGCCGCCCCGCCTCGAACAGGCGGATGCGGACAGTCGAAACCACCTGCCAGCCAGTCGGCAAAGCAGCGATGTTATCAACGACGCGACAAACAGCATACGAAATCTATGTTCACGCCGTGGCCTTGGCCGCGCGCGGGAACCGGAAAGACAGTCCGGCCCTGCCGGCGTCCCTCTCCAGGAACAGGACACCTTCCCCCATGCCCCTTCACTACCCTTCAAATCCGTGATCGCATGAGCCGCTGAGCTTCAGCGGCAGTCTGGCCTGTCCCGTATGCACGCGCGCGGGAGAAAAAATGAAGCGCATGCTTTTCAACGCAACCCAGGCGGAAGAACTCCGGGTTGCCATCGTCGACGGCCAGAAGCTCGTCGACCTTGACATCGAGTCCGCCAGCAAGGAACAACGCAAGGGCAACATCTACAAGGGTGTCGTCACCCGCGTCGAGCCCAGCCTCGAAGCCGCCTTCGTCGACTATGGCTGCGAACGCCACGGCTTTTTGCCGTTCAAGGAAATCTCGCGCGCCTGCCTGCCCAACGGCGGCCGCGTGCCGGAAAACCTCAAGGAAGGCCAGGAACTCCTGGTCCAGGTGGAAAAGGACGAACGCGGCAACAAGGGCGCGGCGCTCACCACCTACATCTCGCTGGCCGGCCGCTATGTCGTGCTGATGCCGACCAACCCGCGCGGCGGCGGCGTCTCGCGCCGCATCGAGGGCGAGGAACGCAACGAGCTGCGCGACACCCTGGCGCAGCTCGACGTGCCCGAAGGCATGAGCCTGATCGCCCGCACCGCGGGCATCGGCCGTTCCGCCGAGGAATTCCAGTGGGATCTCAGCTACCTGCTGCGCATCTGGGAAGCGATCGACAGCGCCGCCAAGCAGATCAAGGCGCCCGAACTCATCTATCTCGAATCCAACCTGATCACCCGGGCGATTCGCGACCACTTCTCGGCCGACATCGGCGAGATCCTGATCGATACCGAGGACGTCTACGAGCAGGCGCGCGCGTTCATGGAAAACGTGATGCCCGCCAACGTCGGCAAGGTCAAGCTGTATCGCGACGACGTCCCGCTGTTCTCGCGCTTCCAGATCGAGCACCAGATCGAATCGGCGTTCTCGCGCCAGGTCAACCTGCCCTCGGGCGGCGCCATCGTCATCGACCACACCGAGGCGCTGGTGTCGGTCGACGTCAACTCGGCGCGCGCCACCAAGGGCAGCGACGTCGAGGCGACCGCGTTCAACACCAACCTCGAGGCGGCCGACGAAATCGCCCGCCAGATGCGCTTGCGCGACCTCGGCGGGCTGATCGTGATCGACTTCATCGACATGGAAAACCCCAAGCACCAGCGCGAAGTCGAGAACCGCCTGAAGGATGCCCTGCATCACGACCGTGCCCGCGTGCAGACCGGCAAGATCTCGCGTTTCGGCCTCTTGGAAATGTCGCGCCAGCGCCTGCAACCGTCGCTGGGCGAGACCAGCTACAACCCCTGCCCGCGCTGTCACGGCACCGGTCACATCCGCGGCACCGAGTCTTCCGCGCTGCATATCCTGCGCATCCTGCAGGAAGAGGCGATGAAGGAGAACACCGGCGCCGTGCACGTGCAGCTGCCGGTCGACGTCGCCACCTTCCTGCTGAACGAGAAGCGCGTCGACATCCATGCCATCGAATCGCGGCTCAAGGTCAACGTGGTGCTGATCCCCAATATCCACATGGAGACGCCCAACTACACCATCACGCGCCTGCGCCACGACGAGCTGAACGTGCGCGAGGGCGCCGAGCCCAGCTACAAGATGATGAGCGTGCCCGAAACCGAAGCGGTCTACCAGACCGCGACCGAAGCGGCGCCCGCGCGCCAGGTCGCGGCGGTGAAATCGATCGCGCCGCCGCAACCGATACCGGTGCAGCCGGCCGCGCAACCCGTGGTGCCGCCGCAGCCGGCCGCCCAGCCCGGCTTGTTCGAACGCATTTTCGGCTGGCTGAAGAAACGCAGCGAGGAGACGCCGGTCGCGGAAGCGCCCGCCCCTGCGCCGGCGACCGCCCCTGCCCGCAGCGAGCGGCCGGCCGAGCGCCGCGAACGCAAGCCGGGCCAGCGCCGCGGCCGCGGCGAGCGTCCGGCCGAACGTGGCGAAGGCCGCACCGCTGAAGCGCGCGCGCAGGAAGGCCGTGCCGAGCCGCGCGCCGAAACCCAAGCCAAGCAGGCACGCCCGCCGCGCCAGCCCAAGGCACCCCGGCCCGACGCCGAGCCCGCCGCACCGCGCGTGACCGAGGCCGCCGAAGCCCCGCGCGAGGCGGCCGCCGAGGAAAAACGCGAAGGCCGCAACCGCCGCGGCCGTGGCCGCCGCGGTCGCGGCGAAGGCCGTGCCGAAGGCGCCAACGGCGCGACCACGCCGCATGCGATCATCGAAATCGCCGGCGCCCCCCCGGCCGCCGCGCCTGTCAAAGCGGCAGCGCCTGCAGCAGACGGTTTCCACGCGATCATCGAAGTCGCGCGCGGGGCCGCCCAGGCCGCGCCCGCCGCGCCCGCGCAGCAGAGCCTGCAGCTCGACACGCCGGTCGCCGCGCCGCGGCCGGTCGCCGTCACCGCCAAGCCGGCCGAGATCCTTGCCGACCTCGCCGCCGGCCGCGCCGACCTGCAGCAGGTCGAAACCCAGGGTGCCGCCGCGCCGGCGGACACCGGCATCGAGATGGAGCGGCCGCGCCGCCGTCGCCGGCCCACGGTCAAGGCCGAACCCGAGCCGGTGAGCCTGATGCAGGTCGAGACGACCGCGCCGGCGGCGCCGGTGGTCGAGCCAGAGCCGGCGCCCGCGGCGCCGCATCCCACGCGCCGCCGGCCGCGCCCGCAGGCGCCGGCAACGCAGGAGCCGCTGGTGCAGGTGGAAACCCGCGCGGAATAAGCTGTCGCCGCAATGCAAACGGGGCCGCGACTGCGGCCCCGTTTGCTTGCGCGCCCGCCGCGTTCAGCGGCGCGCCTGGATGTCGCGGATCAGCCCCTGCACCGCATCCTCGATCATGTCGAGGTTTTCCTCGAAGCCCTGCGGCCCGCCGTAATACGGGTCGACGACGTCGAGATTGGGATACTTGCGGCTGAACGACAGCAGGCGGCGGATCTTGCCGCGGTGCTGCGCCGGCGCCCGCTCGACCAGGCGGTCGTAGTTGTCGCCGTCCATCGGCAGGATGTAATCGAAACGCTCGAAATCGGCATCGCTGACCTTGCGTCCGCGCAAGTCGCTGATGTCCACGCCGCGCCGGCGGATCGCCTGCTGCGCACGCGGATCGGGCGGCGAGCCCACGTGGTAGGCGTGCGTGCCCGCCGAATCGATCTCGACGAGGCCTTCCAGCCCCGCTTCGCGCACCGCCTTGCGGAACAGGCCTTCCGCCATCGGCGAACGGCAGATATTTCCCATGCAGACGAACAAAACCCTGACAGCCATGTCACTCCCTGATCAACCCAATGAAACCGCGCCGGCAAACCGGCGCCGGCCGACTCAATCCAGCGCGCTCTTCAGCCTGTGCCACTGGATCGGCGCGGGCCGCGCGCTCTCCAGCGCCTCGGCCTGTTTGCGCCGGGCGTATGCTTCCGCCCGCTGCCTGAATTTTTCCACATGGAGATCCGCGAGGCGCGTCTGTTCCGCCATCTCCGCCGGCGTCAGCGGCGCCTCGACCAGCTGCGTCTCGATGCGCAGGATCACCGGATGCTTCCCGGTCAGCGCCTGCAGGATCGCGTCGAGCTTCTTCGCGGGCAGGCCGTAGCGCAGCGTCTTGGTCAGGAACAGCCGCAGGATCGCCCCGTCGCCGGGATTGGCACGCTGGCTGATCGCCGCCGCCTCCTTCTGCAACCAGCCGCGCAGGCGCAGCGGCGTGATCTCGACGCCGGGGTTGAGGATGACGATATGGATTTGTCCCGAAGCCATTTTTGATGGGACCCCCGTGAAGCAAAAGCGGCATTGTGCAGAAGTTTTGCGGCCAGGGCCAACCCCCGACACCGAGCGAATCGGCGCGCCGGTCGCTCGTGCGTCGCGGGGATGGCGAGCGCGCTACTCCCGTTCCTCCACCCCGAACAGCAGCGCCTTCAGTTCCTTCAGCTGGTCGCGCAGCACGGCGGCCTTTTCGAATTCGAGGTTCTTCGCCGCGTCCTGCATCTCCTTCTCGATTTTCTTGACCTGCTTCGTCAGGGACTTTTCGTCCATGACCTTGTATGCCGCGGCGGTCTGTGCCGCCTTGAGCTCCTGGCGGGTGGCGTCGGCGTCGTAGACGCCGTCGATGATGTCCTTGATGCGCTTGACCACGCCGCGCGGGGTAATGCCGTGCTCGAGGTTGTAGGCGATCTGTCTGGCGCGACGGCGTTCGGTCTCGTCGATCGCGCGCCGCATCGAGTCGGTGATCCGGTCGGCGTAGAGGATGGCGGTGCCGTTGAGATGCCGCGCGGCACGGCCGATGGTCTGGATGAGCGAGCGCTCGGAGCGCAGGAAGCCTTCCTTGTCGGCATCCAGGATGGCGACCAGCGACACTTCGGGAATGTCGAGCCCCTCGCGCAGCAGGTTGATGCCGACCAGCACGTCGAACTCGCCCAGCCGCAGGTCGCGGATGATCTCGACGCGCTCGACGGTGTCGATGTCCGAATGCAGGTAGCGCACTTTGATGCCATGCTCGGCGAGGTAGTCGGTGAGGTCTTCGGCCATGCGCTTGGTCAGCGTGGTGACGAGCACGCGCTCGCCGACAGCAATGCGCTTTTTGGCCTCGCTCATCAGGTCGTCGACCTGGGTCGCGACCGGCCGCACCTCGACGCGGGGATCGACGAGCCCGGTGGGGCGCACGACCTGCTCGACGACCTGCCCGGCGTGCTCGGCCTCGTACCTGGCCGGGGTGGCCGAAACGAAGATGGTCTGCGGCATCAGCGCCTCGAATTCCTCGAACTTGAGCGGCCGGTTGTCGAGCGCCGACGGCAGCCGGAAGCCGTAGTCGACCAGGTTCTCCTTGCGCGAGCGGTCGCCCTTGTACATGCCGCCGACCTGCGTCACCGTGACGTGCGATTCGTCGATGATCATCAGCGCGTCTTTCGGCAGGTAATCGATCAGCGTCGGCGGCGGCTCGCCGGGCTTGCGGCCGGACAGGTGCCGCGAGTAGTTCTCGATGCCCTTGCAGAAACCGAGCTCGACCATCATTTCGAGGTCGAAGCGGGTACGCTGCTCCAGCCGCTGCGCCTCGACCAGCTTGTTGTTGGCGTAGTACCACTCCAGCCGTTCGCGCAATTCGGCCTTGATCTGCTCGATCGCGCGCAGGGTCGTCTCGCGCGGCGTGACGTAGTGGCTCGACGGGAACACGGTGAAGCGCGAAACCTTCTGCAGTATCTTGCCGGTGAGCGGGTCGAACAGGTGCAGCGTTTCGACCACGTCGTCGAACAGCTCGACGCGGATCGCGGTCTCGGCGTGTTCCGCCGGGAAGATGTCGATGACATCGCCGCGCACGCGAAAATGGCCGCGGGTGAATTCGACGTCGTTGCGTTCGTACTGCATCTGCGTCAGTCGGGTGATGACCTCGCGCTGGGTCAGTTTTTCGCCGGTGCGCAGCAGCAGGATCATGCTGTGGTAGTCGGACGGATCGCCGATGCCGTAGATCGCCGACACGGTGCAGACGATCACGGTATCGCGCCGCTCGAGCAGCGACTTGGTCGCGGACAGCCGCATCTGCTCGATGTGCTCGTTGATGCTCGAATCCTTCTCGATGAACAGGTCGCGCGCCGGCACGTAGGCCTCGGGCTGGTAGTAGTCGTAGTAGGAAACGAAATACTCGACCGCGTTTTCCGGG
The DNA here is from genome assembly GCA_046292745.1 of Thiobacillus sp. Taxonomy (GTDB): domain Bacteria; phylum Pseudomonadota; class Gammaproteobacteria; order Burkholderiales; family Thiobacillaceae; genus Thiobacillus. The sequence goes on along the minus strand of JBKBQH010000012.1, from coordinate 34,817 downwards.
AAGAACTCGCGCATCTCCGAATACAGCTGCGCCGCCAGGGTCTTGTTCGGCGCCATGATCAGCGCCGGGCGGCCGGTGCGGGCGATGACATTGGCCATGGTGAAGGTCTTGCCCGAGCCGGTCACCCCAAGCAGGGTCTGGAAGGACAGGCCGTCCTCGATGCCTTCGACCAGGCGGGCGATCGCGGTCGGCTGGTCGCCGGCCGGCGGAAACGGCTGGAACAGACGGAACGGGCTATTGGGGAAGGTGACGAACACGGGTAAAATCGGCCGGTTAAAACCTGTCGATACTAGCATCCCCACGGGATGCCTGAAGGAACCACTGTGGAACTCTCCCGCCGCGTTCAGGCCATCAAGCCCTCGCCCACCCTCGCCGTCACCGCCCGCGCTGCCGCGCTCAAGGCCACCGGCCGCGACATCATCGGCCTCGGCGCCGGCGAGCCCGATTTCGACACGCCGCAGCACATCAAGGACGCGGCGATCGAGGCAATACACCAGGGCTTCACCAAATACACCGCGGTCGACGGCACCCCGGGCCTCAAGGCCGCGATCATCGCCAAGTTCAGACGCGACAACGGGCTCGATTACACGCCCAAACAAATCCTGGTGTCGTGCGGCGGCAAGCAGAGCTTCTTCAACCTCGTGCAGGCGGTCATCAACCCCGGCGACGAGGTCATCATCCCCGCGCCGTACTGGGTCTCGTATCCCGACATCGTCATCCTCGCCGACGGCCGCCCGGTGATCGTCGAGGCCGGCATCGAGCAGGGCTTCAAGATCACCCCGGCGCAGCTGGAAGCGGCGATCACGCCGAAGACGCGCCTGTTCGTCATCAACAGCCCGTCCAACCCGACCGGCGCGGTATATACGAAGGACGAGCTCGCCGCGCTCGGCGAGGTGCTGAGAAAGCACCCGCAGGTGCTGATCGCCAGCGACGACATGTACGAGCACATCCGGCTCAACGATGCGCCCTTCGTCAATATCCTCAACGCCTGCCCCGACCTCTACGACCGCACCCTGGTGCTGAACGGCGTCTCCAAGGCCTACTCGATGACCGGCTGGCGCATCGGCTACGCCGCCGGCCCCGAGGCGATCCTGCGCGCGATGACCAACGTGCAGTCGCAGTCGACCTCCAACCCGACGTCGATCTCGCAGGTCGCCGCCGAGGCCGCGCTCAACGGCAACCAGGGCTGCATCACGCCCATGCTCGACGCCTTCAAGGCGCGCCACCGCTTCGTCGTCGACGCACTCAACGCGATTCCCGGCTTCCACTGCGTCGACAGCGGCGGCGCCTTCTACGCCTTCCCCGACGTGCGCCCCGCAATCCAGAACCTGCTCATGCGCGACGTCATCGAGCAGGGCACCGACATCGCCTTCTCCGAATACCTGCTGGAATCGGCCGACGTCGCCGTCGTCCCCGGCTCGGCTTTCGGCGCCGAGGGCTATATCCGCCTCTCCTTCGCCACCTCGCAGGCCAACCTCGACAAGGCGCTCAGGCGTATCGCGCAGGCGATGGCCTGACGCTGGCGCGCGGGCGCCGGCGCGGGTAGGCTAGCGCCATGCGCATGTCCGCCCTGCCCCCGGTTCGCGGCAGCCTCGCCTGGCTGCTGCAGCTCGGCTACACGACGCTGCGACTGTTCAAGCAGAACGGTCTGCAGAATCACGCGGCGGCGACCTCGTTCTACTTTCTGCTCTCGGCCACGCCGCTGCTGCTGCTCCTGAGCTACGCCGTGCAATGGCTCGGCACGGCCGCCGAGAACTCGGTGCCAGCGACGATCCTGATGGCGGCGCTCTACCAGCAGCTGCAACTGGAGACGCTGATCGAGCTCGGTTTCATTCCGCGCCAGACGCAACTGGCCGCCGGCGGCGTCGGCCTCGTCACGCTGGTGCTGTCGTCGCGCGGGCTGGTGCATGCGGCGCACAACGCCTTCCGCGTCATCTTCCCCAGCACGCACACGCACAACCTGGTGATGTCGTGGGTGCTGCCGCTCGTCATCCTGCCGGTGCTGTTCCTGCTGATGGGCCTGGCCGCGCTGGCGCAGACGACGCTCGGCTTTCTCGCGCAGAATGACTTCATCGGCATCGGCAATGCCCACGTGCTGCAGGCGCTCAACACGCTGTTCGGCCTGGCCCTGGTGTGGGCGCTGCTGTTCGCCGCCTACTGGCGCATGCCGCGGCAACATCCGCGCGCGCGCGACGCCGCGCTGTTCGCCCTCGCCGCCACCGTCAGCCTCGCGCTGCTGTTCGCGCTGTTCGGCGCCTTCTTCAAGCTGGAGAACTACCGCAGCCTGTACGGCGCACTGGGCGGCGTGGTGTTCGTGCTGATCGCCGGCTACTTCGCCTTCCTGCTGCTTTATTTGTGGGCGCAGGCGCTCTACGCCTGGGGCAAGGCCGACGTCACCGCGCTGGAAAAACTCTTTCTCGCCGCCAGCGGCGAGGGCGCCGGCAAGCTCGAAAGCTACGTGTTCGGCGACGCCCATCGTCTGCTGGAAAAATACGGCGAGGTGCACCCCGCCGGCGACACCCTGATCGAGGAGGGCGGCAATTCGAAGACGGCCTATTTCCTCTACGCCGGGCGCGCCGCCGTCTACAAGCACACCGACGGCGGACGCCGCCGCCTCGGCGAGCTCACCGAAGGCCAGCTGTTCGGCGAAATGGCCTATCTGCTCAACGAACCGCGCACCGCGTCGGTCGTCGCCGATACCGAGCTTACCGTGCTGGCGCTGCCGCCCGCCCTGCTGGAAGAACTGATGCAGCATTCCGCCCCGCTGTCGCGGCGCATCATCGATACCCTGTGCCAGCGGCTGGAGCGCATGAACCTGGCGAATCCGGTCTGAGTTGCATTGAACAAGTGTATGAATATACACTGGTTCAAAACATCGGTCGTCACCCGGCGCGGGCCGGGGCGCCGCCGTGTTCGCCCGGAGCACGCCATGGCCCTGCATTCGCTCTACGTCGATCTCAATTCCTTCTTCGCCTCGGTCGAGCAGCAACTGCGACCCGAACTGCGCGGGCGCGCGGTCGGCGTGCTGCCGGTGATGGCCGACACCACCTGCTGCATCGCCGCCAGCATTCAGGCCAAACGCTTCGGCGTCCGCACCGGCACACCGGTATGGCAGGCGAGAAAGCTGTGCCGCGACATCGTCTTCGTGCAGGCGCGGCCGGCCACCTACGTCGAAATCCACCACCGCATCGTCGCCGCGGTCGAATCGTGCACGCCGGTCGGCGAGGTGCTCTCGATCGACGAAATGGCCTGCGAGCTGATGGGCAGCGAGCGCGAGGAAGCCAACGCCATCCGGCTGGGCCGCCAGATCAAGCAGGCGATCTACGACCAGGTCGGCGAGGTGCTGCACAGCTCGGTCGGCATCGCGCCCAACCGCTTCCTCGCCAAGACCGCATCCAACATGCAGAAGCCCGACGGGCTCGTCGTCATCCGCCAGGAAGACCTGCCGCATTGCCTCTACGGCCTGAAACTTTCCGACCTCAACGGCATCGGCCGCGCCATGGCGCAGCGCCTCAACCAGCTCGGCATCCATACCGTCGAACAACTCTGCGGCGCCAGCAAGGCCCTGCTGCGGCGCGCCTGGGGCGGCATCGAGGGCGAACGCTACTACGCCAGATTGCGCGGCGATATCGTCGCGTCCGCGCCCACCCGACGGTCCAGCGTCGGCCATTCGCACGTGCTCGCCCCCGAGTTGCGAAACCCCGATTCCGCGCTCGCCGTGCTCCACCGCCTGCTGCACAAGGCCGCCATGCGGCTGCGTCACTACGGCTGCTGCGCCGGCAGCCTCACCCTGCATCTGCGCTATATCGACAATCCCCGTGGCCGCACGCACTGGATCGACCAGGCACGCTTCGCGCCGCACACCGACACGCTCACGTTCAATCGCGTGCTCGCCAAACTGTGGCAGCGCCGCCCGCCCGACCCCGGACCGGTCCTCAAGGTCGGCGTCGTCCTCGGCGAGCTCGTCGAACGCCGCCAGGCCACGCGCGACCTGTTCGACCCCGACGACCGGCACGAACCCCTCAACAACGTGCTCGACCGCATCAACCGGCGCTACGGCCCCAACACGCTCTACTTCGGCGGTGCCCACAAGGGCCGCGGCGCCGCGCCGATGCGCATCGCCTTCTCCCACGTGCCCGAACTGCAGGTCGAAAGCGACGGCTGAGGGTTGACCGCGGGGCGCGGCGTCTCTAGAATGCGCGCTTCCTTATTCCCCGATAGCTCAGTCGGTAGAGCGACGGACTGTTAATCCGCAGGTCCCTGGTTCGAGCCCAGGTCGGGGAGCCAAATACTGAGCAACGGCCTACGTGTAAAAACGTGGGCCGTTGTGCTTTGTGGCAGAGGTTATGCTGTATGCCACTGCGGGACAGGAACGCCGGCGCCCAGACCTTATACGGAAGATGGCCGGGAGGGATCTTGGCTTCCGCCAGCGTAATGACCCGCATGTCCTTCCGATCGGGCCATGATGCTGGTCGCGAAGTAGCGCAACGTGCAGGGCAGTCAATCGGCCGCGTCAGCCATCGCGCCATCACCGATGCCACCATTCCGACAGCCAATACCCTTTCTCTACCCAAGGGAATACAACACGTCCGGCTTGTGGGCGCCGGATGAATGCGCTTATATTCAGGCGTGCTGTCGAACAAATCCAATAACGCGGAGCCGCGGCACCTTTTCAAATGAAAACGGGAGCGAGGCTGCATGCTGTCCGACAAGGTCATCCTGCTGGTGGAAGACAATCCAGACGACGAGGCGCTGACGTTGCGCGCCCTCAAGAAGAACAACATACACAACGAAGTGGTCGTGGCGCGCGACGGGGTCGAGGCGCTCGACTACCTGTTTGGCACGGGCGCCTACGCCGGGCGCGACACGCGCATCCAGCCCCAGCTCATCCTGCTGGACCTCAAGCTGCCACGCATCGACGGGCTGGAGGTGCTGCGCCAGCTGCGTGCCGACCCGCGCACCGCGCTACAGCCGGTCGCCATTCTCACCACATCAAACGAGGAGCGCGACATCCTGTCGAGCTACCAGTCGGGCGCCAACAGTTTCATACGCAAGCCGGTCGATTTCACGCAATTCATGGAGGCGGTGCGCCAGCTCGGCCTCTACTGGCTGGTGCTCAATCTCCCGCCGCCGCAAAGGGCCTGAGCCATGGATCAAGCGTTGCGTCTGTTGCTGGTCGAGGACGCCGAGGACGATGCCCTGCTGATTCTGCGCGCGCTGAGCCGCGGCGGATTCAGGCCAGATGCCCTGCGCGTCGATTCCGCAGACTCGTTGCGCACCGCGCTGGATGACAGCGAATGGGACGTCGTCATCACCGACCACAACCTGCCCGGCTTCGACTCCAGCGAGGTGCTCGCGATCGTGCGCGGCTACAACGCCGATCTGCCGGTGATCATCGTGTCCGGCAGCATAGGCGAGGATATCGCCGTGGCGGCGATGAAGGAGGGTGCGCACGACTACATCATGAAGGATGGCTTGGCGCGGCTGGCGCCCGCCATCGAGCGCGAACTGCGCGATGCCGAGACGCGGCGCGCGCACCGGCAGGCACGCGAGATCATCGAGCACATGGCCTACCACGATGCGCTCACCGGGCTGGCCAACCGCTACGCGCTCGAGCATCGCATCCGGCATGCGCTCGACGACTTCGCGCCCGGGCACGCGCATGCCCTGCTCTACCTCGATCTCGACCAGTTCAAGATCATCAACGATACCTGCGGCCATGTGGCCGGCGACGAGATGCTGCGCCAGATCGCCACCCTGCTCAAGGGGCCGATACGCAGCGCCGACACCCTGGCGCGGCTGGGGGGCGATGAATTCGGGGTGCTGCTGCAGGATTGCCCGATCGCGCAGGCCAAGCGTATCGGGGAGCAGTTGCTGGAACGCATCCGCGATTTCCGCTTCGCCTGGCAGGGCAAGACCTTCAATCTCGGCGCGAGCATCGGCATGGTCATGCTCGACCGTCCCGGCCTGACCCTGGCCGACGTGCTGCGGCAGGCCGACATGGCGTGCTACGCCGCCAAGGACAAGGGCCGCAACCGCATCCAGCTCTATCTGCCGGACGACGCCGAACTGCGGCAGCGCCACGGCGAGATGGAATGGGTGAACCGCATCAACCAGGCGCTCGAATCCAACCGCCTGACGCTGTACCACCAGCGCATCGTCGCGCTCAACGGCAGCTCGCCGCCGGCCGGCCGCGAATTCCTGCTGCGCCTGCGCGAGCCGGACGACCAGCGGCTGATCCTGCCCGGCACCTTCATTCCTGCCGCCGAGCGCTACGGGCTCATGCCCGCGATCGATCGCTGGGTGGTGGCGAACTGCCTGTCGCACCTGTCCGCCGGCCGGCCCGCCGGCGCGTCATGCGGCGACGAGCTCGCCTTCATCAACCTGTCCGGCGCGACGTTGAGCGACGAGGATTTTCTGGGTTATGTGCAGCGCCAGCTCGATCGTCACGGCTTCCCCGCCGAATACCTGTGCTTCGAGATCACCGAAACGGCAGCGATCGCCAACCTGAACCATGCGCTCGCCTTCATCGACGGCGTCAGATCGCTCGGTTGCCGCGTCGCGCTGGATGATTTCGGCGCGGGCCTGAGTTCCTTCACCTACCTGAAGACCCTGCAGGCCGACTATCTCAAGATCGACGGTGCGTTCGTCCGCGACATGCTCGACGATCCGATGGACGCCGCCATCGTCGAAGCGGTCAACAACGTCGGCCACGTCGCCGGTCTCCAGACGATCGCCGAATTCGTCGAATCCGAGGCCATCCTTTCAAGACTGGCCGAGATCGGCGTAGATTATGCACAGGGTTACGGCATCCACTGGCCGGCGCCCCTGCCCGAGCCCTGATGTCGTAGCCGGCGACACTCGTGGGGAGGCGCCACCCCTGGCCCGGCGCAGTATGCGGAGTATGCGATGAACGATCCCGCCAGCATCGAGCACCCGACGCAAGCCAGCCTCTCCGCCGGCACGGGGGACACAAGCCGCCCCGCTCCCATCGAGACCATACAGCCAATCCCGTGGGAATACGACCTGCACGAAGAACGCTTCACGCAGATCGACTCGCGAGTGGAAGCCCTGCTCGGCTACCCGGTGGCGGACTGGCTGACGCCCGGATTCTGGCCGGCCCACATGCATCCCGAGGACCGGACGTGGGCGCCGGCCTTCTGTGCCGCCGCCATGGCGCGTGGCGAGGACCACGCGTTCGAATACCGCATGTTCGCGGCGGACGGCCGCATGGTCTGGCTGCGCGACTACGCCAGCGTGGTGGCCGGCGCGCAGGGCCCGCGCGGTTTGCGGGGCTTCCTGCTCGACATCACCGAGCAGAAACAGGTCCAGGACATCATGGCGTCGCTGGCACGCACCAGCAGCAGCGACGATACCGATGCCTTCTTCCGGGACGCTGTCCGCAATCTTGCCCGCGCCTATGACGTGCGCTATGCCTTCATCGGCCTCTTGCAGCCCGACCGGCAATCGGTGCGTACCGTCGCGGTGTGTGCGGGGGGGGACATCGTCGAGAATTTCGCGTATGCGCTCGACGGCACCCCCTGCAAGGACATCCTCGACCTGAAGAAGGAACTGATCCCGCGCGACGCGGCCCGCCTTTATCCGGACGACGCCATGTTGGTGCAGATGGGCATCGACAGCTATTTCGGCAGCCCGCTGGTGTCCTCGGCAGGCGCGATGATGGGCCTGGTTTCGATCATGGACACGCGGCCGATGGCGCTGTCGCGCTGGACCGCCCCCATCCTCGGCGTGTTCGCCTCGCGCATCGCCGTCGAGCTCGAGCGCAAGGCCGCGCACGACAGCCTGCTGGAACTCAACGCCACCCTCGAACAGCGCGTGCGGCAGCGCACGCTGGCACTGGAAGCGTCCAACCAGGAACTGGAAGCCTTCGCCTATTCCGTCTCGCACGACCTGCGCGCGCCGTTGCGGACGATCGACGGTTTCGGCCAGGCGCTGCTCGAGGATTATGGCAGCCGGCTCGACGACACGGGTGTCGATTATCTGCGTCGCATCCACAACGGCACGCAGCACATGGCCGCGCTGATCGACGATCTGCTGAAGCTGTCGCGCATCACACGCACCCCGCTCGATCCGGTCGAGGTCGACCTCGGCAGGCTGGCGTTCGACATCGTCGGCGCCCTGCGCCAGAGCCAGCCGGATCGCCAGGTACAGGTAGAGATCGCCAACGATCTCCTCGCGCACGGCGACCCCGGCCTGCTGCGCATCCTGCTCGACAATCTGCTCGGCAACGCCTGGAAATACACAGGCAGGCAGCCCAGCGCGCATATCGTGTTCGACGCGGTCCGGCAGGCGGGTGATACCGTGTTCCGCATCCGCGACAACGGGGTCGGCTTCGACATGAAATACGCGGGTAGGTTGTTCAGCGTATTCCAGCGCCTGCACCGGCAGGACGAATTCGAGGGCAGCGGCATCGGCCTTGCCACGGTGCGCCGCATCGTCCATCGCCATGGCGGCCGCGTCTGGGCCGAGGCGGTGCCCGGCCAGGGCGCGGTCTTCCATTTCACCCTCGGCGCGACGGTGGCGCGATCATGAATGCCCGCTGGATCCGCGGCCTGGCGGCGCTCGCCGGCGTGCTCTGCCTGGCTTCATCCCCCCGCGCCGAGCTCGTGCTCGGCGTGCACCCCTTCAAACCCGCCACCCGCCTGGTGGAATCCTTCACGCCGCTGGCGCAGTATCTGTCGGCGCGTCTCGGCGAACCCGTCCGGCTGCACGTCGCCCGCGATTACCAGGCGCACATCGATGGCGTGGCGATTGGTCGCTATGACTTCGCCTACCTGGGCCCCAGCCTCTATGTCGAGGTGCGCAGCCTGCATGGGCCGCGTCCGCTGCTGGCCCGCCAGCAAATCGGCAACAGCCCGGTCTTCCACGGCAAGATCGTCGTGCGCGCCGACAGCCCGATACGGCGGCTGGAAGATCTTGTCGGCAAGCGCTTCGCCTTCGGCGATCCGCATTCGACCATGGGCCACCTGTTGCCGCGCTACCTGCTGTGGCAGGCCGGCGTCGGGGTCGAGCAGCTCGCCAGCCACAAATTCGTCGGCGACCATCTCAACGTCGCGCTCGGCGTGCTCGCCGGCGAGTTCGACGCCGGCGCGGTCAAGGAAGACGTGTTTTACCAATACGAGAAGCGCGGGCTGCGCGCGATCGCCACCTCGCCGCCGATTTCCGATCATCTTTTCGTTGCCACCCACCGCATGCAGCCCGACAAGATCCGGAAACTGCGCGCGCTGCTGCTGGCGATGCACCATGACGCGGCAGGGCGCGCCGCCCTGCAGGCGATGACGCCCGGCGTCCGCGCGCTGGTGCCGGTGCAGGACAGCGACTATGACAGCCTCCGCGCAGTGATGCAGACGCTGCACACCCTGGGGGTGCCGATGTGAGGCAGGGCAAGGACTTCCATCGCCGGCTCAATCGCCGTGCGCTGCTGGTCTTCGTGTTCGCGCTGGTATTGGTGGTCACGGCGACCGGCGCGGTGGTCGGCGCGCTGCAGGCGCGCTTCCTGCGCGACGAAGCGCAAACGCGCTTCCTGACCGAACTCGGCCTGCTCGGGCAGTTGTCGATCGAACCGCTGCTGCGCTCCGACTACACCACGGTCGAGCGGCTGGTCGAATCCTGGGTGCAGCGACGCCCCGATCCCCTGCAGATCACCGCGATCGCGCCGAACGGTTTCGTGCTCGCCAGCGCCCAGAACCGCGAATCGGTCGAGAACGACCTGTCGGTCGAGCTGCCGGTGGAATTCAAGGACAGGCGGTTGTTGACCCTACAGGCCGTCACCGACGTCTCGGCGAGCGAAGTGGCCGTCATCACCATCGCGCGCGATGTCGCCCTGACCGCTGCGCTGCTGGTCACCCTGCTCGGCTGGATGCTGTGGGGCATCCTGCAGCGCACCGCCCTGCGTCCGCTGGAAAACGAGGTCCGCGCGCGCGAGCAGAAGGAGCAGGAATTGCGGCAGCGCACCGCGGAGCTCGAGACTGCGCTGCGCGAACTGGAAACCTTCAGTTACTCGGTCTCGCACGACCTGCGCGCACCCTTGCGCGCGATCGACGGCTTCAGCCGCGTGATCGAGGAAGATTTCGCCCACGCGCTCGACGCCGAGGCCCTCGGCTATCTCGCCCGCATGCGCGCCGCCGCGCAGCGCATGGGCGACCTGATCGATGACCTGCTCGAACTGGCCCGCACCACGCACCAGCCTCTGCAGCCGGTCGACGCCGACCTCGGCGAACTCGCCACCGAAAGCCTGAGGCGCCTGGCGCAGGAGGAACCCCAGCGGCGGGTGGATATCGTCATCGCCGACGGCCTCGCGGCGCACGTCGACGTCCCCCTGATGCGTATCGCCCTCGACAATCTGCTCGGCAATGCCTGGAAGTACACCGCGCGCACGCCTGTCGCGCGCATCGAATTCGGCGTCCGGCGGGAAAACGGCGAGACTGTCTATCATGTCTGCGACAACGGCACCGGCTTCGACATGCGCTACGCCGACAAGCTGTTCAAGCCTTTCCACCGGCTCCACGGCAGTGATTACCCGGGCACCGGCATCGGGCTGCCGCTGGTGCAGCGCATCATCCAGCGCCACGGCGGACGCATCTGGGCCAAATCGGCGCCCGGCATGGGCGCCTGCTTCCACTTCACGCTCGGCGACACGTCCCTGGACGCGGGCGAGCGCTGAACCCGCCGCGCACCGCATGATGCCCGTCCGGCAACTGCCCGGCCGCGTCGACAAGCGGACCATCCGCGCCCCCTGCGCGCGGGCGAGGTGCATCCCGGACCCCTGATGTTTCTCGCCGCCACGATCTAAGATGAAACCTGAGGAGGGTGCAACATGCTATTCGCCAATCGCAACGAGGCCGCCGACCGGCTCGCCATCGCGCTCCAGGCCTACCGGGGGAAGAACCCGCTGATCCTCGCGATCCCGCGCGGCGCGGTGCCGATGGGCCGGCGGCTCGCCGAGGCGCTGGGCGGCGAACTCGACGTGGTGCTGGTGCGCAAGCTGCGCGCGCCCTTCAATCCCGAGTTTGCGCTCGGCGCGATCGACGAGTCGGGCTGGTCGTATATCGCCGACTACGCCGAGTCGGCCGGCGGCACGCCCGCCTATCTGGCGCAGGAAAAGGCGACGCAGCTTGCCATCATCCGCCAGCGTCGCGCCCAGTACACGCCGCTGCGGCCGCCGATCGACCCCGCCGGCCGCATCGTGATCGTGGTCGACGACGGCCTGGCGACGGGAGCGACGATGATCTCGGCCCTGCACGCCCTGCGTGCGAAAAAGCCGGCGCGCCTGATCTGCGCCGTGCCGGTCGCGCCGCCCGACACGCTGGAGAAGATCCGTCCCTACGCCGACGAGGTGGTGTGCCTGTCGACGCCCGAATTCTTCCGCGCGGTGGGGCAGTTCTACGCGGAGTTTCCGCAGGTGGACGATGACGAGGTGATCGAGATTCTCAGGCAGGCCGGCTCGGCGAAGGCCTGAGCCCTCAGCGTGGCCTCACCCGTCCGCCGTCGCGCAGCCTCTCGTCCGGGTGGGACACGACGCGTGTGCCGGCACCGACCCCTGACAGCACCTGCGTCACCAGGCCGGCGCGCTGGCCGATCTCGACCGGCGTCAGGCGCGCGCGGCCGCCATCGACCGCGAACACCGCCCAGCCGGCGCCCTGGCGGACCAGCGCGCTGGTCGGCAGCTGCAGCGCAGCGTCCGACGCCCACAGCACGAAGCGCGCCTCGACGCGATAACCATCGCCGAGACGCGCCCATGCCTCGCGGGGCGCGGCGAAGTCGACGATCACGCGCACCCGCTGCTCCTCGACGCCGAGCGCGGAAACCTTGGTGAAGCCGCTCGGCTCAACCACCCGCACCGTGCCCGCCACCGCCCCGGCGCCGCCCCAGCGGTCGAGAATGACTTTCGCGCCGGGGGTGATCTTCACCGCGTGGGTGGACAGCACCTCGACCTCGACTTCGAGGCTGGCGGGATCGCCGATTTCCAGCAGCGGCTGGCCGGCGGTGACCGGTCCCTCGCTTTCGTGCAGCTGCTTCAGCACGTGGGCATCGACCGGCGCGCGGATCTCGACGCGTTGCGCCGCGCCGCCGTTCATCAATTGCGCCGTGCTGGCCAGCCCCTTTTCAGGGACAAGCCCCTTTTCAGGGACAAGCCCCTTTACAGGGACAAGCGCTGCCCGCGCCATCTCCAGCTCGAAGCGGGCCACCCGCACGGCATGCCGCGCAGCGGCTTCGGCAGCGCGTGCGCGCGCCTCGGCAGTGCGCGCATTGTCGAGCGCCTGCGCGGAGATGAAATTGGACTGCCTGAGTGATTCGGCACGCGCACGTTCCTGTTGCGCGAGTTCGGCGGTGGCCTGGGCGGCGCGTGCGTTTTCCTGCGCGGCGGCGAGCGCGGCCTGGGCAGCGCTCACCTGCGCCTGCGCCTGCAGCCGGGTGCGCGGATCGAGCGCGACCGAACGCGCCGGCTCGATTACCGCGATCACCTGCCCCGCCGTCACCGTATCGCCGGCTCTGAGCGCGCTGCGGCGCAGATAGCCCGCCACCGGCGCCGACACCACGTAGCGTTCGCGCACGCGGGTCTTGCCCTCCTCCTCCACCGTCACCGCGAGCGGCGCGCGCGTGACCACCGCGACGTCGACCGGCACCGCGCGCGGCAGGAAGCCGTAGCCGAGCCCGGCCGCGATGAGCGCAACGGTGGCCAGGATGACGATCTTTCCGCGTGCTTGCATGCCAGCCGCCCTATTCACGTGTCTTCAATACCGCCACCAGGTCGAGCCGTCCCAGGCGCCGCCACAGCAGCAAGCCGGACACCACGGCCGACGCGAGGATGACGCTCGCCCCCATGGCGAAGTTCTGCGGCGTGAGCAGGAGCGGCAGCCGGTAGAGCTCGTTCTGGAACGCCGCTACCAGGATGCCGACCAGCCCGATGCCGACCGCGAAGCCGACGGGAATCGCCGCCAGCGTCAGCAAGGCCAGCTCTCCCAGCAGGATATAAGCGATCTCGCCGCGGGTGAAGCCCAGCACGCGCAGGCTGGCGAGCTCGCGGCCGCGCTCCGAGAGGCTGATGCGCGCGGCGTTGTAGACGACGCCGAAGCCGATGGCGCCGGCGAGCAGCGTCGCCACCAGGTTGTAGAACAGGATGAATTCGCCGATGGTGGCATAGAAGCTCTGGATCGCCGCCTTGTTGGCGACCATGCCGAGCACGCGCGGCCGCTCGTGCAGCTTCGCGTAGACCGCGTCCTCGCTGCCCGGCTGCAGCGCGAGATAGGCGCCCGAAATCGTCGGCCCCTCGCGCATCAGTTCGTTGAGCGATGCCTGCTGCATGTAGGCCGACACACCCAGAAATTGTTTGGTGATGCCGAGCACCGGCACCTGCCGCACCGGACGGCTGCCTTCGAGCACTTCCACGGTGAGGAAGTCGCCCGGCTTCACATGCAGGATTTTGTTCGCCAGATGGTCGGTGAGCACCACGCCGCCCGGCGGCACCGCCACCGGCGCGAGATTGCGGTCGAGCGGGCGATGCAGCTGCCCTTCCGGCTGAATGCCGAAAATCGCGCCGCGATGGCGGTACTGGCCGAAACGCAGTATCGCCGGCACGTCGCGATAGCCCTCGACGACATCGACGCCTGGCAGTGCCGCCAGCTCGTGCAAGGCGCGCCCCGAGGTCGGCTCGATGAAGGCGAGCCCCAGGTCCTCGCGCGCGGCCTGGCGGAACTGCACGTCGACCATGAAGTCGATCGCGCCCTTCTGGTAGTTGCCGACCATCATGAGCCCGCCGGCGCTGGCGATGCCGAGCACGGTCAACAGCGCCTTCAGCGGCCGCCGCTCGAGGTGGCGCAGGATCATTCGGCTCGGCGCGGAAAACCGGCGCGCGAGGCCAACGCGCTCGACGAGCGTCGCGCGATAGACTTCCGGCGTTTCGGGCCGCATGCCCTCGGCGGGCGGCAGCCGCACCGCGCGCGCCACCGAAAAAAACGTGCCGCCGACCGCGGCCATCGCCCCGGCCAGGAAGGCGACCGCGATCACGCCGGGCGGCAGCCGGTAGTCGAGATAGGGAAAGCGGAAGGTGGTTTCCCGATAGACATGCGCCAACTCCTGGCCGAACCAGGCGCCGAGCGCGATGCCGGCGGCAACCCCCAGCGCCGCCATCACCAGCACCAGCTTCACGTAATGCAGCCCGATCGCCGCATGGGTATGACCGAAAGCCTTGAGGATGGCGATCTGGTCGCGCTGCAGCGTGATCAGCCGGCCCAGCACCACGTTCAGCAGGAAGGCCGCGACGCCGAGAAAGATGGCGGGAAAGACCGTCGCCATCGTCTGCAGCTGCTTCATCTCCTCGTCGAGAAAACGGTTGGAAAACTGGTCGCGGCGGCCGTAGGCGCCAGTGCCGCCATACCGGCCCAGCACGGCGTCGACACGGTCGATCACGTCCTCGAGCCGGGCACCGCGCGCCAGCGTGAGGCTCGCGTGGTTGAACGCGCCCTCCATGTCGAAGGCCGCGGCGAGCGCGCTGCGTCCCATCCACAGCACGCCGTAGCGCTTGAAATCGGGAAACATCGCCCCCGGCGCGATCTGGTAGACGTATTCCGGCGACACCGCGACGCCGACCACCGTGAGCCGCTTGCGCTTGCCGTGGATGATCGCGGCCAGCCGGTCGCCGGGCTGGAAGCCATGCGCGTCGGCAAAGGTGTCGGAGAGCACCACTTCGTCCGTGCTCCACGGCTGCACGCTGCGGCCGCGCTTGAGGTGCAGGCCGTTCAGGCGTGGCTCGCCGGTATCGGGCAGCGACAGCAGCTGGCCGGTGATGGGATCGGAAAAACCCTCGACTTCCAGCTTCACGCCCGCCTTCACCCGCGTCTCCAGGTGTTCGACACCGGGAATCGCCGCCAGCCGCTCGGCCACCGGCTCGGGCGCACGCTTGAGATTCACGAACACCTCGGCGAAGCGGTATTCGGCGTAGAAGCGGTCGCGCGTCGTCGCCAGCGAATCGTAGGTCGAGAGCGACATCACCAAGGTGGCGACGCCGCCCATGATCACCGCCGCGATCGCCAGCACCTGCCCGCGCAGGTGCCAGAGGTCGCGGAAGAGCTTGCGGTCGAGCGCCTTCATTGCGGGTGCCGCCGTTCCCAGTGGCGGTAGAACAGCTGCTTCGCCCACAGCATGATCGCGAGGTAGGCGATGACGATGCCGGCCAGGGCCGCATAGAAGCTCGGTGGCGGCGCCACGAAGCCGAGATGATGCGCGTACGGCAGCCAGGGCAGGAGCATGGCGAACGCGACCACGCCGAGCGAGAGCACCACCAGCCAGACGTTCGGCCGGCTGGCGAAGGGGCTGCCGCGGGTGCGGATGATGAAGATGACCAGCACCTGGGTGGCGATGGATTCGATGAACCAGCCGGTATGGAACAGCGCCTCGCTGGCCTCGAACACCTTCAGGAGCACGTAGAAGGTGAGGAAATCGAACAGCGAACTCACCGGCCCCAGCGCCAGCATGAAGCTGCGGATGAAGTCCATGTCCCACACCCGCGGACGCGCCAGCGTCGCCTCGTCGACCTCGTCGAGCGGGATGGCGATCTCCGACAGGTCGTAGAGGAAGTTGTTGAGGAGGATCTGCAGCGGCAGCATCGGCAGGAAAGGCAGCAGCAGCACGCCGCCGGCCATGCTGAACATGTTGCCGAAGTTCGAACTGGTCCCCATCATGATGTACTTGGTGACGTTGCCGAAGGTGCGCCGCCCCTCGCGCACGCCTTCCTGCAGCACGTTCAGGTCGTGCTCGAGCAGCACCAGGTCGGCCGCCTCCTTCGCCACGTCCACCGCGCTGTCGACCGAGATGCCGACGTTGGCCGCGTGCAGCGCCGGCGCGTCGTTGATGCCGTCGCCGAGAAAGCCGACCACGTGGCCGCGCGCCCTCAGCGCATTGAGGATGCGCGTCTTCTGCGCCGGCGTGACGCGGCAGAACAGGTTCGCCTGCTCGACCTGCGCCTGCAGCGCGGGATCGTCCATCGCCTGCAGGTCGGCGCCGTTGAGCACGCCCGTGACCGGCACCTTGAGCTGCTCGCAGATGTAGCGCGCGACGAGTTCGTTGTCGCCGCTCACGATCTTCACCGCCACGCCGCCGGCCGCCAGCGCCGCCAGCGCCGGCGCCGCACTCGCCTTCGGCGGGTCGAGGAAGGCCGCGAAACCGCTGAACACCAGTTCGCTCTCGTCGGTGACGACGGCGTGGTCCTGCTGCGGCGGCGTCTCGCGCCAGGCGACGCCGAGCACGCGGAAGCCGTCGCGGCCGAGCGACTCGAACACCACGCCGATGCGGGCACGCGCGTCGTCGTCGAGCGGCTGCGTGGCGTCGCCGTCCTCGAACCGGGTGCACAGCCGCAGCACGTCCTCGGGCGAACCCTTCACGAACAGCCGGCGCGCGCCTTCCCGCTCCAGCAGCACCGACACGCGGCGGCGCTCGAAATCGAACGGCACTTCGTCGATCTTGCGCCAGGCGGCGACGTCGATGTGGGTGTGCGCGAGGATGGCCTCGTCGAGCGGGCTCTTGATGCCGGTCTCGAATTGGCTGTTGAGGTAGGCGAATTCGAGCACCCGCTCGCTCTCGCGCCCGAGCGCATCGACGTGGCGCTCGAGCCGGATGCGGCCTTCGGTCAGCGTGCCGGTCTTGTCCGTGCACAGCACGTCGATGCTGCCAAGCTCCTGCACCGCCGACAGCCGTTTCACGATCACCTTGCGCCGCGCCAGCCGCATCGCCCCCTGCGACAGCGTGACCGAGAGCACCATCGGCAGCAGTTCCGGCGTGAGGCCCACCGCCAGCGCCACCGCGAACAGGAAGGACTCGAGCAGCGGGCGCTCGAACACCGCGTTGATGAGCAGCACCGCCAGCACCAGGATCACGGTGAGCCGCAGGATGAGCGCGCCGAAGGCCTGGGTGCCGCGCTCGAAGGCGGTGGCCTGCGGGCGCTGCGCGAGCGTATCCGCGATCTGGCCGAGCTGCGTGCGTGCACCGGTGCGCACGACGAGCATGCGGCCGCTGCCGCTGATGATCGAGGTGCCAAGGAAGAGCGCATTCGTCGCGCCGGTAAGGTCCGCGCCGGGCAGCGCCTCCGCCGCGTGTTTTTCCACCGGATAGGATTCGCCCGTGAGCATGGCCTGGTTCACGAACAGGTCGCGCGCCGCCAGCACGCGCCCGTCCGCCGGCGCGAGATCGCCCGCCGCGAGCAGCACCACGTCGCCGGGCACCAGTTCGGCGACCGGGACCTCGCGCGCCTGGCCGTCGCGCAGCACCGACGCCCGCAGCGCCACCGTCTGCCGCAGCTTGTCGACGGCGCGGCCGGCGCGGTATTCCTGGAAGAAATCGAGCACCACGCTCATCAGCACGATGGCGGTGATCACGGCGAAGCTCATGACGTCGCCGAGCACGCCGGCGATCGCGCTCGCCGCCAGCAGCACCAGCACCAGGGGATTCCAGAAATGGCGGGCGAGCTGCACGATCCAGGCGCGCTCGCTGCGGGGGCGCAGCAGGTTGGGGCCGGTCGTTCCGAGACGCGCCGCGGCGTCTGCGGCACTCAGGCCATCCGGCCCCGCCGCCAGTTCCGCCTCCAGCGCCGCGAGCGGCGACTGCCAGAACTCGGAGGGAGGCGTCGTGGCCGGCGGCATGTCACCAGGACAGTTCGTGTGCCGCCTTCTTCGCGGCGTTGGCGTGGATGTCGGCGATGCGCCCGTCGGACAGGCGGATCACGCGGTCGGCCATGGCGGCGATGCCGGCGTTGTGGGTGATGAGCACGGTCAGCGTTCCCAGTTCGCGGTTCACCTTTTCCAGCACTTCCAGCACCACCACGCCGGTCGCCGAATCGAGCGCGCCGGTGGGCTCGTCGCACAGCAGCACCGCCGGGTTCTTGGCGATCGCGCGCGCGATCGCCACGCGCTGCTGCTCGCCGCCGGAGAGCTGCGCCGGAAAATGGTCGAGGCGGTCGCCAAGGCCGACCAGCGCGAGCGCATCCTCGGGGCGCATCGGCGACGCCGCGATCTCGGTCACCGCGGCGACATTCTCGCGCGCGGTGAGGCTGGGAATGAGGTTGTAGAACTGGAACACGAAGCCGACGTGCTCGCGACGGAAGCGCGTGAGTTCTGCCTCGGTCGCGCCGGTGAGCGCCTGGCCGAGGTAGCGCACCTCGCCGCCGGTCGGCGCGTCGAGGCCGCCGAGGATATTGAGCAGGGTCGACTTGCCGCTGCCCGAGGGGCCGAGCAACACCACCAGTTCACCGCGGTAGAGCGTAAGGTCGATGCCGCGCAGCGCGTGCACCTCGACCTCGCCCATGCGGTAGACCTTGGTGAGGCCACGGGCGACGAAGACGGGTTGGGAACTGTCGGCCGGCATGCGGGCATGATGCCACGCAGGCCTGTGCGCGGCCAGCGATCAGCCGCCCGGCAGGTACGTCGCGAACCACCCGGCGGCGCGCGTCGCCACCGCTTCCAGTGCGCCGGGCTCCTCGAACAAGTGGGTCGCGCCGGGCACGATGACGAATTCCTTCTTGCAGCGCAACTGGTCGTACGCCTGCTGGTTGAGGCCGATCACGATGTCGTCGTATCCCCCGACCAGCAGCAGCGTCGGCGCGGTGACCGCCGCCAGTGCCTGCGCACTCGCCAGGTCGGGGCGACCGCCGCGCGAGACGACGGCGCGCGCCCGCAGGCCCAGCGCGGCGGCGGCCTCGAGCGCCGCGGCGGCACCCGTGCTGGCACCGAAGAAGCCGAGCGGCAGCGCCTGGGTCTCGTCCTGTTCGCCCGCCCAGCGGGCGGCGTCGAGCAGGCGCCGCGTCAAGAGCCCGATGTCGAAGCGGCGTGAATAGTCGGCGTCTTCCTCGGGCGTGAGCAGGTCCATCAGCAGCGTGCCGACGCGCGCCGCGCGCAGCACGCCGGCGACGTAGTTGTTGCGCGGCGAATGCCGGGACGAGCCGCTGCCGTGCGCGAACAGCACCAGGCCGATGGCGTCATCGGGAAGCTGAAGCATGCCTTCGATGGTGGCGCGGCCGGCGGGAATGTGGACCAGTGTCGAACGCATCACGCGCGGTGTTCCCGGTGCATGGCGATGGGAATGCGGCGGTTGCCGAAGGGGTGCGAGAAAACGCCGAAGCGACCGGCGATCGCGGTGCCGCAGTGCGGGCAATGGCCGTCGCGCGTCAGCTGGTAGTCGTCGATGCGGTACCAGTCGCGCACGATCAGCGGTTTCTGGCATCCGGGGCAGAAGGTGGTGCCGCCGGTGACGTCATGCACATTGCCGGTGTAGACGTAATGCAGCCCGGCCCTGAGCGCGATCTCGCGGGCGCGCGTCAGCGTCGACGGCGGCGTCGGCGGCACGTCCATCATTTTCCAGTCGGGATGGAAGGCGGAAAAGTGCAGCGGCACGTCGGGGCCGAGTTCTTTCATCACCCACGCGGAGAGCGCCGCGATCTCGGCGTCGGAATCGTTGTGGCCGGGAATCAGGAGCGTGGTGATCTCGAACCAGACGTCGGTCTCGCGCTTCAGGTACACGAGCGTGTCGAGCACCGGTTGCAGATGGCCGCCGGTGAGCTTGACGTAGAAATCCTCGGTGAAGCCCTTGAGGTCGACGTTGGCGGCGTCCATCTTGGCGTAGAACGCGCGCCGCGGCTCGTCGGTCATGTAGCCGGCGGTCACCGCCACGGTCTGGATGCCGCGCGCGTGGCAGGCGTCGGCGACGTCCATCGCGTATTCGGCGAAGATCACCGGATCGTTGTAGGTGAAGGCGACGCTCTTGCAGCCGGCCTGCTCGGCCGCCTGCGCGATCTCGTCCGGCATCGCCCGGTCCACCATGGTGTCGGTCTCGCGCGACTTGGAGATATCCCAGTTCTGGCAGAACTTGCACGCGAGGTTGCAGCCGGCGGTGCCGAAGGAAAACACCGAGCTACCCGGATAGAAATGATTGAGCGGCTTCTTCTCGATGGGATCGACGCAGAAGCCCGACGAGCGCCCGTAGGTCGTGAGCACCAGCCTGCCGCCTTCCATCTTGCGCACGAAGCACAGCCCGCGCTGGCCTTCGTGCAGCTTGCAGTAGCGCGGACAAAGGTCGCACTGGATGCGGCCATCCGGCAGCGCGTGCCACCAGCGTGCCGGGTAATGCGATTCAGGAATGGACATGCGCCGGCTCCTTTTCTTTCCACTTGGCGACGGTGTAGCGCGACAGGCGCACATCACGATCCCAGAAATCGGCTGGCAGGCCCGCCTTGCGCTTGAGGTGCGCGAGGAACCCGGCGGGATCGGGCAGCTGTTCCCAGACCTGCGGCAGAAAAGTGGCGCGGTGGCGTCCGTATTCGAACACCACGCCGTCGACGTGGGGCCGCAGCAGGGCCAGGGCCTCGTCCTCGCTCGCCACCGCGAGCGGTTCGCTCGGCGACAGCAGCGAGACCTCGACACGGATGTCGTCGTATTCGTCCGCGCTCAGCGGCGGGAAGCGCGGGTCGCGAAAGGCGGCCGCCACCGCGTTCTCGCGCACGTCGACCCCCAGCGGGCGATACGCTTCCAGCGTGCCGATGCAGCCGCGCAGGTCGCCGTTGCGGGTGAGCGTGACGAAGGTTGCGCCGGGTTCGGCAAGCCAGGGCGCCTCGGCGGGCCGATGCGCCGGCCGGCCGAGCTTGGCGGCGATCTCCGCGCGCGCCAGGCCGAGCAGCGTCGCGCCCTTTTCCTCGTCGTCCGGTTGTTCGGCGGGGCGCGCGGGCACGAAAGCGAAGGCCGCGTAGCCGACCACGCGATCCGGGTCGCCCGCGGTGTCGCCGGAATTGCGCAGATCCAGCTCGACCGGGCGCAGGCCGTGCCGCCTCGCGGCGAGCAGCAGGCCGTTGACCGGCGTCGCCCCGCAGGCCTGCTCGTGGCTGAGATGCGGATTCATCGCCAGGATCGCATTCGCGGTCGCACGGTCGACCTGGCGCGCCAGCGAGGCCGGCAGATAGTGCGACAAATCGGAGCTGATCACGATCAGGGTCTCGTCGCCGCCCCACACGGTTTCCAACACCTCCGCCACCTCGTCCGGGGTCGCCTCGCCCACCGCCAGCGGCAGCAGGCTGAAGTCACCCAGCACCTGCTGCAGGAAGGGCAGCTGCACTTCCAGCGAGTGCTCCATCTGGTGCGCGACCGCGCTGGTCACCACCTGCGGCAGGCCGGCCAGCGCCTGCATACCGGCGCGGTCGAGCGGGATTTCGCCCAGCGGGGTGGCGAAGCGGTCTGCCGCGGGCAGCGCAAGCCCGCGCACGTACACGCGATGCGCGGGGCCCAGCAGCACGACGCGGCGAATGCGGCCGCGCAGCGGGGCGAGCCGGGCGTAGGCGCTGGCAGCGACCGGGCCGGAATAAATGTAGCCGGCGTGCGGCACGATAAGCGCCTTCGGCATGGCGGCCACGCCCTCCGCCGGCGCGTGCGCCAGCAGGTCGGACACGGTGCGCGCGAGCACGCGGGGGTCGTCCGGATAGAACATGCCGGCAACGGCGGCGGGTCGGGTGGTCATGGCAAGTCCCTCATTTATCAGCTTAGTAGATGTGGGGGAATTGCCTACATTCAAGGTGCCGGTGTGCGCTTGCGAATCGCAGAAGCTGCCCGCGCCGCTGGTCCCATCCCCGATAATATTGGTGAAAACGACGACCACGGGGAGCACAGGGTGTTATCCAGACAGGCAGAAGGCACGCGCGCGCTTTTGAAGACCCTCCTGCAGGCGGCCGCCGACGAGGTGCTGGTATGTGACGCCGCCACGCTGCGCATCGAGCTGGCCAGCCCGGCTGCCGTCCGCAACCTGCACACCCCGCGCAAGACCCTGAAGACGCTGACCCTGCGCGACTGTCTCGCCGAGGCCGATGCCGTGGCGCTGCCCGGGCGGCTCGCCGCGCTCGACGACAATCCCCGGCACCAGGTCCGATTCCACGCCCACTGCCGCCGCCGCGACGGCAGCCTCTACCCGGCCGACATCCGCCTGCTTCGCGCCGTCCTGGACGGCAGGCGCGTCTACATCTGGATCGCCACCGACGCCAGCCAGCGCGAGGCCAGGCGCCGGGCGCAGGTACAGTCCGCCTCCGACCTGCGCGCCATCGTCGCGCACATTCCCGGCATGGCCTACCAGGTGCAGCCGGGCGGGAAGGGCGACACGGTGCTGCGCTACGTCAGCGCGCAGTCGGCGCAGCTGCTCGGCATCAAGCCTGCCGCGCTGCGCGCCGACCCCGGCTTCTTCCACCGCATCATCCTCGACGCGGACAAGCCGGACTACGAGGCGCAGCTGGCCGAGGCCGGCGGCGTGCACCTCACCTTCAACTGGGTCGGCCGCATCTGGATGGAGGCGTGGAAGGACGTGAAATGGGTCAACGTGCGGGTGAGCCGCCGCGACACCCCGCGCGGCCCCATCTGGGACGGCATCATGCTCAACGTCACCCGCAGCAAGGAAGCCGAGGCGGAGATCCGCGATTCCCGCGCGCAGCTCGCCGCGCTCGCCGCGCATGTCGAGACGGTACGCGAACGCGAGCGCCTGCATCTCGCGCGCGAAGTGCACGACGATCTCGGCGGCAACCTCACCGCGATCAAGATCGGCCTGGCGTGGCTGCTGCGGCATCTGCCGGACGACGCGCCCGAACTCGCCCGCCGCACCGCCTACCTCGACAGCGTCGTCGACCAGACCATCGACGCCACCCATCGCATCGCCACCAGCCTCAGGCCCCCCGCGCTCGATTTCGGCATCGTCCCGGCGATCGAGTGGATGCTCAAGCGCTTCCGCACCTACACCGACATCGCCTGCGACTTCAAGGCGCCGGCGCAGCCGGTGCGGCTCGGCCCTGACGTCGACATCGCCGTGTTCCGCATTGTCCAGGAGGCGCTGACGAACGTCGCCAAGCACGCCCACGCCAGCGAAGTGAAAGTGGCGCTCACGGTCACGCGCAAGGCGCTCAAGCTCACTATTACCGACAACGGGCAGGGCATTCCATCCGGCATGGAAAAGAAGGGCAGCGACGGCTTCGGCGTGCCCGGCATGATCGAGCGCGCCACCGCGCTCGGCGGCGAACTGGCCGTCGCGCCGGCCGGCCGCCGCGGCACGCGGGTGAGCCTGCGCCTGCCGCTGCCCGGCGCGCGCAAATGACGGCATAATTCCCGCGACGCCACCCGCCGAAACGACCGTGCCTGCCGCCCGCCCCTATCGCATCCTCATCGTCGACGACCATGCCATCGTGCGCGAGGGCCTCAAGCAGATCCTCGCCGAAGTCGGGGACATCGAGGTCGCCGGCGAGGCCGACTGCGCCAGCGCCGCACTGCGCACGGCCCGCCAGGCCGCCTACGACATGGTGCTGATGGATATCTCGATGCCCGACCGCAGCGGCCTCGAAACGCTCGAGCTCCTGAAGAAGGAGCATCCCGACCTGCCGGTGCTCATGCTCTCCATGCACCGCGAAACCCAGTACGCCGTGCGCGCCCTGAAAACCGGCGCCGCCGGCTATCTCAACAAGCAGAGCGCGCCCGCCCAGCTGATCGACGCGATCCGCATGGTCGCCGCCGGCAAGAAGTACATCAGCGCCGAGGTCGCGCAGGAACTCGCCAGCCAGGTCAGCGGCGAGCGCGACCGCCTCCCCCACGAGGGCCTGTCCAACCGCGAATACCAGACCCTGTGCCTGATCGCCTCGGGCCTGCCCGTTTCCGCCATCGCCGAGAAGCTCTCGCTGTCGGTCAAGACGATCAGCATGTACCGCGCCCGCCTCCTGAAGAAGATGCAGCTGAAGAACAACGCCGAATTGACGCATTACGCGATCAAGCAGGGTCTGGTGGACTAGGGGCCAGCCCCTGGCTCCTGAACCCCTGCCGCTTCCCGGAATTGCCGGGGTTTCCCCGCCCTAATCCGGCCTTTCCCCGCCGCCGCCGGGTTTACCATACAGGCATCCGATCCCCTGCCCGCCTACCTATGGCCGAACCCGCCGACAGCAAGCCGAATCTCGCCAACCCGACCGAAGTCGCGCGCGAAGCCCTGCGCCGGCTCGCCCTGCGACGGATCGCGCCCACGCCGGACAACTACCAGACCCTGTATGACGAAATCGTCGGCAAGGCGGCCGGCCCCAGCGCCGCGGGCGTGCTGGCGCAGCTGGTGAAGGATCTGGCCGACCACCATCCGGCGCTGTCGGCCCGGCTCGCGAGCCTGGGCAAGGCGGTGGAAAAGTCCGACTGGCGGCAGTGCAGCTGGCAGCTCGCCGAAATCGTCCAGCAGCTGAAGCCGCCGCCGGCGCGGCCTGCAGCGTCTCTCGTCGATGAACCCGGCGACAGCGACGCGACGCAACTGCGCGAACTGCTCGCCAAGACGCTCGAATTCGGCGTCGCCTCCCAGCTCGGCAACGATCCGCGCCTGGCGGACAAGGCCCTCAAGCTCGCCGAATCCGTGCGCGCCGCCGTCACCCCGGCCCAGTTGCGCGAGGCAGCGAGTGCGCTGAAATCGCTGTGGGTCGGCATCGAGCTGCAGTCGTCGGACGCCCGCGACATGCAGGACATCCTGAAACGCGTGCTGCTGCTGGTGGTGGAAAACATCGGCGAGCTGCTCGACGACGACAGCTGGCTGCGCGGCCAGCTCGACATGGTCGAGGAACTGCTCGCCGGCCCCTTGCGCGTGGTCAGCCTGCAGGAAGCCGAGAAGCGTCTCAAGGAAGTGATCTACAAGCAGGGGCTGGTGAAGCACAGCCTCAAGGAGGCCACGGCCACGCTCAAGGCCACCATGACGGCCTTCGTCGATGGCATGGGCGCGGCGGTCGCGGTGAACGAGGATTACCAGAAGAAGGTCACCGGCCACGCCGAACGCATCCGCGAGACCGAGGACGTGATCGAGCTCAACCGCATCTTCAAGCAGCTCGTCGCCGACACCTACGCCGCCCAGGAAGAAAGCCAGCGCGCCCAGCAGCAGCTGGTGCAGCAGCGCGACACCGCGCTCGCCGCCGACGCGCGCATCCGCCAGCTGGAGAAAGAGCTCGCACAGATGAGCGCCCTGGTGCGCGAAGACCCCCTTACCCGCAGCCTCAACCGGCGCGGACTGGACGAGGAATTCGCGCGCGAGGTCGCGCGCGCCGACCGCTACGGCGCGCCCCTGTGTGTCGCCGTGCTCGATCTGGACAACTTCAAGGCGCTCAACGACCAGCGCGGCCACCAGGCGGGCGACGACGCGCTCGTGCATCTGGTCAAGGTCGCCAAGGAACAATTGCGGCTCACCGACCACGTCGCCCGCCTCGGCGGCGAGGAGTTCCTGGTCATGATGCCTAACACGCCCCTCGACGAGGCCGCCAGGATCATGGCGCGACTGCAGCGCCAGCTCACCAAGAAATACTTCCTCGCCGACAACGAGAAGGTGCTCATCACCTTCAGCGCCGGCGTCGCCGAGCGCGTGCCCGGCGAAACCCAGGACGCCCTCATCGGTCGGGCGGATGCGGCCATGTATGAGGCCAAGCGGCAAGGCAAGAACCGCGTCGTGAAGGCACCGCCGCCCGCCGGGCCCATCGGCGCGAAAGCGCATTCCTGAAGGCTTTGCAGGATTTTCCCGCCATGCCCTTAACTTTCTCCGACCCCCGACGATTCCTCCCTCAACGACGGTTCACATGGCCTTGCTGAGGCAACCGAAGTTGAAGGCGGTAACGCCGGAATAACCCCCCACACAGGAGAAACATCATGGCACAAGTCATCAACACCAACGTCGCCGCCCTGTTCGCCGGCGCTGCCCTGAACAAGTCGGCCATCGGCCTGCAGGTCGCCCAGGAACGCCTCTCGTCCGGCCTGCGCATCAACAGCGCCAAGGACGACGCCACCGGCCTTGGCATCGCCACCAACTACGACAAGCAGATCCGCGGCACCAACATCGCGATCCGCAACGCGCAGGACGCGATCTCCAAGGCGCAGACCAACGACGGCTACGCCGCCCAGATCCACGAAAACCTCAAGCGCCTGTACGAAATCGCCGTGCAGCTGGGCGGCACCGCGTCGGGCGCCGAAACCACCGCGCTGCTCGCGGAAAATGCCCGCATTGCCGGCCTGACCTCTGCCGCCGTGGCCACCACGGTCGATGGCAACGGCACTCAGGTCACCGGCGTGAGCGCCGTCATCGCGGCTCCGACCGGCGTGACGGTCGCCAACATCACGACGGACATCAACAACGTGACCGCCGCGCGCGCCAACTACGGCGCCGACATGGTGCGCTTCGGCTCCGCCGTCGCCACCATGCAGACCGAATCGGTCAACCTGTCGGCGTCGTTCAGCCGCATCATGGATACCGACTACGCTGCGGAAACCGCCGCCCAGGCCCGCAACAACATCCTGCAGCAGGCCGGCACCGCGGTTCTGGCGCAAGCCAACCAGAACCCCAATACCGTGCTGACGCTGCTGCGTTGATCGACCGCCACCGATCGACATCTAGAGGAGAAGAACCATGGCACAAGTCATCAACACCAACGTCGCCGCCCTGTTCGCCGGCGCTGCCCTGAACAAGTCGGCCATCGGCCTGCAGGTCGCCCAGGAACGCCTCTCGTCCGGCCTGCGCATCAACAGCGCCAAGGACGACGCCACCGGCCTTGGCATCGCCACCAACTACGACAAGCAGATCCGCGGCACCAACATCGCGATCCGCAACGCGCAGGACGCGATCTCCAAGGCGCAGACCAACGACGGCTACGCCGCCCAGATCCACGAAAACCTCAAGCGCCTGTACGAAATCGCCGTGCAGCTGGGCGGCACCGCGTCGGGCGCCGAAACCACCGCGCTGCTCGCGGAAAATGCCCGCATTGCCGGCCTGACCTCTGCCGCCGTGGCCACCACGGTCGATGGCAACGGCACTCAGGTCACCGGCGTGAGCGCCGTCATCGCGGCTCCGACCGGCGTGACGGTCGCCAACATCACGACGGACATCAACAACGTGACCGCCGCGCGCGCCAACTACGGCGCCGACATGGTGCGCTTCGGCTCCGCCGTCGCCACCATGCAGACCGAATCGGTCAACCTGTCGGCGTCGTTCAGCCGCATCATGGATACCGACTACGCTGCGGAAACCGCCGCCCAGGCCCGCAACAACATCCTGCAACAGGCCGGCACCGCGGTTCTGGCACAAGCCAACCAGAACCCCAACACCGTGCTGACGCTGCTGCGCTAAACTCGCCGGGCCCGCCCCTGAACGGCGCGTCGTTCAGGGGTGAGGCCGAAGGAGATCGCCATGATTGTCCTGTCGCCCCCCCTTGTGAATCAGGCCCAGCCTGATATGCGCGTTTCCGCCGCGCCGGTTCGCACCGCCAGCAGCGGAACCCTGGCCGCGGATGTGACGGCCCCGGCCGACGCCGAGCCCACGCCGGAAGAGCTCAGGCAGGTGGTGAGCCGGATCAATCTGGCGCTGCAGCAGACCCGCAACAACCTCGAATTCAGCATCGACACCGATGCGAACCAGACCGTCGTCAAGCTGGTCGATACCAGCACCGGCCAGCTGATCCGCCAATTTCCGTCCGCCGCCACCCTTGAGCTCTCCCGCAGCATCGAGCTGTCGCCCCAGGGCCTGCTCGTGAAGCGGGAGGCCTGAGGAGGATATCGCCATGGCCATCACGGCTTCGACCAATACCGCCTTCGACGTCACGACCCTCGTGTCGCAACTGATGGCGGTCGAGCGCCGGCCCATCGAACGGCTCAATACGCTCATCAGCGATACGCAGGCGAAGATTTCCTCGCTCGGCACGCTGAGCAGTCTGGTCTCGAGCTTCCAGAGCGCGTCTCTCGGCTTGCGGACGAGTCTCGAGAAGTTCACGGCGACGGCGTCGGACAGCGGCGCGCTGACGGCGAACGCCTTCAGCACCGCCGTCCCCGGCAACTACACTGTCAACGTGAGCCGGCTTGCGCAGTCGCAGAGCGTGGTTGCCGCCGGGCAGACCAGCAGCACCGCCGCTATCGGCGACGGGACGCCGACCACGCTCAGCTTCGATTTCGGCACCATCAGCGGCGGCACGCTGACGAATGGCGTCTACAGCGGCGCCACCTTCATCGCCAACGGCAGCGGCCCGGCCAGCGTCACCATCGACGCGACCAACAACAGCCTCGAGGGCATCCGCGACGCGATCAATGCCGCCAAGCTGGGCATCAGCGCGACCATCGTGAACGACGGCAGCGCGACACCTTATCGCCTCGCACTCACCTCGACCAGCACGGGCGCCAGCAGCAGCATCCGGATCACCGCCTCCGGAGGGGACGGGGCTGTCGCCAACCTGCTTGCCTACGACCCGGCCGGCACCCAGCAGCTGACCCAGACCCAGGCCGCGCAGAACGCGAGCCTCACGGTCAACGGCATCGCGATCACCAGCGCGTCCAACACGGTGCGGGACGCGATCCAGGGGGTGACGCTCACGCTCAGGAACACCACGGCCACGCCGGCGAGCCTCACCGTCGCCCGCGACACCGCGTCCATGACCACCGCTGCAAGCGGCTTCGTCGATGCCTACAACGCGCTCGCGAGCCAGTTGAAATCCCGCTCCGCCTACGGCACCGACGGCAAGGCCGGCGGCGTGCTCGCTGGCGACAGCGCCCTGCGCCTGATGCAGGAACAGCTGCGCAACATCTTCCTCACGCCCGCCACCGGCGGCACGCTGAACTCGCTCGCGCAGGTCGGCATCGCCTTCCAGCGCGAAGGCGTCCTGGCGTTCGACAGCACCAAGTTCAACAATGCCATCGCGAACGATTTCGCCGATGTCACCAACCTGCTCGCCTCGTCGACCGGCTTCGCGACGCGCCTGGAGCAATGGGGGAGCACGACGCTATCCGCCGACGGCCTCATCCAGTCGCGCACCAAGAGCCTGAACGACTACGTCAAGGACCGCACCGACGAGGTGGACCGCCTGGAACTGCGCATGACGGCCCTGCAAAAAAGATATACGGCCGAGTACACCAATCTCAATCTGCTGCTCGGCAGGATGAACACGACGAGCACTTTCCTGACCCAGCAACTCCTAACCAGCCAGAAGAACGACTAAGAGGACGAGACCGTGTACACACCATCGAGCGTCGCCGCCAAAGCCTACGCCAGCGTCGGACTGGAATCCGGCGTCATGAGCGCAAGCCCCGCCCAGTTGATCACGCTGCTCTACGAGGGCGCCGAGCTTTCCCTCCGCATGGCGATCCGCCATATCCAGGATCACGACATCGAGAAGAAATCCGCCGCGATCGGCAAGGCGACACGCATCATTCTCGACGGCCTCCGTGCCGCGCTGGACATGCGCCACAACAGCGAGCTCGCCGCCCAGCTGGACGCCTTGTACGGATACATGGTCAAACGCATCATGGACGCGCATGCCGGCAATGTGGTCGAACCGCTCGAGGAAGTGCTCGGCCTGCTGCAGGAACTGCACGGCGCCTGGAACCAGATCGCGGGGACCAGCCACGCGCCCGCGCACTCCCTCTCCCACCCTATCGCCGCCTGACCCGGAGACTTCCATGACCAGCAACGAAATGCTCGCCACCTACGAATCGCTGTCCGAGCTCACCGGCACCATGCTCGCCGCCGCGCGCGGCGGGGCGTGGGACCAGCTGGTGGCGCTGGAAGAACGCTGCCAGGACCATGTCGGCAGCCTGATGCAGGCCGAACCGATGAAACTGTCGGCAGCGGAAATGCGCGCCAAGGTCGCGATCATCCGCACCATCCTGCAGCACGACGCGCAGATCCGCGCGCTGACCGAGCCGCGCATGCACGAACTGCAGCAGAATCTCGCCATGATGCGCACGACCCGGCGCAGTCTCGACGCCTATGGCGCGCAGCGAGGCTGACGCCGCCCCGATGCATGTTCCCGGTACAGGTCCTCGCCCGGATTATCGACGTCCCGCCTAGGCTCGGCGGCCCGGACGCGCCACTGACCGGGCTGACGGCGGTCCAGCCGGTCACCAGCAGCACCCAGCGCGACGAGGCGGCGCCACGCGCCGCTTTCGAACATCTGAACATCGGCCAGCGCCTCATCGGCAAGGTGGTCGCGCTGGAGAAGGGCTTCACGCTGGTCGAGCTGGATGGCCAGACCGTCGCCATGCGATTGCCCCGCCAGGCCGCGGTGGGCGACAGCCTCAGCCTGCGCTTCGCCGGCCACCTGCCGCAGGCGGTGTTCATGCTGGAACCGGCCAGCGTCACCCCCACCGATGCGCCCAGGCTGTCGCAGACCGCACGCCTGTTGTCCGACATCCTGCAGCAGGTGCCGGACCGCAACACGCCGCCGACCGTGGTGCCGCCCGGCCCCCTGCTTGCGCGTCCAACGACGCAGGTCGGCGAACTCGCGCTCGCGCTGCGCACGGCGCTGGTAAGAAGCGGCCTATTCTACGAATCGCATCTGGCCAACTGGGCGGTGGGCCTGGACAGCCTCGACGGCCTCAGGGAGGAACCGCAGAATCGGCTGGGTACCGGCCAGACGCCGGCACCGCCGGCCGCCGACGGGGCGAAACCACTCAACCCCCTGCACGTGCTGCTGTCGCAGCAACTGCAGGTGCTGGAGACGCCGCAGTTCATCTGGCGCGGCGAGCTGTGGCCGGGCCAGTCGCTCGCGTGGTTGTTGCGCCACGACGTCGATCCCGAGCGCCAGGGCGCGCCTGCGGGCGGCGAGACGGCAGCCGCCGGCTGGACCTCGCAGCTGAAGCTGAGCCTGCCGGAACTCGGCGAGGTGACCGCGCACATCCGTCTCGACCCGGCCGGTGCGTTCAGCATCCGCGTGATGCCGGCGAACCCGGACACCGAGCCCCTGCTGCGCCAGCACCAGGGCGAATTTGCCGCGCAGATGGCGGCGGCCGGCTGCCCCCTGCAGTCGCTGACGGTGGAGCGCGATCGTGGCGAAGCCGCCGACGTTTGACAGGCAGCGCGCCGCGGCGGCGCTGGCCTACCGCGAGGGCGACCGCGCGCCGCGCGTGGTGGCTAAAGGTCGCGGCATTCTTGCCGACAATATCATCGAGCGGGCGAAGGCTTCGGGCGTCTACGTGCACGAATCGCGGGAACTCCTCGCGCTCCTGATGCAGATCGACCTCGACAGCCACATCCCGCCCCAATTGTATATAGCGGTAGCCGAACTGCTGGCCTGGCTCCACCATCTCGAGGACGCCAAAAAGCAGGAACCTGCCCCACCGACACTCTGACCTATGCTCGCATCCGCACAAAACGGCGCCGCCGCGCACGACGACCTGATGGCCCGCTGCACCCTGACCTCACGCGCCGAGATCGTGTTCCAGCTGCGTGCGATCCAGAAGCGCAAGCTCCTGGTCAACCTCGACATCCAGGGCAGCCGGCAGATCGTCGTCACCTCGGTGCTGGCGGTGAACGAGGCCAACAACAGCGTCATCCTCGACAGCGCGCGCGGCGACGTGCTCAATCAGGATCTGCTCTCCGGCAAGGGCGCCGAATTCATCACCCAGCTCGATGGCGTCTCGATCTCATTCATGACCGGACCGGTCACGCTGTGCACCTACGACAAGCTGCCTGCGCTGAAGATCGCCGTACCGAAATCGATGATCCGCCTGCAGCGGCGCGAGCATTTCCGCGTCACGCTACCCATCGCCAGGCCGGTCAAGTGCCTGGTGCCGACGGACATCGACGGCCAGCCGGAAACGCTCGCCACCCACATCGTCGACATCAGCTGCGGCGGCGTCGCGCTCGCCGACGTCAGCGGGCGCCTCGGCAATGAAACCGGCACGATCCTGCGGAACTGCCGCCTGCTGCTGCCCGAGCAGGACGCCATCTTCACCACGCTGGAAGTGCGCAACTCCGCGCAGATACGCCGCCCAAACGGCTCCTTCCAGACCCGGCTCGGCTGCCGTTTCGTCGACCTGCCCGCCGAGTCGGCCAACCGCCTGCAGCGCTTCGTGACCGAAATAGAGCGGGTGCGCCGGAACAGCCTATGACTCCCGCCAGGGCCAGCCGCGCGTGGCGATGTGCCATCGAGACACAGGCATTCCCGGCCGTAACCCGCGCCATCCCGACCCCTCCCATGCTAGTCAAGGATTCTCCCCCATGAAAACGATCCAGCAGGAAATCGACGAACGCACCAACCTGACCAGTTCGAACAAGCTGGAGCTGCTGCTGTTCCGCCTCGGCGAGGATCCGCTGCTCAAGCGCAGTGAACTGTTCGGCATCAACGTCTTCAAGATTCGTGAAATCATCCCCATGCCCGAGATCACCGCGATGGCGGGCTCGTCTCCGCACAAGATGGGCGTGGTCGATCTGCGCGGCCAGATCATCCCGGTGATCGACCTCGCCGGCGTCGCCGGCTGCACCCCCCGGACCGGCCTCAACATCCTGCTCATCACGGAATATGCGCGCACCACGCAGGCGTTCGCGGTGGAGTCGGTGGAGGACATCGTGCGCCTGGACTGGCGTCAGGTCATGTCGGCCGAGGGCAATTCGACCGGCGGCATCGTGACCAGCATCGCACGCCTCGACGGCGAGAACAGCGAGCGCCTGGCCCAGGTGCTTGACGTCGAGACGATCCTGCAGCAGGTGATGCCGCCTAGCCAGCCCCAGGCCGTAGCGGAAGACATCGACACCGAGGTTCGCCTGCGGCCTGGCACGCTCATACTCGCCGCCGACGACTCGCTGAGCGCGCGCACCCTGATCGAACAGGGCCTGGAAATCATGGGCCTGCCCTATCTCATGTGCAAGAACGGCAAGGAAGCCTGGGACCAGCTGCACGATATCGCCGCCAAGGAAGAATCCGAAGGCAGGACCGTGCATGACCGCATCGCATTGGTGCTGACCGACCTCGAAATGCCCGAAATGGACGGCTTCACGCTCACCCGCAACATCAAGCAGAATCCGCGCTTTGCCAAGCTACCGGTGGTCATCCATTCCTCGCTCTCCGGCGCGACCAACGAGGCGCACGTGCGCAATGTCGGCGCCGACGGCTACGTGGCGAAGTTCGCGGCCGAGGAACTCGCCGCCGCCTTGCGCCAGGCACTGCAAGACCGCTGACCGGCCAGGGGCGGCCCCGGATCCCGGGCTTCAGACCGCCTGTCCGCTGTCCGCTGTCCGCTGTCCGCTGTCCGCTGTCCGCTGTCCGCTGTCCGCTGTCCGCTGTCCGCTGCCCGCTGTCCGCTGTCATCTGCCAGAGGCAGCCCCCGGATCCCGGGCCTCAGACCGCCATGCCCATGATTTCCTGATACGCCGACACCACCCGGTTGCGCACCTGGATCGTCGCCTGCATGGAAATGCTCGATTTCTGCAGGGCGATCATGGCATCTGCCAGGCTGACGCTGCTGTCGCCCATTTCGAAGCGTTGCGCGAGCGCGGTCGCATCCAGCTGGGCTTGGTTGACGCTGTCGAGCGAGTGCTTGAGGATGGCGGTGAACTCGCCAGGCGCGGCCACCGCGCGGGTTTTCCCGGCAGCCTCGCCCAGCGGGCTGGCGTCCGGCGTGGCGCGCGCGGCGGTTGCCTTGAGCTGCGCCACCATGGCTTCAATGCGGCTGGTATCGATTCCTCCGACACTCATCGTTCTCTCCTCGGCCCCTGGGCCTGCCCGGGGCGGTTTTCCACGTTCGCACCTTAGCCGCCCCGCGGGCAAGCCATAAGCCCGATAAGCGCCCAAAACCGGCTTTTATTCTTTCGAATGAAAACCTGCGCGCTGCCGATAATTCAATCACCCACCAGGATTCTCATGGGAGAACGCGAGATGAAAGCAGGATTCGGCGGCAGAACGGCCCATGACACGCCGCTGGCAAGGACAACCAGGACGAACTGACATGGCAGAAGCATCAGCAGGCGAAATCGTGGTGCCCGGCAACGTCATCCACTACACCCGCACGGCGGGCGGCCGCAGGATCATGCTCGCGCTCGGCGTGGCGGCGGTCGTCGCCGTCATGGGCGCGGTCTGGATGTGGGCACGGCAGCCCGAGTACCGGGTGCTGTTCTCGAATTTCAGCGACCGCGACGGCGGCGCGATCGTCGCGCAGCTGGAGCAGATGGGCATCCCCTACAAATACACCGAGGGCGGCGGCGCCCTCATGGTGCCTGCCGACCGGGTGCACGACGCCCGCCTCAAGCTCGCCCAGCAGGGTCTGCCCAAGGGCGGCAACGTCGGTTTCGAGCTGATGGAGAACCAGCGCCTGGGTTCGTCGCAGTTCCTCGAGCGGGTCAATTTCCAGCGCGCGCTGGAAGGCGAGCTGGCGCGGTCGATCGAATCGGTCGCCTCGGTCCAGTCGGCACGCGTGCATCTGGCCATGCCCAAGGACACGGTGTTCGTCTCCGAACAGAAGGCGCCCACTGCGTCGGTACTGCTCAACCTGCACCCGGGACGGACGCTCGACCCCCAGCAGGTCAGTGCGATCGTCCACCTGGTGGCGAGCAGCGTGCCCGAGCTCCCGACGAAGAACGTGACCGTGGTCGACCAGAACGGCAACCTGCTGTCCGACGCCGGCAAGAGTCCCGGCGCGAACGGCCTCGACGCCACCCAGATCAAGTACGTGCAGGAACTGCAGCAGAGCGTGGTGCGCCGCATCGAGTCGATCATCACGCCCATCGTCGGCCCCAACAATGTGCGCGCCGAAGCCACCGCCGACGTCGACTTCTCGCGCAGCGAGCAGGCGGTCGAATCCTACAAGCCGAACCAGACCCCGGAGGCGATGGCGATCCGCAGCCAGCAGACCAGCGAGGCGATCAACGGCACGGCCGCGGCAGGTGGCGTGCCGGGCGCGCTGACCAACCAGCCGCCGGCCCCCGCCACCGCGCCCGTCGTCGCTGCGGGCGCCGCGGCGGCGGCCGCCGCCAACGGCGCGCCGCCGGCCAACGGGCGCAAGGACCCCCCGGTCAACTACGAGGTCGACAAGACCATACAG
>JBKBQH010000011.1:0-93820 GCA_046292745.1 Thiobacillus sp. | reverse complement strand
CCCGGCGCCGCGGCCCACGCGCCCGCGCCGGCGGCCGCGGCGCCCACGCGCCCGTCCCCCGGAGACGCGCCAGCCCCAGCCGCGGCTGCGCCGAAAAAAAACGCTGCCACGGAGGACCCCTATCTCGCCGGGCTCGACCGCAAGCAGATAGAACTGCGGCTGCGGCGCACCGAATTGCTGCTGACCTACACCGCGCAGCATCCCGACGTGGTGCAGATCGATCGCCAGCTCGAGCAGCTGCGTGCCGAGCGGCAGCGTTACCTGCGCCAGCTGCGGCGCGACCCGGGCCGCTGACGTGGCCTACCAGTTGGTTTCCCGTTCGGCGGTCGCCGACACCTTGTGAATGCTGAGGTCGGCCCCGTTGAACTCGGCTTCCGGATCGAGCCGCAGGCCGAACAAGGCCTTCAGGCTCCCGTAGACGACGACACTGCCCGCGAGCGCCACCGCGATGCCGCCCAGCGTCCCGATGAGTTGCGAGAGGAAGCTGACCCCCCCGATGCCGCCGAACCACTCGGAACCGAAGATGCCGGCCGCGATGCCGCCCCAGGCGCCGCACAGGCCGTGCAGCGGCCACACGCCCAGCACGTCGTCGATCTTCCAGCGGTTCTGCGTCACCATGAACATCCACACGAACAGCGCGCCGGCGATCGCGCCGGTGGCGAGCGCGCCGAGCGGATGCATCAGGTCGGACCCGGCGCAGACCGCCACCAGTCCTGCCAACGGGCCGTTGTGGATGAAGCCGGGGTCGTTGCGGCCGATCACGAGCGCGGCAAGCGTGCCGCCCACCATCGCCATCAGCGAATTCACCGCGACCAGGCCGGAGATCGCCTCCAGCCGCTGCGCCGACATCACGTTGAAGCCGAACCAGCCGACGGTGAGGATCCACGCGCCGAG
This sequence comes from Thiobacillus sp., assembly GCA_046292745.1. GTDB lineage: Bacteria > Pseudomonadota > Gammaproteobacteria > Burkholderiales > Thiobacillaceae > Thiobacillus. Next base: position 92,926 of record JBKBQH010000011.1, on the reverse strand, counting down.
CGCGAGGAAGGGAATGTTCGACGGCGGGTGCGCCGAGATCATGCCGTCCTTCGTATAGCGGCCGCGTCGCGCGCCCAGCAGCAGCACCGCCGGCAGCGCGATCCAGCCGCCCACCGCGTGCACCACCACCGAACCGGCAAAGTCGTGGAAGGCCGCGCCGAACGTGGCCTCCAGCCAGGCCTGGAGACCGAAGTTGCCGTTCCACACCATGCCCTCGTAGAAGGGATAGACCAGGCCCACCAGCACGAAGGTCGCGGCAAGCTGCGGGCTGAAGCGCGCGCGTTCGGCGATGCCGCCTGACACGATGGCGGGGATCGCCGCGGCGAAGGTCAGCAGGAAAAAGAACTTGACCAGTTCGTAGCCGTTATGCGCCGACAGCGCGGCGGCCCCGGAAAAGAAGCTGACGCCATAGGCGACGCCGTAGCCGATGAAGAAATAGGCGATGGTCGAGACCGAGAAATCGGTGAGGATCTTGACCAGGGCATTGACCTGGTTCTTCTTGCGCACGGTGCCGAGTTCGAGAAAGGCGAATCCCGCGTGCATGGCGAGCACCATGATGCCGCCCAGCAAGAGGAACAATACGTCGCTGCCTGATTTCAGTGCATCCATGTGCCGGCTCCGGAAATGATCCGGCACGATGAAGCAAGCGCCGTTCCAGGACGACAGAGACTTAATTCAAAAGAACTTTTCAGGATTGCCGCAACACAATGCGCACCACTATCGTGCACGACACACATCAATGCACCAACAATGGGCGTTACTTCTGTTCGCGTGTTTCCTGTTCGATGCGGTCGAGCTCGGCGTCCATCTCGGCCTCGCTCATCGGTCGATACGCCGTCGCCTCGTCGGGCTGCGGCCGGGTGATCAGGACGGACACCAGGATGCCGAGCTCGTACAGCAGCCACATCGGAATGGCGAGCATGAATTGGGAAATCACGTCGGGCGGCGTGAAGATCGCGCCGATGACGAAGGCGCCGACGATGACATAGGGCCGCACCTCGCGCAGCTTTGCCACCGACACCATGCCCATCTTGACCAGCAGCACGACCGCGACCGGCACCTCGAAAGTGATCCCGAAGGCGAGGAACAGCGTCATCACGAAATCGAGATATTTCCCGATGTCGGTCATCACCGCGACACCCTCGGGCGCGACGCCGACGATGAAGCCGAACACCACCGGGAATACCAGGAAATAGGCAAAGGCCATGCCCAGCAGGAACAACACCACGCTGGAAATCACGAGCGGAATGCCGAGGCGTTTCTCGTGCTGGTAGAGCCCCGGCGCGACGAAGGCCCAGGCCTGGTAGAACACCCAGGGCAGCGCCAGCAGAAAGGCCGTCATCAGCGTGACCTTGATGGGCACGAAAAACGGCGTGGTGACCTCGGTCGCGATCATCTGCCCGCCCTGCGGCAGCGACTCCAGCATCGGTTTGGCCAGCAGGTGATAGAGATCCTGCGCCCAGGGGAAGAGCAGGACGAACAGCACCACCACGGCGATCACCGCGCGCAGCAGGCGATCGCGCATTTCGATCAGGTGCGAAATGAAGGTGTCCTGAGAGTCGCTCATGCGGATTTGTCAGCGGGTGCGCGCGCGATCTCGATGACTGCGGATGGTGCCGGTGCCTCCTGGTCTGGCTCGTCGAGCGGCAGGCTCTGCTGGACAGCCGGTGGCGCGGCCTCCAGCGCCGGTCCGGTGACCGGGCGCTCGCCCTCGGTCGTCCCCATCGCCTGGGTCACCTTGGCGATGCGATCGGCCTCGTCGCGGAAATAGTCGTCTATCCGCGTCGCTTCCTGCTGCACCTCCGTGTTCACCGACTCGATCGATTCCCGGAAGCTCTGGCCGGCGCGGCGCAGTTCCTCCAGCTCGATCTCGCGGCTGATGTCCGACTTCACCGTCGAAACGTAGCGCTGCATGCGGCCGAACAGATGCCCGGCCGTGCGCGCGACCTTGGGCAGGCGCTCGGGCCCGATCACGATCAGCGCCACCACGCCAATGACGAGGAGTTCGGTAAAGCCGATATCGAACATTCAGGAGCCAGGATCCAGGAGTCAGGGTCTAGGGACCAAGGCGCTAGCGGGCGCATCGCGCCCCCTAGATCCTGGTCCCCTCAACCTCAGGAGTTCTGCTTGTCCTTGACCTCGGCGTCGATGGTGCGGCCACCCTCTTCGGTCTTTTCGGCGATTTTCGGGGCGTCTTCCTTCATGCCTTCCTTGAAGCCCTTGACCGCGCCGCCCAGGTCGCTGCCGATGTTGCGCAGCTTCTTGGTGCCGAAAATCAGCAGCACCACGACCAGAACGATCAGCCAGTGCCAGATGCTTAGAGTGCCCATGCGATGTCTCCTTTCCAGTTAATTGCGCTTGGCGGGATCCCCCCCGCCAAACACGTGTACGTGTATGTGAAACACTTCCTGACCGCCGCCGCGGCCGGTGTTGATCAGCGTCTTGAAACCGGCGTCGAGTCCCTGCGCCTTCGCCAGCCGGGGCGCCAGCAGCAGCATTCTCCCCAGCAGGCCCGCGTCGGCCGGCGTACAGTCGGCCAGCGTCGCGATATGCCTTCTCGGGATGATCAGGAAATGCACCCGCGCGAACGGGTGGATGTCATGGAACGCCAGTACCTCGTCGTCTTCGTAGACCTTGCTGCTCGGAATCTCGCCGGCAACGATCTTGCAGAAAATGCAGTCGCTCATGTCAATCGCCTTGCCGATTCGCTTTTTCAACCAGGCCCGACAGCCCTTCGCGGCGCGCCAGTTCGTTCAGCACGTCCGCAGGCCCGAGCCCCTTGTGCGCCAGCAGCACCAGGGTATGAAACCACAAATCGGCGACTTCGTAGATGATCTTTTCGGGCTGGCCGTCCTTCGCCGCCATCACCGTCTCGGTCGCCTCCTCGCCGATCTTCTTCAGGATCGCGTCGGTGCCCCTGGCATAGAGCTTCGCCACGTAGGAACTGTCGGGCGAAGCCTGCTTGCGCGCTTCCAGCGTCTCGGCGAGGCGGTCGAGGATGTCGCTCATTTGTAGATCTCGTCCGGGTTCTTGAGCACGGGGGCGGTCGTCACCCACTGCTCGCCTTCCAGCTTCTGGAAAAAGCACGAACGCCGTCCGGTGTGACAGGCGATGCCGCCGACCTGCTCGATCTTCAACAGCACCACATCGTTGTCGCAGTCGAGACGGATCTCGCTGACGTTCTGGACATGGCCGGATTCCTCGCCCTTGCGCCACAGGCGATTGCGCGAGCGCGAAAAATACACGCCGCGCCGGGTACGCGCGGTTTCCGCCAGCGCCTCGCGGTTCATCCAGGCGACCATCAGGATCTCCCCCGTCGACGCGTCCTGCGCGATCGCCGGCACCAGGCCGTTGGCGTCCCATTTCACGGCGTCGAGCCAGTCGCTCATAGCCTGACCTCGATGCCGTGCTGCTTCATGTACCGCTTCGCCTCATCGATGCCGTACTCGCCGAAATGGAAAATGCTCGCCGCCAATACCGCGTCGGCGCGGCCCTCCTTCACGCCGTCGACGAGATGCTGCAGGGTGCCGACGCCGCCGCTGGCGATGATGGGAATGTCGACCGCGTCGGAAATCGCGCGCGTGAGTTCCAGATCGAATCCGCTCTTGGTGCCGTCGCGGTCCATCGAGGTGAGCAGCAGCTCGCCCGCGCCCAGGGTTTCCATTTTCTTCGCCCACTCGACGGCGTCGAGCCCGGTCGCGCGGCGACCGCCGTGGGTGAAGACCTCCCAGTGGTCGCCGGTACGCTTGGCGTCGATCGCCACGACGATGCACTGGCTGCCGTAGCGGTCGGACGCATCCTTGACCAGCTGCGGGTTGACCACCGCCGAGGTATTGATGCTGACCTTGTCGGCGCCGGCGTTCAAGAGGCGCTGCACGTCTCCGACCGCGCGCACGCCGCCGCCGACGGTGAGCGGAATGAAGACCTCGGCGGCCACCGCCTCGATGATGTGCAGGATCAGGTCGCGCTCGTCGGAAGATGCCGTGATGTCGAGGAAGGTCAGTTCGTCGGCGCCCGCCTCGTTGTAGCGGCGCGCGATCTCGACCGGGTCGCCGGCGTCCTTGAGCTCGACGAAGTTGACGCCCTTGACCACGCGGCCGTGGGTGACGTCGAGACAGGGAATGATGCGCTTGGCGAGCATCGGATCAGACGCCGAACACGCCGCCGGCGAGCTCGTCGGCGAGCTTCTGCGCTTCGGCGAAATCGAGCGTGCCCTGGTAGATCGCGCGGCCGGTGATGGCGCCGATGATGCCGTCCTTGGCGACGGTGGAGAGCGCGCGCACGTCGTCCAGATTGGTGACGCCGCCGCTGGCGATGACCGGGATCGACAGCGCCTGCGCGAGTTTCTGGGTGGCCTCGATATTGACGCCGGTGAGCATGCCGTCGCGCCCGATGTCAGTGTAGATGACCGCTTCGACGCCGTAGCCTTCGAAGCGCTTCGCCAGGTCGATGACATCGTGGCCGGTGAGCTTGGACCAGCCTTCGACCGCGACCTTGCCGTCCCTGGCGTCGAGGCCGACCATGACGTGGCCCGGGAAGGCATCGCAGGCCTCGTGCAGGAAGCCGGGATTCTTCACCGCGGCGGTGCCGATGATGACGTAGCGCACGCCATCGTCGAGATAGCGCTCGATGGTGGCGAGATCGCGGATGCCACCGCCCAGCTGCACCGGCATCTCGTCGCTGGCGGCATCGACGATGGATCGGATCGCAGCATCGTTGACCGGCTTGCCGGCAAAGGCGCCGTTGAGATCGACCAGGTGCAGGCGCCTCGCGCCCTGCGCCTTCCAGTGGCGCGCCATCGCGGCGGGATCCTCGGAAAACACCGTGGCGCGGTCCATTTCGCCCTGTTCCAGGCGCACGCAGTGGCCGTCCTTGAGGTCGATAGCGGGAATGATCAGCATGGTCGTACGAAAATAGGTTTAGGCGCAGGCTGCGCCAGACATATCGCAGGCGGCGGCATGCTCGCCCGGATTCCAGGTGACGAAATTGCCCAGCAGGGCGAGACCGGCGTTCTGGCTCTTTTCAGGATGGAACTGCACGGCGAAGATGCTGCCGGACGCCACCGCGCAGGTGAAAGGAAACGGATAGTGCGAGAAGCCGGCGATGATGTCGGGCGTGGTCGGCTGCACGAAGTAGCTGTGCACGAAGTAGAAGCGCGCGCCCTCTTCGATGCCCACCCACAGCGGATGGGGCATCACCTGGTGGACGTTGTTCCAGCCCATGTGGGGCACCTTGAGCTTGGCGCCGCGGTCGTCGACCATCGCCTCGCGCGGAAAGCGCTGCACCGTGCCGGGCAGGATGCCCAGGCACGCGGTGTCGCCCTCCTCGCTGTGCTCGAACAGCACCTGCATGCCCATGCAGATGCCGAGGAAGGGCTTGCTGTGCGCGGCGTCGACGATGGCCTGGCGCAGGCCGCGCGCGTCGATCTCGCGCATGCAGTCCGGCGCCGCGCCCTGGCCGGGAAACACCACGCGGCCGGCGGCGGCGATCACCGCGGGATCGGACGTGACGACCACGCTTGCAGACGGCGCGACGTGCTCGATCGCCTTGGACACCGAACGCAGGTTGCCCATGCCGTAGTCGATGACGGCGATGTCGGCCTTCACAGCGCAGCCACCTCAATTTGCGATGCACTCATAGCGCACCTTTCGTCGACGGCAGCACGTCGCCCATGCGCGCATCAGGCTCCACCGCCATGCGCAAGGCGCGCCCAAAGGCCTTGAAGACGGTCTCGGCCTGGTGGTGGGCGTTGATGCCGCGCAGGTTGTCGATGTGCAGCGTCACCCCTGCGTGGTTGACGAAGCCGCGGAAGAATTCGAGGAAGAGGTCGACGTCGAACTCGCCGATGCGTGCGCGGGTGTAGTCGACGTGGTATTCGAGGCCGGGGCGCCCGGAAAGGTCGATCACCACGCGCGACAGCGCCTCGTCGAGCGGCACGTAGGCGTGGCCGTAGCGGCGGATGCCTTTCTTGTCGCCAAGCGCCTGCGCAAAGGCCTGGCCCAGGGTGATCCCCGTGTCCTCGACGGTGTGGTGGGCGTCGATGTGCAGGTCACCCGTCGCCGTGATATCGAGGTCGATCAGGCCGTGGCGCGCGACCTGGTCCAGCATGTGATCGAGAAAGGGCACGCCGGTGGCGAGCCGGGATTTGCCCGTACCGTCGAGATCGAGCGCGACCGCGATCTGGGTCTCGAGGGTGTTGCGGGTGACTTGTGCGGTACGCATGGCGTCGAAATATGAGACTGTAAGGGGATTCTAGCAGGCCGTCATGTCTTTCAAGGCATCGACCAGTGCGCGGCACTGGTCGTCGGTGCCGACCGTGATGCGCAGGAAGGGCGCGATCCGCGCCGGGCTCTTGAAGTGGCGGACGATGATGCTGCGTTCGCGCAAGGCGCTGGCGAGCGCGGCGCCGTCGTGCCGCGGGTGGCGCGCGAAGATGAAGTTGGCTGCCGACGGCAGCACCTCGAAACCGAGCGCCTGCATGTCGGCGACGAGCCGGGTGCGGGTTGCCACCACTTTCGCGCAGATCGACTCGAACCAGGCGCTGTCCTCGATCGACGCCAGCGCGCCGGCCTGGGCGAAGCGGTCGAGCGGATACGAGTTGAAGCTGTCCTTGACGCGGTTGAGCGCCTCGACGAGGTGCGGCTGGCCGATCGCGTAGCCGACGCGCAGGCCGGCGAGCGCGTGCGACTTCGACAGGGTGCGCGTCACCAGCAGCTGCGGGTGGCGCGCGACCAGCGGCACCGCCGATTCGCCGCCGAAGTCGATATAGGCCTCGTCGATCACCACCACCGAATCCGGGTTGCCGGCGAGCAGGCGCTCGATTTCGCCCAAGGCCAGCAGGCGCCCGGTCGGCGCGTTGGGGTTGGGGAAAATGATGCCGCCGTTGGGCGCAAGGTAGTCGTCGACGCGGATCTCGAAGGTGTCGGTGAGCGGCACCGTGCGGTGCGCGATCTCGTACAGGCCACAGTAGACCGGATAAAAGCTGTAGCTGATATCCGGGAACAGGATCGGCCTCTCATGCTTCAAGAGCGCCAGGAAGGCGTGCGCCAGCACTTCGTCGGAACCGTTGCCGACGAAGACCTGCGCGGGGTCGACACCGTGATATGCGGCAATGCCGGCACGCAGGCGGTCGGAATTGGGGTCCGGATACAGTCGCAGCGTATCGGCGGCCTCCGCGCGCACCGCCGCGATCACCTTCGGGCTCGGCCCGTAGGGATTCTCGTTGGTGTTGAGCTTGACCAGATTGGCGAGCTTGGGCTGCTCGCCCGGCACGTAGGGCTTGAGGCCGTGGACCACGGCGCTCCAGTATCGGCTCATCGCGACATCATCGGTGGGTCAGACGGTATTCGGCGGAACGCGCGTGCGCCTGCAGGCCTTCGCCATAGGCGAGCGTGGCGGCGATTTTCCCCAGCGTCTGCGCACCGGCGGGCGAGACGTGGATCAGGCTCGTGCGCTTCTGGAAGTCGTAGACGCCGAGCGGCGACGAGAAGCGCGCGGTGCGCGAGGTCGGCAGCACGTGGTTGGGGCCGGCGCAGTAGTCGCCGAGCGCCTCGCAGGTGTGCCTGCCGAGGAAGATCGCGCCGGCATGGCGCAGCTTGGGCAGCAGCGCCTCGGGGTCGGCGGTGGAGACTTCCAGGTGTTCGGGCGCGATGCGGTTGGAGATCGCCGCCGCGTCGTCGAGGTCGCGCGTCCTGATCAGCGCGCCACGGTTGGTGAGCGAGGTGCGGATGACGTCGCACCGGGGCATGCCGTCGATGAGACGGTTGATCGCCGCCGCCACCGCGTCGAGATAGGCGGCGTCGGGCGAGAGCAGGATGGACTGCGCGAGTTCGTCGTGCTCGGCCTGCGAGAACAGGTCCATCGCCACCCACTCGGCCGGCGTCGTGCCGTCAGCGATGACAAGGATTTCCGACGGCCCGGCGATCATGTCGATGCCGACGGTGCCGAACACGCGCCGCTTGGCCGCGGCGACGTAGGCGTTGCCGGGACCGACGATCTTGTCGACCTGCGGCACGGTTTCGGTGCCGTAGGCGAGCGCCGCCACCGCCTGTGCGCCGCCGAGGGTGAACACACGATCGACGCCGGCGATCGCCGCCGCGGCGAGCACCAGCGGATTCTTCTCGCCGCCCGGCGTCGGCACCACCATGATGAGTTCTCCCACGCCGGCGACCTTGGCCGGAATCGCGTTCATCAGTACCGACGACGGGTACGCCGCCTTGCCGCCCGGCACGTAGAGACCGACGCGGTCGAGCGGCGTGACCTGCTGCCCCAGCACGGTGCCGTCGTCCTCGGTGTAGCGCCACGAGCCCTGCACCTGCTTTTCGTGATAGCGGCGCACACGCTCTGCGGCGGCTTCCAGCGCCGCGCGGGTGTCGGTGGGCAAGGCGTCGAGCGCCGCCCGGAGTTCGGCGCGGCCGAGTTCGAGGCTGGCGACCGAGGTCGCGGGCAGGCGGTCGAAACGCGCGGTGTATTCCAGCACGGCGGCGTCGCCGCGCCGCTTCACGTCGGCCAGGATGGCGGCGACGACCTGTTCGATCGCGGCATCGGTGGCGTCGTCGAATTGCAGCAGGCGGGCGAGACGCGCCTGGAAATCAGGCTGCGCACTGTCGAGGCGGGTCAGGGTCGGCACGGGATCGGGTTCGCTGGATGGCGCAGGCTAAAGTCCTGCGCTGATTGTACCGTTTTTTTGACAATTCCCGCGACCACTCAGGCGTTTAGCCCCGACACCATACCCATTCCGGGAATTAGACAAAGTCCAGATCGAGGTTTATCATGGCCTTCATGCACTACACGCGCGACAACATGGCCAGCCTTTTGCGCAGTCACGACATCAATCCGACCCACCAGCGGATCGAGATCGCGCACGCCCTGTTTTCGCGCCAGGAGCACCTGTCGGCCGACCAGGTGATGGCGATCGTGAATACGCGCCATTCCGAAACGTCCAAGGCCACGGTCTACAACACGCTCAAGCTTTTCCTCGAGAAGGGCCTGGTGCGCGAAGTCATCGTCGACCCCAGCAAGGTGTTCTACGACCCCAACACCCGTCCGCATCACCACCTCTACGAAGTCGATACCGGCAAGCTGTCCGACATCGACGCTGCCCACGTGCAGATCTCGGGCTTGCCGCCCCTCCCCGAGGGCATGGTCACCGAGGGCATCGACCTCATCGTCCGCGTCCGCCGGGCGCATTGAATGGTCTACCCGTGAAACGGGTCCACATCGCCGCCAGCCTGCTCGACGCCCAACTCGCCCTCGACGCACTCGCCAGTGTCGGCATCGCTGCCCATGTCTTCAATGCCAACGCCGCCGGCGCGACCGGCGAAGTCCCCTTCCTGCAGGCGCAGCCGGAAGTCTGGGTGGAGGACGACGCGCAGGAAGGCCGCGCCCGCGACACGCTGGCGGCGCTGCGCGACGCACCCGCAGGCGCTGACAAGGCCTGCCCGCGCTGCGGCGAGATCAATCCGGGAAATTTCCTCAGCTGCTGGCAGTGCGGCGCCGCCCTGCCCGATCAGGCCTGCTGATCCTCATTGCGGAGCCCGGCATGCTGCCGGTAGTGGTGCGCGAAGATGCGTTCGAGCTCGTCGATCACCTCCCGGGCCGTGACGCCATGGATGAGATGGCGCGTCATCTGCGCCGACGCCTCGTGGAAAAGCCGGTTGCGCTCCAGCATGGGATAGGTCTGCATCAGCCGCTGGATCGCCTTGACCACGCTCTCCTCGGCCGGGCGCGGGATCGGCAGCGGCTCGCTCGGCAGCGGCGGCGATGCGGCGCCTTCCTTTTCCGCCAGGAACTCGGCGTATTCGAGCAGCGCCTGCTGCCGGCCTTGCGACAAGCGCCTGAAAATCGAAACCAGGCGTTTAGTGTCGCCCATTCAGCGACCGCGCCCCTTGGCCGGGCGCTTCAACGGCGTGACATCGATGGGGCACTGCTGGAACTTGTTTTCGACGAAGGCGATGAAGGCGTCGAGCAGTTTGCTGCGGAATTTCTCCGGCGCGTAGACCATCGACAGCTCGCGCGTGAGGCGCGGGCTCAGCGGCACCGCGACGAGCGTGCCGAGCTGGACTTCCTTGGTCACCGTCGAGGCGGACATGATGGCGACGCCGAGGTTCGCCTCGACCGCGCCCTTGATCGCCTCGCGGCTGCCCAGTTCCATCTCGATATGCAGGTCGTCCGGGTTGACGCCGTTGTGCTTGAAGAAATCGTCCACGACTTCGCGCGTGCCCGAGCCGTGCTCGCGCGACACATAGGGCTGCTCGGCAATTTCCTTCGCGTCCACGCTGGAGCGCGCGGCCAGGGGGTGATTGGGCGAACAGATCATCACCAGCTCGTCTTCGCAGCACGCGAGCGTCTTCAGGTTGCTGTTGTGCGACGGCGCCTCGATCAGGCCGACGTCGAGCGAATGGTCGGCAACCTTGGACACCACCGTCTCCGAGTTGGCGACGGTCAGCCGCGCCTGCACCTGGGGAAAGCGTTCCTTGAATTCGCCGAGTATGCGCGGCAACTGGTACTCGGCGATCGTGGTCGAGGCGCCGATCATCAAGGGGCCGGTGACCTGGCCCGTCATCTCTCCCACGCGCGCTTCCATTTCGCCGGTCAGCGCGAGGATGCGCTCGGCGTAGCCCAGCACCAGTTCGCCCACTGGCGTGAGCGATATCTTGCCGTGGCTGCGCTCGAACAGCCGGGTGTTGAAATGCTCCTCCAGTTGCTTGACCTGGAAGGTCACCGCCGGCTGCGTCATGTACAGGATGTCGGCGGCCCTGGTAAAGCTGAGCTGGCGAGCGACGGTGTAGAATACTTGAAGTCTGCGGTCGGCCATCAATCCCCGCCCTTGGGTCAGAAAAGATTTTTATTCAACCACAAACCCGACCGTGTTGAAACATTACTACTGGCAAGCCCTTGAGTTACCTGAGGTATTCCGCGCGCCAGGCGTACCGCTCCCGGCCCCGCGCCGCCAACGCTGACCCGGGCTTGCCATGAATCGCGCCTTCTACACCATCCTGCTGGCGCAGTTCCTGTCCGCATTGGCCGACAACGCGCTGCTGTTCGCGGCCATCGGCCTGCTGGTGTTCTTCGCCGCGCCGGAATGGCATTCCCCCCTGCTGCAGACGGTCTTCGTCATCGCCTACATCGTGCTCGCCCCGCTGGTCGGCCCGTTCGCCGACGCCTTGCCCAAGGGGCGCGTCATGCTCATCGCCAACACGGTCAAGTTCGCCGGCTGCCTCGTCATGCTCGCCGGCCTGCACCCCCTCATCGCCTACGCCATCGTCGGCATCGGCGCGGCAATGTATTCGCCCGCGAAATACGGCATCCTCACCGAGCTCCTGCCGCCCGAGAAGCTCGTCGTCGCCAACAGCTGGATGGAGGGCACGACGGTCGGCGCCATCGTGCTCGGCGCCATCATCGGCGGCGCGCTCATCAATCCCGCCCTCGCCGCCAGCGTGCTCGAGCACGCCGGCCTCACGGGTTTCGTGATCGCCCCGAAGTTCGCCATCATCGCGATCACCTCCCTGTATCTCGCCGCTGCCCTGGCGAACCTGTTCATCCCGCGGCTGCCGATCGACCATAAGCTGCCGAACAGGTCGCCGCTGTTCATACTGCACGACTTCTGGCACAGCTTCGTGCTCTTGTGGCGCGATCCGCTTGGCCAGGTATCGCTCGCCGTCACCACGCTGTTCTGGGGCGTCGGCGCGACGCTGCGCCTGCTCATCATCGCGTGGGCCGCGCTCAACCTGAAATACGGCCTCGACCAGGCGACCCAGCTCACTGCCGCCACCGCAACAGGCATCGCCATCGGTTCGATCCTGGCAGGCAGGTTCGTGCCGTTGAAGAATGCGGTCGGCGTGCTGCCCGCAGGCATTCTCCTCGGTTTCGTCCCGATCGCGCTGATCTGGGTGGAAAGCCTGTGGCCGGCGCTCGCCCTGCTGACCCTGGCCGGCATGCTGGCAGGGTATTTCGTCGTGCCGATGAACGCGCTGCTGCAGCACCGCGGGCACCTGTTGATGGGCGCCGGCCACTCGATCGCGCAGCAGAATTTCAACGAGAACATCAGCATCCTGGCGCTGACCGGCGCCTACGCGCTGATGGTGCGCGCCGAATGGCATATCCACACCATCATCTGGGTGTTCGGGCTGTTCATCAGCGTGGTGATGACGGCGATCTGGCTGCGCCACCGCCACGATGTGGTGCATTGAACCCGGACAATCCCTTGGGCGGCTCTTCGAGCCTACGCGGGTGCTGGCGGTCGTTTTGCGCGTAGGTTCGCGCCTGGTCGTGATCTGCGCTACGCGCCGCGTCTCAGCGGGGCCGGCCGGAGACGATCACCGGCCGGTTCGACAATTCATCCGGATTGCCCCCCTGGGGCGACGCGGGGCCGCCCGCGGGGAAATGCTGCGCCAGTAGGGCGCCGACGCGCGCAATGCCGGCACGGGCGCCCGTCTCGAAGCGGCCGGCCCGGAACTCGGCTTCCATCATCCGCGCCACCGCCTCCCATTCGGCGGAGTCGACCCGAGCCGCGATGCCGCGGTCGGCGACGAGTTCGATGTCGTGGTCGGCGAGCAGCACATAGATCAGCACGCCGTTGTTTGCCGCCGTATCCCACACGCGCAGGTCGGCGAACACCTGCAGCGCGCGTTCGCGCCCGGAGACGCCATGCCATACCCGGCCCGGCGCGAGCGCGTTCTCGATGGCGAAGACGATCTCGCCGGTATGCATCGCTTCCGATTCGCGGATCGCCGCCTCGACGGCGTCGAGCACGGCGGGCGGAAACGCGCGCCGCCACGCCCACGGCGGCATGAACAAATGCTTGAAAAGACGCGTGATCTTCACCATCTGCCCGAAGCGCCTCCGCCGCCGAACCCGCCGCCGCCACCGCCCCATGAACCGCCTCCCAGGCCGCCGCCATGGCCGCCGCTCGACCAGCCACCGCCGCCGCGGAAGCCCGACGCCACGGCAGCGAACACGAACACCGCCACGAGCAGGAGCAGGGCATTGAAACCCAGCCACAGGGCGCCGGCGGCCACGCTGCCCAGCGCGGCGATGCCGGCGGCGGCGGGCCGGCTCATCAGCAGCGAGAGCAGCCAGCCGCCGATGACGCCGCCCATCACCAGCAGGCCGAACACGCTGTCGTCGACGCCTTCGCCGCCGGGCGCTGGCGGCGGCAAGGCCTCGCCCTCGATCAGCTTCATCAGTTGCGTAAGGCCGGCGTCGAGGCCGCCGTAGAAGTCGCCATCGCGAAAACGCGGCGCGATCACTTCGGCAATCACCCGTTTCGCGATTGCGTCGGGAATCGCGCCTTCGAGGCCGTAGCCGACCTCGATGCGCATCTGGCGGTCGTCCCTGGCGACGATGAGGATGAGGCCATCGTCGAATTTGCCGCGGCCGATCCGCCAGCGCTCGGCGACGCGGATGCCGAAGGCCGCGATGTCCTCGCCGGCGAGCGTGGGAACGATCAGCACTGCAATCTGGCTGCCCTTCTCTGCCTCGAACGCGGCCAGCTTGTTTTCCAGGGCGGCCAGCTGTTCTGCGCTCAAGGTCGCGGTGAGATCGGTGATGCGGCGCGCGAGTTCCGGCACCGCGATCTGCGCCCAGGCGAGGAAGGCCGCGCCGGCCAGCAGCAGGCCGGCCAGACAGGCGGCACGCAGCCGCGTCGTCATGTGCCGATCAGTAACCGTGCGAGAGGCCGCCGGCGGCGTCGCCCCCGGCGGGCGCGGCAGGCGACGAGGTGCCGAAATCGACCTTGGGCGGCACGGCGATCGTCGCCTCGTTCTCGACCGTGAAAGTCGGCTTGGTCTTGAAGCCGAACAGCATCGCGGTGAGGTTGGACGGGAACGAACGCACGGTCACGTTGTAGGTCTTGACCGCCTCGATATAGCGCTTGCGCGCGACGGTGATGCGGTTCTCGGTGCCCTCGAGCTGGGCCTGCAGATCGCGGAACAGTCCGTCGGCCTTCAGTTGCGGGTAGTTCTCCGCCACCAGCAGCAGGCGCGAGATCGCGCCGGTGAGTTCGCCCTGGGCGGCGATGAATTTCTGGAAGGCGGCTTCATCATTGATGAGTTCCGGCGTTGCCTGGATCGCGCCGACGCGGGCGCGCGCCTCGGTGACGCGGGTCAGCACCTCCTTCTCGTGCGCGGCGTAGCCCTTCACCACGTTGACCAGGTTGGGCACGAGATCGGCGCGGCGCTGGTACTGGTTGAGCACCTCGGCCCAGGTCGCCTTGATCTCCTCGTCGGTCGATTGCAGGGTGTTGTAGCCGCAGCCCGACAGGGCCAGCGCCATCAACGTCACCATCAGCCATCTCAACATGTCATGCTCCTTGTTCTTGGGGTGAAACCGGCAACCAGCCTTGCCGGCACGATTCGATGCAAGGCGAAGCTTACTGCAAGCGCGCGACGAGTTCCGCATCGGCACGCCATCGCGATCGACTCAGGGCTTGACCCCCCAGGTCGCGAACAGCGGATCGGACTCGCCGAGCCGGTCCGCGTAGCGGTCGTCCTTCGGCCGCTTGAGACCGCGCTCGACGTAGGTCTCGACCTTCCTGAACCCCGCCTGCTTGATCAGCGTGCCGGCCCAGGCCATGCGCTCCATCGGGTGCAACTGCGTCCACAGCCGGATCACCTTGGGCGGGAAATAACGGTTCGAGAGGGTGACGACGAACATGCCGCCCGGCTTCAGCACGCGTTTTGCCTCGGCGACGATCCTGTCCGGCTGCGTGAGGTATTCGAACGACACGGTGCACACCACGGCGTCGAAGCTCGCGTCGGCGAACGGCAGCCTGGGCTCGGCGTTGAGGTCGTGCACGATGCGCTCGCCGAGCTGCGGGTTGTCGGCCAGCTCCTCGGCGTTCATGCCGAGGCCGACGGCCGGCGCCACGGTGTCGGGCAGATGCGAGCGCCAGCCCGCCATCAGGTCGAGCACGCGCGCGCCCTCCGGCAGCACGGTGCGGTACAGCGCCTGGATGCGGCGCGCGCACACCGCATCGACGTGGGTGACCTTCCGCGGCGGCGCGTAGAACTCGCTGTCCGGCGTTTCGTCCTCGCGCGTGAAGGCATCCGGCGCGGAAAAGTCGGTCGGCGTCTGCATCTGCGTCTCCATGCCGCTCCACTCGAGCAGCTGCGTCACCTGGCCGACCGGCTCGGTGGAGACGTCGGCCTTGCCGCTGTCGATGCTGAAGATGCGCCCCTGCAGCGGGTGGCTGAAGTTGGCGACGAAGCTGGCTTCGTTCAACTTCGTCACACGGAACATCGGCCCCGGCGCGTCGTCCGCGTGCAGCAGCTGCGCGGGGTAGAAGCGGCCGAAGCGCAAGGGGGCGATGTCGTGACGGAACACCTCGTTCGGCACCTCGTGCTCGATCTTCGGCCCGACGTCCATCTGGGCGTCGACCGGCGGCGTGTCGCCCGGCATCCAGATCACCACCTGATGGCGGCCGAGGTCGGAGAAGTAGTTGACGCGGAAGCGCAGCGCGCTGTGCAAGAGTTTCATGGGTTCCAGGGGCAGGGTTCAGGGGCCGGGGGCCAGGGATTGATAGGTGCGGCGGGCGAGGCACAGGTCCTCCCACGCGCGCGCCTTGTCGGGCAGGTTGCGCAGCAGGTAGGCCGGGTGGTAGGTCACGATGAGCGGCACGCCCTGGTACTGATGCACGCGGCCGCGCAGGCGGCCGATGGTCTCGTCGGTCTGCAAGAGCGTCTGCGCGGCGAAGCGGCCGAGCGCGACGATGAGCCTGGGCCGGATGAGCTCGATCTGCGCCAGAAGATAGGGCAGGCACGCGGCGATCTCGTCGGGTTCGGGGTTGCGGTTGCCGGGCGGGCGCGACTTCAGCACGTTGGCGATGTAGACATTCTCCCCGCGCGCGAGACCGATCGCCGCCAGCATGGCGTCGAGCAGCCTGCCCGCCTGGCCGACGAAGGGTTCACCCTGCGCGTCCTCGTCGGCGCCCGGCGCCTCGCCGACGATGAGCCAGTCGGCGTTGCGGTCGCCGACCCCGAGCACACCCTGGGTGCGGGTGCTGTGCAGTTTGCACTGCGTGCAGTGCGCGACGGCATCGGCGAGCTGCTCCCAGGTGTAGACCGTCGTCGGCGCGGCTTCGGCAACCGGCGCCTCGCGCAGGCGCCACACCGGACCGATGCCGAGTTCCTCGAAGACGTCGTCGCGGCTCAGCATGCGAGTGTTTTTTTCATGATCAGCGCGTCCTCGCGGCCGTCGCGCGCCGGGTAGTAGCCGCGCCGCACAGCCAGGTCGACGAAGCCGCTGCTATGGTAGAGCGCGATCGCCGCCGTGTTGGACGTGCGCACTTCGAGAAACACGCTGTCGGCCTTGTGGTCGCGCGCACCGGCAAGACAATGCTCGAGCAGCTCGCGGCCCAGGCCGTGGCCGCGCCAGATCGGCGCGATGGTGAGGTTGAGCAGGTGCGCCTCGCCGGCGGCGACCATCATCGCGTAGTAGCCGATCACCTCGCCGTCGGCCTCGCGCACCCACATGCTGTAGCCGGCCTTCATCGAATCGGCGAAGTTGCCCGGCGTCCAGGGGTAGTCGTAGCTCGCCAGCTCGATGCGGTGGATGCGCGGCAGGTCGGCCTCGGTCATCGGCCGCAGGCGATGGGCGATTTCGAACACGGCGCTCATGCGGAGGCCTTCGCGCGGCGCTCTTCGACGGTGAGCGCCACCTTGTCGCGCAGGTAGATCGGCGCGGCGAGCGCAGCGTCCCTGCCCTCGCCGCGCTCGAAGGCGGCCACCGCAAGCGGCGCCATTGCCGCCGCGTCGGGCATCAGGCTCTCGTCGATGCGCGTGAGCGCTGCCGCCAGCCGCGGCCGCAGCACCTCGCCCAGCACGGCGAAGCCGTTGCCGGCGCCGACCCAGCCCGCGCCCGGCGGCACCGCCACCGACTCGGGCAGCGCGAGCTGCGGTGCGCTCAGCGCGCGCCAGCGCGTCCCGTCGCGTTCGTAGGCGGCCCAGTAGACCTCGGCCATGCGCGCGTCGAGCACCGTGAGCACCTTGTCGGCGCCGGCCTGCTCGGCAATCGATTCCAGGGTGGAGACGCCCACCACCGGCAGGTCGGCGCCGAAGGCCAGCCCCTGCGTCACCGCGCAGGCGATGCGCAAACCGGTGAACGAGCCCGGCCCGGCGCCGTAGGCGATGCCGTCGAGCTGGCGCAGCGTGACGCCGCCGTCGCGCAGCAGTTCCTCGATCATCGGCAGCAGGAGCGAACTGTGGCGCTGCTCGGCGAGCACGCGGAAGGCGAGCACTTTTCCGTCGAGCGAAAGCGCGGCGGAGCAGTATTCGGTGGAGGTATCGAGGATCAGCAACTTCATCGGCGCCATTTTACCGGCTGGCGCTACGGACTCAGCGTTTTCCCCTGTAGACGACGCGGTAAATCGCGCCGGCGTGGTCGTCCGAAATCAGCAGGCTGCCGTCCGGCATCACCAGCACGTCGGCCGGGCGGCCCCAGACCTGCTCGTTTTCCATCCAGCCTGTCACGAAGGGCTCATAGGCGACGGCGCGGTTGCCGTCGAGGCGCGCCACGCTGATCCGGTAGCCGGCCTTGCGGCTGCGGTTCCACGACCCATGCTCGGCAATGAAGATCGCGTTGCGGTAGCGTTCGGGGAATTGCGTGCCGGTATAGAAGCGCATGCCGAGCGCGGCGACGTGCGCGCCGAGTTCCTGCACCGGCGGCACGAAATCGGCGCAGCGCCGGCCACGGCCGTATTCGGGATCGAGCACCGAACGGCCGTGGCAGTGCGGGTAGCCGAAATGCTGGCCGGGCCGGGCCAAGCGGTTGAGCTCGTCCGGCGGCTGATCGTCGCCCATGAGGTCGCGGCCGTTGTCGGTGAACCAGAGTTCGCCCGTGCGCGGGTGCCAGTCGAAGCCGACGCTGTTGCGCACGCCGCGCGCGACGACGTCGAGCGTGCCGCGCGCGACGTCGAGCGCGGTGAGGATCGCGTAGCGTTCGCTCCCGGCATCGCAGACGTTGCACGGCGCGCCCACCGGTACGTAGAGCCGGCCGTCGGGGCCGAAGGCGATGAATTTCCAGCCGTGGTGGGTGTCCGTCGGCCACGCCTCGCTCACCGTTTCCGGGCGCGGCGGCCGGCCCAGCTTCGACTCGATGCCGCGGAAACGCAGCACGCGGCTCACCGCCGACACATAGAGGTCGCCGTCGCGAAACGCCACGCCGACCGGCATGTCGAGCCCCCCGGCGATCAGCACCGGCGTGCGCGGGCCGGCGAGCGGAATCGCGTGGACCTTGCCGGCGCCGCGGCTGCCGACGAAGAGCGTGTTCCTGCCGAGCGCCATCTGGCGCGCATTCTCGACCCGGGCGAAGAGCTCGATCCCGAAGCCGGGCGGCAGTTTCAGGCGATGCAGCGACAAGTCGTCCGCCTGCGCCGGCACGAGCCCCGCGAGCGTCAGCAAGGTGAAAACGATCCAGCGCGGCATGGCGTCCGCCTCAGTCGGGCCCGACGGGCATCACGATCTCGAAGCGCACGCGCGACCAGGGATCGCGCACCTCGGCCAGGCGGGTGATCCGTGCGGAAAGCGCCTGGCCGCGGTCCATCAGGCGGGCGACGTCGGCGTTTTCGCGGCGCGGCACGTAGCCGAGCTTGCGGCCCTGCCACTCGACCCGCACCGCGTTCGCGTCGTAGGGGTTGTCCGGCTCACGCACCAGGGTGAGCGTATCGCCCACCCTGAGCTGCGGCCATACCGCGCGGCCCGCGTGGTACTGGAAGCCCGCCAGCGGCGAATCCTGCAGCACGATGGCCGCGACGATCCCCGCGTGGGGCGGCGTCGCCCACGCCCACAGCAGCCACAGCACGGCCTGCCAGCGCTTCATGTCGAGGCTCCGCTCACCGGGTCGGAACGGGACATTCTACTGACAAAACGGCCGCCGCAAACGGATGATTCCGGGGTCGCCGTATTAAGTTTCCGCACTCGACAAGCCCCCTTGCGCTTGAGGTAGGATGAAGCCGTCCGCAACCCTTCTGCCCCTTCGACATGCCCAAGAAAAAAGCCGCCGCCCGGACCAAGCTGTTCGTACTGGACACCAACGTGCTGATGCACGACCCGACCAGCCTGTACCGCTTCGAGGAACACGACGTCTACGTGCCGATCGCGACGCTCGAGGAACTCGACATGCACAAGAAGGGCATGACCGAGGTATCGCGCAACGCGCGCCAGGCCAGCCGCTTCATCGACGAGGTGGTGAGCAAGCTCGACAGCATCGAGGACGGCGTGCCGCTCGCGCCCTACAGCCACAACGCCGCGACCGGCCGGCTGTTCCTGCAGACCCAGGCGATCAGCGGCGACATACCGATGAGCCTGCCCACGTCCAAGGTCGACAACCAGATCCTCGGCGTCGTGCTGTTCCTCTCGCGCCACCAGCCGGGGCGGCAGGTCATCCTGGTGTCGAAGGACATCAACATGCGCATCAAGGCGCGTGCGCTGGGCCTGCCCGCCGAGGACTACTTCAACGACAAGGTGCTCGAGGACACCGACCTGCTCTACGCCGGCGTGCGCGAGCTGCCGGCGGATTTCTGGGACAGCCACGGCCGCGGCATGGAATCGTGGCAGGCCAACGGCCACACCTATTACCGCATCCGGGGCCCGCTGGTCGCGAGCCTCTTGCCCAACGAGTTCGTGTTCCAGGAAGGGCCCAACCCGCTCCACGCCAAGGTGCTTTCCGTGACCGGCAAACAGGCCGAGCTGGTGACGGTGCGCGATTACAGCCATCACAAGAACAACGTGTGGGGCATCGTCGCGCGCAACCGCGAGCAGAACTTCGCGCTCAACGTGCTGATGGACCCCGAGATCGACTTCGTCACCCTGCTCGGCCAGGCCGGCACCGGCAAGACGCTGCTCACGCTGGCCGCCGCGCTGGCGCAGGTGCTCGACAAGAAGCTCTACAGCGAGATCATCATGACCCGCGTCACCGTGCCGGTCGGCGAGGACATCGGCTTCCTGCCCGGCACCGAGGAGGAGAAGATGACGCCGTGGATGGGCGCGCTGGAAGACAACCTCGACGTGCTGAACAAGAGCGACGACGAGGCCGGCGACTGGGGCCGCGCGGCGACGCAGGACCTGATCCGGTCGCGCATCAAGGTGAAGTCGCTGAACTTCATGCGCGGCCGCACCTTCCTCAACAAGTTCCTGATCATCGACGAGGCGCAGAACCTCACGCCCAAGCAGATGAAGACGCTGATCACGCGCGCCGGTCCCGGCACCAAGGTGGTGTGTCTCGGCAACATCTCGCAGATCGACACGCCCTACCTCACCGAGGGCAGCTCCGGCCTCACCTACGTGGTCGACCACTTCAAGGGCTGGCCGCACAACGGCCACGTCACCCTGCAGCGGGGTGAGCGTTCGCGCCTGGCCGATTATGCCGCCGAGGTGCTGTAAGCCTTTTCCCCCAGGAGACCGACCATGTCCACCCGCCGCCTGACCCTCGCCGCCGCCCTCGTGCTGGCCCTGCCCGCGCACGCCGCCGACTGGCGCGACCTGCTGCGCGGCGTGGTCAGTCCGCCCGCCGAACAGCCGGCGACCGCCAGCGGCGTCGGCGCGCTGTCGCAGACCGAGATCAACGCCGGCCTGAAAGAAGCGCTCGCCCGCGGCGCCGACGCCGCCGTCGCCCAGCTCGGGCAGAGGGACGGCTTCTTCGGCAACGACACGCTACGGATCCCGCTGCCGCCGGGCCTGCAGAAAGCCGAACAGGCGATGCGCCTGATGGGCATGGGCAGGCAGGCCGACGAGCTGATTCTCTCGATGAACCGCGCCGCCGAAGCCGCCGTGCCCGAAGCCCGGGTGCTACTGGTCGATGCCGTGAAGGCCATGACGCTGGAAGACGCCAGTGGCATCCTCACCGGCGGCCCGACCTCGGCGACCGAGTTTTTCCGCAGGAAGACCGAGGCGAAACTGACCGAGCGCTTCCTGCCCACCGTCAAGGCCACCACCGACAAGGTCGGCCTCGCGCAGCGGTACAACCGCTACGCCGGCACCGCCGCGCGGTTCAATCTCATCGACAGGCAGCAGGCGCGCGTCGAGGACTACGTCACCCAGCAGGCGCTCGACCGGCTCTATACGCTGATCGGGGAAAAAGAAGCCGCGATCCGCGCCAACCCGCTGCAGGCGGGCAGCGACCTGCTGAAAAAAGTGTTCGGTGCCGTCGCCGGCCGGTAGGCGCAGCGCATGAAGCCCGCCTCTCCCCTGCTGCTCGCCGGCCTGCTGCTCGCCCCGCCCGCGCACGCCTGGGAGGTCGGCGAATTCAAGAACGGCATGACCCGCGCCGAGGTCGACGCCGCGCTCGTCAGCTGGAATCTCGACCACCGCCTGCCGGTCGGCCCCGACAGCGTGTTCGTCTACGACGGCCTCGGCAACCCCGCCGCCCGCCGCTTTCTCTTCACCTTCTGCAACGACCGGCTGGTCGCGCTCGAGCAGGAAGTCGCCCCCGCCTTCCGCCACTTCGTCATCATCGCGTCGAACTACGCCAACCTGCACGGCGACCCGGTCAAGGTCATCCCCTACACCAGCGTCGTCGCCAGCGGCGAGAAAAACCTGCTCGCCATGTTCTGGCGCCGCGGCAGCGATTACATGGGCGTGAAATACCTGCTGCAGCCGACCAGCGAGCAGCTCACCATGACCTGGCAGATCGGCAACAACTGCTGGCAGGCGCCACGCTGAAATCCGCGCCTACCGGAACAGGCGCCCCGGCAGCCACCACAGGTAGAACACCATCCCGAACAACTCGACCAGCGACTGCACCACGATCACCACCGCCGCCAGCTCCCAGCCGGCAGGCAGGGTGAGGGCAAACGGCAGCACGACGAAGGAATTGCGCGTGCCGAAACTGAACGCGAGCGTGCGCCCCTGGGCCGCAGGCAGCCGCAGCGCCAGCGTCATGGCCTTGGCCAGCAACCCGGCGAACAGCAGGAAGGCGACGAACACCGGCACCAGGACGGGCAGCAGGCGGAGCGCCTCGACGGCCGCGCCGACCTGCGCGCCGGCGATCAGAAACACCACGACCGCGAGCAGGGGAACGGGCCACCACGCCAGCTGCTCGCGGCGCGCCTGGCGCTCGGGCCGCGCCTCGATCCAGCGCTCCGTCAGCGCCGCCAGCCCCAGCGGCAACAGCACGATGAGCAAGGCGGGCCAGGCGCTTTCCAGGTCCAAGCCGGCTGGGCGGGCGCCGTCGGCCATCAGCCACAGGTAGGCCGGCAGCAACAGCAGCTGCAGCAGCAGATTGGCGGGCGTCACCGCGATCGCGCGCGGCACGTCGCCGCGGCCGAGCTGGGTGAAGGTGAGGAACCAGTCGGTGCAGGGGACGAGCAGCACCAGCAGCACGCCCAGCCGCAACACCGGATCCGCCGGCAGCCACGCGGCGAGGCCCCACACGGCGAGCGGCACGATCACGAAATTGCCGGCCAGCAGCGCTGCGACGAAACGGTGATCGGCGAACGCCTCGCGCAGGTGCAAGAGCGGCACCTGCACGAAGGTGGTGTAGAGCAGCACGACCAGCACCGGCCACAGCAGCGCCTCCAGCCAGGGGCCGGCTGCCGGCCACGCCGCCCCCACGCCCAACCCCAGCGCGATGCCGGCGAGATAGAGGCCGACCTGGCGGCGTTCGAGAGTCAGGCGGTCCATGGGGACGCAGCGCTGGGGAAAGTAGGCATGCCCGAATTCTGCCACGCGCCCCGCAGGCGGATAATGGATTCCCGTTTCTAAGCGCGTTCGCCATGCCCGAATACGCCCTCCTCTTTGCCGGCGCCTTTGTCGCCGCCGCCGTGTCCGGCGCGGCCGGATTCGGCGGTGCGCTCCTGCTGCTGCCGCTCCTGGTCGCCACGGTCGGCGTCACCCACGCGGTCCCGCTGCTCACCATCGCGCAATTGATCGGCAACCTGTCGCGGGCGGGCTTCGGCTTTGCGCAGATCCGCTGGAAGCCGGTCGGGCTGTTCCTGCTCGGCGCGGCACCGCTCAGCGTACTCGGCGCGCTCTCCTTCGTCGAACTGCCCAAGCCCTGGGTGACGCGCGCGATCGGCGCGGCCATTCTCGTTTTCGTGGCCTTGAAGCTGACCGGGGTGCTGCGGCTGAAGCCCACGCCCGCGACGCTCGTCGTCGGTGGCGGCGTCGTGGGTTTCCTGTCCGGGCTCGTCGGCAGCGCCGGGCCGCTGGGTGCGGCCATTTTTCTGTCCCTCGGGCTGCCGCCGGTCGCCTACGTCGCGAGCGAGGCGACGACCGCTCTCGCGATGCACGGCCTGAAGACGCTCATCTACCAGCAGCACATCGTACTCGACCGGGAATTCTGGACCCTCGCCGCGCTGTTGGGCGTCGCGATGGTGCTCGGCACCTGGTCGGCGCAGCGCGTCATCGCGCGCATGCCCCGGCAGATCTTCCAGCGCGTCGTCGCTGTCCTGCTGGTGGCGATTGCCGTGTACATGGTGGTGCACGGCTAGCCGGTGCCTGCGGGCAGGAGGGAGAGTTCCCGGTCGCGCGTGCCAAATATACAGAAATACTGCTTGACCCTGGTCCCGACTCCAGGGTCTAGACTGGGGGCCGATGAAGGATCCCGCCAT
This sequence comes from Thiobacillus sp., assembly GCA_046292745.1. Classification (GTDB taxonomy): domain Bacteria; phylum Pseudomonadota; class Gammaproteobacteria; order Burkholderiales; family Thiobacillaceae; genus Thiobacillus. The sequence continues at coordinate 69,381 of JBKBQH010000011.1, read as the reverse complement.
GCACACCATCGGAAAACTCGCGGCCGCAACCGACGTCTCGACCGACACGATTCGCTACTACGAAAAGGAAGGCCTGCTCGCGCCCGTGGCCAAGACCGGGGCCGGCTACCGGCTCTATGACGCGGACGCCGTGCGGCGGCTGCGCTTCATCCGGCAGGCGCAGCAGTGCGGCTTCAGCCTGACCGAGATCCGGGAACTGCTGAGCCTGAAGAACAGCGATGCAGCCTGCTGCAAGGACGTGAGAAGCGTGGCCATCGCCAAGAAGCTGCAGCTGGAACACAAGATCCGCGCGCTGCAGGCCATGTCCGACGCGCTGTCCGCGCTGATCGCCGTCTGCAATGACGGGACCCGCCCGCTGGACGAATGCCCCATCCTCGCGGCGCTTGAAAACAGCATGGCCAAACAGGCCGAGGGAGGAAAACGATGATCAGGGTGGAAGTGTTTTCTTCGCCGGGCTGCGCCAAGTGCGGCCAGGCCAGGGCCATGCTCAAGGCGGTCGCGGAAGAACTGGGCGCCGACAGGGTGCAGTGGCGCGACGTGAACATCCTGGAGGAAATGGATTACGCCGTGGACCTCGGCGTGATGGTGTCGCCCTCCATCGCCATCGACGGCCAACTCGTGTTTGCCTCGCTGCCCAGCGCCGGCAAACTGCGGGCGGAACTCGAGAAGCGCCTGCAGCCGGGACAGGCGACATGAGCACCTTGCTGCTCGTGACGGCGGCGGGACTGGGACTGCTGGCCTTTTTCGAGCCCTGCACCATCGCCACGCACACCCTGTTCGCGGCCCGCAGCAGCCATGACGCCGCGCGCCGGCGCCGCGCGGCGCTCGCCCAGCTGGTCATGGCGCGCAGCGCCTTGCTGGCAGGACTCTTCGGCGCCGCCGCCGCCATCGGTCTCGACGGGCTCTCCGGGCCGCCGGCGGCGCTCATGCTCGGCATCATCGGCGCGGTCTATCTGGTGACCCGCCGGGTTTATCTGCCGGTTCCCCACCTCGAATTCTTTCGCCTCATCCCGCGCGGGCGCCGCCTGCCGCAGGCGCTCAGGCTGGGCCTGACGCTACCCGCGTGCACCCTGCCGCTGGTGGCCGTGGTCGGCGTCATCGCCGCCCTGGGTCAGCGCATCGACCTCGCGCTGTGGGCGGGGCTGGCCTTCGCCGGCATGTTCTCGCTGCCCACGGTGTGGGACAGCCTGCGTGGCCTGAATCCGGCGCATCTGGCCTTCCTCGGCAAGGCCGCCGGCGCGAGCCCCTACGTGACGGCCCTGTTGTTGTGGGGCGGCGCTTTTCTGATCTGGCAGACAGGCATCTGAAACATGGACATGACCGCATTGCAAACGACGCTGGAGCAGGCAAGCCTTGCATCGCTGGGGGTCGGTTTTGCCGCAGGCTTTATCTTCAGCTTCAACCCGGTGGCGCTGGCGGCCATCCCGGTTTCGCTCGCCTACGTGACCAAGGCCCACGAGACGAAGCGCGCCGTGCGCTTTGGCGCCATGTTCATCGCCGGCATGGTCCTGACCCATGTATTCCTGGGCGCGGCGGCCGGCCTGGGCGGGATGGGGGTGCAAACGCTCCTGGGCCGGGAATGGGGGCTGCTGCTGGGGCCGCTGCTGATCCTGCTGGGCCTGATGTGGCCGGGGTGGATCAGGCTGCCGCTACCCGCCCTCCGCTTTCGCGCCCGGCGCGCCGAGAACGGCTGGGGCGCGTTCGCGCTGGGCATTCCGTTTTCAGTGGCGGTGTGTCCGTTTTGCGCGCCGGCCCTGGTGATCCTGCTCGGTGTGGCAACAGGCATCGGCTCGCCGCTGTTCGGCGCGACACTGTTGCTCGCCTTTGCCTTGGGGCGCGCGGTGCCGATCCTGTTGGGCGCGTGGGCGGTGGGCTGGCTGGAGGGGCTCAAGCCATTGCAGCATGCGCAGAAAAGCTTCGAGATCGTCGGCGCGCTGCTGCTGATCCTCTCCGGGCTTTACCTGCTGAACGCCTATTTCTTTTTCATCCCCGATCTTGCCGCGTAGGAGGGTTCATGCGGGTCGCATTGCGTGCTTGGCTTCTGGTTTGCCTGCTGTTTGGATATTCCAGCATGGGTGCTCATGCGGCCGAACCCAATCCTGTTCCCTTCGTCATGCAGATGACCGTCGGCGATTCCGATGCGCAGCGGCGCGCATTCCTGCAAATCGCCAAGGTGCTGGAGGACATCGGGCCGGACAAGGTGAAGATCGAAGTGGTCGCCTACGAAGGCGGCATCACCTCGCTGCTGGATGCCAATAGCGACACCGTCACCCTGCTCGCCGCCCTGGCGCGGGAGGGCGTACGCTTCAAGGCCTGCCGCATCAGCATGCGCGGACACGGCTACACCGACGCCGATTTCCCGCTGGAAGTCGAGTTCGTCTCCGCCGGCGCGCCGGAGATGGTCCGGTTGCAGATGGCAGGCTTCCGCTACTGGCGGCCGTGACCGGGCCGCCACGCCTCTCGCCACGTCGAAGAAAAAAGCCGCCCCGTCGGGACGGCCGGAGGGCTGCCCGACTTCCGCATCGGGCAGGGGAGGAGACGCGAGCGGTTCAGCCGATCTTGGCTTCGGCGCTGTTCTTGTCGCCGGTGTTGTCGACCCAGTTCACGGCGACGGTGTCGCCCGCCTTGGCGCCCTTGACGCGGAAGCCGAGGAAGGGGTTCTTCGAGACCGCGGGGCCGATCTCGGCGTCGAGCACGGTCTTGCCGTTGAGGGTGGCCTTCACTTCGGTGATGTAGTGCGCGGGCACCAGCTGGCCGGTCTTGGCGTCCTTGCGGGTACCGGTTTCCATCGGGTGGTTCATCAACACTTTGACGTCGGCGACGTCACCGGCCATGGTGGCGCGGATACGCATGGGTTCAGCCATTGGGCAGTCCTTTCCTGAAAAATGGTAAGTAGGGTCGTCGTCGGGAATCCGCTCAGCCGCCGCAGCCGCCGATGGTGACTTTCACTTCCTTGGCGGCGGTGTAGTTCTTGCCGCCGGCGGTGACGACCGCGCGGACCAGCGAAGTCTGGCCCATCTTGATGCGGGTGGAGATGAAGCCCTCACTGCCGCCGGCAAAGCCGAAGCTGCCGACCAGCGGCTGGGCGTTCTTCTCGGCGAGGATGGCGATGCTGGTGGTGCCGGCGATGCCGGAGGCGACCTCGACCGGGACGACGGCGCCGTTTTCGGCGATGTCCGGGGCCTTGATGGTGATGTCCTTGCTGTCGGCCGGGCTGGCGATGCCGAGGCCCTTCAAGGCGTCGCCGACGTTCTTGGACTCGAAGGCGGCCTTGTTCCAGGCGGCCATCGCCTGGGTGGGCTTGAGCAGCCCCGCCGCCACGGCCACCGCCACGGCGCCGGCGCCGGCAGCGCCTTTCAATACGTTTCTACGAAGTGCGTTCATGGGAAATCCTTTGCAATGAAGTGTGCGATGAAATGTGCGAGCGCCGCCCCGCAGGGCGGCGCAGGCGCTTGCTCAGTCGCGCTGGCTGGGGTTGACCACAGGGTAGCCGTTCGACAGCGCGGTCATGAACACCTCGATGTCGGTGTACTCCTTGCTGCCGATCTGCAGAGGCTGGATCCCGGCGTTGCGGTTGCACTCGGTGAAGCGCACGTGCAGCGACTGCAGTTCGTCCTTGCTGCGCCAGGTCGGCCAGTGCGCCACGTCGCCGTAATGCGTGGTCGGCGTCTGTCCGCGCAGGTTCTTGCCGACGAGCGAGACGTGGCAGGTGGCGCAGGAGAAGTTGGTCCAGCCCGCCTTGGTGTGGAACAGCCGCTTGCCGTTCTCGAACGACTCTTTCAACGGGCCTTTCGAAACGTCGATTTTCAGCGGCATGCCGTTGCTGAACGCCGTGATGTAGACCGACACCGCCGAGTTGTCATAGCTGCCGTTGACGAGCTTCATGCCCTGCTTTTCTGAACAGTACTCGATCATCGCCTCGAGCCCGACGACGCGTTGCATGTCCTTGCGGTACTGCGGGTACTGCAGGCGCAGGCCCTTGAGCTCGCCCTTCTTCGCCCCCAGGCAGGCGGCGAAGCGGCCGTTGGCATTGAGCTTCTGATACAGCTCCGCGCCACGGTCCTGCGCGTCGTGGCCGCCGTGCAGCGTGTCGTTGAAGGGCGGGTCCTTGTACTTCCAGTTCACGGTCCAGAACTGGGTCGCGCTGCTCGCGCGCTGGGGATCGATCCTGGCGTTGTCCTGCCAATACGGGTAGGTGTTGGTGTGCCGGATGTCGTCGCTGGCCTGCGGCTTGCTGCCGTAGTCGATGTAGGGCGTCATGTCGCGGTAGACCTCCTGGGCGTGAACCCCCAGCGAGAGCGCCAGCCCGGACAGGGCAAACGCGGCGATGCGTGCGGATGTGCTCATGGTTGTCCTCCGGGGCTCACTTCAGGGATTGCAGGAAGGCGACGATGTCGCGGACGTCCTGGTCGGACAGGACGCCATTGGTGCCGAAGGGCGGCATCTCCGTGCCCGGATTGGCGACGCGACGGTCCCAGATCTGCTGGTACATGTGGGCGTCGCTGTAGCCCCAGGCGCCGACATTCAGCAGGGGCGGCCCGCCGCTGCCGGGCTGGGCGTCGCCGGGCAGCGCGTGGCAGGCCCAGCAGTTGCCGCGCTGGGTGTTCATCGCGAGCTTCTTGCCGTTTTCGGCGTTGCCGTTGAGCGGGCCCTGCAGTTCGACCTTTTCGGGCTTCTTCGTCGGGCGCTTGTCCTCGTAGCTCAGCGTGGGCCACTTCGACAGATCCTGGCGGTGCTCGTTGAATTTCAGCTCGCCGCTGTTCTTCACCGGCTGGGGCCAGACGGTTTTCTTTTCCTTGCTGGCGTCGTACAGCAGGTTGGATGGCAGGGCCTCGTCGGCCACGGCAGGCATCGCTGCAGTCAGGCCACCGATGGCGAGGGCCAACAGGGTGATTTTCATGGGGCTCTCCTCTCGATCTGGAACAAAACGTCCGACCGAGTGCTTTGCAAGCGCTGTGCCTGCACCCGTCAAAAATCGCAAGCCTTTGATTCTGCAACCGGATATCCCGGATGCCGGAGGGGCGGCGTCCGCCGGGCCGGATCAGAATGACCCACCGCGCAGAGGCAACAGGGTCATTCTGACCCAATCAAGGCAAGCGGCTTCACATGTCGGCGTCGTCGCCTTCCCCCATGCCGGAAAGCTTGCGCAGCAGCGTCTTGTAGCCGATCGCGAGGATGCGCGACGCCTCGGCCTTGTTGCCACCCGCCTGCGCCAGCACCGACAGGATGTAGCGCCGCTCCATTTCGGCGAGCGTCGCCGGGCGGCCGCCAGCAGGCTCCCCGACGCTGCCCAGCCAGCCGCAGCCGCCGAGGTTCTCGGGCAGCAGCGCCAGCGGCACTTCCAGCGCCGACTCTGGACACAGGATGACCGCCTGCTCGACGGCGTTTTCCAGTTCGCGCACGTTGCCCGGCCAGTCCGCCGCCATCAGCGCAAGCACGGCGTCCGGTGCCAGGCGGCGCACCCGCCGCCCCTGGGCGCGGGCATAGCGCTCGACGAAGAACTCGGCCAGCGCGGCGATGTCCTCGCGCCGTTCGCGCAGCGGCGGCAGGCGTACATTGAGCACTTTCAGGCGGTGGAAGAGATCGCGCCGGAAAGCGCCTGCGGCGACCTGCTGCTCCAGCGACACGTTGCTCGCCGCCAGCAGCCGGAAATCCACCTCGTAGTCGCGGTCGGCGCCGAGCGGACGCACGCGGCGTTCCTGCAGCACCCGCAAGAGCTTGGCCTGGATCAGCGGGCTCATCGCGTTGACTTCGTCGAGGAAGAGGCTGCCGCCGTGCGCCTCGCGGATGAGGCCGGCGCGCTCGCGCGTGGCGCCGGTGAAGGCGCCCCGGGCGCAGCCGAACAGCTCGGATTCGGCGAGGTCGTCGGGGATCGCCGCCATGTTGAGCGCGACGAAGGGGCCCTGCCCGCCGTGCAGCGCGCGCGCCACCAGTTCCTTGCCGGTGCCGCTCTCGCCTTCGATCAGCACGTTGGCACGTGTACTGCGCACCTGCACGATCCACTCGCGCAGCCGCTGCATCGCCGGGCTCGCGCCCTGCAGCGCATTGAGGTCGCCGTCGCGCGCCTGCATCTGCCGGCACAATTCGGCCTGGCGCGCGCGGCTCTCGACTTCGCGCCGCGCCTTCGCCAGCACCAGTTCGACCGCCTCGAGCCCGAAGGGCTTGGCCAAAAAGTCAAAGGCGCCCAGCTTCACCGCCTTCACGGCGTTGTCGAGCGTGGCGTGCGCACTCACCACGATCACCGGCAGGTCGGGATCGAATGCCTGCGCCTGGCGGATCACCTCGAAGCCGTCGAGCCCCGGCATGACGAGGTCGGTGAAGATGAGGTCGGGCCTGGTTTCCTTGAACAGCGCCGCGAGCTCGCCGGGCGCGGTCTCCACCCGCACGCGATGCGGGCCGCAGCTTTCGATGATGCGCTTCAGGAGCGCTGCAACGTCCGGCTCGTCCTCGATCACGAGGAGGCTCAACGGCGACTCGTTCGGCGGTTTTCCACTGTCGGCGGGCATGGTTTAGAGTGGTCGTCCTATGCGAACCGAAGATTGTGCCATGACGGAGGACAGGCTCATCGCGTCGGAGACGCCGCCCCAGCGACGGCCGCTGCTGCGCGCCCTGCGCGACTGGCGCCATTCGCTGCTGTTCACCCTGCTCGCCGCCTCCGCCGCGAGCGTGGCGCTCATCAGCGCCCTGCTCTTCCTCGGCATCGACCACTTCGTCAGCCAGCGCTTTTCCGTCCTCGGCGCCGAGCGCCTCGCCCAGACCGAGGGGCAGGTGCGCGCGACGGTCACGCGCGAACTCGATGCCCTGCGCAATCTCGCCGAACTGCTGAGCAAGGACGCCGAACTCAACAACGCGACCTACTATCACCTGTATCTCGAAGGCGAGATCGAGCATCCGGTCGCCGCGGTCAGGCGCAGCGCGGCGGCCTTCCATCTCGACGCGGCACGCCTGTGGGACGTGAATGGCCGCCTGGTCGCCGCGGCACCGGGCGCGGCGCCGCCCATCCCGCCGCCCGGCGAACTTGCGCAGGCCGCCTCGCGCGTGGTCTGGATCGACGGCCAGCCCTGGCTCAGCGCGGCGGCGCCGCTCACGCGTGCCGGCAACACCCTCGCGCTGCTGTGGATCGGACGCCCCCTGTCCGCGGTCCTCGCCGCCACCTTTCCGTCCGGCAGCGGCGTCCACGTGCGGCTTGCGCGGCCGGACACGCCGCCGCTCGGCCAGCGCGTGCAACTGACGAGCCAGACCGACGCGACGGTCTGGCTCGATGTGCAGCTCGACGACAGCGTGGAACGCGCGCTGGCGGCGGTGAAGCAGTTGCTCGCCTGGCTGCTGCTGGGGGCAGGCGTGCTGCTCGCCCTGCTGCTCGGCCTGACGCTGCGCCGGCAACTGGCGCCGCTGGGGCGCCTGACCCAGGCGGTCGCCGCCGTTGGCCGCGGCGAGTTCGCGCCGGTCGAGGACGTTCGCGGCGACAGCGAGATCGCCCGCCTGGTACGCGCCTACAACGCGATGACCGCCGATCTCGCGAAACTGCGCGCGCTCGAACGCCAGCTCGAGCAGCAGGAACGCCTTTCGGCCATCGGCCGCATGGCTGCACGCGTCGCGCACGACATCAACAACCCGCTGTCGGTGATCCGCGGCGTCGCCGAGCTGCAGGCGCGCCAGTCGGAACGGGCCCAGGACGGAACCTCCCTTGCCGACGCCCGGCTCATCCTGCACCACATCGAACGCTGCATGCGCACCGTCGAGCATCTGCTCGCCTACGGCAAGCCGATCCGGCTGCAACTCGAAACGCTCGACCTCAATGTCGTGGGTGCGGACATCACGCATCGCTGGCATGACCATCACCCGGAAGTGGCGATCGATTTCATTCCCGCTGACGGTGGGCTCCGCGCGCCGGCAGACGTCTACCAGCTCGAGCGCGTACTCGACAACCTGCTCGAAAACGCCCGGCAGGCCGCGCCGGCCGGGCGCATCCGGGTGGTGTTGACCGCATCCGGCAAGCAGGCGGAGATCCGCGTCATCGACAGCGGCCCCGGCTTCACGGCGGAAGCGCGCGAACACCTGTTCGAACCTTTCCACACCACCAAGCGCGGCGGCAGCGGCCTGGGGCTGGCGAGCTGCCTCGCCATCGTGCAGGCGCACGGCGGGACGATGGCCGTGGGAGACGGGCCGATGGGCGAAGTCATCGTCCGCCTGCCCGCTGCCTGACGACCGCCGCGCGCGGGACTTGCGCGATTCGTTATATCTTAGGCAATATAACGCCATGACCAACAAGGCCATCGGCACGCCCCGGCTGCGCATCCTGCTCGACACCGAAATCGCGATCGGCCCGGGCAAGGCCGACCTGCTCGACGCGATCGCGCGGAACGGATCGATTTCGGCTGCGGCGCGCGAGATGAACATGTCGTACCGCCGCGCCTGGCTGCTGGTCGACACCATGAACCGGTGCTTCCGGGCGCCGCTCGTCGAGGCGGCCAAGGGCGGGTCGGGTGGCGGCGGGGCGCGTGTCACCGACCTGGGGCTGGACGTGCTGGCGCGCTACCGGGCGATGGAAGTGAAGGCGGCGGCCAGCGTTGCCTCCGAAATGCGCGAATTCTCCCGTTTGCTCTCGGCATGACAGACATTTTTTTGGTTATCGATATATTCATACAGATATAACGAAACAAGGACCTTTTCTGCATTCCAGAAAAATTGGAAGGACATCCATGCGCTTTCGACCCTTCTCCCTCCTCGCCGTGCTTGCGCTTGTGTCGATCCCGGTGCATGCGGAAAAGCTCACCATTGCTGCCGCCGCCGACCTCAAGTTCGCCATGGCCGAAATCGTGAAGCAGTATGCGGCGAGCCGGCCCGATGACCAGGTCGAGGTCATCTACGGCTCGTCCGGCAAGTTCCTCACCCAGATCCGCAACGGTGCGCCGTTCGACATGTTCTTCTCCGCCGACATCGACTACCCGCGCCAACTCCAGGCGCAGGGTCTCACCGCCGGCCGGGTCCGCCCCTACGCGGTCGGCCGCATCGTGCTCTGGAGCCCGAAGCCGGACTTGGCGAATACACCGTTGAAGGATCTCCCGCGTGCACCCCTCCGCAAGCTCGCCATCGCCAACCCGCAGCACGCGCCCTACGGCCTGCGCGCGATGGAAGCGCTGCAGCACCAGGGCGTGTGGGACGCAATGAAGCCGAAACTCGTGATGGGCGAAAACATCGCGCACACCGCGCAATTCGTCGACTCCGGCGCGGCCGACGCGGGCATCGTCGCCCTGGCGCTGGTGCTGTCGCCGACCATGCAGGGCAAGGGTGCGTGGACCCTGATTCCCGACGCTTGGCACGAACCGCTGGAGCAAGGCTACGTCATCACCCGGCGTGCAGCGGTGAACCCGCTGGCCAGGGAATTCGCCGAGTTCATGGCGAGCGGGCCGGCACGCGCCATCATGCGCCGCTACGGGTTCGTGCTGCCGGGCGAGGAAGGCAAGTAAAGATGTCCGACAGCGACCTGCAGGCGCTCGTCACCACGCTCACGCTGTCAGGTGTCACCACGCTGGTGCTGCTGGTCCTCGGCACACCGCTCGCCTGGTGGCTGGCACGCACGCGCCAGCGCTGGTCGGTCGCAGTGGAAGCCGTGGTGGCGCTGCCGCTGGTGCTGCCGCCGACGGTACTGGGCTTCTACATGCTGGTGGCGCTGGGGCCGCGCGGCCCGATCGGCGGTACGCTCGAATCCTTCGGCCTGCATCACCTGGCGTTCACCTTCACCGGGCTGGTGGTGGCCTCGACGCTGTACTCGCTGCCCTTCATGGTGCAGCCGCTGAAGGACGCTTTCGGCGCCGTCGGCACGCGCGTGCTCGACGCCGCGGCCACGCTGCGCGCGGGGCCGTGGGACCGCTTCTTCAGCGTCGTGCTGCCACTCGCGCGGCGTGGCTTCCTCACCGCGATCACGCTGACCTTCGCGCACACGGTGGGCGAGTTCGGCGTGGTGCTGATGGTGGGCGGCAACATCCCGGGCGAGACGCGGGTATTGTCGATCGCCATCTACGACCATGCCGAGGCGATGGACTACGCCAGCGCCCACCTGCTGGCGGGCGGATTGCTGGCGGCCTCCTTCGTGCTGTTGCTGACGGTGTATGCATTCAACCGCCGCTATCCGGTGGCGCACCCATGAGCCTGCACGCCCGCTTCCAGCTCGACTATCCCGGCTTCCGCCTGGACGTCGACCTCGACCTGCCGTCGCGCGGGGTCACCGCCCTGTTCGGGCATTCCGGATCCGGCAAGACCACGCTGTTGCGCTGCATCGCGGGACTGGCGCACGCGCCCGGCGGACGGCTGGCATTCGATGGCGAGACCTGGCAGGACGCCGGGTATTTCCTGCCGCCGCACCGGCGTCCGCTCGGCTACGTGTTCCAGGAGGCGAGCCTGTTCCCGCACCTGTCCGCGCGCGCCAACATCGACTACGGACGCCGGCGCGCGGCCATGCCGCTCGCGCCCGTCGCGCTCGACCCTGTGATCGAGCTTCTCGGCATCCGCGCCCTGCTCGACCGGCGCCCGGACCAGCTTTCCGGCGGCGAGCGCCAGCGCGTCGCCATCGCCCGCGCGCTCGCGGTAAAGCCGCGGCTGCTGCTGATGGACGAGCCGCTCGCCGCGCTCGACCACGCGCGCAAGCAGGAGATCCTGCCCTACCTCGACCGCCTGCGCACCGAAGTGGACATCCCGATTCTCTATGTGAGTCACCTGCCCGACGAGGTGGCGCGGCTCGCCGACCACATCGTCGTGCTCAAAGGCGGGCGCGCACTCGCCCAGGGGCCGCTGGCGGAAACCCTGGCGCGCGTCGACTTGCCGATCCGTCTGGGTGAGGATACCGGCACGGTGATCGAGGCCACCCTCGCCGAGCGCGACGTCGACTGGCACTTGGCGCGCGCCGAATTCCCCGGCGGCAGCCTGTGGCTGCCCGACGCCGGCCTGCCGCCGGGTCACCGCCTCCGCGTGCGCATCCTCGCGCGCGACGTCGGCATCTCGCTGACGCGACAAGCTGGCGCGAGCGTCCTCAACCAGCTTCCGGCAACGATCAGCGCCATCGCCGACGACGTCGACCCCGCGCTCGCGCTGGTACAAGCCGATCTTGACGGCACCCCTGTCGTCGCACGCGTGGCGCGGCGCGCCGTCGCCGCGCTCGGCCTCGAACCGGGACGCGCCGTGTGGCTGCAGATCAAGGCGGCGTCCGCCCTCGGCTAGGACGGAACGAACAGAGACTCAAGTCGGCCATGCGTAATGGATCGCCAAGCCGCCCAGCAGCAACCCCAGCAAGCCTTTCAGGCGCCGTTGCGACACCCGTTTCTGCATGCGCGCGCCGAGGTAGGCGCCGGCCAGTCCTCCGGCCCCGAAGGCGAGGCCCAGCGCCCAGTCGGGACGCAGCGCCACGCCTGCCGGCGCCGGCAGCCAGGCGTAGGCGGCGAGCGCTATCGCCGACGTCAGCCAGGTCGCGGTGAGCGTCGCCCCCGCGATGGCGTGCAGCGGCAGGCGCCACACGGCGAGGCACAGCGGCACCATGAAGGAACCGCCGCCGATGCCGTAGGCGGTGCCGATCACGCCCACGACGCAAGACAAGGCCAGCATCGGCAGAACCGGAAAAGTATGCGTCGTCGCGCCGTGGGCGAAGCGGATCTCGCGCCAGTCCGCCGCGAGCAGCCGCACCGCGCCCGCAGCGGCTGTCGACGAGCCTGCCCGCCGCCAGTCGGCCAGCATGCGCCAGGCCAGATACGCGAGGATGGCCGCGACAAAAGGCTCGAACCGGGCGCGCTCGGCCAGCCAGTGCGTGCGCAGCCAGGCGCCGGCGAGCGTGCCGGGCGCACCTCCCGCGGTGATGATGAGGGCGAGCGGCCAGAACAGGCGGTTCTCGCGCGCGTAGCGCAGGATGCCGCCGGGAATCGCCACCAGGTTGAAGACGAGGTTGGTCGCCGAGGCCGCCGGGCTGGCGAAGCCGAGCACCGAGAGCTGGAACGGCACGAGGAGGAAGGCGCCGGAGATGCCGACCATGCTGGTGAAGCAGGCGATGACCAGCGCTGCCAGAGGCGGCAGCCACAGCCAGGTCTCGACGCCGGACACGGCGAAGTGATGCCACGCCGTCATGGCACTTGTCGCAGACACGAAGGCGTCAGGCCCAGCGCCCCGGGCGGTATTCCGCCTCGTCGGCGCTCACCGGCACCAGCGCGCGGCCGATCACGGCTTGCCCCTGCGGGCCATAGAGAAAATCAAAGAAAGGCCGCATGCTCGCCGCCTCCCATTTGCGGTAGAGCACCGACAGCGGACCATGCAGCGGATAGCGCCCGTCACGCACCGCGGCCGCCGACGGCGCGACACCGTTGACGCTCAGCACCTTGAGCCGGCCGGCTTCGACCAGGGGCCTGGCGAAGGCCCAACTCACCAGCCCGAGCGCGCCTTCGAAGCGGGCGACGAGATCGACGATCTGCTCGTCGCGCTCGACGAAGAGACCGCGCGGCGCCCAGTCCGGCCGGTTGTTCAGCAGCAGCTGGCGCACCGGCTCGAAATAGTCGGGGCAGTGCTTGCGCGCCACCAGGGCGATGGCGCGATCCTCGCCGCCGAGGCTTTTCCAGCGCGTGAGCTTGCCGCGCGCGACGTCGCGCAAGGCATCGAAGCCGACGTCCGCTGCCGGATTGCGCGGGTGCGCGAGCACGACCTTGATGTCGCGCGCCACCAGCAGCCAGGGCATGCCCTCGCCGCGCGAACCCGCGACCGGGCAGCACATGCCGCCGAGATCCGCTGTCCCCCGGCGCACCGTGGCGATGCCGTCGTCGCAGCCGCCGCCGGCGACGACGAGGCGATAGCCGTTGGGGCCGCGGTAGGTCGCGGCGAGGTCGCGGAACGCGCCGTGGGTGAGGATATGCGTGCCCTGATAGCGCAGTTCACCCGGCGCGCGCGCGGGCAGCGCAGCGGGGATGGGTTCGGCGAGGCGGGTGCGGCAGACGTTTTCCGCCAGCGCGGCGTCGATCCGGCGCTGCCGATCCGTCGCGGCACGGCCGGAGACGGGCCCCAGGAGCGCAACAGAGGCGAGGAGGAAATTACGGCGATTGAGCATCGGTCTGGCCAGTTGGAACAGAGGCGATGCCGCATCCCGCGGCATCGCTTTTTGCAAGCATAGAACACCCGCCCCCGCAGGGGAACCTAGGCGCCCGTCTGCTCAGCCCAGGTAGGCCTCCGTCGCGTAGCGCCGCATCATGCGGTGGCTGTTGAAGAAGCTGGCGTTCTTGCTGATCGCCCCCTTCATCACGGCGATCCAGCCGGCGCGGTCGCCGAACCACAAGGGCAGCACGACCTGTTCGAGCTTGTCATAGAGCGCCCTGGCGTCGTCACCGTTGGCGCTCAGGGCGTCTTCGCCCACCGCCCAGCCGGTCACGCCTTCGATACAGCCTTCGACCCACCAGCCGTCGAGTACCGAGAGCTGCGGCACGCCGTTGAACGCGGCCTTCATGCCGCTGGTGCCGGACGCCTCCAGCGGCCGCAGCGGCGTGTTGAGCCAGACATCCGAGCCGGACACCAGCGCGAGCGCCAGGTCCATGTCGTAGTCGGGCAGGAAGGCCATGGGGATGTCGTCCGCCAGTTCGCGCATGCGCGCGTGCAGGGTTTCGATCAGCACCTTGCCCGCCAGGTCCCGTGGATGCGCCTTGCCGGCCATGACGATCTGGAAGGGATGGGCGCGGGCGATGCGCCGCAGCCGGTCGAGATCGCTGAACAGCAGATCGGGGCGCTTGTACGCGGTCATGCGCCGCGCAAACCCGAGAATGGGACGGTTCGGGTCCATCTGCACGCCGGTCAGGGAGGCGATCCTGGCGAGCAGCGCCTGTTTGGCCGCAATATGGGCACGCCACAGCGCCTCGTCGGGAATGCGGTCCGCGCGCGCGAGCAGTTCGGGTTCGTGACACCAGCCCGGCACCTGCTGGTCGTAGAGCGCGGCGAACGGCAGGCTGGTCCAGGTCGAGGCGTGCACGCCGTTGGTCACCGCGTGCACGGCATACCCCGGGTACATCTGGCGCGACACTTCGGCGTGGCGCTTGGCGACGCCGTTGACGTAGTCGGACAGGTTGAGCGCCAGCCGCGTCATGTTGAGCCGGTCCTCGCCGGCCAGCAACTTCACCGTCCCCAGGTCCGTCAGGTCGCCGTAGATGCGCTGCACCAGGCCGTAATCGAACTTGTCGTGACCCGCCTCGACCGGGGTATGCGTGGTGAAGATGCACAGCTCGCGCACGCGCGGCAGGTTGTAGGGGCACTCGCCGGGGCGCAGGTCTTCCGGCGCGTGCGCGAAGCGACGCAGCAGCGCGAGCGTGAGGAAGGCCGAGTGTCCCTCGTTCATGTGATAGCCCATGAGCGTGAAGCCGAGTGCCTGCAGCATGGCGATGCCGCCGACGCCGAGCACGATTTCCTGCTTCATGCGCATGGCCTCGTCGCCGCCGTACAGGGTGTGGGTGATGTCACGGTCGCGCGGATCGTTCACCGGCAGGTCAGTATCGAGCAGCAGCACCGGCACGCCGCTGTCGGGCCGCGTGCTGAGCCGGTAGAGCCAGCCGCCCACCCACACGTGGCGCCCTTCGATTTCCAGCGCGACGGTGGCATGCACACGCGCCGCGTAGCGTTCTGGCTCCCACTCGTCCGCGAGCTCGATCTGCCGACCCTGCGCGTCGAGTTCCTGCCGGAAATGCCCGCCGCGGAACACCAGGGTGACGGCGACCATGGGCACACCGATATCAGCGGCGGCGCGCAGGCTGTCGCCCGCGAGCACCCCGAGGCCGCCGCTGTAGGTCGGGATGTCGCTCTCCAGTGCGATCTCCATGGAAAAATAAGCGATGCGGGGCTTGCGGGTATAGGGTTCAGTGGTGATCTCGGCTTCGGCCATCATGAATTCCAGACAGGACAAACAGGCTGCAGACCGTCGCGGCGCGACGGCGTCACGCCGGCGGCCAGCTTAACAGCGGTTTATTTGGATTTCTCCCGGGGCTTGGCGCCGGTCTGCGCCTTGATCTGGATTTCCGCCCACCTCTCGCGCCATTCGGCGAGTTCTTCGTCCTCGATTTCGAGCTGGATCGCGGCCACTTCGACCGCATTCATTTCCTGGTCCTCGATGCGCCGCATGAACTTGGTGCGCGTCCGCGCCAGCAGCCGCTCGATGTCTTCCTTCTTCAGTTTTCTGGCCTTTTCGAGATAGGCCTCACTCGGTTTTCTCATCGCAACGTATCCTCTTGTCAGGTTAAGGGGAATTGCAAAGCTACAACGTCTCGGGTGATTGCATCTACCTTGCCCGACGCACACCCAGGGCCGCCGCCTGTCCCAACAGGCCTGCCTGTCATCAAGGTTTCACATGCGTTTTGCATGATGACAGCCCCTTCGGTTTTTGTCGCCCGGCTCGACCCGGGGAGGTCTACATGACGACAGCAAAAATCCCCCGTCCCAGGCAAACGCTGCGACTCGCAGGGCACACGCCCGCCCCCCAGGCGCAGGGCCCGACTGAGCTGGTGGTACTCAGTCTCGACGATCAGGGCGTCATCCGTGGATGCAGCGAAGCCTGCCACAGGGTATTCGGCTACCCGGCCGCCGAACTGGCCGGCTGCCATATATCGACCCTGCTTCCCCAGTTGCCGAGCGACGAACTGGTGCGGGACGGCCGCATCGACTCCCGCCTAGCCTATCTCTGCCACTGCGGCCACCCTTTCCAGGCACGCCATCGCAACGGCCAGCACTTCGGCATCGAGCTGTTCATCAACCGCCTCGACCACCACAACGTCGCTGTCCTGGTGCGCCGCCTGGCGGTACACCCGCCGACCGACACGGTTGTCCTGGCACACTAGCATCCCCGCCGCCAGCAAGGCAGGTGACGAGTGAGCCACGGCAGCGGCGATTCGCCGGCAGATCACGCGGGCCTGGAAAGCCTGCTCGACGAATTGCTGGCGCTCCGTGCCGAGATCGTCGCCGACCCGGTGCGTACGCAAGCCCTTTGCGCCGCCGTGCATCCCGACCATCGCCCCAGTGCCGTCAACCTGTTGCATTATCTCGCCCTGCGCCGGCGCGACCTGCGCGCCCTGCAACTGCGCCTGGCTCGAACGGGTCTTTCCTCGCTGGGGCGCGCCGAATCGAATGTGCTCGCCAGCGTCGACACCGTACTGCGCGTTCTGCACCGTCTGGTGCGGCGCGAGTGGATGCCTGCCCCCCCGGACGTGCCGCCGGTTGACTTCGACCAGGGCGCGGCGCACCTCGCCGCGCATGCCACGGCGCTACTCGGCCGCCCGCCCCCCGGGCGACCGGTGCGCATCATGGTGACGATGCCGGGCGAAGCCGCCGACGACGGCCGTCTCGTCCACGCCCTGCTCGAACAGGGCATGGACTGCATGCGCATCAACTGCGCCCACGACGATGCCGCGACCTGGGCCCGCATGATCGGCCATCTGCGTGAAGCGGAACGCAAGCTGGGGCGCAACTGTCGCGTGTTCATGGATCTTGGCGGTCCCAAGCTGCGTACCGGCCCGCTGGCTCCAGGGCCGGCGGTGACACGGGTACATCCGCTTCGCGACGCCTTTGGCCGCGTCACCGCGCCGGCGCGCCTCTGGTTCACGCGCATCGACGCGCCGCAGCCTGCCTCCTCGCCCGCCGCTGCCAGCCTGCTGGTCGCTGCCGACTGGCTGGAGCGGTTGCGAGCGCGCGATCAGGTGACGTTCACCGATGCCCGCGACGCCCATCGCGCTTGCCGCGTCGTCGAGGTCGATGCGCGCGGCGTCTGGGCCGAGATCACCCAAACTGCCTATCTCGTCCCCGCTATCGGGCTGCGGCACGTGCCGGACAACAAAACACATCCCGCCGCCGAAACTCCGCTGGGTCCGCTGCCGCCCAGGGACGGCGTGCTCACCCTGCACAAAGGCGACCTGCTCGTGGTGACGCGCGACCGTCAACCGGGCCATCCCGCCACCCATGACAGCGCAGGCAATCTCCTCACCCCCGCGACAATCGGCTGCACCCTGCCCGAGGCCTTCGACCACGCCCGCCCTGGCGAGCCGATCTGGTTCGATGACGGCAAGATCGGCGGCGTCATCGAACACGTCGACGCCGCGCAGGTATGTGTGCGCATCACGCAGGACCACATCAAGCCACTCAGGCTGCGTGCTGACAAAGGCATCAATCTGCCCGACACCGAAATGCGCATCCCCGCGCTGACACCGAAGGACATCGAGGATCTGAATTTCATCGCCACGCACGCCGACATCGTCGGCCTGTCGTTTGCCAGCAGCGCGGCCGACGTGCTCGCGCTACAGCAGCACCTTGCCGGCCTCGGCAGTCGCCGCCCGTCTATCGTGCTCAAGATCGAAACGCGGCGCGGCTTCGAAGCCCTGCCCGAGATGCTGCTTGCCGCCCTGCGTTCAGCGCAGTGCGGCGTGATGATCGCGCGCGGCGACCTCGCGGTGGAATGTGGTTTCGAGCGCCTCGCCGAGGTGCAGGAGGAAATCCTCTGGCTGTGCGAGGCAGCGCACGTGCCGGTCATATGGGCCACCCAGGTGCTGGAGACGCTCGTCCGCGAGGGGCGGCCTTCGCGCGCGGAAATCTCCGACGCCGCGATGGGCCTGCGCGCCGAATGCGTAATGCTCAACAAAGGGCTGTATGTCGTGAACGCGGTGCGCACGCTCGACGACATCCTGCGCCGCATGCATGCACATCAGGAAAAGAAACGCACCTTGCTGCGCGCCCTGCGGCTCGCCGACCAACTGCCGGCCGCCACGCACAAGACCCTAAACGCCTAGCCGGCCGGCTTGCGCAGGCGTACCGGCTGCGCCTCGGCGCAGCGGCCGAGCGCGATCACCAGCGCTGGCGTTTCTCCGCTGTCGAGCTTCAGCGCAGCGCGCAGCGCGGTCTCGTCGAAGCCGCCGATGGGGCAGCTGCCCAGCCCCAGATGCGCCGCCTGCAGCAGAATGTGGGCGGCGGCGAAATTGCACTGGCCACAAGCCCATGCCGCCATGGCATCCGCTTTGTAGAACGCGCGATACTGTGCCTCGATCATGGCCGTGTCGCCGCCGCGCACCTCGGCCGCGAACCGTTGCCGTACATAGTCGGTATCCGGGGCGAGGTCGTCGACCAGGGCGACGACGCCGATGAAGGCGGGCGCGGTCGCGGCAGCCGGCTGGTCGAAACAGGCGTGCGCGATCGCGGCACGTCCGGCTGCCTCGGTCACGGTGACGAAACGCCACGGCTCGAGTCCGAAGGCCGAAGGCGCAAGACGCGCCGCTTCGCGCAGCACGGCCAGTTCCGCTTCTGTCGGCGCCTGTCCGGCGATGAAGTGACGGCAGGCGAAACGTTTGTCGATGGCGTCGAGCAGCGCTGGCATGATGACTCTCCTTTATTCGAGCAGGCCCTGGCGGGCGAACAGCCACAGCTGGCGCTGCGTCAGGGTTTCCACGCGGGCGGGCGGCAGGGCGAAGCCCGCGGCGGCAAGCCGTGCCTGCATCAGCGCGGTTAGTTCACCGGGCGTGCGCGTGCCGTCGAGCAGGCTCAGCAGCGCGCGGCCATGGGCGTCGAGGTCGATCGCGACGTGGCGGGCGCCGCTCACGATCCAGCCGGGGCCCGCGGCCTGGGCACGCGCCAGGGCGTTCGCCTGCGGCCGCTCCCCCGGCGGCCGTGGCACCGGCCCGCGCCACACCGTGGGCATCACGCCGTGCATGACGACGAGGCGGAACAGCGCATCGCGAAACGCGTCCGCGTCGACGGCCGGGTCGGCACTATAGGCCTGCAGGATCTCCCGTGCCGCATCCAGTAACTCAGCATAGTCGAGCGCGGCGGGATGGGCCGATGACAGCGCCATTGCCGCCGCCTTCATCGCCGGCTCGGCGATCTCGTGGCCGCTGCCCGCAGGGTTGACGAAGCGCTGCGCGGTATCGCTGTCGAGGTCGACCTCCTCGTCGCTCGCGAGGTCCGCATGGAACATCAGGCCCTCGAGCGCTTCCGGCAGCGGCGGTTGCGCGCAAGGTGCGTCGTCACGCGCGATCAGCGCGCGGCGGAAACGCGTAGCGAGCGCATCGTCGAGCGCCGCCTCGGCGTCGAGCCAGCGCCCGGCCATGCTTTCCGGCGCCAGGCCCCAGGCGTCTTCGAGCTCGACCACGGCGCGGCGCGGGCCGGCCTCGCCGACGTAGCGCAGCCCGTGCGCGTCGAGACGCGCCGCGAAGTCGGCAAAGGTCATCGGCGCGTTGCAGTCCGCGAGATATTCGTGGAAGAGATACGAGGGCAACGCCGTCTTCAGATAGGCGATTTCCTTTAGCAGCGCCGGATCGTCCCACTCGGCTTCCAATGCGTCGAGCGCGCTGCGCGCCTGTCGCAGCCGCACGGGCGCGTCGGCGTCGGGGTCGGTGCGCGCGATCAGCGCCTCGCGCAGCGGCAACAGTTTCCGCCAGCCGGCGGCGACGTTGAAGCTGACGTAGGCGAGGCCGTTCGCGCTCAGATGGCGGCGGCAGACGTCGAGCAGCGCCCGCTGGATCGCAGGCGGGATCCAGGAAAACACGCCATGGGCGATGATGTAGTCGAATTCGCCCAGATCGGCCGGCAGCGCGGCGAGGTCGCCGTGCAGGATGCGCACGTTGCTCAAGCCGAGCCGGGCGACAAAGTCGGCGCCTGCCTGGGCCTGCAGCCGGGACAGCTCGACGCCGACGCATTCGCAGCCGGGCCAGCGCCATGCCAGCGGAATCAGGTTGCCACCCTGCGCGCAGCCGAGTTCCAGAATGCGCGCGCGGCCCGGGTCGGGCGCCTCGAAGCCGTGCAGCGCCGCCACCGCCGCCAGAAAATCCGGCTGGGTCTCGGGCAGCGGCAGGCTGTCGTAGGGCAGTTCGTCGTAGCTGGCGAGGGTCTCCATGCGAACGATTGTAGCGTCGGCGACGCCGGGAGCATTTCGACGTGCGCCTGCTCCGCGCTGCCACGTTACCCGCGCGACATGCCGGATCGAACCGGCTCAGTGCCCGCGCGTGCCGGGCTTGGACGAGAACAGCGCGGCCTGCGGGCGCGGCTTTTTCGGGTGCGCGTCGGGTTGCGGGCCGGGCCTGGGCGCCGGCTTGGGCGCAGCGGCACGCGCAGGCTGGCCCTGCGGCGTGCGGCCCGAACCATTGCGGCTGCCGGGCGGGCCCGACCGCGCCGCCTGTCCCTGGCGTTGACCCTGGCCCTGACGCTGGCCGCCACGGCTCTGCGGCGGGCGCGGCGGACGCTCGTCGGACATCAGGTCAGCCTTGGCCGGCGGCACGAAATCCGGATCGACCTCGACGCGCACGATGGCACGCTTGATCAGCCGCTCGATATCGCGCAAATAGCTCAGCTCCTCGTCGTCCACCAGCGACAGCGCCGCGCCGCTGGCGCCGGCGCGGCCGGTGCGGCCGATGCGGTGCACATAGTCTTCCGGTACGTTGGGCAGCTCGAAGTTGACCACCTGCGGCAGCTGGTCGATGTCGATGCCGCGCGCGGCGATATCGGTGGCGACCAGCACGCGCACGCTGCCGTCCTTGAAGCTTGCCAGCGCGCGGGTGCGCGCCGCCTGGCTCTTGTTGCCGTGGATCGCGGCGGCGCTGATGCCGTCCTTGTTGAGCTTTTCGGCGAGCTTGTTGGCGCCGTGCTTGGTACGGGTGAAGACCAGTACCTGCTGCCAGCCGTGGCGCTTGATCAGGTGTGCCAGCAAGTCCCGCTTGTGCGCCTGCGGCACGCGGTGCAGCGACTGCTCGACGACTTCCACCGTGGTGTTGCGGCGCGCGACCTCGACGCTCTTGGGATTGTGCAGGAGCCCGTTGGCGAGCGCGCGGATCTCGTCGGAGAAGGTCGCCGAGAACAGCAGGTTCTGCCGCGCCTTCGGCAGCACCGCGAGCACTTTCTTGATGTCGCGGATGAAGCCCATGTCCAGCATGCGGTCGGCTTCGTCGAGCACCAGAATTTCGACGCCGGACAGATCGACGGTCTTCTGCCCCAGGTGGTCGAGCAGGCGGCCGGGCGTGGCGACGAGGATGTCGACGCGCGATTTGAGCGCTTTGAGCTGCGGGTTGATGTTGACGCCGCCGAACATCACCATCGAGGTGAGCGGCAGGTATTTGCCGTAGGTCTTGACCGATTCCTCGACCTGCGCGGCGAGTTCGCGCGTCGGCACCAGGATCAGGCAGCGCGGGCGGCCGAGTTTCGTCTCGATCTTGCGGGCGGACAAGAGATGCAGGATCGGCAGGGTGAAGCCGGCGGTTTTTCCGGTGCCGGTTTGTGCGGCGGCGAGAAGGTCGCCGCCGGCGAGCACCTGCGGGATCGCCTGTGCCTGGATCGGGGTGGGCGTGGTGTAGCCGGTATCGGCCACGGCACGCAGAATGGGGTCGGCGAGGCCGAGCTCGACAAAGGCCGGGCCGGCCACGTTTTTTTCAGTAGTCATGTAAGGGTTTCCTGCGACGGCCTGTCACGCTTGCGGGTGACACCAATCGAGGCAGACGGATGTGATCGAGAGATCGCTGCAAAACCCGGGTCGATTGGCGGACACGGGTACCTGGCGGCCAGGTAGGGGATTCGGTGGTGGGCAGTACAAGGTTCGAACTTGTGACCCCTGCCGTGTGAAGGCAGTGCTCTACCGCTGAGCTAACTGCCCCCGAGGGCTGTGCGGTATGGACAGCGGCGCGAATTAAACCATATCCGCCCGCGCCCGGTCAATTTCGGGCGCCGCGATCCGGTAAAATGGCGCCTTTTGCCGCACCGCCCCGCCATGATCCGCACCCGCTTCGCCCCCTCCCCCACCGGTTACCTGCACATCGGCGGCGCCCGCACCGCCCTGTTTTCGTGGGCGTTCGCACGGCATCACGGCGGCCAGTTCATCCTCAGGATCGAGGACACCGACATCGCGCGCTCGACCCCCGAGGCGGTACAGGCCATCCTCGACGGCATGGCCTGGCTCGAGCTCGACCACGACGAAGGCCCGTACTACCAGACCAAGCGCCTGTATCGCTACAAGGAAGTGATCGAGCAGATGCTGGCGAGCGGCGACGCCTATTACTGCTACTGCAGTCCGGAAGAGCTCGACGCCATGCGCGAGGCGCAGCGCGCGCGCGGCGAAAAACCCCGCTACGACGGCACCTGGCGCCCCGAACCCGGCAAGACGCTGCCGGTGCCGCCTTCCGGCGTGCAGCCGGTGGTGCGCTTCAGGAATCCCGTCGACGGTACGGTGGCGTGGAAGGACCTGGTCAAGGGCACGATCGCGTTTTCCAATGCCGAACTCGATGACCTCATCATCGCGCGCGCCGACGGCACGCCCACCTACAACTTCTGCGTGGTGGTCGACGACTGGGACATGAAGATCACCCACGTCATCCGCGGCGACGACCACGTCAACAATACGCCACGGCAGATCAACATCCTCAAGGCGCTGGGCGCGACGGTGCCGCAGTACGCGCACCTGTCGATGATCCTCGGCGACGACGGCACCAAGCTTTCCAAGCGCCACGGCGCGGTGTCGGTGATGCAATACGCCGCAGACGGCTATCTGCCGGAAGCGGTGGTCAACTACCTCGCGCGGCTCGGCTGGTCGCATGGCGACGCCGAGATATTCAGCCGACAGCAGTTCGTCGAGTGGTTCGATCTCGATCACATCACGCCCTCGGCCGCACAGTTCAACACGGAAAAACTGCGCTGGCTCAACCAGCACTACATCAAGGCGGCAGACGACGCGCGGCTGGCCGATCTCACGCGCCCCTTCCTGATCCGCAATGGTGCCAATCCCGATGATGGCCCGGCGTTGACCGCCGTGGTCGCGCTGGTGAAGGAGCGCGCCGCGACCCTCTCGGAGCTGGCCGATGCCGCCACGCTGTTCTACCGCACCCTGCATCCGGCGCCGGAACTGCTGGCGCAGCACGTTACCGCCGACGTCGTGCCGGCGCTCCATGAGCTCGCGGGCCGTTTCGAGACCATCGCCTGGGAGCGTGCCGCGATCAGCGCCGCGTTCAAGGAAACGCTGGCCGCCCATGGCCTCAAGATGCCGAAGCTGGCAATGCCGGTACGCGTGCTGGTGACCGGCGAGCCGCAGACGCCGGCAATCGATGCGACGCTCGAACTCATCGGCAAGGCGCGCGTGCTGGAACGCCTGAAAGCCGGGCTGCCGGCCCACAAGCCGGGGTGAATTCGCTATAATGCGCGCTGCTTTTCGCCGGCGTAGCTCAGTTGGTAGAGCAGCGCATTCGTAATGCGAAGGTCGTCAGTTCGAATCCGATCGCCGGCACCATCCCAAAACGCCGCTCACCGAGCGGCGTTTTTCATGGCGCGAGGCTCCGCGCCAGTTCGTCCATGCGGCAAGGCTTGTGAACCGCGAACCCCTGCACGTAATCGACCCCCATCGCCGTCAGTGCCTCGACCAGTTCGGGGGATTCGACATATTCCGCCACGGTCGTCATGCCCAGCGAATGCGCGATGTCGTTCATCGACTTGACCATGGCGTAGTCGGCCGGGCTGTGCAGCATGTCCCGGACGAAACTGCCGTCGATCTTGAGCGTGTCGGTACGCAGATTCTTGAGGTGCGAATAGGACGTGAAACCACTGCCGAAATCGTCGAGCGAGAACCGGCAGCCGTGGCGGCGGATGTCGCGGATGAACTCCTGCGCCGCGCCGTAGCTCTGGATCGCCGCGGTCTCGGTGATCTCGAATATGAGCTTGTCGGCCGGCACGTCGCCCAGCGCGAGCCGGGTCTTCAGGAAACCCGCCAGTTCGGGGCTGCCGAGCGAGCGGGCGGAGAGGTTGATCGCCACGCCGCCGACTGCGTCGAACACCGGCCGGTTGTCGCGGATCCAGTCGAACACCGCGCCGATGACCCAGATGTCGAGCTCGTGCGCGCGCTGCAGGTGCTCGACGGCGGGAATGAACTGGTCGGGCGGGATCGCGCCGCCGAAGCTGTCGTCAACGCCGAGGAGTATTTCGCAATACGGCTGGCGCGACGTGTCGCTGCCGGTCGGCATCACTTTCTGGCAGCGCAGGAAAAGGCCCTCACCCTTCAGGTAGCGATCGATGCGTCCTGCCCAGTCTATGAGCGATTCAAGCTTCTGCAGGCGCACGGCGTCCTGTTCGTAGATCTGGACCTGGTTGCGCCCGAGCGACTTGGCGGTAAGGCAGGCGGAATCCGCACGCCTTATCGCCTCGGTCGCCGCATGCCGCTCCGGGTCGAACTCGGCGAGACCGAGATAAAAGCCGATGCGATAGCGATGCGCGCCATGCGTGAACGGATAGTCGCGCACCTGATCCAGCTGCAGCTCGATTTTGGCGGCGCCATCCGACCGGCTGCAGTCGGGCAGCATCAGCGCGAACGTGTCGTCGCGGAGAGCGGCAACGAGCGCCTCGGGGCCCGCCAGGGCACGGAGGCGATTGGCGAGACTGCCTACCAAGTGCTCCATCGCCTGCTCGCCGCAGGCATTCTGGATGAGGCGGATCTGGTCGAACTCGATCACGCCCACCATGTGCATCCGGCTCGCATCCGCCGGCGCCTGCAGCTGCTGCAGCCGCTGCAGGAAGCCCTTGCGGTTGGGCAGCCCGGTAAGCGCATCGTGCAGCGCCTCCTGGGCCAGTTCGCGGAAACTGGCGTCGAGCAGCGCCTGCTCGGAGCGGTCGAGCAGGGGCAGGTCGAGATCCCTGGCCGGCCGGGCGCGCCCGCTGCGAATCTGCCGTGACAGTTCGTCCAGCGTGAAATCCAGCTTGCGGGTCGCGGAGCGGTTGGCGAAGGTGCAGCTGTAGGGCGGCCGGCTCATCCAGATCAACTGCATCGGCACCACGCCGTCTTCCAGATCGAACGACCACCAGTCTCCCAGACGTAGCCGATCGGCGAGCCGCGCCTGCGCCCGGGATTCGCCCTGTCGCATCGCCAGGCGCCCCCGCGGCACGGATATCCGGGCAGACCTGGCCGCCGGCTCGGTGAGCCTCGCCCCGAGATCGTCCATGAAAGCCGCCAGGAGATCGGCATCCACGTTCACCGTGGCCAGGCCGCGCTCGATGTCGCCGAGCAGTGCAGTCGCCGCGTCGCCGGACAGCGGCGCGGCAAGCAAGCGGTCGAGCACCGCCAAGGCGTCGTTCCAGGCCGGGCCCGACACGCCTTCGCGCATTTCCAGCAAAACGAGAACCTGGCGCCAGCCGGCATCCAGGAGTCGCAGCACCCAGCCCGCCACCTCGCGCCCGCCGAGGCGCGCCTCGAGCGCTTCATTCACGCGAACACGCGCCATGCGAATCCGCTCGCGCCCCTCGCTTGCCTCCTGCATGCGGGCTACCCGGGTGCGGCGTGTTTGCAGAATCGGCAGCAGCACCTTGGTAAGACTGTCGCGCACCATGTCGTACACGCCAGGATCCTCTTCCGCACGACTGCAGACGCGGTCGACCAGGAGGAACAGGAAGCGCTGCAGCTTGGCGTCGAAGAACTTCCCCTTGTCGTCCGCCGCCACCGCGAACTGCTCGATGAGGTTGACCACCTGGCGCGCGGGGTGATCGGGCGTCGCGGGAAAACGCGTGTCGCGCAGGGCAAGCTTGAGCAGCGGCCGCTCCAGGCGCTTGATGAGCGAATCCACTTCCGAATTCGGCACGAAATCCGCCCGCGCCTGGCCGAAAAGCTGCGAGGCCGTGTCGAGGATCTGCCGGTGTCCGGCCGCGAGACGCTTCGTGCCGGCCTCGCCTGTCACGATGCGAGCGTCGAGCTGTTCGACCAGCGTCGGCATGCCTGTGCCGCTTTCCGGCTTCGGCGCAGCGGACAACGGCAGTTTGTCCAGGGTCGCGAGCAGTTCGGGCAGGCTGAGTTCCGGCGCCACGGCGTCGACCACCGGGCCTGACCGCGGCGCGGCGTCACCGGTTGCCAGCCGGCGCCGCGTCTGCCGCAGGCTGTCGACCATCCGCAACACGCCTGGCGGCGCCGGCCGCACGGCGCCGCCAGGCTCCGGCACGGCAGGCATCCCCGCGCGGTCACCCGGCGAGCGGCCCAGCGTGGCCATGATGCGGTCGAGGCTGTACGCCGCGCCTTCCTGGGCGAACGACGGGCCAGGCTGTCCTTCACGGTAAAGCTGGTTCAGGGTTTCGGCGATTTCCGCCAGATCGGGTTTCGCCACCTCCGCCCCGGTCGTCACCGGGGGCGATTTCGTCTGGGCCCTGGGCACCGACGTCTGCAGCGGCTGCAGCATTGCCAGCGCCTGATTGAGCTGGCGATAGAGCGCTGGCGCATGGCTCGACACGGCGCGTCCGAGCGCCTTGTACAACACGGCGCGCATGGGATTGGTGAAATCCAGCCCCTGAATCGCGCCCTGGAAGGCACGGCCGATGGCTTCCGGGCCGAAAGGATTGCTCTTGCGGTCGACTGGCTGGCCGATGAGGCGGCTGTAGCGCTGCTCGAATTCGCCGAGTTGCGGCGAGATGTCCAGCTCGATCTGCCGGATCACGGCCGACAGGTTGAGCCAGTCCTCGAATTCAGCCTCCTCGACGAGAGACAGACTGCCGCGGCCCCCAGCCTCCCGGCCAGGTTGGGCGAACGGACCGATGGACTGAAGCCGCTCGCGCACGGCGTTGAAGAAATCCTCCTCGATGCGCGTGCGCGCCTGCATCAGTTCCTGTGCGCCGTACTCGTAGCGCGTGCGCTCGAGAAAACTCGGCGCCTCCTGCCCCGCCACCGCCAACCGTTCCATCGCCTGCAAAAAGAACTCGTGCATCACCGCGTCAAGGAAGGTACGGAACAGGCTGGTACATTCCTGGTGCAGCGCCAGCACCTGCCGCGGGTCGGGCTGTGCCACGTCGGGCTCGGCCAGACGTACGCTCGCGCGGTGCAGCGCGTCCAGCGCCGCGGCCGGCAGATTCGGTATGAAAATTCCCACGCCGTCCGGCGCGAGCCGCGCGACCCATCCGTCGAGGTGGTAAGCGTGTGCTGCCGTACCCTGCCCCGCTGAAAAAGCGACCGCCACCGGCGCGCCGACCAGCGCGGATATGGCCGCCTCGGGCGCGCGGGCGGCTGCCAGCGCGGCATACAGGCCGGCCTGGCAGTAGTCCTGGATGACGACCGGCAGAGCGGTACCGTCGGAAAAATGCAGTTGCGCCGCCTGCCGGGTGGGCTTCCGTGCATGGCGGCGCTTTTCTTTTGCAACCGGCCCGAAGGGAGGGTTCATGTTGTGCCTGAGAGAGTGTCGGCGCTACTTAGCCATGGCTTGCGCGAACATGCAAGCCCGGGCCGGCCCGTCCGGGAATCGGGTGTCGTGCCTTTCGAACGGACAGCATGCCAATCACCCGTTGGGTTCTCTGAGCTTGCGCCAGAGCGTGGATGGATCGATGCCGAGCTGGCGCGCCGCCTGGGCACGGTTGCCGCCGCAACGCATCAGCACATGACGAATCCAGAAACTTTCGACTTCTTCCAGCGTCGCCTCGACTGGCCACGGTGCGCCGCCCGGAGCGGGCAGCGCGGGGCGCAGATCGGCGGGCAGGTCGGCAAGCGTGATCGCCTCGCCAGCCGCCAGCACCAGCCCACGCTGGATCACACCCTCGAGTTCGCGCACGTTGCCGGGCCAGTCGTAGTGCTGCAGGCGCTCGAGCGCATCCGTGGCGATGCCGCGGACGGCAGGATTGAGCGTACGGCCATGGCGGGCGAGGAAATACTCGGCCAGCGCTGGAATATCCGCGCGCCGCGTGCGCAGCGGCGGCACGGGAACGGGAAAGACATTCACGCGGAAATACAAATCCTGGCGGAAACGGCCGGCGGCGACCTCGTCTTTGAGCGGACGGTTCGTCGCCAAGACCAGCCGCACGTCGACGCTGATCGGTTTCACGCCACCCAGCCGCATCAACTGCCTGTCCTGGATGAATTGCAGCAGCCGCGTCTGGGCGTCGAAGCTGGTGCTGTTGATCTCGTCGAGGAAAAGCGTGCCGCCGTGCGCCAGTTCAAGGAGGCCGTGCTTGCGTGCGTTGGCCCCGGAAAATGCGCCCTTTTCGAAACCGAACAGTTCGGATTCCAGCAGGCTGGGGGGCAAGGCACCGCAATTGAGCGTGAGGAACGGCCCAGTCGCGCGTCCCGACAGGCTGTGAATGCGTGACGCCAGTACGCCCTTGCCTGCGCCGGTCTCCCCTTCCAGGAGCACCGGAAGATCGGTTGCCGCGACCTGCCCGATCAGTTGCAGGCAGTGCTTCATCGCCGGTGCGCGGGTGTCGAGCAGCGGCGGCGACGCCTGGACCGCCACCTGCGCCGCGAGCTGGTCGATGCGCCGGCGCTGTGCAAGGCTGTCGTGGAGGCGCTTCAACGTCATTCGCAGCGCATCGAGCTCGAGTGGCTTCAACAGCACGTCGGTCACACCGAGATGGAAAGCCTCGACCGTGTTATGCGCAGTGGCGTAGCCGGTGGCAAGAACCACCGGCATCGTCGCGTCGCGTTCGCGCGCGGCGGCGATGAGCGCAAGTCCGTCGACACCCGGCAGGCGCAGGTCGGTAAATAGGGCGTCAGGGGGGGCGTTGTGCAACCCGGCGAGCGCGGTGTTGCCATCGTGAGCGAGCATCGGCTCAAAACCGCTTTCGCTCGCCACCCTGGCGAGCAGCTTCGCCTGCGCGGGATCGTCCTCGGCGATCAGCAGCGTGAAACTCATGCGCTTTCCTTCGCGTTGGGAGGAAATTCAAGGCGGAAGCAGGTGCCGCGTGGCGACGGTCCGAGCCTTAGCTCGGCGCCCATCTCGCGCGCCAGGCGCTGGCTAATCGCCAGCCCCAGCCCGGTGCCCTGCCCCGCCGGCTTGGTGGTGACGAATGGTTCGAACAGGCGCGCTCGCACGCTCTCCGGCAATCCTGGGCCATCATCGCTCACCGTGATGCTGGGTGAATTGGCGCCCGCGAGACCCAGGCAGATAGTTCGCGCACCGGCCTGCATCGCGTTGGACACGAGATTGAAAAGTATCTGCTCGACACGCGAAGCATCGGCATGCACCTGGACCGGCCCAGCCGGGTCGAGCGTGATGCTCACGCCCTGCTTGCGTGCGAGCGGCGTGACCAGGCGCACGAAAGCGGAACACACCGCGCCAAGATCGATGTCTTGCAGACTGGGGGCGGGAGCGCGCGCTGCGCTCAACATGTCGCGCACGATCTGTCCGGCTCGCCGCGCCTGCGCCTCGATCGTCTCCAGCGATTCGCGCAACGAGGGATCGTGGGCTGCCGGCAGCGCGCTTTGGGCGTAGCCGAGGATGTTCGACAGCGGCGTATTGAGCTCGTGGGCGACCTCGCCCGCCAGTTGTCCGACGGCAGCGAGACGCTGTTCCGAGCACAGGCGACGCAGCGCCTCGTTGCGCACGTGGGCGGCTTCCTCGGCTTCGGCGAGATGGCGCCCGATGCGCTCGCGCAGCGCGCCGATGGCTGCGGCGAGGTCGGCAACCTCGGCCGGCGCGTCCGCGGGCGTCGCCTGGGCCGGCCGCTCCGGATCGGTCTGCTCGATCAGCGCCGTCACCGGGGCCACCAGGCGGCCCAGCAGCAGGCGACGCAAGGCCCAGAAACTGAGCGCGGCAAACACCGCCAGCGCCGCCGCCATCAGGAAAGCCAGCTGCCAGGCGGCGCGACGCGCGGGATTGGGGTCGTATTGCGCGAGCACTTCACCGACCTCCTCGCCCGCCGCGCGCATAGGCACGCGCAACAGTTCCACGTCAGCCAGCCGATGCCCCGTCCTGCCCAGCACCTGGCCGTCGGCACGGCGGATCTCGGCGAAGGCAACTGCGCCCGTGAGGTCGGCGATATAGCGTTCGAGCACGCCGTAATCGCGCAACAGCACGGCATCGAGCGAGATGGTGGCGAGCTGCGTTGCGAGGGCACGCGCCTTGTCGGCCTGCGCCTCCTCCACCAGACGCAAGGTGGTATGCCAGATCGCTCCGCCCAGCGCGAGAAACAGCACGAACCAGGCGCCGCCGAGAATGACGGTGAGCCGGAAGGCGAGCGAGCGGCGCTTCACCATGACTCCAGCATGCGCAGCATGCCCCGCACGCCAGAGAAATGCGCATCGTCCAGTTCGACGAAGTGCACGTCCGGCCCCAGCGCTCGCAGGGCTTCGTGTCCTGTCGCGTCGGGATACAGCAGCGCCAGACGCACTCTGGAGGCGTCTTCGGATATCACGCGCGGCGACGCGGCAATGACGTGCGGCGGTAGCGGCTGCGAGGTGGCCAGCACCCGGAGACCGCGTGGCAGATAGGCCTTGGCGATGTCGAGACGCAGCCCGCCGGCGTCGAAATCGCCGTGCAGCACCGACAATGCGACGCGCTCATGGCGGTCGAGATGCGCGATCTCGGCCAGATCGGCACGGCGTACGCCCGCCCGCGCCAGGATGAGCTTCGGCGCGACAGCGCTCGACATGGAAATTTCCGCGCCGAAGGCGACGCGCTTGCCGACCAGATCGGTGAGCTGCTGGTAGGGGCTGTCGGCGCGCACCACCACCGCACTCTGGTAGAACGCCTGCCCCCCTTCCGCCTCGCCGGCGAGGAGGGTGACGCGACCACGCTCGCGCGCACGCACGTAGGGCGTCGGGCCGATGTAGGCAAGATCGGCGCGACCGGTGGCGATCATCTCGATCTGCTCGTCATAGGTGCTGGCGATCACCAGTCGCACGGGGCGCCCCAACACGCCGCCGAGATAAAGCGTCAGCGGGCGGAAGCGGGCATAGATGCGGCTCGGCGTATCGTAGGGGTGCACGACGAAGACGGCCGGGCGCGGCGTGGCCTGCCCTATCCGGGGCATCAGCGCGAGCGTCAGGAGCCATTGACGGCGCGTGAGGCTCATTCCAGAAAACGCGCGAAGCAGTTCGGTCGCATGACAAAGCAGATCGATGAATCCGGCGGCAAGCCAGATCACGGAGTCTTCATCATACCAATGTGTCCGCCGCAGGTTTGCGCGCAGCACCACACCGACGTAGCGCTCTCGCCCCGACACACAAAAAAAAAGCCGCCCCCGGAAAAGGACAGGGGGCGGAAAGGTTTCACCCGGCGAAGTGCCGCCGGGGACGGCGCTTATTTTTTGTTCAACGACGATTCCGGCGACACCAGATAGGCCGTGACATCAGCGATCTGCTCTGGTGTTAGCACGCCATGCAGCCCCAGGCGCGGCATGTTGGAGCATGCCACGGTGGCCTGGGTGTTGTAGATCTTGTCGTAGGTGTATTTCACGATCTCGTCGCCCGCCCCACGCAGGGCGCCGTAGCCGGTGAGACTGGGGCCCAGATTGCCGGCTGCGACCTCTTTCGGGTCCAGGGCGTGGCAGGCGTAGCAGTTGCCGCCATTGCCGCCCTTCTGGCGCGCAGGGGCATCCGGCTCGATGCTGCCGATGCGCATGCCAAAGCCACCCTTCACCAGCTTTTCGCCATTCTTCCAGTCGCCCACCAGTTTGTTGCCGTCGGGATACTTGATCGTGGCTTGTTCACGCGCATTGATCGCCGCGGCTTGTGCCGGCGAGGGGTTGTTACGCGTGACCGAGCACATCTTCTGGGTTTCATCCTGCACGAGGCGGGACATATCCTGGCCCTCGCCCGGCTTGAAACTGTCGGCCACCAGCCTTGCGACCTTCGCGCCCATGTCATCGCCGGCATGGACGGCGGGGTAAGCAGCGGCCAGCAGCGCGCAGAGAATCAGTTTTCTTGCGTTCATCGAGTAGCCTCCGTTTAGCGTTTGATGCCCGGCACGTCGTAGGTCGCGCCCTTGGCCTGGTGGGTGAGGAAGGAAATCAGTGCCACCGTCGCGGGCGAACCGTAGTCGATGTCAGGCGTGCGCATCTGCCAGTGGCAGTCCCACATGCGGTGCTGCATGTTGCGCAACACGCCATGCGAGACACGATACGTCGGCCACGTCGACATGGTCGCCTGGATGTCCTTCTTGTTGTACGCGTTGACGAGCCCCTGCAGACGAACGCGCTTGCCGTCTTCCGCATGGCAGGTCGCGCAGGAGAAATCCAGTGGGCCATGGCGATGCCAGAAGTAGGCCTCCCCCACCTTCAGCATCTCCTTCTCCGCCGCATGCTTCAGCGGCGGGCGGATTTTCATGCCGTTGCTCTGGTAGGCCACATAGGCAGCGATCGCCTCCAGTTCGGTATTGGATTCATTTCTGCGCTGGTCAGCGTAGAGCTTCTGCTTCACCTCCGCCTCGCTGAACCCCTGCAAGGTGACCATGCAGGTCACCAGGCGCGATTCCAGATCCTGCACCCGCCTGGTATCACTGAAGTAGCGCGGCAGCTGCGCATAGGCCCCCTTGAGCTTGCCGGGACCCAGGCCGAAATCACATTTTTCCAGGCTGACATTCCTGGGTCCACGCGGGGTCTTGAACAGGATCTCGCCCTGGTCGATGACCAGGAAGCCGGGATTGGCATCCTTGTCGGCGAGCATGGCGCGGTATTCCTCGACGCTCGCCTCGGCCATCGCGAGCGGCGCGGCCAGCGCAAGCGCAAGCGCAAGGGTCGTCGCGCCCATCAGCGGCAGGTTTCGTTTCATGGCTGTCTCCTTTGCAATGGTCCGGTTGAAACCACCAGAGCATTCGCACGAAGCATGCCATCGGCCGCATTCTGCCAAGCCGCTGATTTCGTGCAGGATTCAGCCGGAGTTCACGGATCGACGCCCCTTGCAATCTGCAAGGGGCGCGCAAAACGCAAGCATTTCCGCCATGCATTTCGCTCCAGGCCCGGCATCCACCATGAAAAAAAAACGCCACATGATGCGGCGTTCTTTCCGGGGGGCGTCCATGCCTCAGAGTGCGAATTTCTCGTCGTAGGGCTGGTCGCCCTGCATCACCAGCAGGGTGAAGGCGCGGTCCCAGATTCCCCGGCCGCCGTTCAGCACGCGTACATCCTTGAAACCTACGGCTTTCATCTGCAACCAGCCCAGGACAAAAACAGGCGATCCCGAAAGAGGTCTTTCCAGCAAGAAGATGCCGGATTCATTTGCCTTCCAGCATCAGATAGGTGCGGCTGATATTGACGCGGTGCCAACTGTCGTAATGCTTGAGATGTGTGAATTCCGGCATGTCGGCGTAGCTCTGGATGACCTCGGCGAGCGGTGCCATCTCGTTGGCGGCTTTGCCGACGGTGTCGACCAGAAATTCGTAGTAGCGCCCCGTATCCCGCTCGGCCTTGGCGAGATCGCCCGGCTCGCCATGCCCGGGAATCACGGTCATGTGATGGGGGCTCAGCGCCTTCATGCGCCTGAAGGCCGCCAGCCCGTTCACCGGATTCGACCAGTCGTGCACGCCCATGATGCGGTCGAAATAGGCCATATCGCCAGTGATCGCGGTGCACAGGCGCGGGATCCAGACCATCGAATCACCGGGGAAATGCGCGTCGGTGCGCATCAGATGCAGGACTTCGCCGCCTAGCTCGAGAACGGCCGACTCGCCCGGCAGGGGCGCGTCGGAATAGGCGGGCACCGTACCGGCATAGCGATTCCCAAGGATGTGTTCGAGGCGATCCAGGTGTTGGGCGGCGAAACCTCTCTGAGTCTCCACGGTGGCGGCGAAGGCGATGATCGCGGCGCCCCGCTGCTTGAAGTAATGATTGCCCAGCCAGCGGTGATCCTGGCTGCCGGTGTTGATGACCCAGCGCACGGGTTTATCGGTTATCGCCCGAACGGCCTGCTCGAGCGCCTTCGCCCCGAGGTGGCTGGCCCCCGGGTCGATCAGCGCCACGCCATGCGCCGTGACGATGAAAGCCTGATTGCTATTCAGCGCCTGGTTGTCGTAGGTGCGTTCCTCGGTGGGGCCAGTGATGACATAGACGTTGTCGATCACCTGCCGCGCCTGCGGCACGTAAGGCGCAGCCAGTAGCGGTGCCGCCACAAACCCCAGGAAGAACAGAACGAGATGCAATGCGGTTTTCATGAGTGCCCCGGATGTAGAAATATCGGATGATCTCCTGACACGCGGCCAACGAAACCGCGTGCGCCCCTGCCCTGCCCGCTCAGCAGCACTTGCCGCCACTGCAGCAGCCATCCTGGGCGGCGGCGGATTCGCCGGCGGCACCGGCCAGCCAGCCGGCGATCTTCTCGCGGCTGGGCACGCCGCCGGCGTGCACCACCTTGCCGTCGATGACGACGCCGGGCGTGGACATCACGCCGTACCCCATGATGGCCTGGATGTCCTCGACCTTCTCGACCTGCACCGGCACGCCCCTTTCCGCAGCAATGTCCTCGATGAGTTTGGCGGTGGTCTTGCAGTTGGCACAGCCGGTGCCCAGAACCTTGATGGTGGTGCTCATGGTGTACTCCTTGGAACGGGATTGAAAATCGGAATTGATAATTCAGCAGCAGGACTGGCCCGATGCGGTGGGCGTGCAACAGGCCTCGCTCGCGGAAACCGCAGGTGCGCCGCCGGCCATCGCCTGGTCGAAGCTGTGGTCGAGTTTCTCTCCAGCCTCGTCGCGGATGTGACGGGCGATTTCGACGACCGCGTCGATGTGCGCCTGCGATACGCCGTACTGGCGCAGGCGGTCGACCTGGCACAGGCCTTGTTTGGGGTGGTTGGCGGCGATATTGGCGGCCAGAGAAACCAGGGCGACGATGGAGGGATGCAGCGGCGTATCACTCATGCTATTACCTTTGTTGAATCAGCACATTGAACACATAACCCACCAGCAAAATGCCGGCGGCAACGACACCCACGAAGGTCGCGATCAAGCGGGGCTTGAGCACCTTGCGCAGGATGATCATTTCCGGCGCGGACAGCGCGATCACGCTCATCATGAACGCGAGCACCGTGCCCAGGGCTGCGCCCTTGGCAAGCAGGGCCTGGACGATGGGAATGACGCCCGCCGCATTGGTGTACATCGGCACGCCGATGGCCACCGCTGCCGGCAGCGCCCACCACGGTGCGTCCTTACCCATGATCGAGGCCATGAAATCCTCCGGCACGTAGCCGTGAATGCCGGCGCCCAACGCCACGCCGGCGACGATGTAGAGCCAGACCTTGGCGACGATTTCGCGCACGTGGGAAAAGCCGTTTTCGACGCGCTCGCCCCAGGTGAGCCGCGCCCCCTCGACGGCGCCGGGTGCCTGCGAGTTCTGCATGGCGCGCACCCAGTCTTCCAGATGCTGTTCCATGCCCAGCTTGCCGATGACGATGCCGGCGATGATCGCCACGGCCAGTCCCATGACCAGATACAGCGCGGCGATTTTCCAGCCGAACAGGCTAAACAGCATCGCGAGCGCGATCTCGTTCACCATGGGTGCCGAAATCAGGAAGGAAAAGGTCACCCCCAGCGGCACGCCGGCCTGCAGAAAGCCGATGAACAGCGGCACCGCCGAGCACGAGCAGAACGGCGTGACGATGCCGAGCGTGGCTGCCATCGCATTGCCCGTGCCCAGCCGGCGACCGGACAGCAACGCCCGGGTGCGTTCGGGCGACACGAAGGTATGCACGATGCCCATGACGAACACGATTCCAGTGAGCAGCAGCAGCACCTTGGGCGTGTCGTAGAAGAAGAACTGCAGCGCGCCGCCCAGGTGGCTGGCGCGATCCACCGGCAATGCCGCGACCAGCGCCTCGGACGCCGGGATCAGCGAGCGATACAGTGCGAACCAGACGGCCGCGGCGACGGCGAGGAACAGCACGGGCTGGCGGGCCGGCCAGCGTTTAAGCTGTAAAACAAGGGTTTGCATGGTTCTCTCCACATAGACTTGCAAAGGAGACGAACGAGGGCGAAAAAGGATGCAGGCCCGCGACAACAAATCTGTAAGATGCCCGGAAGCGGGCAGGACAGTCAGCAGCCGCGCGGAGAAAAACAGCAAACGTTGCCGGCGGCGTCGAAACGCACCTGGCAGGCAGCGGTCAATTTTTCGCGCAGCCGCCTGCGCGCGCGCTGCACGCGCGACTTGGCGCCGGGCAGGCTCAAACCCTTGAGGCGGGCATACTCTTCCTGCGTCATGCCTTCGAGATCGCAGCGCGTGATGGCCTCGCGGTCCTCGTCCGACAGTTCGCTCAGCACGCGCGGCAGGCACGCCGATAAGGATTCCACAGCGGGCGTCTCCTCGTGCTCGGCAACGAGGTCATCCGGCAGTTCCACCTGCTCTTTTTTCAAGCGCAGGCGGTCGGCGAGCGCGTTTCTCGCCACTTCGAACAGCCAGGCGCGCGCGTTGGCGATTTCGCAGAAGTGCTTGTCCTGGCGCATGGCCTTGAGAAACAGGTCCTGCAGCATGTCTTCGGCGTCGTGCGCGTTGCCGAGGCGGCCGCGCAGCCAGTTGCGCAGTTCGGTCTCATTCTCGTCCCAGGCTTTCATCAGGCATTTCAAGGCGGCTCTCCAATTGGTTACGGCGCAGGGAATCGTTGTGCGGACGATGTTGGCTCTTCCTTATTCTGCCGAAGCGTACGGGGAAGGAATCCCCAGTTTCTTCATTTTTTCCCACAAATTCTTGCGGCTGATGCCCAAAGCGCCAGCGGTGCGCCCCAAATGGCCGTCGTGATCTTCCAGCGCCTTGCGGATGTAGCGTTTTTCCGTCTGGGCGATGAAATCGGCGAGATTGGCAGTAGTAGATTCCAACTCACCGCCATCGCTGCCGAACAGCACACCTGGCCCGATCGTGCCGTTCTCGCACAGGATGGCACCCCGCTCGACTGCATGTCTGAGTTCTCGGGCATTGCCGGGCCAGTCGTGGGTGAGGAGCGTCTGCTCGGCTTCCTGAGACAGGCGCTTGTCCGGCGCCACCTCCTGCAGAAAACGGCGTGCCAGCCAGAGGATATCCTCGCGCCGCTGCCTGAGCGGCGGGATGTGGATATGAATAACGTCGAGCCGATAGTACAAGTCCTCACGGAATCGCCCCAGCGTAACCAGTTTCTTCAGGTCCTGATGGGTGGCGGAAACCAGCCGCAGGTCCACGGGCACGGATTTTTCGCCGCCCAGCCGGGTTACCCGTCTTTCCTGCAGCACGCGCAAGAGCTTGGCCTGCATGGCGAGCGGCATGTCGCCGATTTCATCGAGAAAGAGGGTGCCGCCGTCGGCCTGCTCGAACACGCCGCGGCGCAGCCGACTGGCGCCGGTGAAAGCACCTTTCTCGTGCCCGAACAGCTCGGCCTCCAGCAGGGTTTCGGGAATGGCGGCGCAGTTGACGGCGATGAAGGGCGAGCCCTCCCCCTCCGGTGTCAGGCGATGGAAGGCGCGCGCCACCATTTCCTTGCCCACGCCTGATTCACCGGTGATGAGCAGCGTGCGCGCCTGCGCAGCGATACGAGGCAATTGCGCCTCGATGCGACGCAGTGCGGGCGAAATGCCAAGATCAAGCACATCGGCCTCCACTGTCGGACGCGGCGCGGCGATGGCCAGATGCCGGCGCAGTTTGTCGATCAGCGCGTCGAGTTCGAAAGGCTTGGCGATGTAATCCGCCGCGCCGTTTTTCAAGAGGCGCACGGCCTGATCGACCGCGCCGTAGCCGGTGATGAACAGCCAGGACGGCACTGCGGGCAGGCTGCCGGCCTGTTCCAGGAACAATGCGTCGCCTCCCATGTCCGGTAGGCGGATGTCGGAGAGCACCACGCCGTAAGTGCGGCTTTCCAGCCGGCGTCGCCCCTCGGCGCCGGTCTGTGCCCAGTCGGCAAGCATGCCTTCGAGCTCGAAGCGATCCATCAGGGACTCGCCCATGATGGGATCGTCCTCGATGAGGAGGATGCGGGGTTCATTCGTCATGCTTGTTCTCATCCAGCGGCAGGCCAATGGTGAAACGGGTATGACCCGGCTCGCTATTCACCTCGATCTTTCCGTTCAATTGCTGCACCAATTGATAGGTCACCCACAGACCCAGTCCATGACCCTCGCCCTCGCCGAAGAAGGGCTCGAACAAATGTTCACGGCGGCGGGCAGGAATGGCAGGGCCGTCATTGTCCACGCACAGCGTCAGCTGTTTTCCATCGGTCTGCACCTGCATGCCGACCTGCCCCTTCGTCGGCGCGGCGTGGACGGCATTGAGCAGGAGATTGAGCAGGATTTGCCTCACTTGGGCAGAAGGCAGCGGCAGGGGCTCGGCCAGGCCGTTTGTCCAGTCGAGGCTGAGCATTTTGGCCTGGGCATCGGCTGCAATCAGCGTGCGCACATCCTCGATATCATCTGGGGCCAGCGCCCTTGATTCCAGCCGCGCCTCCACCAGCAGGGCGGACACCGTCGAGCGGATCTGGGTCAGGCCGCGCTCGATCAACGACAGGGTTTTCTCGGTGCGCGGGTCGGTTTCACCCGCGCGGCGGTGGTTGCTGATGGCATTCAACATGCCGCCCAGCGGATTGTTGACTTCGTGGGCGATGCCTGCGGAAAGCCGCCCCAACGCCGCCAGCCGGTCGCTTCGTGCCAGGTGTTTTTCCAGCTTCTGTTTGGCGCGAAGTTCAGTCAACATCTCGTGGAAGCGGCGGGCAAGCCGGCTGATTTCGTCGCGGCCCTCGGGAAACTCGCACTGGATGGCGTCCGGCGATTCTCGTCCAACCCGGCCCAGGCATTCGGCCAGATGAGAGAGCGGCTCGGCCAGCCGTTTGCCGGCCAGCCAGCCCAGCGGCAGCAGCAGCAGCAGGGCGGCCAGGCTCGCCAGCAACATGCCCTGCGAAACCTGGGCGAGGCGCGGCTTGAGCAGGTCGGTGTCATAGCGCTGCACCAGTTGTCCCAGCGGTGCGCCGTCTTCCGCCAGAACCGGAGTCGACACATAGAGGTAGCGTCCCTCAGCGTCTTCGATAACGTGCTGCGCTTGCAGCGTCGATCCAGGCAAGGAAGCGGGGGCGTGCGGAAGCGAGGCCATGCGGGCCAGTACCGGAAAACTGCGCGGATCGGAGGCTGCGAATACCAGGCCTCCCTTGTCCAGCAGGACGAAATCCCGCCCCGGACTCTCGTCCTTTTCGAGCGGTGTCCTCAGGATTTCATAGGCCTGCCAGGTGTCGTCATGCACGAGAGCCGGGAGCAGGGTGCGCGACAACACGCGGCCCAGGCTGGATGCCTGCGAGATGAAGCTTTCCCTGGCATCGGCATAGCCGCGCCATGTCAGCAGGGCGGAGACCAAGGCGGTAGCGACCAGGATCACCAGCACCAAGGCAAGAGGGGTTTTGATCCGGTAGCTCAACTGGTTGAGCATGTCAGCTTTCCAGGAAGCGCCAGTTTCGCTCGATGCCATCGAAAAGCTTCGGATTGCCTTCGACAAAGCCGTCGAGGTTGAGCTGGCTCAGCAGGCGCCGGCCTTCCGTATCGCTTGCCATGCCAAGCAAGGCGCGGCGCAGTTCTGTTACCTGCATGCGCGATGTGCCGGGCGAGGCGACGATGGGCGGAAAGCCGAAAGGCTCGGAGCGCCACACCACGCGCGTGGCCCCGGTCAATTCGGGATGCTGGCGCGCGAGCGTGTCCCAGATGTAACCATCCACCGCGCCGCCCACTGCAAGCCCGGCCGCGCAGGCCTCGATGACGCGGCGATGGCTCCAGGTGAAGAAGGCCTTGCGAAAAAAACGTCCGGGATCGTACCCCAGCCGCTTGATCGCAGCCTGTGGCACCAGCCAGCCGGAATTGGAATCCGGGTCGGAATAGGCGAATACGCGGTCGCGCAAATCCGCGTACGAACGGGTACGTGTATCCTCTGACCGCGTGATGAGATAGGAACGATAGAGGGGCGCGCCCTGGTAGCTCGGCACCGCCACCAGAGGCAGATTCTGTTTATTGCGCACATAGGGGTAACCGCACAGCCAAGCCAGGTCCAACTTGTTGGCGAGCAGGCGTTCGGTGATTTCACGGTAGCTTGCGCGCTGCACGAAGCGCACTGGGCGGCCAAGCCGGGTTTCCAGCCAGGCTTGCCAGGCAGCAAGGAATTGCGCCTGTTCGTCGAGGAATACAGGCGTGGTGCCAAACTGCAGGGGCTGGGCAGCCTGTGCGGGACGTAGGCCGAAGGCGGCGAGGCCCATTGCGCCGGCCAGCAGTTTGCGTCGCTTGGTGTCGATGACTCCAGTCATGCACCCATAGTACTAAACGGTAATGCCCGGCCGTCAAGTCAGGGTGCTTGTGTTACCAAACGGTAATGCAGTGCCTGATTATGTTATTGTTTATTAGGGAAATTCTTCCTGGCACGGGGTGTGCAGATGGAAAGCTTGCGATTGATCGCGCGCAACCCAATCAGGAGGAAGACATGACCCAGAACGTATCCCGCCGGGATTTCTTCAAAATGAGCGGCGGCCTCGCCGCCGGTGCAGGCGCCGCCGTGACCGGGCTGGCCAGCACCAGCGCCGAAGCCGCAGCGCCCAACACCCGCGCAACGCTGCCCTATCCGGCCAAGGCCGTGGGCAAGGCCGCCGGCATGAAGGTCAACGAGCCGGTGGCTTTCAGTTATCCCGATGCTTCCAGCCCCTGCCAGGCCATCAGGATGGGACAGGCGGTGGCGGGCGGGGTGGGGCCGAACCAAGATATCGTCGCCTACAGCATTCTGTGCACGCACCAGGGCTGCCCGACCTCTTATGACAGCAAGGACCGCTGCTTCAAGTGCCCCTGCCACTACAGCATTTTCGATGCCGAAAAGAGCGGGCAAATGGTCTGCGGCCAGGCGCCGACCAATTTGCCGCGCATCGTGCTCGAGTACAACGCCAAAAACGACACCGTCACCGCGGTGGCAGTCGATGGCCTGATCTATGGCCGCCAGGCCAACGTGCTGTAAGGAGGAAACGAACAATGGCTAAAACCAAAGACCGCATCACTCTGCCGCCGGTCAACGCACAGAAGACCAACATGGCCTGCCACTTCTGCATCGTGGGCTGCGGCTATCACGTCTACAAGTGGCCGGAAAACCAGGAAGGCGGCAAGGCCCCGCACCAGAATGCGCTGGGCCTGGACTTCCGCCGGCAACTGCCGCCGTTTTCCACCATCGCCACCCCCACGCAGCAAAACGTCGTCACTGGCAAGGACGGACGCCGCTACAACATCCTGATCGTCCCCGACAAGGAATGCGTGGTGAACCAGGGCGGCGGCTCGGTGCGCGGCCTGCGCATGGCGAGCTACATGCATGCCGAGGGCACGCCCACCGGCGAGCGCCTGGCGCATCCGCGCCTGCACACCGGCGACCAGTGGCTGGAAACCGACTGGAACCAGGCGCTGGCGATCTACGCCGGCGTGACCAAGAAGATCCTAGACAAGAGCGGCCCGCGCGAGCTCGCCTGCGTGCTGTTCGACCACGGCGGCGCCGGCGGCGGCTTCGAGAACACCTGGGGGTCGGGCAAGCTGATGTTCACGGCGCTGCAGACACCCACGGTTCGTATCCACAACCGTCAGGCGTACAACTCCGAGTGCCATGCCACCCGCGAGATGGGCATCATGGAGCTGAACAACAGCTACGAGGATGCCGAGGTCGCCGACTGCATCATGAGCATCGGCAACAACCCCTACGAAACCCAGACCAACTACTTCCTCTACCACTGGATGCCCAACCTGCAGGGCTCGACCGTGGACAAGAAGAAAAAGTGGTTCCCGGGCGAGGAAGTGGGCGCCGGCAAGATCATCTTCGTCGACCCGCGCCGTACTCCCTCGATCGCGATTTGTGAGACCGCCGTCGGCAAGGACAATGTGCTGCATCTGGACATCCAGCCCGGCACCGACGTGGCGCTGTTCAACGGCCTCTTTACCCACGTCATCGAACAGGGCTGGATCGACAAGGATTTCATCGCCAAGCGCACCAAGGGGTTCAACGAAGCCGCCGCCGCCAACAGGATGAGCCTGGACGAGTGCAGCCGCATCACCGGCGTGTCGGTGGCCAAGCTCAAGCAGGCGGCGGAATGGGCCTACAAGCCCAAGGCCGGCGGCAAGCTGAAGCGCACCATGCATGCCTACGAGAAGGGCATCATCTGGGGCAATGACAACTACGCCATCCAGTCCTCGCTGCTCGATCTGGTCATCGCCACCCACAACGTCGGCGGCCGCCGCGGCACCGGCTGCGTGCGCATGGGCGGGCATCAGGAAGGCTATGCCCGCCCGCCACATCCCACCGGCGAGAAGATCTACGTCGACCAGGAGATCATCAAGGGCAAGGCGCAGATGTTGACCTTCTGGGCGGTCAGCACTTTTCAGACCACCTGTAACGCCGAGCAATTCCGCGACGCCGTGCTGCGCCGTTCGGAAATCGTCAAGGAAGCGATGCGCAAGGCGCGCGGCGCCAGCACACAGGAAATGATCGACGCGATCTACGACGCCGTTGCCAACAAG
This sequence comes from Thiobacillus sp., assembly GCA_046292745.1. Classification (GTDB taxonomy): domain Bacteria; phylum Pseudomonadota; class Gammaproteobacteria; order Burkholderiales; family Thiobacillaceae; genus Thiobacillus. The sequence goes on along the minus strand of JBKBQH010000011.1, from coordinate 27,243 downwards.
GGTGGCCTGTTCGTCGCCAGCATCAACCTCTATTCCACCACCCTGGCCGAGGCGGCCCACCTGTTGCTGCCGGCCGTGCATCCGGGCGAGATGAACCTCACCTCGATGAACGGCGAGCGGCGGCTACGCCTGTCGCAGAAGTTCATGGACCCGCCAGGCAGCGCCAAGCCGGACTGCCTGATCGCCGCGGACATCGCCAACACCCTGAAGGCGATGTACGAGAAGGAAGGCAACGCCAAGATGGCCGCGCGCTTCAAGGGCTTCGACTGGAAGACCGAAGAGGACGCCTTCAACGACGGCTTCCGCCTGATGGGCAAGAACGACGTCGGCGGCGTGATCCACAGCCAGGGCGGCGATACTGGCCACCTTGCCACCTATGAACTGCTCGCCAAGGCCGGCAACAACGGGGTGCAGCTGCCGATCAAGGAAGTGAAGGGCGACAAGCTCATCGGCACCGAGATGCTCTATACGGACAAGTTCGGCACCGACGACGGCCTGGCGCACTTCAAGCCCTCGCCCTGGAAAGGCCTGCTGGCGCCGGTGCAGGCGCAGAAGGACAAGTACCGCTTCTGGGTCAACAGCGGCCGCACCAACGAAGCCTGGCAGTCGATGTACCACGACCAGCACAATCCGGACATGAAGGCACGCTGGCCGATGGCGCCGGTGGAAATCAGCCCGGCCGACGCCGCCGAGCTTGGCATCGCCAACGGCGACATCGTCGAACTTTATAATGATTACGGCTCGACGTACGCCATGGCTTATTTGACCGAAGATGCCAAGCGCGGCCAGGTGTTCATGCAGTTCGGGCACTACAACGGCATCCAGGGCGACGTCACCACCGAGGCGGTCGACCGCAATGTCGTGCCTTACTACAAGGGCACCTGGGCCAATCTGCGCAAGGCAACGAGCGGCGACTACAAATCGACGGTGAGTTTCAAGTCCCGACGCTACGCTGCCTGACGCGTCCACGCGCGATGCGATGGCCGGCCGTCGAGCCGGCCATCGTCATTTCAGCCCGGCCTCGTACCAGCCGCGGCTCAGGTTGACGAACTTCACCACCAGCAACATCACCGGCACCTCGATCAGCACGCCGACGACAGTGGCCAGCGCCGCGCCGGATTCAAACCCGAATAGCGCAATGGCGGCTGCCACCGCCAGCTCGAAGAAGTTGGACGCCCCGATCAAGGCGGACGGGCAGGCGACGCTGTGTTTCTCGCCGACTTTTCGGTTCAGCCAGTAGGCCAGGCCCGAGTTGAAAAACACCTGGATCAGGATCGGCACGGCCAGGAGCGCGATGACGAGCGGCTGCGCCAGGATCTGCTCCCCCTGGAATGCGAACAGCAGCACCAGCGTGACAAGCAGCGCGAGGATGGACAGGTGGCCGAGTGTCGCCAGCGTGGCGTCGAACGCCGCCTGGCCGCGCTTGAGCAAGGCGCGGCGCCAGACCTGCGCAAGAATCACCGGAATCACGATATAGAGCACCACCGAGGCGAAGAGCGTATCCCACGGCACCACGATCGCCGACAGGCCGAGCAACAGGCCGACGATGGGTGCGAAGGCGAAGATCATGATGGTGTCGTTCAGCGCCACCTGCGACAGCGTGAAGTAGGGGTCGCCGCCGGTGAGCCGGCTCCACACGAACACCATCGCGGTGCACGGCGCGGCGGCCAGCAGGATGAGCCCCGCGACATAGCTGTCGAGCTGCTCGGCCGGAAGATAAGGCGCGAACACATGACGAATGAAAACCCACGCCAAAAGCGCCATCGAGAACGGCTTCACCGCCCAGTTGACGAACAGCGTGACGCCGATGCCGCGCCAGTGCGATTTCACCTGATGCAGGGCGCCGAAGTCGATCTTCATCAGCATCGGGATGATCATGATCCAGATCAGGATCCCGACCGGGAGGTTGACCTGTGCGACTTCCATGCGACCGAGCGCCTGGAACGGCGCCGGGAACCATTGCCCGAGTGCAATGCCGGCGACGATGCACAGCGCCACCCACAGCGTGAGCCAGCGTTCGAACACGCTCATGGACGCCCCCGCCGCACGCCGGGCGGTGATTTCACACTGTGCGCTCATCGCGCCCCCCCGATCTCCCGCACCGCCTGCTGCAGCCTGATGCGGTCGAGCGTGGCAAACGGCAGGCTTACGAACAGGGAAATCCGGCGCTGCAGCTGGTTCATGGCCTCGACCATGGCATGACGTTTCTGCTCGTCGCTACCGATCACGGCAGCAGGATCGGGAACGCCCCAGTGCGCGGTGACGGGCTGGCCCGGCCACGCTGGACAGACTTCTCCTGCGGCGTTGTCGCACACCGTGATGACGAAATCGAGGTGCGGCGCAGCGGACCGAGAAAACTCCTCCCACGACTTGCTGCGCAACGTGCCAGTGGAGAAATGGTTTTTTTCCAGCAGCGCCAGGGCAAATGGATTGACCTGCCCGGCCGGCTGGCTCCCCGCGCTGTATGCCCGGAATCGACCCTGGCCCAGATGGTTCAACAGCGATTCGGCCAGGATGGAGCGCGCGGAATTGCCAGTACAGAGGAACAGCACATTGAAGACCGGTTCGGCCATGGCAGCGTCTCCGTCGATTCAGGTGGCCGCTCGCAGGCCGAGCTTTTCCCGCACCGCCGCGATCAAGCGCTTGCGTATGTCGTCGCGCACCGCGAGAAAGCTCTCCAGCGGCTCGCCGTGCGGATCGTGAAACGGCAGGTGGATCGCGGGAATCGGCCTGGGGAAGACCGGGCAGGCCTCCTTCGCGTTGTCGCACACGGTGACGACGAGATCGATGTCCTCGTTCATGACGGCGTCGATGTCCTTCGGGTACAGGCCGTCGGTATCGAGCCCCGCAGCTTTCAACGCCGCGATCGCACCGTCGGCGACCTTGGGCTGTGGTTTGGTGCCGGCGGAGATCGCACGCACCTGGCCGGCGAGATCATGATTGAGCAGCACTTCGGCCATTTGCGAGCGGCAGGAATTGCCGGTGCACAGCACCAGCACGGTGTAGGGTGTGTCAGCCATGGGGCCCTCTTGATGAATGTAACGAAAACTCAGCAGCAGCCGGCGGACGGCTGGCTCTTGACCGGAATGCAGCTGGAAACCTTGGCCACGGCGGGCTCGGGCACGCAGCACCCGTTCGCCGCCTGCCCACCGAACACGGGCACGCTGTCGAGCGTGTGGTAGGTCTCCCACGCGATGCCGGTGGGGTCGGTCGCCCAGTATTTGTCGGACTTCGCATAGCAGCAGGCAGTCCCCATTTCCTCGACCACCTCGCCTTCCAGCTTCGAGAGGCGCGTGTTCATCTCGGCGAGTTCATCGGCGTTGTCGACCTGCACGCCCAGATGGTTGAGGCCGGCCGGGGCGCCGCGCGCCGAGATCGCGAAATTCACACGCGGATCGTCGAGCATCCACTTCGCGTAATCGGGCTTGAGCACGGTCGGCTCGGCGGCGAACAGGGTCGAATAAAACTTGATGCTGGCGGCCAGATCGTCGACCGCGACGTGGACATGCAGGCGCTTCATGGGGACTCCTTCTCGGGTGTGCACACCGGCGAACACACCGGCGCGCAGGGGTTGCCGCCGCAACAGTTTTCGGTGAGAAAGCCGAGCAGCGCGTTCATGGTCGCGAATTTCGCGGTGTAGATGACGAAGCGCCCCGCCTGCTGCGCATCCACCAGGCCGGCGTGCGCCAGTTCCTTCAGGTGAAAGGACAGCGAGGACGGCGCAATCCCGGTGAGCTCGCCGATGCGGCCGGCGGCAAGTCCCGCAGGCCCGGCCTGGACCAGGGTGCGGAAAATCGCCAGGCGCGAATCCTGGGCAAGCGCGGCCAAGGCGGTGACGGCGTCTTTCGTTTTCATGTTTCAATATTAATTGAAATATGGAAATCAAGGCAAGCACTTTTCAGGTCCGCTTGTGTTCCGTCCGCAGACAATTTCCAATGCAGGGGGAATAAACGCGCGCGCCGGGGTGTTCACGTTCATGCAAGCGCTGTCTTGCGCCCCATTCTTCCAACCTGAACGAGGAAACACCATGAACATCCGAGCCTTCCTGTCCGTCGCCGCCCTCGGCCTGCTGGTCGCCTGCGCCACCACCACCGCGCCCACCCAGACACGCTCCGGCGTGCTCACCAACCCTGCCGGCATGACGCTTTACACCTTCGACAAGGACGTCGCCGGCGCCGGCAAGAGCGTATGCAACGGCGACTGCGCCGCGAAATGGCCACCGCTCGCCGCCGGCCCGTACGACGCCGGCAGCGGCGACTACAGCGTGATCACCCGCGACGACGGTACGAAGCAATGGGCCTACAAGGGCAAGCCGCTGTACCTGTGGATCAAGGACCAGAAACCGGGCGACACAACCGGCGACGGCGTCAACAACGTGTGGCATACCGCCCGGCCCTGAGTGCGGACACGCCCCGACCTGATCGAGCACCTGCCGCGCCTGCGCCGCTACGCCCGGGCGCTGACGCGGGACGCCGGCCGCGCCGACGACCTGGTGCAGGACACCCTCGAGCGCGCACTGGCGAAGCTCGACCGGTGGCAGCCCGGCAGCGACCTGCGCGCCTGGCTGTTCACCCTGATGCACAATCTTTTCGTGAACCAGATCCGCGCACGGGGCGCGCAGGAAACCGTGACTGACGATGCGCCCGACCAGCCGGTGAGCGGCGGCCAGTTCGAAGCGATGGTCGTGCGCGACATCCACGCCGCGCTCGGCCACCTGCCCGAGGCACAGCGCGAAGTGCTGCTGCTGGTCGGGCTGGAACAATTCGGCTACGCCGAGGCCGCCCAGGTGCTGGGCGTGCCCGTCGGCACCGTGATGTCGCGCCTGGCGCGGGCGCGCGAGAACATGCGCCGGATGCTGGCGGCCGAAACCGCCGTGACACTGAGAAGGGTGAAATGAGCGAAGACGTGCGTGAAGACGAACTGCATGCCTACGTGGACGGCGTCCTGCCCGTGGCGCGGCGCCTCGAGGTCGAGGCCTGGCTCGCCGCGCATCCCGCCGACGCCGCGCGCGTCGAGGCGTGGACCGCGCAGAACCGCCTGCTGCACAGCGTCTACGACCCCGTGCTCAACGAGCCGTTGCCGCTGGCCCTGGTGCGCGCCGCGCGCCGGCCGGCGTCCCGCCCTCCCTTGCGCGCCGTCGCCGCCTCGCTCGCGCTCATCGCCGCCGGGCTCATCGGCTACGCGGTCGGGCTCGGCGCGCGCGACGCCGATGACGTGCAGCCGGCCTACCTCGCGCGCGACGCCGCCATCGCCCACGTCGTGTTCAGCCCGGAAACGCGTCACCCGGTCGAAGTCGACGCCGCGCACGCCGCGCACCTCGTCGCCTGGCTGTCGAAGCGCGTCGGCACGCCGCTTGCCGCGCCGGATTTCAGCGCACAGGGCTTCCACCTGCTCGGCGGCCGCCTGCTCGCCGGCGAAACCGGGCCGGTCGCCCAGTTCATGTACCAGGACAGCCTCGAACGCCGCGTGACCCTGTACGTGCGGCGCACCCCCACGGACAAGAATGTCACGACCTTCCGCCACGCACGCGAAGGAGGGCTGGATGTGTTTTACTGGATCGACGGTGATTTCGGCTACGCGCTGTCGGGCCCCATCGGGCGCCCGGCAATGCAGCAGCTCGCCGACGCGGCCTACCGCCAGCTCGAAGCCGCCCCTCAGTAGTCGCAGCCCGCGCCGGGCTGGCTGCCGGCGTCGGCCGCTTCCAGACCGAGCATGTCGCGCGCGACCGCTTCGGCGACCTTGATGCCGTCCACCCCGGCCGAGAGGATGCCGCCGGCATAGCCCGCGCCCTCGCCGGCCGGATACAGGCCCTTCACGTTCAGGCTCTGGAAGTCGTCGCCGCGCGTGATGCGCACCGGCGACGAGGTGCGCGTCTCGACCCCCGTGAGCACGGCATCGTCCATGGCGAAGCCGTGGATCTGCCTGTCGAAAGCCGGCAGCGCCTCGCGGATCGCTTCGATCGCATACGGCGGCAGCGCGGTGGCGAGGTCGGTCAAGCGAACGCCGGGCTGGTACGAGGGCTCGACGCTGCCGAGCTTCGTGGTCGGCCTGCCCGCTAGGAAATCGCCGACACGCTGCGCCGGCGCGTCGTAGTTGCCGCCACCCAGCGTGAAGGCGCGCGATTCGAGTTCGCGTTGCAGTCGGATGCCGGCGAGCGGATCGTCGCCGGGAAAGTCCGCCGGCGTGATGCCGACGATGATGCCGGCGTTCGCATTGCGCTCGTTGCGCGAATACTGGCTCATGCCGTTCGTCACCACGCGTCCCGGCTCCGACGTTGCCGCGACCACCGTGCCGCCGGGGCACATGCAGAAGCTGTAGACCGCACGGCCGTTCTTCGCGTGATGCACCAGCTTGTAGTCGGCCGCGCCCAAGAGCGGGTTGCCGGCGTTCGGCCCCAGGCGCGCACGGTCGATCAGCGACTGCGGATGCTCGATGCGAAAGCCGATGGAAAACGGCTTCGCCTCCATATAAACGCCGCGCGCGTGCAGCATCTCGAAGGTGTCGCGCGCGCTGTGGCCGAGCGCGAGGACGACGTGATGGCTCCGCACGATCTCCCCGCCCGCCAGCTCCACGCCCCCGATACGTCCGTCCTCGATCAGCACGTCGGTCACGCGCTGCTGGAAACGAATCTCGCCGCCGAGCGCCTCGATCTCGTGGCGCATGGCCTCGACCATGCCGACCAGGCGGAAAGTGCCGATGTGCGGCTTGGCCACGTACAAAATCTCTTCGGGCGCGCCCGCCTTCACGAACTCGGTCAGCACCTTGCGCCCAAGATGGCGCGGATCCTTGATCTGGCTGTAGAGCTTGCCGTCGGAGAAGGTGCCCGCGCCGCCCTCGCCGAACTGCACGTTGGATTCCGGATTCAGCACATGACGGCGCCACAGGCCCCAGGTATCCTGCGTGCGCTCGCGCACCGCGCGGCCACGTTCGAGCACGATGGGTTTGAAACCCATCTGCGCCAGCACCAGCGCGGCGAAAATGCCGCAGGGGCCGAAGCCGACGACCAGCGGGCGCTCGCCCAGATCGTCCGGCGCATGGCCGACGAAGCGGTATTCCATGTCCGGCGTCGGCCTGACATGCGGATCGTTGCGGAATTTTTCCAGCAGCGCCGCCTCGTCCTTCACTTCGACGTCGACCGTGTAGACGAGCAGCAGCGCGTGCTTCTTGCGCGCGTCGTGGCTGCGCTTGAAGATGTGCACGCCGAGCAGGTCGCGCTCCGCGAGGCCCAGGCGCTTCATGATCGCCGCGCGCAGCGCTTCTGGCGGATGGTCGAGCGGGAGTTTGAGTTCAGTCAGTCGCAGCATCGTGTGTCTTCAGGTAATCCAGCGCGCCCTGTCCCGCCGCGCGGCCGCTGGCAAAGCAGGCCGTCAGCAGATAGCCGCCGGTGGGCACTTCCCAGTCGAGCATCTCGCCGGCGACGAACACGCCAGGAAGCGCCTTGAGCATGAGGCGGTCATCGAGCGCCTCGAAGCGCACGCCGCCGGCGCTGCTGATCGCCTCTTCGATGGGACGCGGCGCAACCAGTGCGAGCGGCAGCGATTTTAGCGCGTGGGCGAGTTGCGTCGGGTCGTTCAGTTCATCCCGGGAGAGAATTTCGTGCAGCAGCGCCACCTTCGCGCCCTTGAGGCCGGTGCGGCTTTGCAGATGACCGGACAGCGAACGCGCGCCGCGCGGGTGGGCGACTTCGGCGACGACCCGGTCGAGCGTCTTGTCCGGCGCCAGGTCGAGCTGTACCGTCACCGTCCCCTGCGCCGCGATCGTGTCGCGCAACGGCGCCGACAGCGCATACACCAGGCTGCCCTCGATGCCGGTGTCAGACAGCATCAGCTCGCCACGGCGTTCGTGGACGTGCCCCGACGCATCGGCGAAACGCAGCGCCACGGTCTTCAGCGGCTGCCCGGCAAAGCGGGTGCGCAGGTGTTCGCTCCAGCCGCCCGAGACATCGAAGCCGCAGTTGGCTGGGATGAGCGGCGCAATATCGATACCGCGCGCGGCGAGCATCGTCACCCAGGCGGCATCGGAACCCAGCTTCGGCCAGCTGGCGCCGCCGAGCGCGAGCACGGTCGCGTCGGCCTGCACGCGCATTTCGCCCTGCGGACCGGCCAAGCGCAGCGCACCGTTCGCGTCCCAACCCAGCCAGCGATGCCGCACATGGAAGCGCACGCCGGCTTCGCGCAGGCGGTGCAGCCAGGCGCGCAACAGCGGCGCGGCCTTCATTCCGGTGGGGAAAACGCGGCCGGAGGAGCCGACGAAGGTGTCGATACCCAGACCGTGTATCCAGTCGCGCAACGCGCCTGGCGGAAAAGCCTCGAGCAGCGGACGGATGGCCGCGACACGCCCGCCGTAGCGCGACAGGAAAGCGTCGAACGGCTCGGCATGGGTGATGTTCATGCCGCCGACTCCGGCCAGCAGGAACTTGCGGCCGACCGAGGGCATGGCATCGAAAACCTCGACCTCGACACCCGCCTGGGCCAGAACTTCGGCTGCCATCAGCCCGGCCGGGCCGGCGCCGATGACGGCCGTTGCAGGCATTATGCGATCATTCCCACTCGATCGTCGCCGGAGGCTTGCCGCTGATGTCGTAGACGACGCGGTTGATGCCGCGCACTTCGTTGATGATACGGTTGGAGACCTTGCCGAGCAGGGTGTAGGGCAACTCGGCCCAGTGCGCGGTCATGAAGTCGCTGGTGACGACGGCGCGCAGCGCCACCACATAGTCGTAGGTGCGGCCGTCGCCCATCACGCCGACGGATTTCACCGGCAGGAAAACGGCGAAGGCCTGGCTGGTTTTCTCGTACCAGCCGGCGGCGCGCAGTTCCTCGATGAAAATGGCGTCCGCGCGACGCAAGAGATCGGCGTACTCGCGCTTCACCTCGCCGAGGATGCGCACGCCGAGGCCGGGGCCGGGGAAGGGGTGGCGGTAGACCATGTCGTGCGGCAGGCCGAGCGCCACGCCCAGCTCGCGCACTTCGTCCTTGAAAAGTTCGCGCAGCGGTTCGAGCAGTTTCAGATGCAGCGTCTCGGGCAGGCCGCCGACGTTGTGATGGCTCTTGATGGTGTGCGCCTTCTTGGTCTTGGCGCTGGCCGACTCGATGACGTCGGGATAAATCGTGCCCTGCGCCAGCCATTTGGCATTCGGTAGTTTTTCGGCTTCTTCCTGGAATACGTGGACGAATTCGCGGCCGATGATCTTGCGCTTCTGCTCGGGGTCGGACACGCCGGCGAGCGCCTGCATGAACCGCTCGGAGGCGTCGACGTGGATGACCTTGACGCCGAGGTTCTTCGCAAAGGTCGCCATCACCTGCTCGCCCTCGTTGAGCCGCAACAGGCCGTTGTCGACGAAGACGCAGGTGAGCTGGTCGCCGATGGCGCGGTGTAGCAAGGCCGCCACCACCGAGGAGTCGACGCCGCCCGACAGGCCGAGGATGACTTCGTCGCTGCCGACTTCGGAACGCACGCGGCCGATCGCCTCGTCGACGTAATCCGGCATGTTCCAGTCGGAGCCGCAGCCGCAGATGTCGTGCACGAAGCGCTCGAGGATATGCTTGCCCTGGGTCGTGTGCGTGACTTCGGGATGGAACTGGACGCCGTAGAAGCGTCGCTCCTCGTCCGCCATCGCGGCGATCGGCGTGGCGGCGTTCGACGCCATCACCTTGAAGCCGGGCGGAAGCTGAGTGACCTTGTCGCCGTGGCTCATCCACACGTCGAGCAGGCCGTGGCCCTCGTCATTGACGCGGTCCTGGATGTCGCGCAAAAGCCGCGTGTGCCCGCGCGCGCGGATTTCCGCATAACCGAATTCGCGCTTGGCCGCGCTCTCCACCTGGCCGCCGAGCTGCGCCGCCATGGTCTGCATGCCGTAACAGATGCCGAGCACCGGCACGCCGAGCGTGAACACGACGTCGGGCGCGCGCGGCGTTTCCTCCTCGTAGACCGAATTCGGGCCGCCCGAGAGGATGATGCCCTGCGGCGCGAAGTCGCGCACGAACGCTTCGGTCACGTCGTAGGGATGGAGTTCGCAATACACACCCGCCTCACGCACGCGGCGCGCGATCAACTGGGTGTACTGGGAACCGAAATCGAGGATGAGGATTTTCTGGTGCATGTCTGGTATGGGCTGGGGCTGGGATTTAGGGTGCAGGGATTGAGGCCGGAAAAAAGAAAGCCACGCGCAGCGTGACTTCCCCTGGTTCCAGGCGCCAAGTTCCTGCCGCTACTCCAAACGGTAGTTCGGTGCTTCCTTGGTGATCTGCACATCGTGCACGTGCGACTCGCGGATGCCGGCGCCGGTGATCTCGACGAACTCGGCCCTGGCGTGCATCTCGCTGATGCTGGCAACGCCAAGATAGCCCATCGATGAGCGCAGGCCGCCCATCATCTGGTGGATCACGCCCAGCACGCTGCCCTTGTAGGGCACGCGGCCCTCGATGCCTTCGGGCACGAGTTTCTCGGCGCTCTTCTCGTTGTCCTGGAAGTAACGGTCGCTCGACCCCTGCTGCATCGCGCCCAGCGAGCCCATGCCGCGATAGGACTTGTACGAACGCCCCTGGAACAGTTCGACCTCGCCCGGCGCTTCCTCGGTACCGGCGAGCAGACCGCCGAGCATCACGCAGTGTGCGCCGGCGGCGAGCGCCTTGGCGATGTCGCCGGAATAACGGATGCCGCCGTCGGCGATGACGCCGACGCCGCTGCCCGCCAGCGCATCGGCCACGTTGGCCACGGCGCTGATCTGCGGCACGCCGACGCCGGCGACCATGCGGGTGGTGCAGATCGACCCGGGGCCGATGCCGACCTTGACCGCGTCCGCGCCGTGCTCGACGAGCGCCGCGGCCGCGGCGGCCGTGGCGATGTTGCCGCCGACGACCTGAACCTCGGGATAGGTCGCCTTGACCCAGCGCACACGGTCGAGCACGCCCTTGGAATGGCCGTGGGCGGTATCGACGACGATGACATCGACCCCCGCCGCGACCAGCGCCGCGACGCGCGCCTCGGTGCCTTCGCCGGTGCCGACGGCGGCGCCGACACGCAAGCGGCCCATCGCGTCCTTGCACGCCAGCGGGTGCTCGCTCGATTTCTGGATGTCCTTGACGGTGATCAGTCCGCGCAGCTCGAAAGCATCATTGACCACCAGCACGCGTTCGAGGCGGTGCTTGTGCAGCAGCGCCATCGCCTCGTCGCGATTGGCGCCCTCCTTCACCGTCACCAGCCGTTCCTTGGGCGTCATGATGTTGGCGACGGGCTGGTCGAGCTGGGTCTCGAAGCGCAGGTCACGGTTGGTGACGATGCCGACGACCTTGCCCCCCTCGATCACCGGCAGGCCGGAAATCCGCTTGGCGCGGGTGATCTCCAGCACCTGGCGCACCGTCATCTGGGGGGCGATGGTGATCGGATCCTTGACCACGCCCGATTCGAAACGCTTCACCGCCGACACCTGCGCCGCCTGCTGCTCGGCGTTCATGTTCTTGTGGATGATGCCGATGCCGCCTTCCTGCGCCAGCGCGATGGCCAGCCGCGCCTCGGTCACGGTATCCATGGCGGCAGAAAGCAACGGCAAATTCAGGGTGATGCTGCGGGTCAGTTGCGTGGCGAGGCTGACGTCGCGGGGAAGAATGGTGGAATGGGCGGGAACGAGCAGGACGTCGTCGAACGTCAGCGCTTTTTGCAGAACACGCATGGGTTTTCCTTGGACGCAAAGCGGAATTATACGCGCCCCGCCCATGCCCGCACAAACCGGCCGCCCCGGCGGGGCGGCGCGCCTTGGTCGAAATCTACCAAGCCGAATCGGCGGCGAGCGGTTGACTCCGCTGTCCGATGCGACTAACTTTGCACCAGCGTCAACCTGCAGGGCTGATGGAGCGACAGTCCAGGCCCTAATGCCAAACAACCCGAGGAGATAAAACAATGTCCAAAGTTTTGCTTGCCCTGACTTCCGCCGCCCTGATCGCCCTCGCCGGCTGTGCCACCCAGCAGGCTGCCGAACCCGCCAAGCCCACGCTCAGCGCCGAAGCCAAGGCCGCACTCGCCGCCGCTGAGGCCGCCGCGAAGGAGGCCAACGCCAAGTTCGCACTCTGGACCACCGCCGAGGCCGCGCTGAAGGCCGCCCAGGCCGCCGCCGAAAAGGGCGACAGCGAAACCGTGATCAAGCAGTCGAAGATCGTCCAGGACCACACGCAGAAGGGACTGGCCCAGTTGAACTACCCGATGCTGAAAATCGGCGACTAATCGCGCTACCTCTACCGGCAAAAGGCCTCCTCAGGGAGGCCTTTTGCTTTTCCGGCTGCCGCGCTCAGGCAGCGTCGCCGCCGCCCTTCTTGGTGGCCTTGCCTTCCTCCGCGCGCTTGCGTCGCACTTCCTTGGGGTCGGCGATCAGTGGACGGTAGATCTCGACACGGTCGCGGTCGCGCACCTTCTCGTCCAGCTTCACCAGCTTGCTGAAGATGCCGACCTTGTTTTTTGCAAAATCGATCTCCGGATGCGCCTCGAGCACGCCGGAGGCGCGGATCGCGTCCTCGACCGTCGCGCCCTCGGGAAGACTCACCTGCAGGATCGGCTGCTCGTGCGGCAGGGCGTAGACGACTTCGACGTGAATCGGTGTCTCGTTCATGAGACGCGCGCCTCGTCTGCCCGATGCACGAAGGCGTCGACCAGGGTGCGGGCAATGTGGTCGAACACGGGCGCCAGCACCGTTTCCAGCGCACGGCTGGAAAACGTGTAGTCGAGACGGAACATCACCTTGCAGGCGTCGTCACCGAGCGGGATGAAGGTCCAGTCGCCCTCCAGGTGCGAGAAAGGGCCTTCCTGCAGGCGGATGCGCATTTCGTGCGGGCGCGTCTTGGTGTTTTCAGTGGTAAAGCTGTGACGGACCCCCAGGTAGGCGATATGGATGGTCGCCACGGTGGTGATCTCGTCGCGCCACCTGAGCGTCGTGCCGCCGCACCAGGGCAGGAAAGCCGGGTAGTCCTCGACCCGGTCGACCAGGTCGAACATGCGTTCCGGCGTGTGCGCCACCAGCACGCTTTTTTCCACTCGCGCCATGTGAAATCGAGGAAGCCCTGTAAAATCAGGCATTGTACGCAAGGCCGCCCGCCATGAGCATCGTCGACAACAAAAAAGCCTTTCACGACTACTTCATCGAAGAGCGCTACGAGGCCGGCCTCGTGCTCGAGGGCTGGGAAGTGAAATCGATCCGCGCCGGCCGGGTGCAGTTGAAGGAAGCCTACGTCGTGGTGAAGAACGGCGCCGTATGGCTGATCGGCTGCCACATCAGCCCGCTGCCCACCGCCTCGACCCATGTCCATCCCGACCCCACCCGCACGCGCAAACTCCTGCTGCACGAAGCGGAAATCAACAAGCTCATCGGCAAGACCGAGCGCGCCGGCTACACCCTGGTGCCGCTCGACCTGCACTACAAGCGGGGACGCATCAAGCTGGAGATCGGCCTCGCCAAGGGCAAGAAACAGCACGACAAGCGCGCCACCGAGAAGGAACGCGAGTGGCAGCGCGAAAAGCAGCGCATGATGCGCGAGAAGCAGATCTGAACTGGCGTGGGCGACGAACGGCTTGTCGCCCGCCCCCAGCGGCAGCTGCCGCGCTATGCTTTTGTCGAAATATCGACTACTCTTGTCAGCAAGTCGACAAAAAGGCCACTGCCATGTCTGCCCTGCCCGTTTACGAAGTCGAATTCATCCCGCTGGAACGCCGCCTCGGCGACCGCCGCGTCGCGCCGCCCAATGCGGCCCTGCCGCCAGGCCTCACGGTCGATCGCCGCAAGTCGGCCAGCCGCCGCGCCGAAGACCGCGAACCGGCCAGGCTCAAAGTCGTCCAGCACTGAACGCCGGGCGCCGCGCCCGCCGCCTTTACCCTGCCCGCTGGCGGGCAGGCATTCCCTTCCCCGGTTTCCCCCCTGCCCCGCCGCCCGTGGCACCGCGCGCCCTGCTGTGTGACAATGGGCGCCGCCCCGTTCCGTGCCCTCGCCTTCCCCAGCGTGTCCACCCCATTCGACGATCTCGCCGCCTTCGATGACATCATCGACGCCCGCTCGCCGGGCGAGTTTGCCGTGGATCATATTCCCGGCGCAATCAACCTGCCCGTGCTCGACGATGCCGAACGCGCGCGGGTCGGCACCCTGCACAAGCAGGCCTCGGCGTTCGAGGCCAAGAAACTCGGCGCGGCCCTGGTGGCGCGCAACATCGCGCAGCACCTCGACGCCTGGTTTGCCGGCAAGCCCAAGGACTACCGGCCCCTCGTCTACTGCTGGCGCGGCGGCAACCGCAGCGGTTCGCTGACGCACGTGCTGCAGAAAATCGGTTTTGCGGCGGTGCAGCTCGACGGGGGCTACAAGGCCTACCGCCGGCATGTGGTCGGCGAGCTCGAACGCCTGCCGGCGCAGTTCGGTTTCCGCGTCGTACTGGGGCCGACCGGCAGCGGCAAGAGCCGCTTGCTGCAGGCGCTCGCCGCGGTGGGGGCCCAGGTGCTCGACCTCGAGGCCCTGGCCGCCCATCGCGGCTCGCTGCTGGGGGATCTGCCCGGCCAGCCGCAGCCCTCGCAGAAAAGCTTCGAGTCGTCGATCTGGGCAAGGCTCCGCCGCTTCGACCCCGCGCGCCCGGTGTTCGTCGAATCGGAAAGCAAGAAGATCGGTTCGCTGCAGGTGCCCGAAGCCTTGATCCGGGCGATGCGGTCGAGCCCCAGCCTTCGCCTGGAAGTGCCGCTGGCCGCGCGCGTTGCGCTGCTGATCGAGGATTACGCGCATTTCCTCGACGACCCGGCGACAGTCAACGCGCGCCTTGCCCACCTGGCGACACTGCGCGGCCGCGAGACCGTGGCCGCCTGGCAGGCGCTGTCGCACCAGCGGGCGTGGCCGGCGCTGGTCACCGCGCTGCTGGCGCAGCATTATGACCCGGCCTACCTGAAGTCGCTGTCGCACAACTACGCGCCATCCCCCGCCGACCGCACGCTGTCCCTCGACGACGTGTCGCCGGACGGCCTGCTGCGGGTCGCCCGGGCACTCGTCGATTAAAGCAGCCTCCCCAGCACGAAGCCGATGACGATGCCGATGATCACCGCGACCGTCAGGCCGCGATAGGTCAGCACATCCTTCGAATAGCCGCGGCGGATGGCAATGTAGGACACCAGGTAGCCGACCGCGTTGAGCAGCCAGATGAAACCGATCGACAGCACCTTGACGATGATCGGGCCGATCACCGGCACCAGCGCGATCACCCCGAGCAACCAGGCAAACGCGTTGGAGAGCAGGCCGAACGCAACGACACTCCCCGCGATCACGCTGCGGTCGACGTTGAAATTCAGGCCCAGCCAGACAAAGCCCGCGATGGCGCCCCACAGCGGCAGCATGATTTTCCAGTTGCGCCACCACGCCGGCTTCCCGCCCGGCGGCACGCCCGGCATGTCAGGGGTTTCCATTCAGGGCGCAAGCGCGGCAAGGTCGACGCTGCCGTCGCGCGTCGGCGGACACCAGTAGTAGCCGCCGCCAAGCGGCCGGGTGAAATGGAACAACGCATCGCTGATGCCGTCGTCATGGCCGGTCATGCGCCGCAGCAGCGCCTCGAACGCGTCGAGAGACCTGCCGAAGGCGAGGAAGACCAGGCCGGCGTCCGCCCCCTGTGTCCAGGGCATCGAGCGTCGCACGACGAAGGCAGGCGGCTCGAAATCCTCCTGCGCGGTGCGCTTGATGTGCGCGGACGCGGGCGCGTCATCGAGTTCCTCGTTGCTGTCGCGGTTGCGGCCGACGCAGTGGTCCTGCTCGACACGCGTCATGGCGTCGAACGCCGAAAAATCGTGCAGCCACTGTTGCACGGCGGCAAAGCTGGAGCCGTCGAGCCCCGCGCCCAGCCCCTGCACGATCGCCGCCGCGACCGCTGCATCGCCCTGCGGGTTCTCGGTGCCGTCCTCATAGCCGGTGAGGTCGCGGCTGTCGCGGTAACGGTAGGCGTCGATCGCCTGCACGCGGGTGAACGCCGGCGCCGCCAGCGCCTCCAGCGCGCGCCCCTGGTGCAGCAGGTCGCCCGGCTCATCGCCGCGCAGCCACAACCACAGGGCATGCTGCGTGGCCGGTATCGCGGGCCGGGCGGCAGGCAGATGCGGAAAGCCGCGCAGCCCCGCGATCGTCACGCCCAGCGCTTCGGCCACCGGCGCGCCGATGCCGAGCAGCACATGGCGCCCGTCGCACGCCGCCGCCAGCGCGCGCAGTGCAGCGCGCGGGTCGGCGCCGGGTACGAGATCGAAGAAAAGATGCCGGGCATGGTCGGGGATGGGCTCGAGGATGGCGGCTTGCGGCGTCATGGTCGGTCGGTCGTGACGGGAAGCCTCAACGATAAACGAAAACTCAGGCGCGCTGCACCTCGATCACGTTCTGCACATGCTGCAGACGGGCGAGCAGCCGCGACAATTGCTGCAGTTCCTTGATCCGCACGGTGAGTTGCATGTGCGCATACTCGCCGCGGCTCTCGGTGTTGACGCGCAGCACGTCGAGGCGATCCTTGGCGATGACGTCGGAGACGTCGCGCAGCAGTCCCTGGCGGTCGAAGGCCTTGAGGCGGATATCGACCTCGAACGCGGCGCCGGCGTCGAGCGCCCACTCCGCCGCCATCACCCGCGCGGGATTCGCGCGGCGCACGCTGGCGCAGTCGGCGCGGTGCACGGTAACGCCGCGGCCGACCGTGGTGTAGGCGACTATCGGTTCGGGCGGCCGGGGCTTGCAGCAGCGCGCCATCGTCAGCGGCACGTCGCCCAGACCGGGAATGACGACAGGGTTGCCCGACTTCGACTGCGCCCGCGGCCTGGCCGTCGGCACCGCCGCCGGCAGCGGCTTGCCCGGCTCGGCGAGGGCGTTGACGAGCTCGCGCTGGCCGACGTCGCCGCGACCGAGCGCGGCGAGGAAGTCGTCCAGTCTGGCAAACTTCAGGCGCTGCGCGAGTTTCTCCAGATTGGTCTCATTGACGCCAAGACGCTTGAGCTCCTTCTCCAGCAGGGTGCGCCCGAGGCCCACCTGCTCGCCGACGTCGCGCTGCCGGAACCATGCGCGCACCTTGGCGCGCGCCCGGTGGGTCGCAAGATAGCCGAGCGCGGGATTCAGCCAGTCGCGACTCGGCGCGCCCTCCTTGGCGGCGAGGATCTCGACCCGCTGGCCGTTCTCCAGCGGCGTGTTGAGCGGCACCATGGCGCCGTCGACCTTGGCCCCGCGGCAACGATGGCCGAGATCGGTGTGCACGGCATAGGCGAAATCCACCGGCGTCGCCCCGCGGTCGAGCGCGATGACACGGCCCTGCGGCGTCAACACGTAAACCTGGTCCTGGAACAGCTCGGTCTTGAACTGTTCGGTGAATTCGCTGCTGTCGGCGACGTCGTCCTTCCATTCGAGGATGCGCCGCAGCCACGCGATCTTCTCCTCGAACTGCGCGTCCTGCCTGCCGCCTTCCTTGTAGCGCCAGTGCGCCGCGACGCCGAGTTCGGCGTTGTGGTGCATGTCGAAGGTACGGATCTGCACCTCGAGCGCACGGTCCTCGGGACCGATCACGGCAGTATGCAGCGAACGGTAGTCGTTGCTCTTCGGCTGCGAGATGTAGTCGTCGAACTCGCCGGGAATCGGCTGCCACAGGTTGTGCACCAGCCCCAGCACCGTGTAGCAGTCGATCTCGTGCCTGACCAGCACGCGCACCGCGCGGATGTCGTAGAGCTGCTCGAAACTGAGGCGTTTCCTGCGCATCTTGTTGACGATGCTGGCGATGTGCTTGGGGCGGCCGGTCACTTCGGCCTCGATGCCATGCTGCGCGAGCTCTGCCTGCAGGCGTGCGATGACCCCCTGGATATAGGCCTCGCGGTCGGCGCGCTTCTCGTCGAGTTGCCTCGCGATGGTCTTGTAGGTGTCGGGCTCGAGATAGCGGAATGCCCAGTCCTCCATCTCCCACTTGATCTGCCACACGCCCAGCCGGTTGGCGAGCGGGGCAAACAGTTCGCGCGCCTGCTGGCCCAGCTCCCGCCGCGTCGCATCGTCCTGGTTCGCGGCACAGCGCAAGGCATGGGTGCGCTCCGCGAGCTTCACCAGCACCACCCGCACATCCTCGACCATCGCCAGCACCATCTGGCGCAGCGCCTCGAGCTGCGCATGCGGATCCAGGCGCTTGTCGGTCGCGCTGGCGGCGAGCGCCTCGATGCGCGCCATCGCCGCGACCCCGCGCGCCAGCCGCGCCGCCGGGCCGAAGGCGGCGTCGAATTCCGGCGCCTCGCCAAGACAGGCGTGCAGCAGCGCCGCGGCGACGGCGTCGGCGCCGACCCGTAATTCGGCGGTGATGAGTGCGGTACCGACGCTGTGCGCGAACGACGCGCTGCCGCCCAGGCACTCATGCGCGTGCGCCAGTGCGCGCAACGGCAGCTCGTCCTCCGCCACCGGCAGCACGCGCGCCAGCGCCTGCCGGGCGCCATCGAGATCGGTCGCGTCGAAGCAGCGGGGCTTGGTCGTTTCGCTCATGGATGGGTGAAGGGTGTGTGCCAGTAGCGTCGGTTCATGGGCCGGTATTGTGCCGCCTCGACGCCGGCTTCGCCAAAGTCGAGACGGATCAGGCCGTCGCGGTCGCTGCGCAACAGGCGCGCGCCGATGGCGCGAAAGCGCGCGACAACCTGGGGATGCGGGTGGCCGTAGCGATTGCGGTAGCCCAGGGTGAAAACCACGAGTTTCGGCCGGGTCGCGTCGACGAATTCATCGATCGACGAGGTACGGCTGCCGTGATGGCCCGCCAGGAGCACCTGCACCGGTTCGAGCGCTCCTGACTCGACGAGTTCCAGCTCGGTCTGCCGCTCGCCATCACCGGTCAGCAACAGGTCGTGGCGGCCGCTGCGCACACGCAGCACGCAGCTGTAGTCGTTGTTGCGACGGCGCTGCTCCGCGAACGCCGTCGGCCGCGGGTTGAGGATTTCGAAGCTGACGCCGTCCCAGGTCCAGCGCTGGCCACGCACGCAGTGTCGCGCGTCCGGCGCACCGGCGAGCAGCGGGCTGTCGGCCGGCATGCCGTGCAGCAGCCAGCCGGCCGGCACGTCGCGCAGCACCGAGCGCAACCCGCCGCTGTGATCGTTGTCGTCGTGGCTGACGATCAGCCCCGACAGCTCGCCGACGCCCGAGGCGCGCAGAAATGGCACGATGATGCGTTCGCCCGCATCACTCTCGGCGTAGGCAGCGCCAGTGTCGTAAAGCAGCGCGTGCCTCGCGGTCCGGATCAATACCGCCGTGCCCTGCCCGACGTCGAGGACGTCGGCACGAAAGGCGCCGGGGACGATCATTTCGTGCTGCGGGAACAGCAGCGGCAACCACAGCACGGCCCCCACGGCGCGCGCCGGGAAACCGCGCGGCAGCAGCAGCCAGACGGCGCCGGCGAGCGCCAGCGCGATCGCCCAGCCGGGTGGCGCCGGCAGCGTCGCCACCGCGAGCGGCAGTTCCGCCGCCCAGGTCAGTCCCCTGCCCAGGCCATCCATCAGCCACGCGGCGGCATGCCACAACGGCGGCACCAGCACGCCCAGCAGCGCCAGCGGCGTGATCAGCCAGCTCACCAGCGGAATGGCGACCGCATTGGCGAGCGGTGAAACCAGCGACACCTGCTGGAACAGCAGAAGCAATACCGGCGCCAGCGCGAGCGTGACCGCGCCCTGCACCGTGATCCAGCCGCGCAGTTTGTCCGGCAGGGCCACGCGCCCGACCGTCACCCACAGGATCGCCGCCATCGCACCGAACGACAGCCAGAATCCCGCCGACAGCACCGCCCAGGGGTCGATTGCCAGCACCACCGCAAGCGCCACCACCAGCGCGCTGAAGGGCCGTGGTTCACGCCGCCCCCAGAACGCCAGGGCGACGACGACGAGCATGAAGAGCGTGCGCTGCGCCGGCACCTGGAAGCCTGCCAGCAAGGCATAGGCGAACGCGGCCAGCACCGCCACAACGAACCCCGCCTGGCGTGCGGGCAGACGTTCCACTTGTCGCGGCAGGCGCCGCCACAATGCGGCCGCTGCCCAGCCGGCGAGCGCGGCGATCATGGTGACGTGCAATCCGGAAATCGACAGCAGGTGATTGACGCCGGTGCGGGTGAACGCGCGCCATTGCCCGTGCGGGATGCTGCGCTGATCGCCGACGACCAGCGCGACAATGACGCCGGCGTACGGCGCCTCGCCCAGCGTGGCAAAGATCCGTGCACGCACGGCCGCACGCAGGGCGGCAACCCAGGCCGCCGGCGTATGGGCGAGCGCGTCGAGCCGCCGCGGCGCCGGCGACTCGCGCACGTAGCCGCTGGCGTTGAGGCGGCGTTCGAGCATCCAGGCTTCGAGATCGAATCCCTGCGGATTGCTCGTTCCGTAGGGCAGGCGCAGGCGCACCGTGAGCTGCCAGCGTTCGCCAGCGTGCATGCGTGTATCGAATGTTGCCGCGTGCCGCGGCCAGTAGCGCGTCAACTGCACGCGCTTCAGGTCGGGCGCACCCGGCGTCAGCGTGCGCTCGACATCGAGCACGAAGCGCTCGCCGCGCGCATGCGTATGCGGCAGGTCGCTGATCACGCCGACGAGTTCGATGTCCACGCCCTGCCAGGACGCCGGCAGGCGCTCGGCAAGCCGCCCGTCCGCCCGCCACGCGGCCCAGGCGAAGCCGAGCACCGCGCACAGCGCGACGACGACCGTGCGGCGCAAGAATTCGAGCGGGCGCCGGGAAGGCATCGGCAACCAGAACACCGACGCCAGCAAGGGCAATGCCCACAGCCAGCGCGTCGGCGGCAGCGTCGCCTGCTGCTGCAGCCACCACACGCCGAGGCAGAACGCGATGAGGTTGAGCCGCATCGCGCCGCGGGATCAGGCCGGTTGCAGGCTTCCGTCGACCAGGCGCATCTGCCGGTCCATGCGCGCGGCGAGGTCGACGTCGTGGGTGACGATGACGAGGCTGGTGCGATGCTTGCGGTTGAGTTCGCGCATCAGGTCGAACACCGCGTCCGCGGTGTGGCGGTCGAGATTGCCGGTCGGCTCGTCGGCGAGGATGCACGCCGGCTGCGTGACCAGCGCCCGCGCAATGGCGACGCGCTGGCGCTCGCCCCCCGAAAGTTCGCCGGGCCGGTGGTCGAGACGATGCCCCAGCCCGACTTCGTCGAGGATCACCGCGGCCCGGCCCAGCGCCTCGCTGCGCGCCATGCGCCGGATGATGAAGGGCATGGCGGCGTTTTCCTGCGCGGTGAACTCGGGCAGCAGGTGATGGAACTGATAGACGAAGCCGAGCGCGCGGTTGCGCAGCTCGCAGCGTGCCGCCTCGGAAATCGCGAAGGGATCGCGTCCCAACAGTTCGACGCGGCCGCGCGTCGGTGTGTCGAGCCCGCCCAGCAGATGCAGCAGCGTGCTCTTGCCAGACCCCGACGCCCCGACGATGGCGAGCGATTCCCCGGCGTGCACCGCAAGATCGACACTCGCCAGCACCGGCACGTCGACTTTCCCCTGGCGGAAGGTCTTGCCCAGTCCTTCGCAGCGCAGCACGACCTCACTCATAGCGCAGCGCCTCCGCCGGATTGATGCGCGAGGCGCGCCAGCTCGGATACAGCGTAGCCACCAGGCTGATCAGCAAGGAAATGCCGGCGATCAGGCCCACTTCTCCCCAGTCGAGCTTGGACGGCAGCTCGTTGATGTAATACACATCGGCGGGAAACAGATCCATGCCCGCGAGGCGCTCGATGAAGGGCACCACGGTCTCCAGATTGAGGGCGAGCGCCACCCCCCCGACGATGCCGAGGACGGTCCCGAACACGCCGATGAAGGCACCCTGCACGATGAATATCTTCATGATCGACGCCGGTCGCGCCCCGAGCGTGCGCAGGATCGCGATGTCCGACTGCTTGTCGGTCACCGCCATCACCAGGGTCGACACGATGTTGAACGCGGCGACCGCGACGATCAGCATCAGGATCAGGAACATCATGCGCTTCTCGATCGCCACCGCGCGGAAGAAATTGGCATGGCTCTGCGTCCAGTCGACCAGGTAGTAGTCACCAACGAGGCTCTGCGAAAGGTCGCGGGTAACGAAAGGCGCGCGGAAGAGATCATGCAACTTGAGCCGGACGCCCGACACGTCATCGCCCAGGCGCAGCAGCTTCTGCGCATCCTGCAGGTGGATCAGCGCGAGGCCGGAATCGTACTCGAACATGCCCGCCTCGAAGATGCCGGCGACGGTGAATTGCTTGACGCGCGGCATCACGCCGGCGGGGGTGATGTTGCCCTGGGGGCTCAGCAGCACGACCTTGTCGCCCGGCGCCACATTGAGCGCACGCGCCAGTTCGGCGCCAAGCAGAATGCCGAAATCGCCCGCGCGCAGATCTTCGAGGCGTCCGGATTTCATGTGAGCGGCAAAATCGGCGACCCGGTTTTCCAGGACCGGATCCACACCGCGGATGATCGCGCCGCGCACGAATTCGCCGTTGGCGAGCATGCCCTGCGAATTGACGAAAGGCGCACCGGCGACCACGTCCCTGTGCTGCTTCGCGTGCGCCAGCACGGTGCGCCAGTCGGCGATGCGCTCGCCGGGGCCGCTGATCTCCAGATGCGCGGCGACGCCGAGGATGCGCGCGCGCAGTTCCTCCTGGAAACCGTTCATCACCGACAGCACCACGATCAGCGCCATCACGCCGAGCGCGATGCCGGCCATCGACACGATGGAGATGAAGGAAATGAAATGATTGCGGCGCTTGGCGTGGGTGTAGCGCAGGCCGATCAGGAGCTCAAACGGAAGCAAGGCGGGCCTCGACGGGTGAATCATCGAAGTATGCCACAGCCGCCCTACTCGCCAATCAGGTGCAGCGCGATCGAGCGCCGCTGCGCTCCGCGCCGGTGCTCGAATACGTAGATTCCCTGCCAGGTGCCGAGCCGCGGCGCGCCGGCGACGACCGGTATCGCCAGATGAGTCTGGGTGAGCGCCGCGCGCACATGCGCCGGCATGTCATCCATGCCTTCCAGCACGTGCGCGTAAATCGGATCGCCTTCCGGCACCAGCCGCGAGAAGAAGCGCTCCAGATCGGCCTGCACCGTCGGGTCGTGGTTTTCCTGGATCAGCAGGCTCGCCGAGGTATGACGGATGAAGAGCGTCAGCAATCCTGCGCGGATGCCGCTGGCCCGCACCCAGTCGCGCACCTGCGGCGTGAAGGCAAACAAGCCCTTGCCGCGGGTGGGAACGGTAATCTCGTGAAAAGCCTGGTGCATGGCTCGGCATTTTAGCTTTGCTACACTCGACGCATGCGTTTCATCGTGCCCCATCTCTTTCCGTCCCCCCGCCTGCTGGAAACCGCCGCCCACGACCTGCGCCTGCCCGCGCTGGAGGCCCTGTTGGCGCGTGGCACCCTGCACGACGTGCCGGCCGAGGGCCTGGAAGCGGCTTTGTGCGAAGCGCTCGGCATCGCGCGCCAGCAGGACTGGCCGATCGCGCCGCTGACGCTCGCCGCCGAAAACGTGGCGCCGGGTGAAGCCTGGTGGCTGCGCGCCGACCCCGTCCATCTTCGCGTGATGCGCGACCGCATCGTGCTGGCAGGCAGCGATGCGCTCGACGTGACGCGCGAGGAAGCCGATGCGCTCGCCGCGTCCATCGGCCGGCATTTCGGCATCGAACTGGCCCCACAGGTCCATCATCCACAGCGCTGGTACCTGCGTTTCGACACCCCGCCCGATCTGCACACCACCCCGCTTTCCGTCGCCATCGGCCGCGACATCGCCCCGCTGCTGCCCCAGGGCAAGGACGCCATGGCGTTCCGGTCGCGACTCAACGAACTGCAGATGCTGCTGCACGACCATCCCGTCAATCTTGCCCGCGAAGCGCGCGGCGCGCCGGCGGTGAACTCCCTCTGGCTCTGGGGCGGCGGCCGCGCGCCGTCCCCGCCGCGCAACCCGCCGCCCGTTCATGCGCAGCTCGACGCCACGCGCGCGCTCGCGGCCAGCTGCGGCGCGTCAACCCACACACTGCCCGGCCGACTGGACACACAACTGCTCGAAACCGCGGGTGTCGTGGTGCTCGACGCCCTCACTGAAAGCGGCCAGACCGGCGACGCCTGGGGCTGGCGCGAAGCCATGCGGACACTGGAACAGGACTGGTTCGCGCCGCTGCAGCGCCTGCTGCGCAAGGCCGGCCCGCGGGGCGTGCATCTCGTCGACCCCGACCACGGCAAGGCGCTGCATCTGGCCGCGCGCGACGCCTGGCGCGTGTGGCGCCGGCCGCGCAGCCTGCTCGATCGCCTGGCGCAACCCTAGACCGGGCTTGCCCAGAGATCGTGCTCGTCGGCCGACTCGACCTTGACCTTGAGCCGCGTGCCCGGCGTCAGCCCGTGCACGCCCTCGAGATAGACGACGCCATCGATTTCCGGCGCGTCGGCATGGCTGCGCGCGATCGTGCCGATCTCGTCCGCGTCGTCGACCATTACCTCGATCGTCTTGCCAATCTTCGCATCGAGCCGCATCGCGGAAATTTCCGCCTGCACTTCCATGAAGCGTTCGAGGCGTTCCTCCTTCAGGTCTTCGGGCACCGGATCCGGCAAGGCGTTGGCCGCCGCGCCCTCGACCGGCGAATACTTGAAGCAGCCGACGCGATCGAGCTGCGCCGCCTTGAGGAACGCCAGCAGTTCCTCGAACTCGGCGTCGGTTTCGCCGGGAAAGCCGACGATGAAAGTCGAACGCAGGGTGAGATCCGGCACCGCACGGCGCCAGGCCTGGATGCGCTCGAGCGTCTTCTCGACAGCACCGGGGCGCTTCATCAGCTTCAGGAGACGCGGACTCGCGTGCTGGAAGGGAATGTCGAGGTAAGGCAGCACGATGCCGTCGGCCATCAGCGGAATCACCTCGTCGACGCTGGGATACGGGTACACGTAATGCAGCCGCACCCAGGCGCCGAGACTGCCGAGCGCGCCGGCGAGTTCGGTCATGCGCGTCTTCAGCGGCCGGCCGTTCCAGAAACCGGAACGGTATTTCACATCAACGCCGTAGGCACTGGTGTCCTGCGAGACGACAAGAAGCTCCCGCACCCCGGCGCCAACCAGTTTTTCCGCCTCATGCATCACCTCGCCGATCGGCCGGCTCACCAGGTCGCCGCGCATCGACGGGATGATGCAGAAGCTGCAGCGGTGGTTGCAGCCTTCGGAAATCTTCAGATACGCGTAATGGCGCGGCGTCAGCTTGACCCCCCCCGGCGGGATCAGGTCCTCGAAAGGATCGTGCGGCTTGGGCAGCGCACTGTGTACCGCCGCCATCACCTCGTCGAGCGCGTGCGGACCGGAAACCGCCAGCACCTTGGGGTGCGCCTCGCGCACCACGTCGCCCTTGGCCCCGAGGCAGCCCGTGACGATTACCTTGCCGTTCTCGGCCAGCGCCTCGCCGATCGCCTCCAGCGACTCCTCCACTGCGGCGTCGATGAAACCGCAGGTGTTGACCACCACCACATCGGCATCATCGTAGGTGCCGACGATGCCGTAGCCCTCGGCGCGCAGCTGGGTGAGGATGCGCTCGGAATCGACCGTCGCCTTCGGGCACCCAAGCGAGACAAAACCAACGGTCGGCGTGCGTGCGCGTTTTGCTTTGGTTACCATGGCGGTCAATCCTGAGGGAGCAGTGTGATGTACATCGTAGCGATCGGCTGGGCCTACGTGACCCTGATGATGGCGATCACCGCCAGCAGCCCCGGCAAGGCACTCGCCATCGTGTTATTCCTCTGCATCCTGCCACTGGCGCTCTTCATCTATGTTTTCGGCAGGCCGCCGCTGCGGCGCTCAATGCCCGTGACCGATGAGACTGCCAACCAGCGCGACCGTGGCGATACCTGATCCGATCAGCACCAGCTGCTGCAGGGTCGCGCCAAGCTCGGCGCGGCGATGCAGCCCCGGAAGCAGGTCAGAAAGCGCCACGTAGAGCATGCTCGCCCCAGCAATCCCGAGCAGCACCGGCGTCCAGCCCTCGAGCATCTTCAGCGCGAAATAACCGAGCAAAGCCCCGAAGATCGTCGCCACGCCGGTCAGGAAATTGATCAGCAAAGCCCTCGTCCGGCTATAGCCCGAATGCAGCAGGATCAGGAAGTCACCGATTTCCTGGGGGATTTCATGCGAAATAATCGCCAGCGCCGTTACCACGCCCAAGCGGAAATCGACCAGGAAAGCCCCCGCGATGATCACGCCGTCCACAAAATTATGGAACGTGTCGCCCACCGTGATCATCATGCCCGACCGGCCATGATCATGCCCGTGGTCATGGCCGCCATGCCCCTCGCACACCGCCTCGTGACAGTGACGCCACAACACCAGCTTCTCGAGCAGAAAGAACAACAGAATGCCGAACAGCAACGCCCTGGCGACCGTACCGACGTCTCCGCCCGTCTTCATTGCGAGCTCGACCGCTTCGGGGAGCACTTCCAGCAGCGAAGCGCCAAGCAGGGCCCCGATCGCATAGCTCACCAGCACCGGCACCCAGTGCGGGCGTGCCGACAGGGCGAGAACGGCAGCCAGCAGAAGGCTCAGCAGGCTGCCCGCGGCAGTCGCGATCAGAATGACGGCAAGGGTGGACATCGAAACGGGCAGCTGCGAAAAACCGCGATTATACCGGCAGGCCGTGGTTCGACCGCATGAAAAGCCCGGCCCCCGGTCAGCGCGGACGTTTATCTGAAAATAAAACGGTGCTCCGTGTAGTCGAAGCACCGGATACTGGCAATGCTCAAGGCTTGGGTTTGCCCTTGTCCCCCGTCACCGACAATTCGCCGCGCAGCTTGTCGATACTCGACTTGCCGAAACCTTTGACCTTGTCGAGATCATCCACGCTTTTGAAGGCGCCGTTCTGCTCGCGGTAAGCGATGATCGCCTTGGCTTTCGCCGGCCCCAGGCCCCTGACTGCTTCCAGTTCGCTCTGTGTCGCGGTATTGATATTGACGGCGCCGAACACCGGCAACGCCACCAAGCCCAGCAAACCTGCCAGATACCCCAATTGATTTTTCATTTCATCTCCTCGGTGATTGAACGGACGTGGACGAATGCCCACACCGACACGTTAGAAATTGTGCCGCCAATGCGCCATACGACTTTCGTCGTAGATGAATCAAACAAGCTTGATTTACAAGGAGAAATAACTTCAATGGCACCTTTCTCCGCGCCATAAAAAAACCCCCACCGGTTGGAGGTGGGGGTTTTGGTTGTCCTCCAGGGGTTTCCTGGAGGGCGGCATGAGGAGTCTGACGATGACCTACTTTCACAGGCGAGGTGCCTA
>JBKBQH010000010.1:0-97647 GCA_046292745.1 Thiobacillus sp. | reverse complement strand
CGCGACACTCTCCAACCAGGCGCACGGCGCGTTCGCGGACTTCGGGGGAATACTTTACGGGTTTCTTCATGGCTCCATCTTCTCAAGAGTTGGAGCCTCCTCAAAATCCGGGGCGGTTCAGTCATTGCCCTCGGCGCGGGTAATCCGAACCCTTGAGCGGATCATCGAGTGGCGCGGCAGGCCGGAGGTGATCCGCTGCGACAATGGCCCCGAATACATCAGCGGCGCGTTGCTGGCGTGGGCGGAAACGCACCAAATACGCATTGAGCATATCCAGCCTGGCAAGCCGCAGCAGAATGCCTATGTGGAACGCTACAACCGGACAGTGCGCTACGACTGGCTAGGGCAGTATCTGTTCGACTCGATCGAGGAGGTGCAGGAATCGGCCACCCGCTGGTTATGGTCGTACAATCACGAGCGCCCGAACATGGCGCTCGGCGGCATCACGCCCATGCAGAAATTGATGCTCGCCAACTAACTCCATTTCTGGCGGCTGCTAAAAATGGGGGGATTACCCAGGAGCTTGACCGGCGCTTCCATGGCGAGCTTCTCGGCGCGGGCGAAGCGTTCGACTCTTCGCTGGTCGGCCTGGGCGCGCAGGATCGGCCCCAGGCTCATGCCGGTCGCCTCGGCCTGGATGAGGGTGGCGACGAAGCTGGAAACGGCCGGCATGTCCATGCGGGCAGCGAGTTCGCGTAGCGCATCACTGCGGGGTTTGCCAGCGCGGACGTCGCGCAGCAGGCGGGCGAATTCGTCCCGGAGCGCACCGCCGGGCCCTTGTCGACGGCCTGGCCAATCGCGCCGGTGAGATTCAAGCCGGATTCGACGGCAAGCGTGATGAGCAAGAACACCCGTGCCGTTGTCGGGTAGAACTTGGCAGCGAGTTCTATCTGGCTGGATACGTTTGCAGTTTCGGAGCAGCCAGCCTGGGCAAGAGCGTGTCAAACCCGCCCGGCGGCAGGCCCACGGTCTGCCATACCGTGCCATCAGCTTGCCGGTACAACACAAGCGGCGTGGCGCCAAACAAGTCAGCCCAAAAGCGGCGGTTGCTCTTCAGCCGCGCTTGCTCTGCAGGGGAGATGTTCCGGGCCGGTTCGATCGCCCCTTCCCAGGATTGGTGATCAAACCCCTTGCCATAGTTGTGCGCCAGCGCTGCATGGGGGTCGGCAGCGCGCAACAGAGCAACGGCGCGTGCTTCGCTGGACGGCCTCATGTAAGCCACGGGAACCCACAGACTGGCAAGATTGCGCCGGAGGGTGGTGTCGAACCAGGCCCACAGGGATGCGCAGGCGGGACAATTGGGGTCGATGAAAAAAATGATCTGGATAAGCTCATCCGCATTGGCGAGCTTGAGCGCAGCGAGTTTTTGCGCGGCAAGCCAGGTGCTCAGGGGCCGTTCCCCCTCCAGGGGCGACTCGCCGGTAAGCATCTTGGCCGTAGAGGGGAAAGCGGAACCCAAGGCCAGCGCACCCAGAAAAAGGCGGCGGTTCATGGCGCTTTCTCCGGTTGCGGCTTCTTGGCAGGGCCGGGGGTGATGAGATAAATGGCGTTTTGGGCGCCAACCGCCAATTCGCCCTTGGGGCTGAAAGCCAAGGCGCCGGTCAGTTCGCCGTGTTTGAACTTGGCGATGGTGACGCGGCTGGCGTCTTTGCGCAGGCTGGATTGGCCGGGGTCGCCAATGCGGATGACGCGGTCGGGGGCGTCGGGCTTCTGGCCTTCCTCTACGGCGTAGATGTAGCCGTCTGAGGCTAAAGTTCCGAGAACCCCTCCAAGGCTATGAACCATAAATGCCCGAGGTGGCAGTTCATATGGATTTCCAACCACTTCTAACGCACCATGTGCTACGTACCGATACCAAGTCTGTGTAATAGCGTTAAAAACAAAAAAATGACCCAATGAGTTTGCCTCAAACAATCGTAATTCCCAGTTCTGATAGTCACGAAAAGCAGGATAAGAAAAATCTCTTTCAGTCTTAACGACCTGTCCGCTTGGCAGGATGAAATCTAAAAACTTAGCTTCTCCTGTCGTGATATTTACTGCGTAAGGATATGCCCCATTTCTGAGCGTCAATAATCTTCCATCCGGCGCAATACTGAGTCCTTCGAATGTATTGCTCAAGGGTTCACGCTGGCCCTTTCCGTCCGGCGTCGCATACCCCATCACACCCGACCGGGCAATCACCTTGCTGCTGCCATCGGGGTAGACGGCAACAATGGCATCCTCGTGATCGCCGATAAAATAGAGCACGCCATCCTTGGAAAATGCGAGCGCTTTGGGATAGTCCACCTCTTTCACCAAAATCTTGGGTTTCATTTTTCCCTGGCTTGACGCAAGAACAGAAATCGAATGTTCTTTATCCAGCAGTGGCTTCGGGCTCCCGATGAAAAATCGCCTCACATCGGCTCCATCGCGCTTCATGACGTCCGATACGGCATCGTGCGTGGCTGTCGGCTTGGCTACCGTCACACCTGACGCGATCTGCTCGCTAGACGGAGATTCCTGGCTCGATTGGCCGCATGCGCTCAGGCCAAACGACAGGAACAGCCCCATCAAAACCTTTCCAATTTCTCTTTTCATTAATTGCATACCTCAGTCTTTCCATAATGTTTGGCGTAATAATCCTTGTAGATTGGCCAGGCTAGGTCAGCATATCCGCCAGACCCGTTCCAGGCTTTGGCAGCCTTCTTCACCCACCTTTCGGTTTCAGCGTCCTTTGGATCGGCGTGCTTGCCGTCATAGCCATGCTTGGGTAACTGGAACATCTGCTTCACCGCTTTGATATGGCAATCGGTATTGGCGAAGAACGCCATCAGGCGGGTGTATAGATTGGCTGGCGCGCCGGCGAACAGCGCGTAGTTGCCAAATGTGTTGGCAGCTTCTGCCCAGATCGGGGTCTTGCCGTGCAGACCGGTTACATAGGGCTTAATTCCAGTCTTATATGAACCTGTATTGGTCATGCCAAGCCTTTTAAGAAGAATTCTGTATTCGCTCGTGACGGGTGCATTGACTAGACCTTTGTCACCTAGCTTCATCGGCTCACCCCATGCCTTTGTCTTGTCTCCCCCTGTTTCCTTCCACTTCGCCTCGATGATCTGTCTGAGGCGCTCCCATGCTGCCATGCGTTCCCACATCTCCTTCCATTCTGCTTCGCTGTCTGCATTGCCTTCGATCAGAATTTTGAGGGCCACGGCTCGCGTCTTGATGGCTGCGGGCACGGCTGGGTAAGTGATCTTGCCATCCTTGTCCACCGTGGCAGCAGGCACCTTTCTGCCCGCCACCAAATTCTGAGCCCAGCTTCGACGTTTGTCGGCGTCCTTGAGCGAATCCATGATCTCCTTGTCGTCCAGAAACCATTTTTGCAGACAATCGGGCACCGGGTCGAATTTCGTCTTGCCATTTGAATTCAGCCAACCCAGCAGCAGGGACAGGGTGATCTGGTGCGTCCCGTAGCTCGCTGAATAGAACTTGTCACGGCCTGCGGATGCCGGATTGCCGGTAATGGCGGCGCAGTAATGATTGCTAGCGTTGCAGGGGTTTTCGTCCGGCTTGTCGTAGCCATAAATGGAACCCGTCTCCTTCTTGCCGATGGCCCATCGAAAGATATCCTCGCCATTGGCCAAGTGGCAGTCCTTGAAGGTGCAGTCGTATTTCTTCTCGTATTCGACCTTGCCATGGGGCGTCAAGAAGCATAGCTCCTTTTCACAGGGCGATTTGGGCTGGGTGGTCGATAGAGATTCCAACGCCCGCGCTACGCCAAACCAGGCGACGACCACCATCCCCATAGCGACTATTGTTCGGATTTTACCGATGCTCATGGTTTCTTGATTACCTTCCCGTTTTCATCGGTGCACACGGGGCAGAAATTGCTGCCGTCCGGGCATGGCGGACCATCCTTCCCATCTCCGCCGCCCGGCGGCGCAGGCCCCGGCTCCGACGTGCACGCCGGGTCGGTGACCGGGCACTTCGGCAGTTCTCCGCCTCCCGGCCCAAGCCCAGGGTCCTCGGGTTTGCCGTCGTTGCCTGGGCCGGGAATGCTGGCGTTGGCGTTCTCATTGGCGGGGGACTGCATGCGCATCACGATGTGCGTCACCACCGGGATGCGTCCCGCCTTCACCAACCCCTGGCGGAACGCGTCGGTATCAACCTTGTTCAGCACCGACAGCGCCCAGTTCATGAAGGGCCCGGCGAGCGGAATCTGCTTGTTCCGGGGAATGCCCCAGGTGATCCGCAGCTTCAGCAGATTGGCATCCGCGAGCGTCTGCCCGCTGCGGTTCGTCTTCGGATCGTGGTTGCAGCCGGTCACGTCGACCGGGCAGTCGAGATAGGCGAGATTCGTGTTGGGGATCACCCGCGATGAAGTCTTGAGCTTGGCGGCCAGCGCCGGGGAGTGGTAGTCATCGAAACTCTCTTTCGTCGGCGAGAGGATCTCGATACGGACGTGGGCAGGCGTGGTGTCGGCAACGGCCTTGGCGTAGGACTGGGCGAGCTGGGCGGTGGTCGTGCCGCCGCCGTAGTAGCCCGTCATGGCGCGTGCAAAGGCGGTGCGGATCGCCGTGGGGTCGGCGTTTTGCGTCGTGCCGGCTCTTGCGGCTTCGAAGGCCGCGTAGTTCAACTGACTCTTGGCGTGATACAGCAGGCCGTACTGGATCAGGTTCAGGAGCAGGAACAGCACCGTGGGCGCCACCACCACGAACTCCACCAGCGTCGCGCCGCGCTGGGTCAAGCGGCGCGGGCGGGCGGCGCGCGGGGCCGAATCGCCGCGTTTCATGCGCAATCCTCCATCAGCCCCGGCGCAAGGCAGACGAGCGGCTGGCCGACGGCGAGCCCCAGGCGCGCAGCCTCGCCGGCTGCGAGTTCCAGGGTGCGGGTGGCGGTGCGGCAGGCGGCGATGCGCCAGGGTGGCAGGTGCGGCACGAGCTTTGTGATCGTGCCGGCGCGGTCGAGGAATACCACATCGATCGGATAGGCCATGCAGGCGGTATGCACCGAGGCGCAGGGATCGAGCAGCAGACCTTGGCCCGGCGCGAGCGGCGGGGCGAACAGCAGACCCCTGAGCCGGGCGAGGAAGGTGTCCGCGCGGCGCAGGCTCAGTTGGGGCGTTGAACGCATGACGGGCATTTGTCCTACAACCCCGAGGCCAGGAACTTCATCACGATGGGGAACATGAGGATGGCGAACACACACGGGAAGATGAAGAAGATGAGCGGAAACAAGAGCTTCACCGGCGCTTCCATGGCGAGCTTCTCGGCGCGGGCGAAGCGCTCGATGCGGCGCTGGTCGGCCTGGGCACGGAGGATCGGCCCCAGACTCATGCCGGTCGCTTCGGCCTGGATCAGGGTGGACACAAAGCTCGCGACGGCGGGCATGTCCATGCGGGCAGCCAGTTCCCGGAGCGCCTCGGCGCGTGGCTTGCCGGCGCGCATGTCGCGCAGCAGGCGCGCGAACTCGTCCCGGAGCGCGCCTTCCGGGCCCTTGTCCACCGCCTGGCCGATGGCGCCGGCGAGGTTCAGGCCCGCTTCGACGGCGAGCGTGATGAGGTCGAGCATGAAAGGCAGCGCCTTCAGGGTCTGGCGGCGTCTGAGCGCGATGCGGTCGCGCAGCCAGATCGCGGGATAGGCGAAGCCGAAGAGACCTCCGAGGACGAAGGGCCACAGCACGGCAAGACGAAAGCTGTCAGCCACCCAGGCGGCGATGAGGCCGCCGATCAGCGCCCACAGCAGGCGGCCGGCGAGGAACTGCGCCGGATTCAATGCGAAGTCCAGCCCGGCGGCGCGTAGCTGCGTGAGCCTTGCGCCCTGGTGTTTGGTCGTCAGCCACGGGGCGAGGTAGTGCGCAAGCCACTGCACCGGCCACCACACGAGGCGAAAGCCCCAGGGCGGCGGGTCGAACCAGGTGCGATCCTGGTCGGGCACGGCGGCGACGAGCCGCGAGACGACCCAGGCGATGAGCGCGAACGAGAGCCCCGCCGCGAGCGCAAAGCTGGCGATGACCCACTGGGGATTCATGTCTGGCAGGATCATGCGGGCTGCCTCATACGTCGATGGCGACGATGCGCCGGATGAGCATGACGCCGAAGCATTCCATGATGGCGACGGCGACCAGCACCCCCCAGCCCATGCGCGTGGTCCACAGCAGCGCCATCGCCTCGGGTTCCATCTGCATGAGCACCCACAGCAGGAACAGCGGCAAGAGGCCGACCACCCAGGCCTGCAGCTTGCCCTGCGCGGTGAGGGCGCGGATCTTGAGCTCCATGGCGTGCTGGCTGCGCAGGGTGGCGGCGGTACGCTCCAGCGTCTCCGCCAGCCCCCCGCCGGTCTCATTGGCGATCCGCATGGCCGAGACCATGAGCTTGATCGAGGGCACCGGCACCCGATGCGCGAGGTTGGTGAGCGTATCGTCGAGGGTCACGCCCAGACGCTGCTCGTGCTGCATGAGCCGGAATTCCTGCGACAGCGGCGGGGCCAGTTCGGCGCTCACCTGGCGCATGGCGGACACCAGCGACAGGCCGGCCTTGGCCGCGCCTGCGATCATCAGCAGCGCGTCGGGGAGCTGCGCCTCGATGCGCTCGATGCGGCGGCGGCGCAGCAGGCCAAACACCAGACGCGGCGCCAGCGCCAGCAGCACCGCTACCGCGAGGGCGAGAACGAGGCTGTGGGTGACCAGCCACACGGCCATGGCGGCGAGCAGCATGAGCGCGAGGTTGATCGCATACAGCCGCGCGGGGTCGGCGAACAGGAAGAGGTCGCGCAGGCTGTGGTGGGTGTCGCGGGTGAAGCGCGTGCGATACGCGGCGAGCAGCTTGCTGCCAAGATCGGCTGTCGCCCACACCAGCAGCGCGACGGCGGCGGCGATGGCGAGGGTGAAGGCGGCGACGATCATGACAAACCCCGTTCATCAACCTTGGGTGCGCGCGCTCTTTTGGCCTTGATTACAAGCAAAGCGCCCCAACAAACGGGCAGGACAATCACGCCCACGACAGCGAGCGCCTCCCAGTCGAGAATGCGAACCTGGCTCAGGTAAAAATAGACAAGGGCTATCGCGCTTGTCATGCCGGCTAACAACAATATGAGTATGAACCGTCGCAGATGGTCTGTTCGAAACCATTCCGTGCGCAGTTCTGCCACCCACAAGCCAAACAGCCCCAGCAGTCCCCCCAGGCCAAGCAGTGAATACACGACGGGCTCCACATGGCTTGAAGAAAGCAAAGGAGAAATCGGGCTCGTCAGGCCGATCAGCAGCGCGAGCACCGCGAAATAGCCGAGCACGATAGTCAGCCATGCCAACAAGCCAATACGGATGACTCTGTGGAGGAAAAAGGTTTTCATGGCTTCAACCCGATATACACATACAGGCGTGTAAAGCCGACCAGCCAATCACTTCCAACGCATGGCTCTGAATAGATAAGCCAAACGCCAGGGTCGCCGCCAGAATTCGAAAACGCCTGCTGCTTCCAATAACGGCGAACGTCCACACCAGCAAGGCGACGGCGGCGGCGATGGCGAAGGTGAAGGCGGCGATGATCATGCGTCCCCCGCCCGGTCGAAGAGCGTGAGGTCGAGCGAGATGCCGGCCTCGCGCAGGCCGTCATAGAAGGCGGGAATCGCGTTGCAGCCGGTGAAGCGGCCGAGGACGCGGCCGTCGCGGTCGCGTCCCTGCTGCTCGAAGCGAAACAGTTCCTGCATCTGGATCTTGCCGGATTCGATGCCGGTGACTTCGACGATGCCGGTGATGACGCGCCGGCCGTCTGCGAGCCGCGCCTGCTGGACGATGAGGTCGACGGCGGAGACGATCTGGTCGCGGATCGCGGCAAGCGGCAGGTCCATGCCGGCCATCAGCACCAGGGTTTCGAGCCGGGCGAGCGCGTCGCGCGGGCTATTGGCGTGCAGCGTGGTGAGCGAGCCTTCGTGGCCGGTATTCATCGCCTGCAGCATGTCGAGCGCTTCGCCGCCGCGGCATTCGCCCACCACGATGCGGTCGGGGCGCATGCGCAAGGCGTTTTTGACGAGATCGCGGATCGCGATCTGGCCACGGCCTTCGGCGTTGGCCGGGCGCGCCTCCAGGCTCACCAGATGCGAGTGCGCAAGGCGCAGTTCGGCGGCATCCTCGATGGTGATGATGCGTTCGCCATCGGGAATGAAGTTGGACAGGACGTTGAGCAGCGTGGTCTTGCCGGAACCGGTGCCACCGGAGATGACGATGTTCTTGCGGTGCAGCACGGCGATGCGCAGGAATTCGGCCATCGCGGGGCTCAGGGCACCGAAGCCGATGAGGTCGTCGGCGGTGAGCGTGCGGCGGGCGAACTTGCGGATGGTGAGCGCTGGACCTTTCAACGCCAGCGGCGGGATGATGGCATTGACGCGGCAGCCATCCTTGAGGCGCGCATCGACCATGGGGCTGGATTCGTCGATGCGGCGCCCGAGCGGCGCGACGATGCGCTCGATGACGCCAAGCACCGCCCGGTCGCTGGTGAAAAGCGCGGAATAGGGCTCGATGCGCCCTGCCCGTTCGACATAGATCTCGTCGTAGCGGTTGACCATGATCTCGGTGACGCTGTCGTCGGCCAGCAGGTCTTCGAGCGGACCGAGGCCCACGGCTTCGTTGAGCACATCGATCAGCAGGCGATCGCGGTCGAGCGTGTCCGGCAAGGCGGTCTCGGCGTCGATGATCCCGCGGATGAGCGTTTCGGTTTCGGTGCGCAGTTGGTCGTCTTCCAGGCGCAGCAAATCGCGCCGGCGCAGATCGATGACGTCGAGCAGCTGTTCGTGGATGCGGCGGCGCCAGAACCGATGCGGGGTGATCTCGCGCACGGGAGCCGTGCTGCGTGCGCCCGGCTCGGGCGGCGCGTCCCCCACCGGCGCTGCTGCGGTGGGATGAAGGGAGGCCTCGGAATCGAACCGGTCGTCGACTGTGAGCCGATAGGGGCCCACGACGATCTCGTCGGTGCGTGCGATGGGGCCGTGCTGCTCCACGCGCACACCATTGACCCAGGTGCCGGCGAACTGGCCGAGATCCTGGATGAAAAGCCCGCTCTTGGTGCGGTAGATGCGCGCGTGCTCGCGGCCGATGCGCCAGCCGGCGAGTCTGACGCTGCACTCGCGGCTCTTGCCGATCGTCGCGGCCGTATCCTCGATCAGGTGGGCGCGCTGCTTGTTGTCTGGCTCGGTGACATGGATCCGGAACATGCGTGGCGCCCCCTTCAATGTTCAGGGTCGACCCACGGCGAGGGGCGCAGGCCGGGCACGGCGTCGAGGTCCGGCTTGACTGCCCGCGGCGTGGCATCGAGCCGGCGCAGCGCGCTGGCGAGCGCCTCCCCCTGTTCAAAAGTGTTGCGATCGACCGCGACGGGCGTGACGAACACGACCAGCTCGGTCTCGTTGTTCTGGAAGCGTTTCGAGCGGAACAGGGCGCCCAGCACGGGGATGTCGCCGAGGAAAGGCACCTTGTCGAGCGAGGTGGCGGTCTCGCGCCGCAACAGGCCGGAGAGCACGATGGTGCCACCTTCCATGACATTGAATTCGGTCTCGGTCTTGCGGGTGCGCAGCGCCGGGCCGGCCGCCGTACTGACCGACGTATCGATATCGCTCACCTCGCTCATGATCCTGGCGCGGATCACGCCGTTGTGGTCCACCCGCGGCTCGATGTCGAGGCGTATGCCGTAGGGCTTGAACTGGACGGTAGTGCCGTTGACGTTGCTGACGCTGTAGGGGAACTCGCCCCCTGCGAGAAAGGTGGCCTTGCTGCCGCTGCGCGCCGAGAGCGTGGGCTGGGCAAGGATGGTTGCGATGCCGTTCTGCTCCATCAGGTTGAGCTGGGCGTTGAGGCCCATGTTGAGCACCGACAGGATGTTGAGACTGGAGGGGAGCGGCACGCCGAGTCCCGCGCCCGAGGGATTCGTGATCGGTGGCGCGTTCGACGAACCGGTCTGAACGTTGATCTGGTACGGACCGTCGTTGCCGCGCCGGATCGGCATCCAGATGCCGCCCACCGCCATGCCGCCGACTGCGTTCCACTTGAGGCCGATTTCCTTCAAGGCCGTGGTGGGGAACTCGACGACCTTGACATCCATCACGATCATTTTTTCCCACCCGATGCGGTTGGTGAAGTTGACGATCTGCGGGTAGCGTCTGGCCAGCTCTTCGATCTTGGCGAGGTCGCGGTCAGAAAGGCTGTCACCCTCGACGATGACCTTGTCGCCGATGACCGAGGCCCTGGCGTTGGGGATCGCGGCGAGGAAGGCGCTGACCTCGCGGTTCACGCGCGGGGTGTCGCCGGGCACGACGGTGACCTTGATACGGCGGTTGCTCCCATTGCGTGTCCAGATGTGCAGCGAGGACACGCCCGCTTCGTTGGCGATGAGCAGGATTTCCTTGTCGTCGAGCACCGCGGCAGAAAGCGCCTTGCCGTTGCCGACCGCCAGGCGCCCGGCGTTGGGCTCGGCGATCACCCGGGTTTCGCCGACGAACATTTCGATTTCCGCCGCGAAACCGGGCCGGTGCACGACGGCTGCCGGCGCCCTGGCTGGCTGCGTGTTTACTGCCCCCCGCACCGAACGGCTGGCCGCAGCAGGCGAAGCCTGCCCCGCAACGTCGCGCGCGAGCGTATCGCCGGAAATGACCGGCCGGATACCGCCCGATTCCTTGGCAAGCTGTCCAGGCGCCCCCGCCGGAGCGGGTGATTCGACGGCATGTGCCGCTGAAAGGCCAAGTGCGATCAGAACCAGGCCCTGGCCGGTTTTTCTTATCAGGCATTTCAAAATCCAACTCCCTTGCTTGTTCTGTGTTATTCACGCCGCGACGGCCGCGGCGTCAGGATCGAGAGGCAACACCACACTAGGGTTGACCCAGCGCGTCACTTGGCAGCGGCGGTCCCATGCGCTGTCCAGCCATGATCGGCCCGCCGCCATAGATCACCGGCACCGAGCTGGCGGACGAGGCAAAGCCACCCGACAAACCCAGCAGCGCCAGCGCGTCCGAGCGGTCACGCGATACCTTGCTCGCGTCGTTGGGCGCGCGCAGCAGCGCCGTGACCCGGCCGACCTCGCGCGCGGCGATGACGCGCTTGGCGTCTTCCGGGGTGGTGTCGAGGGTGATGGTGGTGAAGTGACGCGCGCGTCCCTCGGGGTCGGTATCCTGCTGCGAGGCCTTGGTGCCAGTGGCGAGCACGCTGACGCTCTGCAGCAGCGTGAAGGTGAAGTTGCGGTTGTCTTTTTTGATCGACACGACGACGTCGATGAGATCGCCGGGCTCGACCATGCCGGAAAGCGAGCTAATCTCGTCGACCGGTACGGTGACGGCGCGTCGTCCCTGCGACAGGCGCGCCGAGAAGGTCGGCGCCTTCTGCCCTTCGAGCTGGGCCCAGAGAATGGGTTCGCCCGCATTCGCGGGATACGCGAGCCTCGCGCCTTCGGCGCGTGCGAACTGTTCGGGCGTGATGGCGCCGGAGTGCGCCCATTCCTTGGGCACCTGCCGTACCGCGAAATGCTCAGGCGACACGACACTGCCTTTTTCGAGATTGGTTTTGGCGACGACGAGTTGAACCATGGCCTTGTTTTTTTCGCGCGCCTCGATCTCCGCCATCTGGTTGCTCAGGTAAGTTTTCGCGCCGAAGGCTGCGAGCCCGCCGACGCCGAGCGCGGCGAGCAGAACGATCCAGTTCTTATTGATCCGGTAGGCCATGGTTCGGTACTTCTCAAAGTGGGAGGGACAGGAAACTGCTGAGCCGCTCGAACGCGGTTCTTACCGCATCGAGGAAAAGGCCGATGACCGAGGTTTCACCGCTGAAACTGACGCCGACCATCATCATCACGACGAGCAGTGCGACCAGGTACTCGGTCATCGACTGGCCATGCTGGCTTGAACGCAGAGGTAAAGGCTTCATGGCTTCTCGATCATGGTGAGGACGATGCGGGTGCCGCCATCCTGGAGAAAAACAGTGAGCTGCGCCTCGCGTCCCTCGCCCCGGAAGAGCTGCGCATGCCCGGACGCGGTTGCCCTCAACGGCGGCCCGTCAGGTCGCATGCCGCGGATCGCCAGCTCGCGCGAAATGGCTAGAAGATTCGTCGGGATCGCGTGGGTGTTGCTCAACACGAGCTGCCGCGAGCGCATTCCGCCATCGACCGACTCCATGTCGGAGAGCACGGCCGACTCGGCAGGCAAGCGCAATCCCAGGGGCCGGCCGACAGCCCGCCGGGCCTCCCGCGCGTCGGCCACGGAGACGAGCGCTTCGGTCAGGCCTGGCGCGAGCGGGCGAATGCTGACGGAGATGAAGTAATCGCCGCGTCCCTGGGAAAGCACCAGCCGGTCCGGCAGGCGTTCCGACGCGTGGCGCGAGCCCAGCGCATCGCGATAATGCCGGGCGACTTCCTGCGCTTGCCGTGCCGTCAACACCCGCTGCATGCGCATGGGAATCCCGTTGAGGCGAATCTCCGTCCCGACCGGTTCGATGCGCGCTTGGGGTGGAACAGGAAGCTGCGGCCACGCTGCGTCGGCACACAGCGGCGCGGCGAGCAAAAAGGCCGAAAAGCGCTTGCGCATCATTTGAGCCGGTCCCCTGGCACGCGGTCGGGCTCGACCCGGCCAATGTCGGGGGGAGGCGCGCCGTATTCGAACAAGGTAAGCGCCAGATCGACGACGGGGTTGCCGCCCAGGATTTCGAGCGGCTTGTAGGGGAACGGCCCCAGCGGATTGGCGCCGTCCCGCTTGATTTTTGCTTCGATCATGCCCGGCCCGCGGGCAGTCCAGGGATCAACCAGCACGGTCGTGGAGCGGTTGATGGACAGCTTCAGCGCGTCGAAGGGCTGGAAGCCGGCAACGTCGGCGACGGCGACCGTCACCCGCCCGGTGTAAAGGTTGTCGCGCGGCAGATCGAGCGCGTCCGCGTAAAACGCGCCGAACGGCTGCGCTGCCGTCGCGCGTTCGGCCTTGACGCCAACGTTGTCGACGAACCTGGGCAGCAAGGGATCGCCCCGGTGGTCGAACCAAAGCGTGTTGCGGTGCGCATTGAAGTCGCCCGCGGCGTCGCCGGTTTTGACCGGCGCGTCGCTGTTGCTGAAGAAGCGCCGCCTGACCTCCATCGCAAGCTCGACATCGGTCTTCCAGCCGCCGCTGGCGGAGGCATGCCGGACCGTACCCTCGAACGCCGCATAGCGACTGGCGACTGCCGCGGTCTGGGCAAGATCCATGTACTTGCCGATCAGCGGCACGGCGAGCAGCAGGGGCACCAGCACGAGGGCCAGCACGACAAACTCCACGGTCGACTGGCCGCGCTGGCACGACGGCGGCGATAAGACGATGCATGTGCTATTCATCGCCATCCTTGCAGGGATCGACGCCGGTGCGAGCCTTTTCTGCAGCACACCAGCGGTTCATGGGATTGTTCGGGTCAGACCGTGCCCCCTTTTGCGTCGTGATTCTTTCCCCGGATTTGGGGAAAAACAGATCGCTCGACAGCGTCACATCCCAGGCATAGGAAACGAATTTCTCGGCGCGCTGCGTCTTGCCACTGGACACGACCTCGCTTTCGAAAGTGACGTGCGAGGGAAACTGTAGCCCGGTGGCATGGATGCACGAAGTGAACTCCACGGCGCCTGCGTTGATCCGCCGTATTTCGCATGGACGGCCAGGCACGAACGTCTTGGTTCCCTGTGGCGCCGAGGCCGTTAGCTTGCCGCTCAACTGCGCGGTGTCGACTGCAGTTTTCAGCATGTCGGCAAGGCCGGGGGCATACTTGTGCTCGAACTGCATCCAAGACGGCTGCCCTTGCCTGCCGGTCCGCCGCTCGTAGCGGGTAAAGCCAGTCGGGCGATGAAGGACGATCTCAGCTGTCTCCTGCTGCTCGACCACGGCAGTACACACGTCCGTTTGCCGCACGGCGGTTGTCCTGACAATGCGCGCCGATCGGCCGAGTGCGGGGGCGTAATATTCGTCAACGTCGTATTCGCCGAAGCTACTGATGTTGCCGCCGAGCTTGAAGCCAGAGCGCATCTGCAGACAACCTGCCTTGGCCTTGGGCGTGGCCGCCGGATCCGACAGGATCGTCTGGCAAGCCTGCTTCATCGTGCTCGAATCGCATTGGACCTGGAGCGCTTTGACCATTCTCTTCGCGGCTTCCCGCGCCTCGGGCATGTCACCCTGACGGCGGACATGCACCCCCTGGACGGGATCGACCGTTCGCGCGACAGCGGGGTCGGCCAACAGCAAACCTGCCGCCACCAGATATGCGCCCAAGGCCTGGCGCGGAGGAATGACTTTCATCATGGGAGTTGCAAACCCTGTCTGACTTGGGCCAGGGCCCGCTCGCCCGCCGTCACCGGAGCAAGCCGCGCCTGCCAATACGGGTTGAAAAGGCTGCCGGTCTCTTCCTTGCTGAACAGCTTGTTCTTGCCATCCGGGCGTTCGAAATACACCTCGACCTTGGCGACGGCCGCACTCTCGCTCTTCGCCAATGCGCCCTGGTACAGATCCAGGCTGCCCTTGGGCTGGACCGTGCCGCTCCCCCCTGAAAAGATCTGGGCGGCGCGCGGCTTGCTGACGCGGATCGTCAGGCTGGCACGCGGATCGTCCTGCTTCAGCGCCGCCCCGGAAAGTTCGTGAAAGGCCGGGATGGCGCCACCGCTCAGCGTTGGCGGTTCGAAGCCATCGGCCACAGTCGATTCCGCCCGATAGCTTGCTTCCGGGTTGGTGCTGCGCGAACCGGCATAGCTGTAGGCTGCATCGTCGAGGCCGTCGTCGGAGAACGCGGTCCCGAAGCCGATGGGATTTTCCGATCGTCTGCAGCGAAAACGCCGGATGCGGTATTGATGCACCGAGAGTGTGTCCATCGATTTCCAGCCATCGACCATGTCGATCAGTTCCGCGCTGCCACGCTTCCTGAGCTGCAAGCCGGTGCAGAGGACGACCAGGCCGAAGTTCCAGTTGCGGCTGCGCAGGAAGGCGTCGCGGCCGTCATGCACGACCTGCCCCATGCGCTTGCGCTCGTCCCGGCTGGCGTAGCGCTGCGTGAAGCCTGTGAAATCGTCCGCGACGGGGAGCACGTCCACCTTCACATCGGGGTCGTTCTTGCGTGCCACCTCGTCCATCAACGCCTTCCTGCTGGCCAGGGCGATGACGTTTCCCGGGCCATGCACTGCCAGCTGCGAGGCGGCGAGCGCGTTGATGGCGGCGTCGTGCAGGGTGACGGTGTAGGCCAGCAAGGGCGTGTAGGCATCCATGGCATCCCTCACGTCATAGAGCGCATTGGCGATGGCCGGACCGGCATAGGGTATGAGATACATGTAGGGTGCAATCGTGTCCGCCGTCTTGCCGGCGTATTTCGCCCACGACGCCAGCCCGACAGCGTGACCGACCGCGATTTCGTTGGCGATGATGGCGCGGTTGGTGTAGGCGTCGTAGTTGAGCACGCGCGCCTCGAAAACGCCGGCGCTGTAGGCGACTGCATCGGCCGTGTTGGTGATGCGGATCTTCTCCTGCACCAGCTGGCCGCTGTTGAACATGAAGAACACGATCGCCGCGACGGCGACGAGCAGGACCATGGCCAGGGGCAAGGCCTGGCCGGTCTGGGGCATTCTCCGAGGCGGATTCATGTTCGGGACGGATCGGTTCCCGCCCCTTGCAGGGCGGGTCGCTGACACTTACTTGCCCTTCTGGTTGACGTAGTCGTCGAGGGTGTTCTTGGTATTGCCGACGGTCTCGGCCTGGCCCGAGGCGGTCTGGGCATTGCTCTTCGCCGCCGTGCCGTCGTTGCCGGCGAGTTCCTGCGCAATGGCGGCGGTCTGGTTGCGCACGGTCTGGCCGAAATACTGGTAAACCGCGATCGCCGCAATGGCGATCATGGCGACAATGATGATGTATTCGGTCATGCCCTGACCGCGTTGCGAGTGACGCTTGGTTTTCATCTTGATCCCCTGTCGGTAACACGATTGTTTGCACACGAAGTGCGGCCATGTACCGGAGCGGGCCGTCGAGCGCCCTTCTCCGAACCGGGGGAGAGATTAGGGACTCGTTGACGATGCGACCATAGAGCAAGCGCTCTACGACTAAAGTCGTAGTCAGGGTTCCGGGCTCAGCCCGAACCGCTAGCATCGGCTCTCGCTTCAGGCCCTCAG
This sequence comes from Thiobacillus sp., assembly GCA_046292745.1. GTDB lineage: Bacteria > Pseudomonadota > Gammaproteobacteria > Burkholderiales > Thiobacillaceae > Thiobacillus. The sequence goes on along the minus strand of JBKBQH010000010.1, from coordinate 81,545 downwards.
AAATTGCCGAAGATGGAATCGGGTTGGCGCGGGACGACCAGCCCCTTCTTGATCGCCTTGGCGGCAGCCTGCGCACGGGTGTTGACGCGCAGCTTGACGAGGATGCTCTGGATCTGGTTGCGCACGGTGCTCTGCGCGATGCCGAGGATGGACGCGATTTCCGAACTGGTCTTACCTTCGCACACCCAGCCGAGCACTTCGAGTTCGCGCGTGGTCAGGGCGCGCCCCTTGCGCGCCGCGTTGCTCTCCGCCTTGATGGCATGCAGAATTCGCAACAACGCAGCATGCAGCGCCGGGCAGAATATCCGCAGGAGAAAGCGGTGCCGCTCGCCCAACGGCCCCGGGATCCGGTGGAAGCTGAAATAAGACGCGTAGTGTCGCGAAAAATCGTACATGCCGAGCGCCGCGACGTTTTGCAGCCCGCTCGCTTCGAAGCGGGCGAGCCAAACGGGGTCGATCCCAGCCGCGCGCGCTGCCTCCACGAGTTGCACGTCGCCGCTGTCGAGCCACCGTCTGACGACGGGACAGACATATTGCCCGTCGGCCTGCTTCTGTTCCCGCAGATACGCCGCGGGAAAGTTCCACGAATACATCTTCGCGAACGTGATGCCCGCCCGGTGAATTCGGCCAAAGCCGCAAAGAAAGGCCCCGTGCGGCAAAACCTGCTGAAAGTCCTGCCGCGCCCACGTGAGCAGATCGTCGCCGGAAGTGATCTGCCCGAGCGACTCCAGAAGCTGCAAGAGAAAACTTTCCTTCACGTCAAGCGTTCGCGCGATGCGATCGGTTGTGAATGCCTAAAGTTAACACAGCCACTCATCTGGACGCACACGCCCCCCCCCAGTGCCGCAACCCATGAGCCGCGTTATGCTCAAGACATCTGCCCCGATTCCCAGCCAGCCCATGCCCGTGTCCGCCGATGACATCCTCGACTTCTGGTTTGGCCCGGCGAGCAGCAATGCCGTGATTGCCGCCCGGCAACGCAGGCTCTGGTTCGGCAAGTCGGCCGCCAACGACCAGACGGTCATCGACCGCTTTGCCGACACGCTGGCGGCTGCCGCCGCGGGCCGGCTCGACCACTGGGCGGCGACGCCGCGCGGCCGGCTCGCACTGGTGATCGTGCTCGACCAATTCCCGCATCACATTCACCGCGATCGGCCGCAGGCCTTCGCCACCGATGCGCAGGCACTCGCGCTGAGCCTCGCCGCACTGGCGTCGGCTGAAGACAGGCTACTCACACCGATCGAGCGCGTGTTCCTCTATCTACCGCTCGAACACAGCGAGTCGCTCGCAATGCAGACACGCGCGGTGGCCCTGTTCGACGCGCTGGCGAGCGAAGCCGACACGGGCGAGCGTGCGCTGTTCGACGATTTCCTCGCTTACGCCATCAAGCATCGCGACATCGTCGCGCGTTTCGGCCGCTTTCCGCATCGCAACGCGATTCTCGGCCGCGTCTCGACACCCGAGGAAATCGCGTTCCTGAAGCAGCCCGGCTCACGTTTCTAGTCCACGCTGATAACGAGTCCCCCCGCAGGCGTTAAAATGGCGGCTTTTCGCGTGCCGGCCCGTTCATGTCCCGCCAGATCCTCGTCACTTCCGCCCTGCCCTACGCCAACGGCAGCATCCACCTTGGCCATCTGGTTGAATACATCCAGACCGACATCTGGGTGCGCTTCCAGAAAATGCGCGGCCACGACTGCCGCTACGTGTGTGCCGACGACACCCACGGCACCGCGATCATGCTGCGGGCCGAGAAGGAAGGCATCACGCCGGAGACGCTGATCCAGCGCGTATGGAACGAGCACACGCGCGACTTCGCCGGCTTCCACATCGGTTTCGATCACTACTATTCGACGCATTCGGAGGAGAACCGTCAGCTCGCGTCGAAGATCTACCTTGCGTTGAAGGATGCGGGCCTGATCGAGGTGAAGACCATCGCGCAGCTTTACGACCCTGTGAAGAACCTCTTTCTGCCCGACCGCTTCATCAAGGGCGAATGTCCGAAATGCGGCGCGGCCGACCAGTACGGCGACAATTGCGAAGTTTGCGGCGCCACCTACAGTCCGACCGATCTGAAAAACCCCGTCTCGGCCTTATCGGGCGCCACCCCGGTGCACAAGGATTCTGAGCACCACTTTTTCAAGCTCGGCGAATGCGAGGCCTTTCTGCGCGAGTGGACACGCTCCGGCGCGCTGCAGGACGAGGCTGCCAACAAGATGCAGGAATGGTTCTCGCAGGGGCTATCGAACTGGGACATCAGCCGCGACGCGCCCTATTTCGGCTTCGAAATCCCTGGCGCGCCGGGCAAGTATTTCTATGTGTGGCTCGATGCGCCGGTCGGCTACATGGCGAGCTTCGCCAAATACGCAGCCGACAACGGCCTCGACTTCGACGCCTGGTGGGGCAAGGATTCGCAGACCGAGCTGGTGCACTTCATTGGCAAGGACATCCTGTATTTCCACGCCCTGTTCTGGCCGGCGATGCTCAAGTTTTCCGGCCACCGCCTCCCATCCAAGATATACGCGCACGGCTTCCTTACCGTCAACGGCCTGAAGATGTCGAAGTCGCGCGGCACCTTCATCACTGCCGCGAGCTACCTCGCGCAGGGCATGAACCCCGAGTGGCTGCGCTACTACTACGCCGCCAAGCTCAACGGCAGCATGGAGGACATCGATCTCAACCTGGAGGATTTCGTCGCGCGGGTAAATTCAGATCTGGTCGGCAAGTTCATCAACATCGCCAGCCGCACCGCGGGATTCATCCACAAGAATTTTGACGGCAGGCTCGCCGAGGGGGTGGCCAACCTCGAATTGATCGGCGCTTTCCAGCAGGCGGCGGAAACCATCGCCGCGCATTACGAGGCGCGCGACACCGCCCGCGCCCTGCGCGAGATCATGACGCTCGCCGACCGCGCCAACCAGTACGTCGCGGACGAAAAGCCCTGGGAACTGGCCAAGAAGCCCGAGGCCGTCTATCGGCTGCACGAAGTGTGCACGGTCGCGCTGAATCTGTTCCGCCTGCTGACGCTCTATCTCAAGCCCGTGCTGCCACGACTCGCGGCCGAGGTCGAGACCTTCCTCGCCATCGAGCCGCTTGCCTGGAGCGATGCGCAGGCACTGTTCCTCCGCCAGAAAATCAACCCCTACACCCACCTCATGACCCGTATCGACCCGAAAACCATCGACGCCCTGATCGACGCCAACAAGCAGAATCTCGAGCCGGCGCCAGCGCCCGCGCCGGTACGCCACGCCGAAGCACAGGCGCATGCCGTACAGGCCGCGGCACCCGTCGCCGAAACCATAGGCATCGACGATTTCGCCAAGGTCGACCTGCGCATCGCGCGCATCGCAGAGGCCGCCCACGTCGAAGGCGCGGACAAGCTGTTGCGCCTGACGCTCGACCTCGGCCCGCTCGGCACGCGCCAGGTGTTTGCCGGCATCAAGTCGGCGTACGCGCCGGAAACGCTGGTCGGCCGCCTCACGGTGATGGTCGCCAACCTTGCGCCGCGCAAGATGAAGTTCGGCATGAGCGAAGGTATGGTGCTCGCGGCTTCCGGTGACGCCCCCGGCCTCTTCCTCCTGTCGCCCGACGCCGGCGCCGAGCCGGGCATGAAAGTGAAGTGAATTTCATGCAGACGCGCCACCTGCGCATCCACGGCCGCGTGCAGGGCGTAGGGTTTCGCGTGTCGATGCGGCTGGAGGCCGAGCGGCTGGGCGTGTCGGGCTGGGTGCGCAATACGGCCGATGGAAAAGTCGAGGCCGTGGTACAGGGACCGGCCGAGGCGGTCGATGCACTGATCGCCTGGGCGCACCAGGGGCCGCCCCTGGCACGGGTGGAGCGGGTCGAGGTCAGCGCGGCCGCAGGGACGTACCGGGGCTTCGAGCAGCGGCGGGATTAGGCCGACAAGGTCGAAAAGGCAAAAAAATGCCCGGTTCGGGGGAACCGGGCAGAATATCCACCAAAGGAGGAGGATTGGAGGAGACAACACCAAAACACCCTTGCGGTGCATCAGTGTTATTAGAATTCTCTAATATTAGAAAACGCTTGTCAAACACTTTTTTCATCGCCCCGCCCAGTCCGGCCGTATCCGCTTGAATTCTCTCAATAAACAACCTGTACCGAGGCAGGCTCGAGCCAGTCGCCCAGGGACTCGATCAGGCGGTCGTCCAGCCGCACACGCCAGTCGTCCCCCAGACGCACCCGGCAGCGGGCCTGGGGATTGCGGTAATCGACCCAGACCGGACAGCCGTCTTCCTCGGCCCGGTAAGGCGCGAGCAGTTCCCTGAGCTTGCGGCCGCTCGACTGGCCGTTGCAGGCGAGCCGCAGCGCCTGGGCGAACCGGGTACGCGCGCCCGCCAGGTCATAGATGCGCTCGCCGGTCACCCGCACGCCGCCGGAATAGTCGTCGCGGTTGACCTTGCCCTCGATCACCAGCAGCGCGTCCTCTTTCAGCAGATGGCGGTTCTGTTCGAAAAGCTCGTTGAAGATCACGACCTCGACCTGCGCGGTGCTGTCGTCGAGCAGCAGGATCAGCATCTTGCCGCGCCGGGTCATCTGCGTGCGCAGCGACACGACGATGCCGGCGAGCATGACCGGCTCGCGCGCCGGCTCCAGGCTGTCGAGCCGCTTCCTGGCGAAGCTGGCGACTTCCTGGCTGTAGGCGGTGAAGGGATGGCCGCTGAAGAAATAACCGAGCGCGGATTTTTCCTGGGCGAGTCTTTCCTGCTCGGACCAGCGCGGTGCGGCGACCAGGTCCTCGCCGCCGCCGTCGAGCGCCTCGCCGAACAGCCCCACCTGGCCGCCGCTCCTGGCCTTGCGGTCGGCCGCTTCCAGCGCGGGACCGATCGAGGCCATCAGGCTTGCGCGGTGGTCGTTCAGGCTGTCGAAGGCGCCGGCCTTGACCAGCGCCTCGAGCACGCGACGGTTGAGATAGCGCTTGTCGACGCGGCGGGCGAGGTCGAACAGGCCCTGGTAGGGGCCGTTCGCCTCGCGCTCGGCGACGATGGCGCCGATGGCCGCCTCGCCGCTGCCCTTGATCGCGCCGAGGCCGTAGCGGATCTCGGTCGGGCTCACCGGTTCGAAACGGTAGCCGGAAAGATTGATGTCCGGGCCGAGCATGACGAGGCCGTTGGCGCGGCAATCCTCGTAGAAGATGCGCACCTTGTCGGTATCGGACATTTCCGAGGACATCGTCGCCGCCATGAATTCGGCCGGGTAATGCGCCTTCAGCCACGCCGTTTGATACGCCACCAGCGCGTAGGCCGCGGAGTGCGACTTGTTGAAGCCGTACTCGGCGAATTTCTCCATCAGGTCGAACAGGCGCTCGGCGACCTTGGTGTCGGCGCCGCGGCTGGCCGCGCCGGCCAGGAAGATCTCGCGCTGCTTGGCCATCTCCTCGGGCTTCTTCTTGCCCATGGCGCGGCGCAGCAGGTCGGCGGCACCGAGGCTGTAGCCCGCCAGGATCTGCGCCACCAGCATCACCTGTTCCTGGTAGACGATGATGCCGTAGGTCGACTTCAGCACCGGCTCGAGATCGGGGTGGAAATACTCCGGCTTCTGCTTGCCCTGCTTGCGCGCGATGAAATCGTCGACCATGCCGGAACCGAGCGGCCCGGGGCGGTTCAGCGCCATCAGGGCGATAATGTCCTCGAAGCAGTCGCCCTTGAGCTTTTTCTCCAGATCCTTGGCCGAGCGCGATTCCGACTGGAACACCGCGGTGGTGTTGCCGTCGGCGAAGAGCTTGTAGACGGCGGGATCGTCGAGCGGCAGGTCTTCTAGACGGAAATTTTCCATGCCCGGGCGGCGCTGCACGAAGCGTACCGCTTCCGCCAGTATGGTGAGCGTGCGCAGGCCGAGGAAGTCGAACTTGACCAGGCCGATCGCCTCGACGTCGTCCTTGTCGAATTGCGACACCACCGCGTCCGAGCCCTCGGCGCGGTAGAGCGGACAGAAGTCGGTAAGTTTCCCCGGCGCGATCAGCACGCCACCGGCGTGCATGCCGACATTGCGCGTGAGTTCCTCGAGCTTTTCCGCCAGGCCAAAGAGCTCCTGCACTTCCTCTTCCTGGTCGTAGCGCTCTTTCAGCTGCGGCTCCATCTCCAGCGCCTTCGCGAGCGAGACCGGCTTCACGCCTTCGATCGGCACCAGCTTGGAGAGCTTGTCGCAATAGTTGTACGGCATGTCGAGCACGCGGCCGACGTCGCGGATGACCGACTTGGAACCCAGCGTGCCGAAGGTGGCGATCTGCGACACCGCGGCATGGCCATACTTGTCCTTCACGTACTGGATCACGCGGTCGCGGCCTTCCTGGCAGAAGTCGATGTCGAAGTCGGGCATCGACACCCGCTCGGGGTTGAGGAAGCGCTCGAACAGCAGGTCGTAGCGCAGCGGGTCGAGGTCGGTGATCGACAGGCAGTAGGCGACCAGCGAGCCCGCGCCCGAGCCGCGTCCCGGCCCCACCGGCACGCCGTTGTGCTTGGCCCAGTTGATGAAGTCCGAGACGATCAGGAAGTAGCCGGGAAAGCCCATTTGGATGATCGTCCCCAGCTCGAACTCGAGCCGCGCGGTGTATTCGGGCAGTTTCGCCGCGCGCTCGGCCGCATCCGGATAGAGGTGCGCCATGCGCGCGTGCAGGCCCTCGTAGGAACGCTGCCGGATGTAGTCATCGAGGCTCATGCCGTCCGGCGTCGGGAAGTCCGGCAGGCGGCTCTTCCCGAGTTCCAGCGTGAGGTTGCAGCGCTTGGCGATCTCGACGCTGTTCTGCAAGGCTTCCGGCAGGTCGGCGAAGAGTTCGGCCATCTCGTCCGGCGACTTGAAATACTGTTCGGCGGTGAAGACCCGCGGGCGGCGCGGGTCGCCCAGCATCATGCCTTCGGCGATGCACACGCGCGCCTCGTGCGCCTTGAAGTCGTCCGGCGCGAGGAACTGGATCGGGTGGGTGGCGACGGCGGGAAGATCCAGGGCCGCGCCGAGGTCGAGCAGGCCGTCGATCAGGCGTTCGGCGTGCGGCTGGCCGAAGCGCTGCAGCTCCAGGTAATAGCGCCCGGGAAACAGGCCGGCCCAGGTTTCGGCCGCGGCGCGTGCGGCGTCGGGCTTGTCGTCGAGCAGCGCCTGCGCGACGTTGCCGGCGTCGCCGCCGGACAACGCGATGAGGCCCTCGGTGCCCTCGGCGAGCCACGCGGGATCGATCTCGGCGCGGCCGCGGTGCAGGTTTTCCTGGTAGGCGCGGGAGAGCAGTTCGCACAGGCGGCGGTAGCCCTCGCGATGCTGGACCAGCAACAGCAGGCGCGATGGGCGGTTGCGGTCGGCGGCATTGGAAAGCCACACGTCGCAGCCGAACAAGGGCTTCACGCCCGCGCCGCGCGCCGCGCGGTAGAACTTGATCCAGCCGAAGGTGTTGGAAAGGTCGGTCAGGCCCAGCGCCGGCATGCCGGTCGCACGCGCACGGGCGACCGCGTCGTTCAGCCGCACCAGCCCGTCGGTCACGGAAAACTCGCTGTGCAGGCGGAGATGTATGAAGCGCGGGTCGGTCATGGCAAAACGGCGGGGGATCAGGGCGCCATTTTAACGCCGCGCCGCAGCCCACTGAAAAAACAAAAGGCAGCCTGCAGCTGCCTTTTGCCGAATCCCGGGTGGCGTTTTAATTCGCGCGGCGCTTGAATTCGTTGGTGCGGGTGTCGATCTCGATCATGTCGCCGATCTCGACGAAGGCCGGCACCTGGACCTCATAGCCGGTGGGCTTGATGCGGGCGGGCTTCAGCACCTTGCCGGACGTGTCGCCGCGCACGGCAGGCTCGGTATACTCGACTTCGCGCACCACGGTGGTAGGCATCTCGACCGAGATCGCCTTGCCATCATAAAACACCACCTCGACCGGCATGCCGTCTTCGAGATAGTTGAGCGCATCGCCGAGGTTGTCGCCCTCGACTTCGTACTGGTTGTAATCGCTGTCCATGAACACGTACAGCGGGTCGGCGAAGTAGGAGTAGGTGCATTCCTTGCGGTCGAGCACGACGGTGTCGAACTTGTCGTCGGCGCGGTAGACCGACTCCATGCCGGCCCCGGTGAGCAGGTTCTTCATTTTCATCTTGACGACGGAAGCGTTGCGGCCGGATTTCGAGAATTCGGCCTTCTGCACCACCATCGGGTCTTTGCCGACCATCACGACGTTGCCGGCGCGGAGTTCCTGGGCGATTTTCATGGGGGTATCCTGGAAAAATGAGCTAGGGATTGAGGAAACCCGTCATTTTAACTTGCTTTCCGCAAACTCCGCCAGCGCATCGGCCAGGTTGCCGAGCGCCTGCAGGCGCTCCGCCCAGACACGCGCGTGCGACACGAGCGCGGCTTCCTGTTCCCGCCACGCCGCCCACGCCGAGGCCAGCGGCGGCGCGCCGGCCACCCCGTTCCAGCACCGCCACATTCCCCTGACGGCATCGGCGGCCGCCGCATCCAGCCCCCCGGCGTACCGTCCGAGCAAGGCCTCGAGTTTGTCCCAATGCGCGCGCCCGGCCTGGGGATAGGCCTGCCACACCAGGGGACGCGCCGCCGCCTGCGCCCGCACGCAGGAATCCTCGCCACGCACGAAATTGAGGTCACACGCCCACAGCAGGCGGTCGTAGGCGTCCTGGTCGGTGAATGGCAGTATCTGGACGCGCAGCGCGCCACGCATGACCGCGTCGCCGGCCTTGAGGCCGGGGGTGCCCAGCCAGGACGCGACCTGCGGGATCACCCGCCCTTCCGGCACCAGGCAGGTGATCCGCCGCGGATCCGCCATCCAGGCGTCGAAAAGCGCGGGCAGCGCGGCATTTTCGTAGGCGAACAGCGACACGCGCCGCTCGTCCGGCGCCGGCGCGGGCAGGCCCAGGCGGCCCCAGAAATCGCCCCCGCCTTCGCGCTGGAACGCGTCGCGCCGGGCGGGCAAGTCGCGTTCGACCAAGAGGCCGCCGGTGCCCGGCGTGTAGCCAGGAAAGAAGAAATGCTTGGTCAAGGGCAGACGCGGGTGCGGCGACGGCAGGCCGTGGTGGGCGGCGACCCAGTCTTCCGCGCTGAGGTATTCGAGGTTGATCCACACCGGCGGCGGCGACAGTCGCGCCATCGCGGCGAGATAGCGGTCCGGCAGCGCGCAGCCGAAGGCCTCGATGACGACCTGCGCTGGCTCGGCCGCGGCAAAGGGCGTACGCCAGGCGCGCACCACCACGCCTTCGCATAGCTGCGTGTCCAGGCCCGCATCGACCGCCGGCCAGAGGTGCCGGAACACGCCCAGATCGTCGACCCACAGGCGCACCCTGCGGTCCGGCGCGGCGGCCAGACTGCGCGCCAGACGCCAGGCCACGCCGATGTCGCCGTAGTTGTCGACGACATTGCAGAAGATGTCCCAGGTCACGCGCATGGCGGGGATGCTACCGCACTGTCCCCCGCTCGCGTCGGCAGGAAACCACAGTCGATGCGAAGCCCTTGATATTTCACGCTTGACTCTTGTAAAAAGCCGGGGGCGGGAGTAAAAATGCAGTCAGTTTGGCTTCAAGAACCGTGCAGGTTTTGGCATTACCGCAGGGGCATCACCGGGTAGCGCGCTTGAATTCAGACCGACGGCAACAAAAATCCGCCGTCTTGTCGGCCGCCGTAGCGGTTATGTTTCGTGTCACGCCAAGGAGGGAGTTTCAATGGCAACAGGTACTGTCAAGTGGTTCAGCGACGCCAAAGGCTTCGGGTTCATCACCCCCGACGACGGTGGCGAGGATGTGTTCGCGCATTTCTCCGCCATCCAGACCAGCGGTTTCAAGACCCTGAAGGAAGGCCAGAAAGTGACGTTCGAGGTCAGCCAGGGCCCCAAGGGCAAGCAGGCTTCCAACATCCAGCCGCAAAGCTGAGCGGATTCCGGTCCAGCAAAAAGCCCCGCCTAGGCGGGGCTTTTTGCTGCCGGACATCCCATCACATGTTCGCGACCATCGCCTCGGCGAAGGCCGAGCATTTCACTTCGGTCGCGCCAACCATCAGGCGCGCGAAGTCGTAGGTGACGGTCTTGGCCTGGATGGTCTTCTCCATGCTGGCGACGATGAGATCGGCCGCCTCGACCCAGCCAAGGTGGCGCAGCATCATCTCGGCCGACAGGATCAGCGAGCCCGGATTCACGTAGTCCTTGCCGGCATATTTCGGCGCGGTGCCGTGGGTGGCTTCGAACATCGCCACGGTATCGGACAGGTTGGCGCCGGGCGCGATGCCGATGCCGCCGACCTCCGCCGCGAGCGCGTCGGAGATGTAGTCGCCGTTCAGGTTCAGCGTGGCGATGACGTCGTATTCGTCCGGGCGCAGCAGGATCTGCTGCAGGAAAGCGTCGGCGATGACGTCCTTGATCACGATCCCATTCGGCAGTTCCATCCACGGGCCTTCGCCGATCGGCTTGGCGCCGAATTCGCGCGCGGCGAGCTCGTAGCCCCACTTCTTGAAGCCGCCCTCGGTGAATTTCATGATGTTGCCCTTGTGCACGAGCGTCACCGATTTTCTTCCATTATCCAGCGCGTACTGGATGGCCTTCCTGATCAGGCGCTCCGAGCCTTCGATCGACACCGGCTTGATGCCGATGGCCGAGGTCTCGGGGAAGCGAATCTTGGTCACGCCCATTTCCTTCTGCAGGAAGTCGATGACCTTCTTGACCTGCGCGGAGTTGGCCTCCCACTCGACGCCGGCGTAGATGTCCTCGGTGTTCTCGCGGAAGATCACCATGTCGACCTTTTCGGGCGCCTTCACCGGGCTGGGCACGCCAGCGAAATAGCGCACCGGGCGCAGGCACACGTAGAGATCGAGCATCTGGCGCAGCGCGACGTTGAGCGAGCGGATGCCGCCCGAGGTCGGCGTGGTGAGCGGCCCCTTGATCGAGATCACGTAGTCCTTCACGGCCTGCACGGTCTCGTCGGGCAGCCACTGATCCCCCCCGTAGACCTTGACCGCCTTTTCGCCGGCATACACCTCCATCCAGGCAATCCGCTTCTTGCCGCCGTAGGCGCGGGCCACAGCGGCGTCGACGACCTTCTTCATCGCCGGGGTGATGTCGATACCGGTGCCGTCACCCTCGATAAAGGGAATGATCGGCGTGTCCGGTACGTTCAGCGTATTGTCGGCGTTGACGGTGATCTTCTGGCCGTCGGCGGGAATCTGGATGTGCTGGGTGCTCATGAGGAATGCTCGGGTAACGGTAAAATGGATGTTTTTGCGAGTATGTCTGCAGCGTGGCGCGACTGATCCTGTTCAACAAACCCTACGGCGTGCTCTCCCAGTTCACCCCCGAGGGGCGCTGGCAGGGCCTGCGCGACCACCTGGCCATCCCCGGCGTCTACGCGGCCGGCCGGCTGGACGCGGACAGCGAGGGGTTGCTGATTTTAACCGATGACGGCGCGCTCCAAGCCCGCATCGCCGACCCGCGCCACAAGCTGCCCAAGACCTACTGGGCGCAGGTCGAGGGCGCGCCGACCGACGCCGACCTCGAACCGCTGCGCCGCGGCGTCGACCTCGGCGACTTCGTCACCCGGCCTGCCAAGGCGCAACTCATCGACGAACCCGCCCGTCTTTGGCCGCGCACCCCGCCGATCCGCTTCCGCGCCCGCATACCCACGGCGTGGATCGAACTCGAGATCCAGGAAGGCAAGAACCGCCAGGTGCGCCGCATGACGGCGAAGATCGGCCTGCCGACGCTGCGGCTGATCCGCGCCGCGGTCGGTGACTGGGAACTGGGCACACTTATGCCCGGAGAATGGAACGAATTGCATGTCTGAGCCAAGCCCCAACTCAACCTCGTGGCACCCCCACGTCGTCGCCGCCGCCATCGTCGAGCGCGACGGCCGTTTTCTGCTGGTCGAGGAACACACTGCGGAAGGCCTGCGCCTCAACCAGCCCGCCGGCCACTGGGAACGCGGCGAAACGCTGGTCGACGCGGTGCGGCGCGAGGCGCTGGAGGAAACCGCGCACCACGTCGAGCCCACCGCACTGCTGGGGTGCTACACCACGCACTATCCGCGCCGCGACATCACCTACCTGCGTTTCGCGTTTGTCTGCAATGTCAGCGGCTTCGACGCGGATCGCGTGCTGGATACCGGCATCGTGCGTGCGCTGTGGCTGACGCCGGAAGAACTCGCCGCCCACCCCACGCCGCACCGCAGCCCGCTGGTGATGCGCTGTGTGCAGGACTATCTGGCCGGGCGGCGCTTTCCGCTCGACTTCGTCAGCCACGCATGAGCACCAGGGTTGTCGTCGGCATGTCGGGCGGGGTCGATTCCGCCGTCGCCGCCTACCTGCTCAAGCAGCAGGGCTACGACGTGCTCGGCGTCTTCATGAAGAACTGGGACGACGACGACGGCACCGACGCCTGCACTGCGCGGCAGGACTTCCTCGACGTGCTTCTGGTTGCCGACGTGCTCGGCATCGAGGTCGAGGCCGTGAACTTCGCCAAGGAATACAAGGAGCGCGTGTTCGGCTACTTCCTCGCCGAATACCAGGCCGGACGCACGCCCAACCCGGACGTGCTGTGCAACAGCGAAATCAAGTTCAAGGCCTTTCTGGAAGACGCGATGGCGCGCGGCGCGGAATACATCGCCACCGGGCATTACGTCGGCAAGGGCGAGGACGCCGCCGGCCGCGCGACGCTGCTGAAAGCCAGTGACGCCAACAAGGACCAGAGCTATTTTCTCTACCGGCTGAACCAGCGGCAGCTTGCGCCTGCCCTGTTTCCGCTGGCGCATTTGCAAAAACCCGAGGTGAGAAAGCTCGCGGAACAGATCGGCCTGCCCAACGCAAAGAAAAAAGACAGCACCGGCATCTGCTTCATCGGCGAGCGCAATTTCCGCGAATTCCTGGAACGCTACCTGCCCCGCGACCCCGGCGACATGAAGACGCCCGACGGCCGCGTGGTCGGCCGGCATCAGGGGCTCATGTACTACACGCTCGGCCAGCGCCAGGGCCTCGGCATCGGCGGGCAGAAAGGGGCGAGCGAGGAACCCTGGTTCGTCGCCGCCAAGGACCTGGAGACCAACACGCTGATCGTCGTGCAGGGCCACGATCATCCACTGCTCAAGCGCAGCACGCTGACAGCGGGACAGCTCAGCTGGATCGCCGGCGTCGCGCCCGATCCGGCCAAACCCTATACCGCGAAAACCCGCTACCGGCAGAACGACGCCTCCTGCCGCATCAGCCGTCTCGACGACGACACGCTGGAACTGGCGTTCGATGCGCCGCAATGGGCCGTCACGCCGGGCCAGTCGGTCGTGCTGTACGACGGCGCGGTTTGCCTGGGCGGCGGCGTCATCACCTGAACCCGCTACAATTCCCGCTTTCCTGCATCCCACCCCATCATGTCGCACGACACCCCCGCACCCGCCGCCAACTTCATCCGCAACCTCATCGACGCGCAGAACGCGGAAGGGAAATGGGGCGGCCGCGTGGAGACGCGCTTCCCGCCCGAGCCCAATGGCTATCTGCATCTGGGCCACGCCAAGTCGATCTTCCTCAACTTCGGGCTGGCGCGCGACTACGGCGGGGTGTGCCATCTGCGTTTCGACGACACCAACCCGGAGAAGGAAGAACAGGAATACGTCGACGCCATCAAGGAATCGGTCAGGTGGCTGGGCTTCGACTGGGGGCCGCACCTCTATTTTGCGTCGGACTATTTCGACACCATGTATGCCTGCGCCGAATACCTGATCCAGGCGGGCCTCGCCTACGTCGATTCGCTCCCGCCGGACGAGATGCGCGCCTACCGCGGCACGCTCACCGAGCCGGGCCGCGACAGCCCCTACCGGAACCGGTCGGTCGAGGAAAACCTCGACCTCTTCCGCCGCATGAAAGCGGGGGAATTTCCCGACGGTGCCCACGTGCTGCGCGCCAAGATCGACATGGCCTCGCCCAACCTCAACCTGCGCGACCCGGCGATTTACCGCATCAAGCATGCCACGCATCACAACACCGGCGACAAATGGTGCATCTACCCGATGTATACCTACGCGCACCCGATCGAGGACGCGATCGAGCACATCACGCACTCGATCTGCACGCTCGAATTCGAGGACCAGCGGCCGTTCTACGACTGGCTGCTCGACAAGCTCGCCGACGGCGGCTTTTTCAGCCGCCCACTGCCGCAGCAGATCGAGTTCGCGCGGCTCAACCTCACCTACGTCGTGCTCTCCAAGCGCAAGCTGATCCAGCTCGTCGACGACAAGCACGTGGCCGGCTGGGACGACCCGCGCCTGCCCACGCTCGCCGGTGCGCGCCGCCGCGGCTACACGCCGGAAGGCTTCAAACGCTTCACCGACCAGATCGGCGTGTCGAAGTCCGACGGCTGGATCGACTACAGCGTGTTTGAAGCCTGCCAGCGCGACGCGCTCAACGACACCGCACTGCGCCGTATTGCCGTGCTCGACCCGGTCAAGCTCATCATCGACAACTACCCCGCAGGCCAGAGCGAGGACTGCTTCGCCCCCAACCATCCGCAACAGCCGGAGCTCGGCAAGCGCGCGGTGCCGTTTTCGCGCGAACTGTGGATCGAGCGCGAGGACTTCGAGGAAACCCCGCCCAAGGGCTACTTCAGGTTATACCCTGGCAACTCCGTGCGACTGCGCTACGGCTACGTCGTCACCTGCACCGGCTTCGAGCGCGACGCCGACGGCACCCTCACCGCCGTGCATTGCGAATACCTGCCCGACACCAAGTCCGGCACCCCTGGTGCCGACTCGGTCAAGGTCAAGGGCAACATCCACTGGGTCTCCGCCGCGCACGCGTATGAAGCCGAGGTGCGGCTCTACGACCGCCTGTTCAAAACCGCGCAACCAGGTCAGGAAACCGGCAACTTCCTCGACGACCTCAATGCCGATTCGATGAAGGTCATCCGCGCACAGCTGGAGTCCGCGCTCAAGGATGCCGCGCCCGAGCAGTCCTTCCAGTTCGAGCGGCACGGCTACTTCGTCGCCGACCGCGTCGATTCGAAGCCGGGCGCGCCGGTGTTCAACCGCACGGTGACGTTGAAGGATTCGTGGACGAAAGCCGAGAAGCAAGCTCAAGCTTGACGAAGCTTACTTTCCTTCAGGTCCACGCTCGATAAGCTTCGCGAACTTCGCCTCCGCCTTCGCCACCTTAGGCGCGACCACGATCTGGCAGTAGGGCTGCTGCGGGTTCTGCTCGTAGTAGCGCTGGTGGTAGTCCTCGGCCGGGTAGAAGGCGGTCGCTTCGGTAACTTCCGTGACGACGGGGGCGCCGAACTGCTTTGACGCAGTGAGTTCCGCGATCACCGCTTCCGCCTCGGCCTTCTGCTCTGGCGTGTGCCAGAAGATCGCCGAGCGGTATTGCGTGCCGACGTCGTTGCCCTGGCGGTTGCGTTGGGTGGGGTCGTGGATCGTGAAGAAGACGTCGAGCAGGTCACGAAACGAAATCACGTCGGGATCGAACGTGACCTGCACGACTTCGGCGTGGCCGGTGTCACCGTTGCAGATGTCGCGGTAGGTGGGGTTTGTCGTGTGGCCGCCCATGTAGCCGGACACGGCGGACTCGACGCCGGCGAGACGGTTGAACACGGTCTCGATGCACCAGAAGCAGCCGCCGGCAAGGGTTGCGGTTTGGGTGGGCATGCTGGGCTCCTGAACTCAATGGGCTGTGCTTCGGCTTCGACTTCGCCCGGCCATGACGGTTCAGGCGACGGGGACGGTGTCCTTGAACGAGGCGCGGGTCATGAGCTTGTCGAAGAGCTTCGCCAGGTTCGGGTGCGCGGTGCGCCAGTCGATCTCGGGGAAACGCAAATCCAGATAGCCGAGGGCGCAGCCGCATGCGATGTCGGCGAGCGTCATGCCGTTGCCCAGGAAGTAGGTGTTTTCACCGAGCGCTTCGGCGAGCGCTTCGAGACCGCGGAACAGGGTCTTCTCCTGCAGCACGAGCCAATCGGCGCTTTGCTTGTCGACCGGGCGCTTGCGCTCGAGAAAGAGCGCGACGGCAGCGTCGGTGACGCCGTCGGACAGCGCCTCGATGCCGCGTACGGCCATGCGGCTCTTGTGTTCGGCAGGGATCAGGTTCGACACGGGGCTGGCGTGGTCGAGGTATTCGACGATGACACGCGAATCGAAGACGGAGACGCCACCTTCGAGCACCAGTACCGGCACCTTGCCGAGCGGATTGTAGGTCGACACCACGCTGTCCGGCGCCCAGGGATTCTCGACCTGGAGCTGGAAGGGGATTTTCTTTTCCGCGAGCACGACACGGACCTTGCGGCCGTAGGGGCTGGTGAGCGAGGTGACAAGTTTCATGAAATGTCCTGGAGAACGGGTTTACCCGGTTGCGGCGCCATTATCGCTCGCTCGCAGGGCGTCTCCAACCCGTTTTCGCAGGCTGGGCAGGACCTCGGCTTCGAACCAGGGATTGCGCTTCAGCCAGGCGCGGTTGCGCGGGCTGGGATGCGGCAGCGGCAGGAAGTCGGGGGCGTAGTCGCGCCAGGCGGCAACGGTATCGGTGAGCGTGCGGCCGCGGCGTTTGCCCAGGTAATACGCCTGGGCGTAGGCGCCGATCAGCAGGGTGAGTCGGATAGCAGGCATCGCCGCACGCAGCACGGGGTGCCACAGCGGCGCGCACTCGGGGCGCGGCGGCAGGTCGCTGCCGTGGACGGTGCCGGGATAGCAGAATCCGGTGGGGACGATGGCGATGCGCGATTCATCATAAAAAACCTCGCGTGTCATGCCGAGCCACAAGCGCAACTGGTCGCCGGAGGGATCGTTCCAGGGAATGCCGGTCTCATGCACGCGGCGGCCGGGCGCCTGGCCGACGATCAGGAGACGCGCCGTGGGGGAGGCGCGCAGGATGGGCTTGGGCGGGTTGGGCAGGTAGGGCGCGCAGACGGTGCAGGCGCGCACCCGCGCGAGCAGGTCGGCGAAGGGCTCGCCGGGACGCGGCTCAGCAGGCGTGCGCGACGATGTAGCGCTTGACCGCTTCGACATCGGCGTCCATCACATGCTTTTTCTGCGGCAGGGTTTCGAGATGGGCGAGTTCGGCCGGACGCACCGGCTCGATGCCGAGCGCCTCGCGGATCGCGTCCTCGAACTTGGCGGGCTGCGCGGTTTCCATGCAGACGAGCGGCACGCCCGGCTCGCGGTGCTCCAGACCCACTTTCAGGCCGTCGGCGGTGTGCGGGTCGATCATGGTGCCGTACACCTCGTACACGGTGCGGATGGTGTCGATGCGATTGGCGTGGCTGCTCGAACCCGAGACCATGCCGAACTCGGCGACCCGGTCGAACAGGCTGCCTCCCTTGGGGTCGGCATGGGCCTTGAGGTCGAAGCTGCCGCCCTGCTCCACCGCGCCCCACAGGCTGCGAATCTTCGCGGCATCGCGCCCGCAGAGGTCGAACACGAAACGCTCGAAGTTGGACGCCTTGGAAATGTCCATCGACGGGCTGGAGGTGTGCTTCGTTTCCGGACGCGGGCGATAGACGCCGGTGCGGAAGAACTCGTCGAGCACGTCGTTCTCGTTGGTGGCGACGATCAGCTTCTTGATCGGCAGGCCCATCTGGCGCGCAATGTGGCCGGCGCAGACGTTGCCGAAGTTGCCCGACGGCACCGAGAACGAGACCTGTTGATCGTTGCTGTGCGTCGCCGCGAAATACGCCTTGAAGTAGTAGACGCTCTGCGCCGCGACGCGCGCCCAGTTGATCGAGTTGACCGCGCCGATGTGGTATTGCGTTTTGAAATCGAGGTCGTTGGAGACGGCCTTGACGATGTCCTGGCACTGGTCGAACACGCCGCGGATCACCAGGTTGTGGATGTTGGCGTCCATGAGCGCGTACATCTGCGCCTGCTGGAAGCGCGTCATGCCGTGCTCGGGTGAAAGCATGAAGACGCGAATGCCGCGCTTGCCGCGCATCGCGTATTCGGCGGCCGAGCCGGTATCGCCCGAGGTCGCGCCGAGGATGTTGAGTTCGCCCCGGGTCTTGTCGAGCACGTACTCGAACAGGTTGCCGAGCAGCTGCATCGCCATGTCCTTGAACGCGAGCGTCGGGCCGTTCGACAGCGCGAGCACGTGCAGGCCCGGCTCGAGTGTCTTCAGCGGCGTGATGTCCTCGGCGTTTTCCTGGTCGGTGACATAACGGTAGACCTCGGCGGTGTAGGTCTTGTCGATCAGCGCGGCGAGGTCGGCGGCGGGGATGTCGTCGATCAGTCGCGACAGCACGGCGAAGGCGAGCTCGCGGTAATTCATGCCGCGCATGGCCTCGAGTTCGGCCGCGGAAAAACGCGGATAGGCTTCCGGTACGTAGAGGCCGCCGTCGCTGGCGAGCCCGCCGAGCAGGATTTCGGAGAAGCGCAGGTGCGGGGCCTGCCCGCGGGTGCTGAGGTATTTCATTTGGCAGCCAGTTCCTCGAGACGGATGCGCATCACCTGCCCCACGACGGTGTCGAGCGCCTCGATCTTCTTGATCGCGGCGTTGACATGCTTTTCCACCGTGATGTGCGTCAGCAGGATGATGTCGACCTGCTCCTCGCCCTCGGCCGGTTCCTTCTGCACCATGGCGTCGATCGAGATATCGCCATCGGCGAGGATGCGCGTGATGTCGGCGAGCACGCCGGGACGGTCGAAGGCGGAGAGGCGCAGATAGTAGGCGGTGCGCACCTCGTCCATCGGCAGGATCGGGGTCGCGGCGAGCCGGTCGGGCTGGAAGGCCAGGTGCGGCACGCGGTGGTGCGGGTCGGCGGTGTGCAGGCGGGTGACGTCGACGAGGTCGGCCACCACCGCCGAGGCGGTCGGCTCGGCGCCGGCGCCGGCGCCGTAATACAGCGTCGGGCCGACCGCGTCGCCCTTCACCAGCACCGCGTTCATCGCGCCGTCGACGTTGGCGATGAGGCGCCGCTCGGGAATCAGCGTCGGATGCACGCGCAGCTCGATGCCGGCTTCGGCGCGCCGCGCGATGCCCAGGAGCTTGATGCGATAGCCGAGCTCCTCGGCATACTTCACGTCCTCGCGCGTCAGCTTTGAAATGCCCTCGGTGTAGGCGCGGTCGAACTGCATCGGAATGCCGAAGGCGATCGCCGAGAGGATGGTGAGCTTGTGCGCGGCGTCGATGCCCTCGATGTCGAAGGTCGGGTCGGCCTCCGCATAGCCGAGGCGCTGGGCTTTCTTCAACACGTCATCGAAGGCCGCGCCCTTGTCGCGCATCTCGGTGAGGATGAAGTTACTCGTGCCGTTGATGATACCGGCCAGCCACTCGATGCGGTTGGCGGTCAGGCCCTCGCGCAGCGCCTTGATGATGGGAATGCCGCCTGCCACCGCGGCCTCGAACGCGACCATCACGCCTTTCGCCTGCGCGGCGGCGAAGATTTCGTTGCCGTGCTTGGCGACCAGGTGCTTGTTCGCGGTGACCACGTGCTTGCCGTTGGCGATCGCCTGCATCACCAACGACCGCGCCGGTTCCAGGCCGCCGATCAGCTCGACCACGATGTCGATCGCGGGATCGTCGACGACGTCGAAGGGATTGGTCGTGAGCGGCAGGTCGCCGGCGAGCTTCTTCGCCTTGTCGAGGTTGCGCACCGCGGCGCGCACGACGCGGATCTCGCGTCCGGCGCGGCGGGTGATTTCTTCGGCGTTGCGGGTGAGCACGGTGAGCGTGCCGCCGCCGACGGTGCCGAGGCCCAGGAGGCCGACGTGGATGGGTTTCATTGAGTGGTCTCGGTCAAATAATCTGAATCACCGATGCGCCCGCTGGCGGTCGAGGAAGCGGCTCATGCGCGAAATCGCCTCGGTGAGGTCTTCCTCGTGCGGCAGGAACACCACGCGGATGTGGTCCGGGCGCGGCCAGTTGAAGCCGCTGCCCTGCACCACCAGCACGCGCTCCTCTTCCAGCAGGTTGAGGATGAATTTCTGGTCGTCGTGGATGGGGTACAGCTTCGGATCGAGCTTCGGGAACAGGTACATCGCCGCCTTGGGTTTCACGCAGGAAACCCCCGGAATCAGCGTCAGGAGTTCATGCGCGAGGTCGCGCTGGCGGGTGAGGCGCCCGCTCGGCGCGACGAGGTCGTTGATGCTCTGGTAGCCGCCCAAAGCCGTCTGGATCCCGTATTGCCCCGGCACGTTCGAGCACAGCCGCATCGACGCCAGCATGTTCAGGCCTTCGAGGTAGTCCTTGGCGTGGCGCTTGTCGCCCGACACGATGAGCCAGCCGGCTCGGTAGCCGCACGCGCGGTAGTTCTTCGACAGGCCGTTGAAGGTGACCATGAGCACGTCGTCGGCGAGCGATGCGATCGAGGTGTGCTGCGCGCCGTCGAAGAGCACCTTGTCGTAGATCTCGTCGGCGTAGATGATCAGCTGATGCTGGCGCGCGATCTCGATGATCTCCTTCAGCAGCTCGGTCGGGTACAGCGCGCCGGTCGGGTTGTTGGGGTTGATGACGACGATGGCGCGCGTGTTGGGCGTGATCTTGGCGCGCATGTCGTCGAGGTCGGGCAGCCAGCCGGCGCCCTCGTCGCACAGGTAGTGGCGCGGCTTGCCGCCGCCCAGGCTCACCGCCGCCGTCCACAGCGGGTAGTCGGGCGCCGGCACGAGCACCTCGTCGCCGTTGTTGAGGAGCGCCTGCATCGACATTACGATCAGCTCGGAGACGCCGTTGCCGATGATGATGTCGTCGATGGTCACGCCGGCGATGCCCTTCTTCTGCGTCTCGTGCATCACCGCCTTGCGCGCGGCAAACAGGCCCTTGGAATCGCTGTAGCCGGAAGCATTGGGCAGGTTGACGATGACGTCCTGCACGATCTCCTCCGGCGCCTCGAAACCGAAGGGCGCGGGGTTGCCGATGTTGAGCTTGATGATGCGGTGGCCTTCCTCCTCCATCTGTCGCGCGCGCGCCATCACCGGCCCGCGGATGTCGTAGCAGACGTTGTCGAGCTTGCTCGACTTGTGGATGGTGCGCAGGCGGGGCCTGGAGTCAGCCGTCACGGTAATTCCCCGGAAAATGCCTCAAGGTCTGGAATGCCTTGAAAAACCGGGGATTTTACCGGAGCCACCCTGCCGCGGCAAACCGGCGCGGCACGAATCTGCTAAGGTTGCCAGACACGGAAACCGCACCACGTCATGAAACTGCATCTCGACACCGACGCCAGCCAGCCGCTTTTCACCGGCTATGGGATCGACCACGTACTGATCGGTGGCCAGCGCTTCGATGCCGGCCTGCTGCTGACCGCCCAGGGCGTCGAGGTCGCGCCCTGGGCCGGGCTCGATTTTCCCGCGCTCACCGCCGCCCATTTCGAATGGATCGCGCGGCGTGAACTCGACATCCTGCTGTTCGGCACCGGCAACCGCCTGCGCTTCCCCCACCCGGCGCTCACCCGCGCGCTGGTCGAGGCGCGCATTGGCCTGGAGGTGATGGATATCGGCGCGCTCTGCCGCACCTACAATATCCTCGCCGCCGAGGGCCGCAGGGTCGGCGCGGCAGTGCTGTTCGACCGCGCCTGAGCGCGGTTCAGCGCTGCTTCAGCGCCTCGCGGCGCAGCGCTTCTTCCTTGCGGATCGCCTCCAGCATCGCCGCGTCGGGGTCCGGCCACTCGACGCCGGCGCTGCGCGCCATCCACGCGGTGGCACGGGCGAATTCCTCCAGGGCGAGGTCGGCGCGCCCCCCCTTGGGCGGCATGCCGCGGATGCCGACCCAGCCGTGCGCGGTCACCGCCGCCTGGCCCTCGTCGGCGAGCGCCGCCCAGCCGCCTGGCTCGCCCGCCTTCGGGGCGCCTGCCACGCCGGACGCGTGGCAGGCCAGGCAGACCTGCCGGTAGACCGCCTCACCGCTTTTCAGCGCAACGGCGGCGGGCGCCGGCGCGGTGGGCTCGGCCCGGGGCGTGGCTGGCGGCGGCGTTTCCTGGCCGCAGGCGGCGAGCGTGAGGGCGGCCAGCAGGGGGAACAGGGTACGTTTCACGGGCTTCCTTTCGAGGGCAACGCTGTCTTGATCCGGGAACGCGCGGCGGTGTATCAGGCAACCGGCATCACCTCGGCGAAGCTGGTGATGCCACGGAGGGCGCCGCTGTCCTTGTGCGGCTGCCTCGAGTCCGGGTTGCACACGGCGAGCAGATGGGCGATGCCGTAGGCCTGGGCGCTTTCCAGCACCGGCAGGCTGTCGTCGACGAACAGCGTGCGCCGCGGATCGTAGGACTCGACCGCCTGCAAGGCCTGCCAGAAGTCCGGGTGCTCTTTCGGCAAGCCGATCCGGTGCGCGGAAATCAGGGCGTCGAACCAGGCATCGAGCCGGGTTTCGCGCATTTTGAGATCAAGGCTCTTGGGGTGCGCGTTGGTCACCATCACCACGCGCCGGCCGGAGGCGCGCAGCGCCCGCAGGAAGGCCGGCACGTCGGGCCGCACCGCGATCAAATGCACCACTTCCTCCTTCAGCTGCACGACGTCGAGCGCGAGCTCGCTGCTCCAGAAATCGATGCAGTACCAGTTGAGCGTGCCGGCATGGCGGTCGTAGTGCCGCGCCAGGCGTTCGCGCGCGAGCGCCTCGTCGAGGCCGTGGTATTCGGCGTAGCGGCGCGGCATGTGCTCGCGCCAGAAGTGGTTGTCGAAATAGAGGTCGAGCAGGGTGCCGTCCATGTCGAGGAAGACGGTGTCGATGCGTGACCAGTCGATCATGACGGGCGGCACGCAGGGCTCAGAACAGCTCATCCTTGGTGACGCCGCGGCGCCTCAGCAACTGGCGCAAGAGGCGCAGCGATTCCATCTGGATCTGGCGCACCCGCTCGCGCGTGACCTGCAGTTCCAGCGCGAGGTCCTCGAGCGTGCAGGCCTCGCAGCCGTTGAGGCCGAAACGGCGCTCGATCACCCAGCGCTGCTTGTCGTTGAGTTGCGAGAGCCATTCGTGGACGTGGTGTTCGATCTCCTCGATCTGCAGCAGCTCGTCGGGCAGATGGGCATTGTCGTCGGCGATCGCCTCGCCCAGCGACAGCGTGGGGTCGACGTCGAGCGGCGCGTCGAGCGAGGCGACGCGCTCGTTCAGCTGCATGATGCGGCGCACGTCCTCGACCGGGTGCCCGGTGAGCGCCGCGATGTCGTCCGCGCTGGCGTCCGTCACGCCGTGCGTTTCCAGATGACGCTTGGCGCGCAGGTAGATGTTGAGCTCCTTGATGACGTGCACCGGCAGGCGGATCGTGCGCGACTGGTTCATGATCGCGCGCTCGATGTTCTGGCGGATCCACCAGGTGGCGTAGGTGGAGAAACGGAAGCCGCGCTCGGGATCGAATTTCTCCAGCGCGTGGATCAGGCCGAGATTGCCTTCCTCGACCAGGTCGAGCAGGGTGAGGCCGCGGTTGGCGTAGTGCTTGGCGATGTTGACGACCAGGCGCAGGTTGCGCTCGATCATGATCTGGCGCGCCTCGAAGTCGCCCGCGACGACACGGCGGGCGAGCGCGACCTCCTCTTCCGCGGTGAGCAGCGGCGACTGCCCGATCTCGTTCAGGTAGAGCTGGGTGACGTCGACCTGCGGCTCGTCGAGGATGGCGGAGGCGAGCTCCTCCGCCGAATCGGGCGCTTCGGCGGGCTCAGGCTCTTCGTGCATGAGATCGTCGGATTCGTCGCTGGGATGGGTGCTCATGAACGCTCCGGCAGAAAATTCAGGGGATCCAGCGGTTTGCCATAGCGGCGGATCTCGAAATGCAGCTTGACGCGATCGGCGTCACTGTCGCCCATCAGCGCGATGCGCTGGCCCGCGGTGACGGTGTCGCCTTCCTTCACCAGGATGGTCTCGTTGTGCGCATAGGCAGAGAGATATTCGTCGGCGTGCTTGACGATCACGAGGCGCCCATAGCCGCGCAGGCCGGTACCGCTGTAGACCACCTTGCCGGGCGCCACGGCGACGACGGGCGTATTGCGCTGGCCGGCGATCTGGATGCCCTTGCCGCCGGCCGCGCCAAAGCGGCCGATGAGCGTGCCCTCCGCCGGCCACAGCCAGGAGTCGATGCTGGCGGCTGCCGGCGCCGGCGCGGGAGCCGGGGACGGTGCCGGAGACGGGGCGGCGGCAACCGGTTTCGACGCATTGACCTGTGCCCACTGGGCGTCGGAATAGGGCAGCAGCAGCGCCTGCGGCTCGCGCACCTCAGGCGGCTCCGCGAGCGGCCGCGCCTTGGGCAGCGGTTCGTCGTCGAGCGGGCGGATCTCGATCTTGCCGCCCTCGGGCGGCGTCAGCCGCAGCACTTGTCCGACGAGGATGCGGTCGGGCGAATCGAGCCGGTTCCAGATCGCGAGTTCACGATAGTCGAGGCCGTTGGCGAAGGCGATGGCGTACAGCGTGTCGCCGCGCTGCACGGTATGAAAGCCGGTGGTCGACGCGGCGATCTGGGGAGCGGCGACTGGCGCGGCTGCGGGCCCGGCCGGCGCGCGCGCCGCGCTGCGGTCGACCACCGGCGCCGGGCCGCTGGCGGTGCAGCCCGCCAGCGCCAGTGCGCCCGCGACGAGCCAGGGCGTGCGCATCACGCCACCCCCGGCAGCAGCGGCACGAAATTCACGCTTTCGAGACGCCGCTCGTTGTAGGCGTCGCCCTGGCGCTCGATCACGCACAGCGTCTGGCTGACGCTGCCGAGCGGCATCACGAGGCGGCCGCCGTCGGCGAGCTGCGCCAGCAGTGCCTGCGGCACCTCGCCGAAGGCGGCGGCAATGACGATGGCGTCGAAGGGTGCGTAGTCCTTGGCGCCGTGCATGCCGTCGCCGAGCTTGGGCTTGACGTTGTTGACGCGCAGTTCGCGCAGGCGCGCACGCGTCTTGCCGACCAGCTGCGCGATGCGGTCGATCGAAATCACCTCGCGCGCGAGCCGGGCCAGCACCGCGGCCTGGTAGCCGCAGCCGAGACCGATTTCGAGCACCCGGCCGAGGGGGCGTCCCTGCCCCGCTTCGCCGTGGCGCGCGAGCTCGGCCATGCGCGCGACGATGTGGGGATTGGAAATGGTCTGGCCGAAGCCGATCGGCAGCGCGGTGTCCTCGTAGGCGCGCGACTCCAGCGCCTGATCGACGAAGAGATGGCGCGGCACCGCGCCCATCGCCGCCAGCACGGTCTCGTCCTTGATGCCCTGCCCGCGCAGTCGCTCGACCATGCGGCCACGGGTACGCGCCGAGGTCATGCCGATGCCGGCACGCGAATTCACGGTTTCAACCATTTGCTGACGCTCTCCATCTGGCTGAAACGGGTAAGGTCCATCTGCAGCGGGGTGATCGACACCCAGCCGTGGGCCACCGCGTGGAAGTCGGTGCCTTCGCCCGCGTCCTGCGCGGCGCCGGCGGCGCCGACCCAGTACACGGTCTGGCCGCGCGGGTTGGTCGTCTTCACCACCG
This sequence comes from Thiobacillus sp., assembly GCA_046292745.1. Taxonomy (GTDB): domain Bacteria; phylum Pseudomonadota; class Gammaproteobacteria; order Burkholderiales; family Thiobacillaceae; genus Thiobacillus. The sequence continues at coordinate 56,241 of JBKBQH010000010.1, read as the reverse complement.
ACTCGGCCTTGTGGCGCTTGCCGAGGCGCGTCACGGCGAGGCCCGCCAGTTCGTCCCACGGACGGTCGGGCACGTTGACGTTGAGCAGCATCGGCTCGGTCGGCGGCTGCGCCTGGATGCGCTGCACCAGCTCGACCACCACGCGCGCGGCGGTGTCGAAGTGCTTCCCGTCGTGATTGGCGAGCGAGACCGCGATCGACGGAATACCGAGCAGATAGCCCTCGGTCGCGGCGGCCACGGTACCGGAGTAGATGGTGTCGTCGCCCATGTTGGCGCCATGGTTGATGCCCGAGATCACCATGTCGGGCAGGTGATCGAGCATGCCGGTGACGGCGAGGTGCACGCAGTCGGTCGGCGTGCCGTTGACGTAATAGAAGCCGCCCGGCGCCTGGCGAAGCATCAACGGGCGGTCGAGCGTGAGCGAATTGGAGGCGCCGCTGCGGTCGCGCTCGGGCGCGACGACGGTAATGTCGGCGTGCGCCGCCAGCGCCTGCGCCAGCGTCGCGAGGCCGGGCGCGAAATAGCCGTCGTCGTTGGAGAGCAGGATGCGCATCAGCGGCGGCCTCCGGGCGCGGGCATCGGGGAGGGGCGATTCGGGGCGTTGATGCGAAGCGGGGACATGCGGCGGATTCTAACATCGGGATTTGGCCGATTCAGCCATTCAAACCAGTTGGTCCGCGCCGGGCGCAAAGAAACGCGAAAGGGTCCTGCGGCATGGCTTTGGCCGCCCTGGGCAAATGGCTCCCTCCTCTTGCGGCCGAACCGGTTGTCAGTCGTATTCCCGCGTGTAGAAGGCGTCGAAGCTACTCTGCTGGCCGGCCTGCGCCTCCAGCCGCACGCGCGGGCTCAGCTGGTAAATCACCTTCACCACCTGGTTGAGGCCATCGAGACTCTGCTCGTAGGCGAGCGTGGCGCGCGAGGACAGGCGCTTGCCGAGGCTCACCACGGTCGTGCCGAGGTCCTCGCCTTCGCCGGCGCGCACGCCGAAGCTGTCGATGCGCAGCGTCTCGGCGATCTGTGCCTGCAGGCTCGCCGACTGGGCCTGCGACAGCAGCGCGCCGGCGGCGAGCTGCAGCAGCGCGAATTCCTGCTGGCCGCCGCGCTCGAGGCCATGGCCCAGCACCAGCCAGGCGAGCTTTTCGGCATCCGGCAGCGCGGGGTCGGAATACAGGGTCACCAGCGGGTTCTGCACGGTGCCGCGCACCTGCACGCCGACCTTCACCGTCGGCGTCTTGCGCACCGCCAGGACGTCGAGGCCGGGATTGTCGATCGGCCCGACGAAGCTCAGCACGCCGCGCTCGATGTCGAGTGCCTGCCCATACGCCGCGTAGCGTCCCGTCATCACCTGGATGCGGCCTTCGCCGCGCAGCGTGTCGTTGCGCGTGAATACACGCAACTGGCCGCCCAGACGGGCGTCGAGCCCGCCGCCCTTGAACAGGAAATCGTTGCCCAGGTTGAGCTTGAGATCGAGCAGCAGCGGCAGGCGCTGTGCCGCCGTCTGCTCGCGCGGCGGCCGGCCGGCGACGACCACGTCGCCCGACAGCGCGGGGCGGCTCGCCTCGGGCATCTCCAGCCGCGCGCGGTCGGCGGTCAATTCGCCGCTGAGCTGCAGCCGCTTCGGGTCGAGATTGAGACGCGCGGTGCCGGACACCGTGACGCGGCGGTCGCTGCGCGAGGTGGCGGAAAACTGCTCGAAGTCGAGCGCGAGTCCCGCCTGCGGGTTCTTCAACTGCGCCTCGCCACGCAGCCGGATGCGTCCGCTCTGTCCCCGCAGTTCCCCCGCGCGCACGCGCACGCGGTCGCCGGCGAGCGCCAGCTTCACTGCGCCGTCGGTGATGGCAACGCCTTCTTCCGGCAGGCTGAAGCGAATCCGTTCGGCGTCGATTTCGCCGTCGACGCGGGGTACGGCGAGGCTGCCACTGCCGGCGAGGTTCGCGCGCAGCCTCGCATCGGCACGCATGCCGAGCGGAATCAGCGGCCGCAGGATGCGCAGGTCGGGCACGTCGACCGCGGCCGTCCACTCGAGCGGCGCGCTGCGCGACAGGCCAAAGAAGGCGCCGCTGCGCACCAGCGTGGCGCGCGCCTCGGCGTGCACTTCACCGGCTTCGCGGGTGGTCATCGCGGCACGCGCACCGATGCGGCCGGCGGCCGCATCGATCTCGAGAGCGAGCGTGGCCAGGCCGAGGTTCAGCGCGGGATCCTCGAGACGCACGTCGCCCGAACGGCGCGCCAGACGCGCGCGCCCGTCGAGCGTGTCGCCCGCGCGCAGGTCCCACTCGCCGTCGACGCGCAGGTCGGTCGATACGGGCGGCGGTGTTTCCAGCCATGCAAGGAGCGGCGCCAAGGGCAAGTCGGCGAGCGCGCCACGGCTGGCAAAGCGCGCATCGGCGCGGCTGAAGTGGTCGAGCGTGACGCGGCCGCCGGCCAGCGTGAACGCAAGGCCATCGACCTGCTGCCGTTCGCGTGACAGCAGCAGCGTCGCCGGCGCAGTGAGCACCATCGGCCACGGTCCCTGCGCGGCGGCCTGTTTGAGCTGGCCGTGCCAGGCGCGCGCAGCGTCGAGCCCGCCCGCCAGGCTCGCCGTCACCTGCCAGTCCGGCAGGCGCGCGTCGATCTCCAGCGCATGCGCGTTGCGGCGCCCCCGCAGGGTGGCACGCACCAGATCCAGGCGCTGGCCGGCCAGCGCCACGCCGCGCGCGTCGAGCCGGCCGTCGAAGACGCCGTCGGCGACCGCATCGAGATCGAGTTCCAGGTTGAGACGCTCGACGGCGATGTCACCCGGCAGGCGCAGGCCGCTCGCCATGGCGGTCGCTTCGATCTGTGGCGCGGCCGGGTCGCCGCTCACGCTGCCGCGGCTGCTGAGCCGCCCGGCGAGCCCCAGCCACAGCCGCGCAAGCCGGGGCGCGTCGACATCCCAGGTCAGGCGGTCGCCGGCGCGGCCATACGCGCCCTTCAGCTGCGCCCGGTTGCCGGCCAGGTCGAGGTCGACGTCGGCGTCGGCGAGGTGGCCGTTTTCATAACGCAGCCGGCCCTGCCCCGACACCGGGCGGCCTTCGAGCTCGCCTGGCGGCAGGCTGAACTGCGCCTGCACCGCGAAATCGGGCGCGAGCACGCCGCGCGCCGTGCCGCGCGCATTCAGCCGCGCGCGCGGAAAGCTGCCGAAGCGCGCCGGGTTGAGATTCGTTGCGTCGAAATCGAGGGCGAACGCGCGCGCGGCGTCGAGCTGCAGCCGGCCGCTTGCCTTCAGCCGGCCCGCCTGCCCGCTGAAGTCGGCGCCTTCCAGCGCCAGCACGGCGTCGCCGTGCGTGAGCGTGAAGCGGCCCCGGCCCCAGGTCTCGGCGACGTCGGCGACGAGTGTCTGCCGCGCGGCGTCGCCACTGAATTGCAGGGCAGTGCCGATTTTCGTCGCGTAAAGCGCACGATGCAGGCCGGCGAGGTTCACGCGCGGGCTTTCCAGGCGCACGGCGAAGCGGCCGCCGCGCCAGCTGCCGCTACCGGTGAACTGCCCGGCGTCGCCGAGATCGAGGGCGAGCGCGCTGAAGTCGGCGTGCGCGGCATCGCCGAACACCGCGCCGGACAGATTCGCGAGCGGGAGGCGCTGCTGGTCGAGGCGGCCGGCGAGCCGGTTCGACAGGCTGAACGTGCCGAGCAGGCGTTCGCCCGGCCGGCCCTCGAAAATGCCGGAAAACGCCAGGTCGGCAGCCGGCGCACCGGCGACGAACGCGCGCGGATCGACGCCCTGCCCCGCCACCAGCACCCGGCGCAGCCGCACCGCATCGAACGGCGCCGCTTCGCCCGCAGCCATCACCGACATGCCCGCGGCCGTGGCGTCGAGGCGGAAGACCGGCGCGGCGAGCGTGCCGCCCAGGGCCAACCGCGCCGTCACCGGCAGCGGCGCCGGCCGCTCCGCAATGAGCCTGCCGCGCAGCTCGAACGGCGCGTCCTTGCCGATGTCGAATTCGCCCCGCAGACCGGCCCATGGCGTCTCCACGCCCACCCCCGCAAGACGGTAGCGCTCGCCACTGCCGTCGAGCTTCCCCTTGAGCGCGCGCAGGAAAAGCGCCTGTCCGGCGTCGACGACTTCGAGTGTCGCCACATCGAGCGTGCGGATCGTGATGTCGAGGGGGAGGCGCAGGGTCGACGGCAGTTCGGGCGGCGCCGGGTCGGGCTTGAGCGTCGTCACCCGCAGCGTCTGCGCGGCGAGAAGATCGATCTCGAGCCGGCGCTGCCACAAGGCGCGCGGCCGCCACTCGAGACGAAAACCCTCGATGTCGATGCGCCGGAATTCACCGCTGTAGGTCAGCCTGCCGATGCGGATCGGCGCGCCGAGGTGGCCGTCGACGCCTTCGAGCGCGAGACGTTCGCCGCTCGCGGCCGCCACCGCCTGCGCCAGCCAGCGAAAGCCGCTCGCGGTGGTCGCGAGCCACGCGAGCGCCCCGACAGCGACCGCCAGCAGCGTGAGTGCGCCCGCCGCGATCCACGCTGCGCGCTTCAAAACGACACCCCCAGCGAGAAGTGCAAGCGGAATTCGTCGGTGGCTTCGCCGTAGGCGAGGTCGAGGTTGATCGGTCCCACCGGCGAGCGGTAGCGCGCGCCGACGCCCACCCCGAACACCGGCGACAGCGCACCCGGCGTGTCGGCCGCGTCGCCGGCGTCGACAAACACTGCCGCGCCCCAGTCGCCGCCGAAGAAATGGTTGTATTCGACGCTGCCGGTGGCGAGATGGCGCACCGAGGCAACGCCGCCGGTGAGCGAGCGGCCCAGGCTCTGGTAGGCGTAGCCGCGCACCGAGTTGTCGCCGCCGGCGCGGAACAGGAAATCGGTGGGGATGCCGTCGCGCGTCTTCGCCAGCACGCTGCCCCATTCGCCGCGCAGGATCAGGCGACCGTTCTCGCCCGCCGGGAAATACTGGGTATGGCGGGCATACAGGCGGAGAAACGAGGTGTCGGACAACAGCGCCTCGGCCGCGCCGCCGCCCTGCAGGGTGAGCACGTGGCCGCGCCGCGGATAGAACGCGCGTCCGACGCTGCGCCTCGTCCACGCATAGTTGGCGGTGAGCGCCTGGTTGCGCGTGCCGGCCAGGCCGCCGATCTCCACGGTCTCGTTCTGGAACTGCAGCGACAGCGTCGCCTCGATCGGGCCATCGATACGGCTGCGTCGCGCCGCAAGCAGCCAGGCCCGGGTTTCCTGCCCCTCGATGTCCTCGTGCCGGAGTTGCGCGCCGAGGCTGTTCTCATAGCCGTTGGCGTTGCGCGGCCAGGCCAGCGCCGCCGCGCCGGTCTGGCGGGCGGTTTCCAGGCGGGCGTCGAGTTTCAGGCGCAGGCCCTGGCCGGCGAGATTGCGGTGCTGCCACCCCGCCTGCACGCGCGCGCCGGTGTCGGTGCTGACGCCGGCGCCAACGCTGAATGCCTTGGCCGGCCGCTCGACGACCTCGACCTCGACCGGCACCGCCGCCGCCCGTGCCGGGTCGGGATCGACGCGCACCGTTGCCTGCGCGTAGTAGCCGCTGGTCTCGAGCGCCGCCTGGAAGTCGAGCAGGTCTTGCTGCCGGTAGGGCAACCCCTGCCGCGCCGGGTTGAGGTGATGGACGATGGTAACCGGGTAGCGTTCCGCCCCTTTCACCACCGGCGCACCGTAGAAAAAGGCCGGACCGCTGTCGATGACGAGGCCGAGATCGGCGGACTGCGTCGCCGGATCGATGCGCGCCTCGCTCGCCGCCAGCCGCGCCGCCGGATAACGATCGCCGAGCAAGGGTCGCAGCACGGCAAGCTTGGCCGCCTGCCAGTCCGCCTGGCGGAAAGGCATGCCCGGTTGCAGCGTCGCGCTGCGCTCGACCCGGCCGCGCAGCGCCGCGTCGCCGGCGCGCGCGTCGCCCTCGAAACGGACTGTCAGCGTGCGCACCGTCGTGCGTGCGCCGGGCACCACCTCGTAGGTCATGCGCCAGTCGCCGTCCACCCACTCGGCGGCGCTGGCGATGCGCGGCGAGAAGTACCCCTCGGTCGCCAGCAGCTCCTGCGCCGTCTGCTCGCTCTGCCGCTGCAGGCGCGCGATTTCCCACGCGTCGAAGCGTTCGCCCAGCCGGGCCGCGCGCGCGGCTTCCAGATGCTGGGTCAGCAGGACCTTCAGCGCATCGGGCGCGTCGATCTCGACCGTGAGCGCGCGCGCGGGCGGCACCCACAGTACGGCAAGCAGCAGCAAGAGATTGAAGCGGCGAAACACCAAGGTCAGGTACGCGGAAAGCTCGTCATTGCATTGTAGGGGGCGAGCCTGCGCGCCACAAAAAATGGTCTTGCGGGCTGGCCGGCGCATGACAACCATGCGCTTCGCCACGGCCGCAAAAAAAAAGAGGGCGGTCACCCCGCCCTCTCCCCGTCGTGTTGCCCTGACCGATCAGGACGTCGCTTTCTCGAAGCGGAACGTCCCGCCCGCGGCATCCACCCGGATCGTGTCCTTCGGCCCGAAGCGCCCGGCGAGAATTTCCTTCGCCAGCGGATTTTCGATCTGCGCCTGGATCGCCCGCTTGAGCGGCCGCGCCCCGTAAACCGGATCGAAGCCGGCCTTGGCGATCTCGGCAAGCGCAGCGTCGGTCACCTCGAGCTTCATCTCCATCTGCGCCAGACGCGCCTCCAGGCCCTTGAGCTGGATCCTGGCGATGCGGGCGATATGCTCCTCGCCGAGCGCGTGGAACACGACGACCTCGTCGATCCGGTTGATGAACTCGGGGCGGAAGTAGGACTTCACTTCACCAAGCACCGCAAGCTTGACCACCTGGTAATCGTCGCCGGCCATCTGCTGGATCATCTGCGACCCGAGGTTGGACGTCATCACGATCACGGTGTTGCGGAAGTCGACCGTGCGGCCCTGGCCGTCGGTCAGACGGCCGTCGTCGAGCACCTGCAAGAGCACGTTGAACACGTCCGGATGCGCCTTCTCGACCTCGTCCATCAGGATGACGGAATAGGGCTTGCGGCGCACGGCCTCCGTCAGATAGCCGCCCTCCTCGTAGCCGACGTAGCCGGGCGGCGCGCCGATGAGGCGCGCGACCGAGTGCTTCTCCATGAATTCGCTCATGTCGATGCGGATCATGTGGTCGGCCGAGTCGAACAGGTATTCGGCGAGCGTCTTGCACAGCTCGGTCTTGCCCACCCCGGTGGGGCCGAGGAAGAGGAAGCTGCCGAGCGGGCGGTTGGGGTCCGAGAGGCCAGCGCGCGAACGGCGGATCGCGTCCGAAACGACGCGCACGGCCTCGTCCTGGCCGACCACGCGCTCATGCAGCTTGTCTTCCATGTGCAGGAGCTTGTCGCGCTCGCCCTGCAGCATCTTGGACACAGGAATGCCGGTCGCGCGCGACACGACCTCGGCGATTTCCTCGGCGCCGACCTGCGTGCGCAAGAGCTTGAACGCCGGCTTCTCGCCGCTGGCCTCGGCCTGTTTCAGCTGTGCCTCGAGCTGCGGCAGCTTGCCGTACTGGATTTCGGCAAGCTTGTCGTACTGGCCACGGCGCTGCAACTCGGCCATCTCGCCGCGCAGGCGGTCGATTTCCTCCTTGATGTGCGCGGTACCCTGCACCTGGGCCTTCTCGGCCTTCCAGATCTCCTCGAGGTCGGCATACTCGCGCTCCAGCTTGGCGATTTCCTCTTCCAGCAGCGCCAGGCGCTTTTTCGACGCCTCGTCGGTTTCCTTCTTCACCGCCTCGCGCTCGATCTTCAGCTGGATGATGCGACGGTCGAGCTTGTCCATCGCCTCCGGCTTGGAGTCGATTTCCATCTTGATGCGCGCGGCGGCCTCGTCGATCAGGTCGATCGCCTTGTCGGGCAGGAAACGGTCGGTGATGTAGCGGTGCGAGAGCTCGGCCGCGGCGACGATCGCCGGGTCGGTGATCTCGACGCCGTGGTGCAGTTCGTATTTCTCCTGCAGGCCGCGCAGGATGGCGATGGTCGACTCCACGCTGGGCTCGTCGACCATGACCTTCTGGAAACGGCGCTCGAGCGCGGCGTCCTTCTCGATGTATTTCCTGTATTCATCCAGCGTGGTCGCGCCGATGAGATGCAGCTCGCCGCGCGCGAGCGCGGGCTTGAGCATGTTGCCGGCGTCGATCGCGCCCTCGGCCTTGCCGGCGCCGACCAGCGTATGGATCTCGTCGAGGAAGACGATGTAGCGGCCCGGGTCCATGGCGAGCTCCTTCAGCACCGCCTTCAGGCGCTCCTCGAATTCGCCGCGGTATTTCGCCCCCGCGAGCAGCGCCGCCAGGTCGAGCACCAGCACGCTCTTGCCCTTCAGGGTTTCCGGCACTTCGCCGTTGACGATGCGCTGGGCAAGGCCCTCGACGATGGCGGTCTTGCCCACCCCCGGCTCGCCGATCAGCACCGGGTTGTTCTTGGTGCGGCGCTGCAAAATCTGGATCGCCCGGCGGATTTCGTCGTCGCGCCCGATCACCGGGTCGAGCTTGCCCTCACGGGCGCGCTGGGTGAGGTCGAGTGTGTATTTCTTCAGCGCCTCGCGCTGGCCCTCGGCTTCCTGCGAGGTGACGCCCTCGCCGCCGCGCACAGCGTTGATCGCGGCTTCCAGGGCCGCCTTCTGCGCGCCATGCTGCTTGAGGAGGCGTCCGGTCTCGCCCTTGTCCTCCAGCGCCGCGAGCAGGAAAAGTTCGGAGGCGATGTAGGCGTCGCCACGCTTCATCGCTTCCTTGTCGGTAAGATTCAGGAGGTTGTTGAGGTCGCGCGAGATGCTGACTTCGCCGCCCTGGCCTTCGACCCTGGGCAGGCGGGTGAGCGCCTGCGTCAGCGAGGCTTTCAGGGCCGGCACCTGCACGCCGGCGCGCGACAGGATGGCGGCGGCGCCGCCGCCTTCCTGGTTGAGGAGCGCCAGCAGCAGGTGCTGCGGCTCGATGTAGGCATGGTCGCCGGCGACGGCCAGGCTCTGGGCGTCGGAAAAGGCTTGCTGGAACTGGGTGGTGAGCTTGTCGAAGCGCATGGGGGAACCTCGTCCTTGGGGTATATTCGATAGCACCCAGATAAGGCTGCCCCAACCGATTTCAACCCGCCATGTCCGAATTTTTGCTTGCTTCCGTCGAAACCGACGTCGCCCGTGCGCTCGACGAGGACGTCGGCAGCGGCGACCTCACCGCCCGCCTGATTCCGGCCACGCAGACCGCCCGCGCCCGCGTGATCACCCGCGAGGCGGCGGTGATCGCCGGCCGGCCGTGGTTCGACGCCTGCCACCGGGCGCTCGACCTCGCCTGCGAAATCGACTGGAAGGTGAACGAGGGCGACGCCGTCGCGGCCGGCACGACGCTGGTGGAGCTTGCCGGCAACGCCCGGGCGCTCCTCACCGCCGAGCGGCCCTCGCTGAATTTCCTGCAGACGCTGTCGGGCGTGGCCACCGCCACCCGCCCTTACGTCGAGGCGGTGCGCGGCACCCACGCGGCGATCCTGGACACCCGCAAGACCCTGCCCGGCCTGCGCCTGGCCGAGAAATACGCGGTGCGCGTAGGCGGCGGCCAGAACCAGCGCATCGGCCTGTACGACGGCATGCTGATCAAGGAAAACCACATCGCGGCGGCCGGCGGCATCGCCCAGGTGCTCGACGCCGCCTTCAGGCTGGCCGAAGGCCGCGTCAGCGTGCAGATCGAGGTCGAGACCCTCGACGAGCTCGGCCAGGCGCTCGCCGCCGGCGCCAACCTCATCCTGCTCGACAATTTCAGCCTCGACGACCTGCGCCACGCGGTGCAGATCGCCCATGGCCGCGCCCTGCTCGAGGCCTCGGGCAACATCACGCTGGAAACGGTGCGCGCGGTGGCCGAAACCGGCGTCGACCGCATTTCCATTGGCGGGCTGACCAAGCACGTCCGCGCCATCGACCTGTCGATGCGCATCCAGACGGATGCCTGAGCCGACCCGCCTGCGCATTGTCCGCGCCGACTACGCCGATGCTGCGCATGCCGCCGCGCTGATCGAGCTGCTCGACCATTACGCACGCGACCCGGCAGGCGGCGGCGAGCCCCTGTCCGACTTCGCGCGCGCGCAGCTGATCGATGCGCTGGCCGCGCGCAGCTTCGTATTCAGCGTGCTCGCCTTCGACGGCGATACGCCGGTCGGGCTCATCAACGCGATCGAAGGCTTCTCCACTTTCGCCTGTGCGCCGCTCGTCAACCTCCACGATGTCGTCGTGCGCGATACGCACCGCGGCCGCGACATCGCCCGGCAGCTCCTCGCCGCGGTCGAGGCGATCGCGCGCGAACGCGGCGCGTGCAAGCTCACGCTGGAAGTGCTGTCGGGCAACCGCGCCGCGCGCACGCTCTACGCGAAACTCGGCTTCGACGACTACCGCCTCGACCCGGCGATGGGCGAGGCGCGCTTCCTGCAGAAATGGCTGGGCTGATCAGGCCAGCCAGACGAGCGAGGCCATGCGGCCGGTAACACCATCGCGGCGATAGGAATAGAAGGTCTCGGTTTCGGTAAACGTACAGCGGCCGCCGCCGTGGATGGCGCGCACGCCGGCACTGCCCAGGCGAATCCGCGCGAGCGCATAGATGTCGGCCAGCCACTTGCCGGGCGCGTGCGGCACGAAAGCGGCCGTGGCCGCGGGATGCCGCGACACGAAAGCGGCGCGCACCTCGTCGCCCACCTCGAAGGCCCGCGGGCCGATCGCGGCCCCCAGCCACGCCAGGATTTCCCCCGGCGGCACGCCCATCGCCGCCACCGTGGCCTCCAGTACGCCGTTCGCCAGCCCGCGCCAGCCGGCGTGCGCGGCGGCGACCACGCTGCCGGCGCGGTCGCAGAACAGCACCGGCAGGCAGTCGGCGGTGAGCACGGCGCACACCTGGCCAGGTGTGCGCGTAAACGCGGCGTCAGCCTCGAGATCGATATCGCGCCCAAGCTCGACCACGCGGGCGCTGTGCACCTGCCGGAGCCAGCCGGGTTCGCCCGGCAGGGATGCGCGCAGACGCGCGCGATTGGCGGCGACGTGCGCCGGATCGTCGCCGACATGGTCGCCAAGATTGAAGCCCGCCCACGGCGGCAGGCTGACGCCGCCGTCACGGGTGGTCATGCAGGCGCGCACCCGCGCCGGCGCGGGCCAGTCCGGCTCGAGCATGCGCCTAGGCGTAGCGCTCGGTGCCGTTGCGCAGCGACGCCAGCAGCGCGTCGAAATCCGCCGGCAGCGGGCACTCCCACTGCATCGGCTCGCCAGTCACGGGGTGGACCAGTCCGAGCCGCTCGGCATGCAGGGCCTGACGCGGAAAGGCGAGCTTCAAGTGGGGACGGCGGCTGGCGCTGTAGACCTGCTCGCCCACCAGCGGATGGCCGATGTGCTGCATGTGGACGCGGATCTGGTGGGTGCGGCCGGTTTCGAGCCGGCAGCGCAGAAGCGTCACGCCGGGGAAGCGTTCGACCGGCTCGTAGTGCGTGACCGCTTCCTTGCCCATGGTGTGCACGGTGCGCTTGGTGCGGTTGAACGGGTCGCGCGCGAGCGGCGCGTCGACCGTCCCGGCACGGTCGATCTCGCCATACACCAGCGCCAGGTACTCGCGCTTGACCGTGCGCGCCTGCAGCTGGCGCACCAGGTCGGTGTGCGCGCGCAAGGTCTTGGCGACGACCAGGAGCCCCGAGGTATCCTTGTCCAGCCGGTGCACGATGCCGGCGCGCGGCAGCTCGGCCACCTGCGGCGCGTGGTGCAGCAGCGCATTGAGCAGCGTGCCGTGGCGGTTGCCGCTGCCCGGGTGCACCACCAGACCCACCGGCTTGTTGACGACCATCAGCATGGCATCCTCGAACACCACGTCGAGCGGAATCGCCTCGGGCGCGTCGGGGGTGGCGTCCGGGTCGGGCTCGACCTCCACCCGCACCGACTCGCCGCCCATCACCTTCATCTTGGTCGTGCCCCAGGCGTCGTCCACCGCGATGCGGCGGGCGCGGATCCAGTTCTGGATGCGATTGCGGGAAAACTCGGGCAGGAGCGCGGCCAGCGCCTGGTCCAGCCGCTGGCCGCCCTGCGCGTCCGGGATCACCAGCCGGCGGACGTCGCCCTCGTCATTTCCCTTATAATCAGTCGACATATTTTCCGTGTCCGTACCCATGTCCAAGCCCGATTCGTCCGATCCGCGCCCATTCTATCGGCTCGCCGGCCTCAAAAGAATGTGCGGCGCAGCGCTCGTCGCCGCCACGCTCGTCCTCGGCGGCTGCGGCCTCTTGCCCGAAGTGCAGGACGAAACCGCGGGCTGGTCGGCCCAGCGCCTCTACAGCGAGGCCAAGGACAACCTCAATAGCGGCAACTACGAGCGCGCGGTGAAGCTCTACGAAACCCTGGAAGCGCGCTACCCCTTCGGCCGCTACGCCCAGCAGGCCCAGCTCGAAATCGCCTACGCCTATTACAAGGACAACGAGCCGGTCTCCGCCATCGCCGCCGCCGACCGCTTCATCAAGCTACACCCGAATCACCCCCACGTCGACTATGCCTATTATCTGAAGGGCCTGGTCAATTTCAACGACGACCTCGGCTACCTCGGCAAGCTGATCGACCAGGACCTCTCCGAACGTGACCCGCGCGCGATGCGCGACGCCTTCCTCGCCTTCAAGGAACTCGTCACCCGCTTCCCCGAGAGCAAGTACGCGCCCGACGCCACCGCGCGCATGAAATACCTCGTCAACGCGCTCGCCAACCACGAAGTCCATGTCGCCAAGTATTATCTCAAGCGCGAAGCCTGGGTCGCCGCCGCCAACCGCGCCAAGGAAGTGCTGAAAACCTATCCCGAAGCGCCCGCGATGGAAGAAGCCCTCGCCATCCTCGTCGTCGCCTACGACAAGCTCAAGCTCACCGACCTGCGCGACGACGCGAAGCGCGTGCTCCTGCTCAACTTCCCCAACAGCAAGTACGCCAGGGGCGTGAACGTCGAGGGGAAGGCGTGGTATCGGTTCTGGTGAGGCGTCGCGGCTGAACGGGGAATAGAAACGGCGTCGCAGGGACGCCGTTTCTATTCGATCAGGCGGAACCATTGAGTTCGTCTGCATACTGGATTCGCCCAGTCCGATATTCAAACTACGAGGAATCGGGAGCCAAGGCTTATCAGCATCGCCACACTTCCAAAACAACATTGACGCGACGCCCTGTCGCCCTGGGCTGTGCAATCACTGTCCCTGCCCACATAACGGTCCGCTGCATGTGAGCGTATTCCAATTATATACGGCCGAATGCCCGGGATTACCCGTGGGCGCGGGTACGCCCTGGGGGACGATGAACGTTACCGCATGCGCGCCGTAGAGTCCTGCCGGGTAGGCCATTTCCCGCTGCACGACGTATGCGTTGAGCAGCGGCGAGGACGAGGGCGCTTCCGCCGCTGCGCCCACAATGTTCACCGTCTGCAGCCCTTGTGCCTTTCTCTGCGCAACCTTCCACTCAGCCAGATCGCTCGGCTTGGCACGACGCAAAGCACCTTGGGCAAGCAGTTCCGCCAAGCCAGCCGCACCAGCCAAGGGCATGTTCGCATCGCGAAAACTTTCAAAGCTGCCTGCCGCATCCTGGACCGACGAGCCAGGCATACCGCCCGTCCCCATCAAGATCTGTCCATTGGTCGCGACGTAGTAGGCTTCAGCCTGGCGCCCGAAGACCTGGCGCACATGCCTGTCCATCGCATCCGGATTGTTTCGATCCAGAAACGAATACCCGCACGCTCCTTTCTCCTCGTAACTGGAATTGAGTACGGGTGTCGCCGCGCTCACGCCAGTCACCGCTTGCCGATGGTAACCGGTGACGAGCACACCCGCGATGTGGGTGCCAGCGCCACGGCGGACTTGCCAGACGCTCGGCTCGTAGGCCCCCAGCACGAGTACGACGGGGCGCCCAGACTGGTTGACGACGACATCGAAGCCAGTGGCTTCATGGCCGGACTGGTCGATTTGGAAGCCGAGCCGACGGCCCCCGTAGGCACCGCCGGCCAGCAGCACGAAATCGGGCGGCAATCTTTCACGGAACTGGGTGCAGGCATCGACCACGCGGAGCGGCAGCGGGGGCGACACGGGCGATTCTGCCGCTGGAGGTTCCACAGCCACTGCGGCAGCCGTTTGTGGCTCTGCGACTTGTGGCGCCACCGGCACCTCCTCCAACACGTCATGTGTCCCGACGTCTGGAGTCGGGACGCGCGGGGCGCTCTCGGGCCGGCTGAAAATGAACGCGAGTACCGCCAAGGGAAGCGCGCCAACCAGGATTAAGGTCCGCTTGCTGCGCGTATTATCATCAGCCGAGCCGGCCGGACGATTCAACGTGTGCTTGCGCATCGAAACATTGCTACCAACAGGGCGTGTTACACCAGCTTGCATGCCGGCGCCCTGCTCCGGCGCGGGTGTCTCGTCACGGGGTTTCATTTGACCGCGCGAGCGCAGCGCAACCTGCTCAGGGGATTCTTCTTCGTGCCGTGGCGGGATGGGTGCGAGCCAGGCCACTGCCAAAAACACCACGCCGGCCAGCAACAAAGCGACGATGTTGGCGAGTTCGCCCAGCGAGCCGAAATCGTATAGAACGAGCTTGACGGCCGAAAGCGCCAACAGCGTTGCACCGACGGCCCACAGGCTGCGTGAAGCAATGCGCGCGCTCCACCAGCAGATCGCTCCGCCCAGCGTGGCCCACATGAACGAGACGACTGCGGGCCATTCCATGCGCGCCAGATCGGCAACGGTCAATATCCCAGGTGGCCCGAACCAGCGCAGCAGTATCGCCTGCAGCACGAAGGCGGCAATCGCGACCGTGACGCCACCGGCCAGGTTTTTGCGATCGTCGGAAGCGGCCCGTGCCAGCATCGCAAGCGTCACCACACACGCCACGTCGAATGCCACGGGCCACGGGCCACGCGCGATGTGCGCGAGCAGTATGCCGGCCATTACCAGCGCGATGGTCCAGAAATACAGCCAACTGCCGCTTGTCCAGACTGAGGCATGCCATTCGCTCGCTCTGCCCCAATACGCTACTGCAAGAACCGATAGCACGACGATCGTCATTGCGAAGAAAGGCATATGCCACGCAATCACGCGGTTCAACTCTAGCGCCCACGGCAAGAGCACCAGGGGTATGGCCAGCGCAAACACCGGCGCAACCGGATCGTTGATGTCACCCGCCAGGCTGGCACGAAACGCCATTACAGCCAGCGCAAGCGGCGCCAGGAATACGAAGCCCCAGGTCACCTGCATTGGCGCATCAAACGCGGCCCACCACGCGGTCACGATGGACAACACGGCAAGGCCACCCAGCCACACCACACTCAAACGACGATGGATCTGCGACACGGCCACAGCCAGCACAGCGGCTATGACAGCGGCGTGGACAAGCTGCGGCAGGATGTCCAGCTTCAGGCGAGCGATCTCGATAGCCATGACAAGGCTCGCCCACACCCAGCCCACGATCGACAGCACATCGCCCAGGGGCAGGTCACGACGCCGTGCGACGATCCCGGCCGTGATCAGTACTGCAACACCAAACAGGCGGAGCGCGAAGGTCAGATTCAGGAAGGCTTCGCCCGTGGCCGGATGCAGTAGTGCATCCTGAATATGGAACACGGCCAGCAGCAGCACCGCCCCTGTCAGAAGCATCTCGGCCTTCTTTCCGAATTCCAGCCTGGGCGAGGCAATCAGCAGACTCGTCAACGCCACCAGTCCTACGAGCGACCACGGCACATTCTCGACGTAGAGAACGGCTGCCGCACACGCCAGAATGACGGCAACCAAGCCGTGCTGCAGCGCGCCCTCCAACCGCAGGACACGGATCGCCCCGGCCGTTGTCGCCCACAAGCCTGACAGCATCAGAACCCCCAGCGCGCCATCGGTGTGTAGATCGGGCGAAATCAGCAACATCAGCATTGCAGCTACCGCTGGCAGGGCAATGGCGTAGCCGATATCGAGGCGCCTCAGCCATGCATTGTGCACGGCATGGCGCTCGGCCAGCGGCATGCTCAGATGAATCGCCACGAGCGCAAGCAGCAAGGGCTGCATCACGTCGAAGTGCTGGGGGTCGTAGAATTCGCTCGTCCACGCGAAAAACACTGACCCTGCCAGCGTGAACAGGAAGCTCAGATGGATGAGTGCACGCCAACCGCGCAGATAGACCAGAGCGAACGTGAACAGGCTCGCGCCGAGGTAGTAACCGTAGATCACTATTGGGCCGGGTTCACCCAACGTAAACGCCGGCGACACAAAGGCGCCGAGCATCGCAAGCACCGCCACGGAGAGCGCGTTCGACCGCACCGCGAAGACGCCTGTCGCCGCCGTCACTAGCACCAGCAAGGCAAGCGCTGTGGTGCTCGTTACATAGCCAAAGAATCCGTATGCGCTGTAAGCCGTGAGATACGCCACGCCCAGCGACGCCCCGGCGAGCGCGAGATGCAGAGCGCGCCTGTCTGCCCTGTCGCGCAACAGAAACGACACGGCCGACAACACAGCCGACGCGGCCACGCCCGCCCCCATCTTGAGTTCAGGCGATATTCCAACCGTGAGGAGGAAGTAGCGGATGAGCGCCCCGACCCCGATAATCACCAGCCCGGCGCCCACCTTGGCAGGCCAATTTCCGCTGACCAGCCACGTCAAGAGCCCGGCATGCCGCAGCCGGGGCTGCGTCGAATCGAGAGCCGTTTCAAACGCCAGCAGCGCGAAAAACAGGCAAGCGATGCCCAGAATGAACGCCAATGAAGTCAGCGTAAGCCCTTCGTGAACCATATTTCCTCCCTGGTTGTTATCGCGTTATCGTTCAAGCGACACGCTGGATTCTGAAATCCTCTCACTGGCCACACATCGCGCACAACCTCGTATGCGATATGCACATTATCCAGCGCTTACTGTTACTGGTAAGGCCGTTTTGGTCGCTGACTCACCAAGCCGGCTACACAAACGGCACGCAGATAACGGCGCTGATTCCGGGCCAAGCCCCGCAGCGCCACATGCACGCACTGAACGTGTGTGCGATACATGATTTCTTCCCCTTTTTATTGTCATCAAACATTGCACCTCGTCTTTGGTCTGGAACAGTGTGAACCCACCTTTGGCTTGTCTATATAACTCTAATCGCAGGCATCCAGTAGAACCATGATTTAACTGAAAACTTCCTGCCCTTGGCTTGGGCGCTACAAGCGCCCCATCGCTGCACGATGACGGGGCATTACACCAGGCAAGGCAGCCGCACGGTTTGGGCGGCCGCCTGCATCCAAAATCCGGAACACTGACAAATGCAGCGTTGCCGTCCTGTGCCGCCCTGCTGCCTGCCGCTATTGATGCTCGACGCGCTCCTGCAGCAGATCGTGATCAGCGACTAATACGGCACATCGCGCGCATTGGCAGTGGTCTTGATGGCGTCGAGCTAGTGCCGGGAAAGTCGCAGCGTAATGGTGTTGGTCGTGGGTTTCAGTTTGGGCAGGACGACACGCTGCGCTTTTGACCCGTCGACGTAGTCGGCGCTGTCGTGGGTTTCCCAGAATTCACGTTCTTCTGCCTCCGATGCAAAGGCCGGTACGGATTTAAGGTGCTAGCTCATGAATGGTTCGCGCCTTCCGATGCATGCGCGCGGAAATCACCCGGATTCTCGTTCCGCGAACGGTAAACGTGATGTGCGGCTTTCGCGCTGTTTGGGTCATGCCCCGATCAAGCCCCGGAACGAGGCGGCTGTCGCCCGGGTTCAGATCGCCGCTTCGCCCGACTCGCCGGTGCGGATGCGCACGACCTGTTCCACCGGCGTGACGAAGATCTTGCCGTCGCCGATCTTGCCGGTGCGGGCGGCGGTGATGATGGCTTCCATGGCGCGTTCGAGCAGGCTGTCGGCGACGACGATCTCGACCTTGACCTTGGGCAGGAAGTCGACGACGTATTCGGCGCCGCGGTAGAGCTCGGTGTGGCCCTTCTGGCGGCCGAAGCCTTTGACTTCGGTGACGGTCAGCCCGCTGACGCCGATTTCCGAGAGGGCTTCGCGCACTTCGTCGAGCTTGAAGGGCTTGATGACGGCTTCGATTTTTTTCACGGCAGGTCTCCTTTAATCGCCTTGGGCATTACGTTCGCTTCCTCTCCCGCTTGCGGGGGAGGGTTGGGGAGGGGGAACTCGTTCAGCGTGATCCTGCATCATGTCATTCGATTTCACGAGGCGAGGTCAGGCCGGTATTTGTTGGTGATCGGGTAGCGGCGGTCCTTGCCGAAGTTGCGCGGGGTGATGCGCGGGCCGGGCGGCGCCTGGCGGCGCTTGTATTCGGCAAGGTCGACCATGCGGATGACACGCCTGACCGTGGCGGCGTCGAAGCCCTGCGCGACGATCTCGCGCGCCGCGAGGTCGCGCTCGACGTAGGCTTCGAGGATGGCGTCGAGCACCTCATACGGCGGCAGGCTGTCCTGGTCTTTCTGGTCGGGACGCAGCTCGGCCGAGGGCGGGCGGTCGATGATGCGCTGCGGGATGACGGCCGAGCGGCTGTTGCGGTAGCGGGCCAGGCGGTAGACGCGGGTCTTGGCGACGTCCTTCAACACGGCAAAGCCGCCGGCCATGTCGCCGTAGAGCGTGGCGTAGCCGGTGCCCATTTCACTCTTGTTGCCGGTGGTGAGCACCAGCGTGCCGAGCTTGTTCGAGAGCGCCATCAGCAGCGTGCCGCGGGTACGCGCCTGCAGGTTCTCTTCGGTGGTGTCCATCGCGCGGCCGGCGAATTCGCCGGCGAGTTGCGCGACAAAGGCGTCGTAGATGGGACGGATGGCGATTTCCGAATATTTCACGCCGAGGCGCGCAACCATGTCGCGCGAATCCTCGACGCTGATGTTTGCCGTGTAATCCGACGGCATCATCACCGCGTGCACCTTGTCGGGGCCGATGGCGTCGGCCGCGATCGCCAGCGTGAGCGCCGAGTCGATGCCGCCCGACAAGCCCAGATGCACGCCGGCAAAGCCGTTCTTGCCGACGTAGTCGCGCACCGCCAGCACCAGCGCATCGTAGACCGCCGCGTCCTCGTCGGGCAGCGCGTGCTGCGGCCCCGTCGCGGTGTCACGGTCGATTTCCACGTAAAACACGCCCGCCTGCCACGCCGGGCATTGCGCGACGACAGTGTCATGGGCGTCGAGCACGAAGGACGCGCCGTCGAACACCAGTTCGTCCTGCCCCCCGACGAGGTTGGCGTAGACGATAGGCAGGCCGGCCTCGACCAGCCGCGCGCGCGCGACGGCGATACGTTCGCGTTCCTTGTTGAGATGGTAGGGCGAGGCGTTGGGCACCAGGAGCCAGTCGGCGCCGGCACGCATCGCAAGCGTGGCGGGCCCCGCCTCCCAGATGTCGCCACAGATGTTGATCGCGAACCGCAGCCCGTCACAGGCGAACACGCAGGGCGCATCGCCGCTGTCGAACACGCGCCGTTCATCGAAAACGGAGTGATTGGGCAGATGATGCTTGCGGTAGACCGCCTCGACCTTGCCGCCGCGCAGCAGTGCCGCGGCGTTGAAAAGTCCTTCATTGCTGCGCTCGGGATAGCCGACGATGAGCGCGAGCCCGGGCGGCGCGTCGACGGCGAGCTGCTTCACCGCGGCGTCGCACGCGGCGGTGAAGTCGCGGCGCAGCACCAGGTCTTCGGCCGGGTAGCCGCAGATCGACATTTCGGGGGTGACGAGAATCGCCGCGCCGGCGGCGTGCGCTTCCTTCGCCGCGGCCAGCAATTTTGCCGCGTTGCCGGCGATGTCGCCGACGGTGAGGTTGAGCTGGGCGATGGCGAGTTTCATGTCGCGCGCTTAACGCGCACCCAGTGCCAACTGCACCGCCTCGCCCAGCCCCGCCGGGCTTTGCGCGACGACGACGCCGGCGGCTTCGAGCGCGCGGATTTTGGCATCAGCCGTGCCGGCGCCGCCGGCGATGATCGCGCCGGCGTGTCCCATGCGCTTGCCTTTCGGGGCGGTACGGCCGGCGATGTACGCGGCGACGGGCTTCTTCATGTTCGAGCGGATGAACTCGGCCGCCTCCTCTTCGCGGCTGCCGCCGATTTCGCCGACCAGGATGACCGCGGCGGTTTCCGGGTCGGCTTCGAACATTGCCAGGCAGTCGATGAAGTCGAGCCCCTTGATCGGGTCGCCGCCGATGCCGACGCAGGTCGACTGGCCGAGCCCCAGCTGCGTGGTCTGGTGCACCGCCTCGTAGGTGAGTGTGCCGGAGCGCGAGACGATGCCGATCCTGCCCTTTTGATGGATGGCGCCAGGCATGATGCCGATCTTGCATTCGCCCGAGGTGATGATGCCGGGGCAGTTCGGGCCGATCAGCTTGGCGCCGTTGGCACGCAGGGCTGCCTTGACGTTGAGCATGTCGAGCACCGGGATGCCCTCGGTGATGCAGACGATGACCTCGATGCCGGCGTCGGCCGCCTCCAGGATCGAGTCGGCGGCGAACGCGGCGGGCACGTAGATCATGGTCGCCTGCGCGCCTGTGTCGCGCACCGCGTCGCGCACGGTGTTGAAGACGGGCAGGCCGAGATGCGTCTGTCCACCCTTGCCGGGGGTGACGCCGCCGACCATTTTGGTGCCGTAGGCGATCGCCTGCTCGGAATGGAACGTGCCCTGCTTGCCGGTGAAGCCCTGGCAGATGACTTTCGTATCCTTGTTGACGAGGATGCTCATTGGGCTTTCTCCACCGCGAGTTTCGCCGCCTGCGTGAGGCTTTCCGCCGCGAGAATCGCGAGCCCCGATTCGGCCAGCAGTTTCCTGCCGAGTTCGGCGTTGGTGCCTTCCAGCCGCACGACCACCGGCACCTTCACGCCGACCTCCTTCACCGCCTGGATGATACCTTCGGCAATCACGTCGCAGCGCACGATGCCGCCGAAGATGTTGATGAGCACGGCGCGCACGTTGGGATCGAGCAGGATGATCTTGAATCCCTGCGCGACCGTCTCCGGGGTGGCGCCGCCGCCGACGTCGAGGAAGTTGGCGGGCGCGCCGCCCTCGAGCTGGATCAGGTCCATCGTCGCCATCGCCAGCCCCGCGCCGTTGACCATGCAGCCGATGTTGCCGGTGAGCGCGACGTAATTCACGTTCGCCGCGTTCGCCGCCGCCTCCTTGGCGTCGATCTGGCTGTCGTCGCGCAGTTCGGCGAGCGCCTTCCTGCGATACAGCGCGTTGTCGTCGACGCTCATCTTGCAGTCGAGCGGCAGCACGCGGTTGTCGGTCGTGACGATCAAAGGATTGATCTCGAGCAGGCTCAAGTCATTGCCGACGAACACACGATACAGGGCGGGCAGCAGCCGGCAGAAATCCTTGAACGCCTCGCCCGTGAGCTCCAGCGCGAAAGCGAGCGCGCGGCACTGGAAGTCCATCACCCCGAGCAGCGGATCGCAGGTCTCGGTGAGCACCTTCTCCGGCGTGGCGTGGGCGACTGCCTCGATGTCCATGCCGCCGGCGGCCGAGGCGACGATGGCGACGCGCTCGGTCTCGCGGTCGACCAGCAGCGAGAGATACAACTCGCGCGCGATCGGCAAGGTTTCCTCGACCAGCACCTGGTTCACCGGCTGGCCATCGGGCGCGTTCTGCAGGGTGACGAGCCTGCGGCCCAGGAGCTCGCCCGCGATCGTACGCACCGCTTCGAGCGACCGTGCGACCTTGACGCCGCCGGCCTTGCCGCGCCCGCCGGCGTGGATTTGCGCCTTGACCACCCAGGCGTCGCCGCCGAGTTCAATGGCGGCTCGAACAGCCTCGTCGGCGCCGTGGGCAACCAGACCGCGCGGCGTGCTAAGGTTGCCGGCGCGAAGAATCTGCTTGGCCTGGTATTCGTGCAGGTTCATTGTTGTCGATGAGAGTCCGCGAAAACGTGCATTTTGAAGCAAAGCCCCCGGCGACGGAAGCCGACGCGGCCGTCGTCCGCGTCGTGACCAACATTGCGGAATTGCCCGCCGACGCCTGGAATACGCTCGCCGGCGATTCGCCCTTCGTCCGGCATGCCTTCTTCGCCGCGCTGGAAGCCACCGGCTGCGTCGGCGCGCCTATCGGCTGGGAGCCGCTGCACCTGGCGCTCTTCCGCGGCGAGCGGCTCGACGCCGCGATGCCGCTCTATCTCAAGCACCATTCCTGGGGCGAGTTCGTGTTCGACTGGGCGTGGGCCGACGCCTACCGACGCCACGGCCTCGCCTACTATCCCAAGCTGGTGTGCTGCGCGCCGTTCTCGCCGGTGGCGGGGCCGCGCCTGCTCGCGAAGAACGACGCCGACCGCGCCGTGCTGATCGACGCGGCGCTGAAGCTCACGCGCGATCTGAACTGTTCGTCGTTCCATGTTCTTTTCCCCGCCGCGCCGGATCACGCCGCGCTGAACGCGACGCCCCTGCTGCACCGCAGCGGCTTCCAGTTCCACTGGCACAACGCGGGCTACGCGAGCTTCGACGATTTTCTCGCCGCGATGACGCACGACAAGCGCAAGAAGATCAAGCAGGAGCGCAAGAAGCTCGCGCGCCTGGGCGTGACCTTCCGCTGGATCGAAGGCCGCGACAGCGTGGATGCCGACTGGGCCTTCTTCTACCGCTGCTACGCCGACACCTACGCCCGCCACCGCAGCGAGCCGCATCTCAACCCCGCCTTCTTCGCACAACTGCGCGAGACGATGCCGGACAACGTGGTGCTGATCGTCGCCGACCGCGACGGCGAACCGACCGCGTGCGCGTTCTGCATGAAGGACGGCGAGCGCCTCTACGGCCGCCACTGGGGCACGCTCGACTACCTGCCCGGCCTGCACTTCGAGACCTGCTACCAGCAGGGCATCGAGTATGCGATCACCCATGGGTTGAAAGTGTTCGAAGGCGGCGCGCAAGGCGAGCACAAGCTCGCGCGGGGCCTGGTGCCCACGCCGACCCATTCCTGGCACTGGCTCGAACACCCGGAATTCCGCGACGCCGTCGACCGTTTCCTCGAACGCGAGACCGAGGCGATCGCGCACTACCTGGACGAGCTCGACGGGCCGTTCCGGCGCGAGTCGCAGGGCTGATGCCAACCGGGCCGCTGCGATTCGAACGCCTGGGCGAAGGCGATTTCCACGCCCGCCTGGCGCAAACCCCGGGCACCGCCGCCGTGCTGTTCAGCGCGCCGCATTGCGGCGCCTGCCGCGCCTGGAAGCGCCTCTTGCCCGAGGCCCTGGATGGCGTGGCGCAAAGCCTGTTCGAAGTCGACGTCAGCGAGGCGACCGGGGTCGCGCGCCATTTCGATATCTTCCACCTGCCGACGATCCATCTCTATCGCGATGGCTGCTTTCACGCCGAACTGCAGTGCGAGGCGCAGCCAGCCGCAATCCGCGGGGCCGTGCGCCGGCTGCTGGACGCACCGGCACAGGAGGAACCCTAGCCTCCCGGCGCCAGGGGATGCACGGCTGTCGCCGCGCCGGACCCGGTTCAGGCGAGCAGGCGGCCGAGGAATACCACCGCGATCGTCACCAGCCCCAGGCTGAGGTTGAGGCCGACGAGCTGGCGGATCTGCCCGAGCGCGGCGCCGCCGGCCTTCCAGTCCTGCGCGGCGACGGCGCGCTTCAAGCGCCCGTAGGGCGCGAAGAAGACGTGGGCGAAGATCGCCATCATGACGACGCCGAGCGCGAACATGGCGAGCGCGTAGTGCGGCGCGCCGGTGCCGCCCATCAGCATCAGCAGATACAGGCCGGTCGCCAGGATCATGGCGACCGAGACCCAGACCCAGGGAAAGAACTTGCCGAACACGCCGGCCCACAGGGTGAGGCGCTGCGGCGGCTCGAGCACGCTGGCGGCGACGGGGCGCAGCGCCAGGTAGGCGAAGAACATGCCGCCGACCCAGACGACGACGCCGAGCACGTGGAGCAGATAGGCGATTTGCATGAGGTTTCTTCCTTTCAGAATCAGAACAGCGAGGCCTGGTCGAGCACGAGTTTAACCGGGGCGAAGCTCCTGCGGTGCTGCGGGCACGCACCGTGGGCCTTGAGCGCGTCGAGATGCGCCGCGGTGCCGTAGCCCATGTGGCGGTCGAAGCCGTAGTGCGGGTATGCGTCGTGCAGTCCGCGCATGAATCGGTCGCGCTCGGTCTTGGCCAGGATGGACGCGGCGGCGATCGCGGCGACCTTGTCGTCGCCCTTCACCACGGCCTGCGAGCGCCACGCCCATTCGGGGCAGCGGTTGCCGTCGACCCAGACCTCGTCGGGCGCGCGGCCGAGACCGTCGACGGCGCGCCGCATCGCCAGCATCGTCGCCTGGAGAATGTTGAGCGTATCGATTTCGGTGACGCTCGCCTCGGCGACGCACCAGGCCACCGCCTCGCGGCGGATGACGTCGGCGAGGCGTTCGCGCGCGGCGGCGGAAAGCTTCTTCGAATCGCGCAGGCCGTCGATGCGGCGTTCCGGATCGAGCATCACGGCGGCGGCGACGACCGGGCCGGCGAGCGGCCCGCGCCCCGCCTCGTCGACGCCGCACAGGCCGAGCGGCCCCCAGTGCAGCTTCATACCCGGCCGTCCAGGTACGGCGCCAGCGCCTCGGCGATGCGGGCGGCGGCGTCCTGCCGCAGGGACACGTGCAGCGCGTGGAAACGTTCTGCCAGCGCGGCGCGGCGTGGCGCGTCGGCCAGCCAGGCGAGCGCGTCGGCTGCCAGATTTTCCGGGGTCGCGTCTTCCTGCACCCGCTCGGGCACGACGAAGTCGCGCGCGAGGATGTTCGGCAGGCCGATCCACGGCAGCAGCGCCTGCTTTCTCATGAGGTACGCGGTGAGCGCCGGCACGCGGTAGGTGATGACCATGGGTTTCTTGAACAGCGCGGCCTCCAGCGTGGCGGTGCCGGACGCGACCAGCGCGACGTCGCACGCGGCGAGCGCCGTGTGCGACTGCCCGGCGAGCACGCTGAGCGGCAAGTCGCGCCCGGCGCTCGCCTGCTCGATCAGCGCCGCGACAGCCGCCCCCGCCGCCGGCAGCACGAACTGCGCGTCGGGATGGCGCCGCAGGATCAATTGCGCGGCGTCGAGCATCAGGCGCGCGTGGCGCTTCACCTCGGAGACGCGGCTGCCCGGCAGCAACGCGATGACCGGCCCCGCCTTCATTCCCAGTTCGGCGCGCGCGGCGGCCGTGTCGGGCACCAGCGGAATGACGTCGGCGAGCGGATGGCCGACGTAGCTCACGGGGATGCCGGCGTCGCGGTAGATCGCCTCCTCGAAGGGGAAGACGACCAGCATGTGCGACACCGCCTGTTTGATGCGATGGATGCGCTGCGGCCGCCACGCCCAGATCGACGGGCTGACGAAATGCACGGTGGGGATGCCGGCGGCCTTGAGCCTCGCCTCCAGCGCGAAATTGAAATCGGGCGCGTCGATGCCGACGAACACGCGCGGGCGTTCGTCGAGGAAATGGCGCGTGATGCGCGAGCGGATCCACAGGAGTTCCGGCAGGTGCGCGAGCACCTCGACGTAGCCGTTCACGGCGAGCTTGTCACTCGGGTAGAGGGCCGTCACGCCGGCCTCGACCAGGCGCGGGCCGGCGATGCCGGCGGCGGAGAGATCCGGGTACCGCGTCCTCAGGGCCCGGACGAAATGCGCGCCAAGCAGATCGCCGGACGCTTCGCCGGCGATCAGTCCCAGGTCCATCACCGGATGATGCCGCGCTCGGCGCGCGCGAGGAAGTCGAGCAATTGCCGCACCTCGGGGTGGGCCGCCGCCTCCAGCTCGAGCTTCGCCTGCGCCTCGGCGACGGTGTTGCCTTCGCGGTAGAGGATCCTGTAGGCGCGCTTCAGCGCCGCCAGCGATTCGGCGGAGAAGCCGCGCCGCTTGAGTCCTTCGCTGTTCAGGCCATGCGGCGCCGCCGGCTGGCCCGAGGCCATGACGAAGGGCGGGATGTCCTTGAAGACGACGGTGGAGATGCCGGTCATCACGTGCGCGCCAACCTTGCAGAACTGGTGCACGCCGGTGAAGCCGCCGAGGATGGCCCAGTCGCCGACCTCGGCGTGCCCCGCGAGCGAGGCGTTGTTGGCGAAAATGGTGTGGTTGCCCACCACGCAGTCGTGCGCGATGTGGACATAGGCCATGATCCAGTTGTGGCTACCGAGGGTGGTGACGCCGCGGTCCTGCACGGTGCCGGTGTTGAAGGTGCAGAATTCGCGGATGACGTTGTCGTCGCCGATTTCCAGTCGCGTCGGTTCGCCGGCGTATTTCTTGTCCTGCGGCGCCTCGCCGAGCGAGACGAAGTGGAAGATCCGGTTGCGCGCGCCGATCCGGGTGTGGCCGGTGATGACGGCGTGCGCGCCGACCGTGGTGCCGGCGCCGATCGTGACGTGCTCGCCGATGATGCTGTAGGGGCCGATCGCCACGTCGTCGGCGAGCTCGGCGCCCGGCGCGACGAGCGCAGTAGGATGAATCGCCGGCATGTCAGGGCTTGTCGCGCAGGGTGGCCATCAACTCGGCTTCCGCCGCCAGCGCGCCGTCGACCTCGGCGCGGCCGGTGTATTTCCAGATGCCGCGCATCTCGCGCACGATCTCGACCTTGAGCACGAGCCGGTCGCCCGGCTTGACCGGCTTCTTGAAACGCGCGCCGTCGATGCCGGCGAAGTAGACGATGCCGATATCCTCCGGCGCATAGCCCTTGGTCTTGAACGACAGGAGCGCCGCCGCCTGTGCCATCGCTTCCAGGATCAGCACGCCCGGCATCACCGGCGCGCCCGGAAAGTGGCCGGGGAAGAATGGCTCGTTGATGGTGACGTTCTTCACCGCGGTGATCGATTTGCCGAGCTCCATCTCGGTCACGCGGTCGACCAGCAGGAAGGGATAGCGGTGCGGCAGGTACTGCATGACCTGCTCGATGTCCATGATCATGGTTTTTCCAGTTCTCCGAGTTTTTGTTCGAGCGCCTTGATCCGCTTCACCAGCTTGTCGAGGTTGCGCATGTGCACGGCGTTTTTCTGCCATACCTCGTGTTCCGAGAACGGCAGCGCCGAGGTGTAGGTCCCCGCCTTGGGCAGCGACTTGGTGATGAGCGTGTTGGTCGAGATGCGGGTGTTGTCGGCGATCTCGATGTGGCCGAAGATCATCGCCGCGCCGCCGATGGTGCAATGACGGCCGATCTTCGCGCTGCCGGCAATCCCGGTGCACGCGGCGATCGCGCTGTGCGCGCCGATGGTCACGTTGTGCGCGACCTGGATCAGGTTGTCGAGCTTGACACCCGCTTCGATCACGGTGTCTTCCAGCGCACCGCGGTCGATGGTCGTGCACGCGCCCACCTCGACATCGTCGCCGATCCGCACGCGGCCGATCTGCGGGATCTTTTCCCAGCGCTCGCCGTCGGGCGCGAAGCCGAAGCCGTCGGCGCCGATCACGCAGCCGGCATGCAGGATGGCGCGGTCGCCGATTTCACACTGGTGATACACGGTGACGTTGGCGTGCAAGAGGCAGTCGGCGCCGATGCGCGCGCCATCCCCGATCACGCAATTGGGGCCGATCACGCTGCGTGCGCCGACGCTGGCGCCGGCACCGATCACCGCGCCCGGACCGATGCTGGCGTCGGCGGCGATGCTGGCGTCGGCCGCGACCGTCGCTGCCGGGTGCACGCCCGCCGGCGGCCGCGGCGGCGGGTTCAGCAGCGCCGAGACGCGCGCGAAATAGAGATACGGATTGGGCGTGAGGATGCGCGGCCGCTCGGTCGCGTCGCGTGCCTCCGGCGGCAGGATGACGGCGCCCGCCCGGGTGCCGGCCAACTGCGCGAGATACCTGGCCTGGGAAACGAAGCCGATTTCATCCGGTCCGGCACGGTCGAGCGGCGCGACCTGCCGTACCGTCACGGCGCCGTCGCCCACGAGTTCCCCGCCGAAGCGGGCGGCCAGCGCTGCGAGCGTGACGGCCATGAAGGAAGCGCCGCCGCTTACCGGGCGTTGGCGCCCAGCGCCCGCATCACCTTGTCGGTAATGTCGATCTTGCTGTCGACGTAGACGGCCTGTTCGATGATCAGGTCGAATTTCTCGGCACGGGCGATTTCCTGGATGGCCTTGCGGGCACGCTCCTGGATCTGTCCGAGTTCCTCGTTGCGGCGCAGGTTGAGATCTTCGCGGAACTCGCGGCCCTGACGCTGCAGGTCGCGGTTGAGGTTGCCGAGATCACGCTCCTTGGCCTTGCGCTCGCTCTCCGACATGGTCACGCCGTCCTTGTCGAGCTGCGCCTGCAGGTCGCGCGCCTGCTTGGCGAGCTTCTGCAATTCCTGGTCGCGCGCGGCGAACTCGCGCTCGAGCTTTTTCTGGGCGGCGATGGACAGCGGCGCCTCGCGCAGCAGACGCTCGGTGTTGACGAACCCGACCTTGGTATTGGCGAGGACAGGGGCGGCGATGCAGGCCGACGCCAGAATCAGACTCACTGCGAACTGCTTGAACTTCATGATGGAATACTCCGGTAACGACTACCCTAGAACACGCTGCCCAGGGAGAATTGGAACACCTCGGTCTTGTCGCCGGTCTTTTCGACCAGCGGCTGCGCCAGGCTGAACTTGAGGGGGCCCAGCGGCGAGACCCACAGTAGCGACACGCCGGCCGCATAGCGCAGGCTGCCGATGTCGAAGGTTTCGCTCGTGCCGAACGAAGCGCCCGCATCCAGAAATGCCGACATGCGGAAGGCCTTGTCATCCTTGAGTCCCGGCACCGGGAAGAAGAGTTCCGCGTTGGCGACCACGCGCTTGTTGCCGCCGAGCGCATCGCCCGAGGTGGGATCCTTCGGACCGAGCGTGCCGCTCTCAAAGCCACGCACCGAGCTCACCCCGCCGGCATAGAAATTCTTGAAGAAGGGCAGCGGCTTGCCCGACAGGCCGTCGCCGAAGCCCAGCTCGCCATTGAGCATGAACGTGAAGTCGCGGCCGAGCGGGAAGTATTGCTGGTGCTGCAGCGACAGCTTGTAGTACTGCAGGCTGCCGACCGGCGTGCCGATCTCGGCCGCGACGCGCTGCAGCAAGCCCCGGGTGGGGAACAGGAAGCTGTCGCGCGAGTCGCGCGCCCACGAGCCGTCGAGCCGCAGCGTGTCGTTGTCGTTGCCGTAGGTGGTCACGAAATTCCGCCATTGCGAGGGGCTGGTGTCGTTGACCTTGACGCTGTTCTGCTCGTAGCTGGCGCCCAGCGAGATGAAGTCGCGCTCGTTGATCGGCAGGCCGAAACGCACCCCCAGGCCGAGGGTCGAGTTCTCGAAATAGCCGGTGTTGTTGAGGCTGCTCGAATCGACGTCGCGCCGGTAGACGTCGTAGCCGAGGCTGATGCCGTCGATGGTGTAGTAGGGGTTGGTGAAGGACAGCGCGTACACGGTGTTGACGCTGCCCGAGTTGATCTGGGCGGAAAGCCGGTTGCCGGTGCCGAAGATGTTGGCCTGGGAAACGGAAGTCGACAGCACCAGGCCCTCGGAGGAGGAAAAGCCGGCGCCGAGCATGATGTTGCCGGTCGACTTTTCCGCCACGCTGACGTTCACGTCGACCTGGTCTGTCGTCCCGGTGACGGCGGGCGTTTCGATGTTGACCTCGTTGAAGAAGTCGAGCCGGCTGATGCGTTCGCGGGAACGATTGATCTTCGCCGCGTCGTAGTACGCGCCTTCCATCTGGCGAATCTCGCGGCGCACCACCTCGTCGCGCGTCTTGGTGTTGCCGGCGATGTTGACCCGGTTGACGTAGACGCGGCGGCCCGGGTCGACGAACAGGGTGAAGGCGACCGTGTTCTTGTCCTTGTCGAGTTCGGGCACGGCATTGACGTTGGCGAAGGCATAGCCGTCGTTGCCGAGACGCTCGCCGATCTTCTTGGTCGTTTCGGTGAGGCGATCGCGCACGAAGACCTCGCCCGGCTTGATCGTGATGAGCTTCTGCAGTTCGGCCTCGGGCACCAGCATCTGGCCGGCGAGCTTCACGTCGGACACCCGGTATTGCGGGCCCTCGGTGATGTTCACCGTGATGTAGATGCCCTGCTTGTCGGGCGAGATCGACACCTGGGTCGAATCGACGTTGAATTCGAGATAGCCGCGGTTGAGGTAGAACGAGCGCAATGCCTCGATGTCGCCCGCGAGGCGCGCCTGCGAATACTGGTCGTTCTTGGTGTACCAGGTCAGCCAGCCGGGCGTGGTCGAGGTGAACTGGCCGAGCAGCTCCTTTTCCTTGAACGCCTGGTTGCCGACGATGTTGATGCGCTGGATCTTGGCGCTGTCGCCCTCCACCACGTCGAACTGCACCGCGACGCGGTTGCGCTCGAGCGGCGTCAGCGTGGTCTTGATGTCGACCGCGTATTTGCCACGGTTGAAGTACTGGCGGCGCAGCTCCTGTTCGGCCTTGTCGACCATGGCGCGGTCGAGCACGCGGCCTTCGGCGAGCCCCGTCTGCTTGAGGCCGTTTTTCAGGTCGTCCTCGGAAAACTCCTTGATGCCCTTGAGCGTGATCTTGGCGATCGACGGCCGTTCCTCGACCGTGACGATGAGCACGCCGTCGCGCGCCTCCAGGCGAACATCCTTGAAGAAGCCGGTCGCATACAGCGCCTTGATCGCGGCCGCGGTCTTCTCGTCGGTCATGCGGTCGCCGACCTTCACCGGCAGATAGCTGAACACGGTGCCGGCCTCGGTGCGCTGGATGCCTTCGACCCGGATGTCCCGGACGACGAAGGACTCCTCCGCGTACGCAGGCTGCAGGGCGAGCGCAGCGGCCACGGCGAGCGTCAAGCGGTTGGGGATCATCATTGTTCTATCCACCTATCAGGCGTTGCAGATCGTTGAACAGGGCGAACGACATCAAAAGCAACAGGAGAAACATGCCGACCCGGGCGCCCACCTCCATGGTCCGCTCGGATACCGGCCGGCCGGTCAAAAGCTCCGCAACATAATACATGAGGTGTCCCCCGTCCAGTAACGGGATCGGCAGCAGGTTCAGCACGCCCAGGCTCACGCTCACCAGGGCGAGAAAGCCGACAAAACTGGCCCATCCGAGCGTCGCGCTCTGTCCGGCGTAATCGGCGATGGTGAGCGGGCCCGACAGGTTCTTCCACGACACCTGGCCGAGCACCATGCGTCCCAGCATTTCCAGCGTGAACACGCTCATGTCCCAGGTTTTCACGACCCCCTGCCACAACGCCGCGATGGGGCCATGGCGTACCTCGGTCATCAACCGGGCCGTCACCGCCGGGTCGACCTGCGGCCCGGCGCCGATCTTGCCGACGCGCTGTCCCGCCTCGTCGACGGCGTCGGGCACGACGGTCAGCACCTGGCGCTGCCCGCCCCGCTCGATCTCGACGGCCAGCGGCGCGGCCGGATGCCCGCGGACGAGCCGCACCCAGTCCTGCCAGCTCGCAACCCTGGCGCCGTTGGCCGAGAGCACGCGGTCACCGGCCTGGAAGCCGGCACGCGCTGCCGCGCCCTCGGCCACGACCTGGCCGATCACCGGGGCGATCTCGGGATCGTAGCGCACGATGCCGAGCGGACGCAGGATGTCCTGCTCGAGATTCTCGGTCCGCACCGCACCGGCATCGAGGCGCAGCGTACGGCCGTCGGCCAGTTCGAGCACGATCACGTCTGACGCCACGCCCGCGCGCAGCAGCGCCAGACGCAGCTCCTGGAAAGTGGGCGTGTCGCGGCCGTTCACCCGCCGGATCTCGTCGCCGGCGACGAGCCCGGCGACGGCGGCCGGCGACTCCGCCGGCGGCTCGCCGACGACGGGTTTCAGCGCCGGCAGGCCATACAGGAACAAGGCCCAGTAGAACACGATGGCGAGCAGGAAATTCGCCGTCGGCCCGGCAGCGACGATGCCGATGCGCCGCCACACGCCGGCGCGGTTGAAGGCGCGATGCGCCAGCGCCGCCGGGACGTCTCCCTCGCGCTCGTCGAGCATTTTCACGTAGCCGCCGAAAGGCAGCGCGGACAGCGTCCATTCGGTCTGGTCGCGGCCGAAGCGGCGCGAAAAGAGCGGCTTGCCGAAGCCGACCGAGAAACGCAGCACCTTGACCCCGGCCCAGCGTGCCGCGAGGTAATGGCCGAATTCATGTACCACCACCAGGATGCCGATGGCGACGAGAAACCACAGGATGGTGTGCAACACGCTCATCGTCGATGCGCCTCCAGGTAGTCGGCGGCAACGCGGCGCGCCTGTCGATCGGCCTCGAGCAGATCCTCCAGGGTGGCGGCCGCACCGCCTGCCAGTTTGTCCAGGGTGTGCGCGATGCTTGCCGCGATCGCGCCGAAGGGCGCCGCGCCGTCGAGAAAGCGGGCCACGGCCACCTCGTTGGCGGCGTTGAGCACCGCCGCCGCGTTGCCGCCGGCGGCAAGCGCGTCGAACGCCAGCTGCAGGCAGGGAAAACGCCCGGTGTCGGGCGCCTCGAACGTCAGCTGCCTGCCCATCAGTTCGAGCGCCGACACGCCGGCGTCGATGCGCTCGGGAAAACCGAGCGCATAGGCGATCGGCGTGCGCATGTCGGGCGTGCCCATCTGCGCGATCACCGAACCGTCGGCATATTCGACCATGGAATGCACGATGCTCTGCGGATGCACCACCACCTTGATCTGCTCGGGGCGCGCGTTGAACAGCCAGCGCGCCTCGATCACCTCCAGCCCCTTGTTCATCAGGCTCGCCGAATCGACCGATATTTTCCGGCCCATCACCCAGTTCGGGTGCGCGGTCGCCTGCGCCGGCGTCGCCGCCGCGATCGCCTCGGCCGACAGCGTGCGGAACGGCCCGCCGGAAGCGGTGAGCCACAAGGCCTTGACGCCGGCGCGCTGGAAGTCGCCGTCGAAAGCGCGCGGCAGCGACTGGTAGATCGCGTTGTGCTCGGAATCGATCGGCAACAGCTCGGCGCCGCTCGCGGCGACCGCATCCATGAAAATCTGGCCCGACACCACCAGGGTTTCCTTGTTGGCGAGCAGGATGCGCTTGCCGGCCTGCGCCGCCGCCAGCGTCGCCGGCAGGCCGGCGGCGCCCACGATCGCCGCCATCAGCGTGTCGACCTCGGGCGCGGTGGCGACCGCCGTCAGCGCCTCGGCGCCTTCGAGCACCTCGATCGCGAGCCCCGCCGCAGCGATCCGTGCGCGCAGGGCGGCGGCGGCGGCCGGCTCGCTCATCACCGCGACGCGCGGCCGGTGGACACGGCACTGCTCGAACATGCGCTCGACCTGGGTCGCCCCGGTCAACGCGAAAATCTCGAAACGCCCGGGGTGACGCGCCACCACGTCGAGCGTATTGACGCCGATGGTGCCGGTGGCGCCGAGGATGGTCAGCACGCGCGGCTTCATGCGCCCCGCTCCAGCCAGATCAGCATGCCGGCGGCGATCGGCAGCGTCGACGTGAGCGCGTCGATGCGGTCGAGCACGCCGCCGTGGCCGGGCAGCAGGGTGCCGCTGTCCTTCATGCCGGACACGCGCTTGATCCAGGATTCGAACAGGTCGCCGAGTATCGACAGGTACAGCAGGCCCGCGAGCGCAAGCAGCAACGCAAGGAGCGGCAGGCCGGCGTACACGCTCAGCAGCCAAGCGTAGACCGCCAGCGCCGCCAGCGCACCGCCGACGCCCTCCCACGTCTTGCCGGGACTGATGGCGGGCGCCAGCTTGTGATGGCCGAACGCGCGGCCCGCGAAATAGGCCGCCGAATCGGCGATCCAGACGATGGCCATGACGCCGAGCAGTATCGCCGGTCCGCGCGCGTGCAGTTCGAGCAGGGCCGCCCAGGTCGGCAGCAGCACGGCGGCCCCGACCGCGGCGCGCAGGCCTGGCTGCGACACGCGCCACTGCCCCGCCAGCCACAGCGGCACGACGAGCAGCCAGAAGACGACGGCGAGCGCGATCAGACCGATCTGGACGCCGTCCCACTGCGCGGTCAGCAGCGATGGCGCCGCAAGGGCGAAGAGCGCCAGCGCCCCCGCATAGGCGCGTGCGCCACGCGGGGCCCAGTGGCTCAGGCGCGCCCACTCGAACGCAGCAAGCGCGACCACCCCCGCCATCAGGATGCCCCACAGCCAGGGAGGGGCCCACAGCACCGCGGGAACGAAGACGCCGAGCAGCAGGCACGCGGTCAGCGCACGACGGGCGAGGGGCGACATCACAGGCCTTCGGCGGGCTGCGCCGCCCGCACCTGCTCGCTGGTACGGCCGAAGCGGCGCTCGCGCTTCCGGTAGGAGGCGATTGCCGCGTCGAGCGCGGCCGCGTCGAAATCCGGCCACAGCGTGTCGGTGAAATACAGCTCCGTGTAGGCGAGCTGCCACAGGAGGAAATTGCTGATGCGCTGTTCGCCGCCGGTGCGGATGAAAAGATCGGGCTCGGGCATGTCGGCAAGGCTCAATTGCTCGGCGAGCGTGGTTTCGTTGACCGCACCGGGCGCGACGCCCGACAGCATGAGTTTCTTCACCGCCTGCACGATGTCCCAGCGGCCACCGTAATTGGCCGCCACGGTGAGCGTGAGCCGGGGATTGTCGCGCGTCAGCGTCTCGGCGTCGCGGATCAAGGCCTGGATGCGTTCCGAAAATCCCGACAGGTCGCCGATGACACGGAAGCGGATCCGGTTTTCGTGCAGCTTGGCAACCTCGTTCTCGAGCGCGCGCAGGAAAAGCTCCATCAGCAGCGTGACTTCCTCCTGCGGGCGTCGCCAGTTCTCGGAACTGAAGGCGAACACGGTGAGATGGGACACGCCGCGCTCGGCGCACGCGCGGATCACCCCGCGCAAGGCCTCGACGCCCTTGCGGTGGCCGGCGACACGCGGCATCAGGCGCTTGCGCGCCCAGCGCCCGTTGCCGTCCATGATGATGGCGATGTGCCGCGGCACATCGGTCGCGGATTCGTCCTGTTTCGCGCGGGTCGACACGCCGTGTGTGCTCGCCGGACCGCTCAGACCGCGAGCAGATCCTTTTCCTTCTCGGCCAGCATCTTGTCGATTTCGCCGATGAATTTGTCGGTCAGCTTCTGGATCTCGTCCTGGGTGCGGCGTTCGTCGTCCTCGGTCGCGGTCTTGGACTTGACCATCTCTTTCAGCGTGGCATTGGCATCGCGGCGAATGTTGCGCACCGCCACGCGCGCATTCTCCGCCTCGTTGCGCACGACCTTGATGAGATCGCGGCGGCGTTCTTCGGTCAGCGACGGCATCGGCACCCGGATGGTATCGCCGTGGGTGGCCGGATTCAGCCCCAGGTCCCCATCGCGGATCGCCTTCTCGATCTTGCCGACCATGTTCTTCTCGTACGGTTGCACGGAAAGCGTACGCGAATCCGCCAGCGACACGTTCGCCACCTGCGGCACCGGCGTCGGGTTGCCGTAGTAGTCGACCATCACGTGGTCCAGGATGCCGGTGTGCGCACGTCCGGTACGCACCTTGGCGAGGTCGTTCTTGAGTGCCTCGAGCGTCTTGCCCATCTTCTGC
The DNA here is from genome assembly GCA_046292745.1 of Thiobacillus sp. GTDB lineage: Bacteria > Pseudomonadota > Gammaproteobacteria > Burkholderiales > Thiobacillaceae > Thiobacillus. Next base: position 20,967 of record JBKBQH010000010.1, on the reverse strand, counting down.
TCGGCAGACCGCTTGACGTCGGCGATGGTGGTTTCGGCCATTCTCAACTCCTCAATGGTTACTGACCCGCGTGCCCTCGTCCTCGCCCAGAACCACGCGCTTCAGCGCACCGGGCTTGAAGACGTTGAACACGACGAGCGAGAGATTCTGTTCCCGGCACAGCGCAAAGGCGGCCGTATCGAGCACCGCAAGATTCCTGGCGATCGCCTCGTCGAAGGAAAGCGATTCGTAGCGCCGCGCGCTCGCGTCCTTCATCGGGTCGGCCGTGTAGACGCCGTCGACCTTGGTCGCCTTCAACAGCAGGTCGGCGCCGATCTCGGCCGCACGCAGGGCGGCGGCGGTATCGGTGGTGAAGAAGGGGTTCCCGGTGCCGCCGCCGAAGATGACGACGTTGCCGGCTTCCAGTTCGCGCACCGCGGCGTCGCGCTCGAAGCCCTCGCCGACGTGGGCGATGGCCACCGCCGTCTGCACCCGCGCCGGCACGCCCGCCTGGACCAGCGCGTCCTTCAGCGCCAGCGCGTTCATCACGGTGGCGAGCATGCCCATCGAATCGGCGGTGGCGCGGTTCATTCCCGACAGCGCGCCAGCGGCGCCCCGGAACAGGTTGCCGCCGCCGACGACGATGCCGACCTGCACGCCGAGCGCCGTCACCTCGCGGATCTGGTCGACGAAACCGGCCAGGGTTTCCGCGTGATAGCCGAAGCTGTCCGGCCCCATCAGGGCTTCGCCGGACAGTTTCAGCAGTATGCGTCGAACCGCCGCCATGCCAATCCTCCCCTGACGCGCGTCAGACCTTGGCTGCCGCGGCGACTTCGGCGGCGAAGTCGGATACCTTCTTCTCGATGCCCTCGCCGACCACGTACATCACGAAGCCGTGGCACTGCGCGTTCTTCGATTTCAGCACCTGCTCGACGGTCTGCTTGTCGTCCTTGACGAAGGGCTGCGACAGCAGGGTGACTTCCTTGAGGAATTTCTGCACCGTGCCTTCGGCGATCTTCTCCAGCATGGCCTCCGGCTTGCCGGCCTCCTTGGCCTTCTCGATCGCGACGCGGCGCTCGGTGTCGATCAGTTCCTGCGGCACGCCCGAGGCATCGAGCGACTTCGGCTTGGTGGCGGCGATGTGCATCGCGATGTCCTTGGCCACGCCTTCGTCTCCGCTGACGTCGACCAGCACGCCGATCTTGCCGCCATGGATGTAGCTGGCGAACTTGCCCTGGGCATCGAGGCGAACGAAACGGCGCACCGACATGTTTTCACCGATCTTGCCCACGAGTTCGGTGCGGAAGGCCTCGACCGTGGTGCCCTTGTAGGGCAGCGCGGACAGCGCGGCGACGTCGGCCGGGTTCTGGTTCAGCACCATGTCGGCGAGCGCGTTGGAAAGCGCCATGAAATCGTCGTTCTTGGCGACGAAGTCGGTCTCGCAGTTGACCTCGACCATGGCGGCGGACTTGCCGTCGGCGGCGATCGCAATGGTGACGATGCCTTCGGCGGCGACGCGGCCGGCGCTCTTGGCGGCCTTGTTGCCGAAGCGCACGCGCAGAATCTCTTCGGCCTTCTGCATGTCGCCGCCCGCTTCGGTCAGCGCCTTCTTGCAGTCCATCATCGGCGCGTCGGTTTTCTCGCGCAGGTCCTTGACCATGCTTGCAGTGATTTCAGCCATTTCAAACTCCCATCCTGTTTTCGACTGTTCAATACGGAAAGAGGGGCCAGCGCCCCTCCTCGAAATGCGTCGCCGGATCCGGCCCGGCGATGGTGCGGCGCGGCGCTTACTCGGCGGCCGGCGCGGCCTCTTCCTCGACCTCGACGAACTCTTCGCCGCCGACAATCTCGCTCATGACCTGGGCGCGGCCTTCCAGCACGGCGTCGGCCATGCCGCGGGCGTACAGGCGGATCGCGCGGGCGGAGTCGTCGTTGCCGGGAATGACATAATCCACGCCGTCCGGGCTGTTGTTGGTGTCGACGACGCCGATGACCGGGATGCCCAGTTTCTTGGCCTCGGTGACCGCACCCTTCTGGTAGCCGACGTCGATGATGAAGATCGCGTCGGGCAGTCCGCCCATCTCGCGGATGCCGCCGAGGCTGCGGTTGAGCTTGTCGACTTCGCGCTGGACGGTGAGGATCTCCTTCTTCGACAGGCGGCCGGGTTCGGCCAGCTGCGCCTCGAGGTCGTTGAGGCGCTTGATCGACTGCTTGACGGTCTTGAAGTTGGTCAGCATGCCGCCGAGCCAGCGCTGGTCGACATAGGGCATGCCGGCGCGCTGGGCTTCCTCGCGCACGATGTCGCGCGCGGCGCGCTTGGTGCCGACGAACAGCACGGTGCCCTTGTTGGCGGCGAGCTGGCGCACGAATTTCTGCGCTTCCTGGAACAGCGGCAGCGACTTTTCCAGGTTGACGATATGAATCTTGTTGCGCGAACCGAAGATGAACGGGGCCATCTTGGGGTTCCAGAAGCGGGTCTGGTGACCGAAGTGGACACCGGCTTCCAGCATTTGACGCATGGTGACGGACATTTGAATCTCCTAAAGGGTTGAGCCTCCACCCGCCAGCAGCGCCACGGCCTGTCCTGCCGCGCCGCCACCCTTTATTCGGCGGGTGTGCGAATTTGCCCGGGCCATTCCGGGCAGCCCGTGATTGTAATTCGAACCCCTGTCCGGATCAAGAACACGCCACAGAAGGCGCAGCCTTCCCGTCCGCCGCCAGTGTGCCGGTCGCGTCCTCGGCTGGCGGTGCCGGCGCCCGGCCGGCGCGCTAGAATACGGCTTTGAATCCGTCCATTCCGTTTTCCATGACCGTTTCCATCAAAACCGGCGCCGACATCGAAGGCATGCGCGTGGCCGGCCGGCTCGCCTCGGAGGTGCTCGACTACATCACGCCCTTCGTCAAACCCGGCGTCACCACGGGCGAGCTCGACCGGCTGTGCCACGACTACATGGTGAACGTGCAGGGCACGATCCCGGCGCCGCTCAACTATGCGCCGAATGGTCATGCGCCCTACCCCAAGTCGATCTGCACCTCGGTGAACAACCAGGTGTGCCACGGCGTGCCGGGCGACAAGGTGCTGAAAAACGGCGACATCGTGAACCTCGACATCACCGTCATCAAGGACGGCTGGCACGGCGACACCAGCCGCATGTTCGCCGTGGGCGAAGCGTCGATCCAGGCCAAGCGCCTGATGCAGGTGACCTACGAGGCGATGTGGGTGGGCATCGCCCACGTCAGGCCCGGTGCGCGGCTCGGCGACATCGGTCACGCCATCCAGCGCTTTGCGGAAAACCACGGCTACAGCGTGGTGCGCGAATTCTGCGGCCACGGCATCGGCCGCAACTTCCACGAGGACCCGCAGGTGCTGCACTACGGCAAGCCCGGCACCGGCCTCACGCTCGAACCCGGCATGACCTTCACCATCGAGCCGATGATCAACGCCGGCAAGCGGGATATCCGTCAGATGCCCGACGGCTGGACCATCGTCACCAAGGACCGCAGCCTGTCGGCGCAGTGGGAACACACCATCCTCGTCACCGACAGCGGCTACGAGGTGCTGACCGTCTCGGCCGGCAGCCCGGCGGTGCCCGACCGTATCCGCACTGCCGCGTGATCCGCGCGCCGGTTGCCGATCTGCGCGAGCGGCTCAAGACCGGCCGCGCGGCGCTCGCCGCCGCCTTTCTCGACGCCCCCTCCAGCAGTCGCTACCTGGCGCGCCACGCCGCGCTGGTCGACGGCGTACTGGCCGACCTGTGCACCCGCCTCGCGCTGCCGGCGAACTGCGCGCTCGCCGCCGTCGGCGGCTACGGACGCGGCGAGCTGTTCCCCGGTTCCGACGTCGACGTGTTGCTGCTGCTGTCCGGCGAACCCGCGCCGGATGCCCAGGCTGCGCTCGAAGCCTGGGTCCAGGCGTGCTGGGACGTCGGGCTGGAAATCGGCCACAGCGTGCGCAGCGTCGAGACCTGTCTCGTCGAGGCCGACGCCGACATCACGGTCGAAACCAACCTGCTCGAGGCGCGCTTCGTGTGGGGATGCGCCTCCCTGTTCGCCGCGTTCGGCGAGCGTTTTCGCGCGCGCTTCAACGTCCAGCGCTTCTTCGACGGCAAGCTGGCCGAGCAGCAGGCGCGCCATGCCCGCTTCGACGACAGCGCCTACAAGCTCGAGCCCAATCTGAAGGATAGCCCCGGCGGTCTGCGCGACCTCCACACCATCCACTGGCTGGCGCAGGCCTGCGGCCTGGGCGGGGGCTGGACCGGGCTCGCGCGCGCCGGCCTGCTCACCGCCCCCGAGGCGCGCCGCATCGCGCGCGAAGAACGTGCGCTCGCGACGCTGCGTGTCCACCTGCACCTGCTGGCACGGCGACGCGAAGACCGTCTCGCCTTCGACTACCAGGCCGATCTCGCCGAGCGCCTGGGCCTCGCGGCCACCCCCACGCGACGCGCGGGCGAACGCCTGATGCAGCGTTATTACCGCGCCGCCAAGCTGATCCAGCGCGCCAACGACATCCTGGTGCAATCGCTGCGGGTACGGGTGTTTCCGGTCACCGCGCCGCCGCAGCCGATCGACGACGAATTCCAGGTGCGCGCGCGCCTGCTCGAAGCGCGCAGCACGGACTTGTTCGAACGCAGACCGGCGGCCCTGCTGCGCGCCTTCCTCGTGCTCGCCCGCCACCCCGAGCTCGCCGGCTTCGAACCCGCCACCTTGCGCATGCTGTGGCGCGGCAGCACCCGCATCGACGCCGCGTTCCGCGCCGATCCGATGCACCGCGCGCTGTTCATGACGTTGCTGCGCGAGCCGGTCGGCGTCACCCACGCATTGCGCGCGATGCACCGCTACGGCCTCCTGGCCCGCTACATTCCGGCGTTCGGCCGTGTGGTCGGGCAGATGCAGCACGATCTCTTCCACGTCTACACCGTCGACGAGCACATCCTGACCGTGCTGCGCAATGTGCGCCGCTTCACCGTGCCGGCCCACGCCCACGAATTCCCGCTCGCCAGCCGGCTGATCGCCGGTTTCGACAGGCCCGAGCTGCTGTATCTGGCCGCGCTGTTCCACGACATCGCCAAGGGGCGGGGCGGCGACCACTCCGAACTCGGCGCGGCCGACGCCCGGCGCTTCTGCAAACAGCACGGCCTGGGCCGCGAGGACACCGACCTCGTCGCCTGGCTGGTGGCGATGCATCTGGTGATGTCGCGCACCGCGCAGAAGGAGGACATCGGCGACCCCGCCGTCATCGAGGCCTTCGCCGAACGCATCGGCACCCGGCGCCGGCTCGACGCACTGTATCTCCTGACCGTCGCCGATATCCGCGGCACCAGCCCCAAGGTATGGAACGCCTGGAAAGGCAAGCTGCTGGAAGACCTCTATCATGCGACGCATGCGCGCCTCGCCAAGGGCAGCGCCGCCCGGCCCGACATCGCCACCCGCCAGCAGGAGGCACGCGTCAACCTGGCCCTCTATGGCCTGCCGGCCGATGCCGCCGACGCGCTATGGCAATATCTCGACGAGCGCTACTTCCTGCGCTTCGACGCGCGCGACATGGCCTGGCAGGCGCGCATGCTCTGGCGGCATCTGGACAGCCGCGAGGCCGTCGTGCGGGCGCGCCTGTCGCCCGCCGGCGAAGGCATCCAGGTGCTGGTCTACACGCCAGACCACGCCGACACCTTCGCCCGCATCTGCGGTTTCTTCGCGCGCATCCAGTACACCATCCTCGAAGCCAAGATCCACACGACCCGGCACGGCTACGCGCTCGACAGCTTTCAAGTGATGGACCTGGCGCACCGCGGCATTCACTACCGCGATTTCCTCGCCTTCGTGGAGCACGAACTGGCGCGTGACCTGGATCCCGCACGCCCCCTGCAGCAGGCGCCCCGGGGACGCCTGTCACGCCATCAGCGTCACCATCCCTATCCGACCACGGTGACGCTCGAAGACGACGCCCAGGGACGCGGGCAGATACTCTCGATCACCTGCGCGGATCGAGGCGGGCTGCTGTTCGCGGTGGCGGACGTGCTGATGCGGCATGGCGTCAGTGTCGACGCGGCCAAGATCGACACCCTGGGGGAGCGGGTGGAGGACACTTTCCTGATCCGCGGCGAAACGCTGCACACGGCGGCCGGCCGCGATGCGCTCGCGGCCGACCTGCGGGAAACCCTGAAATAACGGGCGCCCCCGACCAGTCAGGCCGGGCGCGCGTATTCGTCGACGTAGCGGCCGCGGGCCGGCGCCTTGCGGGCCGGCGGCGACTTTTTGCGCACGCCGTCGGCGGGTTTCTTGGCCTTCTCCTCGACCTCGGTCTTGGGGCGATTGCGAACCCGGCCCGGACGCACCACCGAGCCGACGCCCGCGGCAAGCGCAGTCACTTCGGTCGGCGGGTGCGGCCATGGTTTCCGAGAAGGAAGGGCGTCCCTGTCGTGCTTCACGCTGCCGCCCTCCATTCCCGCAAACTGCCCGCCAGGGCGTGGGTGAGGGCGATCAGGCTGGCAAGGGTGTCGGCGCTCGGGATGGCCTCGCATTTGCTGATCTTGCTGTCCGCGTACACGGACAGGATCAGGAGGTTGTGCTGCACGTCCGGCGGCAGGCTGAGCTCGCCCGCGGCGAGCGCGGACTGGATCGCGTGCCAGGCCTGACGGCTGGACGCCAGGGCGGCGGCCAGGCGCCGGTCGCGGTCGGGCGCGTCCCATGCGCGCTGCACCGCCATCAGCCGGGCGGCGATTTCCTCGAGTCGAGCGATGGGATCCGGCAGCGTGTCGTTGCCGGGGCGTTCCAGGGTCGGTTGTTCCGGTCTCATTCTTGTCCTTGTCGCTGGCCGGGGCACCACGCCCCCGGCTACGCCACAAGTAGCGGCGCGCAGGCGGCCGAGCTTTAGCGTGCGCGCGCGGCATGCCGACGAACGGCGTCTCGGACAGGAAGCCTCAGTCGTCCTGCAGGTTCTGGCCGGGAAAGAGCGTCTCGGTGAAGCCGAAATAACGCAGGTCGCGGATACGCATGGGATAGAGGATGCCCTCCAGATGATCGACCTCGTGCTGCACCACGCGGGCATGAAAGCCGCTCACGCTGCGGTCGATCGGCTGGCCGGCGGCGTCGAAGCCCTGATAGCGCAACGCCACGTGGCGCGGCACCCGTCCGCGCATGCCGGGCACCGACAGGCAGCCTTCCCAGTCCTCCTCGATCGCGTCGGACAGCGGCGTGAGCACGGGATTGATCAGCACCGTGAACGGCACCGCCTCGGCGTCGGGGTAGCGCGGGTTGGCGTTCACCTCGAACATCACCACCTGCAGGCCGATACCGATCTGCGGCGCCGCGAGCCCCGCGCCGTTGAGCGCGTGCATGGTGTCGCGCATGTCGACCAGCAGTTGCGCGAGTTCGACGGAGGCGAAGTCCGCCACCGGCTGTGCCGGCGTCAGCAGGCGGGGATCTCCCATTTTCAGGACGGGGCGGACGGCCATGGCTGCTCGAGTCGTTTCAGGTCGTCGGCTTCCAGCCAGCGCCAGGCGCCGGCGGGCAGGTCCGGCGGCAACGCGAAGGCGCCAACCGCTTCGCGATGCAGCGCGTCGACATGGTTGCCCGCCGCCGCGATCATGCGCCGGACCTGGTGGTATTTGCCCTCGGCGAGCGTCAGGCGCAGCGTGCGCGCGTCGAGCGCCTCGGCGGCGAGCGCGGCGATCGGGGCCGGCTCGTCGTTGAGCCGCACGCCGGCGCGCAGCGCATCCAGCAGCGCACCGGTCAGCGGCTCGGCGCAGCGGGCCCGGTACACTTTCGCCACGCCTTTCTTCGGCGAAATCATGCGGTGGATGAACTGGCCGTCGTCGGAAAACAGCAGCACGCCCGTGGTGTCCTGGTCGAGCCGTCCGACGCACTGCACGCCGCGTTCGACCAGAGGCGCCGGCAGCAGCGCGAAGACGCTGGGGTGATGGCTGGGGTGATGCGAGCACTCGTAGCCCGCCGGCTTGTGCAGCAGCAGGTAGGCCTGTTCGCGGTAGCGCCAGGTCGTGCCATCGATGCAGATTTCGAGACCGGCCGGGTCGACTTCGATGTCCGGGTCGTCGCACACCGCGCCGTTGACCGCCACTTCGCCCTGGTTGATGCGCAGCCGGCACGCCTTGCGGCTGCCGAAACCTTGCGACTGCAGGACACGGTAGAGCTTCATCGCCGCCTCACACGGCACACGCGCCGCTTGCCTCGTCGGTGACCAGTTGCTCGAGCAGATGCCGCACCTGCTGCATCACCTCGCCGAGCACCGCCTGGATTTCCTCCATCTGGATGCCATCTACCGACAAGCCACGCCCCGCTGCGTAGTTGACGACCGCGCCCACCGCGGCGTAGCAGAGCTCCAGTTCCCGCGCGAGGTAGGCCTCGGGCATGCCGGTCATGCCGACCATGTCCGCGCCGTCGCGCTCGATGCGGTTGATCTCGGCGGCGGTTTCCAGGCGCGGTCCCTGCACCGCGCCGTAGACCCCCCCGTCACGCAGGCGGATGCCGCCCCGCGCGGCGGCCTGCAGCAGGGCGCGCCGCATCGCCGTGCAGTAGGGATACGTAAAGTCGAGATGCGTCACCGGCTTGCTGCCGTCGGACGCAAAGAAGGTATTGGCGCGGCCGTGGGTGTAGTCGATGATCTGGTCGGGGATCACCAGCGTGCCGGGGATCAGCTCGGGGTGGATGCCGCCGACGGTGGCGACCGACACGACGCGGTCGACGCCATGGTCCTTCAGCGCCCAGAGGTTGGCGCGGTAGTTCACTTCGTGCGGGGGAATGGTATGGCCGTAGCCGTGACGCGCGAGGAAGATCACCTCCTGGCCGCAGATGCGGCCGAAGGTGAGCGCGCCGGAGGGTTCGCCGTAGGGGGTGCGCGCCACCTGGCGGTGGGTGATTTCCAGGTTGGCGAGCTGGGTGAGCCCGGTGCCGCCGATGATTCCCAACATTTCAGATCGTCCTCATTCCTTGATCGCTTCGGGGCGCATGGCGTAGATCGCCGGCAGGTTGCGCCACAGGCCGTACACGTCCATGCCGCAGCCGAAAACAAAACGGTCAGGCACCGTCAACCCGACAAAGTCCGCGCGGATCGGTTTGTCCAGCCCGTTGGCCTTGTCGGTCAGCACCGCCGACCACACCCGTGCCGCGCCCATCCCGGCGAGCCTGTCGCGGATCGCCGCCAGCGTCTCGCCCTCGTCGAGGATGTCGTCGAGCACCAGCACGGTACGTCCGGCCACGTCCTGGCCCGGCAGCACCCGCCACTCCATGTCGCCGCCGCGCGTCTTGTCGCGATAGCGCGTCACGTGCAGGTAGTCGAATTCGAGCGGAAACGCCAGCCGCGGCAGCAGCTGCCCGGCAAACACGACCGCGCCCCCCATCACCGGCAGCACCAGGGGAAACGCCTCGCCCAGGGCGGCCGTGATCTCGCCGGCCAGGCGATCGAGCGCGGCCTGTACGGTGGCGGCGGGGGCGACCAGCTCGGCCTGATCGAGCAGTTGCCGGGCCTTGTGGAAAGCGGACATGAGCGAGAACGGAAGCGGCAAAGCACGCAGTCTACGGCCTCGCCGCCGATGTTTCCAGAGCGGGCGCGGGTCGAGTAAGCTTCGCGCATGAAGCCCGCGCCCCCTTCCTCAGCCGTCGCCCGCCCGCTCGACGCCGATGGCTGGCTGGCCGGTGCGCTGCCGATTCCCTCCCCGAATTGCGACGCGCGCCCGCAAGGCGCCGCGATCGAGCTCGTGGTGCTGCACAACATTTCGCTGCCGCCGGGCGTGTTCGGTGGCGACGCCGTCGTTGAACTCTTCACCAACCGGCTCGACTGGGATGCGCATCCGTATTACCAGGGCATACGCGGGCTGCAGGTCTCCGCGCACTTCTTCATCCGCCGCGATGGCAGCCTGATCCAGTTCGTCCCCTGCGCCCTGCGCGCCTGGCACGCCGGCGCATCGCGCTGGGAAGGCCGCGAGCGCTGCAACGACTTTTCCATCGGCATCGAGCTCGAAGGCACGGACGAACTCCCCTTCACCGAAGCGCAGTACGCAACCCTCCTCCCGCTGCTCGCAACGCTGAAAGCGGCCTATCCGATCCGCGCCGTGGTCGGGCACAGCGACATCGCGCCCGGCCGCAAGACCGACCCCGGCCCGCACTTCGCCTGGCACCGTGTGAATGACCCGACGGCCTGAGCGCATTGCCGGATGCATCCTTGCGCTGGCAGCCGTGCTCGGCCTCGCCGGCTGCGCCGGCACGCTCGACCTCGGCACGCCACGCCCGCTTTCCCAGGCATTGTCGAACCAGGCCGACACGCCGCTGAAGGCGCAGCTGGCGCCGCGCATCCCGGCCGGCGCGTCGGGTTTCCATCTGCTGCACGACGGCCACGCCGCGCTGGCCGCGCGAATCGCGCTGGCCCAGCGCGCGACCCGAACGCTCGACGTGCAGACGTATCTCTTCCACAACGACACCACCGGCAAGCTGGTGGCCGCCGCCCTGCTCGCCGCGGCCGAGCGCGGCGTGCGGGTGCGCCTGCTGGTCGACGACATCGACAGCGGCGACAAGGAGCTGCGTCTCGCCACGCTCGATGCCCACCCCAACATCGAGGTTCGCCTGTTCAACCCCTTCCACACCCGCGGCGCCAGCCTGCTGGTCCGGGCCTGGCAGGCGTTGCAGGATCACGTGCGCCTCAACCGCCGCATGCACAACAAGGCTTTCATCGCGGACAACCAGCTCGCCATCGCCGGCGGGCGCAACATCGGCGACGAATACTTCGAGGCGCATCGGGACGTCAGTTTCGTCGACTTCGACGTACTGGCGGCGGGCGCCATCGTCGCCGAGCTCTCGCAGTCGTTCGATACGTACTGGAACAGCGACGCCGCAGTGCCGGCGTCGGCCCTGCCTGTCGCCCCGGGCGATGCGCGCCTGCTGCGTGCCACCCGTTTCCTCATGGACTTCCGCGCGCGCCGGCTCGACAGCGACTATGGCCGCGCGCTGACCGCGGCCGACCCCCTGCCCGGACTGCTCGGCGGCAGGACACGCTGGCACCTGGCGCACGCGACGCTCATCGCCGATCCGCCGGAAAAAGTCATGGGGCCGGGCGTGGCGACCTCGGAACTGCTGGCCGGGCAACTCGCCGGGCAGTGGATCACGCCGGCGCGGCGCGCGCTCATCGTCTCGCCTTACTTCGTGCCGGGCGCCATGGGCATGGCGTACTTCCGCTACTGGCGCCATCAGGGGGTGCAGATCGACGTCCTCACCAACGCCTACGCCGCGAGCGACGTGCCCGTCGTGCACGCGGGCTACGCCAACTACCGCGTGCCGCTGCTCGAGGCCGGCGTCAATCTGTATGAACTGAAACCCGTTGCCGAGCCGCATGGCGGCCGCCTGCGCGACCTCCGCAGCGGCGCCTCGCGCGCCAGCCTGCACGCCAAGGCCTTCGTCCTCGACGATAGCCAGGTCTTCATCGGCAGCTTCAATTTCGATCCGCGCTCGATCCACCTCAACACCGAGATGGGCCTGGTCATCCGCTCGCCCGAACTGGCGCGCCAGCTCACCGAAATCGCCGAGGACGCCATGCGCCCCGAACGCAGCTACCGGCCCCGGCTCGTCGTCGAAACTGCCGATGGCCAGGTGAGCCGGCAACTGCGCTGGCACGACGTGCATCAGGGCGCCGAACGCGTTTTCGAGGTCGAGCCCGAAACCACCCTGATCCAGCGCGGCCTGTTGCGCGTGCTGCAGGCGCTGCCGATCGAGCAACATCTGTAGCGCACGGTAAAATCCGCCGTATTGCCTCCGACTGGATTCCCCATGCGCCTTGGTACCCCGCTCTCCCCTTCGGCCACCCGCGTCATGCTGCTCGGCGCTGGCGAGCTCGGCAAGGAAGTGATCCTCGCGCTGCAGCGCCTGGGCGTCGAGGTCGTCGCCGTCGACCGTTATCCGAACGCGCCCGGCCAGCAGGTCGCGCATCGCGCCCACGTCATCGACATGAGCGACGGCGCCGCCCTGCGCGCGCTGATCGCGGCGGAAAAACCGCATCTCGTCGTGCCGGAAATCGAGGCCATCGCGACCGAAACGCTGCTGGAGATCGAGGCGGCCAAGCTCGCGGCGGTCATTCCCACCGCGCGCGCCGCCCACCTCACGATGAACCGCGAGGGCATCCGCCGGCTGGCCGCCGAGACGCTGGCGCTCCCCACCTCGCCCTACCGCTTCGCCGACAGTCTCGCCGAAATGACCGCCGCCGCCAGCGCGCTCGGCTACCCGGTGATCGTCAAGCCCGTGATGTCCTCGTCCGGCAAGGGACAGTCGCGCGTCGACGATGCCAGCGGCCTCGGCGCGGCGTGGGACTATGCGTCCGCCGGCGGGCGCGTCCGCAAGGGGCGCGTCATCGTCGAGGGCGTGATCGACTTCGACTATGAAATCACGCTCCTGACCGTGCGTGCGGCGGATGCCAGCGGCGACATCGGGACGCACTTCTGCGAACCCATCGGCCATGTGCAGGTGAAGGGCGACTACGTGGAATCCTGGCAGCCGCAACCGATGTCGCCCGTCGCGCGGGCGCGGGCGCAGGCAATCGCCGCCGCCGTCACCGGCAGCCTCGGCGGACGCGGGGTCTTCGGCGTCGAACTCTTCGTCAAGGGCGACGACGTCTGGTTCTCGGAAGTCAGCCCGCGTCCGCACGATACCGGCATGGTGACGATGGCGACCCAGCGGCTCAGTGAATTCGACCTGCACGCGCGCGCCATCCTCGGCCTGCCGGTCGACGTCAGCTTGCGCGAACCCGGCGCGTCGGCGGTGATCTACGGTGGCCTGGACGCCGCCGGCATCGCCTACGAAGGCGTCGACGAAGCCCTCGCCGTGCCCGGCGCCGACCTGCGCCTGTTCGGCAAGCCCGAAGCCTTCGTGCGGCGCCGCATGGGGGTGGCGCTTGCCGTCGCCGCCGACGTCGATACGGCACGCGAACGCGCCAGGGCGGCCGCGGCGAAGGTCCGCCCGGTGAAAGCCTGAAATGCAGACGCACTACGAACGCCTCGGCGGCGGCGAAGCAATCCGCAAGCTGGTCGACCGCTTCTACGACCTGATGGACGAGGATCCCGACTACTACGGCATCCGCAAGCTGCACCCGGCCGACCTCACCGAATCGCGCAACAAGCTCGCCTGGTTCCTTTCCGGCTGGACCGGCGGCCCGCCGGAATACGTCGACCGTTTCGGCCATCCCTTCCTGCGTCGCCGCCATCTGCCCTTCCCCATCGGCGAAGCCGAGCGCGACCAGTGGCTGGGCTGCATGCTGCGCGCCATGCAGGACGTCGGCATCGATCCCGCCCTGCGGCAGGAACTCGCCGCCGCCTTTTTCAAGACCGCGGATTTCATGCGCAACCAGCCGGACCGGGCATGAAACGATTCCTGCTCTGGAGCGCGGCGCTCATCCTGCTGGCGGGGCTCACCGTACTGCCCTGGCTGCTGCTGGATGACGCGCCCGCGATCGAGCCGCCGGCCGAGTTCCGCCGCGCCGATCTCGCCTGGGTCAAGTCGCTGTTCCTGAAGCACGACCCCCGCGGCCAGCCGCCCGACATCGTGCAGAGCATCCAGCTCGACGAAGCCGAGCTCAACCGCCTGCTCAACTACGCCGTCGAATTGCGCCACGTCAGCGGCATTTCGGCCGAACTCACGCCCGGGCTCGCGATCCTCAGCGCGACACTGCGGGTGCCCGCCAACCCCTACGGCAGTTATCTCAACGTCACGGCCGAGGTCGCCGAAGTGCCGGGAGGCGTGCGCATCCAGCATCTGCGGCTGGGCAGCCTGCCCCTGCCCGGTTTTCTCGCGGACCGGACCGCCCGGCTGGTACACCGCTGGCTGCGGCGCGACGAAACCTATGCCACCCTGGCCGACGCCTTCGCCCAGGTGAGTTTCGAGGAAAACCAGGCCACACTCGATTACCGCTGGCGACCCGAACTGCTGGCCCAGGTGGAACGCAAGAGCGCCGACCTGCTGATCGATCCGGACGACCAGGCGCGCATGCTCGCGCACGCCCGGCGGCTCGACGCCCTGCTGAAGCCGCATGCCCACGGCAGCCATGTCCCGCTGACCGAGGTCCTGCCGCCGCTGTTCGCCTACGCGCGCGCGCGCGGCGGCGACGCGGCGGCCGAGAACCGGGCGGCGCTGTCCGCGCTCGGCGCCTATCTCTCCGGCATCAGCCTCAAGAAGCTGCTGGAAGGCGACAGCCGTTCGACCCGCCGTGCGCCGCGGGTGTTGCTCACGCTTTATGGCCGGCGTGACTTCGCCGAGCACTTCGTGATCTCCGCCGCGATCGCCGTCAACGGCGGCAGCCGGCTCGCCAACGCCATCGGCCTCATCAAGGAAGAAGAAGACACGACCCGGGGTTCCGGTTTCAGCTTCACCGACCTTGCCGCCAACCGCGCGGGCGTGAAACTTGCCGGCGCGGCCGTCGGCGAATCCGCAGGCCGCGTTCAGCAACGTCTCGCTGCCGCCCGCAGCGACGCCGACCTGATGCCGGATTTTCGCGATTTGCCGGAATTCCTGGCGCAGGCCGAATTCGACCGCCGCTTCGGTCCCGTCGGCAGTCCGCGCTACCAGGCCGTCATTGCCGCCATCGACGCCCGCCTGGCCGCCCACCCGCTGCACAAGAATTAGTCAGAAAAACCTGTTACAATGCCGGGTTTTCCCGAATCCCGCCGTCCCGGCCCCCCATCATGTCCCGCAAGCTTCGCAACATCGCCATCATCGCGCACGTCGACCATGGCAAGACCACGCTGGTCGACCAGCTCCTCAAGCAGTCCGGCACCTTCCGCGACAACCAGGCGGTGGACGAGCGGGTCATGGATTCGAACGACCTGGAAAAGGAACGCGGCATCACCATCCTCGCCAAGAACACCGCGATCACCTACGGCGATTATCACATCAACATCGTAGACACCCCCGGCCACGCCGACTTCGGCGGCGAGGTCGAGCGCGTGCTCGGCATGGTCGACGGCGTGGTGCTCCTGGTCGACGCGGTCGAAGGCCCGATGCCGCAGACCCGCTTCGTCACCAAGAAGGCGCTGGCGCTGGGACTGCGCCCCATCGTCGTCATCAACAAGGTCGATCGTCCCGGTTCGCGCCCCGACTGGGTCGTCGACCAGACTTTCGACCTGTTCGACAAGCTCGGCGCCACCGACGAACAGCTCGACTTTCCCATCATCTACGCCTCGGGCCTCAACGGCTGGGCCTGCATGGATCTCAAGGACGCGCCCTCGCACGGCGGCGCAGCGGCCGACATGGTGCCGCTGTTCGACACCGTGCTGAAGCACGTCCCCACCCCGCCCGGCTCGGCCGACGCCCCGCTGCAGCTGCAGATCGCGGCACTCGACTACTCGACCTACACCGGCCGCCTCGGCGTCGGCCGCATCCTCAACGGCCGCATCAAGCCCGGCATGCAGGTCGCGGTGATGAACCACATGGAGCTCGTCGCCACCGGCCGCATCAACCAGGTACTCGGCTTCAAGGGCCTCGAGCGCATCCCCGTCGACGCGGCCGAAGCCGGCGACATCATCATCATCTCCGGCCTCGACGACATCGGCATCGGCGTCACCCTCTGCGACAAGGAAAACCCGGTCGGCCTGCCCATGCTGTCGGTCGACGAACCGACGCTGACCATGGACTTCATGGTCAACACGTCGCCGCTGGCCGGCACCGAGGGCAAGTTCGTCACCAGCCGCCAGATCCGCGACCGCCTCACCAAGGAGCTGCTCACCAACGTCGCGCTGCGCGTCGAGGACACCGGCGACGCCGACGTGTTCCGCGTCTCCGGCCGCGGCGAGCTGCATCTCACCATCCTGCTGGAAAACATGCGCCGCGAAGGCTTCGAACTCGCCGTCGCCAAGCCGCGCGTGGTGTACAAGGAAATCAACGGCGAGAAGTGCGAGCCGTACGAAAACCTCACCATCGACCTCGAGGACGCGCACCAGGGCGCGGTGATGGAAGAGATCGGCCGCCGCCGCGGCGAGCTCACCAACATGGAATCCGACGGCAACGGCCGCACCCGCCTCGAATACCACATCCCCGCGCGCGGCCTCATCGGCTTCCAGTCCGACTTCATGACCATGACGCGCGGCACCGGCCTGATGAGCCACGTGTTCGACGACTACGGTCCGATCAAGGCCGACCTGCCCGGCCGCCACAACGGCGTGCTGGTGAGCCAGGAAAACGGCGAGGCCGTCGCCTACGCGCTGTGGAACCTCGAAGACCGCGGCCGCATGTTCGTCTCGCCCGGCGACAAGCTGTACGAGGGCATGATCATCGGCATCCACAGCCGTGACAACGACCTGGTGGTCAACCCGATCAAGGGCAAGAAGCTCACCAACGTGCGCGCCTCGGGAACCGACGAGGCCGTGCGACTGACCCCGCCGATCAAGCTCACGCTCGAATCCGCCGTCGAGTTCATCGACGACGACGAACTGGTCGAGATCACGCCGAAGTCGATCCGCATCCGCAAGCGCCACCTGCAGGAACACGAGCGCAAGCGCGCCAACCGCGAGGCGGCCTGAACCGTTCGGCACGAGGCGCTGCAAACCGCCTCCCATGAACCCGGCCTTGCGCCGGGTTTTTTCTTGCCGCCAGCGGGTAGAATCCGCCCATGTCTCCCGTCGAAACCGGCCTCCTGATCGGCCTCGCCGCCCTCCTCGCCATCGCGATTCTCCTGCTCGTTCGCCTGCAGGCGCTGCCCGCACGGCTCATGCAGGACATGGAAGCACGCCACCGCGCCGTACTGACCGACCTGCACGCCGGCCTCACCCAGCAGTCCGACCGCATGCAGGCCCTGCTGGCCGGCCTGCAGGTCGCGCAGACCGAGCGACTTGCCGACACGCGCGCCAGCATCTCCGAACACCTCGGCCAATTCCAGACCGTGATGCTGGAGAAGCTCATCGAACAGGGCCGCGCCGAACAGGCCTTGCTGCAGGACACGCTCAAAAGCATGAACGCGCAGTTCGGCGAGCGCGTGCAGCAGCTGTCGCAGACGGTCGACAGCCGCCTCAACGAGATTTCCGGCAAGGTCGCCGAGCGCCTCGACGAGGGCTTCAGGAAGACCAATGAAACCTTCACCTCGGTGATGACGCGGCTGGCGGTGATCGACGAGGCGCAGAAGAAGATCGAGGGCCTGGCGTCGAACGTCGTCAGCCTGCAGGAGATCCTCGGCGACAAGCGCTCGCGCGGCGCCTTCGGCGAAGTGCAGCTCGAAGCGCTGGTACGGAACAGCCTGCCGCCCGATGCCTATGCCTTCCAGCACACCTTGAAAAGCGGTGCGCGCGCCGACTGCGTGCTGATCCTGCCGGCGCCGACCGGCAGGGTGTGCGTCGACGCCAAGTTCCCGCTGGAAAACTATAGCCGCATGTTCGACGACACGCTGACGCCCGCCGAGCGCGACGCCGCCCGGCGCCAGTTCAAGCTGGATGTCAAAAAGCACGTCGACGACATTGCGGCCAAGTACATCGTTGCAGGCGAGACCTCGGACGGCGCGGTGCTGTTCCTGCCCGCCGAGGCGGTGTTCGCCGAGATCCACGCCTACCATCCGGATCTCGTCGAGCATGCGCAGAAGCAGCGCGTGTGGCTCACCTCGCCGACCACGCTGATGGCGGTGCTAAACACCGCGCGCGCGGTGATCCGCGACTCCGAGACGCGACGCATGGCCCACGTCATCAAGGACGAGCTGACCAAGCTGGCAAAGGATTTCGCCCGCTTCGACGAGCGCATGAAAAAGCTCGCCAGCCACATCGAGCAGGCCAGCAAGGACGTGAGCGACGTTCGCATCTCGAGCGACAAGATCACGCGTCGCTTTGCCCAGATCGAGCGGGTCGAGCTCGAACATCCGGACGCGGCCACCGCGCGCCTGCTCGACAGCGACGAATGAACTGGTTCCGCCGCTGGCGCCGTGAACGCATCCTGCGCCGCCATCTCGTTCCCGAGAACGCCTTCAGGCGAACCGTCGCTGCGCTGCCGATACTCGACGGGCTCACGGCCGAAGAATTGCAGCGCCTGCGCGAGCGGGCGAGCCTGCTGCTCCATGACAAGGCGTTTTCTGCGGCGGGCGGCGCCAAGGTCGAGCCGTCACTTCAGCTGGCGATCGCGCTGCAAGCTTCACTGCTCACGCTCGAACTCGACGAGGCCAGCTACGACGGCTGGAGCGAAATCATCCTCTACCCCGACGAATTCCTGCGCGACCGTGTCGAGACCGACGAAGCCGGCGTGGTGCACCATAGCCGCGACATCCTGGCCGGCGAATCCTGGCACGGCGGCCCGCTGGTGCTCTCGCTCGCCGACGTCGCAATCAGCGGACAAGGCGATGGATTCAATGTCGTTTTGCACGAATTCGCGCACAAGCTCGACATGCTCAATGGCGACGCCAATGGCTACCCGCCATTGCACCGCGGCATGGATGCCGGCGCCTGGGCACGCGATTTCAGTGCCGCCTACGAAGACCTGTGCCGCCGCGTCGACGCCGGCGAGGACACCCCGATCGACCCCTATGCGAGCTACGACCCCGGCGAATTCTTCGCCGTGCTGACCGAGGCCTTCTTCGAAACGCCACGGCTCGTGCTGGCCGAGTATCCCGCCGTTTACGAACAGTTGCGGCTGTTCTACCGCCAGCACCCGCTTGCCCGCCAGGAGTCTGCCCATGCCTGAACACCGGACCGCCGCGCGCATCGGCGACATCGCCCCCTTTCACGTGATGGACATCCTGGCGCGCGCGCAGGCGCTCGAGGCGGCCGGGCGCGACATCGTCCATCTGGAAATCGGCGAGCCCGACTTCGCCACGCCGGCGCCCATCGTCGAGGCCGGCATCCAGGCGCTTGCCGCCGGCCACACCCACTACACCGGCGCGCTCGGCCTGCCGGCGCTGCGCGAGGCCATTGCGGGTTTCTACGCCTCACGCTGGCAGGCCATGGTGGATCCGGGGCGCATCGTCGTCACGCCCGGCGCCTCCGGCGCGCTGCTGCTCGCACTGGGTCTGCTCGCCGGGCCAGGCGACGAGGTGCTGATGGCCGACCCCGGTTATCCCTGCAACCGGCACTTCGCGCGCTTTTGCGAAGCGCGCGCGGTGAACGTGCCGGTCGACGCCGCCAGCGGCTTCCAGCTCACGCTCGAACTGATCGAACGGCACGCGACGCCGGCCACCCGCGCGGTGCTCGTCGCGAGCCCGTCCAATCCCACTGGAACGGCCATGCCCCCGGATGCGCTCGAACGCATCCACGCCTGGTGCGCCGCGCGCGGCGTCGCGCTCATCGTCGACGAGATCTATCTCGCGCTGACCTACGACGGCATCGAGCACAGCGCCGCGCGCTGGGACGACGTGTTTGTGATCAACAGCTTTTCGAAATATTTCCTGATGACCGGCTGGCGCCTCGGCTGGCTGGTCGCGCCGGCCTGGGCGCTGCCGGGGATCGAACGGCTGGCGCAGAACCTGTTCCTCGCCGCGCCGACGCCGGCGCAGCACGCCGCGCTGGCCGCGTTCTCGCCCGCGTGCCTTGCCCTCCTCGACGCGCGCAAGGCCGAACTGCGTGCCCGCCGCGATTTCCTGCTGCCGGCGCTGCGCGAACGCGGGTTCGTGTTCCCCGTCACGCCACAGGGCGCGTTCTACCTCTACGCGGATTGCAGCCGCCACGCCGGCGACAGCCACGCCTTCAGTACCGCGCTGCTCGACGCCGCCGGCGTCGCCGTCACGCCCGGCGTCGATTTCGGCGCGCACCGCGCAGCGCAGCATCTGCGCATCGCCTATACCCAGCCGCAGCCGCGCCTGGCCGAGGCATTGGCGCGGCTCGACCGCTTTTTGCAGGCGTAAAAAAACCGGCCCGAAGGCCGGTTTTCCTCCCTAGCCCGGTATTACTGAGCGGCGGGGGCGGGAGCGGGCGCAGCAGCGTCAGCCGGAGCAGCGGGCGCGGCGGCGTCAGCCGGGGCAGCGGGCGCGGCAGCGTCGGCGGGCGCAGCAGCGGGCGCTTCAGCGGGAGCGGGAGCGGGAGCTTCAGCAGCGGGCGCTTCAGCGGGAGCAGCAGCTTCTTCTTTTTGGCCGCAAGCGGTCATGGAAGCAGCCAACAGAGCAGCCAGGAGAATGGAATATTTCATTTCAGATTTCCCTTAAATTACGATTGATAACCCACACCAGAGATCGGTCCGGGACTTGTGATCCAGCCGACGCGCGGATTCTAGCAAATCGCCAAAAGAAAACCACAATCCGGTGAATTTCTTATTTTTCTTGCGTCTGGCGTTGCTTGCCTGCAACACCCGCAGAACGTGATTCGACCACACGCCAAGCGGCCCGAAGGCGCAAAACATCAGCGCGCCTGCAAGGCGGCGTGCACAAAGCTGGCGAGACTGTCGGGCAGCGTGCCGCTCTCGAGCGCGCGCCGGTAGGCGGCACGCGCCTCCTGCGCGTTGCCCTGGGCGGCAAGCGCCATACCCAGGCCCACCCACCAGCGGGCTTCGTCGGGGCGCAGGGCGAGTGCCGCACGGTAATGCCGGGCAGCGTCACCATGCCGCTCGAGCTGGACCAGGACAGCGGCCAGCAGGGCGTGATAGTCCGCATCGACCCCGCGCGCGCCCAGTCCCGCCTGGAGCGTCGCGGCCGCAGCCGCCGGGTCGCCGCGCGCAGCCAGCAGCTTGGCCAGGCTGAGCGCGAACCAGGCATGGTCCGGCGACACCTGGCGGCCCGTGCGCAACACACCCTCGGCGTCGGCCAGGCGACCCGATTCGACCAACACGGCCACCAGGGTTTGACGCGCCGCGACGTGGCCCGGGTGCAGGATCAAGGCTTCCTCGAGCAGCGGCTGCGCCTGCGGCGCGCGATCTTTTTGCAGCAGGGCGACTGCCTTGCGATAGCTCGCCTCCGCGGCCGCCTCGGGCGAAAGGGGAATGTCGTGTTTCTGGATCAGGGGCGCCGACGCGGCCGCCACCGGCGCCGGCGCTTGGGCCCGCTCGCCGGGCGCGGGCGGGGTTGCCGCCGGAACGGTGGCCGCCGGCACGGGGGCTGCCGGCGGGGCT
>JBKBQH010000009.1:0-125579 GCA_046292745.1 Thiobacillus sp. | reverse complement strand
GGTTCGAGTCCAATCGCGCCTACCAATATTCAGAGGGCCGGGATGGCCTGGTTTCAAGCGGGGCGGAACCGCCCGCGGAGGTTGCGAAATGTCACCGCGAACTTGCAGGGATGTCACTGGATAACCCCCGGCGCATCGCAGTCCCGATTCATTTTCGTATCTTCGAGTAGCATCCGAAAGCGCGGCCGGTCCGCGCTTTTTTTTATTTCCGGAGTCTGAGCACATGGTCAACGTCACGCTTCCCGATGGTTCCGTCCGCCCCTTTGCCGGGCCGGTGACGGTTGCCGAGGTTGCCGCCAGCATCGGCGCGGGTCTCGCCAAGGCGGCGCTCGCCGGCAAGGTCGACGGCAAGCTCGTCGACACCAGCCACGTGATCGACCATGACGCCAGGCTTGCGATCATTACCGCCAAGGATGCCGAGGCGCTCGACCTCATCCGCCACGACGCCGCGCACGTGATGGCGCAGGCGGTGCAGGAACTGTATCCGGGCACGCAGGTGACCATCGGGCCGGAGATCGAGGATGGCTTCTACTACGACTTCGCGCGCGACACGCCCTTCACGCCGGAAGACCTCGAAAAGATCGAGAAACGCATGGAGGAGATCGTCAGGCGCGACCTGCCGATCAAGCGCGAGGTGTGGGAGCGCGAAGAGGCGAAGAAGGTGTTTGCCGATCTCGGCGAAACCTACAAGGTGCAGATCATCGACGAGGTGATTCCGGCCGGCGAGGAACTCACGATCTACCGCCAGGGCGACTGGTTCGACGTCTGCCGTGGCCCGCACCTGCCCTCGACCGGCAAGCTGCCGCGAGCGTTCAAGCTGATGAAGCTCGCCGGGGCCTACTGGCGCGGCGATTCGAAGAATGCACAATTGCAGCGTATCTACGGCACGGCGTGGGCAAGAAGAGAAGACCTGGAAGCGTATCTCCATCGCCTGGAAGAGGCCGAGAAGCGCGACCACCGCCGGCTCGCCAAGCAACTCGACCTGCTCCACATGCAGGACGAGGCGCCGGGCATGGTGTTCTGGCACCCCAAGGGCTGGATCGTGTGGCAGCAGATCGAGCAGTACATGCGGCAGAAGTTCGTCGACCACGGCTACCAGGAAGTGAGGACGCCTGCGGTGATGGACCGCAGTCTGTGGGAGAAGTCCGGCCACTGGGACAACTACCGCGACAACATGTTCACCACCGCGTCGGAAAACCGCGACTACGCGGTCAAGCCGATGAACTGCCCCGGCCACGTGCAGATTTTCAACAGCGGCCTGCATTCCTACCGCGAACTGCCGCTCAGGCTCGCCGAATTCGGCTCGTGCCACAGGAACGAGCCGTCGGGCGCGCTGCATGGCATCATGCGCGTGCGCGGCTTCACCCAGGACGACGCGCACATCTTCTGCACCGAAGATCAGGTCGAGCAGGAAGTGGCCGACTTCATCGTCATGCTGCAGAAGGTCTACGCGGACTTCGGCTTCAACGAGGTCCTGGTGAAGCTGTCGACCCGGCCCGAGAAGCGCGTCGGCTCCGACGAGAGCTGGGACCGCGCCGAAGCCGCGCTCGCGGCGGCGCTGGAGAAGAACCATCTCGCCTTCGAGCTGCAGCCGGGCGAGGGCGCCTTCTATGGCCCCAAGATCGAGTTCACGCTGAAGGACACGCTCGGCCGCCTGTGGCAGTGCGGCACCATCCAGCTCGACTTCAACCTGCCGGCGCGCCTCGGCGCCGAATACGTCGCGGAGGACAACAGCCGCAAGACCCCGGTGATGCTGCACCGCGCGATCCTGGGTTCGATGGAACGCTTCATCGGCATCCTCATCGAGCACCACGCCGGCAACTTCCCGCTGTGGCTCGCCCCGGTGCAGGTCATGGTGATGAACATCAGCGAAAACCAGGCCGGCTACGCCCATGAGGTCGTCCGGGCGTTGCGGGCGGCCGGCATTCGGGCCGGGGCGGACTTGAGTAATAACAAAATTACCTATAAAATCCGCGAACATAGCTTGCAGAAGCTGCCCTATCTGGCGGTCGTCGGCGACAAGGAGCGGGAGACCCACCGGGTTTCCGTCCGTGCCCGCGGCAACCAGGACCTGGGGCAGCTCGGTTTGGATGACTTCATCGCGCGCCTGGAATCCGAAATTCTGGCGCGCCAGTAAAGGCGGTCAAACAAGGCGTTGGGGTCTCCCTCAGGGAATCCGCCCCCGCGCCTTCTTTACTTTGTTTGACCTGGTTTGCCCGTGCGCCTGGCGCCGGGTTTTGGAATTGGAGAACGGCTCATCGCGACAGAGAAAAAGCAGACACGCATCAACGGTGAAATTACAGCCCCGGAGGTGCGTTTGGTCGGAACCGAAGGCGAACAGCTCGGCATCGTGAAACTCTACGATGCCCTGCGCCAGGCGGAAGAGGCAGACCTGGACCTGGTGGAGATTGCACCGACGGCGCAGCCGCCCGTGTGCAAGATCATGGACTACGGCAAGTTCAAGTACCAGGAAAGCAAGAAGCAGCACGAGGCCAAGCTCAAGCAGAAGCAGGTGCAGATCAAGGAAGTGAAGTTCCGTCCGGGCACGGACGAGGGCGACTACCAGATCAAGCTGCGCAACCTGATGCGCTTCCTGCAGGACGGCGACAAGACCAAGGTGACGCTGCGTTTTCGCGGTCGCGAGATGGCCCACCAGGAAATCGGCATGGAGCAGTTGCGCCGCGTGTCGGCCGATCTCGCCGAGTTGGCCGTGGTCGAGCAGTTTCCGAAAATGGAAGGGCGCCAGCTCGTGATGATGCTGGCACCGAAGAAAAAGGCCTGATTTTCGAGACTGGCGTTTCTCGGATCCCGGGGCAGGTCGTGCCGGGGTCAAAAATGCCACCATACGTGCTGCCGGGTAGGTGAAGCATTCCGCGTCGCGGAATCACCTGGCCGCATGAGATAAATAAGGAAGCATCATGCCCAAGATGAAGAGCAAGAGCGGCGCCGCCAAGCGGTTCCGCGCGCTGGGCGGCGGCGGTTTCAAGCGCTCGCACGCGTTCATGCGCCACATTCTCACCAAGAAGAGCACCAAGCGTAAGCGCCAGTTGCGCGGCATGGAAACCGTCAATGCCAGCAACCTCAAGGCGGTTGCCCGCATGTTGCCCTACGCATAAAGGAGAGAACCCATGCCACGCGTCAAACGGGGCGTAACCGCCCGCGCCAGCCACAAGAAAATCCTCGACGCCGCCAAGGGCTACCGCGGCCGCCGCAAGAACGTCTTCCGCGTCGCCAACGAAGCGGTGATGAAGGCGGGCCAGTACCAGTACCGCGACCGCCGTCAGCGCAAGCGCCAGTTCCGTGCCCTGTGGATCGCCCGCATCAACGCGGCCGCCCGCCAGCACGGCCTGACCTACAGCGTGTTCATGAACGGTTTGAGCCGCGCCGAGATCGGCATCGACCGCAAGGTGCTGTCCGATATCGCGATCTTCGACAAGGATGCCTTTGCCAAGATCGTCGATCAGGTCAAGGCCAGGCTCGCTGCGTAAGCAACACCGATGCAACAAAAAAAGGCCGCAAGGCCTTTTTTTGTTGGTGAAGGACGCGAAGACCTGCGAGGCGCCATGGATTTGCCTTCGTGAACTTCGTGCCCTTCGTAGCTGAATTCCAGATCTAGGCACTCTCATGCGCAATCCGAACGATATCGTCGCCGAAGCCCTTGCCGCCATCCAGGGCGCGCCCGACCTGCCGGCGCTGGAACAGGTCAAGGCCATCTACCTGGGCAAGAGCGGCCAGCTCACCGACCTGCTGAAAAGCCTGGGCGCGATGCCGGCCGAGGAACGCAAGACCGCGGGCGCTCGCATCAACGAGGCCAAGCAGGCGGTCGAGGCGGCGCTGAAGATGCGCCGTGGGGCGCTGCAACAGGCCGAGCTCGACCGCCAGCTGGCGGCCGAGACGCGCGACGTCACGCTGCCGGGGCGCGGACCGGGCAGCGGCGGCCTGCATCCGGTGTCGAAGACGCTCGCACGCATCCAGGCGCTGTTCCGTTCGATCGGCTTCGACGTGGCGACCGGGCCCGAGATCGAAACCGATTTCTACAACTTCACCGCGCTCAACATCCCGGAAGATCATCCGGCGCGCGCGATGCACGACACTTTCTACCTGCAGTCGGGGGAACTGCTGCGCACCCATACTTCGCCGGTGCAGATCCATTACATGGAAAGCCACCAGCCGCCGCTCAGGATCATCGCGCCGGGGCGGGTGTACCGCTGCGACTCCGACGTGACGCACACGCCGATGTTCCACCAGATCGAGGGCCTATGGGTCGACACGTCGGTGTCTTTCGCCGACTTGAAGGGGGTGCTGGCCGATTTCATGCGCAACTTTTTCGAGCGCGACGACCTGGCGGTGCGTTTTCGTCCGTCGTTTTTTCCCTTTACCGAGCCGTCGGCCGAAATGGACATCGGCTGCGTGATCTGCGGCGGCGAAGGCTGTCGCGTCTGCTCCCATACCGGCTGGCTGGAAGTGCTCGGCTGCGGCATGGTGCATCCCAATGTGTTCCGCCACGTGAACATCGACCCCGAGCGCTACGTCGGCTTCGCCTTCGGCCTCGGTGTCGAGCGCCTCGCGATGTTGCGCTACGGCGTCGACGACCTCCGGCTGTTCTTCGAGAATGACTTGCGTTTCCTTAAGCAATTCAATTAACTAGGGCGCACACATCATGCAATTTCCGGAATCCTGGCTGCGTAATCTCGTCAATCCCGCGCTCGACACGCGCGCGCTCGCGCATGCGCTCACCATGGCGGGGCTGGAGGTCGAGGCGCTCGTGCCGGCCGCGCCGCCGTTCGACAACGTCGTCGTCGCCGAAATTCTTTCGGTCGAGAAGCATCCGGACGCCGACCGCCTGCGCGTATGCCAGGTCGACGTCGGGGAAGCGGCGCCGGTCACCATCGTGTGCGGCGCGCCCAACGCCGCGGCCGGGCTCAAAGTGCCATGCGCGCGGCCCGGTGCGAAGCTGCCCGGCATCGAGATCCAGGTCGCCAAGGTACGCGGCGTCGAATCCTTCGGCATGCTGTGCTCGAGCCGGGAGCTCGGCCTCGAAGGCGCGGCCGACGGCCTCATGGTGCTGCCGGCCGACGCGCCGGTGGGCGAGGATTTCCGCGCCTGGTGCAATCTCGACGATACCCTGATCACGCTCAAGCTCACGCCGAACCGCGCCGACTGCCTCTCGCTGGCGGGCCTTGCGCGCGAGGTCGGCGCGATCACCGGCGCCGAGGTGCGGCTGCCGCAGATCAATCCCGTGCCCGTGCGCACCGCCGACACGCTCGCCGTACAGGTGATGGCGCCGGAGGCCTGTCCGCGCTATCTGGCGCGGGTGGTGCGCGGCATCAACGCGCAGGCGCAAACGCCGCGCTGGATGGCCGAGCGCCTGGAACGCTGCGGCATCCGCCCGCTCAGCGCGCCGGTCGACATCACCAACTACGTGTTGCTCGAGCTCGGCCAGCCGATGCATGCCTTCGATCTCGGCCGCCTCGGCTATGGCGTCCAGGTACGCTGGGCGCGGGCTGGAGAAAAACTCGCGCTGCTGAACGGCCAGACTGCCGAACTCGCAGACGACATGCTGGTGATCGCCGACGCCGACGGTCCGGTCGCGCTCGCCGGCATCATGGGCGGCGCGCCGTCCAGCGTCAGCAACGAGACGACCGATGTCATGCTGGAAGCGGCCTTCTTCACGCCAGCGGCGATCGCCGGCCGCACCCGCCGTCTCGGCCTGTCGACCGATTCCTCGCACCGCTTCGAGCGCGGGGTCGATTTCGAGGCCACCCGCCGGGCGATGGAACGCGCCAGCCAGTTGCTCGTCGACATCTGCGGCGGCGAGGTGGGGCCGATCAGCGAATCGGTCGCCGCCCTGCCGGTGCGCGCGCCGATCACCCTGCGATTGGCGCGACTCGCGCGTGTCGCCGGCATCGAACTCGACGCCGACACGGTCGCGCGCGGCCTCGCGGCGCTGGGCGCGGCGGTCGAGCGCCGCGACGGTGCGCTTGTCGTCACGCCGCCGAGTTTCCGCTTCGATCTGGCGATCGAGGAAGACCTGATCGAGGAGGCGGTTCGCCTCTACGGCTACGACAACATTCCTGCGCAGCCGCCCGCGGCACCTACGCGCATGCTGCCGCAGGACGAGCGCGTGCTCGGCGACGATGTGCTGCGCCAGACGATGGCCGGGCTGGACTACCAGGAGGTCATCACCTACAGCTTCGTCGACCCGGCGTGGGAGACCGCGCTCGACCCGGCGGCGCGCCCGCTGCCGCTCGCCAATCCGCTCGCCAGCCAGCTCTCCGTCATGCGCACGACACTGTGGGGCGGACTCGTCGAGACGCTGCGCCACAATCTCAACCGGCAGCAGGAGAGGGTGCGCATTTTCGAACTCGGCCGCGTGTACGCCGCGCTCGACGCGCAGCCGATGAAACTCGGCGGCCTCGCCTACGGCGATGCGCTGCCCGAGCAGTGGGGCGCGCCGGCCCGCCGCGTCGATTTCTTCGACGTCAAGGGCGACATCGAGCGCCTCGCCGGCCGCGCGCTCGACGCCCGCCCCGGCGCGCATCCCGCGCTGCATCCTGGCCAGTGTGCGGAATTGTGGCTGGACGGCGGGGGGGTCGGCTGGCTGGGGGCGCTGCATCCGCGTCTGGTGCAGGCTTTCGAGCTGGGGAGCGCGCCGGTGCTGTTCGAGCTCGACCATGCCGCGCTCGCCCGCCGCGCGTTGCCGCGCTATGTCGGCCTGTCGCGCTTCCCGCAGGTGCGGCGCGACCTGGCCTTCGTGCTCGACGCGCAGACGCCGGCCGGAACACTGCTTGCGGCATTGCGCGGCGCCGCCTCGCCCGCGGTGCGCGCCATCGAGGTGTTCGATGAATATCGGGGCAAGGGTGTGGCGGAAAACCAAAAAAGCCTTGCAATACGGGTAGTTATGCAAGATACTGAACGCACATTGACGGAAGAGGACGTGGAGGAAGCGGTGCGGAAGCTGATCGACACCGCGCTTCGTCAGTGCAACGCCAGCCTGCGGGTTTAGGGCACCGTCCCGGCGTGTGTGACGAAGAAGAAACAGGGCGCGTGCGCAACGCGACATTCCACAGCCATCCCGAACAAGACCGACAAGCATGAGCACCCTCACCAAAGCTGACCTGGCCGAACTGCTGTTCGAAAAAGTGGGTTTGAACAAGCGCGAGGCCAAGGACGTCGTCGAATCCTTCTTCGACGAAATCCGTGGCGCCCTCGAAAAGGGCGACATCGTCAAGCTGTCAGGCTTCGGCAATTTCCAGTGCCGCGAAAAACCCCAGCGGCCCGGCCGCAACCCCAAAACCGGCGAGGAAATGCCGATCTCCGCGCGTCGCGTGGTGACCTTCCACGCCAGCCAGAAACTCAAATCGCAGGTCGAAGGCGCCCAAATTGGAACGGCCAGCGAGGAGTGAACTCCCGCCGATCCCGGCGAAACGCTACTTCACCATTGGTGAAGTCTCCGAGCTGTGCGCGGTCAAGCCGCACGTCCTGCGCTACTGGGAACAGGAATTCACCCAGTTGCGCCCGGTCAAGCGGCGCGGCAATCGCCGCTACTACCAGCACCACGAAGTCCTGCTGATCCGCCGCATCCGCGAGCTGCTGTACGAAGAAGGCTTTACCATCAGCGGCGCGCGCCAGCGCCTTGAGCACGATGGCGAAGCCCCCGCCGAGACCGCATCCGAGACCGTCCCGGCCGGTCTCGACACTGCCGCGCTGCGCGCCGAACTCACCGCCATTCTCAAAATATTGGGCTGACGGGCTTTCGCCAGACACGGCACCTCTGCTAGAATCTCGGGCTTCGTCGGGGCGTAGCGCAGCCTGGTAGCGCACCTGCATGGGGTGCAGGGGGTCGGAAGTTCGAATCTTCTCGCCCCGACCATCAAAATCAGGGAAACAGGGTCGGCCACGCCGGCCCTTTTTCTTTGGAGCGTTCGAAACCCTACCGTCGTTGTGTCATCGGCGTGTAGCGGCGGAACGCCAACATGTCCCGTTTGTTCAGTCTCAGGAGTTAAGTCATGGAACACACCTTGCCAGCACTGCCCTTCGCCATGGACGCGCTCGAACCGCACATGTCCCGGGAAACCTTCGAATACCACTACGGCAAGCACCATCAGGCCTACGTCACCAACCTCAACAACCTCATCAAGGGCACCGACTTCGAGAGCAAGTCGCTCGAGGACATCGTCAAGACCGCGCCCGCCGGCGGCATCTATAACAACGCTGCGCAGGTGTGGAACCACAGCTTCTTCTGGAACTGCCTCAGCCCCAACGGCGGCGGCACCCCTTCCGGTGCCCTGGCGGACGCCATCAACAAGAAGTGGGGCAGCTACGACGAATTCAAGAAAGCCTTTCTGGCCAGCGCCGTCGGCAATTTCGGTTCCGGCTGGACCTGGCTGGTGAAGAAGGCCGACGGCTCGGTCGACATCGTCAACATGGGCGCCGCCGGCACCCCGCTGACCACCGGCGACAAGCCCCTGTTGTGCATCGACGTGTGGGAACACGCCTACTACATCGACTACCGCAACCTGCGCCCCAAGTTCGTCGAGACCTTCCTCGACAAGCTGGTGAACTGGAAGTTTGCGGAAGCGAATTTCGCTTAAGCCATGCCTGCGCCCCGCCATCGGGGCTGTCGTGCAAAAAAGGGCCGCAGCGCGGCCCTTTTTCATGCGCGCGGCGCAGCAGGGCGCCGGGCAGGGCGTTCTTGCCACAAGTCCATAAATAGACTAATTTGAATATAAAGTTTATTACTGGAACCGCCAACCACCATGCCCAGACCTGCCGCCGCCCTCCACACGCCGCCCAAACCCGGCGCCCGCGAGATTTCCGCCGCCGGCCTGCGCGCGTTTTTCAACATCGCGCGCGACTGGGGCCTTGCCACCGACGAACAAATGGTGCTGCTCGGTTCGCCCGGCCGTTCGACTTTCTTCAAGTGGAAGGCAGCGCCCGAATCGGCCGAGCTGAAGCGCGACACGCTCGAACGCCTGTCGTATCTCCTCGGCATCTACAAGGCGCTGCAGATCCTGCTGCCCGACGCCACGACGGCCGACGCCTGGGTGAAAAAGCCCAACACGGCGCCGGGCTTCGGCGGCAGGAGCGCACTCGATCGCATGCTCGGCGGCAACGTGTCCGATCTCTTCGCCGTGCGCCAGTACCTCGACGCCCAGCGGGGCGGCTGGGCTTGAGCTACCCGATCGTTTCGCTCAAGTGGCGCCCGGCGTACCGGGTCATCCCCAGCCGCTTTCCCGCCGTCGGCCTGTTCGAGCGCGTTGCACGACCCGAGGACTTCGACGCCCTCTACGCGCTGGAAGCCCTGACCAACGACCGCCTGCGCGACGAAGTCGGCGACATCAGCCTGATGCCGCCGGAAGAACGCTTGTTCGGCCCCGGCAGCACCTGCATCATGGCTGCCTTCACGCATCTCAATCCGCAAGGCAGCCGCTTCAGCGATGGCAGCTACGGGGTCTTCTACTGCGCGCGCCAGCGCGACACGGCGATTGCCGAAACCCGCTACCACGCGGCGCGCTTCATGGCGGCGACACGCGAGCCGCCGATGCGGCTGCAGATGCGTCTCTACAGCGTCAATGCGCAAGACCGCGTCGCCGACCTGCGTGCAGCCAGCAAAACCGAGCCGCGCATCGTCGACCCCGACGACTACGCTTACACGCAAGCCATCGGCCGCGGCCTGCGCAGCGAAGGTGCGCTCGGCCTCGTCTACCCCTCCGTGCGTCACCGCGACGGCCAGTGCCTCGCCGCCTTCCGCACCGCGCTGGTGAAAAACTGCCTGCACGCCGCCTACCTGGAATACCAGTGGAACGGGGAGGGCATCGACGCGGTGTTCGAGGTAACCCGGGTGATGTAGCGGCGAACGATCGGATTCGGTTCGCCGCCTGCGCCGGTCAGGCCGTGGGGCTGGCCAGCCGCAGCAGGTCGCGATAGCCGCCTGCCACCAGCGCCCGCGCCTCGTCCCGTAGTTCTGCGCCATCGGCGTCCGGCGTGGCGGCGCCGTCGAGCAGGCGCAGCATCGTGGTCCAGCGTTCGCGCTGGTTCGCCACGCTCTTCGGCGCGGCGAGGCCCTGGCGCCGCAGTGCGGCGGCGCGGCTGACGAGACGGAATTTCGCGGCCTCGAGTTGCGGTGGCAGAGGCAGGGCGAGGTCGAATGCAATATCGAGGTGGTAGGGGGCTTCGGCGGGGGCGGCTGGCTGCGGCGGTGGACGCCACGATAGTTCATCCGGGCCGGGCGCGACGCGCCCGGGGTCGAGGGGAAACTTGTAGAAGCCCCATTTCGCGCCCATCCAGCATTCGAGCAGGACGCGCTCGTCTTCCATCACACACACTTCGCCGGTGGGCGCGGCGAGCTCGGCGTCGCCGGGCAGCGGGCCGTAGGCGCGCGGGTCGCGCTTCCATTTCGTGAAGTCGCGATCGGGCGGGGCGCCGTAGTCGGCTTCGAGCGCGCGCCAGATCGCGATGAAGGCGCGATAGTCGCGCTGGTAGCCGGGGTTGCGGCGGAGGAATTCCCAGGCCCACTGGTCGCGCGTGAGGCTGGCGCAGTATTCGTAGGGATCCGCCGTCATGTTCAGATCGGCAGGAAGGCCATGGTCGCGACGTTCACCACGCCGAAGCGGATGGCGCGGTTGCTCTTGTCCTCGATGATCTTGGCGAGCGTGTCCTGGAGGGCGATGAGCTTGCCGAATTCGCGTTCGAAGCTCAAGTTGGGGACGCCGCCGGGGTCCATGCTGTTGCTGAGCAGCACCGGTTCGCCGCGCTCGTTGCGGGCGTTGGAGAGTTTCCACACGACGGCTTCGGTGTTACGCGCGGCGTTGTAGAGCTTCTGCGCGTCGATCTCGCTGAGCAGGTAGAACTCGGTGCGGTGCCCGAACGCGGCCATGTGCATGACGACGAGGCCGTCGATCAGCGCCTTGACGCGGTCGCCGGTGAAATCGGCGCGCCAGGGGTCGAGCAGCGCGTTTTGCCAGGGCAGGTTTTTCAGCGAAGACTGTTCCCAACGGGCGAGCGGGGCGAACAGGGCGTCGGTCGCGGCCTCGGCGCTGGCGTGGCCGGCGTTGCGCCATTCGCGCGGGTTGCGGCGGTAGAGCTTCGCCGCGAGCGTCTTCAGCGTGGCGAGGATTTCCTGCTGGTGGATTTCGACCACCGTGTCGATGTCGCTCTTGGCGAGGTTCCTGACGCTGAAGCTGCGGGCGCTGCTGCTGCCGTCGCGGCGCTCGATGGGCGGGCTGCCGCAGGCGGCGAGCAGCGCGGCGGAAAGGAGGAGGGCGGCGACGGACAGGCGGCTCACGAAGAGCAGCTTACCTCAATCTGCCGCGCCCAGTCAGGCGGCTCGGCGGCGTAGGCCTCGTGTTCGGGCTGTTCGTCGTAGGGGTGCATGAGCAGCCGGTGCAGCCGCCCGATTTCGCTGTAGTCGCGATGGTCGGCGGCGCGGCGAATGGCGATTTCCGCAAGATGGTTGCGCAGGATGTACTTGGGGTTCACGCTGCGCATGGCGACGGCGCGCTCGGCATCGCTCGAGCCCCGCTGGCGCAGTGCCGCTGCGTAGCGCGCGGCCCAGGCGTCGAAGGCGGGGCGGTCGAGGAAGCGGTCGCGCAGTGGCGCATTCGATGCGCCTTCGCTGCTGTCGAAGCTGCACAGGGCGCGGAAAAATATCGTGTAGTCGACGCGGTTTTGCGCCATCAGCTGCAGCGCGTCCATGACGAGGGGCACGACCTCGCCGTCGGGCGCGAGCCCGAACTTGGCGGCCATGCGCGCAAGATACGCGCGGCCGAAGGCCTGCGGATACTCGCCGATCGCCTGCGAGGCGGTCTCCACCGACATCAGCGGCACCAGCGCCTGCGCGAGCTTGGTGAGGTTCCACGCGGCGACGTCGGGCTGCTGGTCGAAGGCATAGCGGCCGCCGGTGTCGGAATGGTTGCAGACGTAGCTGGGGTCGAACGCGTCCAGGAAGCCGAAGGGGCCGTAGTCGAGCGTGAGGCCGAGGATGGACATGTTGTCGGTGTTCATCACGCCGTGCGAGAAGCCGACCGCCTGCCAGGCCGCCATCAGCTCGGCGGTGCGTAGGCTGATTTGGCGCAGGAATTCGGGGTAGGGGTCGGCAAGATCCTTGAGCTCGGGGTAGTAGCGCGCGATGACGTAGTCGGCCAGCTGCCGGATCGGCTCGACCTGGTTGCGGTAATAGAAGACTTCGAACGAGCCGAAGCGCACGAAGCTCGGCGCGAGCCGCGTCACCAGCGCGGCGGTTTCCTCGTCCTCGCGATAGACCGGGAGATCGCTGCCGACGATGGCGAGCGCGCGCGTGGTGGGAATGCCGAGCGCGTGCATGGCTTCCGAGCAGAGGAATTCGCGGATGCTCGAGCGCAGCACCGCGCGGCCGTCGCCGCCGCGCGAAAAGGGTGTACGGCCGGCGCCTTTGAGCTGCATCTCCCAGCCTGCGCCGGCTGCATTCTTCACTTCGCCGAGCAGGATCGCGCGGCCGTCGCCGAGCTGGGGCACGTAGTGGCCGAACTGGTGGCCGGCGTAGCGCGCGGCAATCGCGTCCATGCCCGGCAGCAGGCGGTTGCCGGCAAGCGTCTCGATCAGTTCGGGGCGGTTCATCTCGCCCGGGTCGAGATCGAGCAACGAGGCTGCCTCCGGGCTCCAGGCGACCAGGTAGGGATCGGGTACCGGCGTCGGACAGACGCGGGCGTAGAAGGATTCCGGCAGGCGGGCAAAGCCGTTGTCGAAGACGAGCGATTCAAGGGAGGCCATGCGGAAATTCTACGATGCGGGCAGCGCGCCGCCACCCGGCGGGTGGCAGGGTCTTCGGGCTGGCCGGCGCCGGGCTTCGGTGCCATCATCGTGGCGTGTCCGAGCCGTCTCATTACCGCGTCTTCGTCCTCCCGCATCCGCTGCGCGCCCTGCGTGCGCGGGACTTCCGCATCTACTTCGCCGGCCAGCTGGTCTCGGTGGCGGGCACCTGGATGCAGCAGATCGCGATGGCCTGGCTTGCGTACACACTCACGCACTCCGCGCTGGTGCTGGGCCTCCTGGGTTTCGCCAGCCAGATTCCCATTCTGCTGTTCGCGCCGCTCGGCGGGGTGTGGTCGGACCGCGTCGACCGCCGCCGCCTGATGATGACGACGCAGGCGCTGGCGATGCTGCAGGCGCTGGGGCTCGCGGTGCTCGCCTGGCAGGGCTGGGCCACGCCCGTGCTGCTCATCGGCCTGGCCTTCGTGCTCGGCTGCATCAATGCGGTTGACGTGCCGGTGCGGCAGGCGCTGGTGGTGCACCTGGTCGCCGACCGCGCGCTCTTGCCGAATGCGATCGCGCTCAACTCCTTCATGATGAACGCGACGCGCTTCGTCGGCCCGGCACTGGCGGGCGTGATCGTCGCGTGGGCGGGGGCGGCGGTGTGCTTCCTGCTCAAC
Source organism: Thiobacillus sp. (assembly GCA_046292745.1). Taxonomy (GTDB): domain Bacteria; phylum Pseudomonadota; class Gammaproteobacteria; order Burkholderiales; family Thiobacillaceae; genus Thiobacillus. The sequence continues at coordinate 112,170 of JBKBQH010000009.1, read as the reverse complement.
GCGCTGTCGTATCTGGCGGTGCTCGTCGCGCTCGCCGCGCTGCACACGCGGCCGGGGCGCGGTACGGACAAACCGGCGCTGCACGCGTTGCGCGAAGGCCTGGCGTATGCGGCAAGTCACCGCGACATCCGTCTCTTCCTGCAGCTGGTGGCAGCGGTGAGTTTTCTCGTCGCGCCCTACGTGGTGATGCTGCCGCATTACGCCAAGACCGTGCTCGGCGGCGATGCGCGCACCTTCGGCCTGCTGGTGAGCAGCGCCGGGGCAGGCGCGCTGCTGGCGAGCGTGTTCCTCGCCAGCCGCGGTTCGATCGAGGGGCTGGCGGCACGCGTGGGTGGCGCTGCAATCCTGGCGGGCGCGACGCTGGTGGCGTTCGCGCTCAACACCGTCACGGCGCTGGCCTACCCGATCCTGATGGTGCTCGGCTTTTCGGTCATCCTGGTGGCGGCGGGGAGCAACACGCTGTTGCAGAGCTGGGTGCGCGACGACGTGCGCGGCCGGGTGATGGCGATCTTCTCCGTCGCCTTCCTCGGCATCGCGCCATTGGGTAGCCTGCTGCTCGGCAGTCTTACCCACGCCTTCGGCCTGCGTGCGTCGCTCCTGGGATTCGGCGTGCTCGCGGTCGCTGCCGGGATCGCGCATCGGCAGCGCTGGCGCACCGCCGCGGAAAGCTCCACGATGTAAGGATTCCGCCGCCCGGCCGACTTGATGGCATCACTCATCGACTGGAGCACACCATGACCGTGATTTCATCCTGGGCGGCGCGCGGCCTCAATGCACTCGACCAGGCCGGCAGCTGGGTCGGCCTGCTGGGCATCCGCCTCTTGCTGGCCTACGAGTTCGGCGTCGCCGGCCTGGAGAAATTCAACAATGCAAACTGGTTCGCCGACATCCAGGGCGATTTCCCGTTTCCCTTCAGCGTGGTGCCGGTGGACGTGAGCTGGTTTCTTGCGACCTGGACCGAGCTCATCGGCGCGGCGGCGCTGGTCGTCGGCTTCGGTACCCGCTTCTGGGCCGTGGGGCTGTTGATCCTCGATATCGTCGCCTGGGTGTCGGTGCACGGCGCCCACGGCTACAACGTGTGCGACAACGGCTACAAGCTGCCGCTGATGTATGCGCTGATGCTGGTGCCGCTGGTGTTGTCGGGGCCAGGCCGGTTGTCGATCGACCACTGGCTGCGCGGCCGGGCGGAACGCGCCTGATGCGGCGGGCGCGCGCTAGCCGTATAGCTGGACCGCGAAGCCCTCCCGTTCCCACGTGTTCGCCAGCTGCCAGCCGGCGTATTTTGCAAGCGCGCTGAATTCGTCGCGGCGGAACTTGTAGGAATGTTCGGTGTGCAGCGTCTCGCCGAGTGCGAAATGGAAGCGTTCGCCGCCGACGTGCACATGCTGTTCGGCGAGGCTCACCAGATGCATTTCGATGCGGCCTTTGACGGGGTGGTAGAACGCGTAATGACGGAAGCGGCCGAGGTCGAAATCGGCGTCCAACTCGCGGTTGAGTCGCGCGAGGAGGTTGAGGTTGAACGCGGCGGTGACGCCGGCGGCGTCGTTATAGGCGGCGTGCAGCTGCAGCGGGTCTTTCTTGAGGTCGAAGCCGATGAGCAGCTGGCCGTCCGCGCCGGCGAGCCGGCGAAAGCGTGCGAGCAGCGCGCTCGCTGCCTCGGGGGGGAAATTGCCGATGCTGGAGCCAGGGTAGTAGACGAGCCTGCGGCCGGCGGGCAGCCGGTCGGTGGCCTTTTCCAGGTCGCGCAGAAAATCCATGGCCAGCGCGATGACCGCCGTCTCCGGATAGTCGTGCGCGACCGCCTGCGCGGCGGTGGCCAGCGGTGCACCGGCAATGTCCATCACCACGAGCTGCGCGGGGCGCAGCTCGTCGAGCAGCCTGCGAACCTTGGCGCAGTCTCCGGCGCCCGGTTCGACGATGCAGTCCACCGCGCCGACGGCGGCGGCGATGTCGGAGAGATATTCGGCCATCAGGGCCTGCTCGGTGCGGCACAGTGCGTATTCGGGCTGCGCGCAGATGGCGTCGAACAGGCGGCATCCCGCTTCGTCATAGAAGTATTTCGGCGGGATCGCCTTGGGGCTGGCCGCGAGGCCGGCCAGCACGTCGGCGCGCAAATCGTCGCGCGCGGCGGGAAAGTCCTGGAAGCTGAACGGCACTCAGGGCGCGACCGTCACGTGGCTGCCGGCATCCAGCCGGCCGATTTCCGTCGCGCGTTCGAAGCCATGACGGTGGAAGACAGCCAGCACGGCGTCCCTGGCTTCGGGCGCGCAGCTCACCAGCAGGCCGCCGCTGGTCTGCGGATCGGTCAGCAAGGCGCGCTGCCAGTCGGCGATGCCGTCGGCGAGCTGCACTTCGCCGCCGTAGCTCGCCCAGTTGCGGCCGCTGGCGCCGGTGACGTGGCCGCCCTGCGCCAGTTCGACCACCCCCGGCAACAGGGGCAGCCGCGCCAGTTCGACGCGGGCCGCCAGTTTCGACGCGCGGGTGAGTTCGAGCAGGTGGCCGAGCAGGCCGAAGCCGGTGATGTCGGTCATCGCGTGCACCCCCGGCAAATCGGCGAGCTCGGCGCCGGGGGTGTTGAGGCGGGTGGTCGCGTCGATCATCGCCGCGTACTGGTCGGCGTCGAGCAGGCCCTTCTTCAGCGCCGCGCTGTAGATGCCCACGCCGAGCGGCTTGCCGAGGATGAGCACGTCGCCCGCCTGGCCGCCGGCGTTCTGCTTGACGCGGCGCGGGTCGACCACGCCGATGCCGACCAGGCCGTAGATCGGCTCGGGCGCGTCGATCGAGTGCCCGCCGGCGACGGGGATGCCGGCGGCTTGGCACACCGACTCGCCGCCGGCGAGGATCTGCCGGATGACCGCGTTGGGCAGCTTGCCGATCGGCATGCCGACGATGGCGAGCGCGAACAAGGGCTTGCCTCCCATGGCGTAGACGTCGGACAGCGCGTTGGTGGCGGCGATGCGGCCGAATTCGTAGGGATCGTCGACGATGGGCATAAAGAAATCGGTGGTCGCCACGATCGCCTGTTCGTCGTTCAGCCGGTAGACCGCGGCGTCGTCGCTGTGCTCGATGCCGACCAGGAGATCGGGATAGGCCGCCGCCAGGTTCGAGGCAAAGGGCGTGTCGGCCAGTATGTCGCGCAGCACCGCCGGGGCGATCTTGCAGCCGCAGCCGCCGCCGTGCGAGAACTGGGTCAGCCGGATGGGAAGGTCGGGTGTGAGATCGTTCATGGCTCGGTTCGTCTGTCGTGAAGTGGGTGCCTGGGCGTGTCAACACGACATCACCCCTGGCGCATGGACTACAGTGCTTTATATAACATGAACCCGAACCGCCCCCGATCTATCAGCGGCTATGACGCTGACCAGCTCGTCGATCGCTTGGCGCGCGCGCGCGGGCGGCTGCGCGCGCTGATCGACTGCCTGCCGCCCGGCGGCTGGCTGGGACCGCGTGCCGAGCACCTCAACCCGCCGCTATGGGAATACGGGCATATCGTCTGGTTCCAGGAGCGCTGGTGCCTGCGCGCAAGGCCCGACGGCGGCCGGGCGCCCAGCCTGGTGAAGGGGACCGATGCCTTGTACGATTCCACCAGCGTACCGCACGACACCCGCTGGGATCTACCCCTGCTGCAGCCGGCGGCGGTGGACGACTATGCGGCGCGGGTGGCCGAAGCCGTAGCCGATCGCCTCGGCAACGGACTCGGCGACGAACTCGCGTATTTCGCCGAGCTGAGCCTCTATCACGAACTCATGCACATCGAGGCGTGGTGGATGGCTTTCCAGAATCTGGGCTATGCGCCGCCCGCCTTGCCGGATAACGGTTGCGCGCCGTCAGCGCAGCGCCTGGCATTCGCCGCGGGCGAGGTCGAACTCGGCAGCGGCCCCGATTCCGGCTTCCTCTTCGACAATGAAAAGTGGACTCACACGGTGCCGGTCGCGGCCTTCGACATCGACGCGGTCCCGCTGTCCGAAACGGCCTTCGCCGCGTTCGTCGACGCCGGGGGCTATGCGCGGCAAGACCTGTGGTCGGATGCGGGCCTTGCCTGGCGCACCGCGACGGGTGCGCGCCACCCCCTGTATTGGCGCCAGCGCGGCGGCGGCTGGCAGGCGCGACGCTTCGACCGCTGGACGCCGCTCGATCCAGCACTGCCCATGCTGCATGTGAACCGCTACGAGGCCGAGGCCTGCGCCGCGTGGATGGGACGGCAACTGCCGACGGCCGCGCAGTGGTTGCGCGCGGCAACGCATCCGGGATTTCGCTGGGGCACGGCGTGGGAATGGCTGCACGATCCTTTCACGCCGTATCCGGGCTTTGCGCCCGACCCCTACCGTGAATATTCTCAGCCCTGGTTCCACACGCATGGGGAATTGCGCGGCGGCGGGCCGCTCACCGACCCGGCCTTCAAGCGGCCGGGCTTCCGCAATTTCTACCTGCCGCACCGGCGCGATCCTTTCGCCGGGTTCCGCACCGCAAGCCCGGATTAAATTCAACCGCCGGTCATCGACATGAAGCGCAGGATCTTCGCCGGCGCTTCGCGGAATTCGTGGCGTTCGGGCTTGAGGTCGATCGCGGCGCGAATCGCGGCCTCCAGTTCGGCGTCGGAGCAGCCGCCGCGCAGCAGTGGGCGGAATTCGAATTTTTCGTCCTGCCCCAGGCACAGGTAGGCGGTACCGTCGACGGCGATGCGCACGCGGTTGCAGGTCTCGCAGAAGTGCTGCGAGATCGGCGTGATGAAGCCGACGTTGAAGCGGCCGTCGGGCGTGCCGAGATAGCGCGCCGGCCCGGCGCCAGGCAGGTGGGTCTCGACCAGGCCGAACTGCGCGCGCAGACGCTCCTTCACCGGTTGCAGGTCGAGGTACTCGGCGTTGCGTCCGGTTTCTCCCATCGGCATCGCCTCGATCAGGCGCAGCACGAAGCCGCGCGCCATGCAGAAGGCGACCATCTCGTCGATCTCGTCGTCATTCGTGCCGGCGAGCGCCACCATGTTGAGCTTGATCGGCGAAAAGCCCGCGTCCTGCGCGGCGGCAAGCCCCGTCATCACTTTTGCCAGCACGTCGCGGCCGTTGATCTTTTCCACGCGCGCCTGCTGCAGCGAATCGAGGCTGACGTTGAGCCGTGTCACGCCAGCCGCCCGGAGCGCGTGGGCGTGACGGTCGAGCTGGGTCGCGTTGGTCGAAAGGGAAAGATCCTCGATGCCGGGCAGGGCGGCGATGCGGCCAGCCAGTTCCACGATATTGCGGCGCAGCAGCGGTTCGCCGCCGGTCAGCCGCACCCGGCGCACGCCGAGCCGGGCGAAGGCGCCGACGAGGCGCCCGATCTCGTCGAAGCCGAGCCAGTGATCGGGTTCCTCGAAACCCTGGAAGCCTTCGGGCATGCAGTAGCTGCAGCGCAGATCGCAGCGGTCGGTGACCGACAGGCGCACGTAGTCGATGCGGCGGCCGTACTGGTCGACGAGTCCCGGCGGGGAGAAGGGGGCGGGCGCGGTCATGGAAGACGCTGGACAGTTATGGGCTTGGCAGGGACTGGTTATATATGAAAAAATATAACATATTTGATTGCGATGGCAATGACCCTATGAAGGTGTTCGGTATCGCCGGCTACAGCGGCAGCGGCAAGACCACGCTGATCGAGCGCGTGCTGCCGCGGCTGTTCGCGCGTGGCCTCGAGGTCGCGGTGATCAAGCACACGCACCACGACTTCGACATCGATCGTCCCGGCAAGGACAGCTGGCGCGCGCGCGAGGCGGGGGCGGCGGCGGTGATGCTGGCGTCCGACCACCGCACGGCGCTCCTGACCGAGCACCGCGACGCGCCGCCGACGCTCGATGCCTTGCTCGATCTGTTGCCGCCGTGCGATCTGGTGCTGGTCGAAGGCTACAAGCGCAGCGCCATCCCCAAACTCGAGGTGCACCGCGCCGCGACCGGCAAGCCCTGGCTGTTTCCGGACGATCCGTCTATTCTGGCCGTGGCGGCCGATTGCCTGCCGCCCACCGCATTTCCCCGCATCGATCTCGATGCGGCCGATTCCCTCACCGACTTCATTCTCGACCATGCTTACAGCCGATCAACTGCTTGATGCCCTGCTCGAACGCGCCCGTGGCGTAACTGACAACGAAACCGTGCCCGTGGCACAGGCGCTCGGGCGCGTGCTCGCAGCGCCCCAAACCTCCGCGATCACCGTGCCGCCAGCCGACAACAGCGCGATGGACGGCTACGCCGTGCGCGTCGCCGACGTCGCCGCGCACGGGGTGAAGCTGCCGGTGTCGCAACGCATCCTCGCCGGCGCCGTCGGCGAACCCCTCCAGCCCGGCACGGCGGCGCGCATCTTCACCGGCGCAGCGCTACCGCCCGGCGCCGACGCGGTGGTGATGCAGGAATACTGCGCCGCCGAAGGCGAGGTCGTGGCGATCAACGCGCTGCCGCACGTCGGCGAGAACATCCGCCGCGCCGGCGAGGACATCCGCGCCGGCGACACCGTGCTCGCCGCCGGCACGCGGCTGGGCGCGGCCGAAATGGGGCTGGCCGCCTCGGTGGGGCTGGCCGAACTGCCGGTCTATCGCAGGCTCAGGGTTGCCTGCTTCTTCACCGGCGACGAACTGGTGACACCCGGCACGCCGCTCGGTCCGGGCCAGATCTACAACTCCAACCGCTACACGCTCACCGGCCTTTTGAACGGCCTGGGCTGCGAACTGATCGATCTCGGCATCGTGCCCGACACACTGGAAGCGACCGAGGCCGCACTGATCCAGGCCGCCGGCCTGGCCGACGTCGTCGTCACCAGCGGCGGCGTGTCGGTGGGCGAGGCGGACTACGTCAAGACCGCGGTCGAAAAACTCGGTCGCGTCGAGATGTGGAAGGTCGCGATGAAGCCCGGCAAGCCGCTGGTCTACGGGCGCGTGAACGACGCCGATTTCATCGGCCTGCCCGGCAACCCGGTATCGGCCTTCGTCACCTTCGCCCTCTTCGCGCGACCCTTCCTGCTCAAGCGCATGGGCGCGACGGACGTGCTTTACCGCGCCTTCGCCGTAGAGGCCGATTTCGCCTGGACCAAGCCCGGCGTGCGGCGCGAGTTCCTGCGCGCGCGACGCCAGCCCAATGGCAGGTTGGCGCTGTTCCCCAACCAGAGTTCGGGCGTGCTGACCTCGTGCGCCTGGGCCGACGGACTGGTCGATCTCGAAATCGGCCAGACCATCGCCCCCGGCGACTGGGTGCGCTTCATTCCCTTCAGCGAGTTGTTGGCATGAAGCTGCGCGTGCTGTATTTCGCCCGCCTGCGCGAGCGCTTTGGCGTGGGCGAGGAAACGCTGGAACTGGCCGGTGCCACCGTGGCCGACTTGCTCGCGGTCCTGCAGGCACGCGGCGGCGCGTGGGCGGAGGAACTGGCGGAGGGGCGGGCGTTTCGCGTCGCGGTCGATCAAGCTGTCGTCACGCCCGACGCGCCGCTTGCCGACGGCGCCGAAGTCGCGATTTTTCCGCCGGTGACCGGGGGCTAGGCGTGAAGATCGTCGTGCAAGCCGAGCCTTTCGATCTCGGCGCCGAACTTGACGCGATGCGGGCCGGGCGCACCGACATCGGCGCCATCGCCAGCTTCGTCGGCCTCGCGCGCGACATCAACGATGGTAGCGGCGTCGCCGCGATGACGCTCGAGCATTACCCCGGCATGACCGAGAAGGCGCTCTCCAAACTGGTCGACGACGCCAATGCGCGCTGGACGCTGCAGGACGTGACGGTGATCCACCGCATCGGGCGCCTGCTGCCGGGCGACCCCATCGTGCTCGTCGCAGTGGCCAGCCGGCACCGCGGCGAAGCCTTCGCCGCCTGCGAATTCATCATGGATTTCCTCAAGACCCAGGCGCCGTTCTGGAAGAAGGAAGAAACGCCGGACGGTGCGCGCTGGGTCGAGGCGCGCGCGAGCGACGACGCGGCAGCGGCGCGCTGGCGACAGGACTGATCAGTTCGGCCGGTCTTTGCCCGGCAGCGGGCAGGTGCCCGCGTTCCTGCGCCACAGTCGGCGCAGTCTCAGGAATCCCCGATAGCCGATTTCGAGCCCGTGCACCACGCCGGGCAGCGCCGCCGCGCGTCCTGCGAACCGGAACGCCGGCAGCGCCTGCCACAGTGCGGCGAAGGCGCGCGCGCCGGAGAGCAGCGTGCCGTCCGGAAGTCGGGCGTGCAGTCGGGCATAAGCGGCAGTGCGGGAAAGGCCGCTTCCCAGCGCCGCGTCGTCGCAGGCGGCGAGATTCACCCAGTTGATCCGGTCGGCACCGCGGCGGCGCTGGTAGAAGCCGATTTCGCGCGTGCACACGGGGCAGCCGCCGTCGTAGTACAGCGTCAATTCGTCAGGCTCAGCCTGCGGGGATGGGATGTCGGGGGTCATGTGGCATTCGAGCGTAACCCCGCGACGTCGGTTTCGTAAGTTTTTTTGACGACCGCTTGACAATAGTTCTAATACGAACTAATTTTGTTCTAACAACAACCAAATCGAGCGAGCGATGAGCCAGCCGTATGCCTTCCTGCCGACCCTGCAAGCGCTGGTCGCGTGCTATCAGGCCTTCGAGGCCTACTCCGGCGCGGACATCCGGGCCATGGGGCTGACGCCGCCACAGTTCGACGTGATCGCGACGCTGGGCAACACGCCGGGCATGACGTCGACCGAACTCGGTGACAAAACCCTGATCACCAAGGGCACGCTGACCGGCGTGGTCGACCGCTTGGCGGAACGCGGCTGGGTCGAGCGTGTGGCGCACGACAGCGACCGGCGCTGCCAGATCGTGCGCCTGACGCAGGGGGGGGAAACCCTGTTCAAGCGGGTGTTTCCCAAGCACATGGCGCATCTCGCCGCGTGCTTCGGCGAGGCCCAGCCGGCCGACCACGCGCGCTGGCAGAAGGCGCTCAACGAACTCGAGCAGGCGTTCCGAAAGGAGACGGCATGAGTGCCGACTTGCGGTATTCGACGACGGCCATCGCGCTGCACTGGTTGGTCGCGCTCTTGATCTTCGCGACCTTCCCGCTCGGCCTCATCATGGTCGACCTGCCGCTGTCGCCGGACAAGCTCAAGCTCTACAGCTATCACAAGTGGATCGGCGTCACGGCCTTCCTGCTGGTGGCGATTCGGTTGGCCTGGCGCGCGACGCACACGCCGCCGCCGCTGCCGGACGGCATCGCTGCATGGCAGCGCCGCGCGAGCAGCGTCGCGCACGGCGCGCTCTACGTGCTGATGATCGCGATTCCGCTGTCGGGCTGGTTGATGAGCTCGGCCAAGGGCTTCCAGACGGTGTGGTTCGGCGTGATCCCGCTGCCCGACCTGCTGCAGCGCAACCGCGAGCTCGGCGACCTGCTCGCCAGCGTGCACCGGGCGCTGAACTACATGCTGGCGGCGCTGGTCATCCTGCACGTGGCCGCAGCCCTGAAGCATCACGTCATCGAACGCCAGCCTTTCCTGCAGCGCATGGGGCTGGGCAAAAAGGAGCGCGCATGAAACTCGCCGTCTTCGCCCTGATGGCCGTGCTCGCCGCCCCCATGGCGCACGCCGTCGAATACGCCACGGTGCTGCCCAGGCAGAGCCGTATCGACTTCGAATTCCGCCAGATGGGCGTGCCGATCAAGGGCGGCTTCAAGCGCTTCACCGTGCAGATGGCCTTCGACCCGGCCAGACCCGAGGCGGCGCGCGCAACGATCGAGATCGACCTCGCCAGCATCGACGCCGGCTCGCGCGAGGCCGACGACGAATCCGCCGGCCGGCTGTGGTTCGACCACAGCGCCTACCCCAAAGCGAGCTTCGTCTCGAAAGGCGTGCGCGCGCTCGGCAACAACCGCTTCGAACTCTCCGGCGCGTTGACGCTCAAGGGCAGGACGCGCGACCTGGTCATCCCGGTCACCTACACACCGGGCAAGACCCACGCCACCTTCGAGGGCGGCTTCGTCCTCAAGCGCCTCGACTTCGGCATCGGCGAAGGCATGTGGGCCGATGTCGCCACCGTCGCCAACGACGTGCCGGTCAAGTTCCGCATTGCCGCCACCAGCAGGTAATCGTTGTTCATTCACCCAAGGAGAGCCACCCATGAAACGCATCGCCCTCATCGCCGCACTCGCCGCCGCGTCCTTCGCCGTCCACGCCGCGCCGGTCACCTACACCATCGACAACAGCCACACTTTCCCGTACTTCACCTACAACCATCTCGGTTTCTCGAACCAGACGCACCGTTTCGACAAAACCAGCGGCACGGTCACGCTGGACCGCAAGGCGAAGGCCGGCTCGGTCGACGTCGTCATCGATGCCACATCGGTCAACACCGGCCACGCGCTCTTTAACGAGCACATCCAGGCGACCGACTTCTTCGATACGCGCACCTATCCGGCCATCACCTTCCAGTCGACCGGAATGGAATTCAAGGGCGACCAGCCGGTGAGCGTGCCGGGCAACCTCACCATCAAGGGGGTGACCCGGCCGGTGACGTTGACGATCACCCACTTCAAGTGCCAGCCGCATCCCATGCTCAAGGTCGACGCCTGCGGCGCCAATGCGACCACCCAGGTCAAGCGTTCGGAGTTCAACATGGGCAAGAACGTGCCCTTTGTCAGCGACGAGGTCACGCTGACCATCGCCATCGAAGCGGTGAACAAGCCGGCGCAATGAGCCGGCGGGGCGGCGGCGTCCGGTAAAATACCCCTTTGTTGTCCGGATCCCGCCTGTGCTGCCCCATCAACTCGAACTCCTCGCGCCCGCGCGCGACGCCGATATCGGCATCGAAGCCGTCAACCACGGCGCCGATGCCGTCTACATCGGCGGGCCGTCGTTCGGCGCGCGCGCGGCCGCTTCCAACGATGTCAATGACATCGCGCGGCTGGTGACCCACGCCCACCGCTTCAACGCGCGCATCTTCGTCACGCTGAACACCATCCTCGCCGACGACGAGCTCGAGTCGGCGCGCCGGCAGGTTTGGCAGCTGTATGAGGCCGGCGTCGACGCGCTCATCATCCAGGACATGGGCCTCTTGGAACTCGACCTGCCGCCGATCCAGCTGCACGCCAGCACCCAGTGCGACATCCGCACCCCGGAGAAGGCGGCGTTCCTGCAGGACGTGGGCTTGAGCCAGATCGTGCTCGCGCGCGAACTCGACCTCAAGCAGATCGCCGCGATCCGTGCCGCCTTACGCCCCGAAACCGTGCTGGAATTCTTTGTCCACGGCGCGCTGTGCGTCGCCTACAGCGGCCAGTGCTACCTCAGCCACGCCCACACCGGCCGCAGCGCCAACCGCGGCGACTGCTCGCAGGCGTGCCGGCTGCCGTACCAGGTCACCGATATGGAAGGCCGCATCGTCGCGCACGACAAGCATGTTCTTTCCATGAAGGACAACAACCAGAGCGACAACCTCGAAGCGCTGGTCGACGCCGGCATTCGCAGCTTCAAGATCGAGGGGCGCTACAAGGACATGGGCTACGTGAAGAACATCACCGCCCACTACCGGAAACTGCTCGACGAACTGATCGAGCGCCGCCCCGAGTTCGCGCGCTCGTCGTCCGGTCGCACCACCTTCGCCTTTACCCCCGACCCCAACCAGAACTTCAACCGCGAGTTCACCGACTACTTCGTGGCGGGGCGCCGTGCCGACATCGGCGCCTTCGACACGCCGAAGAACCCCGGCCTGCCCATCGGCACCGTCAGCAAGGTCGGCGACAAGTGGATCGAGCTGCAGGCCGATTCGCCCGACATCGCCCTGAACAACGGCGACGGCCTCTGCTACTACACGCTGCAGAAAGACCTCGCCGGGCTTGCGATCAACCGTGCCGAGAAGGCGGGCGAGGGCGTCTGGCGCGTGTTTCCGAAGGATCCGATGACGAGCTTCAAGGATCTGCGCGCCGGCACGCAGGTGAACCGCAACCGCGACATGAACTGGACGCGGATGTTGGAAAAGCCATCGGCCGAACGCCGCATCGGCGTGTGGCTGCGGCTCGATGAAACCTTTGATGGCTTCGCGCTGACGCTGACCGACGAGGACGGCAATGCCGCGACCGTACAAACGGCACACGCCAAGGAGGTCGCCAGGGACGCCGCCAAGGCCGAGGCCACACTGCGCGAGCATCTCGGCAAGCTCGGCGCCACCCCGTTTGCGGCCATGGGAATTGCGCTGGCGCTGACCCAGCCGTGGTTCGTCCCGGCATCCTGCGTCAACGCGCTGCGCCGCGACGCCGTCGCCGCGCTGGAAGCCGCGCGTACCGCCGCCTACCAGCGTCCGCCGCGCGCGGAGCCGGTAGAGCCGCCGGCGATCTATCCCGAAGACACGCTCAGTTATCTCGCCAACGTGTACAACCACAGGGCGCGCGACTTCTATGCGAAGCACGGCGTCAAGGTCATTGCCGCCGCGTACGAAAGCCACGAGGAAACCGGCGAAGTCTCGCTCATGATCACCAAGCACTGCGTGCGCTTTTCGCTCTCCCTGTGTCCCAAGCAGGCCAAGGGCGTGATCGGCGTGCAGGGCACCGTGCGCGCCGCGCCGCTCACGCTCATCAACGGCAGCGAAAAGCTCACCCTGCGCTTCGACTGCAAGGCGTGCGAGATGCACGTGGTGGGTAAACTCAAGCCGGCCGTCGCGAAGCAGGCATCGCCGCTGACGTTTTACAAGGCGCGGCCCTGAACAAGGCGGGGTAAGGCGGGTAAGCTGGTGCTTTGACCCGGCAAGCTACGAGACTGAGCGCACATAGAGAATGGCCAGCTCCAGCCGCTCTGGATGGAGAGCGCCTTCTTATCCCAGCAACATCGCCAACCCCACCAGCGCCCGCTCGAGCCGGTCGTCCCACACCCGCGCGCACGACAGGCGGATGAAGTTGCGGAATTTCCCGCTTGCCGAAAAGATCGGCCCCGGGGCGATGCTCACACCTGATTTCAGCGCTTGGCGGGCGAGTTCGAAGCTGTCGGCCTTGCCGGCTAGCTCCACCCACAGGACGAAACCGCCGAGCGGTTGAGATACACGCGTGCCTTCGGGGAAATACTTCATGACAGCATCGCTCATGCGCGCGACGGCACTGGCGTATTTGCCGCGCACGTCGCGCAGATAGCGTTCGTAGCGCCCGCTTTCCAATAGGTCGGCCACGGCCAGTTGAGGCACGGTGGGGCTGGCGATACTGCTCACGTATTTGAGGTATTCGATACGTTCGCGGTGTCTTCCGGTGGCCACCCAGCCCACGCGCAGGCCGGGTGCCAGGGTTTTGGAAAACGAGCTGCAATGGATGATGTCGGCGTGCGTTGCCAGCGCCATGCAGGTGGTGGGCCGACGGTGGTCGAACCCAAGATCGCCGTAGACGTCGTCTTCGATGAGCGGGATGCCGTGCTTGCCAAGCAGGCTGACGAGCGCGCGCTTGTTGACGTCGGGCATCAGAAAGCCGAGCGGGTTGCTGAAGTTGGGAACGACCACGCAGGCTTTCACCGGCCAGCGCTCCAGCGCAAAGCCCAGTGCGTCCAGCACGATGCCTTCGCGTGGGTGCGAGGGAATCTCCAGCACCTCCAGCCCCAGCGATTCCATCACGTGCAAGAGGCCGTAGAAGGCGGGTGATTCCACTGCAACCACGTCACCGGGCCGAGTGACGGCACGCAGCGCCAGGCTCAGGGCTTCCTGACAGCCGGTGGTGATGACGATGTCGTCGGCATGAATGCGCCCACCCGATTCGCTCATGCGGCGCGCGATCTCGCGGCGCAGTTCGGGCGCGCCCGGCGGCATCATGTAGCCGGCCGAGCGAATGCGTTGCAGGCGTGCCGCCCTGCCGAGCGCGCGGGCCACGGCCTGGGTGGGCAGGTAGTCGGGATCGGGCACGGCAGCGCCCAGTTGAACGATACGCGGGTCGTTGGATGCCTTGATGAGCGCCATGGCCATGTCCTGCCCGCTCACCAGGCGCGGCCGCGAGGCGGCAGTCCGGCGTTGGGGTTCGATGGTATGCAGGAGGCGGCGCGCACGCACGTAGAAGCCAGAGCGGGCACGCGCCTCGATATGGCCTTCGTCTTCCAGTCTGTGGTAGGCGGCCACCACGGTGGCCACGCTCACGCCACGCTGGCGCGCCACGCTGCGCACGCCGGGCAGGCGGGTTCCGGGGGCGTAGTGGCCTTCGGCAATGCGTTGCGCCAGTTCGGCGGCGACGGTCTGATAAAGCGGCGTCATGGTCGTTCCTGTCGATACAGCCGGTGCGAATCAGGATCGGAACAGATTCATCTTTTGAAAATCTGTACTGTATCAATTTGTTTATTCTGATTCTGTATCGTTATCTTGGCAATGGCTACAGTTGGCAACAAGACACCCCTTTCCGATGGTGTTGCCGCCCGACAGGAACGCCCATGCCGAATCCGACCCCTGACGCCGCCCGTATCTTTGCCCAGGGCTGGATCGCCGCCTGGAACGCGCGCGATCTCGATGCGGTGCTGGCGCATTACCACGAAGACTGCACCTTTGTGTCGCCCTTCGTCGTCCGGTTCGCCGGTGAACCCAGCGGCAGCTTGGCCGGCAAGGCCCGCCTGCGGGCCTACTGGATAGCGGCGCTGGCCGGCCTGCCTACCCTGCATTTCGAGCTGGTCGACGTGCTGACGGGCGTGGACTGCCTCACGATCCTGTATCGCGGCCACCGCGGCCTGGCGGCGGAAGTGTGCGAGCTGAGCGCGGATGGCAAGGTGGTGCGCGGACTCGCGCTTTACGCAGAAGCGGGGCAATCATGAGGGCCGCGCTGACCATGCTGCCGGACGCAGCGCTTGACGGTGGCCCGCTGCTGGCGTTGGCGGCCTACGCTGTGGCGATATCTGTCGCAGCGGGCCCGCACACGTGGGCTACGTTGCCGTCCGGTATCAGGTCGGGCCTGCACCGCTGCGGCTGGCACCTGCTTGGCCTGATGTGGGGTACCTATCTCGTGATCTGTCTCGTCGGCGTGCTGCTGGGCGGGCTGTTCATGGCCGCGCCCGGCGTACAGGCCATGCTCCGGGTCGCCGCCGGGTTCGTTCTGCTGTGGGCGGCACGCTGGCTTTGGCGCAACGGCGTGCCGCCGCGGGCGCAGCCCCAGCGCACCCTCCGCTTCGGCGAAGCGGTGTTGTTCCAGCTGGGCAATCCCCTGGCCTGGCTGATGGCCGCCGGCGTGATCGTGGGCTTTGTGCCCGCAGGCGCGCTTTACCTCGAACGCATGCTGGCGATGGCTTTGCTGTTCTGTTTCGCGGCATTGCCGGGGGTCGCCCTGTGGGCGCTCGCCGCCGGCGTATTGCAAAAACGGATGCGCGGATCGCCGCGCCTGCGGCACGGCATGGCGCTCATTGCCGCCAGTGCATCCGTGCTGTTCTGGGTATGAAGCATGCCGCACGCTGCGTCTGCAAGACGCATACGGCGCATGGCCGATGGCGCGATCGATTTCGGCTATTACGCGCGGCGGGCGAAGCGACT
This sequence comes from Thiobacillus sp., assembly GCA_046292745.1. GTDB lineage: Bacteria > Pseudomonadota > Gammaproteobacteria > Burkholderiales > Thiobacillaceae > Thiobacillus. The sequence goes on along the minus strand of JBKBQH010000009.1, from coordinate 96,774 downwards.
GCGGGCGCATGCCATGCGTGTCTGGTTCGCGCGACTGGCCGTGCTGTTCCGTCCCGGCGCGAAACCGCGCGGCAGGCGCGATTGACGCATTTCGGCGCGCCTTTCGCAGCCACGCCGCAGACACTTGTCGATTCGATGGAAGAGGAAGCCGCATGGTCATGAAACCGTCCTTACCGGACTCCCTGCAGCGCCAGACTGCCGGCAATCTGCCGGCAAATGCCGCGACGGAAACGCAATACCCGACCGCCATTTCGCGGCTGCCTGGATTTCGCATTGCCGCTATCGACAAGACTCCCGTGCAGTTCGAGATGCGCGGCGAGATGGCAGCGGGGAGATAGCGCATGTCGAATGCCATGCTGCTGCCTTGCGCTGCCCTGGTTGCATTGACCGCGCTGGTCTGGCTGCGCGCCGTCCACGAGCGCGTGGCCGAATGTCGCGCACGTGGCATTGCCCCGCAGGCCCTGGCCTCATCCCGGGAAGCCGCGCGGATGCTGAAGCACACTCAGGCTGCCGACAACCTGTCCAATCTGTTCGAGTTGCCTGTGCTGTTCTATGTGCTGTGCCTTGCGCTGGCGGCAACCGGCCTGAGTACGCCGGGATACAGCGCTGCGGCGTGGGGGTTTGTCGTGCTGCGCGCTGTGCATAGCCTGATCCACGTCACCTACAATCGGGTGATACACCGCTTCATCGCCTGGATGCTCGGCGCGGCCTGGCTGTTTGGGATGTGGGGGGCATTCGCTTTCAGGCTTGCGGGCCGATGAGCGCGTTGACGCGTCATTTCAGCCATGAAGGAGATTCCATGTCGGTCAAACATTTTCCTGTAGCGATCGTCGCCGTGGACGCCCCGTTGCGAACGCGCGCGACGCTCTATCCGGAACCTGTCGCTGCCATGCTGGCTTCGCGCCTGGCGGGCCGGCACAAGCGCCCATTGGGCGACCTGTTCGGTCTCGTGAATTTCGGCGTCAATCTCACCCGGTTGGAACCGGGCGCGGTGTCCTCGCTGCGGCACGCGCACGCAAAGCAGGACGAATTCGTTTTCGTGCTGGAAGGTTGCCCGACCCTTTTCACCAACGAAGGCGCAACCCGCCTGTCGCCGGGCATGTGCGCGGGTTTCCGCGCGGGGACGGGCAACGCGCACACGCTCGTCAACGACACTGGGGAGGACGTGGTCTATCTCGAAATAGGTGACCGCACGCCGGGCGATGTCGTGACCTACCCGGACGACGATCTGCGCGCGCAGTTCGACGACGGCGAGTGGACATTCAGCCACAAGGACGGCACGCCCTATTGATTTTTGCCGCCAGGTTTCGCCTTTGGCTTGGTCAGGTGTGTTTCAGCCGTCAGGACCGGGTCGAAGGCGGCCGGCCTGCCCGACGGGCCGCCACGTGTACCTCCGCAGTCCCCACGGCACTTCACTCGAGGCCTTGGGTGAGTTTCTGCATGAACGCGGTGTGGCGCGCCTCGGCCTTTTGGAACGCGGCGATCAGCTTTTCCGCGTCGTCGGTGAGCCGGCTGCCGCTGGGGCCGCTTTCCACCAGCGCCGAGCTCCACGCGCCGTTCATGGCGTCGACCGCGTCCCACGCCGCCTTGTAGCTCATTTTCATCGCGCGGGCGGCTTTGGAAATGGAGCCGGTTTCGCGGATGCGCAGCAAGAGTTCGACGCGGCCGCGGCCGAGGAAATTGCGGCCGTCGAGCGTGAGCCAGAATCGGCCGTCAGCCTTGATGCGCTTCTTTTTTGAAGGGTTCATGATGCGGCAAGTGTGGCGAGAGCATTGCGGATCGTGCCTGTGCGGCCGACAATATTACTTTGCCATACTTTGGAGAGTGTCGTGAAACGAGTCATTGCCGTGTGCATGCTGCTGGCCCTGTCGCTGCCGGCGCTGGCGGGCGGGCCTTATTCCGTGGTGTTCAAGACGCAGGGGGCCTATCAGGACGTGCGCGACAACCTGCAGATGGCGATCGAGGGCAAGGGCCTGAAGATCACCAACACCAACCATATCGCCGACATGCTCGAGCGCACCGGCAGGGATATCGGTGAAACCCGGGTGGTGTACGAGAACGCCGAGCAGTTCGAATTCTGCAGCGCGACGATTTCGCGCCACATGATGGAAGCCGACCCGCATTCGATCGTGATGTGTCCCTACAGCATCGTCGTCTACAAGGTGCCGGGCGACGCCAACGTGTATATCGCCTACCGCAAGCCCGCATCGAGCAAGAAACCTGCGCTGAGGAAGGCGCTGGGCGAGCTCGAGGCGCTGCTGCAGGGCATCATCAAGGACGCGCTGTAAGCGTGTCGCGCGGCCGCTGATGACCGCCTTTCTTGCCGTCGGCATCGGCGCCGCGCTCGGCGCCTGGCTGCGATGGGGGCTGGGCCTGTGGCTCAATCCCCTGTTTCCGACGGTGCCGCTCGGCACGCTGGCGGCCAATCTCGCCGGCGGGTATTTGGTCGGCCTCGCCATTGCGTGGTTCGCCGAGCATCCCGGGGTGCCGCCCGAGGCGCGGCTGTTCCTGATCACCGGCCTGTTGGGCGGGCTCACGACTTTTTCCACGTTTTCCGCAGAAGTCGTGACCGCCCTGACGCGCGGTCTGTGGATGACCGGCGGGCTGATCGCGGCCGTCCACATGACGGGCTCTTTCCTTGCCACCGGGCTGGGCTTCTATTCGATGAGGCTTCTCAAATGAACAGCGTCTGCCTGCAGGTCTTCGTTTCCGAATCCAGCCGCCATCATGGCAAGCTCACCTACCTGTGGCTGCTCGACGCCGCGCAGGCGATCGGCATTCCCGGCGGCTCGGCGTTCCGCGCGATCGCGGGCTTCGGCCGCCATGGCCGCCACGACGCGGGCTTCTTTGAACTCGCCGGGGAGCTGCCGGTGGTGGTCGAGTTCATGGTCGAGTGCGCGCAGGCCGACCGCCTTTTGAAGGCCGTGGCCGAAGCGGGCTTGCAGCTTTTTTACGCGCGCTATCCGGTGGAATTCGGCGTCACCGGCTAGCGGCGTGCTCGAGCAGTTGATCATGTTCGTCGCCTCGCTGGCGGCGAATTTTTTTTCGGCGCTCTCCGGCGGCGGCGCCGGGCTGATCCAGTTCCCCATGCTGATCTTCCTCGGGTTGCCGTTCGGCGTGGCGCTCGCCACGCACAAGGTCGCCAGCGTCGCGCTCGGCCTGGGCGCGACGCTCAGGCACCTGAAGGAATCGCATCTCGAACGCCGCTTCTCGCTGATCATCCTCGGTGCGGGCCTGCCGGGCGTGGTGCTGGGGGCGGTGACGATCCTGCAGATCCCGGAGCGGGCGGCGACGCTGGCGCTCGGCGTGCTCACGCTCGGACTCGGCCTCTATTCGGTGTTCAAGCCCAGGCTCGGCCTGGACCACGCGCCGGCCAACCGGGAAGGATGGGGGCTTGTCGGCGGCATCGCCGGGCTCTTCGTCGTCGGCTTTCTCAACGGCTCGATCACGAGCGGCACCGGACTCTTTCTCACCCTCTGGCTGATCCGCTGGTTTGGCCTCGACTATACGCGCGCGGTGGCATACACGCTGATCCTGTGCGGGCTGGTGTGGAACGGCACCGGCGCGCTCGTGCTGGGCGTGATCGGCACGGTGGCGTGGGACTGGATGCCGGCGCTCCTGGCGGGCTCGATCATCGGCGGCTATCTCGGCAGCCACCTGGCGATCCGGAAGGGCAACCTGTGGATCAAGCGCGCCTTCGAAATCGTCACCCTCCTCATCGGCGTCAAGCTGATCGCCGGCTGAACACGGCTACAGTTCGTCGGCGTGGATGCGGTTGCGGCCGTCGCGCTTGGCCGTGTAGAGCGCCTCGTCGGCGGCCTTGATGAGGGAGTCGCCGTTCTGGTAGAGCGGATAGGTGGCGATGCCGCCGCTGGCGGTGGCAAGAAAGTGGCGGTCGCCGAAGGGGTGGCGGATCTGTGAGAAATCCTGGCGGATGCGGTCGACGATGCCGTAGGCCTGTTCGGCGTCGGTGTGCGGCAGCGCGATGAGGAATTCCTCGCCGCCGTAGCGGCAGATCACGTCCTGCTTGCGCAGGCGCTGCTTCAGCAGCCACGACAGGCTGCGGATCACCTGGTCGCCGGTGGGGTGGCCGTAGCTGTCGTTGATGTGCTTGAAATGGTCGATGTCCATCATCACCACCGAGAGGAATCCGCCCTCGTGCGCCACCGTCGACAGCACCATTTCCATCGTGTGCTTGCCGCTGGAGTGGTTGAGCAGGCCGGTCAGGCTGTCGTGGTACATGGTGCGGCGCAACGCGCGGTAGCGCTCGATCTTGCTCTTGACGATGGCGTTGAGGAACACCGGGTTGAAGGGCTTGGTGAGGAAATGATCGCCGCCCAGGCGCATCGCGTCGACCTGCAGCGCGACGTTGGTCTCGCCCGACAGGTACACGATCGGCGTGCTGAGAAACTCGCCGTGCTGGCGGATGACGCGCGCGACCTCGACCCCGGTGCAGTTGGGCATGTACATGTCCATCAGGATCAGGTCGGGGTTGAACTGGCGCAGCGCTATGAGCGCCTGGCGCGGATCGTTGACGATTTCCGAGACGATCTGGTTTTCTTCCAGCGTGCGCCGGATCAGCGCGCTCGCGGTCTTGGAATCCTCGATGATGAGCACGCGGTAGGCTTCCTGGTCGTGACGCTCGTCGAGTTCCATGATGTGCTCGACGACGGCGTGCGGCGGCATGCCGGCAAGCAGGCAGCTGTCGCAGCCATTGCGGAGCGCCTGCTGCAGCGGGTCGAAATCAGAACGCACGCCCAGCCCGATCAGCTGGCCCATCTCGAACCGGCTGCGCAGCAGCTGGATTCGCGGCCCCCATTCCGTCTCTGGCAGGCTGGCCAGGTCAAGCAGCAGCAAGGGGGACACGCCGATAGTGTCGGGAAGCGCTTCATCCCAGCGCGAGAACCCCGGATTCATGCCGAAATAGCCGAGTTGTGTCAGCAGGTCGTTCCAGTTGTCGGGGTGGCGGCCGATCAGCCAGACCTGGCTGGCACGCGCATCACCGGGGCCCGCATGCCGTGGGAGGTGGCGTCGCTCGGTCAGCTCGGCTGCCGCCGACACCTGGGTCTGTACCATGCGGTCGAGCGCCGCCAGGCGCGCATCGAGATCGCCGAGCGCGGCCGGCGGCAGCGGGTGGCCGACATCGCAGCTGAAAAAAGCGAGCGTGATTTGCTCGAGCTGGTGGCTGGCGTGATGCAGGGCGGTGACGCCCTTGTCGATCAGGAATTCCGTGAAACTGTTGATCGATACCGCCAGTTCGACGAAAGTATCGAAGCTGGGCGACGCCCGGTAGCGCTGCCACGTGGCGGACAGTGCCTGGTTCTTCTGCAGCAGCTCTTCGGGCGAACAAAGCATGTGACGGGGGCGGACGCCTGGGGCGGGTGTTGGAAATTATAAATATTCATTATTACCCATCCTCTCGCGCATCGCGCAAATCCCCGTGTCGTCGGGGCCCGGACTCGCCGTCGCCTATTTCATGCTCTCGGCTTCCATGCGCAGATACTGGTTGTAGGCGTTCAGCCGGTTCGCTTCGTTGAAGGCGGGCATGAAGCGGTACTTCGACCAGTCCGTCTTCTCGTACGCCTCCTCGAACGGCACCATCTCGCGTGCCGCCTTGCCCATTTCCTGGCGCAGGTACTTGAGGTAGTCGCGGGTGAAGACGAGGTCGGCGGCGGGCTGGCGCGACACGCCGCCGTGACCGGGTACCAGAACGCGGGGCTTCAGCGCGATGAGCTTGTCCATCGCGGCGATCCAGCTCGCGCTGTCGGCGTCGCCGACGAAGGGGATGCGGCCGCGGAAAACCAGGTCCCCGGCGTACAGCACGCCATCGTTCTTCACCATCAGCGCAAGATCCTCGGTCGAATGCGCCGGACCGACATGACGCAGCGCGAACTTCACGCCGCCCAGCTCGAAGTCCAGGTCGCCCTCGACGAAAACGTCGGCTTCCAGCAACTGCGTGTTCTCGTCCACCCACGGGAACAAGGCTTCGCGGCGCTGCGCCAGTCGCAATGCCGCTTCCTCGGTGCGCGTCTGGCCTTCGGCGGCACGGTGCGCCCAGATTTCGGCGCCCTGCGCCTTGAACACCTGCAGGCCATAGAAATGGTCGGCATGGTAATGGCTGACGATCACGCGCCTGACCGGCTGCCGCGTCACCTTGCGGATTTCAGCCAGCAGCCTTTCGGCGAGCGGCGGCGTGGCGAGTGCGTCGAATACCACGACGCCGTCGCGCGTGACGACAAAGCCCGCGTTGGACATGAAACCCTGGTTCGCGCTCGAGGCCGCGCCGGACTCGCCCTGCACGAAATAGCTGTGGGCACCGAGCCTGACCGCTTTCATCGGTACGCTGGCGGTTTCCCCGGCGGCCGCAGCGGCGGCAGGCAGCAGGGCAAGGCAGAAAAGAACGAGCAGCAGGCGCCGCATGTTTGTGTCTCCGGTTTGTCGATAAGTGAAAATTATAGACACGACATTCATGCGGGCGTTCCGGTGGCACGCCGGCCCGCATGGCTGTGATATCTTCGAGGCTCGAAGGGAGTTTGGCGTGTTCAAGAAACAGTGGCCGGCATTCTTGCTGGCGTTCGTGCTGCCGCTGCTCGCGGTGTTCGCGTGGTGGGGCGGCTTTGCGTCGGTGGAGGTGAGCGAGGCCGAAGCCGGCCCTTACCGCTATGCCTACCTCGACTATGCGGGCGATATCAGTGACATGCGCAAGACGCAGCGCGCCGCGCTCCGGAAATTCGAGGCCGCCGGCGTGACGCCCGGCGATACCGTGAGCGTGATCCTGACCGATCCGCGCGAGGCGCGCGGCAAGGTCAAGGCGCAACTCGGCTACCTGCTGGACGAGACGGCCGCGCTGCCGGATGGATTGCAGGAAGGCCGCATCGAGCGGCGGCCGGTGTTCCGGGCGCAGGTGCAGGCGGCGGTGCTGCTGGCGCCGTCCAAGGCCTACCAGGCCCTCTCCGACCACCTCGAGGCGAGGGGACGCGGGCTCGTCATGCCTACCGTCGAACTGTATCGACCCTCGGGCAGCCTTGGTCGCATGGGCACTTTCACGCTGGAGATGAATCGCTGATGGCCTTTTTTACGGTGCTTGCGGCGCTTGCGATCGAACACGCGCGCCCCCTGCGTCAGCCGCTGTTCTATTCCCGCCACTACACCCGGTTCACGCGCTGGATCGAGCGCCGCTTCAACGGCGGCGAGGCGATCCATGGCGTGATCGGCTGGGGGCTCGCGACCCTGCCGGTAATTCTCGGCACCTGGCTGGTGTTCGTGCTGCTGAACAAGATGCACCCCCTGCTCGGCTGGGGGTGGAACGTGGCCGTGCTGTATTTCACCCTGGGCTTCAAGTATTACAGCGACGATGCCGAATCGATTGCGCGCCTGCTGCGCGCCGGCGATGTCGAGGCCGCGCGCGAGAAATTCGGCGCCTGGCGCCACTGCGATGCCAGCCAGCTGAGCGCGGATGACCTGGCGCGGGTCACCATCGAACAGACGCTGGCGGCGAGCCACCGCCAGATGTTTGGCGTGCTGTTCTGGTTCGTGCTGTTGGCGCCGTTCGGGCCGGTCGGGGCCGTGTTGTTCCGCGCCGCGTCGATACTGGGGCGCCACTGGGAGGGCACGCGCGGCGAGTTCGGCGCATTCGCGCAACGCATCTTCCACGCCATCAACTGGCTGCCCGCGCGACTCACGGCGCTCACCTACGCCATCGCCGGCAACTTCGAGGATGCTGTCTACGCCTGGCGCACCCAGGCCGGCGCCTGGCCAGACCTGGAGGAGGGCGTGGTGCTCGCCGCCGGGGCCGGCGCCATGGGCGTCAAGCTGGGCCAGCCGATCACGCTCGGCGGCGAATCCGCCTGGCGGCCCGAGCTCGGCAGCGGCCAGGCGCCAGACCATGACTGCATCGAGAGCGCCGTCAGCATGATCTGGCGCGGCCTCATCATCTGGCTGGCGGCGGGCCTGCTGATCGTCATTGCCGGCTGGGTTTCCTAGCAGTCAGCCCATGCTCAACGCGCTGTGGATCGGCTTCATTGTCGTTGCCTTTTTCATCGCCTCGTTCAAGCTGCTGGTCCTGGGGGACGCCGAGGTCTTCGCCGCACTGGTGAAGGCGCTGTTCGACAGCAGCAAGACCGCGTTCGAGATCGCGCTGGGACTCACCGGCGTGATGGCGCTGTGGCTGGGCGTGATGAAAATCGGCGAACGCGCCGGCGTGCTGGAGATATTGACCCGCGGCCTGGCGCCGCTGTTCAGACGGCTGTTTCCCGAGGTGCCGCCTGACCATCCCGCGCTCGGCGCGATGACGATGAACATGGGCGCCAACATGCTCGGCCTGGACAACGCCGCAACCCCGCTCGGCATCAAGGCGATGCAGGAACTGCAGACGCTCAACCCCTCCAAGGACACCGCGAGCGACGCGCAGATCCTGTTCCTCGTCATCAATACCGCGTCGGTGACCCTGCTGCCGGTCACCATCTTCACCTACCGCGCCCAGCTCGGCGCGGCCGATCCCACCGACGTCTTCGTGCCGCTGCTCATCGTCACCTACCTCGGCGCGCTGGTCGGCCTGTTCGCCACCGGCTTCTTTCAAAAGCTGCATTTGTGGAACCGCGTCACGCTGGCGTATCTCGGCGGCGCCACCGCGCTCGTCGGCGGCATGGTCGCGTATTTCGGCGGTCTGGATGCCGCCGAAATGACGCGGCAGTCGTCGATACTGAGCAACGTGCTGCTGTTCGGCATCGTCGTTCTGTTCCTGCTGATGGCCGCGTGGCGGCGGGTGAACGCCTACGAGGCCTTCATCGATGGTGCCCGGGAGGGGTTTCATACGGCGGTCACCATCATTCCGTATCTTGTCGCGATGCTGGTCGCGGTCGCGGTGTTCCGCGCCAGCGGCGCGCTCGACCTGCTGATGGGCGCGGCGCGCGGCGCCGTGCTCGGGGCCGGCTTCGACGCGCGCTGGATCGACGGTCTGCCGACCGCACTGATGAAGCCCTTTTCGGGCAGCGGCGCGCGCGCCATGATGATCGACACCATGCAGGTGCATGGTGCGGATTCCTTCGCCGGCCGGCTGGCCTCCATCGTGCAGGGCAGCACCGAGACCACCTTCTACGTGCTGGCGGTGTATTTCGGCGCGGTCGGCATCAAGCGGGTGCGGCACGCCGTCGCCTGCGGGTTGATCGCCGACGCCGCCGGCATCGCGGCGGCGATCGGCATGGCGTATCTGTTTTTTGGTGCAGCGGCATGAAGACATATGACACCCTCGCGGCGGTTGATCTGGGCTCCAACTCCTTCCGCCTCGAAGTGGCCCGGGTCGCGGGCGACCAGCTTTATCCGCTCGACTCGCTGAAGGAGACGGTGCGCCTGGCCGGCGGCCTGGGGGCCGACAAAACACTCGACGAGGCGACGCAGGCGCGCGCGCTGGCCTGCCTGCACCGCTTCGGCGAACGCCTGCGCGGCCTCTCGCCCGAGGCGATCCGCTGTGTCGGCACCTCGGCGCTGCGCGTCGCGCGCAATGCCGATGTCTTCATTCCCAAGGCCGAGATCGCGCTCGGGCATCCGATCGAGATCGTCGCCGGGCGCGAGGAAGCGCGGTTGATCTATCTGGGAGTGGCGCATTCGCTGCCGGCCTCGCCCGCCCGCCGTCTGGTCGTCGACATCGGCGGCGGCTCCACCGAGTTCATCATCGGCACCGGGCTCAAGCCGCACGAGCGCGAAAGCCTGCACATGGGCTGCGTCAATTTCTCGAAACGCTTTTTTGATACCGGCGTGCTTGACAAGGCGGCACTCAAGGCGGCCGAGACCGCGGCGCGCGTCGAGGTCGAACGCATCGCGCGCGAATTTTCGCGCGCCAACTGGCAGCAGGCGGTCGGGTCTTCCGGCACGGCGCGCGCGTTGCGCGAAATCCTGGAGCAGAGCGGCTGGTCGGTGCGCGGTATCACCGCCGACGGCCTGGCGGCGCTGCGCGCCCACATGCTCAAGGTGGGGCACGTCGACGCGCTTGACCTGCCGGGCCTGTCGCGCGACCGCCGCCCCGTCATTGCCGGTGGGCTCGCGATCATGGCGGGCCTGTTCGCCGAACTCGGCATCGAGCAGATGGACGTCGCTGAAACCGCCATGCGCGAGGGCATCCTCTACGACCTGCTGGGGCGCTTTCACAGGCAGGACATGCGCGAGGCGACGGTCGACGAATTCATGCGCCGCTACCACATCGATGCCCAGCAGGCGGCGCGGGTCAAGCGCATCGCCCTCAAACTTTATGCCGCCACCGGCGGCAGCGACGACACTGACCGTCAGTATCTGGACTGGGCAGCGCGTTTGCATGAAATCGGTCTGTCGGTGTCGCACAGCGGCTATCACAAGCACTCCGGTTACATCCTCGAAAACGCCGACATGCCGGGCTTTTCGCGCACCGAGCAGGCGCGGCTGGCGCTGCTCGCGCGGGCGCAGCGCGGCGCGCTGGTGAAGCTGCCGGCCTTCGCCGCAGGCACGGTATCCGAGCGCGACCGCCAGCTCGTGTGGCTGCTGCGCCAGGCAGTGATCCTGTGCCGCAACCGCTCCGAGCCGCGTCTGCCTGAACTGCGGACCGAGGCGAACGGCAAGCGCTTTCGCCTGAGCCTGCCCGATGGCTGGCTGGAACGCCGGCCGCTCACCCGGCGCGCGCTGGAGGACGAGGCTGCCTACTGGCAGGCGGTGGGCACGAAGTACCAGTTCGACTGAAGCGCACGTCCGGCCGTCACAGCGGCCATGCCCATATCAGCATGGGCAGGCCGACGCCGATGACGATCAGGTCCAGCGGCAGCCCCAGCCGCCAGTAGTCGCCGAAACGAAACCCGCCGGGGCCCAGGATCAGCGTGTTGTTCTGGTGGCCGATCGGCGTGAGGAAGGCGCACGACGCGCCCACCGCCACCGCCATCAGGAAGGTATCCGGATTCGCGTCCAGTTGCGCCGCGGTGCCCAGCGCGATCGGACACATCACCGCCGCGGTTGCGGCGTTGTTCATCAGATCGGTCAGCATCATGGTGACGATGAGGATGGTCGCCAGCCCGATGACCACATGGCCTTGCGCAACGTGTTCGAGCAGGAAACGGGCGATGAGGTCGGCGGTGCCGGTCGCCTGCATCGCTGCGGCCACCGGAATGAGCGCGCCGAGCAGCACGATGACCGGCCAGTCGATGGCTTCGTACACGGCGCGCGGCGGTACGGTGCGCAGCAGAACCGACGCCAGCACGCCGGCCATGAAGGCGATGGCGATCGGCACCAGGCCGAACGCCGCGGCCGCCACGGCCAGGCCCATGATGAGGCTGGCGGTGATGGCCTTGCGCTTGTCCGGAAGGTAGAGCGCGCGTTCGGCCAACGGCACGCAACTGGCCACCGAGGCGAATTCGGCGATGGCTTCCGGCGCGCCCTGCATCAGCAGCACGTCGCCGGCCTTGAAGCGGTAGGTACGCAGGCGGGCACGGCTGCGCCGGCCCTGGCTCGACACGGCGAGCAGGTTGATGCCGAAGCGACTGCGCAGCTGGATGTCGGTCGGGGTGCGCTCGAGCAGGCCCGAACTCGGCAGGATCGCCAGTTCGACCAGTGCGACGTCGTCCGGTGGCGGTGCCTTTTCCGTATCTGCCCCAGCGCCGCCATCGTCGGTTTTTTCCACCTTGTGCTGGGATTCGGCCAGCACCAGGCCGAGGCTGGACAGCGCCTTGGCGAGCGTTTCCGCTTCCGCCTCGATGATCAGGATGTCGTCCGCCAGGATGCGACGTCCGGCACTCGGTGCCGACACGCGCACATCGTGGCGCACCAGGCCGACGATTTGCGCGTCGGCCTCTTCCAGCGCGGTCTCGATTTCGTGCAGCGTCATCCCGGCCGCCTTGCTGTCTGCGGGAACGCGCACTTCGGTGAGGTAGGTGCCGGTATCGAATCCCCCGTTGCCCGCCTGCTGGCGCGATGGCACCAGCCGCCAACCGACCAGGCCGATGAAGAGCACGCCCAGCACGGTGATCGCCAGCCCCACCGGCGTGAAGTCGAACATGCCGAAACCGCCGTAACCGGCTTCGGCGCGCAGGCCGGAAACGATGAGGTTGGGCGGCGTGCCGATCAAGGTGGTGGTGCCACCGAGGATCGAACCGAAGGCGAGCGGCATCAGCAGTTTGCCGGGCGGCAGGTTCAGCCGTGCGGCGATCTGCATCGCCACCGGAATCAGCAGCGCCAGCGCACCGACGTTGTTCATGAAGGCCGACAGCAATGCGCCAAGCGCGGTGAGGGAAAGGATTGCCACGGTCGGTCCCGCCTGCGCCGGCAGGATCCGGCGCGTCAGCGCATCGACCGCCCCCGAGATCTGCAGGCCGTGACTCAGTACCAGCACGCACGCCACCGTGATCACCGCCGGGTGGGCAAAACCGGCAAAGGCGCCGTCGAGCGGCACCAGGCCGGTCAGCACGCAGGCGAGCAGCGCGGCGGCGGCGACCATGTCATGCCGCCAGCGGCCCCATAGAAAGAGCCCGACCGTGGTGGCGAGAATGCCGAGGATGAGCAGCTGGTCGGTGTTCACAGGGCGTTCTCCAGTGCGGTGAGTACTGTGCAGTGTACGGACAACTCCGGCGCTGCGTCACTGGCCGGCCGGGTGCGCGAGGCAGGCGTCGCAGCTATGCCGCAGCAGGCGGTACGCAGCGTCACGCGCGTCGCGGAGGCCGTCGCAGCGCGTGTGGCGGAGGCGGGTCAGCGGTAGAACAGGCCCAGCATCAGCATGACCACCACAATGAAGAGTAGCGTCATGATGCCGCCGGCGCGGATGAAGTCGGCCACGCGATAGCCGGCCGGGCCCATGATCAGGGCGTTGACCTGGTGGGTGGGCAGCAGGAAGGCGTTGGAGGTGGCGAGCGCGACGGCCAGCGCGTACACGGCAGGATTGGCGCCGACGCCGAGCGCGATGTTCACCGCCAGCGGCACCAGCAGCACGGTGGCGCCGACGTTGGACATCACCAGCGAGAAGAAGGTCGCCAGGACCACCAGCGCCAGCATGAGCACGCAGTGCGGCAGGCCGCCCAGCATGGCCAGCACGTGTGCGGCGATCCAGGCCGCAGTGCCGCTGGTTTCGACAGCCAGCCCCAGCGGAATCAGGCTCGCCAGCAGGAATACGGTCTTCCAGCTCACCGCCTGGTAGGCCTCGTCGATGCGCAGCACGCCGGAGAGCACCATGCCGACGGCGCCGGCCATCAGCGCCAGCGACAGGCGCAGATCGGTGAAAACCAGCAGGGCGAGGGCGACGCCGAAGAAGAACAGGGCGGACTTTTCCTTGTGCGGGCGCAGGTCCTCGTGCGGGTAGTCGCTGGTGACGACGACGAAATTGCTGTCCTTCTCCAGCCGGGCGAGCGCGTCCCAGGCGGTGTGCACCACCAGCGCGTCGCCTGCCTGCAGCGGTATGTCGCGGAGGTTGTCGCCTTCCAGCAGTGACTTGCCGCCACGGTGCAGCGCCAGCATGGTGATGCCGTAGGTCTTGCGCAGCCAGATTTCGCGTGCGCTCTTGCCGATCAGCCGCGAGCCGGGCGGGATCACCACCTCGGCGATGCCGGCGCGTGCCGACGACAGGATCTCGGCAAAGGTCTTCAGGTCCGTGCTCAGCTCGAGTCCGTTGCGCTCGACGAAGCGGGACAGGTGCTGCGGCGACGCGAGCAGACCGAGCACCGTGCCGGCCTCGATCGGCATGTCGCGCTCCAGCCCGCCGGGTCCCACGACCACCTCGTCGCCGGGGCGCAGCGCCGCGACGACGCGCACGTGGTGTTCGCGCTCCAGATCGTCGAGCAGCCGTCCGACCAGCGGGCTGCCCGCCGGCACTGCCACCTCGAACACGCTGTCATCGAGCCCGTAGAGCTCCTGGAAATAGCGCATGGTATGGGTGGCGCGCGCGTGTTCCTTGGATTTGGCCTTGCCCGCCGGCAGCACGTAGCGGCCGGCCAGCATGAAGTAGGCGATCCCCGCCGCGAGCAGGGCGAGCCCGATCGGCGTGACCGAAAACATCGACCAGGTCGCGATCTGCTGCTCCGGCGGCAGCGCGTTGCTGGACGCCATCAGCAGGTCGTTCAGCAGGATCAGCGGGCTCGACCCCACCATGGTGAGCGTGCCGCCGAGGATGGCGCAGAAGCCCATCGGCATCAGCAGGCGCGACATCGGCAGGCCGGTACGGGCGGAAATACGCCCGACCACCGGCAGGAACAGCGCCGTAGCGCCGACGTTCTGTATGAAGCCTGAGATCAAGCCAGCGGAGCCGGACACCGCGGGCACGATGCGGCGCTCGGCATGCCCGGCGCGCCTGAGAATCAGCGCCGCCACCCGGTTCATGATGCCGGTCTTGTCGAGCCCGGCGCCGATGATCATCACTGCGATGATCGACACCACCGCATTGCTGGCAAAGCCGTCGAACAATTCGGAGGCCGGCACCAGCGGCTTCATCAGGCCGAAGGCCTCGCTCGCGGCGCTGATCAATCCGATCAGCACCATGATGCCGATCGCCGCCACGTCGATCTCCACCACCTCGAACACGAACAGGAAGACAGTCAGGCTCAGTAGCAGAAGCACCACCAGGATTTCCAGCGTGGGCGCCACCGCGGCCGCGGCCGCGCCGAGCAGCAGGAAGATCGGCGCCGCGATCAGCAGCACGGGGTCGAATCGGGCGGGGCGGGTGGCGTCTCTGGACATGGGTGGGGATAAAGGGGATGCGCGAACGTATCCCGCGCGACCATTCATTACTCCGGACTGGCGAGCCGTGCTGGGGTTCCGGTCAGCGTTTCTTGATGAAGCCGAGCTTGCCGAGTATGAAAATCAGCAGTGCCGCGCCGGCGACGGCCACCGCGAAGCGCGCGAGAGTGCCCACCGCTGCGAAGCCCAGCACGCCGGCGACCCAGAAGCCCAGCATCGACCCGGCCACACCTACCAGCACGTTGGCGATCAGGCCCATCTGCGCGTTGGTCTTCATCAGGATGCTTGCCAGCCAGCCGACGATGCCGCCGATGATCAAGGTGATTATCCAGCCCATGTGCTCATCCTCCTGGTTGGCGACGCAGCATCGAAATTCGACTTCGTGCGGCCCGACGCCGCTCGTGCGGCGGCGTCGGCACCTGCCCCGTGCACGTCAACATGGGGAGGGCGCGCCGGGCTGCCCGGCACGATCTCCACGGTGCGCTGCCTTCGGGCGTTACGACCCTGTGGCCTGCCATGAAGCAACTGGTCTCGCGGTCGGCATCCGTCGTATCGACGATGATCGTGTCGGGGCGCCTGCTCAGGCGTCCGCGCGGCGCGCGCACATCAAGAACACCGGGTAGTCGCGTGTGCCACCTGCGCGTTCCTTGGCAATGCTGAACACCGTCTCGAAGCGCACGTCGGTGAAACCCGTCCGTTCGGCGCGTTTTTGCAGGACGCCGCGCGCGAAGCCGTGGTGCACGTCGACTTCCGGGCCGTGGAAGGAGCCGTCCTCCTGGTCCAGGTCGGCAATGCAGAGATGGCCGCCGGGGGCCAGCAGGTCGTGGAAGATCTGCAGGATGCGGTCGGTGTCGGGCACATGGTGCAGCGTCATCGCCGTCACGATCAGGTCGAATGCGCGGGGCGGCGCCGGGTCGGTCATGAGGTCGAGCTGCAGTGTCGCCAGGTTCGTCGCGCCTTGCGCCGCGATCTTCTCGTTCGCCACCGCGAGCATTCCGGCTGAGCTGTCGGCCATCAGGATGAAACCGACTTCATCCTTCAGCGGAAACGACAGCAGACCCGTGCCGCAGCCGTAGTCGAGCACGTGCATGGCGCGGTTTAGCGGCACGGCGCGGCGGATCGCATCGGCGATCTTCAGGGCGCGTTCCCGGAAAACCGGGTTTTCGTCCCATTGGCGGGCCTTGGCGTCGAAGTGGGCGGCGTCGAGTGGCATGCTGGGTGCTCGGGTCATGAGGGCGCAGTCCAGGGGCCGCCTGCCCAAGATCTACGGCGGCGGGGCGACCCGGAACGGTCATTGGTATGGCCGCAAGCATAGCGCAATCGTCAGATGAAAACAGGGCTCGGCGTGTCGCTGCGGTCAGGATGCGGACATGAGGCGGCTGTCCGGGGCGGTGGGCGTCCGGCATGCGCGGGCCGTGATCGGCACGCGTTCGGCGCCCGGTTTGGCCAGCGCGGGCGGCGGCAGCATCGCCCGCGCATGCGCCACGAAGCGTTTCAGCGTGAGCAGCGTGTCAGCGGAAGTGCAGCGGCGCTCGTCGATCAGGCGCGAAACGGTCAGCGCCAGCGCGTCGCACGCCTGCGTCAGCCGCTCGAAGCCTGCCGCGGCCGCGCAGTCGCGCACACGCATCAGGGCGAGCGCGTAATCCACGATGCCGTCCCAGGTGACCGCTTCGGGGCGGGCGAATTCCGGTCGAGCCACGGCGCGGGCCAGGCGCTCCAGGGCACCGTGCACGGCGGCCAGGCCCTTTTCGGGAACCTCGGGGGCGTTGTCGCCGATGGGGGCGGGGGGGGCGTTCTTCAGAAAAATCGGATGTTTCACGCTGGCCATGAGTGTCCTCCTGGTTGCTTGATCCATTGATTGCATGGGTTATGCAGCGCGGGATGGCGCCGCGCTGCCGTCGAAATCAGTTCGGAACCCAATCAATATAGTAGGTATTTACCAGCCTGCTCAAAAAAATTAATTGCATGAATTCGTGCCGCGCGGCGGTCGCCCCATTGGGCCGGCACCGGGCTACCCGGCATAGGGATAACGCCGTCCGAAGCTCAGGGCCACCGTCAGCGCGATCGCTGCGGTCGACAGCGGGACCCAGTAGATCGTGCCGTCGCGGTAGCCGTCGTAGGAGAGATAGCGCGCGTCGACCACGACCGCGAGGGTGACGCCCAGCAGTACCAGGCCCATGCCTATCAGCCACGGTCCGCGCAGGCTGGTGATGAACATGGCGTACAGCACGAAGGGGGAGGCGACCGCGGCAAGCACGACGCCGTCGACGATGTAGCCGACGTGATAGAGGGGCACCACGCCGGCGACGAAGGCAAGGACGATGCCCAGCAGGGCGATCAGGGCGGCAAGGTTTTGCTGCGGGAAGGAAGTCATGGTGTGCTCCCGGTCCGGATTGATGCCTGATTTGACCAGATGGCGCGGCCTCGGGTTCATGGCGGCGCTTCGTGTCGCCGCGCAGCAACGGCCGGGCGCCGGTCAGGACGGATCGCGCAGCGCCGCCTCCAGCGCCGGCTCGCTGACCGGATAGGCCAGCACCGCGTGGACGGAAAAAAGCGCCAGCAGCTTGTCGATGTGCGCTGTCTCGCGCGGGTGCATGAGCACGATGACCTTCGCCTGCGGCGCCCGGCATTGCAGCGTGCGCAGCGTCACGTCCAGATTCGAGACGTTCGCCCCCGCATAGTTGTTGCCCCAGCCGTAGATGAATTCGCCGACGAAGACATCCGGCTTCTGCTTCTGCAGCGCGCGGTGCAGGTTGCGGGCGCTGGTGAAGCGTTCCGCCGAAATGCCCAGCCGTCGGTACAGCGCGCCGAGGTCGGGATGGAAGGGGGATTCGATCAGGGAATAGAGGATTTTCATGCGGCGGCAGTTTACCGCGCCGGTTCCGGCGGACGTGCCGTAAGCGGATGGGCGCCGGCGTCGGGCTTGCGCGTGGCCCTGCCTCTGGCCGGTCGAACGCTGGCAGCAGCAGGAACAAACGCGACCGGGGGCTCCGGCTTCGGGGCTCCCGGTCGCGACATCGATCAGCCTGCCCGGCCCGGATCAGCCCGGCAGCATCGCCAGCAGGCTGTTCAGCCGCCGCACGAAACTCGCCGGATCGTCGAGCTGGCCGCCTTCGGCGAGCAGCGCCTGCTCGAATAGCAGGTTGGCCCAGTCGGCGAAACGGGCTTCGTCGGATTCGCTGTTAAGCCGCGTGACCAGGGCATGCGTCGGGTTGATTTCCAGCGTGGGTTTGACCGTGGGCGCGGCCTGGCCGGCGGCCTTCAGCAGGCGTTCGAGGTTGGCGCTCATGTCGCCTTCGCCGGTGACGAGGCAGGCGGGCGAATCGGTGAGGCGGTGGCTGACGCGGACGTCCTTGACGCGTTCGCCGAGCGTGGCCTTGATGCGCTCGACGAGCGGCTTCATGGCTTCCTCGGCTTCCTTCTGCGCGGTCTTCTCGGCTTCGTCCTCGAGCGCGCCCAGGTCCAGTCCGCCCTTGGCGACGGACTTCAGCGGCTTGCCGTCGAATTCATGCAGGTTGGCGACCAGCCACTCGTCGACGCGGTCGGACAGGAGCAGCACTTCGATGCCCTTCTTGCGGAAGATCTCGAGGTGCGGACTGTGGCGGGCGGCCGCGAAGCTGTCGGCCGTGATGTAATAGATCGCGTTCTGGCCTTCCTTCATGCGACCGATGTAGTCCTTGAGCGAGACCACCTGCGCATCGGTGTCGGCATGCGTGGAGGCGAAGCGGAGCAGGGCGGCGATCCTCTCCTTGTTGGCAAAGTCCTCGCCCGGGCCTTCCTTCATCACGCGGCCGAATTCCTTCCAGAAGGTCGCGTATTTTTCCGGTGTCTTCTCGGCGAGTTCTTCGAGCATGCCGAGCACCTTCTTCACCGAACCGGCCTTGATGGCGTCGATGTCCTTGCTCGACTGCAGGATTTCGCGCGAGACGTTGAGCGGCAGGTCGGACGAGTCGATCACGCCGCGGACGAAGCGCAGATACGCCGGCATCAGCTGCTCGGCATCGTCCATGATGAAGACGCGGCGCACGTAGAGCTTGATGCCATGCCGGCGCTCGCGGTCATAGAGATCGAACGGTGCGTGCGACGGGATATAGAGCAGCGAGATGTATTCCTGCTTGCCCTCGACGCGGTTGTGCGACCAGGCGAGCGGCGGCTCGAAGTCGTGGGCGACGTGCTTGTAGAACTCGCGGTATTCGTCGTCGGTGATCTCCTTCCTGGGGCGCACCCACAGGGCCGAGGCGCGGTTGACGGTCTCGTCCTCGTCGGTCGGCACCTCGACGCCGTCCTTCCATTCCGTCTTCTTCATCACGATGGGCAGGGTGATGTGGTCGGAATACTTGCGAATGACCGACTTGATCTTCCAGTCGGAGAGGAACTCGTCCTCGCCCTCGCGCAGATGCAGCACGATCTCGGTGCCGCGCGTGGGCTTCTCCACGGTTTCGATGGTGTAATCGCCTTCGCCGGTGGATTCCCAGCGCACGCCATGCTCGGGCGTGAGGCCGGCGCGGCGGGTGGTGAGCGTGACGCGGTCGGCGACGATGAAGGCGGAATAGAAGCCGACGCCGAACTGGCCGATCAGCGCGGCGTCCTTCTGCTGGTCGCCGGAAAGCTGCGAGAAGAACTCGCGCGTGCCGGACTTGGCGATGGTGCCGATGTGGTCGATGACCTCCTGCCGGCTCATGCCGATGCCGTTGTCGCTGATGGTCAGCGTGCGCGCCGCGCGGTCGAAGGCGACGCGTATCTTCAGGTCGGGGTCGTTCTCGAACAGCGCGGGGTCGGAAAGCGCCTCGAAGCGCAGCTTGTCGGCGGCGTCGGAGGCGTTGGAGATGAGTTCACGCAGGAAAATGTCCTTGTTGGAATACAAGGAATGGATCATCAGCTGCAGCAGCTGTTTGACTTCGGCCTGGAAGCCGAGGGTTTCTTTGATGGCAGACATGCCTTGATCTCCCGTGACGACATGCAAGGTGTCAGGGAAATGGGGGCGGGGCGGCGGGTTTCAAGGGCCGCGGGTGGCCGGGATGGCGCGCCGCCTTACTTGCTCAGCAGCGCCAGCAGTTCGACCTGCGCGCAATAGGACTTGCCGCGGCGCGGTTTGCGCCGGCGGTAGCTGCCGTCGGGCTGCATCTCCCAGGCCTGCACGTTGTCGCGTAGGTAGGGCTTGAGGCCTTCGGTGATGACGCGCTTTTTCAGCTTGGGGTTGAGGATCGGGAAGGCGGTTTCGATGCGGCGGAAGAAGTTGCGGTCCATCCAGTCGGCCGACGACAGGTAGACCTGCTCGTCGCCACCGTTCCTGAAGTAGAAGACGCGGCTGTGCTCGAGGAAGCGGCCGACGATGGAGCGCACGCGTATGTTGTCAGACAGCCCCGGGATGCCGGGCCTGAGCGCGCACACGCCGCGCACGATGAGGTCGATTTTCACGCCGGCCTGGCTGGCGGCGTAGAGCGCGGCGATGACCTGCGGTTCGAGCAGGGCGTTCATCTTGGCGATGATGGCGGCGGGCTTGCCCGCCGCGGCGTTTGCCGCCTCGCGGTCGATCGCGGCGACGACTTCGCTGTGCAGGGTGAAGGGCGACTGCCACAGGCGCTTCATCTTGCCGGCCTTGCCGAGGCCCGTGATCTGGGTGAAGAGGCTGACCACGTCGGCGGTCAACGCCTCGTCGCAGGTGAGCAGCCCGAAGTCGGTGTAGAGCCGCGCGGTGCGCGCGTGGTAGTTGCCGGTGCCCAGATGGGCGTAGCGCTTGAGGCCGCCTTCCTCGCGACGGATGACGAGCGCGAGCTTGGCGTGGGTCTTGTGGCCGACGACGCCGTAGACGACGTGCGCGCCGACTTCCTCCAGCCTGGCCGCCCAGTTGATGTTGGCTTCCTCGTCGAAACGCGCCAGCAGCTCGACGACGACGGTGACTTCCTTGCCGGACTGCGCGGCACGGATCAGCGCCTGCATCAGCATGGAGTCGGTGCCGGTACGGTAGACCGTCTGGCGGATCGCGACGACATGGGGGTCGGCGGCAGCCTGCTCGATGAAATCGATCACCGGCTGGAAGGATTCGAAAGGATGATGCAGCAGGATGTCGCCCTTCCTGATCTGCGCGAAGATGTCCTCGTCCTTGGCGAGTCGCGCAGGCAGGGCGGGAACGAAGGGCGGGAACTTGAGGTCGGGGCGGTCGACCCAGTCGGGCACCTGCATCAGGCGCACCAGGTTGACCGGGCCGTGTTCCTGGTAGAGATCGTCCGGGTCGAGTTCGAACTGTTCGAGCAGGAAAGCGGCCATTGACGGCGAGCAGTTGTCGGCGACCTCGAGCCGGACCGCCGCACCGAAGTTGCGCTGGGGAAGTTCGCCCTGCAGCGCCTGGCGCAGGTTCTTGGTTTCCTCGTCGTCGACGAACAGGTCCGAGTTGCGGGTGACGCGGAACTGGTAGCAGCCCTCGACCTTCATGCCGGCGAACAGCTCGCCGACGTGGGCATGCAGGATCGACGACAGGAAAACGAAGCCATATTCGCAGCCGGCGATCTCGGAGGGCATGGGGATGACACGCGGCAATGCGCGCGGCGCCTGTACCACCGCGGCGCCGGAATTGCGCCCGAAGGCATCGCGGCCCGAGAGTTCGACGGCGAAGTTGAGGCTCTTGTTGAGTACGCGCGGGAAGGGGTGCGACGGGTCGAGCCCCACCGGCGTCAGCACCGGCATGAGTTCGCGGAAGAAATAGTCGCGGATCCACGCCGCCTGGGCTTCGTTCCACTGCGTGCGGCGCAGGAAATGAACGCCTTCGGCGGCTAGCGCCGGGACGATGGCGTGGTTGAACAGCGCATACTGCTCGGCGACCAGCGCGTGCGCGAGGTCGGACACCGCGCGGTACTGCTGGCGCGCAGTCATGCCGTCGGCCGAGCGCTGGGTCGAGTTGGCGCGGATCTGCTCCTTGAGGCCGGCCACCCGCACCTCGAAGAACTCGTCCAGGTTGCTCGAGAAAATGCACAGGAACTTCAATCGTTCCAGCAGGGGTATGCCGGGATCGTCGGCCTGCGCCAGCACACGGCGCTGGAATTCGAGAATGCCGAGTTCGCGGTTGATGAGGGTGTCGGGGCTGGGCGTTGTCATCGTTTTGCGGTCCTGAGCATGCTTCAATGATAAGGGTACGACCTGCCTCAAATATGACAGCGCCATGACAAATCAGCATCCGCAGGAAATCGAACTGAAACTGCAGTTGCCGCCGGACGCGGTCGACGCCTTTCTCGCACGCATGGCGCGCCGGCGCGTGACCCCCGTGGCGCAGACGTTCGTCACCCGTTATTTCGACACGCCGGACTTCGCCTTGAGCGCCGCCGGCGTGGCGCTCAGGGTCCGCCGCGTCGGGCGCCGCTGGCTGCAGACGCTGAAGACCGAGGGGCTGCGACAGGGCGGACTGTCGCGGCGGATCGAATATGAAATGCCGACGCGGGGCGGCGCGCTCGACTGGACGCGCTTCCCGCCCGAGGCGCAGGCCTACGTGCCGGAGGCGCTGCGCGGCGCGGTCGTGCCGGTGTTCGAAACGCATTTCCGCCGCACGGCCTGGCAGGTGAACGGGCGGGCCGGCGCGCGGATCGAGGTCGCGCTCGACGTCGGCGAGATCGTCACCCTGAAGGGTACAAGGGCCGGCGCGCGCAGCCAGCCGATCTGCGAGATCGAGCTCGAACTCAAGAGCGGCCAGCCTGACGCCTTGTTCGGGCTGGCGCTCGAATGGGCCGGCGCCTTCGGCTGCCTGCCGTTCGACCTCAGCAAGGCCGAACGCGGCGTGCGCCTGGCACGCGGCGAGGCGGCGGCGCCGATGCGGTCCGCCACGGTGACGCTCGGTCACGGCCTGAGCGTGGAAGACGGCTTCGCCGCCATCGTGCAGAGCTGCCTGACGCACTTCCAGGCGAACCTGCCGGGGGTGCTCGCCAGCGACGACATCGAGTACGTGCACCAGGCGCGGGTGGCGCTGCGGCGGCTGCGCGCGGCATTGCGCCTGTTCCGCGGCGTCTGCGTGCTGCCGGACACGCTGATGGCCGGGTTGCGCGCGCTCGTTGCGTCGCTGGGGCCGGCGCGCGACTGGGACGTGCTGGTCGAGGAGACGTTGCCGGCCATCGCGCCGCATCATCCGGACGCCGATGCCTGGCGGCGTGGCCTGGCGGTGATCGAAGCGCGCCGGCAGGAAGTGCGCGCGACGATGCGCGCGGCACTGGGGGCGGCGCAGCCGGGTGCCTGGCTGCTTGGTATGCAGCGCTGGCTGCTCCAGCATGGCTGGCGAGCCGATGCCACGCCAGCGCAGCGGCTCGCGCAACTGGCGCTACTCGACGACTGGGCGCGCCGGGTGCTCAAACGCGGCCATCGCCGCATCGCACGCGATGCGCGGGCATTCGGCACGCTGTCGCCGGCCGCGCGCCACGCGCTGCGCATTGCGATCAAGCGGCAGCGCTATGCGGCCGAGTTTTTCCAGCCGCTGTTCGCCGGCAAGCGGCTGGTGCGCTACCTTGCGATACTGCGCGACGCGCAGGACAGCCTCGGGCGCGCCAACGACGCCCGCGTCGCCTGGACGCTGATGTCGTCGATAGGCGCGGCGGCCGGGCCCATGGGCGATTTCGTGCGCGGCTGGCTGGCGGCTCGGCTGGCGGCCGGCGACGACAATGCGTGCGCGGTGCACATGCAGACATTCCTGGATACGCCGACCTTCTGGTAGCGCATCCGTACTATCACCCGGAAGGAGACTGAAGATGGACCTGATTTTATGGCGACACGCCGAGGCCGAGGACGGCCAGCCGGATCTCGAGCGCGAACTGACCGACAAGGGGCGCAAGCAGGCCGGCCGCATGGCCGACTGGCTGAACCCGCGCCTGGCGCAGGACACGCAGGTGCTGGTCAGCCCGGCGCGACGCGCCTTGCAGACCGCCCGCGCGCTCGGGCGCGGTTACACCGAGGTGCCGGCACTCGCGCCGGGGGCCAGCGCCGACGCGGTGCTCGAGGCCGCCGGCTGGCCCCATGCGGCGCATCCGGTGCTCGTCGTCGGCCACCAGCCGACGCTGGGCCAGGTGGCGGCCCGGCTGCTCTCGGGTCAGGCGGGCGACCTGTCGATCAAGAAAGGCGCAATCTGGTGGTTCCAGTGCCGCGAACGGGACGGCGAACTGCAGGTCGTATTGCGCGCTGTGGTGGGGCCTGACTGGTTATAATCGATGCGTGACTAAATCCGCCTTTCCGTGCGGGACGATCGTGGCGTCCCCCCTCCAGCCGACGAGGTGCGTGCCGTGCCGGGCTGGCTGAGCAGTCTGCGCGATGCATTCGTCGAGGCGAGCCCCTTGCGCCGCCTCATGCTTACCCTGCTGGTCGTGCTGCCGCTGTTGGCGCTGGGCGCCGCCTACGTCTGGCTCAATCCCCCGCAATATCGCGTGCTCTACGCGCAGCTGTCCGACCGTGCCAGCGGCGAAGTCATCGCCGCGCTCGAGCAGCTCGACATTCCCTACCGGCTGTCCGCCGCCGACGGCAGCATCGAGGTGCCGGCCGCGCAATTGCACATCGCGCGCTACCGGCTCGCCGCGCGCGGCCTGCCGCGCACCGACGCCGACATGCAGGACGAACGCGACCGCGCGCCGAGCTTCGGCGCCTCCTCGCTGCAGGAACAGCAGCGTTTCCAGCGCGCGCTCGAGAAGGAACTCGCGCGCTCGATCCAGCAACTGGAGCCGGTCGAGCTCGCCCGCGTGCATCTCGCCCTGCCCAAGGTCTCGCCCTTCCTGCGTGACGCGCCGCCGGCCACCGCCGCCGTGCTGGTGCGCCTGCGTCCTGGCGCGACGCTGAGCGCCGGACAGGTGGCGACGATCCAGACCCTGGTCGCTGCCAGCGTGCCGCGCATGCAGCGCAGCGAGGTGCAGGTGCTCGACCCGCGCGGCGTGCTGCTCGGCGATGCCGCGCCCGCGCCGGCGCAGTCGCAGCGGCTGGCGCTGGAACACGATCTGGCGCGGCGCGCGCTGGCCGTTCTCACGCCCTGGGCGGGCGAAGGGCGCGTCCACGTGCAGGTGACCGCGACGCTGCAGGACAGCGAAACCCGGCAGACCGTCGAGCGAATGCGCGGCGCCACCGTCGGCGGTGGGACGCCCCCGCTCGAAAGGACGGTGCGCACGACGCGCGTGCCGCAAGGCAGCGTGCAGCGCATCCAGGCGGTCGTGGTGCTCGGCTTCGACGCCAGCGCCGCCGAGATCCGTCGGGCCGGGCAGATGGCGAGCCAGGCGCTGGGCCTGGTGCCGGCGCGCGGCGATCGCGTCAGCGTCTACGCCTTGCCCGCGCCGGCCGCCACGGCCGCGCCGCCGGCCGATGCGCCCGTGGCCGTGCCGCCGACGCGCATTCCCGAGGTGCGGCCCGACGTACCCGCCGTGGCCGAATCGGCGTGGCAGCCGTCGCCGGTTGTGCTGGCTGTGCTGGCCGTGGCCGTTCTGGTGGCGTTGTTTTTCCTTGCGCTGCGGCGCGCGCGGCGCGTGCCGGCGAGCGGGGTTCCGGTCGACGATTTCGACGTCGTGCTCGACGGCGTGCGCAATCAGGTGCTCGCCGATCCGCGCGTCGCCGCCGACGTCGTCAAATTGTGGATGCGCGCATGAGCCAGGCCGGGGTCGAGAAATCCGCCGCGCTGCTGCTCGCCCTGGGCGAGGAGGCGACGGCGGCGGTGTTTCGTTATCTGAGCCCGCTTGACGTCGCCCGCCTCGGCAGTGCGATGCGCGAAATCGAAGTGCTGCCGCGCGAGCGCGTGCGTGCGATCCTGCGCGACTACGTGGCCGAGGCCGCCGAGCAGACGGGCTTTGCCGCCGATACCGGGCGCTTCCTCGACGAGGCGATCAAGCGCGCGTTGAGCCCGGAACGTGCGCAGGCGCTGCTGGCGCGGCTCGGCGCGACGGGGCCGCGCATGCTGGACAAGCTCGCCTGGCGGCCGCCGGCGGAGATCGCCGGTCTGCTGGAGTCGCAGCCGCCCCAACTCATTGCCGTGGTGATCTCGCAATTGCCGCGCGACGTTGCCGCCGGCGTGCTCGAGGTGCTGCCCGCGCGCACCCGTGCCGATACCCTGCGCGACCTGGCGCATAGCGAGGTGCCGAGCGCCGACATGCTGCGCGATCTCGACGACTGGGTGGCGAGCCTCGATTCCGCCGCGTCGGCGCAGGGCGAGGCCGTGGCCGCCCATCTGCTGGGCCAGATGAGCGAGGGCAGCGTCGCCGCGACGCTGCACCAGCTCGACCAGAACGACGCCGACCTCGCGGCGCGGCTGCGCGCCCGCGCGCTCGCCTTCGAGGACCTGGCGCGGCTGCCCGAGGCGGACCGCCGCACCTTCCTGCGCCATGTCGGCGCGCGCACGCTGCTGCACGCGCTCAAGGGCAGCGATGCCGCGGTGCTCGACGCGCTTACCGCGGTGATGAGTCCGACTGCCGCCCGGCGCATGCGCGATGATCTCGACACGCTGGGCGCGCTGCCGGTGACCGAGATCCAGGCGGCGCAGGACGAGGCGGCCGGCACGCTGCGGCGGCTGGCCGCGGAAGGCGCGATCGGATTTCCGGAAGAGGAGGTGGCGGCATGAGCACGCCCGATGAGCCGACCGCGTTCGAGCAGTGGGAAGTGGTCGAACTCGCCGCGTCGAGCGAACCGGCTCCCGAAGAGGCAGCGGCGGCCGAGCGCGCGCTGTTGCGTGAACAGGCGCGCGCCGAGGGCTACGCGGCGGGACTCGCCGCCGGCCGCCAGGAGGCCGAGCAGGCCTGCGGGCGCATGAAGCAGCTCGCGGAAAGCTTTGGCAACACCCTCGACAACCTGGATTTCCGGCTCTCCGACATGCTGCTCGCGCTTGCACTCGACGTGGCGCGTCAGGTCGTCGCCGGCGAGCTGTCGGCGCGGCCCGAGCGCATCCTCGACGTGGTCAACCTGGCCCTGAAGCAAATGGCCGAGAGCACGCGCGAGGCGCGTCTGCTGCTCCATCCCGACGACGCCGCCCTGGTGCGGCCGCATCTCGACCAGGTGCTCGACAAGAACCGCCTGCGCATCGTCGAGGATGTGCGCATCGTGCGCGGCGGCTGCCTGATCGAGACGCCGCAGGGCGACCTCGACGCCACCCTGCCGGCACGCTGGCGCCAGGTGGTGCAGGTGCTCGGCAGCAACCAGGGCTGGCTGGAATGAGCGATCGCATCGTCCGCCTGCGCGAATACCTTGCCAACTGCCGGCGCGCGGTGAGCTGGGCGACGCCGGTCGCGGCGAGCGGGCGTCTCACCCGGGTGTCCGGCCTGGTGATGGAAACCGTCGGCCTGCGCCTGCCGGTGGGCAGCCAGTGCACCGTACACGTGCCGGGCGGGCAGAGCATCGAGGCCGAGGTCGCCGGATTCGCTGCCGACACGCTCTTCATCATGCCGGCGACCGACGTGCACGGCGTCATGCCGGGGGCGCGCGTGATCCCGGAGAACCCGCTCGCCGCCCAGCCGCCGCGCCTGGGCATGCGCTATATCCCGCGCCGCCGCGCGCAGGACCGCGTGCGCCAGGTGCCGGTCGGCGACCGCCTGCTCGGCCGCGTGCTCGACGGCGCCGGCCGGCCGCTCGACGGCATGGGCCCGCTGGCGCTGGAGCGCCGGGTGCCGCTCTACAGCCGGCCGATGAATCCGCTCGAGCGCGCCCCGATCCGCGAAACGCTCGACGTCGGCGTGCGCGCGATCAATGGCCTGTTGACCGTGGGGCGCGGCCAGCGGCTGGGCCTGTTTGCCGGCAGCGGCGTCGGAAAAAGCGTGCTGCTCGGCATGATGGCGCGCTTCACCACCGCCGACGTGGTGGTGGTCGGCCTGATCGGCGAGCGCGGCCGCGAGGTGAAGGAGTTCATCGACCGCATCCTCGGCGCCGAGGGCATGGCGCGCGCCGTCGTGGTGGCCGCGCCGGCCGACCATCCGCCGCTGATGCGGCTGAACGGCGCGGCCTACGCGATGTCGATCGCCGAGCATTTTCGCGACCAGGGCAAGCACGTGCTGCTCATCATGGATTCGCTCACCCGCTACGCCATGGCGCAGCGCGAGGTGGCGCTGGCGATCGGCGAACCGCCGGCGACCAAGGGCTATCCGCCGTCGGTGTTTGCCAAGCTGCCGCAGCTGGCCGAGCGCGCCGGCAACGGCCGCAGCGGCAGCGGCTCGATCACCGCTTTTTTCACCGTGCTGATGGAAGGCGACGACGTGCAGGATCCGATTGCCGACGCCGCGCGCGCGATTCTCGACGGCCATATCGTGCTCTCGCGCGACCTCGCCGACGCCGGCCACTACCCCGCGATCGACATCGAGGCGTCGATCAGCCGGGTGCAGCCGGATTTGCTGCCCGAGGACGAGCTCGACCGCACGCGCCGCTTCAAGTATCTGTATTCGCGCTACATGCGCAGCCGCGATCTCTTGGCCGTCGGTGCCTACGTACCCGGCGCCGACGTCGTGCTCGACGAGGGCGTGCGCCTGTATCCGCGCATGCAGGGGTATCTGATGCAGGGCATGCGCGAACGCGTCTCCCTCGAAGCGGCGCGCGCCGCGCTCGCCGAGGTGTTGGCGTGAAGCCTTTTGCCCTGGCGCGGGTGCTGCAGCTGGCGGAACGGCGCAGCGAGACGCTGTCGCGCTCGGTCAAATTCGCGCACGGGGTGTGGCTGCGCGCACGGGGCCGCATGGTGCAGTTGACGACGCTGCGCGATGCACGCATCGCGCAGTGGGCGGCACAACGACGCGCTGGCGTGACGGCGGCGCAGCTGCAGGAAATGAACCGCCTGCAGCGGGCACAGGCCGAAGAGATGCGCGCGGCGCAGGCCGACATCGACGCCGCGCATGCAGCCTGGCAGGCGCGGCTCACCGAATGGATGCAGGTCGAACAACGGGTGAAGGCGCTGCGCCTGCTGCACCAGCGCTACCAGGCGCAAGCCGCGATCCAGCAGCGTCGCATCGAGCAGCGCGAACACGACGAACTGGTCGAGCTGATGCACCGCACCGAAGTGAACCGGCTGGGGTACTGACACGATGCAATTGCTCGATCTCACGCCCGAAGAAGACACCTTCCTGTCCACGCCGCCTGCCGTCTGTCTGCAGGACAGGCTGACGCGACGGCTTGCCGCGGTGCTGAGCGCACGCCTGCGGATGCCGGTGACGCTGCATGCACTTTCCACGGGATCGCCCACGGCGCGGCCTGCCGTGCCGCTGTGGCAGCCCGACGCGGCGCTCGCAAGCTTGTGGCTCACGCGCCGGCTGGGCGGCCAGCGTCCCGCCGGTGTGGCGCCTTTCGTGCCGCCGAGCCTGATCCGCACGCTTGACGGCGTCCTGGCGGAGTGCTGGTTGGATGCGCCCGCCGGTTTGCCGGCCGCGCTTGCGTGGCGGATCGCGAGCGGCCTCGGCGGCGTGGCGCTGTCGGTGCAGTTGCCACCCGTCACGAGCGACATGACACGCTGGGCGCGAGGCGTGATACGGCATGCGTAGAGGGATGGCGACAACGCTGCTGCTGGCGGCACTGCCCGCGCACGCGGCAACTGACGCGACGGGCAGCGTGTTCACCGTGCTGTCGAGCCTGGCCCTCATACTCGGCGGCTTTGTCGCCGTGGCCTGGTTCGTGCGCCGCTACCTGCCCGGCCTGGGGGGACAGGGGAACGTGAAAGTGGTCGGTTCGGCTGCGGTCGGCGCGCGCGAGCGCGTCGTGATCGTCGAGGTCGACGACACTTGGCTGCTGCTCGGCGTGGGCGGCGGCAACGTGCGCCTGCTGCACACGCTGCCGAAACCGGCGCGTGCCCCAGGCGCGACGGAGTCCGCGCGATGAGGGTGGCGCTGGGGATGGCGGCGCTGGCGGCAAGCCTGCCGGCACTTGGCGCCGAGGCGACGGTGCCGCTGCTGGCGGTGACGCCGGGCGCGGGCGGACAGGTGATCGGCGTGCCGGGCGCGAGCCTGCCGTGGCTGCTGCTGTTTCCCTTCCTGCCGGCGCTGCTGCTGGCGTTCACCGCCTTTACCCGCATCGCGGTCGTGCTGTTCCTGCTGCGGCAGGGGCTGGGCAGCTCGACCGCGCCGCCCAACCTGGTGCTGACGGGGCTGGCGGTGCTGTTGACGGTCTTCGTCATGTCGCCGGCGATCAAGACCCTCAACGCCGAGGCCTACCAGCCGTTTCTTGCAGGCACGCTCGACTTCAACACCGCCGCCGAGCGGGCGGCGGAGCCGCTCAAGGCCTTCATGCTGCGGCAGACGCGTGCCGAAGATCTCGATCTGTTCATCGGCGACGACAAGACCATCGATCCGGCCCGGGTCGACAGCGTGCCGCTCGCCGTGCTGGCGCCGGCCTTCCTCACCAGCGAACTCAAGACCGCGTTCCAGATCGGCTTCATGGTCATCCTGCCCTTCCTGCTGATCGACCTGGTGGTCGCGGCGGTGCTGACCGCGCTCGGCGTCATCATGCTGCCGCCGCAGCTGGTATCGCTGCCGCTGAAGCTGCTGCTGTTCGTCACCGTCGACGGCTGGCACCTGCTGGTCGGCTCGCTGATCGGATCCTTCTGATGGAAGCCCTCGCCCGCGACGCGTTCTGGCTGCTGGTGGTGGTGGCGGGCCCGGTACTGCTGGCGGGGCTCGCGGTCGCCATCGCGGTCAGCCTGTTCCAGGCGACGACGCAGATCCTCGAGCCGACGCTGTCCTTCGTGCCCAAGCTCATCGTGATGCTGCTCGTGCTGGCCGCGCTGGGCGGCTGGATGGGCGGCCAGCTGACCGGGTTCGCGCGCACCCTGCTGACCGATTTCCCGGCGCTGCTGGAGTGAACTGCCCGTGCCGCTGAGTGAAGCCGCATTCTCCGCCTGGCTGTTCGCGTTCGCCCGGCTCGCCGGCTGGACGCTGCTCGACCCGCTGACGGGCCGCCTGCCGTGGTCATTGCGCCTGATGCTGGCCGCGGTGCTGGCCGCGGCGCTGGCGCCGGGACTGGCGGCCGTCACGCTGTCGGCGTTCAGCCTGCAGGGCGTGCTGGCACTGGCGCTCGAGGCGGTGTGGGGTGCGGCGCTGGCGCTCGCCGTGTGGCTGGTGTTCGCGGCGGTGACGCTGGCCTTCGTGTGGACCGGCCACACCGCGACCGGCGGCCTCCTGAACCTGACGCCCGAGCAGGCAGCGCCCGCCGACGCCGCCTGGCGCGCGCTGGCCGGCTGGCTGGCGGCGCTCGCCTTCCTCGGCGCGAGCGGGCATCTGCTGGTGGTCGACGCGCTGCGCGACAGCTTCGCGGCGATACCGGTGGCGTTGCTGCCCGCTGCGCCGGACCTGCGCCAGTTGGCCGAAGCCGGCGGCTGGCTGTTCGCCACCGGGCTGCAACTGGCGCTGCCCTTGCTTGCGCTGGCGTTGCTGGTGCAACTCGCCTTCGGTATCGTTGCGCGCACCACGCCGGGGCTTGACATGTTTTCGGTCGGCCTCGGCCTAGCCGCCCTGGGACTGATGATGGCCTGGATCTGGGCGGTGCCGCGCGTCGCCCAGGCCATGGCGCTCGGCATCGGCCAGCTCGGCGGTTGGCTGGACGGCTTGCGATAGGGCAGGGATGAGGCACGGGAGGTAAACGGGAGATGAGCGGAAATTTCCAGTCGGATGCGCTGGTGCTGTTCGGCGCCACCGGCGACCTGGCGCGGCGCAAGATCTTCCCCGCGCTGCACGACATGCTGCGTCACGGCCGCACGCTGCCGCCCATCGTCTGCGTGGCGCACACGGATGGCTGGGACCTGGACCGCCTGCGCGCGCACGCCCGTGCCGGCATCGACGAATTCGGCGGCGGCGCCGACGACGGCGTGTTCCGCAACCTCGCCAGCCTGCTCACCTACATCAACGGCGACTACGCTGATCCGGAAACCTTCGTTGCGTTGCGCCGCGCGCTCGAGCACCGCAAGCATCCGCTGCACTACCTCGCCATCCCGCCGTCGATGTTCCCGGTGGTGGTGCGCGGGCTCGCCGCGGCCGGCTGCACCGAAGGGGCGCGGGTGGTGGTCGAAAAACCCTTCGGCCGCGACCTCGAATCGGCGAAGTCGCTCAACGCCACGCTGCACGAGGCGCTGCCGGAATCGGGCATCTTCCGCATCGACCATTATCTCGGCAAGGAGGCGGTGCAGAACATCCTGTACTTCCGCTTCGCCAACTCCTTCCTCGAGCCGATCTGGAACCGCAATCACATCCGCCAGGTGCAGATCACCATGTCGGAAAGTTTCGGTGTCGCCGGTCGCGGGCGCTTCTACGATTCGGTCGGCGCGGTCCGCGACGTGCTGCAGAATCATCTGCTGCAAATTCTCGCGCTGCTGGCGATGGAGCCGCCGCTCGGCACCAGCGCCGAGGCGGTGCGCGACGAGCAGGCCAAGCTCCTGAAGGCGATCCGGCCGCTGGCGCCGGGCGACGTGGTGCGCGGGCAGTACGAGGGCTACCGGCAGGAGGCAGGCGTGGCGCGCGGCTCGGACACCGAAACCTTCGCCGCGGTGCGTTTCTACATCGACACCTGGCGCTGGGCCGGCGTGCCCTTCATCGTGCGCACCGGCAAGCGCCTGCCGATCACCACCACCGAGATCCGCGCCGAATTCCAGCTGCCGCCGCAGCGCGTGTTCGCGCTGTCAGAATCGGGGCCGCTGGCGCCCAACTACCTGCGCATGCGGCTGTCGCCGACGGTGTCGATCGCGCTCGGCGCGCGCACCAAGAACGCCGGCGACCGCATGGTCGGACGGCCGGTCGAACTCTACGTGTGCAACGACCACCCGGACGAGATGAGCGCCTACGAGCGCCTGCTGGGCGACGCGATGGATGGCGAGGCCATGCTGTTCGCCCGCCAGGACGCGGTCGAGGCGGCGTGGCGCGTGGTCGAACCGGTGCTGGTGCACAGCGACCCGGTCTGCGCCTACGAGCCCGGCACCTGGGGGCCGGCCGAGGCCGACCTGTTGCTCGCAGGCGGGCGCTGGCACAACCCGCGTCCCCCGCAGGCCTAGGCTCCGGCCCGGTCCGGCACGCCGACAGCGCGACGCGGGGTCAGATGGATTAGAATGCCGCATTTATCCTAGACTTGACGTGCCGCCCGCATATCGGGCCGCACGCGGCCCTTACCGCATGGCAGACATTACAACGCCCACAGGCAGCCTGGTTGCGATCGTGACCCCCATGAGCGAGGACGGCGCGCTCGATCTCGACGCGCTGCGCCGTCTCGTCGACTGGCACATCGCAGAAGGCACGGACGGCATCGTCGTCGTCGGCACCACGGGAGAATCGCCCACGGTCGATTTCGACGAGCATTGCCTGCTCATCCGTACCGCGGTCGAGCAGGCGGCGGGACGCGTGCCGGTGATCGCCGGCACCGGCGCCAATTCCACCAGCGAGGCGATCGAACTCACCGCATGCGCGAAGGCGTCCGGCGCTGCGGCCGGCCTGTCGGTCGTACCGTACTACAACAAGCCGACGCAGGAAGGCCTCTACCAGCATTACAGGAAGATCGCCGAGGCGGTCGACCTGCCGCTGATCCTGTACAACGTGCCTGGCCGCACCGTCGCGGACCTCGCCAACGACACCGCGCTGCGCCTCGCCCAGGTGCCTGGCGTCGTCGGCCTCAAGGACGCGACCGGCAACATGGAGCGCGCGGCCGACCTGCTGCGCCGCGCGCCGCCGCACTTCGCGCTGTACAGCGGCGACGACGCCTCGGCGCTGCCCTTCATGCTGCTGGGCGGCCACGGCGTGATCTCGGTCACCGCCAACGTCGCCCCGAAGCTGATGCACGAGCTATGCGTGGCGGCGTTCGCGGGGAACCTCGCGCATGCGCGCGAACTCAACAACAGGCTGCTGCCGCTGCACGGCAGGCTCTTCGTCGAGGCCAACCCGATTCCCGTGAAATGGGCCTGCGCCGAGCTTGGCCTGATTCCGTCCGGCCTGCGCCTGCCGCTGACGCCGCTGTCGGCCGGCCACCACGACACCCTGCGCGACGCCCTGCGTCATGCCGGTTTGATCTAAGCCTTCGCCTAGGACTGCCTCCATGCGTGTATTGCCCCTGTTCCTGATCGCCGCCCTGAGCCTGTCGAGCTGTGGCTTCATCGAAACCAAGAAGATCGACTACAAGTCCGCCGGCAAGGCGCCGACGCTGGAAGTGCCGCCCGATCTCACCGCGCCGACCGGCGACAACCGCTACGCGATTCCCGACACCCAGGGCAGCGGCACCGCCACGCTGTCGGCCTACAGCCAGGAACGCCGTGCCGCGCCCGCCAGCGCGCAGACCCTGCTGCCGCAACAGGAAAAGGCGCGCATCGAGCGTGCCGGCAGCCAGCGCTGGCTGGTGGTGCAGGCGACGCCGCAACAGGTGTGGCCGGTGATCAAGGATTTCTGGCAGGAAACCGGTTTTCTCATCAATCTCGAATCCCCTGAGACCGGCGTGATGGAAACCGACTGGGCGGAGAACCGGGCCAAGATTCCGCAGGACGTGATCCGTCGCACCATCGGCCGCGTGCTCGACGGCCTGTATTCGACGGCGGAGCGCGACAAGTTCCGCACCCGCATCGAGCAGGGCCCCGGCGGCGTCGAGATCTACGTCAGCCACCGTGGCATGCAGGAAGTCTACGATTCCGCCAACAAGGACAGAACCGTGTGGCAGCCGCGTCCGGCCGACCCCGAACTCGAAGCCGAAATGCTGCGCCGCCTGATGCTGCGCTTCGGCGTCGAGGAGAGCCGCGCGCAGACCCTGCTGGCACAGCAACGCGCCCCCGAGATGGCGCGCATCGTGCGCGACGGCGCGACGCCGCAGCTCGAAATGGACGAGAGCTTCGACCGCGCCTGGCGCCGCGTTGGCCTCGCGCTCGACCGCGTCGGCTTCGCGGTGGAGGATCGCGACCGCTCCAAGGGCGTGTACTACGTGCGCTACATCGACCCGCAGATCGACAACGAGAGCAAGCGCGACGAAGGGATCTTCGCCAGGCTGGCCTTCTGGCGCAGCAAGAAACCGCAGACCTCCCCGCAACTGCAGATCGTCGTGCGCGAGGCCGGTGACAAGAGCCGGGTCAGCGTGAGCGGTGCAGACGGCAAGGACGCGGATGCCAACACGCAGACGCGCATTCTCAATCTCCTGCACAAGGAACTGAAATAAGCGGGGCCGGACCGTGCGGTTCGCCAGTCTCGGCAGCGGTAGCGAAGGCAACGGCCTGGTGGTCGAGGCCGGCGGCACCCGGGTGCTGATGGACTGCGGCTTCGGGCTCGCCGACAGCGTGGCGCGTCTGGCGCGGCTGGGACTGCAACCCCGGGATCTCGCCGGTATCGTGGTGACCCACGAGCACAGCGACCATATCGGCGGGGTGGGGCGGCTCGCGCGCAGGCACGGGCTGCCGGTGTGGCTCACCGCCGGCACCCGGGCGATGGCGCAGGATCTCGACGGCGTGACGGTGCAGGTGATCGACAGCCACGCCGCGTTCGCGGTCGACGGGCTGGAGATCCAGCCCTACCCGGTCCCGCACGACGCGCGCGAGCCGGTGCAATATGTGTTCGGCGACGGCAACCGCCGGCTCGGCGTGCTCACCGACGCCGGCTGCAGCACGCCGCACATCGAGGCGGTGCTCGCCGGCGTCGACGCGCTGGTGCTGGAGTGCAACCACGATGCCGAAATGCTGGAAAATGGGCCGTATCCGGCGAGCCTCAAGCGGCGCGTCGGCGGGCGCTTCGGCCATCTGGAAAACGGCCAGTCGGCGGCGCTGCTGGCGAAGCTCAGACACGGCAAGCTGCAATGCGTGATCGCTGCCCATGTGTCGAAGAAGAACAATACCGACGTGCTCGCCCGGCGCGCACTGGCCCAGGCGCTCGATTGCGCCGATGGCGAGGTGCGCGTGGCATGCCAGACCACTGGATTTGACTGGATAAAACTTTGACGACCTTTGCTGAACTCGGGCTCGCGCCCGACATCCTGCGTGCCCTCGACGAGATGGGCTACGTTTCGCCGACACCGATCCAGGAACAGGTGATCCCGCTCGCGCTCAAGGGCGGCGACATCCTCGGCGCCGCGCAGACCGGCACCGGCAAGACCGCGGCCTTCGCGCTGCCGCTGATCCAGCGCCTGCTGCCGTTCGCCAACACCAGCACCTCGCCGGCCAAGCACCCGATCCGTGCGCTCATCCTCACGCCCACGCGCGAGCTCGCGATCCAGGTCGAGGAGGCGATCCAGGCCTACACCAAGCACGTGCCGTTGCGCTCGCTGGTGGTGTACGGCGGCGTCAACATCAATACCCAGATTCCCATCCTCAAGACCGGCGTCGAGATCCTCGTCGCCACGCCGGGGCGCCTGCTCGACCACGTGCAGAACAAGACCCTGTTGCTGAACCAGGTCAACACCCTGGTGCTCGACGAGGCCGACCGCATGCTCGACATGGGCTTCATGCCCGATCTCAAGCGCATCGTCGCGCTCCTGCCTGCCGCGCGGGTGAACATGATGTTCTCGGCGACTTTTCCCGAGGAAATCCGCAAGCTCGCCGACAGCATCCTCAACAACCCGACCTTCATCGAGGTAGCGCGCAACACCACCGCCGTGACCGTGACCCAGGTCGTGCACCCGGTGCACCACGAGCGCAAGCGGCAGATGCTGGCGCATCTCATCAAGAGCCGCGACCTGCGGCAGGTGCTGGTGTTCACCGGGACGAAACTGGGCTGCAACCGGCTCGCCAACGAACTCAACAAGGCCGGCATCCACGCCGACGCCATCCACGGCGACAAGACCCAGCAGGAGCGCATCAAGGCGCTCGACGCCTTCAAGGCCGGCAGCATCCGTGTGCTGGTCGCCACCGACGTTGCCGCGCGCGGCATCGACATCGAGGCCTTGCCCTACGTCGTCAACTACGACCTGCCGCACAACCCCGAGGACTACGTCCATCGCATCGGCCGTACCGGCCGCGCCGGCGCGACAGGCGAGGCGATCTCGCTGGTGAGCGAGTCGGAAACGCGCTATCTCAAGGACATCGAGAAGCTCATCGGTACCACGCTCGATCCGGTGATCGTGCCGGG
This sequence comes from Thiobacillus sp., assembly GCA_046292745.1. Taxonomy (GTDB): domain Bacteria; phylum Pseudomonadota; class Gammaproteobacteria; order Burkholderiales; family Thiobacillaceae; genus Thiobacillus. The sequence continues at coordinate 60,133 of JBKBQH010000009.1, read as the reverse complement.
CTTCGAACCCGGTGCGGCCGACGTGCCGGCCTACCAGTCGCGCCCGCCGCTCCGCGATCGCCCTGAACGTGGCGAGCGCCGCGAGCGCAGTGCCGCGCGCCCGGCGCCGAGCCGTGACACGCTATTCGACGCCCCCTACGTGGCGAGCGACAGTGAGCGCGCCGAGCCGGTCCCCGTCCTGGTGCGGCCCGCGCCGAAGAAGCAGGTGGCGGCGCTGTTTCGCAGCCCGGCCAAGAGCGACAACGCCGGCCAGTGAGCTGGGAAATCCTGCTGCTCGGGCTGTTTGCCGCAGTCGCCTGGTACGGGTACGCCGGCCTGCACGCGCGGGAACAGGCCGTCGCCGCCAGCCGCCGCGCCTGCCAGGACGCGGGGCTGCAACTGCTCGACGACAGCGTCGCGCTCGCGCGCCTGCGCCTCGCGCGCGACGGCAGCGGCCAGCTGCGCTTCCAGCGCGATTTCCGCTTCGAGTTTTCCGACACCGGCGACAACCGCCGGCCCGGCGTCGTGCGCATGCTAGGCGAGCGCGTCGAATGGGTGAACCTGGACGGGGAGTGGCAGCCGGGACGGATCGCGAGCGTCACCCGGCTGCACGATTGATCCGGTCGCTGCGGCTGCGGCCTATTCCTGCTCGATCTCCAGAATCGCCAGGCTGATCTGCGGGCCGAGATTGGCGTCGAACTCTGCCCATTTGCGGTAGGCCTTGAGCTTGTCGGCGATGACGGGCTTCATCTCGAAGTCGCTCTTGCCTTCGTCGTACATGCGGCGCACTTCCGCCATCAGGATGTCGAACCAGGCTTTCTGTTCTTCGACGAGCTTGCGGTCGCCGGTCTTGCCGTGGCCGGGGATATAGCGCCTGGCATCGAGGTCGTAGGCGCGCTGGGTGGCTTTCATCACGCCCTTGAAGGTGCCGTCGCGCAGATTCATCACCTGGCGATGGAGCACGTTGTCGCCGGTGAAGAGGATGCGGTCCTCGACGATTTCTATCATGAGATCGGTCTTGCTGTGCGCGTCGTCGGAGGCGTGGATGCGGAAGGTCTTGCCGCCGATCCTGAATGTCTGGCCGTCGGTGGCGCTGACCGTGGGGATCACCGCGCGGGTGCCGTCCGTATAGCCTTTTGTCAGGTTCGACATGAGGTTGAGCCAGAACCGGTCTGCCCCATCCCTGGCCCGACGGATCATCTCGGGGTGGGCGATGATGACGGCACCAGGCCAGGCTTCGAGCACGGCCTGGTTGCCGAGCCAGTGGTCGCCGTGCACGTGGGTGTTGAAGACGTGGGTGACGGGCTTGTTCGTCGTCTTCTTCAATTGCGCGACGACCATGCGGCCGGCCTGCACGCTCGAGCCCGGATCGATCACGACGACGCCGTCGGCGGTGACGACCCATGCGGGATTGTTCATGAAGCCCCGGTTCTTTACCGAGGGTACGCCCTGCGGGCCATGGATCACGTAGGTGTCGGCGTCGACCTTTTGCGGCGGATAGGGAGGCACGACGTCATTGGGGCCGGCGAGGGCGGCGCTGCAGCAGGCGAGGGCGGCGAACAGGAAGGCGAAGCGCATAGGTGTCTCCATGGAGGATCAACGGGAACAGGCCGAGCCTACCACCACTTCTCGAAAATGATGCGGCTCATCGGTACGCCGAGCGTATGCAGCAGCGTGCTCATGTCCTCGACCATGCCCTTGGGCCCGCACAGGTAGTAGAGCGTGTCGTCGGGCACGTCGAGCGCATGCAGCTTGACCGGGTCGACGCGGCCGGTAAGGCCGTGCCAGGACGGATCGGGCTGGGTGACGGTCAGCGTGACATGCAGGTTGTCATGCGCGCGCGCGGCAGCCTCGAGCTCGTCCTTGAACAGGATCTCGCGGCTGTCGGACACGCTGTAGACCAGGTGCGCCTGTGTCGGCAGCCCGGCGTCGCGCACATGGCGGAAGATGGACAGCAGCGGGGTGATGCCGACGCCGCCGCCGATCAGCACGACGTTGTCGCTCATTTCCGGGAGATACACGAAAGGCCCCTGGCCCTGGCTCACGCGCACGCGGTCGCCGACCCGTGCCTGCTCGTGCGCCCAGCGGGCGACGGGGTGGCGGGCGCTGGCCTTGATCGCGAGTTCGATTTCGCCGTGGTGCCGCGGCGAGGTGGTGATCGAATAACCGGCTGTGTGGGAGGCGCCGTCGAGGTCGACGCTGAGATCGACCCACTGGCCGGGCAGGAAGCGGAAGCCGGGGTCGGCGATGGCGAGCCGCAGCGCGCGTATGCTGGGCGTGGCGGGCGTGATCGCCGCGATTCGTGCGTCGAAGCTGTGCAAGGCTCAGTCCTGCTTTTTATGGAAGGCGAGCGACGCCGAGTTGATGCAGTAGCGCATCCCGGTGGGGGCGGGGCCGTCCGGGAAAACGTGGCCGAGGTGCGAGCCGCAGCGCCGGCACAGCGCCTCGATGCGCACCATGCCGTGGCTCACGTCTGTCTTTTCGGCCACCGCGTCGGGGTTCAGCGCCTGGGTGAAGCTCGGCCAGCCGGTGCCGGAATCGAACTTGCTGTCAGACGCAAACAGCGGCTCGCCACAGGCGGCGCAGTGGTACTCACCGGCCTCGTGATGGTCCCAGTATTGTCCGCTGAAGGCGCGTTCGGTGCCGTGTTCACGCAGGATGCGGTATTGCTCGGGGGTGAGGATTGTGCGCCATTCGGCGTCGGTTCGGGTCTTGTCAAAGGTCATGATGCGCTCCGCAGTAACAAAGAGTGTAAACGAGGTTGACAGCGTCATCGTAGCGGGTTTAATCTTCGTTCAGGTATTAGACTAAGTCTAAAAACCGGATTCCCTTCGGCCGCCAGGTGCTATAAAAAACCTGTTGGCAAGTAGGGGGATTATTGTCAGTGCTGCCCAGCACATTTTTGTCATCAAGGAGATCAGGTTATGCAACTCAAAGGTTCCAAAACCGAACAGCATCTGAAAGACGCCTTCGCCGGCGAATCGCAGGCCAACCGCCGCTACCTCTACTTCGCAGCCAAGGCTGACGTGGAAGGCTACAACGACGTTGCCGCCGTCTTCCGCTCCACCGCCGAAGGCGAAACCGGCCACGCCCATGGCCACCTCGAGTATCTGGAAAAGTGCGGCGACCCCGCCACCGGCATGCCCTTCGGCCCCACCGCCGAGAACCTGAAGACCGCGATCGCCGGTGAAACCCACGAATACACCGACATGTACCCGGGCATGGCCAAGGATGCGCGTGCCGAAGGCTTCGACGAGATCGCCGACTGGTTCGAGACGCTGGCCAAGGCCGAGCGCAGCCACGCCAACAAGTTCCAGAAAACCCTGGACAGCCTGGGCGCCTGATTCGCTCTCGCAGCAGGGGCGGGCCCGTGCCTGCCCTTTTCAAAGCTTTATCCGCGAAGGACGCGAAGGAACACGAAGCAAAACAGGAACAAATGGCGAGCGATCAAGCTTCGCCACTCCTGCTTCTGACTTTCTTCGTGGCCCTTCGCGCCCTTCGCGGATATTTTTTTGGTTTTCATAAGTTCATAACAAGGATCGTCATGAGCACCCGTGAAGGCAGCCTCGAAGCCCCGACCCGCCACCCGCTCGACTGGAAAAACCCGGATTTCTACAACGAGGACAAGCTCAACCACGAGCTCGAGCGCATTTTCGACATCTGCCACGGCTGCCGCCGTTGCGTGTCGCTGTGCACCGCATTCCCAACCCTGTTCGACCTGGTCGACGAATCGTCGACGATGGAAGTGGACGGCGTCGCCAAGGCCGACTACTGGAAGGTGGTCGACGAGTGCTACCTGTGCGACCTGTGCTACATGACCAAGTGCCCCTACGTGCCGCCGCACCCGTGGAACCTGGATTTCCCGCACACGATGCTGCGCGCCAAGGCCATCAAATTCAAGAAGGGCGAGACGACCTTCCGCGACAAGCTCCTGTCCAGCACCGACGCGATGGGCAGGCTTGCCTCGATCCCGGTGGTGGTGCAGGCGGTCAACGCCAGCCTGAAGAGCCAACCGGTCCGCAAGATGATCGACAGCGTGCTGCACATCCACCCCGACCGCCAGCTGCCCGAGTACGACAGCGCGAAATTCCGCGCCACCGCCAAGCCGCGCAACGACTTCGCGGTGAAGAATGGCGAGAAGACGCCGGGCAAGGTCGCGATCTACGCCACCTGTTACGTCAACTACAACGAGCCCGGCATCGGCCACGATCTCTTGAAACTGCTCGCGCACAACGAGATCCCGCACGTGCTGGTCGAGAAGGAGGCCTGCTGCGGCATGCCCAAGCTCGAGCTCGGCGACCTCGACGCCGTGGCGCGCCTGAAGGACACCAACATCCCGCACCTGGCGAAGCTCGCGCGCGAAGGCTACGCGATCCTCACCGCCGTGCCGTCGTGCACGCTGATGTACAAGCAGGAACTGCCGCTGATGTTCCCCGACGACGCCGACGTGCAGGCGGTGAAGGAGGCGATGTGGGACCCGTTCGAGTACCTGATGGCGCGTCGCGCCGACGGTCTCTTGAAGACCGATTTCAAGTCGCCGCTGGGCAAGGTCGCCTACCACGTGCCCTGCCACCAGCGCGTGCAGAACATCGGCAACAAGACGCGCGACGCGCTGCAGCTCGCCGGCGCCACGGTCACGATGGTCGAGCGCTGTTCCGGTCACGATGGCACCTGGGGCGTCAAGAGCGAGTTCTTCGACAAGTCGATGAAAATCGGCAAGCCGGTGTTCCGCCAGATGGCCGAGCCGCAACCCGACTACGTGAGTTCCGACTGCGCGATCGCCGCGCGCCACATCCTGCAGGGCATGGGCGACGCCGCCACCGCGCAGAAGCAGCACCCGATCACGCTGCTGCGCATCGCGTATGGCCTGGAGTAAACCTGTTTAACCACAGAGGCACAGAGACACAGAGGAAAAAATGTCAATGTCGCGATTGGCAGCGTGATGTCTTTGGGATTTCTCTGTGTTCCTGTGTTGAAGGTCTTAAATCAACCGACATTGTGCAAGGAGAACGACATGCCGCAGATCACCCGTGACAGCCTGTTGACGCTGGAGGGCTACGCCAAGGCGCGCCCGCAGATGCGCGCCGAGGTCATGGCGCACAAGAAGAACCGCATGGTCGACCTTGGCGACCACGTCACGCTGATTTTCGAAGACGAGAAGACCATGCGCTACCAGATCCAGGAGATGCTGCGCGCCGAGCGCACCTTCGAGGAAGCGGGCATCCAGGACGAACTCGACGCCTACAACCCGCTGATCCCTGACGGCACCAACTGGAAGGCGACGATGATGATCCAGTATTCCGACCCGGACGAACGCAAGGCCGCGCTGGCGAAACTGAAAGGCATCGAAGACAGGGTCTGGGTGCAGGTCGCCGACCAGCCCAGGGTCTACGCGATCGCCGACGAGGATCTCGAACGCGAAAACGAGGAAAAGACCTCGTCGGTGCACTTCCTGCGCTTCGAGCTCGATCCCACCTCGATCGCCGCCGCCAAGGCGGGCGCGGCGATCCGCATGGGCATCGACCTGCCGGCCTACACGGTGGCGCCGGTCACGCTGCCGGAGAACACGCGTGCAGCGCTGGTGATGGATTTGGCCTAAGGTGTAGCCAAGGCGGCATAACGACGACGATATCGCGCCGCCATTCCTCGAGGAGGGCGTATGCTGGATCAGTTGCTGGTCAACCAGGTGCGGCGCCGGGTCGAAGCGGCCGGGCTGCCGGTGACGGTCGAATTGTGGAACGGCGAGCGCGTCGGCATGCAGGACGCGGCCGCGGTCACGGTGCGGCTGCACCAGCCGGCGAGCCTCAAGGCGATGGCCGACCCCAGCCTCGGCGCGCTCGCACGGGCCTACGTCGAGGGACACCTCGACCTGGAAGGCGACGTGCGCGACATCCTGGCGCTCGGCGATCGCCTGTGCAATGCAGGCGAATGCAAGCCCAAGACCGGCTCCGACAGCTGGAAATGGTGGCGTCACACACGCGCCCGCGATCGCAGGAACATCCAGTATCACTACGACGTTTCCAACGACTTCTACGGCCTCTGGCTGGATGCGCGCCGTGTCTATTCGTGCGCCTACTTCAGGGATCCGGACATGAGCCTGGACGCCGCGCAGGAGGCCAAGCTCGACCACATCTGCCGCAAGCTCGACCTCAGGCCCGGCGAGCGCTTCCTCGACATCGGCTGCGGCTGGGGCGGGCTGATCCTGCACGCGGCCGAACGCTACGGGGCTGAGGCGGTCGGCATCACGCTGTCGGACGACCAGCACGCCTGGGTGAGCGAACAGATCGCCGCCCGCGGCCTCACGGGGCGGGTCGAGGTGCGCCGCATGGATTATCGCGACGTGCCGGAGGCGGGCGGCTTCGACAAGATCGCCAGCGTCGGCATGTTCGAGCACGTCGGCCGCGCCAATCTCGCCGCCTATTTCAGGAAGATCCACGCCCTCCTGAAACCGGGCGGACTCGTGCTGAACCACGGCATCACGACGGCGACTCCGGACGCCGCCGGGCTCGGCGGCGGCATCGCCGAGTTCATCGACGACTACGTCTTCCCCGGGGGCGAACTCGTGCATGCGCACGAGGTCTTGCGTGCCGCGGCCGGCAGCGGCCTCGAATGCCTCGACGCCGAGAACCTGCGCCCGCACTACGCGAAGACCCTGTGGCACTGGGTCACCCGCCTGGAGCAGCACGCGGAGGCCGCGCGCCGCCTCATCGGCGAGCAGAAATACCGCATCTGGCGCATCTACATGGCGGGCTCGGCGCACGCGTTCGACCGCGGCTGGCTGGAGTTGTGGCAGATACTCGCCGGCAAGGGCGTCGACGGACAGCAGCCGGGCTATCCCTTCCGGCGCGACCACATCTACGCCGACGGCTGACGGACGCGTGAGCCCGCAGGCGGCCGCTGTCCTGGCGGATACCCTGGTCCTTGCCCACCTGCTGTTCGTCGCCTTCGTCCTGGCCGGCGGCCTGTTGCTGCTGCGCTGGCCGCGCCTGGCCTGGATCCATCTGCCTGCCGCGACATGGGGGGCGGCGATCGAGTTTGCCGGGGGAATCTGCCCACTGACGCCGCTGGAGAACACGCTGCGGGCGCAGGCGGGGGAGGCCGCTTACCGCGGCGGTTTCGTCGAGCACTATCTGCTGCCGGTCCTGTATCCGGCACAACTCACCCCGGCGGTGCAACTGTGGCTGGGCGGGGCGGTCGTCGTCGTCAACCTCGCGATCTACGTCTGGGTTTACCGGGCACGGCGGCGCGATCAGTCCGGGTGGCGGTCGAGATCCTGATCGGCCAGCGAGAGCAGATCCTCGAGCGGCTCCAGGTGCGTGGTCACGTGGGCGGCCGGCACTGCGCGTCGGATGTCGGCCTCGATGCGCTCCGACCAGTCGTGGCCGTGCTGGACGCTCCACGCGCCCGGCACCAGCACGTGCAGGGTGACAAAGGCGCGGGCGCCCGCCTGGCGGGTGCGCAGCGCGTGAAAGTCCAGGCCCTGCCGGCGGTAGCCATCGAGCACGCGCTCGATCGCCTGCAGTTCTTCCGCTTCCAGCGACACATCCATCAGCCCGCCCGCCGAGCGCCGCAACAGGGTCCAGCCGGTCCAAACGATATTCGCCGCCACCGCGAGCGCGATCACCGGATCGAGCCACAGCCAGCCGGTCGCCCATACCAGCGCGACACCGACGATGACGCCGGCCGAGGTCCAGACGTCGGTCATGAGGTGGTGGGCGTCGGCCTCCAGCGTGATCGAACGGGATTGCCGGCCGACCCGCAGGAGTATGCGCGCGGTGGCGAAGTTGATGATCGAGGCGACGACCGAGACCGCAAGCCCGATGCCGACGGCTTCGAGCGGCTGCGGATGGAGCAGGCGATCGATTGCCGCATAGGCAATGCCGAGCGCGGCGACGAGGATGAGCCCCCCCTCGAAAGCGCTGGAAAAATACTCCGCCTTGCCATGGCCATGTGCGTGGTTGTCGTCGGCCGGCATCGCCGCCAGCGTGAGCATGGCCAGCGCCATCAGCGCGCCCGCGAGGTTGACGAAGGATTCGAGCGCGTCGGAGAGCAGGCCGACCGAACCGGTAAGCCACCACGCCCAGCCCTTGAGCAGGATGGTCGCCACGGCGGCGCCGATGGAAAGCCAGGCGTAGCGCTTGAGTGAGGTGGAAAACATGCGGTGGGATGGGCGGAAAGGCAACGCTCGCATTCTAGCGCGGTGCGGCGCGGCGGAATTCTTGCGATACTGGCCGCCCTTCATGCGAACGGGCCGCGGCCTGCGTAAGCCTTCATGGATAACCTGCTGTACTGGGCCGGCCTGTCTGCCGTGGCGGTCAACGCATTGACCGGCGTGCTCGACGCCGGCCGCAAGCAGATGGATCTCATCGGCGTGATGATGGTTGGCACCGCGACCGCGCTCGGCGGCGGCACGGTGCGCGACGTGCTGCTGGGGCGGCCGGTATTCTGGATATCCGATCAGGTCTACCTGATAGTCGCGCTGGCGACGACATTGGTGGTCTTCTTCGCGGTGCGCGGCCTGCGCCTGCCGCCGCGGCTGTTCCTGATACCCGACGCGCTCGGGCTTGCGCTGTTCACCGTGGTCGGCACGCAGATCGCGCTGGCCTGGCAGGCGCCCTGGCTGGTGGCGACCCTGCTCGGCGTGATCACCGGCGTCGTCGGCGGCGTGCTGCGCGACGTGCTGTGCAACGAGGTGCCGCTGATTTTCGTGCGCGGCGAACTGTATGCCTCGGCGGCGTGGGCCGGTGCGCTGGCGCTGGTCGCCCTGCAGGCGCTCGGCGTGTCGCCGGTCGTCGCGGCCTGGGCGGGCATGGCGATCGTGCTCGGGGTTCGCCTCGCCGCGATGGCCTTCCGCCTCACCCTGCCGACCTATTCCGAGCGCCAGTAGGCAAACGGCCATGAGTGCAGACAGTCCCCCGGCAAAACCCTAGAATGCCGGCATGAAAAGATTCTTGCTGACGCTGATGCTGATGCCGCTGGCGGCCCACGCCCAGGGCACCTGGGGCAATTTCGACCATGAATTCGAGGCCGACAAGCCCTGGGTGGAAGTGGCCGCCCAACTGCCCGCCTACCCCAAGGCCGAGAATCTGGTCGAATTCGCGGTGTCGTCGGCCACGCGCAACCGCCACTATGTCGACACGGCCTCGATCAGCGTGGGCGAGGACAAGGTCGTTCGCTACACCGTGGTGATCGATGCTGCCGGCGGCGCGCGCAATGTTTCCTTCGAGGGTATGCGCTGCGAGACGCGCGAGCGGCGCCTGTACGCCTACGGCCAGGCCGACGGCACCTGGTCGAAGGCGCGCAACGCCGGCTGGGAGCCGCTCAAGCTGCGCTCGCTGCTGTCCTATCACAAGCCGCTGTTCGAGGAATTCTTCTGCCCCGGCGGGATCAGCGTCCACAGCGCCGCCGAGGCGGTGCGTAATCTCAAGCAGGCGAGGTATTGATGCATTCGGTTGTCAAACAGGCGCGACGCATCGTCGTCAAGGTGGGTTCTAGCCTCGTCACGGCGGAAGGGCGCGGGCTCGACCATGCCGCGCTGTCGCGCTGGGCCGGGCAGATCGCGGCGCTGACCGCGCAGGGCAAGGAAGTGGTGCTGGTGTCCTCCGGCGCGATCGCCGAGGGCATCGCGCGGCTCGGCTGGAAGAAGCGCCCGAAGGCGGTGAACGAACTGCAGGCGGCCGCGGCGGTCGGCCAGATGGGGCTGGTGCAGGCGTACGAGACGATTTTCCGCACCCACGGCCTCGCCGCCGCGCAGGTGCTGCTCACCCACGAGGATCTCGCCGACCGCACGCGCTACCTCAATGCGCGCTCGACCCTGCGAACGCTGCTCGCGCTGCGCGTGGTGCCCATCATCAACGAAAACGACACCGTCGCCACCGACGAGATCCGCCTGGGCGACAACGACACGCTCGGCGCGCTGGTGACCAACCTCATCGAAGCCGACTGTCTCGTCATCCTCACCGACCAGCCCGGACTCTACACGGCGGACCCGCGCAAGGATCCCGCGGCGACGCTGGTCATGGATGCCCACGCGGGCGATCCCGAACTCGAGCGCATGGCGGGCGGGGCGGGCAGCAGCGTCGGCACCGGCGGCATGCTGACCAAGGTCCTCGCCGCCAAGCGCGCGGCCAGGAGCGGCGCGCACACGGTGATCTGCAGCGGCCGCGAGGAGCGGGTGCTGTTGCGCCTGGCCGAGGGCGAAGCCATCGGCAGCCAGCTGGTCGCGCGCCAGGCGCCGCTCGCGGCGCGCCGGCAGTGGCTCGCCGACCATCTGCAACTGCGCGGCGGCGTGGTGCTCGACGACGGCGCGGTGCGCGCCCTGCGCGAGGAAGGCAAGAGCCTCCTGCCGGTCGGCGTGAAGGCCGTGACTGGCGAATTCGCGCGCGGCGAGGTCGTCGCCGTGGTCGATGCCGAAGGCCATGAGATCGCGCGTGGGCTGATCAACTACAGCGCCAGCGAGGCGCGCCGCATCGCCGGCAAGCCGTCGTCCGCGATCGAGGCCGAACTCGGCTATCTCGACGAACCCGAGCTCATCCACCGCGACAACCTGGTGCTGCTGGCGTGACTACGCTCATCGATCTGATGCGCCACGGCGAGCCCGTCGGCGGACGTCGCTATCGCGGCCAGGTCGACGATCCGCTGTCGGAAAAAGGCTGGGCGCAGATGCGCGCCGCCGTCGGCGATGCCGCGCCGTGGCATCACGTCGTGTCCTCGCCGCTATTGCGCTGCCGTGAATTTGCCGCGACGCTCGCCGGGCGCCACGGCCTGCCGGTACGTTATGACGACCGCCTGAAGGAAATCGGCTTCGGTGTCTGGGAAGGCAGGTCGGCCGCCGAGATCGAGGCCGGGTCGCCCGGCGCGCTGACACGTTTCAAGGCCGACCCGCTGAACGCGCGTCCCGCAGGCGCCGAGCCGCTGGCCGATTTCCATGCGCGCGTGGCGGCGGCACTCGACGAACTGCTGGCGCAGCACGCCGGCCAGCACGTGCTGCTGGTGGGGCATGCCGGGGTGATGCGCATGGCGCTCGCGAGGGCGCTGCACATCCCGCTGGAACACGCCTACCGCATCGAGGTGGCGACCGCGTCGTTCACCCGTCTGCGTTTCGAATCCGGGCGTGCGAGCCTGATATTCCACGGCCGCACGCGCATCGAACCGTGATCCGGCTGCTCCTGGCCGGCCTGCTCGGGCTGGCCCTGCCGGCCGCGGCAGCGGCGCTGCGTCTCGTCGACGATGCCGGTCACACCCTCGAACTGGCACGCCCGCCGCAGCGCGTCGTGTCGCTCACGCCGCATCTCACCGAACTGCTGTTCGCCGTCGGTGCCGGTCCGCAGCTGGTTGGCGTCGACAGCGCCAGCGACTATCCCGAAGCGGCGAGGACGCTGCCGCGGGTGGGCGACATCCAGCGCCTCAACCTTGAGCGCATCCTCGCGCTGAAGCCCGACCTCGTCGTGGTGTGGCGCGGCGGCAACCGGGCGGCGGACCTGCATCGCCTGCGCCAGCTGGGCCTGCCGCTGCTGCATACCGAGGCGCGCTTGTTGTCCGACGTGCCGCGCCTGCTGCGCCTCGTCGGCAAGGCGAGCGGCCATGCGGAAGCAGGGGAGGCGGCGGCGCAGGATTTCGACGCGCGGCTGGCGGCGCTGCGCGTGCCGGCGAGGCGCCGGCCGCCGGCGCGGGCGTTCTACCAGGTGTGGGACCGCCCGTTGATGACCGTGGGCGGGCGCCACTGGATCAGCGACGCCCTGGCGATCTGCGGCGCACGCAACGTGTTCGGCGATCTCGACGCCGCCGCGCCGGTGGTGTCGCGCGAGGCGGTTCTGCGCCGGGCGCCGGAACTGATCGTGAGCGGCAATGACGCTCCCGATCCGCGCGCGACCTGGCAGGCCTATGCGCGCCTGCCGGCGGTGCGGCGCGACGCCTTCGTGCGGGTGAATGCCGATCGCCTGCACCGGCCGACGCCGCGGCTCATCGAAGGCATCGCCGAATTGTGCGGGGGATTGGCGCCTTACGTGCGCTGACGGCCGTTGCCGGACTTGCGGTGGGGGCAGTTTTCCCGGATGCAGTCGGCGTAGATCTGCAGCGAGTGGTCGTGGATGGTAAAGCCGCGCTCCCTGGCGATGCGCTGCTGGCGCTTCTCGATCTCGGCGTCGACGAATTCCTCGACCTTGCCGCATTGCAGGCATACCAGATGGTCGTGGTGGTCGCCCTGGTTGAGCTCGAACACCGCCTTGTCGCTGTCGAAATGGTGGCGGATCAGGAGCCCCGCCTGCTCGAACTGGGTGAGCACGCGGTAGACCGTCGCCAGCCCGATGTCCTGGCCTTCGTCCGACAGCAGGCGATAGATCTCCTCGGCGGTCATGTGGCGCTTGTCGCTCTGCTCGAACAGATCGAGGATTTTCAGGCGCGGCAGGGTGGCCTTGAGACCGATGCTCTTGAGATCGGACGGGTTGCTCAACGGAGGCTCCGGAACGGAAACGCGAATACGTTATGATACGTTTTTTTTCGTCGTCTCAACCCTTCCGGTGTCCCGGCCATGCGTCAACTCCTGATTTCCGCCCTGCTGCTGAGTTTGCTGGCGGGCTGCGCCAGCACCCCGATCAGCCCCCACCGCATCGACGTGCAGCAGGGCAATGCGCTCGACCAGGAAAACGTTGCGCGCCTCAAACCCGGCCTCAACCGCTCCCAGGTCCGCTTCCTGCTCGGCACGCCCCTCGTCGTCGATCCCTTCCGCAACGACCGCTGGGACTACGTCTACGTCTACCACAAGGCGGGCAGGCTCGCCGAGCAGAAACGCCTCACGCTGTTCTTCGAAGGCGATATCCTGGCGCGCATCGAGGGCGACTTGCCGCCCGCCGCGCCAGCCACGGAACAGAAACCCGCCTCGCAACCGCTCCCGGCACCGCAGGTGCGGCCGGCGCCAGCGGTGCCGGAGCGAAGCGCGCCTGGGGTGCCGGCGGCATCCCCGCGGCCCGCCGGGCAGCCGGCTGGCGAACCGGCGCCGCCATCCCCGCCCCAGGCCGCACCGGAGCCGGTAAGCCAGGCGCCGGCAGCCGCCGTTCCGGCTGCCGCTGCCGCCGCGTCCGCGCCGTCCACCAGCATCGTGCCGCCGCTGCCGAGTCCCAGGGACGTGCCGCCGTATCCCAACAAGCGCCCGCCGGCCGAGCTTGCCCTGCAGGCCGAAACCGACGTCGCGCAGATCCAGCCCGACGTGATTCCGCCTTTCCCCGAGCCGGCAACGCAGCCGGCATTCGACGCGGCGGTGCTGGCCGCGGTGAAGGCGTGGTCCGACGCCTGGGCGCGCCGCGACGAGGCGGGTTATTTTGCCGCCTACGACGCAAGCTTCCTCCCGCAGGGGGGCGGCAGCCGCGACGACTGGGAGAAACGGCGCCGCCTGCTGCTCGGCTTGGCGCGCAACGTCGATCTGAGGATCGAGTCGCCCACCGTCGAGCGTGTCACCGACAGGGAGGCGCTGGTGAGCTTCAACCAGCACTACCGTTCCGACAGCTATCGCGACAGCGTGGTCAAGCAGCTGCGCCTGGTCGAGCGCGACGGCCGCTGGCTGATCGCCGAGGAGCGCGTGCTGACGATCCTGCGCGGGGCGCGGCCATGAGCGTGAACGTCGGCATTGCAGGCGTGTCCGGCCGCATGGGCCGCGCGCTGCTGGAAGCGGTGGCGGCCGACCCGGCCTGCGCGTTGCACGCCGCACTCGACCGGCCCGGCAGTCCGCTCCTGGGTCAGGACGCAGGCGCTGCCTGGGGTGCGGCCAGCGGCATTGCCGTCAGCGACCAGCCGGCAAAGGTGCTCGCCGGCGCGCACGCATTGATCGACTTCACCCGGCCGGAGGCGACCTTCGGCTATCTCGAGGCCTGCGTCGCGGCGAAGGTGCCCCTGGTCATCGGCACCACGGGTTTCGACGACGCCGGCCGCGCACGCATCGCCGCCGCCGCGCGGCAGATTCCTGTGGTGTTCGCGCCGAACATGAGCGTCGGCGTGAACCTCTTGATGAAGCTCGCCGAACTCGCCGCCCGGGTGCTGGAAGACGGCTACGACATCGAGATCATCGAGGCGCATCATCGCCACAAGGTCGACGCCCCGTCCGGCACGGCGCTGGGCCTCGGCCAGGCGGTGGCGCGCGCGATCGGCCGCGACCTCGCCAGTTGCGCCGTCTACGGCCGCGAGGGCGTGACGGGCGAGCGCGACCCGAAGACCATCGGCTTCGCCACGGTGCGCGGCGGCGACATCGTCGGCGACCACACGCTGCTGTTCGCCGGCATCGGTGAGCGCGTCGAGCTCACCCACAAGGCCAGCAGCCGCGCCACCTTCGCGCAGGGCGCGCTGCGCGCGGCCAAGTGGCTGCAGGGCCGCGCCCCCGGCCTGTACGACATGCGCGACGTGCTCGATCTGAAATAGGTTTCGAACAGGGAACGAACATGAATGCCGTCAAGGTCTACAGTACCGGCACCTGCCCCATCTGCGTCAAGGCCAAGGCCTTTCTCGACAAGCGCGGCATCGCCTACGACGAGGTGCGCATCGACCTCGACCGCGAGGCGATGAAGGAATTCGCCGTCGTCACCCGCGGCGCGCGCACCGTGCCGCAGATCGTCGTCGACGGCAAATGCATCGGCGGCTTCACCGAGCTCACCGAGCTAGACATGGACGGCGGACTGGACCATCTCCAGCCCTGAACGGGCGCGCGGCGGCGGTCGCAAGCATTGAAGCCGCTTCCCGGATCGGCTACAATGCGGGCATTCAAATTCAGGCGGGTTCGCGCGAGCGGCTCGCCTGAATTTTGTCACCTGCCTTTCGGAGTGTTCCTTGTCCTCTGCCCAACCCGCCATCCTGGTTCTCGCTGACGGCTCGGTCTTTCGCGGCCGCTCGATCGGCGCCGACGGCGTCACGACCGGCGAGGTGGTGTTCAATACCGCGCTCACCGGCTACCAGGAAATCCTCACCGACCCCTCGTACTCGCGGCAGATCGTCACCCTGACCTATCCCCACATCGGCAACACCGGCGTCAACGCCGAGGATGTCGAGGCGGATCGTGTCCATGCCGCCGGCCTCGTCGTGCGCGACCTGCCGCGCCTGCACTCGAATTTCCGTGCCAGCCAGTCGCTGTCCGATTACCTGAAGCGCGAAAACATCGTCGCCATCGCCGATATCGATACCCGCCGCCTCACGCGCCTGCTGCGCGAGCAGGGCGCGCAGGGTGGCTGCCTCATGGCCGGAGCGATCAATGAAGCCGCGGCGCTCGAGGCCGCGCGCACTTTCCCCGGTCTGGCCGGCATGGATCTCGCACGGGTGGTCACCACGCCCGCCGCCTACGAATGGACCGAGACCGAATGGAAGCTGGGGCAGGGCTACGGCCGGCAGGCCGCGCCGCGCTTCCATGTCGTCGCCTTCGACTACGGCGTCAAGCGCAACATCCTGCGCATGCTCGCCGAGCGCGGCTGCCGCCTGACCGTGCTGCCCGCGACCGCGACCGCCGAGCAGGCGCTGGCGCTGAAACCGGACGGCATCCTGCTTTCCAACGGCCCTGGCGACCCCGAGCCGTGCGATTACGCGATCCGCGCGATCGGCGAGCTGGTGGAAAAAAAGATCCCGACTTTCGGCATCTGCCTCGGCCACCAGCTGCTCGCGCTCGCCTCCGGCGCCCGGACGGTGAAGATGAAGTTCGGCCACCACGGCGCCAACCACCCGGTGAAGGATCTCGACAGCGGCCGCGTGGCGATCACCAGCCAGAACCATGGCTTCGCCGTCGATGCGGCGTCGCTGCCCGCCAGTCTTCGGGCGACCCACGTCTCGCTGTTCGACGGTTCGCTGCAGGGCATCGCCCGCACCGACGCGCCCGCGTTCAGCTTCCAGGGCCACCCCGAGGCGAGCCCCGGCCCGCACGACGTCGCCTACCTGTTCGACCGCTTCATCCAGCTCATGGCCGACCACGCCAAGGCGCCCTGACCATGCCCAAGCGCACAGACATCCAAAGCATCCTCATCATCGGCGCCGGCCCCATCGTCATCGGCCAGGCGTGCGAATTCGACTATTCCGGCGCGCAGGCGTGCAAGGCGCTGCGCGAGGAGGGCTACAAGGTCATTCTCGTCAACAGCAATCCGGCGACGATCATGACCGACCCGGACATGGCCGACGTCACCTACATCGAGCCGATTTCCTGGCAGGTGGTCGAGAAGATCATCGCCAAGGAACGCCCCGACGCGCTCTTGCCGACCATGGGCGGGCAGACGGCGCTCAACTGCGCGCTCGACCTGGCCCGCCACGGCGTGCTGGAAAAGTACGGCGTCGAGATGATCGGCGCCTCGAAGGAGGCGATCGACAAGGCCGAGGACCGGGAGAAGTTCAAGGCGGCGATGACCAGGCTCGGTCTGGGTTCCGCGCGCTCGTCGATCGCGCACAGCATGGAAGAGGCGCTACAGGTGCAGGCCGCGCTCGGCTTTCCGACCATCATCCGGCCCTCGTTCACCATGGGCGGCTCCGGGGGCGGCATCGCCTACAACAAGGACGAATTCGTCGCCATCTGCGAACGCGGCCTCGAGGCGTCGCCGACGCACGAGCTCCTGATCGAGGAGTCGCTGCTCGGCTGGAAGGAATTCGAGATGGAAGTGGTGCGCGACCGCAAGGACAACTGCATCATCATCTGCTCCATCGAGAACCTCGACCCGATGGGGGTGCATACCGGCGACTCCATCACCGTCGCGCCGGCGCAGACGCTCACCGACAAGGAATACCAGATCCTGCGCAATGCCAGTCTGGCGGTGCTGCGCGAAATCGGCGTCGACACCGGCGGCTCCAACGTGCAGTTCGCGATCAATCCGGCCGACGGCCGCATGGTCGTGATCGAAATGAACCCGCGGGTGTCGCGCTCTTCCGCGCTCGCCTCCAAGGCGACCGGCTTTCCGATCGCCAAGGTGGCGGCCAAGCTCGCGGTCGGCTACACCCTCGACGAACTGCAGAACGACATCACCGGCGGTGCGACCCCGGCCTCGTTCGAACCGTCGATCGACTACGTCGTCACCAAGGTGCCGCGCTTCGCGTTCGAGAAATTCCCGCAGGCCGACGATCGCCTGACCACGCAGATGAAGTCGGTCGGCGAGGTGATGGCGATGGGGCGCACCTTCCAGGAGTCGCTGCAGAAGGCCCTGCGCGGCCTCGAAGTCGGCGCCGACGGTCTCGATCCCCGGACCGCCGACCGCGACGAGATCGAGGCCGAGCTGATGTCGCCCGGCCCCGAGCGCATCTGGTACGTGGGCGATGCCTTCCGCGTCGGCATGAGCCTCGCGGAAGTCCATGCGGTGTCGAAGATAGACCCCTGGTTCCTCGACCAGATCGAGCGGCTGATCGACAGGGAAAGCTCGCTGGCTGGCCGCGCGCTGGCCGATCTCGGTCGCGACGAGCTGCGCGAGCTCAAGCGGGCGGGTTTCTCCGACCGCCGTCTCGCCAAATTGCTGGGTACCGACCAGCACGCCGTGCGCGCGCGCCGCAACGAACTGTCGCTGCACCCGGTCTACAAGCGCGTCGACACCTGTGCGGCCGAGTTCGCCACGCAGACCGCCTACCTGTACTCGACCTACGAGGAGGAGTGCGAGGCGCGTCCGACCGATGCGAAGAAGATCATGGTGCTCGGCGGCGGTCCCAACCGCATCGGCCAGGGCATCGAGTTCGATTACTGCTGCGTGCACGCGGCCCTCGCCCTGCGTGAATCGGGCTTCGAGACCATCATGGTCAACTGCAACCCGGAGACCGTGTCGACCGACTACGACACCTCCGACCGCCTGTACTTCGAGCCGCTGACGCTGGAAGACGTGCTGGAGATCGTGCGTATCGAAAAGCCGGTCGGCGTCATCGTGCAGTACGGCGGCCAGACGCCGCTGAAACTCGCGCGCGACCTCGAGAGGAACGGCGTGCCCATCATCGGCACCAGTCCCGACATGATCGACGCCGCCGAGGACCGCGAGCGCTTCCAGCAGATGCTGCACGAGCTCGGCCTCAAGCAGCCGCCCAATCGCACCGCGCGCAATCCCGAGTCCGCGTTGCGCATGGCGGCGGAGATCGGCTATCCGCTGGTGGTGCGCCCGTCCTACGTGCTTGGCGGCCGCGCCATGGAAATCGTGCGCGAGGAGGCCGATCTCGTGCGCTACATGACCGAGGCGGTCAAGGTGTCGAACGACAGTCCCGTGCTGCTCGACCGCTTCCTCAACGACGCCATCGAGGTGGACGTCGACGCGCTGTCCGACGGCGAACAGGTGGTGATCGGCGGCATCATGCAGCACATCGAGCAGGCGGGCGTGCACTCCGGCGATTCGGCGTGTTCCTTGCCGCCCTACAGCCTGTCGCAGGCGCTGCAGGACGAACTGCGGCGCCAGACCGTGGCGATGGCGAAGGCGCTGAAAGTGTGCGGTCTGATGAACGTGCAGTTCGCGATCCAGGGCGACACCGTCTACGTGCTCGAAGTGAACCCGCGCGCCTCGCGCACTGTGCCCTACGTCTCCAAGGCGATCGGCGCGCCGCTGGCGAAGATCGCAGCGCGCGCGATGGCCGGCATCACGCTTGCGTCGCAGGGCTTCACCCGGGAAATCATTCCGCCGTACTATTCGGTGAAGGAAGCGGTGTTCCCGTTCCGCAAGTTCCCCGGCGTCGACACCATCCTCGGCCCCGAGATGAAGTCGACCGGCGAGGTCATGGGTGTCGGCGACAATTTCGGCGAGGCCTTCGTCAAGTCGCAGCTGGCGTCGAGTTCGGAACTGCCCAAGCCGGGCGGACGGGCGTTCGTCAGTGTCCGTTCGACCGACCGCGAGACGCTCGTCGAACTCGCGCAGGCCTTGCGCGATCTCGGCTTCAGCCTGGTGGCGACACGGGGCACCGCGCAGACCATCGAGGCGGCGGGCATCCCGGTGGCGGTCGTCAACAAGGTCAAGGAAGGCCGGCCGCACATCGTCGACATGATCAAGAACGGCGACATCGACTTCATCGTCAACGTCGTCGAGGACAAGAAGGCGGTGAAGGATTCCTACGCCATCCGCGCCGAAGCGCTGGCGCGGCGTGTGGTCTACTTCACCACGCTCGCCGGCGCGCTCGCGGCCTGCATGGGCATGCGGCATGGCAACGCGCTGGAAGTGTATTCCCTGCAGTCGCTGCACCAGCGGCTGCACTGACAGAAAAGGTAAGTGCCGTGAACAAGTTCCCGATCACCGTGATCGGCGCCGAGAAGATGCGCGCCGAGCTGCAACGTCTGAAAACGATCGAGCGTCCCGCCGTCATCCAGGCGATCGCCGAGGCGCGCGCGCAGGGCGACCTGTCGGAAAATGCGGAGTACGACGCCGCCAAGGAGAAACAGGGCTTCATCGAGGGACGCATCGCGGATCTCGAAGCGAAACTGTCGC
Source organism: Thiobacillus sp. (assembly GCA_046292745.1). Taxonomy (GTDB): domain Bacteria; phylum Pseudomonadota; class Gammaproteobacteria; order Burkholderiales; family Thiobacillaceae; genus Thiobacillus. The sequence continues at coordinate 40,766 of JBKBQH010000009.1, read as the reverse complement.
ATGCCCAGATCATCGATCCCAAGACGCTCGACGCCGACGGACGCGTGGTGTTCGGCGCGACGGTGGACCTGGAAGACGCCGATTCCGGCGACACCGTCACCTACCAGATCGTCGGCGACGACGAGGCCGACATCAAGTCCGGCAAGATATCGGTTTCCTCGCCGATCGCGCGTGCGCTGATCGGCAAGCACGCCGGCGACACCGTCGACGTGCAGGCACCGGGCGGCGTGCGCCAGTACGAAATCCTCGACGTGCGCTACATCTGATGCGGCGCTTCTGGGACGGCCTCGCGGGCACCCTGCTGGTGCTCTGGATCGGCGGCCTGTGGGCAATCGGCTACGTGGCGGCGCCGGTGCTGTTCGCCAGCCTCGGTGACAAGCAGCTCGCCGGCGCGCTCGCTGGCGAGCTGTTCGACTGGATGGCGTGGATAGGCATCGCCGCCGCGGCCTATCTCCTGATCTACCGTCTCGCCCGCGACGGCGGCGCGGCGCTGAAAACGCTGTTCTTCTGGCTCGTGGCTGTGATGCTGGTGCTGACGCTGGCGGGCCACTTCGGCATCCAGTCCATCCTGCAGGGCCTCAAGGATCAGGCGATGCCGCAGGCGGTGATGCAAAGCGTGTTCGCCGACCGTTTCCGTCACTGGCACGGCATCTCGAGCATCGTCTACCTGATCCAGAGCCTGCTTGGCCTGGTGCTGGTCTGGCGCGCGGGGCTTGCGCGCTGATCCGCGTCCGTCTGGGTCAGGCCGGCAGGGCGATGGCGGGCTTGGCCGCCGTGCGATAGATCACCAGGACCTTGCCTATCCGTTGCACCGGCGCCGCCTCGGTGGCGGCGCAGATGTCCTCCATCCAGCGCTGGCGAACCTCGGGTTCATCGCTGCCCGCCTTGATCTTGATGAGTTCATGCGCCGCCAGCGCGTGTTCGATTTCCTTCAGCACCGCGGGGGTCAGCCCCTGGCTGCCGATCATGACGACCGGTTGGCGATTGTGAGCCAGCCCCTTGAGGTGTTGCCGTTGGGCGGACGTGAGTGGTTTCATACGGTTTCCTTGAAACAGAGCGCGGATTGTAGCCGATAGTCATGTCCCCGAAAGCGCAGCCCATCCCTTCCCCCTTGCCGGTTTCCAGGAGCCAACCCGGCTTGGGCGGGCGGGTTTTTTTGAAGCCGGCGTCGGCAGCCGCATTCCTCATGCTGGCGATCGGGCTTTTCATCGCGCCCGCCTGGGCCGCACCCACGCTCGCCCTGTATTACGGCGCGCGGCCGCCCGTCGCCGAATTGAAGTCGTTCGACATCGTGGTGCTCGACCCCGCCAGTTCGCTGGAACCGGCGAAACTCGAACCCGCCCAGGTGTTTGCCTATGTCAGCGTGGGGGAGGTGCACCCGGGCCGGGATTACAGTGCACGCATTCCGCCCGCCTGGCTGATCGCGGAAAACAAGGTCTGGGGGTCGAAGGTGCTGGATCAGACCCAGCCGGCCTGGCGGCAATTCTTTCTCGACGAGGTGATCGCGCCGCTGTGGCAGCGGGGGTATCGCGGTTTCTTCTTCGACACCATGGATTCCTATCAATTGGCGGCCGGCACGCCAGAGGCGCGCGCGCGCCAGGAAGCCGCGCTGGTCAGTCTCATCAAGGCCGTCAGCGCGCGGTATCCCGAAGCCAGGCTGATTCTCAACCGCGGATTCGAAATCCTGCCGCAGGTGAGAAACGAGGTGTTCGCGGTGGCGGCGGAGTCCCTGTTTGGTGGCTGGGACCAGGCCCGGCAACGCTATGTCGAGGTGGCGGAAGCCGATCGTGCCTGGCTGCTGGCACAGATGGTCAGGGTGCGCGACGAACTGGGCCTCGCGGTGTATGCCATCGACTACGCGCCGCCGGAGAAACCCGCGCAGGCGCGGGAGATTGCACGCAAGATCCTGGCGCTGGGCATCGAGCCCTATGTGACCCGTGGCGACCTGACGCAGGTGGGCCTGGGCCGCATCGAGCCGGTGCGCCGCCGCGTGTTGCTCCTGCACGACGAGGGACTGCGGGCGGATGTGGCCTTGAGCAGTGCGGTGCGCTTTGGCGCCATGCCCCTGCATTACCTGGGCTACGCCACGGAATACCAGGACATCCGCGATACCCCGTCGGCCGAGCAGATCGCCGCCTACGCCGGTGTGGTGGTCTGGCTGACCGGCAACGGCCAGCCCGGAAAAGAATGGCTGGCTTGGCTGGACCGGCAGCGCGCGTGCGGCGTTCCCGTGGTGTTTCTGGGGCCCGACATGCAACTGCTGAACGGGCGGCCCGGCTGGGGGATGCGGACACGCGCGCCGGACAAGGGCGCGGGCGCCCTGCGCCTGGCCGAGAACGGCGCCAACGCGGGGTTTGAAATGCCTCCCCTGAGAACGCTGCCCGGCGACAGCCTGGTCGAGGCCGAGGGTGCCCAAACCTGGCTGCGCTACCGCAACGACGCCAACCAGGTTCACGATGTCGCCGCGCTCACGCCCTGGGGTGCCTATGCGGAGCTGCCGCGCGTGTTGATCACCCTGCCGGCGGCGGGCGGGCGCGAGCAGAGTTTTCGCTGGGTGATCGATCCCATCAGGTTTTTCGCCGCCGCGCTGCGCCAGGACGGGGCACCGGTACCCGATGTCACGACGGCGACCGGCCGCCGGGTGTTGATGGTGCACATCGATGGCGACGGCTTTCCCAGCCGCGCCGAATTTCCCGGCGGCCCGTACGCCAGCGAAGTGCTGCTGCGGGAGATTTTCCAGCGTTACCCGCTTCCCACCACCCTGTCGGTGATCCAGGGGGAGATCGCGCCGGACGGCCTCTACCCCGGGCAATCCGCGGCGCTGGAGGCGATCGCCCGCCGCATCTACGCGCTGCCGCACATCGAGGCCGCCAGCCACACCTATTCGCATCCCTTCAAGTGGCGCCAGGCCGAGCGCGGCGAAATCTCTGGAAGCTACCATCTGGACATTCCCGGCTATCGCTTCGACCTGGAAAAGGAGGTGGCGGGCTCCATCCGCTACATCAATGAAAACCTGCTGCCGCCCGGCAAACGCGCCGAAATCCTGCTGTGGAGCGGCGACACCACGCCGGGCGCGGAAACGGTGCGATACACGGAACGTCTGGGACTGCTCAACATGAACCATGGCTATACCGTCATCGACCGCAGCAATCCCAGCCTGGCCGCGGTGGAGGGACTGTATCTCGACAAGGGCGGGGCGATCCAGGTCTACGCCCCGATGCAGAACGAGAATGTGTATACCAACCTCTGGCAGGGGCCGTTCTACGGGTACGAACGGGTGATCGAGACCTTCGAGCTGACCGGTTCGCCGCGCCGCCTGAAACCTGTCAACATCTACTACCACACCTATTCCGCCAGCAAGCCCGCCTCGCTCAAGGCCTTGCGCAAGGTGTACGACTGGGCGCTGGCGCAGCCCCTGCATCCGGTCTTCGGCTCGGAATACATCCGCTCGGTGCTGGATTTCGTGACCTTGGGGATCGCCCGTACCGGGCGCGGCTACCTCGTACGTGGCGCCACCCAGCTGCGCACCCTGCGCCTGCCGGCCGATGCGCCCGCGATCGACTGGCGCGCATCGAAAAACCTCGCCGGCGAAAAAACCGGCGCGGACGGACGCTATCTGCACCTGGCGGGCGACAGCGCGGAAATCGTGTTTGCCCGCCAGGCGGACGACAGCCCCACGCTATGGGAGGCCAACGGCCGCGTCACCCAGGTGCAACGGGAAGGCGGCACGCTGCGGCTGGGCCTGCGCGGCCACGTGCCGCTGGAATGGGCGATTCGTCACGCGCAGCCGTGTCAATTCAAGGCCAACGGGGAGACGCTGAAACCCGTGCGCCAGCAGGCCGGCGTCAGCCATTTCAAAATCCGCGCGCATGATCTACCAGCGTTTGACGTCGTCTGCACGCCTTGACGGCGGTCGCCAGCGGCTGTTCCATCCGGCCTGGGTGCTGGGGTTCGGCGCTGCGGTCCTGCTGGCACTGGTGGCGGCCTTTCCCTTCAAGCGCCTGTCGGAACAGTTGCTCCACGCCGACATCAATCAGGCCCTGGCGGAGCGCTACATCATCGTCCTGCTCAAGACCGACCCGGGCAACGCCGAGCTGCGTCTGACCCTGATCCGGCAGCTCATCCGCAACGGCAAGCTGGACGAGGCGGAAGTCTGGCTACGGACGGTGCGCGACGGCGACCGCGGGGCGGACTACGAGATCGTCCGTCTGGAATTGCAGCTGGGCCGGGTCCGTCAGCTGCCCCGCGACGACCCGGCCGCCCGGCAGGCGATCCTCGATGCCCTGGACCAGCTCGCCACGGCCAGTCTCGCACCGCAACAGCTCGACGAACTGGGGGATATGGCCGTGGCGCTGCACGACGCGGACCTCGCCCTGCGCTTCTACCGGCGGCTTGCCCGCACCGACGCGGGCATGGACAGCCGCGTGCTCGCCAGCAAGGGCGAAACCCTGTTGGGACGCGGCCAGTACCGGCTGGCCGCCGAACTGTATTTTCTTGCCCAGGACAACGCCCGGCGCGCGGACGAGCGGCTTCGTTTCCTGCTGCAGGGGCTGCGCATCCTGCAGGCGGGCGGCTTGCTGAAGGAGGCCGTGGCTGCGGGTGAACGGCGCGGCGGCGAATTCATGCAGGAGCGCGATTATCTGGTGTTCATGATCCGCCTGGCGCTGGCGGCCAACGACCCGGCCGCTGCCGACCGCTTTTCCCGCCGCCTGCTCCAGTTCAGCTGGCTGGAGAAACTCAGGCAGGCGGCCGTGCCGCAGCTCCGGCCCGTGGCGCAAAGTGGCGGCGCCGAGCGCCTGCAGGTGGCCCCGGCCCTGCTGCCGCGCACCTTCGACGAGGAAGCCTACGCGCTCGCCTGGCAAGCCTTTCTGGCCAACCGCAACCTCAAGGACGCCTGGCGGGTGGCGGCGTCCGCCGTGAAGCAGCGGCCCGACAGCCTGCTGTGGCGCGAGCGTCTGGCGCAAATCTCGGAATGGACGCAGCGTCCCCGGGAGGCGCTCGATGCCTGGCTGTGGCTGGCGCGCAAGACGAACGCCGAGCAAGCCTGGCAGGGCGTGCTGCGCCTCGCGCCCGGCCTGTTCGATTATGACGCGCTGCTCCAGGCCTATCGGCACGAAGCCGCGAGCGGGCGCGGCAACCCCGCCCTGTGGCAGCGCATCGCCGAGAGCTACGAGTATCTTGGCGACGCCCGCGCCGGGCTGGCGTATCTGGAGCAGCTGCTGGCGCAGCGGCGCGACCCGGAACTGCTGCGCATCATCGCCTGGCTGGCGCAGCGCCTGGGCGATACCGAGCGGGCGTTGAGCGCACTGCAGGCGCTGCGCCGCCAGGGGCGTGACAGCGCGGACCTGGCGGTCAGGGAAGCGGTGCTGCATGTTGCCGCCGGCCGGCTCGAAGCCGCTTACGCGGCCTTGACCGGGTTCCCCGAAGCGAGCCCGGCAGCGCTGGAATACTGGCGGCTGCGCGCCGAGCTGGCGCGTCTCCTGGCGCGCAACGACGAGGCCGTGGCAGCCTATCGCGTGCTGCATGCCGGCGGCGGGCCGCGCCTGGAGGACACGCAGAATCTGGTCGCGCTGCTGGCGGCGCGCCATCCCCTGGAAGCCGCACAGCTGGCGGAAGCGGGCTGGCGCCAAAGCGAGGACGCGGCGCTCTACCTGCAGGCCCTGAGCCTATACGCGCAGGCGCAGGACTGGCGCCAGGCCGGGCGCCTGCTGGAGGAGGCGCGCGGGCCGCTGTTCGACACCCTGCGCGGGCAAGACGCGTTCTGGCGCCTCAAGGCGGCCTGGGCGGAGCACGCGGGTGAGGTGCGCCAGGCTCGCGAAGCCTGGGAGAACGCGCTCGCGCTCGTCCCCGATGACGACGACCTCAAGGTCGCGCTGCTGTGGCTGCTCATCCAGCAGCAAGACCGTCCCGCGCTGACACGACGCCTCGCGCGCTGGCAGGCGGACGCCCGGCGTGACGGCCGGCTGGCCGACGCGTTCAGCGCCGCGTATGCGCAGCTGGGGCAGCCCGAAACGGCGCTGGCGTGGGCGCAGAGCCAGCTGCCCGCGCACCGCGAGGATTTCCTCTGGCTGATGAATTATGCCGACCTGTTGGATCTGGCGCACCGCCAGGTGCTGGCGCAGCGCCTGCGCTGGGCGCTGTGGCGGCAGCGCCAGCAGGCGGCCCCCGCGCTGGCGGACAGGGCGGTGCGCACCGCCGTCGTGCGCCTGGCCCTGCTTTACCAGCCGGGTGACCGCGCGGAAAGCGTGCTGCGCCATGCCTTGCGCCAGGCCGGCAACGAGGGGCTGGCGCCCGAACTGCGCGCGGTGGCGGCGCGCGACAGCCGCAATGCCGACGAACTCGCGCTGGGCTATTTCCTGTCGCAGGAGGCAAGCGACCGCGCCGCCGCCTGGCTGCTGGCCCGCCATGCGCAGCGGGTCGCCGCGCCGGACTGGGCGGCCAGCCTGCTTGCCCTGCAAACCGGCGACACCGACGCGCAGGCACGTTTGCTGGACGAAGATCGCGCGATCCCGCTGTATGACCACATTCATGCCGCGCGCGGCAGCGGCCGGGTGCGGCTGGCGCAAACCCTGGCCTTCGACGGTCTCGAGCGCTATGACTGGGACGACACGCTGCACCTGCACCTGGGCGAGACTGCGCTGCCCCTGGCGCAGGCCTACACGGCGGGCGGCACGATCCGCGACGACGGCAATATCGAAACCGGCGCCTTGCGGCTCGGTTTCGCCTGGCAGGGGGAGGCGCGCTGGCGACTCGGCCTGACGCTGGATCGCGGCCGTGACCGCGTCGTCGACGCCAACGCCGTGCTCCTGCGGAACCCCCTGGTCGATGGCCTCAACGCAGCCTACGGCCTGAACGCCACCTACGATCAACTCCAGCTCGCCGGCTTGTCGCAGGCCTATACCGACACGCAGCTGGAACTGGCATACCGCCACGATCGCGGCGAAACCGCGCTCAGGCTCGGCGCGCGCTGCCGTTTCGACTGCCAGCCGGTGGCGGGTTTCATGCATGCCGTGCGTTTCCAGCGGCTGGACGCCCAGCTGAGACTGGGTTTGAACCAGCCCGCCACCGAGTCCGCCCAGCTCCGGCTGCTGGGCGAGAAGGACAGCGTGCAGGCGCGTCTGCAATGGAATGTTTCGCGTCGCGAATATCTCGCGGCCACGCTGCAATACGACCGCTACGGGCTGGAAGGCGGGGCGGCGGTGGGCGACGGCACGGGCGTGATGGCCGAGGCGGGCTGGCGCATCCGCACCGAATACCCGAACTTCATGCTGCGCTTCAATGCCAGCCAATGGCGCTTTTCCGACACGGGGGGGCGCCTGCCCGTGTCGGCGCTGCCACTGTCCGCCGCGAGATGGAATGCGCTCGCCCGCCTCGACCCCGGCCTGGGGATCCCCCAGGCCGGGGCCGCCCTGTCCGCCGTGAATGTGCCCGCCAGCGCCTTTTTGCCGCAAAGTTTTGCCGCTTACGGGATAAACTTCGGTATTGGTGAAAACGTCCGCCGCGAATACAGCCGCGCCTGGCGGCCCTACCTGGACCTGGGCGTGGGCAGCAATTCCGTCACCGGCCTGACCTGGAACTGGCTGGCGGGCGCTGCCGGCAGCGTGCTCGGGGGCGATCATCTGAGCGCCTACCTGGGAGGCACCGGCGGCGGGCAGGCAAGCGCGGGCCAGGCGTTGGAGGCCGGGATTCAATACACTTATTTCTTCGATCGATGAGAACAATCAGACGTTTCGCAATCGTGCTTTTGGCCGCCTGGCTGGCGGGCTGCGCCACCGTCCAGACCGTGGGCGGCGAAAAACTCGCGGCAACGGCGAGCTGGGCGCTGCTGCCCTTCGCCAATCACACCGAGACACCGCAGGCGGGCCTGCGGGCCGAGGCGATCGCCGCGAACCTGCTGCGCGGGCAGGGCGTGGCCAGGCTGCAGACCTATCCGGCCGGGCTGGTCGCCGAAACCCTCCTGGAACCCGCGGACCGCAAGCTTGCGGACAAGGCCATGGCCTGGGCCCGGGAGCAGGGCGTGCGCTACGCCGTGAGCGGCGAAGTCAACGAATGGCGTTACAAGGTCGGGATCGACGGCGAGCCCGCCGTCGGCTTCACGCTACAGGTGCTGGACCTGAATGACGGGCGCGTCGTCTACAGCGCGGTGGGCGGCAAGTCCGGCTGGAGCCGCGAGGCCTTGTCCGCGGTGGCGCAGCAACTCATGAAGGATATGGTGGCCGGCATTCCGCTGACAAAGTGAGCCCGCTCCGCACCCACTTCGTCCGCTGGTTTTTTGCCGATTTCAAGCGCCCCTGGGTGGAATGGCTGGAAACCGCCCTGTTTACCCTGGGCGCGCTGGGCCTGGCCTGGTGGCTCAACCCGGCCAATCCCTATTACGCCAACACGGCTTTCCCGTGGCCGACGCTGGCCACCGTCTTGCTGGCCTTGCGCTATGGCATCGGGGCGGGCCTTTTGTCGGCCACGCTCATGGTGGCGGTCTATGCCGGCGGCGCGGGGCGTTTTTTTCCGCCGATCGAGGACAGCAAGGTTTTTTTTCTTGGCTTCCTGCTGCTGACGCTGCTGTGCGCCGAATTCAGCGGCGCCTGGCGTACGCGCCTGCGGCGGCGCGATGAACTCAGCTATTTCATCGACGAGCGGCTGGAGCAGATCACCCGGCGTTTCTACCTGCTGCGCCTGTCGCATGAACGGCTGGAGCAATCCCTGCTGTCGCGTCCGGTCAGCTTGCGCGACGGTCTCATCAAGCTGCGCGCGCTGGCGGACCGGCAGGACGCAGAAGCCTTGCCCGGCGTGGACGCTTTCCTGGAACTCGCCGCCCAGTACTGCCAGATCGAGCAGGGCGCGGTGTACCGGGTGCACGGCGGCGCACTGGAGAAAGCCCCCGCTGCCTGGCTGGGCGAGCAATCCGCGCTCGACCCCAACGATCCGCTGATTCGGCAGGTGCTCGCCAGCGGCCAGCTGTGCCACTTGCAAATGAACCATATGCGCGAAGGCAACAGCCGTTACCTCATCGCCGCGCCTATCCGTCCGGCCAACCAGCCGCTCCTGGGCATGCTGCTGGTGGAGCGGCTGCCCTTCGTCGCGCTGCACAACGAAACGGTGCAGATCCTGGCGGTGCTGTGCGGCTACTACGGCGACCTGGTGCACGACGTGAAAAGCCTCGAGAAGGAAGGGCCATTGGTGCCGGGCTGCCCGAGCGATTTCGCTGCCGAGCTGTTGCGTCTCCACCGCCTCAACCGTGAGGTGGGCATGACCTCCGTCCTGGTGGCGCTGCGTTTCGGCCCGCATCCGCGGCGCGCGGAAATCTTCCGCCAGATCGTCCGGCAGCGGCGCACCCTGGACAATCAGTGGGAGATTCCGGGCGAAGATCGCCAGGTGTTGATCACGCTCATGCCGTTTTCTGCCGAGGCGGCGGTGGAAGGCTATCTCAATCGCATCGACGCCTGGCTCGGCCAGCATTATGGGCAGGGCATTACAGGTCTCGACATCAGCGCCCATAGCCGGCTGCTGGGCGAGGAGCCCGCCCGGCAGACGCTCATGACGCTGCTGCACGAGTGCGGCTGCGCCGGGGAAACCCTGACGTGATCAAGGAAGGGCTGCTTGCCTTCTCCCTCGAATCCAGCGCACTGGCGCTGGTTCTGACCCAGGCGCCGACGTGGCCGGTCATGCTCTCCTTCATCGTCCTGCATGGTGGCGCCAGCTTCCTTGGCGCGCTCGTGCTGCGTTTCTTTCTCCCCCCGGCCTACCGGGTGCCGCGCCTTCCTGTCATCGCGCTGTTTGCCGGGTTTCTGTTTTTCGTCCCGTTTCTTGCCCTGGTCGCCACGCTCGCCGCCCTGGTGACAGGCCGGCTCGTGCCCGCACGCTATCGCACGCAGGTCGATTTCGCCACGATGGAGGAGATCGTTTTCGAAACCATGCGGGATCGTGGCCAGGCCTCCGCCGAGGCGCCCCCGCGCGGCTACGGCGAAGGCGGGCTGCGTGGCCGCCTGGCGAGTCCGCACGCCGCCCTGGAAGAGCGCATGCGGACCTTGCTGGCGCTGCAGGCCATGCCCGGCCGCATCGTCAGCATCCTGTTGCGGGAGCAGCTGGCGGACGCGTCCGACGATATCCGTCTGCTGGCCTACGGCATGCTGGATCGGCAGGAAAAGGCCATCAACGACCGCATCCACGAGGAACTCCGCCTCTTCAAGCAGCTTCCGCCGGGCGACGCCCACGCCCTGGCCGCGCGCCACCTGGCCGAGCTGTACTGGGAGTTGATTTATCAGGGGCTGGCAACCGGGGACTTGCGCCGCTTCGCTGCCCGCGAATCGCTGCGCTACGCCGACGCGGCACTCGCCCATCACGGCGACGACGCCGGGGTGCATTTCCTGCGCGGTCGCGTGCTGCACGCCCTGGGGCGTCACGACGAGGCCTGGTCGGCCTTCGACCAGGCGGTGGTGCTGGGACTGGGCGAATCCAAGGTGTTGCCTTATCTGGCGGAAATCGCGTTCCAGCGCCGCGACTATGCCCAGGTCCGGCAGCTGATCGCCCAACTCGGCGAGCGCCACGTCCCGCAATCGCTGGCGCCCGTGGTGGGGTACTGGTCATGAGCCAGCCGCCGCGCTACCTGCGTCAGGCGCAACGCGCCGACATCGGCCTGGTGCTGGAAGGCACTTTTCCCTACGTGGCGGGCGGGGTGTCGAGCTGGGTCAACCAGATTATCCGTTCGTTCCCGCAATACAGTTTCGCCGGGATTTTTCTCGGCAGCCGGCCGCAGGACTATGGCGACCCCAAGTATCCGTTGCCGGACAACCTCGTGCACCTCGAAGTGCACTTTCTGCACGAGCAGACGGCCGCGCCGCCGGTGATGAAGCAAACCCTGGCAGCGGACGTGATGCAACGCGTGCGCGAGGCGCACGAGACGCTGCGGGCGACGCCGGGCGAGGCGGGCGGCCGCGGCGCGATGGGGCAGTTGCTGGCCGCCATCCAACCCGGCGGCGGGCTGCCGTACGAGGGATTCCTGTACAGCGAGCAGTCGTGGAATTTCGTCACCGACGCCTACCGGAAATATTGCCGCGACCCGTCCTTCGTCGATTACTTCTGGACCTGGCGCATCATGCACGCGCCGTTGTGGCGGTTGTCGCGCATCGCCAGCGAGTTCATTCCGGTGGGCGCCATCCACACCATTTCCACCGGCTACGCCGGCCTCATGGCGGCCATGCTCAAGGGCTACCAGCGGCGGCCGATGCTGCTTTCCGAGCACGGCATCTACACCAAGGAGCGCAAGATCGATTTGTTCCAGGCCGAGTGGATCCGCGACAACCGCAACGTGTTCGACAAGGATCCTTCCGAGGTGGCGTATTTCAAGGACATGTGGGTGCGCTTCTTCGAAGCCCTGGGGAAGATCTGCTACGACGCCGCCGACGACATCGTCGCCCTCTACGAAACCAACCGGCTGCGGCAGGTGGCGGACGGCGCCGACCCGGCGCGCACGCGCAACATCCCCAACGGCGTCAACATCGCCCGCCTGGCGCCGCTGCGCGACAAGCGCTCGCCGCTTCCTCCCAAGACCTTCTGCCTGCTCGGTCGCGTGGTGCCGATCAAGGACGTCAAGACCTTCATCCGCGCCATGCGCACCATCGCCGACCATGATCCCGAGGCGGAAGGCTGGATCGCCGGCCCCACCGACGAAGACCCCGCCTATTACCAGGAGTGCCTGAACCTGGTGGAAAGCCTGGGGCTGTCGGCGCGGGTGAAATTCCTCGGTTTCCAGAAAATCGATGAACTGCTGCCCCGGGTCGGGGTCCTGGTGCTGTCGTCCATCAGCGAGGCCCTGCCGCTGGTGATCCTGGAAGGCTACGCCGCGGGCGTGCCCAGTATCGCCACCGACGTCGGCGCCTGTCGCCAGCTCATCGAGGGCCTGACGCCGGAAGATCGCGCGCTGGGCCCGTCCGGACGCGTCGTGGGAATTGCCGATCCCGCGGCGCTGGCTTCCGCAGCGCTCGACCTCATGCTGCCGCAGAACTGGCAGGCGGCCCAGGCGGCAGGCATTGCCCGGGTCGAACGATTCTATTCCCTGGAAATGATGATCGACGCCTACCGGGAACTCTACGTCAAGGCCGTGGGGGCGCGGGACTGATGGCGGGCATCGGCTTCGAGCTGCGCAAGCTGCTGCGGCGCGACAATCTCTCCAGCTGGATCCAGGCCTACGCCTATGCCGGCATCATCGGCTCCGGCCCCTGGATCATATCCATCGTCGGCCTGGTTTTCGTCGGCTTCATGAGCGTCGGGGTGGTCAAGCCCGACCTGCTCGTCACCCAGTTCCAGGTTTCGATCACCTACCTGATTGCCCTGAGCCTCATCCTCACCGGCCTGGTGCAGCTCGCCTACACCCGCTACATCGCCGACCGGCTGTTCGAAAAACGCCATGACCTGGTGCTGCCCACCTTCATGGGCCTGCTACTGCTGACCACCGTTGTCAGCGGCGTGCTCGCGCTGCCGGCGGCGCTCTTCCTGTTTCCCGACACCAGCTTCATGTTCCGCCTGCTGTTGATGAGCGGCTTCGTGCTGCTGTCCAATGTCTGGGTGGCCTCGGTCATGCTCACCGGGCTCAAGGAATACAAACAGGTGCTAGCGCTGTATGCGCTGGGCTACGGCCTGGCCATCGCGTCGTCACTGGTGTTGCGCCCCCTGGGAACGGAGGGCCTGCTGCTCGGCTTCGTCATCGGCCAGCTCGTGCTGCTTACCGGCATGATCCTCATCGTCGCCCACCATTACCCCGCCAGCCGTTTCATCGGCTTCGAGTTCCGGCACGGGCTCAGGCAATACCCCGACCTGATGGCGGTGGGTTTGCTGTTCAACCTGGCGCTGTGGGCCGACAAGTTCATCTTCTGGTTCAACGCCGACACCAGCAGCGCCATCATCGGCCCGCTCCGGGCGTCAGAAATCTATGATTTCCCCATCTTCCTGGCTTACCTGTCGGTCATTCCCGGCATGGCCGTGTTCCTGTTGCGCATGGAAACCGATTTTGTCGAGTACTACGACAAGTTCTACGACGCCGTGAGAAATGGCGGCTCGCTCGAATACATCGAGGAAATGCGCAATGAAATGGTCTGGTCGGCGCGCCAGGGGCTGTTCGAGATCATCAAGATCCAGTCGCTCGCCGTGCTGTTCTATTTCGTCATCGGCCCGGGCGTGCTCAAGTTCTTCGGCATTTCCGAGCTCTACGAAGTGCTGCTCATGATCATGCTGATCGGTGCCGGCCTGCAGGTGGTGTTTCTCGGCCTGCTCAACGTCTTCTTCTACCTCGACCGGCGCCGCACCGTGCTGCTGCTGGTCGCCCTGTTCGCCCTCCTGAATATCGGGCTCACCCTGTTGTCCATTAAACTGGGGCCTGCGTGGTATGGCTATGGCTTCGCCGCCAGCCTGCTCGTCGTCGTCCTGCTGGGGTTTTTCCTGCTCGACCGGCAACTCGACAAGCTCGAATACCGCACCTTCATGCTGCAATAGGCAAAATCCCATGGGGCAGAAACCCAAGCGAACCAAATCGGGCCGTGCCTGGATGCACGAGCACGTGACCGACCCCTACGTCAAGAAGGCGCAGCAGGACGGTTATCGCTCGCGCGCGGCGTACAAGCTGCTGGAGATAGACCAGCGCGATCATCTGCTGAAACCGGGGATGACCGTGGTCGATCTCGGCGCCGCGCCGGGCAGCTGGTGCCAGGTCGCGGTGCAGAAAATGAAGCGGCAGGGCAGGGTGCTGGCGATCGACCTGTTGCCGGTGGCGCCGCTGCCGGGCGTGGACAGCCTGGAAGGTGATTTCACCGAACCGGCCGGCCTCGACTGGCTGGAAGACAAGCTGCAGGGCGCGCGGGTCGACCTTGTATTGAGCGACATGGCGCCCAATATCAGTGGTGTAGGCCTGCGTGATCAGGCCCGCCAGTACGAGCTATGCGAGCTGGCGCTCGATTTTGCCGTGCGCTGGCTGAAACCCGACGGGGCTTTTCTCGTCAAAGTGTTCCAGGGTGTCGGCTTCGAGGATTTCGTGAAGCAGATGCGCGATGCATTCGAGCAGATGGTGATCCGCAAGCCCGAGGCGTCACGAGACCGCAGCAGCGAGGTCTACCTGTTGGGGCGGCGGCCCCGGTCCGGGGCCGAAATCGGCCGTGACAATCCGCCGGAACCAGGTTTAGAATGAGTCTAAATATGGTGTGCCTGAAGCAAGTTATGTGATCGTGCCGACATCGGCACCGAGGAGTGAAAGTGAACAATCTGTCCAAGAACGTCGCCATCTGGCTGATCATCGCCGTCGTCCTGATGACGGTGTTCAACCAGTTCGGCGCGCAGCGCACCACGCAACAGCAGATGCCGTACTCGCAATTCATCGAGGAAGTGCGCCAGCAGCAGATCAGCAAGGTGGTGATCGAGGGCAATGTGCTGCGCGGCGAGCGCAGCAACGGCGAGCGCTTCACCAGCTACGCCCCGAACGACCCCTGGATGGTGTCCGACCTGTTGAAGAACGGCGTGCAGGTCGAGGCCAAGCCGGAAGAGCAGCCCTCGTTCCTGATGAGCCTGTTCATATCCTGGTTCCCGATGCTGCTCCTCATCGGCGTGTGGATCTTCTTCATGCGCCAGATGCAGGGCGGCGGCCGTGGCGGCGCGTTCTCGTTCGGCAAGAGCCGCGCGCGCCTGCTCGACGAAAATGCCAATCCGGTGACCTTCGCCGACGTCGCGGGCTGCGATGAGGCGAAGGAAGACGTCGCCGAGCTGGTCGACTTCCTCAAGGACCCCTCGAAGTTCCAGAAGCTCGGCGGCCACATCCCGCGCGGCGTGCTGATGGTCGGCCCGCCCGGCACCGGCAAGACCTTGCTTGCGCGTTCGATCGCCGGCGAGGCCAAGGTGCCGTTCTTCAGCATTTCCGGCTCCGACTTCGTCGAAATGTTCGTCGGCGTCGGTGCCGCGCGCGTGCGCGACATGTTCGAACAGGCGAAGAAGAACGCGCCCTGCATCATCTTCATCGACGAGATCGACGCGGTCGGCCGCCAGCGTGGCGCGGGCCTCGGCGGCGGCAACGACGAGCGCGAGCAGACGCTCAACCAGCTGCTCGTCGAAATGGACGGTTTCGAGGCGACCACCGGCGTCATCGTCATCGCCGCGACCAACCGCCCCGACGTGCTCGACCCGGCGCTCCTGCGCCCGGGGCGCTTCGACCGCCAGGTCGTGGTGGGGCTGCCCGACATCCGCGGCCGCGAGCAGATCCTCCTGGTGCACATGCGCAAGGTGCCGCTGGCGCCCGACGTGCGCGCCGACATCCTGGCGCGCGGCACCCCCGGCATGTCCGGCGCCGACCTCGCCAACCTGGTCAACGAGGCGGCGCTGTTCGCCGCGCGCGCCAACAAGCGCCTGGTCGACATGGAGGATTTCGAGAAGGCCAAGGACAAGATCCTGATGGGTGCCGAGCGCAAGTCCATGGTGATCTCGCCCGAGGACAAGAAAAAGACCGCCTATCACGAATCCGGCCACGCCGTCATCGGCATGACGCTGAAGGGCTGCGACCCGGTGCACAAGGTCACGGTGATCCCGCGTGGCCGGGCGCTGGGCGTGACCATGTCGCTGCCCGAGCAGGACCGTTTCAGCCTCTACAAGGACCAGATGCTCGACCAGATCGCCATGCTGTTCGGCGGTCGTGTCGCCGAGGAGATCTTCGTCGGCAGCATCTCGACCGGCGCGTCGAACGACTTCGAGCGGGCGACCAGCATCGCGCGCGACATGGTCACGCGCTACGGCATGTCCGATGCGCTGGGCCCCATGGTCTATGGCGAGAACGAGGGCGAGGTCTTCCTCGGCCGTTCGGTCACCACGCACAAGAACGTAAGCGAGGCGACGATGCAGAAGATCGACGCCGAGGTGCGCCGCATCCTCGACGAGCAGTACGCGCTGGCGAAAAAGATCCTGACCGACAACCGCGACAAGGTCGAGGCGATGACCGCCGCGCTGCTCGAGTACGAGACCATCGACGCCGAGCAGATCGACGACATCATGGCCGGCCGGCCGGTGCGCCCGCCCAAGCCTTCGGCGACGCCGCAGCCCCCGGCGAGCGGTGGTGACAAGCCGAGCGCGCCGGCGCCGACCGCGCAACCGGCCCAGGAAACCTGAGCGGCAGGATCGTCGCCCGGTACAATGGAGAGGCTTCGGTCTCTCCATTTTTTATGCCCGTCCTGCATGCCGGACCCTACCGGCTCTCTCTCGCCCGGCCCCTCGTCATGGGTATCGTCAACGTCACCCCGGATTCGTTTTCCGACGGCGGGCGGCTGGCCAGCGCCCAGGCGGCGGTCGCGCACGCGCTCAAGCTGCGCGAAGCGGGCGCCGATATCCTTGACGTCGGCGGGGAATCGACGCGTCCCGGCGCGGCGCCGGTGCCGCTCGAGACGGAAATCGAACGCGTGCTGCCGGTGATCGAGGTGCTCGCGGCGCAGGGCTGCGTGGTGTCGGTCGACACCATGAAGCCCGAGGTGATGCAGGCGGCGCTCGCTGCCGGCGCGGCGATGGTGAACGACGTCATGGCCCTGCAAAATCCCGGCGCGCTGGCCGCCGTGGCGGCGTCCGGCGCGGCGGCCTGCCTGATGCACATGCGGGGCGAGCCGCGCACCATGCAGCAGGCGCCGGCGTATGGCGACGTGGTGGACGAGGTCGCGGCTTTCCTGGGCGGGCGTGTCGCGGCCTGCGAAGCGGCGGGCATTGCCCGCGAGCGCCTGGTGATCGACCCGGGCTTCGGCTTCGGCAAGACGCTCGAGCACAATCTGGCCTTGCTGAAGCAGCTGGACCGGCTCGTCGCCCTCGGCGTGCCGGTGCTGGCGGGGATGTCGCGCAAGGCCATGCTCGGCGCGCTCACCGGGCGTGCGGTCGGCGAACGCGAATTCGCCGGCGTGGCGGCGCACCTGATCGCCATCGCGCGCGGTGCGCGCCTGGTGCGGGTGCACGATGTGGCGGCCATGCGCGATGCGCTGGCCATCTGGAATGCAGTGGAGGAAGGACACGATGGGACGTAAGTATTTCGGCACCGACGGCGTGCGTGGCAAGGTGGGGGAATCGCCGATCACCCCGGAGTTCGTGTTGCACCTGGGCTACGCCGCCGGCCAGGTGCTGGTGGCTGACCGTGGCAGCCTGCCGCCCAACCAGCATCCGACGGTGCTGATCGGCAAGGACACCCGCATCTCCGGCTACATGCTCGAAGCCGCGCTGGAAGCGGGGTTCACCGCTGCCGGGGTGAATGTGCTGATGACCGGGCCCATGCCGACGCCGGCGGTGGCCTATCTCACCCGGGCGCTGCGCCTGCAGGCGGGTGTGGTGATTTCCGCCTCGCACAATCCCTTCGAGGACAACGGCATCAAGTTCTTCTCGGAAAGCGGCCAGAAGCTGCCGGACGCCGTGGAGGAGGCGATCGAGGCGCGGCTCGACCACCCGATCGTCACCGTCGAGGCACGCCAGCTCGGTCGCGCCCGTCGCATCGAGGACGCGGCCGCGCGCTATATCGAATTCTGCAAGAGCACCTTCCCCAATCACCTCGATTTGCGCGGCATGCGCATCGTCGTCGACTGCGCGCACGGCGCGACCTATCACGTCGCGCCGCACGTGCTGCATGAACTGGGCGCCGAGGTGATCGCCATCGGCAACGAACCGAACGGTTACAACATCAATGACCATTGCGGCGCGACGCATACCAAGGCCTTGTCGGAGGCGGTGCGCACGCATCGGGCCGATCTCGGGATTGCGCTCGACGGCGACGGCGACCGCCTGATGATGGCCGATGCCAGCGGGCGCATCTACGACGGCGACCAGCTGCTCTACGTCATCGCGCGCCACCGCATCAAGAGTGGTTACATGAAGGGCGGGGTGGTCGGCACGCTGATGACCAATCTCGGTACCGAGCATGCTCTGGCGCGCCTCAATATTCCGTTCGAGCGCGCCAAGGTCGGCGACCGCTACGTGCTCGAGCGTCTGCACGCCAATGGCTGGACGCTCGGCGGCGAAACCTCCGGCCACATCCTCTGCCTCGACAAGCACACGACCGGCGATGGCATCGTGTCGGCGCTGCAAGTGTTGCGCGCGCTGCGCGAAACGGGGGAGACGCTGGATGCCTTTACCGCGGACCTGGAAACCTACCCGCAGGTGATGATCAACGTCCGCGTGGACAAGGCGTTCAGGCTCGAAGCCGCGCCCGGTGTCGGTGCGTCGGTCGAGGCGGCTGAGCGCGCGCTCAATGGCAGTGGCCGCATCGTGCTGCGCGCCTCCGGCACCGAGCCGCTGATCCGCGTCATGGTGGAGGGGCGTGATGCGTCATTGGTGCGTCAAACGGCAGAAACGATCGCCGCGGCCGTCAAAACAGCGGCAACCGCATGATTTCCAGCTCTGACATATAAATGTAATATTCTCGCCTTAGCATGTGGGCACCGCTTGTGCGGCAACGTCCACGACTTCGGAGAGATTACATGTTCATTTTTGACAAGCTGGCCAGGGCAGGCCTGGCCGCAACCCTGGGCCTGGCGATGTCGGCCGGCGCCCTGGCCGCCGACATCACCGGCGCAGGCGCGACCTTCCCCTATGCCGTCTATACCAAATGGGCGGAAGCCTATCGCGCAGCCACCGGCAACAAGGTCAACTATCAGGCGATCGGCTCTTCCGGCGGCGTCAAGCAGATCAAGGCCAAGACCGTCGATTTCGGCGGCACCGATGCGCCGCTCAAAGCCGAAGATCTGGCCCAGTCCGGGCTGGTCCAGGTGCCGACCGTGATGGGCGGCGTAACGATCGTCATGAACGTGCCCGGCTTCAAGTCGGGCGGGATCCGGCTCGACGGCCCCACTGCGGCCGACATCTTCCGTGGTGCCGTCACCCGCTGGAACGACCCGGCGATCGCGCGCCTGAATCCGGGCGCCAAGCTGCCCGACCTGGCGATTACGCTCTCGCATCGCTCCGACGGCTCGGGCACGACCTACGCCTTCACCCATTACCTGGCGAAACAGTCGCCTGCTTTCCAGCGCGAGGTCGGCGCCGGCAATACCGGCAACTGGCCGCGCAATGCCGTGGGCGGCAAGGGCAACGCCGGTGTTGCCGCCAATGTGCAGAAGATCCGCGGCGCCATCGGCTACGTCGACATTGCCGACGCGCTCAGCAACAGGATGCATTTTGTCGCGCTCAAGAACAAGGCCGGCAAATACATCGTGCCGAGCCAGCAGGCGATTGCCGACGCGGCGGCGGGTGCGGACTTCAACGTCAAGGGCATGGCGCCCGACCTGCTCGACCAGCCGCACCCGAACGCCTGGCCGATCACGACCGCGACCTACGTGCTGGTCTATGAGAACGGCAGCGACCCCGCGAAGCAGAAGGTCGTGGTCGATTTCCTGACCTGGTCGCTCAACAACGGCCAGAAGCTGGCGTCCCAGCTGGGATTCGTCCCCCTGCCGCCCAACGTGGTCAAGATGGTCGAGGCCGAATTGAAGAAGGTCAAGTAGGTCGGGCCAATGCATGGCGGATGCCGGGGACGCCCCGGCTATCTGCGCAAGCGCCTTCCCGGCGGGCGTTTGCGCAGATAACAACAGGCTATCCCACGTGAGCGAGCGCGACGCGTCCGGCGCGGCCGACCTGCATCTCCGGCAGGTCAGGCGGTTCCGGCTTCAGGACAGTTTTTTTCACCATTCCACCCAGCTCTTCGCCTTCGTGGTGCTGGCGACGCTGGTCGGCATCCTCGTATCGCTGACGATCGAGGCCTGGCCGAGCCTGCAGGCCTTCGGCCCGTCATTCTTCTGGACCAATGTGTGGAGCGTGCCGGACGACCAGTACGGCGCCCTGGCAGCGATCTACGGCACCGTCGTGACCTCGGTGCTGGCGCTCCTGATCGCGGTGCCGATCAGCTTCGGCATCGCCTTCTTCCTCACCGAAACCTGCCCGCCGTGGCTGCGCCGACCGCTGGGAACCGCGGTCGAACTGCTCGCCGGCATTCCCTCCATCGTCTATGGCATCTGGGGCCTGTTCGTCTTCGCCCCCCTGTTTGCGGAATACATCCAGCCACCGCTGCAGGACTGGCTGGGCGAGGTGCCGGTGATCGGCGGCTGGTTCGCCGGCCCGCCTATCGGCGTGGGCATCCTCACCGCCAGCATCGTCCTCTCGCTGATGGTGATTCCCTTCATCGCCTCGGTCATGCGCGACGTGTTCGAGACCGTGCCGCATGTCCTCAAGGAATCGGCCTACGGCATGGGCTGCACCACCTGGGAGGTGGTGCGCAACATCGTGCTGCCGTACACCCGTGTCGGCGTCATCGGCGGCATCATGCTCGGGCTCGGTCGCGCGCTCGGCGAAACCATGGCGGTGACTTTCGTCATCGGCAACGCCAATCGTATCAACCCCAGCCTGTTCGAGCCGGGCACCTCGATTGCCTCGACGCTCGCCAACGAATTCGGCGAGGCCGATCCGGGCCTGCATATCGCCTCCCTGTTCACGCTGGGGCTGGTGCTGTTCGTGCTGACCTTCATCGTGCTGGCGATTTCACGCTGGCTGATCAGCCGCAGCGTGGGCTCCGAGGGTCTGTGAGGAACGCGCGATGAATCTCTACGCCCGCCGCATCTGGATCAACCGCCTCGGCATCACGCTCTCGATGCTCGCGATGAGCCTGGGGCTGATCGCCCTGCTGTGGATCCTGTGGACGCTGTTTTCGAAAGGCTTTGCCGCGCTCAGTCTTGATCTCTTCACCCAGGACACGCCGGCACCCGGCTCCGAGGGCGGCGGTCTGCGCAACGCCATCGTCGGCAGCGGCCTCATCCTGTTGTTCTCGATGCTGATCGCGACCCCGGTCGGCATCCTCGCCGGCATCTACCTCGCCGAATACGGACGCGTCTCGAGATTCGCCACGTTCACCCGCTTCATGACCGACATCATGCTGTCGGCGCCGTCCATCGTCATCGGCCTGTTCGTCTACGCGCTGTTCGTGGCGACCACTGGCGGGTTCTCCGGCTGGGCGGGCTCGCTGGCGCTGGCCCTGATCGCCATACCGGTCGTGGTGCGCACCACCGAGAACATGCTGAAGCTGGTGCCGACCAGCCTGCGCGAAGCGGCTTTCGCGGTCGGCGCGCCGCGCTGGCAGGTGTCGCTCAAGGTGACGCTGCGCGCGGTGAAGTCGGGCGTGGTGACCGGCGTGCTGCTGGCAATGGCGCGCATCACCGGCGAGACCGCGCCCTTGCTGTTCACCGCGCTCAACAACCAGTTTTTCAGCACCGACATGAGCGAGCCCATGGGCAATCTGCCGGTGGTGATCTTTCAGTTCGCGCTGAGCCCCTACGAGAATTGGGTCAATCTGGCGTGGGGGGGCGCGCTGCTGATCGCGTTCCTGGTTCTGGCCGTCAACATTGGCGTGCGCATCGCGTTCCGCAACAAAGACAAACGTTAATTCCCCGGAGTTTCTTCCGATGTCCGAACAAACCAAGCCCACGATCGAGAATGCCGCGCTCCAGGTACGCGACCTGGATTTCTACTACGGCGATTTCAAGGGGCTCAGCAACGTCAGCCTGGACATCGCCAGCAACAAGGTGACCGCCTTCATCGGTCCGTCGGGCTGCGGCAAATCGACGCTGTTGCGCACCTTCAATCGCATGTACGACCTGTATCCGGGGCAGCGGGCGGAAGGCGAGATCCTGTTCCACGGCAAGAACCTGCTCGACAGGAAGCAGGACGTGAACCTGGTGCGCGCCAAGATCGGCATGGTGTTCCAGAAGCCGACGCCGTTCCCGATGACGATCTACGAGAACATCGCCTTCGGCGTGCGGCTCTATGAGCGCATGTCGCGTAGCGCCATGGACGATCGCGTCGAATGGGCGCTCAAGAAGGCCGCGCTGTGGGGCGAGGTGAAGGACAAGCTGCACCAGAGCGGACTGTCGCTTTCCGGCGGACAGCAGCAGCGGCTGTGTATCGCGCGCGCGGTGGCGGTCAAGCCCGAGATCGTCCTGCTGGACGAGCCGACCTCCGCGCTCGACCCGATCTCGACCGCCAAGATCGAGGAGCTCATCAACGAACTCAAGAGCGACTACACCATCGCCATCGTCACCCACAACATGCAGCAGGCGGCCCGGATTTCCGACTACACGGCCTTCATGTACCTCGGTGAGCTCGTCGAGTTCAACGAGACCAGCACCATCTTCATGAAACCAGACAAGAAGCAGACCGAAGACTACATTACCGGCCGGTTCGGTTAACCGGCCGGTAATGTAGCGGCGAACGTTAGGCCATAGCCCCCCCATCGCCGGCCGTTTCGGCTGATTTCACAACATGTCGACGCGTCCGGCGGAGGTTGACCGGCGAACGCATAGCGCTTAACATCGCGCACTTTGTGTTGGGCGGGTTTCCGCCCTGGATAGATAGAACGATGCGCAAGAAGCTCGTAGCCGGTAACTGGAAAATGAACGGCAGCCTGGCGGAAAACGCCGCGCTGCTGGCCGCGATCAAGCCTGCACTCGCTGGCATCGAAGCCGCCGTGTGCGTGCCGTTTCCCTACCTCGCGCAGGCGCAGGCCGCGCTGGCCGGCTCCTCGATCGCCTGGGGCGCACAGAACCTTTCCGAGCAGGCCAAGGGTGCGTACACGGGAGAAGTGTCGGCCTCGATGCTGCGCGATTTCGACTGCACCTACGTGATCGTCGGGCATTCCGAGCGGCGCAGCCTGTACGGCGAATCGGACGAACTGGTCGCGAAGAAATACATGGCGGCGCAGGCCGCCGGTCTCGTACCCATCCTCTGCGTCGGCGAGTCGCTGGCCGAGCGCGAGACGGGCGTGACCGAGCAGGTCGTCGCCCGCCAGCTCGACGCGGTGATCGCCGCCGCGAGCGTGGCGTCGCTAGCCAACGCCGTCGTCGCTTACGAGCCGGTGTGGGCGATCGGCACCGGCAAGACCGCCAGCCCCGAACAGGCGCAGGCCGTGCATGCCTTCATTCGCGGCAAGGTCGCCGCCCTCGATCCGGCAGTGGCCGACGGGCTGGTGATCCAGTACGGGGGTAGCGTGAAAGCTTCGAATGCGGCAGAATTGATGGCTCAGCCGGATATCGACGGCGGCCTCATCGGTGGCGCCTCGCTGGTGGCCGACGAGTTCATCGCGATCTGCCGCGCCGCCGCCAAATAGGCTTCACCGAGCACAAAGCATTCATGGAAACACTGGTCTGGGTCGTACACGTACTTGTCGCCATCGCGGTCATTGCCCTGGTGCTCCTGCAGCACGGCAAGGGCGCCGACATGGGTGCGGCCTTCGGCAGCGGTTCGTCCGGCAGCCTGTTCGGGGCGAGCGGCTCGGCCAATTTCCTGAGCCGTGCCACGGCGATCCTGGCGACCCTGTTTTTCCTGACCAGCCTCGGGCTGGCCTATTTTGCGCTACAGCAGCACAAGCCGACCAGCGTGATCGAGCGCACGGCGGTGCCGGCGACGGCGCAACCTGCCGCCCCGGAACCGGCCCCCGGTTCCAAGGCGGCGGACATCCCGCAGTAAACAGCAGCAATCCAACGGGCGCATGCCCATTGGCCGACGTGGTGGAATTGGTAGACACGCTATCTTGAGGGGGTAGTGACGCAAGTCGTGCGAGTTCGAGTCTCGCCGTCGGCACCATCAATCAATTTTCCTGATTCATGCATTAATCAGGACTATCGTATAAATACCTGATTTTTAAAATAAAAGTACCAAATGTTCGGCTTGACACCTGAGGTGTCTGGCCCGTAGACTCCGGTCATATAATCAACAAGCCTGGACGGGCGTCGTCGGAGGAAGCCGGTGCTGGAGAACTATCTCCCCATACTGCTGTTCATTCTGGTCGGACTGGCCTTCGGCGTGGGCCCGATCGTGGCCGGGGCGCTCCTGGCGCCCAACCGTCCCGACAGCGAAAAGCTCTCCCCCTACGAATGCGGTTTCGAGGCCTTTGAAGACGCGCGCATGAAGTTCGACGTGCGCTATTACCTCGTCGCCATCCTTTTCATCCTGTTTGATCTGGAAATCGCCTTCCTTTTCCCCTGGGCCGTCGTGCTGGAGGAAATCGGCATGGCCGGTTTCCTGGCGATGATGGTGTTTCTCGGCATTCTCGTTGTGGGCTTCATTTATGAATGGATGCGCGGTGCACTCGAGTGGGAATGAGCATGCTGGCGACTGCGGGGCTTGAGCGATGAGCATCGAAGGCATCCTCGAACAGGGTTTTGTCACCACCAAGGCCGACCAGCTCATCAACTACATGCGGACCGGTTCGATGTGGCCGATGACCTTCGGTCTTGCGTGTTGTGCGGTGGAAATGATGCAGGCGGGCGCGTCGCGCTACGACCTCGACCGCTTCGGCATCGTGTTCCGGCCGAGTCCGCGGCAGTCCGACGTGATGATCGTCGCCGGCACGCTGTGCAACAAGATGGCGCCAGCGTTGCGCAAGGTCTACGACCAGATGGCCGAGCCGCGCTGGGTGATCTCGATGGGTTCGTGCGCCAACGGCGGCGGCTACTATCACTATTCGTATTCGGTGGTGCGCGGCTGCGACCGCATCGTGCCGGTCGACATCTACGTGCCCGGCTGTCCGCCCACGGCGGAAGCCCTGCTGTTCGGTATCATCCAGTTGCAGAACAAGATCCGTCGCACCAACACCATCGCCCGCTGACCCCCTATGGCCCTGACTCCTGAAGCCCCCGTTTTGCCGCTCGAAACCGCACTCGGCGATGCGCTGGTGCAGTCCTTCGTGCGCCTGGGCGAGCAGACGCTGGTGATCAAGGCGCAGCACTACCTGACGGCGATGCGCACGCTGCGCGATCATCCCGACTGCAGATTCGAGCAGCTGATCGATCTCTGCGGCGTGGACTACTCGGGCTACGGCGATGGTGCGTGGGAAGGCCCGCGCTTCGCGGTCGTGGTGCATCTGCTGTCGCTCACCTACAACCAGCGCGTGCGGGTGCGCGTGTTCTGCCCCGATGACGACCTGCCCGTCGTATCCTCGGTGGTCGACCTGTGGCCATCGGCGAACTGGTTCGAGCGCGAGGCTTTCGATCTGTACGGCATCGTGTTCGAAGGGCATCCCGACCTGCGCCGCATCCTCACCGACTATGGCTTCATCGGGCACCCTTTCCGCAAGGACTTCCCGCTGTCGGGCAACGTCGAGATGCGCTATGACCCGACGCAGCAGCGCGTGATCTACCAGCCGGTGTCGATCGAGCCGCGCGAGATCGTGCCGCGCATCGTGCGCGACGAGAGCTACGGGGCAGGGCGCTGACATGGCCGAGATCAGAAACTACACCATGAATTTCGGCCCGCAGCACCCGGCCGCCCATGGCGTGCTGCGCCTGGTGCTGGAGCTCGACGGCGAGGTCATCCAGCGCGCCGACCCGCACATCGGCCTGTTGCACCGTGCGACCGAAAAGCTCGCCGAGCACAAGACCTTCATCCAGTCGGTGCCCTACATGGACCGCCTCGATTACGTCTCGATGATGGTCAACGAGCACGCCTACGTGATGGCGATCGAGAAGCTGCTGGGCATCGAGGTGCCGGAGCGCGCGCAATACATCCGCGTGATGTTCGACGAGATCACCCGCATCCTCAACCACCTGCTGTGGCTGGGCGCGCACGCGCTCGACGTCGGCGCGATGACGGTCTTCCTGTATGCCTTCCGCGAGCGCGAGGACCTGATGGACTGCTATGAGGCGGTGTCCGGCGCGCGCATGCACGCAGCCTATTACCGTCCCGGCGGCGTCTATCGCGACCTGCCCGACACGATGCCGCAGTACCAGGCGCAGCACACCCGCAACGCGGCGGCGCTCAAGGCGATGAACGCCAACCGGCAGGGCTCGCTACTCGACTTCATCGAGGATTTCACCAATCGCTTCCCGACCTACGTCGACGAATACGAAACGCTGCTCACCGACAACCGCATCTGGAAGCAGCGCACCGTCGGCATCGGTGTCGTGTCGCCCGAGCGCGCCAAGGCGCTGGGATTCACCGGCCCCATGCTGCGCGGCTCCGGCGTCGAATGGGACCTGCGCAAGAAGCAGCCCTACGAGGTCTACGACCGCATGGACTTCGACATTCCGGTCGGCACCAACGGCGATTGCTACGACCGCTATCTCGTGCGCATCGAGGAAATGCGCCAGTCGAATCGCATCATCAGGCAGTGCGTCGACTGGCTGAGGACGCACCCGGGACCGGTGATCATCGACAACCACAAGGTGGCGCCCCCCGACCGGCTGTCGATGAAGACGAACATGGAAGAGCTGATCCATCACTTCAAGCTCTTCACCGAGGGGATGCACGTGCCGGCGGGCGAAGCCTATGCCGCGGTCGAGCATCCCAAGGGCGAGTTCGGCATCTACCTGGTGTCGGACGGGGCCAACAAGCCGTACCGGCTGAAGATCCGCGCACCGGGTTTCGCGCACCTCGCTGCGCTCGACGAAATGGCGCGCGGCCACATGATCGCCGATGTTGTCGCCATCATCGGCACGCAGGACATCGTTTTCGGGGAGATCGACCGCTGATGCTGTCGCCAGAATCGCTCGCGGCGATCGACGCCGAAGTCGCCAAGTATCCTGCCGGGCAGAAGCAGTCGGCGATCATGGGCGCGCTGCGCATCGCGCAGAGGGAGAAGGGCTGGCTCAAGCCAGAACTGATCGAGTACGTCGCCGAATACCTGGAGATGCCGGCGATCGCCGCCTACGAAGTGGCGACCTTCTACAACATGTACGACACCCAGCCGGTCGGCCGCCACAAGATCACCCTGTGCACCAATCTGCCGTGCGCCCTGATGGGGGCGGGCGAGATCGCCGACCACCTGAAGCACCGGCTCGGCATCGGTTTCGGCGAGACCACCGAGGACGGCCGCTACACGTTGAAGGAGGGCGAGTGCATGGGGGCCTGCGGTGACGCCCCGCTGTGCCTGCACAACAACCACGCCATGCACACGCATCTCACGCCCGAGAAGGTGGACGAGTTGCTGGACAAGTTGAAATGAGTCTGCTCAAACCGACCCCCCAGGTCTGCAGCTGGACCCGGGAATTCGACAATCCGGGCTCGCTGGCAACCTATGTCGCCAACGGCGGCTACCAGGCATTGCGCCGCGTCGTCACCGAAAATATCCCGGGCGATGCCATCATCGCCGAGTTGAAGACGAGCGCGCTGCGCGGGCGCGGCGGCGCGGGCTTCCCGACCGGCCTCAAGTGGAGTTTCATGCCGCGCGCCTTCCAGGGCGACAAGTACATCGTCTGCAACAGCGACGAGGGCGAGCCGGGCACCTTCAAGGATCGCGACATCCTGCGCTACAACCCGCACCAGCTGATCGAGGGCATGGCGATCGCCGGCTACGTGCTCGGCGCCAGGGTCGGCTACAACTACATCCACGGCGAGATTTGGGATTGCTACGAGATCTTCGAGGCCGCGCTGAAGGAGGCGCGTGAAGCGGGTTATCTCGGCGACAACCTGTTCGGCACCGATTTCAGCTTCCAGCTGCATGCGCATCACGGTTATGGCGCCTACATCTGCGGCGAGGAAACCGCGCTCCTGGAATCGATCGAAGGCAAGAAGGGGCAGCCGCGCTTCAAGCCGCCGTTCCCGGCGAGCTTCGGCCTCTACGGCAAGCCGACCACGATCAACAATACCGAGACGCTGGCTTCCGTGCCATGGATCGTGCAACACGGCGGCCAGGCCTTCCTCGAACTCGGCAAGCCCAACAACGGTGGCGCCAAACTGTTCTCGGTGTCGGGCCACGTCAACAGGCCGGGCAACTACGAGGTGCCGCTTGGCACGCCGTTCGCCGAACTGCTGGAGATGGCCGGGGGGGTCAGGAACGGCCGCAAGCTGAAGGCGGTGATCCCGGGCGGCTCGTCGGCGCCGGTGCTGCCGGGACCGATCATGATGGACTGCACCATGGATTTCGATTCCATCGCCAAGGCCGGCTCCATGCTGGGCTCGGGCGCGGTCATCGTGATGGACGAGACGGTATGCATGGTGCGCGCGCTGGAGCGGCTGTCGTATTTCTATTTCGAGGAATCCTGCGGCCAGTGCACGCCGTGCCGCGAGGGCACCGGCTGGATGTACCGCATCATCCACCGCATCGAGCACGGGCAGGGCAGGGCGGAAGACCTCGACCTCCTCAACAGCGTGGCCGGCGGGATCGGCGGCCACACCATCTGCGCGCTGGGCGACGCCGCCGCGATGCCGGTGCAGAGCTTCCTCAAGCATTTCGGCGACGAGTTCGCGTACCACGTCGAACACAAGCGTTGCATGGTGTAAACGATGGCCACGTTGAATATCGAAATTGACGGCAAGGCGCTCCAGGTCGAGAGCGGCAAGACCATCATGGATGCGGCCAACGCGGCCGGCATCACCATCCCGCATTTCTGCTATCACAAGAAGCTCTCGATCGCGGCCAACTGCCGCATGTGCCTGGTACAGGTGGAAAAGGCACCGAAGCCGCTGCCGGCCTGCGCCACCCCCGTCACCGACGGCATGAAGGTCTATACCCGCTCCGAGTACGCGATCAATGCGCAGAAGGCGGTGATGGAATTCCTCCTCATCAACCATCCGCTCGATTGCCCGATCTGCGATCAGGGCGGTGAATGCACCCTGCAGGATCTCGCCGTGGGCTACGGCGCGTCGTCGTCGCGCTATCAGGAAGTCAAGCGCGTCGTGCGCGACAAAAACCTCGGCCCGCTGATCGCCACCGACATGACGCGCTGCATCCATTGCAGCCGTTGCGTGCGATTCGGCCAGGAAATCGCCGGCATCATGGAGCTCGGCATGGTCGGCCGTGGCGAGCATACCGAGGTCATGCCCTTCCTCGAAAGCCAGGTCGCGTCGGAACTGTCGGGCAATGTCATCGACCTGTGCCCGGTCGGCGCTCTCACCAGCAAGCCCTTCCGCTACAGCGCGCGCAGCTGGGAGCTGTCGCGCCGGCCTTCCATCAGTCCGCATGACAGTCTGGGTTCCAACCTCGAAGTCCATGTCAAGGACAACAAGGTGATGCGCGTGGTGCCGCGCGAGAACGAAGACGTCAACGAGTGCTGGCTGGCGGACCGCGACCGTTTTTCCTACCAGGGACTCAACACGCCGGAGCGGCTGACGCAGCCGATGATCAAGCACGATGGCCAGTGGGTCGAGACTGGCTGGCAGGAGGCGCTTGAATTCGTTGCGACCAAATTGAAATCGCTGCCGGCCGACCGGATCGGCGCACTGTCGACCCCGTACCGGCCGGCGGAAGAACTCTATCTGCTGCAGAAGCTGATGCGGGGGATGGGCAGCGGCAACGTCGACCATCGCCTGCGCCAGTCCGACTTCTCGCTCGACGACAAGGCACAGGGCGGTTTCTGGCTCGGCATGCCGGTCACCTACATGTCGCGGCTCAACCGCATGCTCGTCGTCGGATCGAATCTCAGGAAGGACCATCCGCTGATGGCGCACCGCATCCGCGAATCGGTGCGGTGGTATGGCGAGCTCAACCTCATCAATGCGGCGGACGACGAGTTCCTCGGCAAGGTCCATGCCAAGCGCATCGTCGCGCCGTCGCAGCTGGCTGCATCACTGGCAGGCGTATGCATCGCCCTGGCTGAACTTAAAAAACAGCCGGTACCGGCGATCGCCCTGCACGGTGTCGCCGACGACATTGCCAGGAAGATGGCCGTGAGCATTGCCGGCGGCGAGACGCGCGCGGTCTTCCTCGGCAACATGGCGCAACATCACCCAAGCTACGCGCAGATCCACGCGCTGGCGCAGGAAGTGGCAAAGCTCGCCGGCGCCAGCTTCGGTGTCCTGGGTGAAGCCGCCAACAGTGTCGGCGCGGTAGCGGTCGGTGCCGTGCCGCACCGAGGTGCGCTCGGGCAGGCGGCGATCAAAGGCCTCAACGCCAGGCAGATGCTGGAGCGGCCGCTTTCCGCCTATCTCCTGCTCGGGGTCGAGGCCGAACTCGACACCCACGACCCCGTGACCGCGATGGCGAGCATCAATGCCGCAGATTTCGTCGTCGTGATGTCGCCCTACAAGGGCAAGTCGCTCGACTATGCCGACGTGCTGCTGCCGATTGCGCCGTGGACCGAGACTTCCGGCACTTTCATCAACACCGAAGGCCGGGTGCAGAGCTTCGCCGCCGTGGTGAGGCCGCTCGGCGAGACGCGTCCGGCGTGGAAGGTGCTGCGCGTGCTCGGCAACCTGCTGGGGCTGGCCGGATTCGAGCACAATGATTCGCAAGAGGTGCTGCGCGAAGCGCTGGGCGATACGCCCACCGGCAACGTGCAGGGCTTCCTCAGCAACGAGGTGAGCGGCGTGACGGTGATGGCGCCACCGGTAGTCGACGGCCTCGAGCGCGTGGCCGAGGTGCCGATCTATCAGACCGACGCCGTGGTGCGTCGCGCATCGGCCCTGCAGATGACGCGCGATGCCGCGCTCCCGGTCGCGCGCATGCATGGCAGGCTGATCGAAAAACTGGGCCTCGCCGAAAACGGCCGCGTGTCGGTGCGCCAGACGGCATCGGCGCTGACGCTCAAGGTCGAGCGTGATGATCTGTTGCCGGAAACCTGCGTACGGGTGCCGGCAGGCCATCCGCTGACGGCGGGGCTGGGCCCGATGTTCGGTCCGATCACGGCGGAGCCGGCCTGATGGAGGGGGGGAACGTGGACTGGGCTGCCGTGCAAACCGTCGTCTGGACGCTGGTCAAGATCATGGCGGTCGTCGTGCCGCTGATGCTGGGCGTCGCCTACCTCACCTACGCCGAGCGCAAGATCATCGGCTGGATGCAGGTGCGCATCGGCCCCAATCGCGTCGGCCCGTTCGGCCTGCTGCAGCCGATCGCGGATGGCCTGAAGCTCCTGATGAAGGAAATCATCATCCCTTCCGGCGCCAACAAGGGCCTGTTCATCCTCGGCCCCATCCTCGCCATCGCGCCGGCGCTGGCGGCGTGGGCGGTGATTCCGTTCACCGACACGCTGGTGCTCGCCGATATCAACGCCGGCCTGCTGTACGTGATGGCGATCACCTCGATGGGCGTCTACGGCGTCATCATCGCCGGCTGGGCGTCGAATTCGAAGTATGCCTTTCTCGGGGCGATGCGCTCGGCGGCGCAGATCGTGTCGTACGAGATCGCCATGGGCTTCGCGCTGGTCGGCGTGCTGATGGCGGCGCAGTCGCTCAACCTCACCGACATCGTGCAGGGCCAGGCGGGCGGGGCGCACCACTGGTACATCTGGCCGCTGTTCCCGCTGTTCCTGGTGTATCTGATTGCGGGCGTCGCCGAGACCAACCGCGCGCCTTTCGACGTTGCCGAAGGCGAGTCCGAGATCGTCGCGGGTTTCCACGTCGAGTATTCGGGCATGGCCTTCGCCGTGTTTTTCCTCGCCGAGTACGCCAACATGATCCTGGTGGCCGCGCTGACCACGCTGATGTTCCTCGGCGGCTGGCTCTCGCCGGTGACTTTCCTGCCCGACGGCATCGCCTGGTGGCTGATCAAGACCGGCTTCGTGCTGTTCCTGTTCCTGTGGTTCCGCGCCACCTTCCCGCGCTACCGCTACGACCAGATCATGCGTCTGGGCTGGAAGGTGTTCATTCCCATCACCCTCGTCTGGATCGTCGTCGTCGGCGCCATGATGCAGACGCCGTATGGCCATCTCTTCCACTGAGCGCGCCATGAAACGGTTATCCCTATCATGAAACGAGTGGCCCAATTCTTCGGCAGCCTCTTCCTGGTCGAGCTCGTGCGCGGCATGATGCTCACCGGCCGCCACCTGTTCGCGCGCAAGATCACGGTGCAGTATCCGGAAGAAAAGACGCCGCAGTCGCCGCGTTTCCGCGGCCTGCACGCGCTGCGCCGCTACCCCAACGGCGAGGAGCGCTGCATCGCCTGCAAGCTGTGCGAAGCGGTGTGTCCGGCGCTCGCCATCACCATCGAGTCGGAAAAGCGCGCCGATGGCACCCGCCGCACCACGCGCTACGACATCGACCTGACCAAGTGCATCTTCTGCGGCTTCTGCGAGGAATCCTGCCCGGTCGATTCGATCGTCGAGACGCGCATCCTCGAATACCACGGTGAAAAACGCGGCGACCTCTATTACACCAAGCCCATGCTGCTCGCGATAGGCGACCGGTACGAGGAACAGATCGCGAAGGACCGCGCGGCGGATGCGAAGTACCGGTGAGGCAGACCACTGGGACTCAGGGTTGGGGAGTGCGCTGGCGCGCCCTTGATCAACAACACGATGTATGAGCGAAACGGGAGGCAGGCAAACGGAATACAGGTAACGGGCACGAGCGATGGCCGGCCATCCCCAGCCCCTAAATCCTAGTCCCTGGCCCCAAAGACATGACCTATACGACCGCCATCTTCTACTTCTTCGCCGCGATCCTGGTGTTTGCCGGGCTGCGCGTGATCACTTCGCGCAATCCGGTGCACGCGGCGCTCTACCTGGTGCTCGCCTTCTTCACCGCCGCCGGCCTGTGGATGCTGCTCGAGGCCGAATTCCTCGCCATCGTGCTGGTGCTGGTCTACGTCGGCGCGGTGATGGTGCTGTTCCTGTTCGTGGTGATGATGCTCGACATCAACCTCGCGCGCCTGCGCGAAGGTTTCTGGGATTACCTGCCGATCGCGGGTTTCGTCGCCGTACTGCTGGTGATCGAGATGGCGTTGATCCTCGGCAGCCGCCATTTCGGCCTCGACGTGATGGTGACGCCCGAGCCGCAGCCGGCCGATTACAGCAACACCAAGGCACTCGGACGGCTCTTGTACACCGACTACGTCTACGCCTTCGAACTGGCAGCGGTGATCCTGCTCGTCGCCATCGTCGCCGCCATCGCGCTGACGCTGCGCCGCCGCAAGGACAGCAAATACATCGACCCGGCCGAGCAGGTGAAGGTCAAGCGCAACGACCGCCTGCGCATCGTGAAGATGCAGGCAGAGAAAAAACCGGCCGCAGAGGAGGGTAAGGCATGAGCATGAACCACGCCCCTTCTCGAGGAGTGAACGCATGATTTCCCTGTCGCATTACCTGGTGCTGGGTGGCATCCTGTTCTCCATCGCCGTGCTGGGCATCTTCCTCAACCGCAAGAACGTGATCGTGCTGCTGATGGCGATCGAGCTCATGCTGCTGGCGGTGAACATGAACTTCATCGCGTTCTCGCACTATCTCGGCGACATCCACGGCCAGGTCTTCGTGTTCTTCATCCTCACCGTCGCCGCGGCCGAGTCCGCCATCGGCCTCGCCATCCTGGTGGTGCTGTTCCGTAATCTGCGCACGATCAACGTCGACGACCTCGACCACCTGAAAGGCTGATGCGGATGGACATGCAGACCCTCTATCTCATCGTGCCCTTGGCCCCGCTCTTCGGCGCCATCGTCGCCGGCCTGTTCGGCAGGCTCATCGGGCGCAGCGGTGCGCATGTCGTCACCATCGCCGGCGTCGCGGTGGCCTTCGTCGCGTCGGTGGTCGTGTTCCAGGACGTACTGGCCGGCAATACCTTCAATGGCACGGTATACACCTGGATGACGCTCGGCGATCTCCGTTTCGAGGTCGGCTTCCTGATCGATCCGCTCACCGTGATGATGATGCTCGTCGTCACCTTCGTCTCGCTCATGGTGCACGTCTACACCATCGGCTACATGCACGACGATCCGGGCTACCAGCGCTTCTTCTCGTACATCTCGCTGTTCACCTTCTCGATGCTGATGCTGGTGATGAGCAACAACTTCCTCCAGCTCTTCTTCGGCTGGGAAGCGGTCGGTCTCGTTTCCTACCTGCTGATCGGCTTCTGGTACCAGAAGGAAAGCGCGATCTACGCCAACCTCAAGGCCTTCCTGGTCAACCGCGTCGGCGACTTCGGCTTCATCCTCGGCATCGGCCTGGTGCTCGCCTATTTCGGCACGCTCGACTACGCCACCGTGTTCGCGCAGGCGCCATCGCTCGCCAACGAAACCATCAGCCTCGTGCCGGGCGAGGCGTGGAACCTGATGACGGTGATCGGCATCCTGCTGTTCATCGGCGCCATGGGCAAGTCGGCGCAGTTCCCACTGCACGTCTGGCTGCCCGACTCGATGGAAGGCCCGACGCCGATTTCCGCGCTGATCCACGCGGCGACGATGGTGACCGCCGGCATCTTCATGGTCGCGCGCATGTCGCCGCTGTACGAGCTGTCCGACGTGGCCCTCTCCTTCATCATGGTCATCGGCGCGATCACCGCGCTGTTCATGGGTTTCCTCGGCATCGTGCAGAACGACATCAAGCGCGTGGTGGCGTATTCGACGCTGTCGCAGCTGGGCTACATGACCGTCGCGCTTGGCGCCTCGGCGTATTCGGTCGCGGTGTTCCACCTGATGACGCACGCCTTCTTCAAGGCGCTGCTGTTCCTCGCCGCCGGTTCGGTCATCATCGCCATGCACCACAACCAGGACATCCGCACCATGGGCGGCCTGAGGAAGTACATGCCGATCACCTGGATCACTTCGCTGATCGGCTCGCTGGCGCTGATCGGCACGCCTTTCCTGTCTGGCTTCTATTCCAAGGAAACCATCATCGAGGCGGTGAAGCTCTCCAACCTGCCGGTCGCCGGCATCGCCTACTGGGCGGTCGTGATCGGCGTCTTCGTCACGGCCTTCTATTCCTTCCGCATGTATTTCCTGGTGTTCCACGGCAAGGAGCGCTTCCACCAGGGCCATGCGCACGGCAACGAGCCGGAGGCGCACCATGACGAACACCATGGCGGGGGCACGCCGCACGAGACGCCGTGGGTGGTGACCGGCCCGCTCCTGGCGCTCGCGCTGCCGTCACTGGCGATCGGCTACATGACGGTCGAGGCGATGCTCTACGGCGAGTTCTTCGGCAACGCGATCTACGTGTCCGACCGCCATCCGGTGATGCACGAACTCAACCAGCACTTCCACGGCGCGGCGGCGATGGGCCTGCATGCCTTGGTCACGCTGCCGTTCTGGCTCGCGGTGGCGGGGGTGGGGCTGGCGGCGTTCTTCTATCTCAAGCGCCCGGACATCCCGGCGGCGGTCGCGCAGCGCTTCAGGTTCCTGTACACGCTGCTGCTCAACAAGTACTGGTTCGACGAGCTCTACAGCTGGCTGTTCGCGAAAGGCGCGCGCTTCTTCGGCGGCTTCCTGTGGCGGCGCGGTGACCAGGGAGTGATCGACGGCCTCATCGTCAACGGCTCGGCGCACCTGGTCGAGCGCTTCTCGCGCCTCGTGAAAGCCTTCCAGTCCGGCTACATCTACCACTACGCGTTTGCCATGCTGATCGGGGTGTTCGCCCTGGTGACCTGGTTCGCGCGTCTCAACTAGAACGACAACCATGTTCGGACAGGCCATCCTCTCTCTCGTCATCTGGGTACCGATCCTGGCCGGTGTCGCCGTGCTCGCCACCGGCTCCGACCGCAACGCCGCGCTCGCACGCTGGATCGCGCTCGCCGGCGCGCTGCTCGGGCTGATCGTCGCGGTCCCGCTGTGGACGGGATTCGACACCGGCACCTCGGCGATGCAGTTCGTCGAGAAGGCGGCGTGGATCCCGGCGTTCAACATCCACTACCACTTGGGCGTCGACGGCATCTCGATGCCGCTGATCCTGCTGAACAGCTTCATCACCGTGCTGGTCGTGATCGCCGGCTGGCAGGTGATCCAGGACAAGGTCGCGCAATACATGGCGGCCTTCCTCGTCATGTCCGGCCTCATCAACGGCGTGTTCGCCGCGCTCGACGGCATCCTGTTCTATGTCTTCTTCGAAGGCATGCTGATCCCGCTGTACCTGATCGTTGGCGTGTGGGGCGGCCCCAACCGCGTCTACGCCGCGTTCAAGTTCTTCCTCTACACCCTGCTCGGTTCGCTCCTGATGCTGGTGTCGATGATCTATCTCTATTTCCAGTCGGGCGGCAGCTTCGACATCCAGACCTGGCACGCGACGACGCTCGGCATGACGGCGCAGACGCTGATGTTCTTCGCCTTCCTGCTCGCCTTCGGCGTCAAGGTGCCGATGTGGCCGGTGCATACCTGGCTGCCCGACGCCCACGTCGAAGCGCCCACCGGCGGCTCGGTCGTGCTCGCGGCGATCACGCTCAAGGTCGGCGCCTACGGCTTTTTGCGCTTCATCCTGCCCATCCTGCCGGACGCCAGCCGCGAATACGCCTGGTTCGTCATCGCGCTGTCGCTGATCGCGGTCGCCTACATCGGCCTCGTCGCGCTGGCGCAGTCCGACATGAAGAAGCTCATCGCGTATTCGTCGATCGCGCACATGGGCTTCGTCACCCTCGGCTTCTTCCTGTTCAACCCGCTCGGCATCGAGGGCGGGCTGGTGCAGATGATTTCGCACGGCTTCGTCTCGGCCGCGCTCTTCCTCTGCATCGGCGTCATGTACGACCGCCTGCATTCGCGCCAGATCAAGGACTACGGCGGCCTGGTGAACAAGATGCCGGTGTTCGCCGCCTTCTTCATGCTGTTCGCCATGGCCAACGCCGGCCTGCCCGGCACCAGCGGCTTCGTCGGGGAGTTCATGGTCATCCTGTCGGCCACCGGCGTGAACTTCTGGTATGCCTTCGTTGCCGCGACCACGCTGATCCTGGGTGCCGCGTACACCTTGTGGATGTACAAGCGCGTCGTGTTCGGCAACGTCACCAATCCGCACGTCGAGGAAATGACCGACGTCAACGCGCGCGAGACCCTGATCCTCGGCGCGCTTGCCGTGCTGGTGCTGGCCATGGGCCTCTATCCCAAGCCGTTCACCGACGTCATGCACGTGTCGGTGGTCGACCTGCTGGCGCACGTCGCCCAGAGCAAACTGCCTTAAGGTTCCAAGATGAGCGACTTTCTTGCCCAATTCGCCCCCGCGCTGCCCGAAGTCTTCGTGCTGGCGATGGTGTCGCTGATCCTGCTGGTCGACGCCGCGCTCGGCGACGGCAAGCGCTACGTCACCTACGCGCTGTCGCTCGCCACCGTGGCCGGCGCTGCCGTCCTCACCGCGCAGGATTTCTCGACCATGCCGGTGCTGGCGCTCGGCGGCCTCTTCATCGACGATCCGCTGTCGGACGCGCTGAAGCTCTTCCTGTATCTCGCCGTCGCCATGGTGATGGTGTATTCGCGTGACTACCTGCGTCAGCGCGGCCTCTACAAGGGTGAGTTCTTCGTGCTCGCGCTGTTCGCGCTCCTGGGCATGATGGTCATGATCTCGGCGAGCCACTTCCTCACGCTCTACCTCGGTCTCGAACTGCTGTCGCTGTCGCTCTACGCCATGGTCGCGCTGCAGCGCGATTCCAGCGTGGCGACCGAGGCGGCGATGAAGTACTTCGTGCTCGGCGCGCTGGCGTCCGGCATGCTGCTCTATGGCATGTCGATGGTCTACGGCGTCACCGGCTCGCTGGCGCTGGCCGACATGGCGCAGATACTCGCCGACGGCACCGACCTGCGCGTCCCGCTGGTGTTCGGCATCGTCTTCATCGTCGCCGGCCTCGCGTTCAAACTGGGGGCGGTGCCCTTCCACATGTGGGTGCCCGACGTCTACCACGGCGCGCCCACGGCGATGACGCTCTTCATCGGCTCCGCGCCCAAGATCGCCGCCTTTGCCTTCGTCGTGCGCATCCTCGGCCAGGGCCTGGAATCGCAGGTCGGCGAATGGCGCGACATGCTGGTGATCCTGGCGGTGCTGTCGATGGCGGTCGGCAACATCGCCGCGATCGCGCAGAGCAACTTGAAGCGCATGCTGGCCTACTCGACCATCTCGCACATGGGCTTCATGCTGCTGGGGATACTGGCCGGCTCGCAGGCGGGCTACGGCAGCGCGATGTTCTACGTGGTGGTCTACGCGCTGATGAGCCTCGGCGGCTTCGGCATGATCCTGCTCTTGTCGCGCGCCGGCTTCGAGGCCGACCAGCTCGACGACTTCAAGGGCCTCAACCGCCGCAGCCCATGGCTCGCCTTTCTGATGCTGCTCTTGATGTTCTCGATGGCGGGCATTCCGCCGACGGTCGGCTTCTACGCCAAGCTCTCGGTGCTGCAGGCCGTGGTCGGCATCGGCTACGTGTGGCTGGCCGTCGCCGCGGTGTTGTTCTCGCTCATCGGCGCTTTTTACTACCTGCGCATCGTCAAGCTGATGTACTTCGACACCCCGCACGACACCGCGCCGATCACCCCCTGCGCCGACAGCCGGATTATCATGTCGGCCAACGGCCTGGCCGTGCTGGCGCTCGGTATCCTGCCGCAGCCGCTGATGGCCGTGTGCCTCTACGCCGTCGGCGCCTCGTTCTGAGCCGGGCCCACTGAACCAATAACGCCGGCGCCGGTCTGCACCGGCGCCCCTTGCTTTCGGATTCAACGTGAACTTTTCGACCTCCCTGCTGCTTGTCCTGGCCTTCATCGCCGCCAACCTGCCGTTCCTGTTCGAGCGCATCTTCTTCATCGTCAAGCCGAAGTCCGGCCACAAGGGCCTGGCGTGGCGGCTGCTCGAACTCGTCGTGCTGTTCTTTGTCGTCGGCGCCACCGCGCTTTTGCTGGAAAGCCGCCTTGGCCCGATTCACCAGCAGAACTGGGAGTTCTACGCGGTCAACGCTGCGCTGTTCCTGGTGTTCGCGTACCCCGGCTTCGTCTACCGCTACCTGTGGCGCCGCCGCGGCGCCTGACGCATGGACACCCTTGAATTCCAGTTGCGCGGCGAATACGTTGCACTGTGCGACCTGCTCAAGCTCACCGGCATCGCCGGCAGCGGCGGGCAGGGCAAGGCGATGATCGCCAACGGCGAAGCCACCGTCGACGGCAAGCCGGAGAGCCGCAAGACCGCCAAGATCCGCGCCGGGCAAACGGTGACCTGCCTCGGTCAGACGATCCGGTTGGTGGCGGGCGCCTAGTCAGGCTTGTGGTTAAGGCAGCCGGCGATTCCGGTCCGAGCCTGCCAGGATTTGCAGCCGAAACTCGGCCGCCACGGGCCGACGTTACGAGAGGATGACTGTTGCTCGGCCATTACGGCGGGGGCGTCGCCTCAGCTGATTGACCGGTGTCGCGCAGGCTGCTGACGTTAAGGGAGTAGCTGCCGATGGCTG
Source organism: Thiobacillus sp. (assembly GCA_046292745.1). Taxonomy (GTDB): domain Bacteria; phylum Pseudomonadota; class Gammaproteobacteria; order Burkholderiales; family Thiobacillaceae; genus Thiobacillus. The sequence continues at coordinate 1,760 of JBKBQH010000009.1, read as the reverse complement.
CTTTCGTCAGCAGTGTGATTCGTTGTAGTCTTTGGCTTCGGCAATCTCACAGACGGCTCGCGCACCAATGCGAGCATCGGAAACCGTGGTCTGTCCCCTGTTGAACACCAATGCGAGCATCGGAAACCGTGGTCTGTCCCCTGTTGAACATTCGTCCCGAGGCTATCGCCCGCGAGGTGCGCGAAGGCCGTGGAATGTACCAGGGTAATGTGACGGTCGCCGGCGTGAGGCAGGCGTTTGATGATGCGAGGAGAACAAAAGGTAGGGAATCCGCCGGGCTCCGCGAACTCATGTCGCGCAGGTTCGGACTCCCCACCGCACTGCCGAGAGTAATGTACCGGGCCGATCTTGTCAAACTGATATCTTCCGGTACTGCACTGTACGCGGGCGATGGTACCCGTACCATATTACCCGAGAGGCGTTCCTGGAGGCGATCAAGCCCCTGCTGGGTGGCAAGCCGCTACCCCCCTGGATCAATCTCCATGATACGGCGGATGAGGCCACCGCTGGTGGAACGCGCAACACGCATGTATCTGGCAGGACGGTCGCCTGGGTACGGGGGAGGGAGGCGCATTTCATTAATGGAGTAGCTGCCGATGGCTGCTTTCGTCAGCAGTGTGATTCGTTGTAGTCTTTGGCTTCGGCAATCTCACAGACGGCTCGCGCACCAATGCGAGCATCGGAAACCGTGGTCTGTCCCTTATTATTGCACTTATTATTGCACTTATTATTGCACTTCGGCCGAAACGGCCCGTCCTGTCAGCGAGACATCACGTCAGCTCATTGCTGTGAGCAGTCAATGAAACTGGCCCAAGGGTGAAAAATCAGGTGCATAATCCGATAGCTCCTGTCTCCTTTTGCATAACGTTATAAAGAGACAGCCGGATCATAAATATCAAAAAAACAGGCAAGACCGATGACGTTCCCTTTATTAAAAACGTCCGGGCCCATGGGCCTCTAAATTAACTGTTAGACATCGGAGAACCTGTATGCGAAATCTCATTGACGTAGCTAACTTCGGTAGCACCGATGCCGACAGCGACGACCTTCTGGAAAGAGCATTTCAAGACCATGAGGCGTACGTTGAAGCGGTAGCACACCGTAGACCGCTAGTCGTTGGCAGAAAGGGAAGCGGTAAGACTGCTATCTTTCGGAAAATCATTCGCATGCGCCAACATGATGTCTTTGCCTATGGCCACACTTTCTCCGAGTACCCATGGCACCACCATAATCTACAAGGAATGGTTGGCGTTCCAGAGGAACAGAGATTCGCGCACAGTTGGCGTTACTTGATTCTCATGACTTTGGCAAAGATCTTGTTGAATCAGGACGGGAGCCAACCATGGAGTGAAGAGGCGTTCGATGAACTCGGCAAGATTGAGCGGTTCGTTGTCGACTCCTATGGAACGCGCGACCCGGATGTGACGCAATTGTTCACCCCGGGCAAGCGGCTGCGGGTGAAGCCACACTTGAAGCTCGCGGGGATCGTCGACGCTTCGGTTGACCTCGAATCAGTCCCAATCAACGATCTTCCAAAACTCTTTCAAGAAGTAAATCGGTCAATTGCAGACTCGATCGCTAATTGTCTGAACCCAGAACACAGCTACTACGTCTGCTTTGACGAACTGGATAAGGGCTTTGTGAACCGCCCCGGATTTTGAGGAGGCTCCAACTCTTGAGAAGATGGAGCCATGAAGAAACCCGTAAAGTATTCCCCCGAAGTCCGCGAACGCGCCGTGCGCCTGGTTGGAGAGTGTCGC
>JBKBQH010000008.1:0-137641 GCA_046292745.1 Thiobacillus sp. | reverse complement strand
ACCTATATTCCGATGCCCGGCGTCGATCCGATCGAGCTGGCGCGCCTGGTCGAGCAGCAGTCGACCGGCATTCTCGGCTGGATCAACGGGCTCGCCGGCGGCGCACTCGGCCGTGCGGGCGGCGCGCCCGCGGCCTGCGCGGGCAGCGGCGCGCCCCAGGCTGCGCGGTGCAGGGCGTCGAGCCGCAGCACCAGCGGCGAGGCGGGGTTGGGCTCGTCGTCGTGCCAGGCCTGCCAGCTCAGCAGCGCGGGCCCCTGGACCAGCAGTTGCATGAGGTCGGAGGTAGCCGCTTCGGCGTCGTCGGCGGCCGTGGACAGGCCGAGCTGCGCGCGCGTCGCCTGCGAAAACAGGCCGGGGGCCGGGCGCGGCGGCAGGTGGCGGGCGTCGGCGCCGATCACCGCGACGGCGTCGAAGCGGCGTCCGCGTGCGGCGGGCAGCGAGGTCAGCACGACGGGGCTGTCGACACTGGTGTCGATGAAGCTCAGCGATTCGAGCGCGCGGTTCAGCCAGCGCCGCCATTCCGCAAAGCTGTAGGTTTCGGCGTCGTCGTCGAGATCGCGGCGCAGCGTCGCGAGCGCGTCGAGCAGCCTCGCCCCGGCGGCGTCGGCCGAGAGTGGCGGCAGGGCATCGAGCGCGGCCAGGCTGTCGATCAGGCGCGCCAGCCACACGGCGAGCGGCGCGCGCTTGCGCGCGAAGCCTTCGCGTGCGGCGAACAGGCGGGCGAGCCAGTCCGGCACTGCCCCGAACGTCCGCTGCGCGAGCCGCCGCATGTCGGCTGCGCCCTGCGCGACGCCCTGCCGCCGCAGCGCGAGCTCGAAGGCGAGCACCGTGTCCTGGCGCGCGGCGGGGTCGCCGAGCACGAAGGGCGATTTCAAGAGGTCGAGCAGCTCGACGTGGGGGAAATCGTTGGCCACGCATTCGAGCCAGCGGTCGATCACCGCAGCGGCGGCGGTGGTCGACAGCGTCCAGCCGGTCTCGTCGGCAGCGAGCACGTCGAGGCGCTCGAGCAGCGCGCGCACGCGACGGCTGGTTTCGCGGTCGAGGGCGATGAGCGCGATGCGGCGCCGGCCGGCCTGCAATTGCGCGGCGACCCAGGCGGCGACCGCGCGCGCCTCGGCCTCGAGGTGCGGCGCCGCCGCCACGCGCAGCCGGTCGGCAAGCGGCGACACCGGGCAGCGCTGCGCCAGCGTCGCGGCGCGCGCGAGGAGCGGCGGTTCGGTGCATTGCCAGGCCGTATGGAGCGCCTGTGTGAGCGGCGTGTCGACGCCGGGTTCGAGCAGCGTCACCGGCGCGTGTTCGGCGCAACGGGCGAGAAACTGCGTCTCGACCGCGGTGAGCGGGCCGAGCGCGTAGCCGTAGAGCGGGCGCGGCGCCGCCGCCAGTTCGCCGGCCAGCGCGTCGAGCGCCGCGGCGTAATGCGCCTGCGGGTCGTCGCCGTCGCGGTTGAGCGCCTGCCACACGGCTTCGATCAGCGCGGTTTCGCGGTCGAGTGCCTCGGCGTGCAGGGCGCGCAGCTGCGAGGCGATGTCCCCCCCCAGGCGCGCGGCGGAGAGTTCGTCGGCGAGCGCCAGCAGCTCCTCGGCGAGCGCCCAGCGGTCGACGTCGCCAAGCCAGGCCTCGCGACGCAGCACGCCATGCAGCTGCGTCAACCGCCTTGCCTGCGGCGTGGGGCGGCCGCGGGCGGTCTCGGCGGCCCAGCTTTTGAGCGGCGTGATGTGCGGCGGCACGAGCGCGCCGCGGCCGGCGGTTAGTGCCAGCGCACGCGCCAGGTCGCGGCCGGCGCGCTGGTTCGGCACGAGCACCGTCAGGCCCGACAGGTCGGGCAGGCGGTCGGCGTGGACGTCGAGCAGGTGGCGGGCGACCGCCTCGGGGAGCGCGGCGTCGCCCGGGAGCGTGAGGCGGTTCAGCGTTCCAGGTATTTCAGCTTGTTCTTGACCTGGGCCCACTGGTCGGCGTCGGGCAGCGGATCCTTGCTTTCGGTGATGACTTTCCACTGCTTGGCCAGTTCGGCGTTGAGCTGGATGTAGATGCGCTGGTCGTCCGGCACGTCGTCTTCGGCAAAAATCGCCTCGACCGGGCATTCGGCCACGCACAGCGTGCAGTCGATGCACTCCTCGGGGTCGATGACGAGGAAATTGGGGCCTTCGTGGAAGCAGTCGACCGGACAGACGTCGACACAGTCGGTGTATTTGCACTTCACGCAGGCGTCGGCTACAACGTAGGTCATTCTTTTTTACCCGGTTAGGTGGGGGAATAGCCTGATTGCTTGCAGGCGTCGATTTTGATGTAGCATATCGGCACAAAACCGAATTTTCCAGTTTTACCGCCTCCCCAACCCAACTCTCTCAGGCCGCATCAGGCCGCACCCGTCCAAAACCAAGGAGCTTCCCGATGAGCGAGCATGTTCATTACATATCCGACGATTCCTTCGAGCAGGAAGTGCTGCAGTCGAGCCTGCCCGTGCTGGTGGACTACTGGGCCGACTGGTGCGGCCCCTGCAAGATGATCTCGCCGATTCTCGACGAGGTCGCCAAGGAATACGCCGGCAAGCTCAAGGTGTGCAAGCTCAACATCGACGAAAACCAGGCCACGCCGCCCAAGTTCGGCATTCGCGGCATTCCCACCCTGATGATCTTCAAGAACGGCAACGTCGAGGCGACCAAGGTCGGCGCCCTCTCCAAGTCGCAGCTCACCGCCTTCGTCGACAGCAACATCTAACAACTACCGCTTCGCTTGCGGGGCGGATTCTGACGCCAGCCTCCTGCTGGTGACGCCGCCCGGCCCTTCCTTCCCAGTCCGGCTCTTTCAAGCGAGCCCATTCAGGCCCCTTCCATGTATCTGTCCGAACTCAAGCAAAAGCCCATCACCGAGCTGCTCGAAATCGCCGCCGCCAACGGCATCGACAACGCCAACCGCTTCCGCAAGCAGGAGCTGATCTTCGCCATCCTGAAGACGCTGGCGAAGCGCGGCGAGAGCATCTACGGCGACGGCGTGCTCGAAGTCCTGCCCGACGGTTTTGGCTTCCTGCGCTCGCCCGAAACCTCGTACCTCGCCAACACCGACGACATCTACGTGTCGCCGTCGCAGATCCGCCGCTTCAACCTGCACACGGGCGACAAGATCGAGGGCGAGATCCGCACGCCGAAGGACGGCGAGCGCTACTCGGCGATGACCAAGCTCGACAAGATCAACGGCGAGCCGCCCGAGGCGACCAAGAACAAGATCCTGTTCGAGAACCTCACCCCGCTGCATCCGGACAAGCCGCTGCGCCTGGAACGCGACATCAAGGCCGAAGAGAACATCACCAGCCGCGTGATCGACATCGTCGCTCCCATCGGCAAGGGCCAGCGCGGCCTCCTGGTCGCGCCGCCGAAATCCGGCAAGACCGTGATGCTGCAGCACATCGCGCACGCCATCAGCGCCAACCATCCGGAAGTCGTGCTGTTCGTGCTCCTGATCGACGAGCGGCCGGAGGAAGTGACCGAGATGAGCCGCACCGTGCGCGGCGAAGTCGTCGCCTCCACGTTCGACGAGCCCGCCAGCCGCCACGTGCAGGTCGCCGAAATGGTGATCGAGCGCGCCAAGCGCCTGGTCGAGCACAAGAAGGACGTGGTGATCCTGCTGGACTCGATCACCCGCCTGGCGCGCGCCTACAACACCGTGCAGCCGGCCTCCGGCAAGGTCCTCACCGGCGGCGTCGACGCCAACGCCCTGCAGAAGCCCAAGCGCTTCTTCGGCGCCGCGCGCAACATCGAGGAAGGCGGCAGCCTCACCATCATCGCCACCGCGCTGATCGACACCGGCAGCCGCATGGACGACGTCATCTACGAGGAGTTCAAGGGCACCGGCAACCTGGAAATCCACCTCGACCGCAAGATGGCCGAGAAACGCCAATATCCCGCGATCAACGTCAACCGCTCCGGCACTCGCCGCGAGGAACTGCTGCTGCCGCCGGACATCCTGCAGAAGGTGTGGGTGCTGCGCAAACTGCTCTATCCCATGGATGACATGGAGGCGATGGAATTCCTGCTCGACAAGATCCGCGCGACCAAGAACAACGCCGAGTTCTTCGACTCGATGCGGCGCGGCTGAGCCGCGCGGGCAGGGCGCGGCGGCCGGACTTGATCCGGTCGTCCGATCCCGCTACAATGCCGCGTTTCCGAATTCACCCCCTAAAGGAATTGCCATGAAAGCCGGCATTCACCCCGACTACAGAGAAGTGACCGTGACCTGCTCCTGCGGCAACACCTTCAAGACCCGCTCGACGCTGGGCAAGGACGCGCTGCACGTGGAAGTCTGCGCTGCCTGCCACCCGTTCTACACCGGCAAGCAGAAGATCGTCGACACCGCGGGCCGTGTCGAGAAATTCCGCCAGCGCTACGGCATGAAATAAGCGCCTGCTTAATTGAATTGTGCGCATGAAAAAAGCGGCCCGTGTGGCCGCTTTTTTCATGGCCGCTTTCATGGCCGCGCGGCCGGCGCATTGGGTGCGGGACGCGGGCGCGGTATCATCCTAAAAACCGCAGTTGACCGCTTATAATTTCATGGAATTGCGCATGAATACTGGATTCTTTGCCTTCGATCAGCCTCACCCTTTGGGTGAGATCGCTACACACCCGCTGGCACGTCTGGTCGCGCGCCTGCCTTTGTCGCTCCTCCTTGCCTACCCCGGTAGGCTGCGTCGTCGTTTCGCGGCAGACACACGCCCAGACGCACCATCGGGCGCGTCCAACTGCGGTTTCTAGGATCATTCCGGCGCCGCCTTTGATGACCTGACCGACGTGACTGCCCTGCTGACCCGCCGCATCGCCGTGATCGCCCTGAGTGCAGCGGCCCTGTCGGCTTGCGCGGAATTCCCGCTGCTCGGCGAGCCGCCGGCGGCGACCCGCGCCGACCCCCGGGACGCAGCGCTGGGCGCGCAATGGCATCCCGACATCCTGAAAGCCACGCCGGCCCTCGATCACCCCGGCCTCCAGACCTACGTCGACGAGGTCGGCCAGCGGCTGGCGAAACAGGGGCCGCAGTCCGGCCTGACCTGGCATTTCACGGTGCTGGACTGTCCCGGCGTCAATGCCTTCTCGCTGCCCGGGGGCTACGTGTACGTGACGCGCGGCTTGCTGGCCTATCTGAATTCCGAGGCCGAGCTCGCGGCGGTGCTTGCCCACGAGCTCGGCCACGTGCTGGCGCGCCATGGCATGGCGGCGGGCGCGGACGCCGATACCCTGCGGCAGGCGCAGGCGATGCATCGGGCCGACGGCTACGGGCGCGAGCGCGAGCTCGAGGCGAATCGCCTGGGTGTCGCCCTCCTGGCGAAGGCGGGTTACGCGCCGCAGGCGCTCGCCGACGTCATGAGCACCTTGAAGCTACAGGAACGCTACGCCGCCGCGCAGGGGCACGCGGGGCCGCCCCTGCCGGTCACCTATCATGGCGTGCTGTCGCTGCGCACGAACCGGGATGCGCGCCTGCAGCAGCTGGTCGACGATGCCGACCGCCACGCCCTGCCGTTGCCGCGCGAGGGCCGCAACGAACTGCTGCAAAAGCTCGACGGCCTGGTATTTGGCGAACGCCCCGGCGCCGTCCGCCTGCACGGCAATCTGCTGCTGCACGACGGTTACGGGCTGGCGTTGCAGTTTCCCCCCGGCTGGCAGGTCAGGGCCGACGCCGCGCAGAGCGTTGCGGTCAGCCCCGCGGGCGATGCCCGGATCGAATTCCGGCGCGGGGCCGGGGGCCTGCAGGCGTCGCTGCAGCAGGTCTACGCCTTCGACGACGGCGTGCGCTTCAGCGAGGGCGCGCTGAGCGGTTATCCTGCGGTATTCGCCGCCGGCACCCTGCGCGGCCAGCCGACGATCGCGGCGGCCGTGGGCGTGGGCGGAAGCGCCTACCTGATCGCGGGGGTCGCGCGCGACGCCGCGGCCTATGCGCGCGAACGCCAAGCCTTGCGCGGGACGATCAACAGCTTCCGCGCGCTGAGGTCCGAGGAACGCGAGGCCGCGCGCCCGCAGGCACTGCGCCTGGTCAGCGTGCGGCCGGGCATGAGCTTCGCCGGCCTGGCGCAGCAGTCGCCCCTGGGAGGCGACGCCGAAGCCGGCCTGCGGCTGCTGAACGGTTTCTATCCCAAGGGCGAGCCCAGGCCGGGCCAGCTGATCAAAATTGTCCAGTAGGCTGCAGATCTCCCTGTCGCAGGTCGGCCTGCTGCTGCTCTGCGTGGCCTGGCTGCTGCCGGGGCTGGTGGGGCACGCGCCCTGGAAAGGCGGCGACGGCGACCATTTCGTACAGCTGCTGCAATTCCTGCGCGGCGACGGCCTGCTGCAGGATGCGCCGCCGCTGTACTACTGGACGGCGGCGGCGACCGCCTGGCTGAGTGCGCCGGTCCTGGCCTTGCACGACGGCGCGCGCCTCGCCTCGGGCGTTTTCATTGCCCTGACCCTCGTCTTCGTGATGCGCGCCGCACGCGCGCTGTACGGCCGCGAGGCCGGGCCGGCGGCGGTGCTCGTCCTGCTCGGCTGCCTGGGCCTATTGGTGCGCGGCCACGAACTCAACGCGCATACCGCGCAGTTCGCCGCCGCCGCGGTCCTGCTCGACGGCCTCGCGCGCCTACCCCAGGGCGCGCGCGGCGGTGCCGTGTTCGCCGTCGGCGCCGCCTCGATGCTGCTGGCGGGCGGCGCGGTGGAGGCGCTGCTTTTTCTTTTGCTGGCGGCGGCCGCGCCCTGGCGCTTCGACGCCTACCGCGGCCCGCTGGCACGGCGCGGTCTCGCCGTCGCGATTGGCGGCGCGCTGGTTTTCGGCGCGGCCTGGCTCGCTGTCCTGGCCGCACAGGCGGCGCCGCTTGCAGCGGTGCTGGGGCTCGAGCGCTGGCTCGCGCCCGGCCCGCTGCGGCCCGCCTACTATCCGGTCCTGCTCGCCTGGTTCGCCTGGCCGGCCTGGCCGCTGGCAGCCTGGGCGCTGTACCGGGAACGCCGGCAGTGGCGCACGCCGGGCATTGCGCTGCCGGTGCTGCTGCTGGCAGGCTTGCTGGCGGTTTACGCCTTCGTCGCTGCGCCGGGCGAGGAGCGTGGCCTCGTCCTGCTGCTGCCGCTCGCGCTGCTGGGCGCGGCCGGCCTGTTCACCCTGCGGCGCGGCGCGGCCAATGCGCTGCTGTGGTTCGGCCTGATGCTGTTCGGCTTTATCGGGCTGGTGTTCTGGGTGTACTGGAGCGCGCATGATTTGGGCACGCCGGCACGGCTCGCCGCGCGCCTGGCCCGGCTCGGCATGACCGACGTCGGCACGCTGCGGCCCTGGGCGCTGGCGCTCGGCGCGCTCGTGACGCTGCTGTGGATCGGCTTCCTCGTTCGCGTCGAACGCTCGCCCCTGCGGCCCGTGCTGGTGTGGACGACTGGCCTGACGTTCATCTGGGCGCTCCTGATGGCGCTGTTCCAGGGGCCGCTCGACCGCCGCCTGTCCTACGCCGGCGTGGCGGCGCAACTGGCGGCGCGGGTGCCGGCGGACGCCTGCATCCAGACCCACGCGCTGCGTGGCACCCAGCGCCAGCTGCTGGCCTACCACAGCGGACGCTATCTGGTGCCGGCCGACCTCGGCTGCGACTGGCTGCTGGTCGAGACGCGCGAGCGCGAGGCCGAGCCGCACGTTTCGCCAAACTGGGTCAAGCAGTGGGAAGGCGCCCGTCCCGGCGACCGTTCCGACCGCTTTCATCTCTATGTTCGCCGCTGAAACGATCGCCGCGGTCGTTCTCGCCGGCGGCGAGGGCCGCCGCATGGGCGGCGCCGACAAGGGCCTGATGGAATTCCGCGGACGGCCGCTGGTCCAATGGGTAATTGACGCGCTTGCGCCGCAGGTCGACGATCTCGTGATCAGCGCCAACCGCAACCTCGAGCGCTATGCCGCCTACGGTCACCGTGTCGTGCCGGACAGCCTGCCCGGTTATCCCGGCCCGCTCGCCGGCGTGCTGGCGGCGCTCGACGCGGTCGATACGCGCTGGCTGCTGGTGGCGCCCTGCGACACCCCGCGGCTGCCGGCCGATCTGGCCTTGCGCCTGCTCGGGGCGGCACGTGTCGAAGACGTGCCGCTGGCGGTGGCGGCCGACGACTCGCGCCTTCACCACAGCTGCTTCCTGATGCACACCGACCAGCGCGACGGTCTCGCCGCCTTCCTGGCGACGGGAGAACGCGCGGTGCACAAGTGGCAGGCCGGCCTCGCCTCGACGGCCGTTCGCTTCGACGCGGCCTGCTTTGCCAATTTCAATCGGCCGCAGGATCTGCTGGCCGGCTGACACCCGGCCGGCGCGGGGCCTGGCGCCTTGTGCGTTGCCAGTTTTGCCACAACCACAGGAGGACATGCCATGAAGACCGCCATTCCCTTTGCATGGTTTGCCGCGGCGCTGCTGCTCGGCACCGCGCCGGCAGCCGCCGACGGAAAAGCCGCGCCGTGGGGCCAGGCGACGTTGCAGCAGACGGCCTATGCGCCGCAAAAAACGGTCTACGACGTCGCCGTGTCGAGCGCGAAGGCACTCGAAGGCGTGATCGACCGCGTGAGTTTCCTCAACAACCTCTACGAGGCCAACCCCTTCGATTCCGCCATCGTCGTGGTGCTTCATGGCGACGAGATCCCGATGTTCGCGATCCGGAACCTGGGCAAATACCGGCAATTGATGGAACGCGCGCGCAGCCTCACCCAGGCCGGGCCCATCGAATTCCGCATGTGCGTGGTGGCGGCGCGCTCGCGCGGCTTTGCCCCGGCGGACATACACGGTTTCGTGAAAATGGTGCCGATGGCGGACGCCGAAATCGTCAGGCTGCAGCGGGAGGAAGGCTATGCCTACATGCGTTGACGCACGCGGCCTCGCCCTCGCCCTCGCCTGTGCCCTGCTGGCGGGCGCGCCGGCCCTGGCCGCCCAGCCGGTAGACACCCCCTACGCGGCGGTCAGCCTGCCCTTCGAGGTGCATCAGGTGCCGGGCACCCCGGTCTACTACCTGCAGGGCCTGTCGGGCGTGCCCGATTCCGTGAACGAAGGCCACACCTCGAACGCCGGCTTCGTCGTGACCCCGGCAGGCGTGGTCGTGTTCGATGCCCTCGGCACGCCGGCGCTCGGTTACCGCATGCTGCAGCGCATCCGCGAGATCACCGACCAGCCGATCAAGTACGTGGTCGTCAGCCACTACCACGCCGACCACATCTACGGGCTGCAGGCGTTCAGGGAGCACGGCGGGTCGCCGCGGGTGCTGGCGCAGCGCGCCACCCTCGGCTACGCCGGCGGCACCGCCGACAGCCAGGGCGAGGACGCCGCGCGCCGGCTCGCGCAGCGGCGGCAGGCGCTGTTTCCGTGGGTCGACGAGAAGACCTACATCGTGCCGCCGGACGAGGTGTTCGACGAGGGGTGCCGCTTCGAGCTGGGCGGCGTCGAGTTTGAGATCCGCCATCTGGGCCCGGCGCACGCGCCCGGCGATTCCATCATGCTGGTCAAGCCCTACGGCGTGCTGTTCGGCGGCGACGTGCTGTACGGCGGCCGCGTGCCCTTTCTCGACAGCCCCGAAACCAACGTCGACCGCTGGCTGGCCGGGCTCGATTACATCACCGGCCTGAAGGACCAGGTGCGCTACATCGTACCCGGCCACGGCGCCTTGTCGGCCGACGCCGGCCAGGTGGTCGAGGCGACCCGCGACTACATCCTCTATGTGCGCGCGGCGATGGCCGCCGCGGCACGCGACTTCGTGCCCTTCGACGAGGCCTACCGCGCCACCGACTGGTCGCGTTACGAGAAGCTGCCCGCGTTCGAGGCGAGCAACCGCGGCAACGCGTATCGCATCTATCTGGAAGAGGAAGCCCGCCTGCTGAAGCAGCGCTGACCGCGTCCTCAGCCTTGCCGGCTCGCGCCGATCTCGCCGCAGTATTGCTGCAGGTGCTCGGGCACGCCGGCGGGGCACTCGCCGCATTCGCGGTTGCCCGGCACGGCGTAGTCGATGAACTTGGGGTAGGCGAGCTTGAGGCCGTTCATCAGCGCGACGAATTCCTCCAGCGTGCGCTCGCCGCCCAGACGCGGATTGCGAGCCTTTTCCTGGGCGATGCTGCTGACCCGGCGCTGTTCGTAATCGTGCGCGGGGTACACCAGCGTGTCGTCGTCGTAGGCGAACAGCTTGTCGCGCACCGAGTGATACAGCGCCACCGGGTCGCCGCTCTGGAAATCGGTGCGGCCGCAGGCCTCGATCAGCAGCGCATCGCCGGTGTAGAGCCGGCCGGCGTGAAAATAGGCGAAATGGTTGTCGGTGTGGCCGGGGGTGTGGATCGGCTTGAGCTCGATCGACCCCATCCCGAACGGCACGCCGTCGACGATGCCGACGTCGGTGCACGGCAGCGCGTCGAGCGCGGGGCCGGCGATGCGGCTGCCGGCAATGGCCTTCAGCTTTTTCGCCGAGGTGATGTGGTCGGCGTGGATGTGCGTCTCGACCGTGTAGACGAGCCTGAGGCCGAGTTTGTTGACTTCGGCGAGATCGCGTTCCCAGGTCGGCAGCACCGGGTCGATCAGCAGGGCCTGGCCCGTCTCCTCGCAGCCGAGGAGATAGGTGTAGGTGCTGGAAACCGGTTCGAACAGTTGTCTGAAAATCATGCGTGTCTCCTGAAAGATCTCAACATGCGGCAAGCGCCTGGTCGAGAAGTTCCACCCAGTGCACCACCGGCAACGCGGTGCCCGACTGCAGGTGCGTGAGGCAGCCGATGTTGGCGGTGGCGATGAGTTCGGGCTGGCCCGCCGTCAGCTTGCCAAGCTTGCGCGTTTTCAGTTGATTGGCGATGTCCGGTTGCAGGATCGCGTAGGCGCCGGCCGAGCCGCAGCACAGGTGTTTTTCCGCCACCGGGACGAGTTCGAAGCCGGCATCCACGAGCAGCGCCTCGACGACGCCGCCGAGTTTCTGGCCGTGCTGCAGCGTGCACGGCGGGTGATAGGCGATGCGCTTTGCTCCCGCGCGGGCGCCGAGCGCCTTGAGCGCGTCGCGTTCGGCGACGAGGATTTCGGAAAGGTCCCGTGTCGCGGCGGCCACGCGCGCGGCCTTCTCCGCGTACACGGGATCGTTGCGCAGCAGCCAGCCATAGTCCTTCACCATCGCGCCGCAGCCGGAGGCGGTCATCACGATGGCCTCGGCGCCGGCGTCGAGCTGCGGCAGCCAGGCGTCGATGTTGTTGCGCGCGGCGGAAAGCCCGGCATCGGTGTCGTTGAGGTGGTGCGGCAGCGCGCCGCAGCAGCCGGCGTCGTCGGCGACGAGGAGCGAAATCCCCAGCCGGTCGAGCACGCGCGCGGCGGCGGCGTTGATGTTGGGCTTGAGGCCGGGCTGCACGCAGCCGGCGAGCACCAGCATGCGGCGTGCGTGGCGCGGCGCGGGCCAGACGCCGGCGTCTTCCGCCGCGGGAACGCGGGATTTCAGGAAACCCGGCAGCAGCCCACGCACGGCCTGGCCGACCTTCAGCGCGCCGTTGAACAGCCAGGCCGTGCCGAGCCCGTGTTTCAGCGCCGCACGCGCGGCCGCTTCGGCGGGGCCGCGGCCGACCTTCGCCTCGACCAGATGGCGGCCGATGTCGAGCAGCTTGCCGTATTCGACGCCGGACGGACAGGTCGTTTCGCAGTTGCGGCAGGTCAGGCAGCGGTCGAGGTAGCGCTGGGTCCTGGCAGTCGGCGTCGCGCCTTCGAGCACCTGCTTGATGAGGTAGATGCGGCCGCGCGGCGAATCGAGCTCGTTGCCGAGCACCAGATAGGTCGGACAGGTGGCGAGGCAGAAGCCGCAGTGGACGCAGCTGCGCAGGATGCGTTCGGCGACTTCGCCGTCGGCGGTGTGGCGGAAGGTTTGCGCGAGCGTCGTCTGCATATCAGAAATCGGGATAGAGCCGGCCACGGTTGAGGATGCCGCGCGGGTCGAAGCGCTGCTTGAGCGCACGGTGCACGGCGAGAAGCGGCGGCGCGAGCGGCGTGAACACGCCGTCAATCGGTTCGGGCACCACGTTCGCTCCCTCCCCCGTCCGGGGGGAGGGTTGGGGAGAGGGCTTGCCGCGGAACAGCGTGGCGTGGCCGCCGCTGTCGCGGGCCGCGTCGCGCAGCACGGCGGCGGGCAGGTCGCTGGCGAGCCAGCGCACCGCGCCGCCCCATTCGATCCACTGCGCGTCGCCGAGCTCGAGCGGGCCTGCGGTCGGGCGCACGGCGAGCCGCCACAGCGGGCGTTTGTCGAAGAAGGGCGTGGCCTGGTCGCGCAGGCGCTGCCAGAAGCCGGCGGCGTCGCGCAACTCCTCGCCGCCGAGCTTCGCCTGCGCGGCGTGCACCGCGGACGCCGCGCCCGACAGGCGCACGGTCAGCACACCGGCATGCCAGGACGTGGCCGACAGCGGCAGCGGCTGGCCGGCCCATTCGTTCATGCGGCGGATCGCGCTGGCTTCGTCGAGTTCGAATTGCAGCGAGATTTCTGCTGCCGGCCTCGGCAGCACCTTGAGCGAGACCTCGGTCAGCACGCCGAGCGTGCCGAGCGCGCCGGCCATCAGGCGCGAGACGTCGTAGCCGGCGACGTTCTTGATGACCCGGCCGCCGAAGGCGAGTGGCTGGCCGGTGCCGTCGATGAGGCGCACGCCGAGCACGAAATCGCGCGCCGCGCCGGCGTAGGGGCGCCGCGGGCCCGACAGCCCGGCGGCGATCGCGCCGCCCAGCGTGGCACGCATCGCCATGGCCCCGGACACGGCCGGCCGGCCGGCGAGCGGGAATTCGCCGTAGTGCGGCGGCTCGAACGCCAGCATCTGGCCGTGCCCGGCGAGCAGCGCCTCGATCTCCACCAGCGGCGTGCCGGCGCGCGCGGTCAGCACCAGTTCCTTCGGCTGGTAGTCGACCACGCCGGCGAGCGCGCGGGTCGAGAGCACCTCGCCCTCGTCGGCGTTGCCATAGAAGCCCTTGCTGCCGCCGCCCTGGATGATGAGCGGCGCGCCTGTCGCATGCGCGGCGCGGATGCGTTCGATCAGCGTGTCCTCCATCAGAACCTCGGCAACTCTGGGTGCGGCAGCCGGCCGGCGGAGACGTGCATCGCGCCCCATTCGGCGCAGCGGTGCAGCTCGGGCACGGCCTTGCCGGGATTCAACAGTTTGCCGGGGTCGAACGCGGCCTTCACGTCGTGAAAGCGCGCGAGTTCGGGCGAGGCGAACTGCGTGCACATCTGGCGGATTTTCTCGACGCCGACGCCATGCTCGCCGGTGATGGTGCCGCCGGCTTCCACGCACAGCTCGAGTATCCTGCCGCCGAAGGTCTCGGCCTTTTCCAGTTCGCCGGGCCGGTTGGCGTCGAACAGGATGAGCGGATGCAGGTTGCCGTCGCCGGCATGGAATACGTTGGCCACGGCCAGGCCGTATTCGGCGCTCATCGCGGCGATGCGGGTGAGCACGTGCGGCAGTTGCGAACGCGGGATGGTGCCGTCCATGCAGTAGTAATCCGGCGCCAGCCGCCCCACCGCCGGGAACGCGGCCTTGCGGCCGGCCCAGAATTTCGCGCGTTGCGCGTCGTCCTCGGCGGTGCGGATCTCGGTCGCGCCGGCGGCCTTGAGCACCGCGCGCACGGTGGCGATGTCGTCCGAGACCTCCTCGTTCACGCCGTCGATTTCGACCAGCAGCAGCGCCTCGGCCATCGGATAGCCGGCGTGGACGAAGGCTTCGGCGGCCTCGATGGCGAGCCGGTCCATCATCTCCAGCCCAGCCGGAATCACCCCGGCGGCGATGATGTCGCCGACCGCCGCCCCGGCGCGCGCCACGTCGTCGAAGGCCGCCAGCACCACCTGGGCGCGTTCGGGGCGCGGCAGGAGCTTCACCGTCACCTCGGTGATCACCGCGAGCATGCCTTCCGAGCCGGTCAAAAGCGCCAGCAGATCGTAGCCGGCCGCATCGAGCGCCTCGCTGCCGATTTCGAGCACCTCGCCGGCGATCGTCAGCGCGCGCAGCTTCGCGATGTTGTGCACGGTCAGCCCGTATTTCAGGCAATGCACGCCGCCGGAATTCTCGGCGACGTTGCCGCCGATCGAGCACGCGATCTGGGAGGACGGATCGGGCGCGTAGTAGAGGCCGTAGGGCGCGGCGGCCTCGGAAATCGCGAGATTGCGCACCCCGGGTTCGACCACGGCCGTGCGCGCCAGCGGGTCGAGGCGTTTGATGCGATTGAGCTTCGCCAGCACCAGCAGCACCGCGCCGTCGACCGGCAAGGCCCCGGCGGCAAGCCCGGTGCCCGCGCCGCGCGCGACCACCGGCACGTTCTCGCTGTGGCAGAGCCTGAGGATCGCCGCGACTTCGGCCTCGGTTTCCGGCAGCGCCACCACGTCGGGCACGTTGCGGTAGGCTGACAGGCCGTCGGACTCGAAAGGCACGAGGTCTTCGCGCGCATAGAGCACGCAATGCGCGGGCAGGAGGCTGCGCAGCTTGGACAGGAAGGCGGGACGGAGCATGCGGCGGCGCGGAATGGAATCCAGCCGGCGAGTGTAGCCGGCTTGGGCCGCGTCGCGAAATCCCTTGCCGCAGACGGGCTTTATTGGCATCGTGGCGACCATGACCGCGCCTGCCGCACCCGCCACCCGCTACGAAATCACCGCCTGGCTGCTGATGGCCGCAGGCCTGCTGCTGACGCTGCACCTGCACCTGCTGCCCGCGCTGCTTGCCGGCCTGCTGGTGGTGCAGCTGGTGCACCTGCTGGCGCCGCGCATCGTCCTCGGCAAACTCGGCCACACCTGGTCAAAAGTGCTGGTCGTCTCGCTGATCACGCTCGCCGTGCTGGGCGCGCTGGGGGGGCTGACCGCGGGCGCGATCGTCTATCTGCGCACCGAGGGCGGGGTCACCGGCCTGTTGACCAAGATGGCCGAGGTGATCGAAAACTCGCGTGAACTGCTGCCGCCCTGGGCGGCGGCCTGGCTGCCGCAGGGCGACGAATCGGTGATTCGTGCCGGCCTGGTCGAATGGCTGCGCGCGCATGCGCAGGACCTGCGCCGGCTGGGCGGCGACGCCGGGCGCGTGCTGGTGTTGATGCTGGTCGGCCTCGTCATCGGCAGTTTCGTCGCGCTGCGCGAGGCCGCGCCGCACCACGCGCTGGCGCCGCTGGCGCAGGCGCTGTGCGAACGCGTGCATCGTCTCGCCGATGCCTTTCGCCGCGTCGTCTTCGCGCAGGTGCGGATTTCCGCGCTCAATGCCTTCCTCACCTGGCTTTACCTGGGCGTGCTGCTGCCGGCGTTCGGCGTCGAGCTGCCTTTCGTCAAGACCATGGTGCTCGTGACGTTCATCGTCGGCCTCCTGCCGGTGCTCGGCAACCTGATCTCCAACTCGGTCATCGTCATCATCTCGCTGTCGCACTCTCTCCACGTCGCCGCCGGCTCGCTGGTTTTCCTGGTGGTGATCCACAAGCTCGAATATTTCGTGAATGCCCGTATCATTGGCGGCCAGATCCAGGCGCGCGCGTGGGAGCTGCTCATCGTCATGCTGGCGATGGAGGCCGCGTTCGGCGTGGCCGGCGTGATCGCCGCGCCCGTGTTTTACGCCTATGTGAAAAAAGAACTCTCGGACAGGAACCTGATTTAATGGCTAGCGATTCGGAATCCCTCGTCATCACCGCCAGCGGCGAAGACAAGATCGGCCTCGTGGAAGGACTCACCCGGCGCATCTCCGAGGCTGGCTGCAACATCGAGGAGTCGCGCATGGCGGCGCTCGGCGGCCGCTTCGCACTGCTGATGCGCGTGACCGGCAGCTGGGACGCGCTCGCCAAGCTCGAAGCCCGCCTGCCGGCGGTAGGCGAGGAGCTGGGGCTGGCGATCATCCAGCAGCGCACCCGTGGTGCGGTACGCGACAAGCCGCTGATTCCCTACATGGTCGAAGTCACCGCGCTCGACCAGCCCGGCATCGTCAACAGCCTCGCCAATTTCTTCGCCCGGCTGCGCATCAACATCGAGTCGCTCGAGACCGATACCTACCCCGCGCCGCATACCGGCGCGCCCATGTTCGCGGTGCACATGACGCTCGGCATCCCCGCCGACGCCCATATCGCCACCCTGCGCGGCGATTTTCTCGACTACTGCGACGACCACAACCTGGATGCCACGTTCGAGCCGGTTCGCGGCTGAGGAGAACCCCATGCACCGTCCCGGTCTTTCGCTTCTGCTCCTGGGCCTGCTGGCGGCCGGCCCCACCCACGCCGGACCCTATTCGGACGAACTCGGCCGCTGCCTGGTCGCCTCGACCACGACGGCCGACAAGGGCGCGCTGGTGAAATGGATGTTCGCCACGGTGTCCCTGCACCCCGCGGTCAAGTCGATCGCATCGGTCACGCCTGCCGAGCGCACCGGCTACAACCGCGACACCGCACGCCTGTTCGAACGGCTCGTGACCGAATCGTGCAAGGCGCCGACGCGGCAGGCGTTGAAATACGAGGGGCCCGCGGCCCTGCAGGTCGCGTTCCAGTTTCTGGGCCAGGTGGCGGCGCGCGAACTGTTTGCCGATCCGGCCGTGGCCGGCGGCATGGCCGATCTCGAGCGGCACTTCGACAAGCAGAAGCTGGAAGCGGCGTTCGCCACCGCACCCTAGAATACCGCCTGCTCACCAGTAAACAGCCCGGCATTGCCGGGCTGTTGTTTTGGGACGTCTACCGGACTCAGGGCTGGATGTAGGCGTAGCCGCGTACCTGGAAGTCGGCGATCGAGGTCAGGCCGGCGGTGGTGTACTCAATGCCTTCGATCATCTGGCCGGTGGCCGAGATGCCGGTCAGGAGATACTTCGGCAGCGAGGTGATCGCCGTGCCGGGCTGGCTGAGGTAGGCGCGGGTGGTGTTCTGGCAGAAGTAGAACTTCACCCCGCGGTCCATCAGCCCGCGGATCGTGTTTTCGAAGGGGTTACGGCCCGAAACCGTGGTGCCGTCGCCGCGCACCGAGGTGTCCTTGAGCGCCATGCGGCCGCCCGGGCTGTGCAGCACCACCGCCATCTCGTAGTCACGTCCGGCCTGCATGCCGTGGGTGATCTCGTCGTCGAGGATGTTGCGGATGTTGTTGAGGCCGTAGGCCGAGGCGGCACAGGATTCCGGGGTGGCGGCGTTGGTGCAGAACTGGTTGATCTGCACGACCATTTTCACGTTGTGACGTTTCTTCAAGCACTGGGTCAGCGCCTGGGTGCCGGGGCCGAACTCGTCGTCCAGGCTCATGCCGGACACCTGGCCGAGCGGGCACTCGTTGTTGCCTTTTTTGTTGTCGGCGGCTGCGGGCAGGGCGGCGACGCCGAGCATGAGGGCGCCGAGCGCGGTATAAGTCCTTATCATCTTGTATCCTCCTGTGGTGGCTGGAATGTCCCCGCTGCGTCAAGGGAACGGCCGGCTGGTCGACCCCGCTTGTCAGACAAACAGCGACACATTCCTACCGGTAACCGGAAGGGCTGGCTTTCCGGGGCTTTGGGGGAACCCGGCCGCCGGATTCGGCTCTGTGTCAGGGTGTTTTTGAGGGAATTACCGCTATGCCCAGCCTGCTCATCATCGCCCACGGCAGCCGCCGTGCCGCCTCCAACGACGAAGTCCGCCAGCTTGCCGAGCGCGTGCGCGCGCAGGCCGGCGTCGCCTACGCGGCGGTCGAAACGGCGTTCCTGGAACTGGCCGAGCCGAGCATCCCGGACGGCCTCGCGGCATTGGCCGCGCGCGGCGCGACCGAAATCGTGGCGTTTCCCTACTTCCTCGCCGCCGGCACCCACGTGGCGCAGGACATCCCCGAGGCGATCGCCGAATTCACCGCGGCGCACCCGCAGGTGACGGTGCGGCTGACCCCGCATCTGGGCGCCTCGGCCACCCTGCCCGACGCCATCCTCGGCGTCGCCGCCTAGGGCGATCCGCCCTCGGTGCTGCTGAGCTCGATGTAGAACATCGGCATCACCTCGTCCGGCTTCGTCGCGTGCGGCTGGTTGCGCACCAGCGCCGCCTGCACGCGCGCCGCCTGCAGCGCGGCGCGATCCACCACCGCCGGATAGAGCCGGCAGTGTTTCTCGACCATCTCGGCCTGCTGACAGGCACTCGCCTCGAAGGCCCGCCGGGTGGCTTCGTCGAGGTGCGGCAGCAGCAGCATCCAGGGCGCCTGCCAGGCGTGGTAATCGTGCACCAGGCGGACGTGCGCCGCATCCATGCCGGCGGTGGCGATGAAGAGCGGCGGGAAGGCATCCGCCTCGAGCACGCGCCCGCGCAACGATTCGCCGCCCTTCAGCGTGTGCAGTCCAAGGCCGGCGCCGTCGTCGGCGCGGCGGAACCACTGCGCGACGCCGCTGGCGAGGCTGTTGACGTAGCGGGTGAGGTAGACGCCGGCCGGCTCGGCGAGGCCGGCGATGGCCGCGCTCTGGAAGCGCGCCTGGGCGGCGATGCCGGCGCGCCAGTCGAGCGGCGGGCGGGTGTCGGTCTCGCTGTCGCTGCGCACGCTGTGCAGGAGCGCGAGCGGCCGGTCGTCACGGTCGAGCAGCCACAGCTCGAACGGATCGCGGAACGGGAAGGGTACGTCGCGGTGCACCTTCAGCAGGTGTTCGTAGACGACCGCGCCCAGGTGCTCGAGGCGGCGGAAGTCGTCCGAGGGATAGAGCGGACCGCGCTTGAGGCCCTTTTCCGCCGACCAGTGGCCGTAGCGGATGTCGGAAATCTGCGCGCGGCGGCCGGCGCGGCCGAGGCCGTCGAGCAGCGCGTCGTTGGCGACGTAGATGTCCCATTCGACGCCGTCGGTCGTCACCGCCTCGGCCGAGGCGTAGCGGATCACGTGCACCGCCCCGCGGAAGGGATTCAGCAGGCGCTGGGCGTAGCACTCGATCTGCATGGCCTCAGGGGCGTGGCGCGCCGTCGTTGGCGGGCGGCGCGCTCATCCAGGCGAACAGCGAGGCGCGCATCGCCTCCTCCACCGGCATCGCGATGGGGTGCACCCACGCGCGCGGCACGAACACCGTGTAGCCGCCGATCATGTAGCCCATCGGCAGGTAGACGGCCACGCGGTCGCCGGGCAGAAAGCCGTCGGGCAGGCCTGCCAGGCTCGACCGCGTGACCAGCCCCACCAGTTCCAGCGGCTGGTCCGGCAGGCGCAGGATCACCACGGTCTGGCCGCCGGTTTTCGGCTGCTGCGGCGAAAAGTAGTCGGCGAAGCTTTTCAGCGAGGAATAGATGCTTTTCACCACCGGCAGGTTGGTGAACGGCAGTTCGACCAGGCTGACGAGCCGCCCCACCCAGCGCTGCGACATCAGCACGCCGAGCAGGAAGATGCCGCTGATGCCTAGCGCGAGGCCGAGACCGGGAAAATAATAGTCGCCGATGAACGGCCGGATGAGCCGGATCGCTACCGACTCGCTCCAGCGGAGGAAGACATAGAGGAGGTAGACCGTCAGACCCAGCGGCAGCGCCGTGAGCAGTCCGCGAAAGAAGTAGCGATAAAGCAGCTTGGCCAAAATGGATGCCCCAGCCACGGCAGGGGAAAGACGCACCTGCGCCCAGCATAGCAGCCGGCCGCCGCGCTGCGTAGCCTGGCGCAGGCGCCGGGGTGGACAGGCGGCTTGAAATAGCGTGCGTGCGGCCTACAGTCTGGCCGGGTTTTGCCGTTGGTAAGCGCAGGTATGGTCGGGTTTTCGCAAGGAGTCGCATGTGCTGAAGGGTCTGGTGGGAATGTTGTCAGGAAGCAAGGCGGGCGCGCAGCCGGCGCCCCGGCGCGACCCCCCGGCGCGGCCGGCAGCGGCGGCGCCGGCTGCGGCCAAAACCGCCTCGGTGATGCGGCGCGAGGCGATGATCGGTCGCGACCAGCGGGTGGCCGGCTATACCTTCATGCTGCGCCGGGCGCTCGACGCACCGCACGATACCGCCCTGCCGGCCATGCGCCGGCTCTGCGACGAGACCCTGCTCGACAACCTGCAGCGCATGGACATTTCGCGGCTGCTGGGCCAGCGCATGGCCTTCGTGCCGCTGGCGCCGGCGAGCCTCGCCCTGTCGAGCCTCGACGGCTGGCCGGCCGCGGGCACCGTGTGGCTGCTCGATCTCGACGCCGGCGCGGCCGACGCGGCGGTGCTCGCGCGCGCGCGCGAACTCCAGGCGCGCGGCTTCGCGTTCGCCGTGGAAGCGGGCGCGGCGCTGCGCCCGCAGAACCAGGCCCTGCTTCCGCTCGCCGACCACGTGCTGATCGACGTCAGCAACGAGGACATGGCCGCCATCACGGCGGAAATCGCCGCCATAGCCAGGGTTGCGCCGCAGCGGCGCCTGGTCGCCGTGGGGGTGCAGACGCTGGAAGCCTTCCACATGTGCCACAAGCTGCAGTTCGCGCTGTTCATGGGGCCCTTCATCACCCGCCGCGAACATCTCGGCAACCCGGTGGTGGGCCCGTCGCGCGCCAAGGTCCTCGACCTCATGAACCGCGTGCGCACCGGCGCCGAGCAGCCCGAGCTGGCGGCACAGTTCCGCCACGATCCTGCGTTGTCGCTGCGCCTCCTGCGCTACGTCAACTCCCCCGGCATGGGGCTGCTCAACAAGGTCGGCGGCATCGAGCAGGCACTGATGGTGCTGGGCCAGGACAAGCTCTACCGCTGGCTGACGATGATCCTCTTCACCGGCGGCCAGGCGCAGGCGCTCGACCACGCCGTGCTGGAAAACGCGCTGGTGCGCGGCCGCGTCGCCGAGCAGCTGGCCGGGCGTGCCCTCTTTGCCAAGGCGCGTGACGAGATCTTCGTCGCCGGCCTGTTCTCCCTGCTCGATCTCGTCATGCACATGCCGATGGAGCGGGTGCTCAAGGAAATCAGCCTGCCCGCCGAAATCACCGAGGCCATCCTCCACGGCAAGGGGCCGTACGCCCCCTACCTGGCGCTGGCGATCGCCTGCGAAGCGGATGACCAGAGCAGCATCGAGGCGCTGGCGAAGCAGATCGGCCGCGAAGTCGCCGACATCAACGGCATCCATATGGAGGCGCTGCTGTGGGCGCAGTCGGTGTCGACCGACGTGTAGGCTGCGTCATCAGTCGTCAAGCTCGATGGAGCGAGTGGACATGTCGGTTGCGGGTCGTCTTCGACATCCGCATAATGGTACCTTGGTACTATTCATGAGGAGTGCGATTCATGCCTAAAACCCCCTGGATTGTCTTGGGATTGCCGGTCTTGCTCGCAGGCTGCGCGGCCGTGCCGACAGCAGAAGAACAGGCGGCGATGGCCGCCGATGCACGCAGGGCGAGTGGCGCGCTGATCCAGCAGCTGGGCGGCGAACTGCGGACGGCGATCGGAGAAAAGGGCGCGGACGGTGCGATTGGCGTGTGCAAGGAGCGCGCGCCGAGGATAGCCGCAGACCTGTCGCAATCTTCTGGTTTCAAGATCACACGTGTCAGTCCGAAGAACCGCAATCCCGCCGGCGTGCCCGACGCCTGGGAAGCGCAGGCGCAGGCCGCACTGGAGAAACGCCTCGCCGCCGGCGAAAAGCCGGATGCCCTCGAGACGTGGGAGGTGGTCAGGACTCCACAGGGTAAGGTTTTCCGCTACGCCAAGGCGCTGCCGGTGCAGCCCTTGTGCCTGACCTGCCACGGCGACCCGGCGACGATCGCCGATGGCGTGAAGGCGCGACTCGCAGCCGAATATCCGTTCGACAAGGCGACCGGCTACGCGCCCGGCATGATCCGCGGCATCGTCTCGATCCAGCGTCCGCTCTAGGGAAACCCCCGGGCGCCGCATGACGCGCATGGCCTGGTGGGTCTATCTCGTCCGCTGCGCCGACGGCACGCTCTATACCGGCATCACCACCGACGTCGAACGCCGCCTCGCCGAGCATAACGGCGAGGCGGCCGCGGGCGCGCGCTACACACGCAGTCGGCGCCCGGTGCGGCTCGTCTATGCGGAGCCCGCCGCCGGCCGGGCCGAGGCCGCGCGCCGCGAGGCCGCAATCAAGCGGCTCGGCCGGGCGCAGAAGCTCGCGCTGTGCGAGCCCTCCCGCTGAATCCTCGCGCCTCAGCGCGCGTCGTCGTTGACGCGTGACAGGAGTTGCGGCAGCGCGTCCCTGGCCGCGCGGCGACCGGTCTCGATGGCGACGGCGGCGCGGTGGAACTCCATCAGTTCGAGGTCTGCCAGCCGCGGCGTCAGCAGCACGTCGGCGGGCTCGCCGGCCAGCCGGCTGCGCGTGATCTGCACCTGCATGATGTTGATGCTCGACGCCAGGACGTCGAGCACCGCGGGGGGGCGGGGTGCACCGTCGTGGTTGAGGCCGAGTTGCGTCATGCCCGCCTCGATGCGCGCCCTGACGATGTCGGCGAGCGAAACACGGCTGGCCTTGTCGGACCGGCGCGGCGCCCGGGGCCGGAGGTGGCGTCCCAGCAGGTCGGCGTTGAGATCGACCGCGATGACGATGTCCGCGCCCATCGCCCGCGCGAGAGAGACGGGCACGGGGTTGACCAGGCCGCCGTCGACCAGCCAGGCGCCGTCGCGCCGCACCGGGGTGAAGAGTCCGGGCAGGGCGATCGAGGCGCGCACCGCGTCCGACACGCCGCCTTCACGCAGCCACACCTCGCGGCCGCGCGCGAGGTCGGTCGCCACGGCGCCGAAGGGGCGGTCGAGTTCGCCGATGTCGCGATCGACGAAATGGGCGCGGAAGAAATCGATCAGCTTCTCGCCCTTGATGAGGCCGCCGCCGAGCGAGAAATCGAGAAAACTCACCACGGTCTGCAGCTTCAGGCTTCTGACCCAGGTTTCCAGGCGGTCGAGTTCGCCCGCCACGTAGGCGGCGCCGACCAGCGCGCCGATCGAGGTGCCGCAGACGATATCGGGCGCGATGCCGGCCTCGGTCAGGGTCCGGATCACGCCGATGTGCGCCCAGCCGCGCGCCGAGCCGCCGCCCAGCGCGAGGCCGATGCGGGGACGGGGCGGGGCAGGCGGGGAGGCTTTCATCGGGGCGCGCGCAGGGACGGTGCCCATTGTGGACTGCCGCCGCCGGGTGTGCAAAGCCACGGCGGCCTCTCCTGGGCCGTCGTGGATGCGCCGGCGCTCAACGTTCGGGAATTTGCGCGTTGTACAGGCGCTTGTTTTCCTGCATCAGCAGGTTCGCGCTGAAATATTCCTTCGCGTCGGTCGGCAGGGTGTCGGCAGCGCCGCCGGCGCTGCCGGAAATCGCGGCGAGCGCACGTTTGCCCTCGGGGTTCTTGCCTATGCCCACCAGGGCGGCGACCAGCTTGCGCTTTTCACCCGCGGGCAAATCCCTGTCGATGCTGAGGGCGAACCCCGGCACCCGCCCCGATTCGGCCAGGACGCGGAACTTGCCGGGGGATTCCTCGTTCATGATGCGCAGCGCGCCCGGGCCGGTGCAGATGGCATCGAGGCTGGCCACGCGCAGCTGCTGGATCATCACGTCCTGGAACTTGCCTTCGTAGACCGCCGCGAAATCCTTGTCCGGCCGCACGCCGGCCTTGTTGAGGATGTTGATGCACAGCGGGCCGGCTGCCGTATCGCGGGCCGCGATTCCCAGGCGCGTGCCCTTGAGGTCGGACACGGTCTTGTAGGGGCTGTCGGCAGGCACGACGACGACGCCGTAAAGCGGCTTGTCCCATTTCGCGACCGGCTCGAAGCCGCCCTCGATCGCTTCGGCCGTCACCTGCGGCGGCCCCAGGAAAACCGCGTAGCGCCCATCCTCGAGGCGACGTTCCATGTTCTTGAAGCTCTGGCTGATCTCGAGCTTGAAATTGTTGCCGGTCGCCTTGCCGAGATAATCGCTCAAGGGCTTGAACATGGCCTTGAGCTCGGCCTGGTTGTCCTTGCCAGCACTGCCGGCAAAGACGCCCATCCAATAGTCGGCGGCGTGCGACAGGCCGGGCAGGCCCAGGATTGCGGCGAGCGCCAGGGCGCGGGTCAGGGGGCGGGGACGATGTGTCATGCAGGAAGTCCTTGTCGGGGGAAGGGAGCCGGCCGCCAGGAAGATGGCGAAGTCATGGGGCCTTT
Source organism: Thiobacillus sp. (assembly GCA_046292745.1). GTDB lineage: Bacteria > Pseudomonadota > Gammaproteobacteria > Burkholderiales > Thiobacillaceae > Thiobacillus. The sequence continues at coordinate 113,719 of JBKBQH010000008.1, read as the reverse complement.
TCGGCCGGCCGCGGCCGAACTTTAGGCGGGTCTAGTCGGCCTCGCGTTCGATGCCGCAGCACTGCACGCGCTCGGCGGCGGCCGGCTCGCTGAGGATGGCGCCGGTGACGGGATTGGGACGAAACACCGTGCAGCCCTTGAGGCCGAGCGCGTGGGCCCGGCGGTAGAGATCCTCGAAACGCGCGAACGGGATGTCGGCGGCGACATTGATGGTCTTGGAAATGGCGTTGTCGACGAAGGGTTGCAGCGCGGCCTGCATCGCGAGGTGGGCGCCGGGGTCGAGCGCGCGCGCCTCGACGAAGGCGGGCGGCACGCCCGCGTGCCCGCGCTGTCGCCAGGCGTGCAGCGCGGCGTCGAGCACGCGGTGGCAGGCGTAGTGTCCGTCGGCCTGCAGCACGCGGCGTTCGGCCTCGCCGGCGAATATCGGCTCGATGCCGCTCGAGCAGTTGTTCGCCAGGAGGCTGATGGTGCCGGCTGGCGCGATCGCGAGGAGGTGGCTGTTGCGCAGGCCGTGGGCCGCGATGGCGTCGCGGATATCGGCGGGCAGGCGCGTGGCGAAGCCGCTGGCGAGGTAGGCCTCGGCGTCGAACACAGGAAAAGCGCCCTTCTCGCGCGCCAGTTCGACCGACGCGCGGTAGGCGGCATCCCGCACGGTCTGCATGGCCTGCGCGGCCAGCGCGCGCGCGGCCTCGCTGTCGTAGGCGAGGCCGAGAAAAACCAGCGCGTCGGCAAGCCCCGTGATGCCGAGCCCCACGCGCCGCTTGCGCCGCGCTTCCCCGGCCTGGGCGGGAAGCGGATAGCGCGACACGTCGATGACGTCGTCGAGGAAACGCACGGCGGTGCGTGCTGCATCGGCCAGCGCCGCAAAGTCGAGGCGCGCCGCGGCGGAAAACGGCGCCTCGACGAAGGTGGTGAGATTGAGCGAGCCGAGGTCGCAGGCGCCGTAGGGCGGCAGCGGGATCTCGCCGCAGGGATTGGTCGCGGTGAGCGTTTCGAGGTAGGCCAGCGTGTTGTCGCGGTTGATGGTGTCGACGAACAGCACGCCGGGCTCGGCGGTGTCGTAGGCGGCGCGCATGATGCGCTGCCACAGCGCGCGCGCCTTGATCGTGCGCACCACGCCGAGGCCGGGGAAGCGCAAGGGCCAGTCGGCGTCGTCCGCCACGGCCTGCATCAGCGCGTCGCTCACCAGCACCGACAGGTTGAAGTGGCGCAGTTCGGCCGGATCGCGCTTGGCGTCGACGAAGGCCTCGATGTCGGGATGGTCGCAGGCGAGCGTCGCCATCATCGCGCCGCGCCGCGCCCCGGTCGACAGCAGGGTCGCGCACATCGCGTCCCAGATGCGCATGAAGGACACCGGCCCGGAGGCGATGGTGTGCGTCGTCGACGCCGGCGTGCCGGCCGGCCGCAGCGTCGAGAAATCGTAGCCGACGCCGCCGCCCTGCTGCATGGTGAGCGCGCCTTCCTTGAGCGCCTCGAAAATCTGCTCCAGATCGTCGGCGATGGTGCCCATCACGAAGCAGTTGAACAGCGTGACGCGGTGCCCGGTGCCAGCGCCGGCGAGGATGCGCCCGCCCGGGAGGAAGCGGAAGCCGTCGAGCAAGGCGTGGAAACGTTCGGCCCAGGCGCCGGCGTCGTCGCCTTCGGCCTGGGCGATGGCGTGCGCGACGCGCCGCCAGCTGGCGCGAATATCCGCCTCGCCGTCGGCGCGATAACGCGTCTCCCAGACGTGGCGGGAGATATCCATGCAAAACGGGTCGTTCGTCGTCATGCGGGTGCGATCGGTCATGGTGTTTGAGGCATTATCTATCCCCCGGAGATTTTTGAGCGCGGATTTCCTGTACGGCCGCCTTGCCCCGCAAATGATGGATACGCTGCACCCCTATGCCGCCCTGACACCCGATGTCGCGCTCGATGCGCTCGACAGCACGGGCCTCATCGCCGACGGCCGTCTCCTTGCGCTCAACAGCTTTGAAAACCGCGTCTACCAGATGGGCGTCGAGGACGCGCCACCCGTGGTCGTCAAGTTCTATCGTCCCGGGCGCTGGCGCGACGCGGCGATCCTGGAAGAACACGCCTTTACCGCCGAACTCGCCGAACGCGAGATCCCGGTGGTCGCTCCGTGCGTGCTCAAGGGGGAAACCCTGCATGTCCATGCCGGTTTCCGCTTCGCCGTGTATCCGAAGCAGGGCGGCCGCATGCCCGAATTCGACCGTGCCGACACCCTGCGATGGATGGGGCGTTTTCTCGGACGCATCCACGCCGTGGGCGCGACGGCGGCCTTCGCGCATCGGCCCACGCTCGACGTGGAGACTTTCGGCATTGCCTCGCGCGATTTCCTGCGCAGCGGCGACTGGCTGCCGCGTGACCTCAAGCCCGCCTGGGACAGCGTCGTCGAGCATGCGCTTGCCAGCGTCAGGCACTGCTACGCGCGCGCCGGCGCCGTCACGCCGATCCGCCTGCACGGCGACTGCCACGCCGGCAACGTCCTGTGGACCGAGGCCGGGCCGCATTTCGTCGATTTCGACGACGCCCGCATGGGCCCGGCGGTGCAGGACCTGTGGATGCTGCTGTCGGGCGAACGCGAGGAACAGCAGGCGCAGCTGAACGAGATCCTCGCCGGCTACGAGGACTTCATGGATTTCGATCCGCGCGAACTCCATCTCGTCGAGGCACTCAGAACCTTGAGATTGATCCACTATGCGGCGTGGCTGGCGCGCCGCTGGGACGACCCGGCGTTTCCCGCCGCGTTTCCGTGGTTCAATACCCAGCAGTACTGGCAGGCGCGCATCCTCGAACTGCGCGAACAGATCGCGCTGATGGACGAGCCGCCGCTGGCGGCGTAACAGGATTTGAAACATGTGCGGTATCGCAGGGGAATTCCGGTTCGACTACAAGGCGCCTGAGCCCGACACCATGGCGCGCATGCTGGCGAAGCTCGCGCGGCGCGGGCCGGACGCCGAGGGCCAGCACGCCGACGGCGCGGTGCGCCTCGGCCACCGGCGGCTGGCGATCATCGACCTCTCCGGGCGCTCGGCCCAGCCGATGGTCGACGCCGCCACCGGCACCGCGCTGGTGTTCAACGGCACCATCTACAACTACCCCGAACTGCGCGCCGAGCTGATCGGCCGCGGCCACGCCTTCCACTCCGACGGCGACACCGAAGTCATCCTGCGCGCGTATCTCGAATGGGGCGAGGCCTGCGTCGAGCGCCTCGCCGGCATGTTCGCCTTCGCCATCTGGAACCGCGATAGTCTCTTCCTCGCGCGCGACCGCCTCGGCATCAAGCCGCTGTATTACAGCGAAACGCTGGGCGCGTTCCGCTTCGCCTCGACGCCGCAGGCCCTGCTCGCGGCCGGCGGCGTCGACACCAGCATCGACCCGGTCGCGCTGCATCATCTGTTCACCCTGCACGCGGTGGTGCCGGCCCCGCGCACGATCTTCAACGGCGTGCGCAAGCTCGCGCCGGGCACCACGCTCAGCGTCAACGCGCGCGGCGAACTGCGGCATCGCCGCTACTGGTCGCTGCGCGCGCAGCGGCCGCCGACGCCCCGGACCGAAGCCGAATGGACCGAGGCGATCCACGAGAGCCTGCGGCAGGCAGTCAGGAAGCGCATCGAGATCGCCGACGTCAAGGTCGGCGTGCTGCTTTCCGGCGGCCTCGATTCGAGCCTGCTGGTGGCCCTGCTCGCCGAGCAGGGCGTGGCGGACCTGATGACCTTCTCGATCGGCTTCGAGGACCAGCCGGAAGAACGCGGCAGCGAATTCGAATATTCCGACCCGGTGGCGGCGATGTACGGCACCCGCCACCACAAGATCCTCATCCCCAACCCCGAGGTGCTGCGACGCCTGCCCGAAGCGGTCGGCGAGATGAGCGAGCCGATGTTCGCGCAGGACGCCGTCGCCTTCTACCTGCTCGCCGAGCAGGTGAGCAGGACGGTGAAGGTGGTGCAGAGCGGGCAGGGCGCGGACGAGGTCTTCGGCGGCTATTTCTGGTATCCGCGCATGGCGGCGGAAACCGATGGAACGCCGCTGGACCGCTTCCGCAAGCATTACTTCGACCGCGACCACGACGAATACCTCGAGATGGTGCAGCCCGCCTACCACGGCCCCGACTACACGGGAGAGCTGATCGCCGCGCACCTGGCGGAACCTTTCGCCGACGAATTCATCGATCAGGTGTTGCGCATGGACGTGACGATGCTCATCACCGACGACCCGGTGAAGCGCGTCGACAACATGACCATGGCCTGGGGGCTGGAAGCGCGCGTGCCTTTCCTCGACCATCATCTGGTCGAGCTCGCCGCGCGCATGCCGCCCGAACTGAAACTCGCCTCCGGCGGCAAGCATGTGCTGAAAAAGATCGCGCGCGGACGCGTTCCCGACACGGTGATCGACCGCAAGAAAGGCTATTTCCCGATGCCGGCGCTGAAATACGTGCGCGGCGAATTCCTCGACTTCATGCGCGACATCCTCGACTCGCGGGCCTGCCGCGAGCGCGGGCTCTACCAGCGCGCCTACGTCGACAAGCTGCTCGCCGCGCCCGAGCAGTACCACACCCGCATCCAGGGCAGCAAGCTGTGGCACCTGGCGCTCACCGAATTCTGGCTGCAAAAGCATGCGTAGGGTCTGGCTGCTGCTGGCCGTGCTCGCGGCCTTCCCCGTTCACGCCCAGGTCAGCTTCGACGACTGGCTCGCCGCCTTCCGCGAGGACGCCGCCCGGCAGGGCATCTCCACGGCCACGCTCGACGCCGCGCTCACCAACCTCGCCCCGGTTGAGCGCGTGATCGAGCTCGACCGGCGTCAGCCCGAGTTCCTGCAGACCTTTTCCGACTACCTGGCGCGGCGCGTCACGCCGCAGCGGCTCAAGCGCGGCCAGGCGCTGCTCGCCGAGCACGCCGCGCTGTTCGACGCGCTCGAGCGGCAGTACGGCGTGCCGAAGACGGTGCTGGTCGCGTTCTGGGGGCTGGAAACCAACTACGGCTCGACCCTCGGCAGCCTCAACATTCCCGCGAGCCTCGCCACGCTCGCCCACGACGGCCGCCGCAGCAGCTTCTTTCGCAGCCAGCTGCTCGACGCCCTGCGCATCCTCGACGCCGGCCACGTCGCCGCCGTCGACATGACGGGCTCGTGGGCGGGCGCGATGGGCCACCTGCAGTTCATGCCGTCGACTTTCCGCGCCTACGCGCTCGACGCCGACGGCGACGGCCGCATCGACCTCTGGCGCTCGCTGCCCGACGCCATGCATTCGGCGGCGAACTATCTCAAGCGCGCCGGCTGGCGCGCCGGCGAGCCGGTCGCGCGCGAGGTGCGGCTGCCGCCGGGCTTCGACGTCAAGCGGGCACGCATCGCCCATCGCCTGCCCGTGCGCGACTGGGCCGCGGCGGGCGTGGTCATGGCAGACGGCGGCGCCCTGCCCGAGGTCGCGGGCGACGCGGCGGTGATCCTGCCGCAGGGCTGGCAGGGTCCGGCCTTCCTGGTGTTCGACAATTTCGACGTGGTGATGCGCTGGAACCGCTCGGTCAACTACGCCCTGTCGGTCGCCCAGCTCGCGCACCAGCTCGGCGGCGGCGGCCCGCTCGTCGCGCAGGGCGGCGAAGCGGGCGCGCTCAGCACGGCGCAACTGAAAACGCTGCAGGCAGCGCTCAACGAACTCGGCTTTCCCGCCGGCGAGCCCGACGGCCTGCTCGGTCCGCGCACGCAGACGGCGCTGCGCCAGTACCAGCTCGCGCACCGGCTGCCGGCCGACGGTTACCCGGGCCCGAGCTTGTTCACGCACGTCGAGGCGGCACGCACGGCGGCGATCGCCGCCGGCCGCCTGCCCGCCCTCCCCGCGTTCGATGCGCCGTCCGACGCCCCTTGAGCGGGGCGTCCATGTTATTTTTCACCGGCAAAAACGAATGAAGGGGGCGAAGTGAGCGACGCGCGCAACGTGCTGGGCGGCCTGCTGCAGGTGTGCAGCATCTCGCCGCTCACCGGCTTCGCGCGCGACGGCGTCTGCCACACCGGCCCGCACGATCCCGGCAGCCATACCGTTTGCGCGCAGATGACCGAGGCCTTCCTCGACTTTTCGCGGCAGCGCGGCAACGATCTCGTCACCCCCGTCCCCGAATACGGCTTCCCCGGCCTGAAGCCCGGCGACCGCTGGTGCGTGTGCGCCACACGCTGGCTGGAAGCGGCCGAGGCCGGCGTCGCGCCGCCAGTGGTGCTCGATGCCACCCATGAGAGCGCGCTTCGCAGCGTCGCGCTGGCCGATCTCGAGTATCACGCGCTGCGTTACCCGGATTATCCCGGCCACGATCATCCCCGCGAGGGTCAGGCATGAGCCTGGTGTGCTGGAAATGCGGCGCCAGCCTCGCCGGCCTGCCGCTGCCGCTGGGGCGGCGCGATGTCTGCCCAAGCTGCCGCACCGATCTCCATGTCTGCAAGCAGTGCCGCCACTACGACGCGCACCGCGCCGGCGAGTGCCGCGAGCTCGCCGCGGAACGCGTTGCCGACAAGCTTCGTGCCAACGACTGCGGCTGGTTCGTGCCGCGTCTGGAAGCCTACCAGGGGGGCGGCGCGGCGGTGGCCCGGGCGAGCCGCAGCGCGCTCGATGCGCTGTTCGGCGGGGCGCCGGCACGAGCCGATCCACCACCTTCGGCGGACGACCTGTTCAAGAAATAGCCGCGGCCCGCGTCAGGGCGCAAGGGTCGTCAGATAGGCGGCAAGGCTCCGGATGTCGGCATCCTTCAGGTTGCGCGTGTAGGCGGCCATCATCGGGTCGATGCGCTCGCCAGTCCCGGCACGATACCGCTTGAGCGAGTCTTCCAGATAGCCCGGCTGCTGTCCCGCAAGCCGGGGAATCTTCTCGGTCCCGAGGGCGGCGGGACCGTGGCAGCTGACACACAGCTTGCCGTATAGCGCCTTGCCCGCGACCGCGTGCGCGCCGGTGTCCGAGGCCTTCACGGCAACCGCTTGACGCGACAGGAACAGCGCGATGTCGATGCGTTCCTGCGGCGACAGCGCCTGGATCAACCCGCTCATGAACTCGGACGATTTGCGCGTGCCGTGTACGAACTTGTTCATCTGTTCCAAGAGGTAAACCGCGTTCTGGCCTGCGAGGTTGGGCACTTCGGGACGCACGCTGTTGCCGCTGGCGCCGTGACAGTGGCAGCAGACCCCGGCACTGCGCTCGCCGCGCCGGATCGCCTCGTCGAGGCTTGTCGTGTCCTGGCCGGTCCGGGCGAGTCGTGCGTGCAGCTCGGCGGGAGAAGGTTCGGGCGGCCTGTCCTTAGCCGCAACCGGGCCCGCGGCGAAAGCGCCGAGCAGAAAGAGACTGGAGAAAAAAAGAAACGGCCGGACGTACACGGTAAGCTCCAAAAAAAAGACAACGGGATCGTCAACGGATAATTATATCGGCTGGGGCCCGCCCGGTTTGAGCGCGGCGTCGAACGTTCGCGCCGACGCGCGGATCAGGGGGCGGGCGAGGGCCGACGCAACTGCATGAGCGCCAGCCATTCGTACAGCACCAGGCCCGCGCCGATCAGCGCGATGCCGGCCCAGCCGGTGGCCGGGATGAATTCGGCGTTGAGCGTCTGCCCCAGCAGCAGCGCCGCCACCGGCGTGACCAGCGTGACCAGCGCCACGCGGCCGGCGTCGAGATGCTTGATCACGTAGTAATAGAGCGTGAAGCCGACCACCGACCCCAGCACGCCGAGGTAGACGATGGCGGCGCCCGCGCGTGGCGTGAGGTCGGCCGGCCAGTGCGCCGCCTCGGCGAATACCCAGGCGAGCGCGAAGCCCGGCAGCGCCACGCCGAGCGAGCCGCTGGTGATGGCGAGCGAGGAAATCCGCACGTTGAGCCGCTTGATCCACACCAGCCCCAGCGCCTGTACGATCATGCCGCAGACCACCGCGGCGGTGCCGAGCGTTGCCCGGGCGCCGCCCGGCCATGGCTGGCCGAAAATCAGCCACAGGCCCGCGAGTGCCAATGCCAGTCCCGTCAGGCGCTGCGGTGTGAGCGTGCGCTCACCCAGCCAGAATGCGGCGAACACCCCGGTGGCCAGCGGGGACAGACCGAAGATCACCGAAATCAGGCCCGACGGCACGTAGCGCGCCCCCCAGTAGGTGAGCAGCATCGAGGCGCACAGCGACACGCCGCTCACCGCGTACAGCCGCCGCGCCGCTGCGTGCCGGGGAAACGCCGTGCGCGTGACGGCGACGAGCGCGACACACACCGCGAAGCCGATCGCCATGCGCGCAAAGACCGCGAAGGCGAAGCCGGCGCCCTGCGCGCTCCACTGGATCGCGAGCGGCGTGGTCGACCAGATCAGGATGACGCCGGCATAGGCGGCTGGAACGGACACGGAATCAGCCGCCGAGCGCCTGCAGACTCTCGGCGGCGATTTCGCGCACGTCGGCATCGGCGTCATTGAGCCTCGCCTCCAGCCAGGGCCGGGCGGCCGCATCGCCGGTCAGCCCCAGGTAATGGCAGGCGTCGGCCCGCACGCGCGCGTCGGGGTGTTGCGAGAGCTCGCCCAGGCGCGGCAAGAGGGCGCGCAGGGCGTCGCTGCCGGCGAAGTTTTCCAGCAGCACGCCGGCGCCCAGGCGCACGTTGAGACTGGCGTCGACATTGCCGACGATAGGCAGCACGGCGGCAAGCAGGGCGGGGTCGGCCTCGATCGCCGCCTGCACGCGGGCGAGCTGACCCTCCTTCAAGAGCAGGTGGAACCAGTCGGCGATGCCTGCCTCGCTGTCGGCCTTGGCGGCCCATTCGGCCAGCTCGGCCTTGCTGTGGACGCCGGCAAGTTCGATGCGGCCGATGCGCACCCACGGCACCGAACGCACGCCGAGCGCTTGGCCGACGTCGGGATGCTGTTCGAGGTTGACCACTTCGAGCCGGCCGAGCGTGCCCGCTTTGACGAGGTCGGCGAGCGCGGCGAGCACGACCGGGCAGTGCGGGCAGTGGGTGGAGAGCAGCAGCAGCGCGTCGGGTGCAGGCATGGGGTCGAAGCGGGATAATGGCGTGCATGGAATTTACCATCCTCCCCGTCACGCCGTATCAACAGAACTGCTCGCTGGTGTGGGACGCAGCCGGGCGCGCCGTGCTGATCGATCCCGGCGGCGATGCCGCGCGCCTGCGCGCCGAAATCGCGCAGCGCGGCCTCACGCTGCAAAAAATCCTGCTCACCCACGGCCACCTCGACCACGTCGGCGCGGCGGTCGAGTTGCGCGACGCGCTCGGCGTGCCCATCGTCGGCCCGCAACGCGAGGAGCAGTTCTGGCTCGATGCGCTGCCGCAGCAGGCGGCGCTGTTCGGCTTTCCCCCTGCGGTGGCGTTCACGCCCGACCAGTGGCTGGAAGACGGCGATACGGTCGAGGCCGGCGCGCTGCGTTTCGAGGTGCTGCACTGCCCCGGCCACACCCCCGGCCACGTCGTGTTCTACCTGCCGGACGCGCGGCTCGCCTTCGTCGGCGACGTGCTGTTCAAGGGCTCGATCGGCCGTACCGATTTTCCGCGTGGCGACCACGCCGCGCTGCTTCGTGCGATCCGCGACAAGCTCTTCCCGCTGGGGGACGACGTGCGCTTTGTGCCGGGCCACGGCGCGATGTCGAGCTTCGGCCACGAAAGGCGGGAGAATCCCTTCGTCGGCCTCGGCGCCGGCTGACGCTCAGTCCTTGCCGGGCGGGTGCGGCGCGACCGCGTCGACCAGCGCGCCGGCGGCCTCGGCCGTCACACGCCTGCGGTCGCGCCGGGGGTTGTATTCGACGATTTCCATCGCGACGAAGGCGGGGTCGTCGGCCACGCGCGCCAGTGCGGCGGCGAGTTCGGCGCGCTTCAATCCGCCGGGCACCGGCGTGCCGGTACCCGGCGCCTCCTCCGGGTCGAGCGCGTCCAGATCGATGCTTATCCCGTAACCGGCGGTGCCGGTTTTCACGATGGCGAGCGCCTCGTCGAACACGGCGGGAAGGCCGCGCTGCCGCACCTCGCCCATGACGAACACGCGCACGCCCAGGCGCTGCAGCAGCGCCGCCTCGCCCGCTTCATAGCTGCGCACGCCGATCAGGCATACGTGTTCGGGGCGCAACTTGGGTGCGGCGCCGTCGATCGACGTGAGCGCCGGATCGCCGTGGCCGAGCAGCGCCGCGAGCGGCATGCCGTGGATCTGCCCGCTGGGCGTGGTATCGAAGGTGTGGCTGTCCATGTGCGCGTCGATCCAGATCAGCCCGAGCGCCCCCCTGGCGGCCAGCGCGCGGTGCACGCCGCTCCAGGTGCCGATCGCGCACGAATGGTCGCCGCCGACGACCAGCGGGAAATTGCCCGCCTGCAGGACAGCTTCGACTTCGCGGGCCAGCGCCTCGGCGAGCGTGGCGACGGCGTCGCGGGGCGAGGCGCGCGCCGCGCGCGGCACGCGCAGGATGGCGTCCCACTCGACGTGCTGCAACGGCGCATCGTGAAAGACGGCATAGCGTCGCAGCGCCGCCGGCCCGCCGGCGGTCGCCGGGTCGGGGGCGCCGGCGCCGCTGGCCGCGCCGACGACGACCACGTGGCGGGGGCGCAGGGACGTCATGTGCCGGTCGCGCGCATGGCCCTAGCCCAGCCCGCCCAGATTCACGTATTTGACGTCGAGGTAGGCATCGATGCCGCCGCGTCCGCCCTCGCGTCCCAGCCCCGACTGCTTGACGCCGCCGAACGCGGCTTCGGCGGTCGAGATCACGCCGGCGTTGATGCCGACCATACCGTACTCGAGCCGCTCGGCGACGCGCCAGGCGCGCGCGAGATCGCGCGTGTAGGCGTAAGCGGCGAGCCCATAATCGGTGTCGTTCGCCAGCCGGATCGCCTCGGCGTCGTCGTGAAAGCGGATCAGCGGCGCCACCGGGCCGAAGGTCTCGTCGCGGCACACCTGCATGTCGGGCGTGCAGCCGGCGAGCACCGTCGGCTCGAAGAACTGGCCGCCGAGCGCATGGCGATGCCCGCCGGTGAGGAGCGTCGCGCCGCGGGCGAGCGCGTCGGCGACGTGCGCCTCGACCTTTTCCAGCGCGGCGGGCGAAATCAGCGGGCCGGTTTCGACGCCGGGCGTGAAGCCGTCGCCGACCTTCAATTGCGAAACCGCGGCGGAAAACTTTTCGGCGAAAGCGTCATAAATCTTCTCCTGCACGAACACCCGGTTCGCGCACACGCAGGTCTGCCCGCTGTTGCGGTATTTGCTGGCGAGCGCGCCGGCCACCGCGGCGTCGAGGTCGGCGTCGTCGAACACGAGGAAGGGCGCGTTGCCGCCGAGTTCGAGCGACACGTGCTTGAGCGTCGGCGCGCACTGCGCGAGGAGCTGCCTGCCCACCGCCGTCGAACCGGTGAACGAGACCTTCCTCACCAGCGGATGCGAGGTCAGCACGCCGCCGATCGTCGCCGCGTCGCCGGTGACGACGTTCAGCACCCCCGGCGGCAGCCCCGCGCGCTGCGCGAGTTCGGCCAGCGCCAGCGCGGTGAACGGCGTCTGTGAGGAGGGCTTGGCCACCACCGTGCAGCCCGCGGCGAGCGCGGCGCCCGCCTTGCGCGTCAGCATCGCTGCAGGGAAATTCCACGGCGTGATCAGCGCGGCGACGCCGACGGGCTGCCTGAGCGTAAACATCCGCCGGTCCGCCCACGGCGACGGCACCACGTCGCCGTAGACGCGCCGCGCCTCCTCGGCGAACCACTCGATGAAGCTCGCCGCGTAGTCGATCTCCCCGCGCGCCTCGCTCAGGGGCTTGCCCTGCTCGGCGACCATGATCGCGGCGAGGTCGTCGCGGTGCGCGAGGATCCGGTCGAACCAGCGGCGCAGCAGCTGCGCGCGCGCCTTGGCGGTGAGGTCGCGCCACGCGGGAAAGGCGGCGTGGGCGGCCTCGATGGCGCGTTCGACGTCGGCGGCGGCACAGCGGGGAACACTGCCGATGCGCGTGCCGTTTGCCGGGTTGTGCACGTCGAAGCTCGCGCCATCCCCCGCGCTTTGCCATTCGCCATGCCACAGCGCCTGCTGCCGGAACAACGCGGGATCGGCGAGGTTCACGGGCGGTCCCCTATCGGGGGTCATTGCCAGGCACCGCGATGACGGCCTCCAGCAGATCGACGAGCGCGGTGCCGGCGGCAAGGCGGTGGACGCCTATCCCGCGCGCCTCGCAGGCCGCGGCATCCACCGCCGCCGGCCCGGTCACGACGATCCGCCTGAGCTTGTGCAACTGGCCGATCATGTCCGCCCCGATCGGGCACGCGTGCGTGATCGCCGTCGTCGCCCAGAACAGGCGCGGCACGACGTCGGCCGCCTCGCTATCCGGGTATTCGCTCCAGTTGTGGTCGAAGGCCGGGATCGGCAGTTCGTCCGCGGTGTACGCGGCGCGGTCGAGAAAGACGACGCGTTCCTTGCCGCTCACTTGCCGTTGCCGAGATTCTCGCCGGTCAGCCGCTCCAGCGCGCGCATGATCGCCGACGAATCGAGCTCGGAATCACCGGCGCCCATCAGCGCGTTCATCTGCTGCGCGATGAGCGCGGCGCCGGGCAAGGGCGTGGCGGTTTCCTGCGCGTTGTCCATGACGATGGCCATGTCCTTGTGGTGCAGCTTCACCTTGAAGCCGGGCTTGTAGTTGCCGGTGAGCATACGCTCGCCGTGCACGTCGAGGATGCGGCTGCCGGCGAAGCCGCCCATCAACGCCTCGCGCATCTTCACCGGGTCGACGCCGTTGCGGCGGGCGAGCAGGATGGCTTCCGCCACGCCCTCGAAAGTGAGGCCGACGACGATCTGGTTGCAGCATTTGACGACCTGGCCCGCGCCGTGGCCGCCGACGTGGACGATGTTCTTGCCGAGGATTTCGAACAGCGGCCGCACTTTTTCGAAGATCGGGGCTTCGCCGCCGACCATGATCGACAGCGAGCCTTCGCGGGCGCCGGTTTCGCCGCCCGACACCGGCGCGTCGAGCATGTGCACGCCGCGTTCGGCCAAGGACGCGGCAATGCGGCGGGTGGCGGCGGGCGACACGGTGCTCATGTCGACGATGATGTGGCCGGGACGGGCGCCGTGCACCAGGCCGCGGTCGCCGAGGATGATCTGTTCGACATCGGTGGTGTCGGAGACGACGGTGAAGGTGATGTCGGTAGCGGCGGCGACCTCCATCGGCGTGCCCTTGCCGAGCGCGCCCATCACCAGCATGGGTTCGATGCGGTCGAAGCGGCGACCGAAAACGGTCAGCTGGTGGCCGGCGCGCAGCAGGTTTTCCGCCATGGGGCGGCCCATGATGCCGCTGCCGATGAATCCGATCTTCATGATGCGAGTCCCTTCAACAACCAAAGCCAGAATGGCAGCGTAACCAATCCCGCCAGCGTTGACCAGCCCATGACCAGGCCCGCCAGGCGGGTGTCGAGGCCGAAGCGGTCGGCCAGCGCGATGACCATCACCATGGTCGGCATCGCGGCTTCCAGGATCGCCGCCTCGGCGGGTTCCGACAGCGGGCCGGGCCACGCGAGCGCGAGCCCGAGCGCGAACAGCGGCATCAGCGCGAGCTTGATCGCCAGCGCCACCAGCACGGCCCGCTGCGGGCGCAGGTCGTGCCAGGGGATGGTGAGCCCGAGCACGAACAGCATCAGCGGAATCGTCGGGCTGCCGGCCCAGCGCGCGGCCTCGACCAGCGGGGCGAGATCGGCACCCGAGAGGTTGACCGCGATGCCGGCGGCGAAGCCCCACACCGGCGGCAACCGCAACCACATCGAAAAGAAGGATGCGTGTTCGGCGTGATGGCCGCAGCGGAAGGCGATCCACACGCCGAGCGACCACACCAGCGGCGTGGTGGCGAGCATGTCGGCGAAAAAGGGGTAGCGCGCGCCGGACTCGCCGAACACCGTGGTGAGGAAGGGGTAGCCGAAGAACAGCACGTTGCCGAAACCCGAGGCGAGCATGATCGCGCCGCACTGCGGACGCGTGAGGCCGCGCCCGAGCGGGGTGGCGAGCAGGGCCAGCGCGGCGAGCCCGAGGCCGAACAGGGTGGCGGCGCCGAGGATGAGCGGCACCTTGAGGATGGCCAGGTCGACCGTCGCCGCGGCGCCGGCGGCGAAGAACAGCATGGGCGCGAAGAAATTGAGCACCAGCCGGTTGATCTCGCCGCGCAGGCCGACGATGGAGATGCCGCTCTGCCAGCGCGGCCAGATGCCGCCGGCGGCGATCAAGAGCGACAGCGGCAGCAGGGTTTTCAGCAGCAGTTGCTGCGCGAGGTCGGGAGACATGCGGCGGTGGGGGACAGGCTTTGTCGCCCATCATACCGCCGCCTGCACGGGCTGGCGCGGCCGCGCCGGCGTGGGTTCAGGTGCGCGAAGCGGTGCTGCGGTCGGGGCGCGGCGCCGGCAGCGTCGATTCCAGCCAGTCCTTGATGCGGGTGGCGTCGCCGGCGCGGCCATTCTTGCCGCGCGCATCGAGCAGCACGATGATCACGTCGCGCTTGGCCACCTGCGCCTGCATCACCAGGCAATGGCCGGCCTCGTTGATGAAGCCGGTTTTCGACAGGCCGACCTGCCAGTCGTCGGCGCGGGTGAAACGGTTGGTGTTGTTGAACGCGACCGGACGGTATTCGACCTGCTTGCGGCTTTTCTTGCGCACCACGACCCGCTGGGTGCCCAGGGTGTAGTGGCCCGCGGTGCTGATTTCGCGGATTTCCGGGTAGTTCTGGTAGGCGTAGTCGGCGAGCAGGGCGAGGTCGACCGCGGTCGAGCGGTTGCCGCTCGACAGGCCGGTGGGCTCGACGTAGACGGTGTCGCGCATGCCCAGCGCCAGCGCCATGCGGTTCATGTTGGCGACGAAGCGCTCGAGTCCGCCAGGATGGCTGCGGGCAAGCGCGTGCGCGGCGCGGTTGTCCGAGGCGATGAGCGCCAAGTGCAAGAGCTGGCCGCGGGTATAGCTCGAACCGATCGCCAGCCGCGAGCCGGTGCCCTTGAGGGTGTCGCGGTCGTCGTGGGTGATGGTGATCTTCTCGTCCAGCGGCTGCCCGGCGTCGAGCACCAGCATGGCTGTCATCAGCTTGGTGATCGAGGCGATCGGGGTTTGTTCGGTGGCGTTCTTCGCCAAGAGCGGCTGGCCGTTGACGCGGTCGTAGACCAGGACCGACTGCGAACTCAGCGCCGGGATCTCGGGATAGTCGACCGCAGCCTGCGGGGCGGGCAGCGCAGCATCCAGCTGCCCGCTCCAGTGCAGGGACGCGCGCCCGTCGGCGGCGAAGGCGGTCGCGGTGAAGAACATCAATCCGGTCAGTACGGCAGCTTTCATGGGCATCGGCTTCATGGTCGGGCGGCTGGAATGTAACACCGTGGAGGTACAACGGACATCACCGGCACGATCTTGAATCGTGGCGCATAAAACAACAGTTCGCAAAAAGTCGGGGCCATTTGTGCCGGCTCGATTGACTGTTTAGCAAAAATAAATATATATAGCAATGAGATGGGGGTGTTTTTGAATAATTTACTGCAGCAATCCGCGCTAACGAACGCTCTCTGCGCCCCCGGCGTGGTGGCCGAAGCGCTCGAACATCTGATGCGGGGCGCGGCCGGACAGTCCGATCTCGCGGCCTGCCTGCGCTGCGATCCGGTGCTGGCGACGCGCCGCGGGACGCTGGCGGCCGATTTCGACCGCCGCCGGCCCGATCTGTTGCGCGCCCTGCTTTTGGCCGCGCCGGTCGCCACCGGCGCGGCGCAGGCCGGCTACGCGACGCGCTGGCGACGCTCGATCACGGTGGCCCACCTGGCGCAGACCCTCGCCGCGCGCACCGGCCTGGCCGACCCCGAGGCTGCCTGGCTGGCCGGGCTGGCCCACAATCTTGCCGACTACGCACCGGTCGAGGGCGCGCCGCCGGCCTTGGCCGCCGAGTGCTTGTCCGGCATCGACGCCGATGGCTGGGTGGCGGATGCCGTGCGCTATCACGCCGAGCCGCTGGCGCGCGGCCGCCACGCGCATCCCCTGGTGCGCATCGTCCAGCTGGCCTACCAGCTGGCGAGCCGTGCCGAGGCCATCGACAGCGTCGACGTGCGGGCGGCGCTGGCCAGCCTGGACATCGGCGCGGGGGAATCGGCCGGGCTCCTGGCAGACGCCCAGGCGCAGATGCGCCAGCTCGCGGCGCGTTTCGGGCTGAACGATGCGGCGCCGCAGGCGGCGGGCGGCTTTGAGCGCCTGGCGCGGCTGTACGCGGTGCAGGCGGCGCAGTCCGCGCTGCACGCGCATTTCCGCACGGCCGGCGACGCGCGTGAGGCCTGGGGACTGCTCATGGACGCCCTGCAGGCCCTGTTTGGCGTCACCCGGGCCTGCGTGTTCGTGTCGTCGCCGGACGGCCTGTTGCGGCCAAGCGCGTGGATCCCCGCTCCCCCCGCCCTGCATGCGCTGGCGATCGCCCCGGACGACGGCCATTCCGCGCTGGCGCGCGCGCTCGCGCGCCGGGCGCCGCAACATTTCGTGCGCGGCCAGCACGAGGGCGCACTGGTCGATGAGCAGGTCGCGCGCCTGCTCGGCGTGACGCATTGCCTCTGCCAGCCGCTGCCGCTGCCGGACGCCTCGACCGGCGTGCTGGTGGCGGGCGGCGCCGCCGGAGACGCCGCCGCCTCGCCCTTGTGGCAGTTCACCCTCGCCGAGTGCGTCGAGGCGCTGCGACCGGCCGCGGTGCCGGCCGCAGCGCCTGCAGCGCCCGCCGACGCCATCCCGCGCGACCGGGTACGGCGCGCGGTGCACGAGGTGGCCAACCCGCTCACCATCATGCGCAACTACGTCAATCTGCTGTCCGAGCGGCTCGGCGCCGACTCCTCGGTGCAGCGCGATCTCGGCATCATCAGCGACGAAATCGAGCGCGTCGCGCGCATCGTGCGCGCCATCCCCGCGACCGAGGAGGCCGCCTCCGCGCCCGACCAGCTCGAGATGGTGTCGGTCAACAGCATCGTGTCCGAGCTGGTGCGCATGTCGCTCGGCACCCTGTTCGCCCCCAACAAGGTCAAGGTGCAGATCGACCTCAACCCCAACGTGCCGCCGCTGCCGCTGCAGAAGGACCTGCTCAAGCAGGTGCTGTTCAACCTCGCCAAGAACGCGGTCGAGGCGATGCACGACGGCGGCCACCTCGGTTTCGCCACGCGCCTGCTCAGCACCGAAGGCCGGCAGCAGGTCGAGATCGAGATCGCGGACAGCGGCCCCGGCCTGCCGGAAGCGGTGGCCGCGCATCTGTTCGAGCCGGTGGCGAGCGAAAAGGGCGGCGATCACGCCGGCCTCGGGCTCGCCATCAGCCGCAGCCTGGTCGAGCGCCTGCACGGCCAGTTGAGTTGCACCAGCTCGCCGCAGGGCACGCGCTTCCTGATCCGCCTGCCTGTACGGATGAACGGTGAAGCCCCCATTGCCACAATAAATCGCTACGGGACGATGTAGCCCGAGCCCCCGGAGAACCCCCATGTCCGACGAAACTTTCGACCCTATCGTGCCACGCAGCACGGTCAGCGCCTTCCCGGTACGACCCCGCATCCTGGTCGTCGATGACGAGGCGCTGATCCGGGAGGGCCTGCAGCGCCTGCTCGACACCCGGCAGTACGAGGTGATGACAGCGGGCGGCGGCTGCGAGGCCCTGATCGCCATCGGCAAGCAGCAGTTCGACGCGATCCTGCTCGACCTTGGCATGCCCGACCTCGACGGCAACGAAGTGTTGCGTTTCGTCGCCGAGCGCAGCCCCGGCACGCCCGTGATCGTGGTTTCCGGCGACAGCACCATCGACGCCGCGATCCGCGCGCTGCGCGGCGGCGCCGCCGATTTCGTGCGCAAGCCCTACGAGCCCGAGGAACTGTTGCGCCGCATCGACAACACGCTCAGGCGCCGCCAGCTGGAAATGGAGAACAACCACATCCTGCAGCGCCTGCAGCAGTCCGAGAAATGGCACCGCTTCCTCGTCAACAGCTCGCCGGATTTCATCTACACGCTCGATTGCGAGGGCCGTTTCACCTTCGTCAACGAGCGCGTCGAGAGCCTCATCGGCTACCGCCCCGACGAACTGCTCGGCCAGCACTACAGCTTCATCATCCACGAGGACGACATCGCGCGCGCCGAGCATGTATTCAACGAGCGCCGCGCGGGTGACCGCAGCACGCGCAACATCGAGATCCGCCTCAAGTGCAATCCGGGCATGCGGCGCCCGCGCCTGATGACCGGCCGCTGCAAGTCGGTCGAGCTCACCGCGACCGGCATGTACGACGAGAACGCCGGCCCCTTCGAGCAGCGCTTCATCGGCAGCTACGGCGTCGCCAAGGACATCACCGAGCGCAAGCAGGCCGAGGAGACCGTGCATTACCAGGCCTATCACGACCTGCTCACGGGGCTGCCCAACCGCGCCCTGTTCCGCGACCATCTCGGCCTCATGCTCGCGCAGGCGCGCCGCAACCAGAAACCGCTTGCCGTGCTGAGTCTCGATCTCGATCACTTCAAGGTCATCAACGATTCGCTCGGGCATACCATCGGTGACGACCTGCTGCTCGCCGTCGGCGCGCGGCTGCGCCAGTGCCTGCGCGAGGGCGACACGCTCGCGCGCCTGGGCGGCGATGAATTCGCCGTGCTGCTGCCGACCCTGGTGACGCGCAGCGACGTCGAGCACATCGGCCGCAAGATCATCCAGGTGCTGTCGAAGCCGGTGTACGTCAAGGGCCACGAGATCTACATTTCGGTGAGCATTGGCGCCTGCGTCTCGCCGGACGACGGCGACATGATCGACAGCCTGATCCGCCAGGCCGAGATTGCGATGTATCAGGCCAAGTCGCAGGGACGCAGCCGGCTACAGTTCTGGGAACCCGGCATGCAGGCGCCCTATTCCGACCGCATGCAGCTCGAAACCGATCTGCGCCGCGCGCTGGCGCGCAACGAGTTCGTGCTGTTCTACCAGCCGCAGGTCGACGCCCAGACCGGCGAGGTGCGCGGCTTCGAGGCGCTGTTGCGCTGGTGGCATCCGCAGCGCGGCCTCCTGTCCCCGGCTGATTTCATCCCGGTGGCCGAGGAGTCTGGCGTTATCGTGCCGATCGGCGACTGGGTGCTGCGCCAGGCCGGCGCGCAGATGGCCGAGTGGCGCCGCGCGGGCCTGCCGCCGGTGCGCCTGTCGGTCAACATTTCGGCGCGCCAGCTCGAAAGCGCCGACTTCGTCGACAGCGTGATGCGCGCCCTGCAGGTGTACGCCGTCGATGGCCATCTCGTCGAGCTGGAGATCACCGAGAGTCTCTTGATGCGCGACTTCGAGGCCAACGCGATGAAGCTCGGCCGCCTCTCCGCGGCGGGCATCCGGCTGGCCATCGACGATTTCGGCACTGGTTACAGCTCGTTCAAGTACCTGTCGCGCTTCCCCATCCACACGCTCAAGATCGACCAGTCCTTCGTGCAGGACATCGAGCGTGAGGAAAACCAGTCCATCGTCAACGCCATGATCGCCATGGGCCGCGGGATGAACCTCAACGTCGTCGCCGAAGGCGTCGAGACCGCGTCGCAGCTCGCGCGCCTGCAGCAGATGCGTTGCCACGAAATCCAGGGGCATTACTACAGCGTTCCGCTTTCCAGCCATGCCGCCGCCGCGCTGCTGCACGACAGCGGACGCGGCTTCGGCACGGACGAGGAACGCGCGGCGGGCTGACCCGCGTCGCACGGGCGTAAAAAAAGCCCCGGCCCGTGAGGGCGCGGGGCTTTGCCGTCGATGGGCCTCAGTAGTCCATGTCGGCCATCGCCGGCGCGGCTGCCTTCTCCTCCTTCGGCAGTTCGGCCACGGTGGCGTCGGTGGTGAGGATCAGGCCGGCGATCGACGCGGCGTTCTGCAGCGCGGTGCGGGTGACCTTGGTGGGGTCGATCACGCCCATCGTCATCAGGTCGCCATACTCGCCGGTCGCGGCGTTGTAGCCATGGTTGCCGCTGCCTTCCAGCACCTTGGCGACGATCACCGAGGGCTCGTCGCCGGCGTTTGCGGCGATCGCGCGCAGCGGCTCCTCGAGCGCGCGCAGCACGATCTTGATGCCGGCATCCTGGTCGTGGTTCTCGCCCTTGAGTTCCTGCACGCGCGCCCGCGCCCGCAATAGCGCGACGCCGCCGCCGGGCACGATGCCCTCTTCCACCGCGGCGCGGGTGGCGTGCAGGGCGTCGTCGACGCGGTCCTTCTTCTCCTTCATTTCGACCTCGGTCGCGGCGCCGACCTTGATCACCGCCACGCCGCCGGCCAGCTTGGCTACGCGCTCCTGCAGTTTTTCGCGGTCGTAGTCGCTGGTCGCCTCGGCGATCTGGGTCTGGATCGTCTTCACGCGGGCGTCGATCTTGGCCTTGTCGCCGGCGCCGTCGATGATCGTGGTCGTTTCCTTGCGCACCTCGACGCGCTTGGCGCGGCCGAGCTCGGCCAGGGTCGCCTTCTCGAGGGTGAGGCCGACTTCCTCGGCGATCACGGTGGCGCCGGTGAGGATGGCCATGTCTTCCAGCATCGCCTTGCGGCGGTCGCCGAAGCCGGGCGCCTTCACCGCGGCGACCTTGAGCACGCCGCGCAGGCTGTTCACCACGAGCGTGGCGAGCGCTTCGCCGTCGACGTCCTCGGCGATGATGAGGAGCGGCTTGCCAGCCTTGGCGACGGCCTCGAGCACGGGCAGGAGATCACGGATGTTGGAAATCTTCTTGTCGTGCAAGAGGATCAGCGGCTCGTCCAGCACGGCGACCTGCTTGTCCGGGTTGTTGATGAAGTAGGGCGACAGGTAGCCGCGGTCGAACTGCATGCCCTCGACGATGTCGAGCTCGTTCTCCAGCGACTTGCCGTCTTCCACCGTGATCACGCCTTCCTTGCCAACCTTGTCCATCGCGTCGGCGATGATCTGGCCGATCGCGGCGTCGGCGTTGGCTGAGATGGTGCCCACCTGGGCGATTTCCTTGCTCGTCGCGCAGGGTTTGGACAGCGCCTTGAGCTCCTCGACCACGGCATGCACCGCCTTGTCGATGCCGCGCTTGATATCCATCGGGTTCATGCGGGCGGCGACGTACTTCATGCCCTCGTTGACGATGGCCTGCGCCAGCACGGTCGCGGTGGTGGTGCCGTCACCGGCGACGTCGGCGGTCTTGGACGCGACCTCCTTCACCATCTGCGCGCCCATGTTCTCGAACTTGTCCTTGAGCTCGATCTCCTTGGCGACCGTCACGCCGTCCTTGGTGATGACCGGCGCGCCGAATGAACGCTCCAGCACAACGTTGCGGCCTTTCGGGCCCAGGGTCACCTTGACGGCGTTGGCCAGGATGTTGACGCCCTTCACCATGCGGTCGCGGGCCTGGTCATGGAATTGAACGAGTTTTGCGCTCATGTCTGATCTCCTTCAGGTTGCCAGGGGTCAGGCGGCTTTCTTGACGGCGCCGGCGTCATCCTCGACGACGCCCATGACGTCATCCTCGCGCATGACGAGCAGTTCCTCGCCGGCGACCTTCACGGTCTGGCCGGCATACTTGCCGAAGAGCACCCGGTCGCCGGCCTTGATATCCATCGGGATGAGCTTGCCCTGGTCGTCGCGGCGGCCGGGGCCGACCGCGATCACTTCGCCCTGCTCGGGCTTCTCGGCGGCGGTGTCGGGAATCACGATACCGGAAGCCGTCGTGCGCTGAGCTTCGACTCGCTTGACGATAATCCGGTCGTGGAGGGGACGAATACGCATCGTTCGATCTCCTTTACGAGTTCATATCACCAATAGAGAAAACGTGGCCGCCGCCCGCCTGGGCGGCGCGTCCGGCCGGCGCGTCGCCGGCGCTGCGGGAAATCGGGGCGGCGGCCCCGGATTTCAAGAGGGGGAGGTGCGCACGAGGATGCGCGAGGTCCGTCCGAGGCGGTAGACGGTGCGCACGTTGCGCCCGCCGGGCGCGGCCTCGGGGCTGACCGGACAGGGCGGCGCGCGGCCGCCGTCGGCGGCGAGCGTCTCGTCCCCGGCGGCGTCGCGCCACAGCCCGCCCTGCACCGGGCGGAACAGCCAGCGTACGTAGCCCTTCACGGCGGCCAGGCGCATGAGATCGGCGCGATCGGGCGCCTCGGCGAGCAGATGGCTGTCGTCGCCCGGCGCGAAAGGGTTGTCGCCGAAGGCCTGGCGGCATTCCAGCGCCTCGCGCGCGGAGGCGCCGACATGCGCGCAGGCACGCGCGGCCTGCCGCTCCACGTCCCAGGCGCCGAGCTGCCAGGCGGCGTCGAGCAGGGCGCGCTCGATGTCCTCGAGGCGGAACCAGGGCAGGTTGAGCTGCAGCGCCGAACCGGGCACCGGGCGCACCGCGGGCGGCGGCACGGCCGGGTCGCGCTCGTCGCGGCGGAAGCCGTGCCAGTGCAGCAAAAGCAGCAGCGGCGTGTCGGGGCGCGGCACGGCGCTGACCGTGACCGCGTACAGGGGCAGGCGCACGGCGGCGATCTGCGCCGTGATACGGGACAGGATCTCCATGCTTGATTCCTCCGGACGGGCAGGATGACGGAAAAAATTTAGCAAGAATCCGGAATGGGTGGAACACCTGGCCGGCTGCCGCGGCGGCATCGAGCGCTACGCGCCTGGGGTTGAAGTCCGGGCGCGCGCCCCCTATCTAGCAGGTGACCGCGCCCCACCGGGCGCCTGCCATGAGAAAGGAGACATCCATGTTCCATCGTTCCCTGTTTCCGAGCGATCTCTTCGCCGAGCTCGACCGCCTGCAGCGCGCCCTGCAGCAGGGCGTCGAGTTCGGCCCCAGCATCCGCGGCGTGTCGGGCGGCTTTCCGGCGCTGAACGTCGGCAGCACGCCGCGCACGGTCGAGATCTATGCCTTCGCGCCGGGGCTTGACCCGGCCGCCATCGACGTGCAGATCGAAAAAGGCGTGCTCACGATCGCCGGCGAGCGCAAGCGCGAGGGCGCCGCGGAAGGCGCCACCCGTCATATCGACGAGCGCTTCGAGGGCCGCTTCCGCCGGGTGATCAGCCTGCCCGACGACATCGACGCCAACGCCATCGAGGCGACATACCGCGACGGCGTGCTGCACGTCTCGGTCCGGCGCAAGGAAGCCGCGCAGCCGCGGCGCATCACCGTTCAGTAAAAAGGAGAACCAGCCATGAGCGAAAAAACCGAAGTGGCCCGAACCCCTGAGCCGACCCGCGATGCGGGCACGCTGCTGCCGCCCGTCGACGTCGTCGAGGATGGCGGCGGCATCACCCTCTACGCCGACCTGCCCGGCGTGCCGAAGGACAGGCTCAGCCTGCAAGTGGAGGCGGACACGCTCACCATCGAAGGCGAGATCGCGCTCGA
The DNA here is from genome assembly GCA_046292745.1 of Thiobacillus sp. Taxonomy (GTDB): domain Bacteria; phylum Pseudomonadota; class Gammaproteobacteria; order Burkholderiales; family Thiobacillaceae; genus Thiobacillus. The sequence goes on along the minus strand of JBKBQH010000008.1, from coordinate 90,470 downwards.
CGTCCCGGAAGGGATGGAGGCGTCGCACGCCGAGGTGGGTCGGCCGCGCTACCGGCGCGTCTTCACCCTGTCCAAGGAACTCGACACCGACAAGGTGGCCGCGGAATACCGGCAGGGCGTACTCACCCTGCGCATTCCCAAGGCGGAGCATGCCAAACCACGGCGCATCGACGTCCAGGTGATGTGAGTTCGCGCGTCCACTGACACAGAAGGAGACAAGCCATGAAACTCGATCAACTGAAAGAGAGCGTCGGCTCGCTGTGGGACAGCCTCGCCGACGGCTGGCGCCAGCTCATGCACTCGGCGGCCGGCGCGCTGACGCGCTTCAGGGCGGGCGACAAGACCAACCTGCCGGCCGAAGCCGAGGTCGACGACCAGTCCTGGCTGGCCAACCGCGGCTGGGCCATGCTCGGTGGCGACGTGTTCGAAGACGAGACGCGTCTCGTCGTGCGGCTCGAGGTGCCCGGCATGGAGAAGGCGGACCTCGACGTCCAGGTGCTGGACGATGCCCTGGTCGTGTCGGGCGAGAAACGCTTCGAACGCGAGGCGACCGAGGGGCGCTGGCGCGTCATGCAATGCGCCTACGGCAGCTTCCGCCGCGTGGTGCCGCTGCCGGTGCCGGTGAAGGCCGACGCGGCGCGTGCGAGCTACAAGCACGGCGTGCTGAAAGTGGAGCTGCCCAAGGCTGTCGCCGGCAAGCCGAAATCGGTGAGCATCCGCGTCGACTGACGCGTGCAGCTTCAAATCGCCATCACGCCGGTTTTCCGGTGTAGCCGCGATACCACGCCACCCACTTCGCGATTCCCTGCGCCAGCGTCGTCGCCGGTTTGAACCCGGTGTCGCGGACGAGGTCGTCGATGTCGGCGTAGGTCGCCTGCACGTCGCCGTCCTGCATCGGCAGGAAGTTCTTTTTCGCGGTCTGGCCGAGAGCGGCTTCGATGGTGCCGATGAAGTCCATCAGCCGCACCGGGGTGTGGTTGCCGATGTTGTAGACGCGGTAGGGCGCGTGGCTGCTGGCGGGGTCGGGGTTGGCGTGGTCGAAATCGGGGTTGGGCCGGGGGATGCGGTCGAGCACTTTCACGGTGCCGTCGGCGATGTCGTCGATGTAGGTGAAGTCGCGCATCATGTCGCCGTGGTTGAACACGTCGATGGCGCGGCCTTCCAATATCGCGGAAGTGAACAGCCACGGCGACATGTCGGGCCGCCCCCACGGGCCGTAGACGGTGAAGTAGCGCAGCCCCGTGGTGGGCAGGCCGTACAGGTGCGAGTAGGTGTGCGCCATCAGCTCGTTGGCCTTCTTGCTCGCGGCGTACAGGCTCACCGGGTGGTTGACCGGGTCGTGGGTCGAGAACGGGATTTTGGTATTGGCGCCGTAGACGCTGGATGAGCTCGCGTAGACGAAGTGCTTGATGCCGTGGTGGCGGCAGCCTTCGAGCAGGTTGGCGAAACCGACCAGGTTGGACTGCACGTAGGCGTGCGGATTCTTCAATGAGTAGCGCACGCCGGCCTGGGCGGCGAGGTTGATGACGGCGTCGAAATGGCCCTTTTCGAACAGGTCCTCCATCCCCATGCGGTCGGAGATGTCGGCCTTGAGGAAGCGGAAGTTGGGATGGGGCTTCAGCTGTTCGAGCCGCGCGAGCTTGAGTGCCGGGTCGTAGTAGTCGTTGAGGTTGTCGATGCCGACCACGTCGTCGCCGCGCGTGAGCAGGATCTGCGCGACGTGCATGCCGATAAATCCGGCGGCGCCGGTGAGCAGGACTTTCATGGTTTTGCCTCCAGAGGTGGCGTCGAGTTTAGCACCCGACAGCTGCAACGCGGCTTGGGCACAAGCATCGCCCCGCTTACAATCCGCCGATGCCCGCCCTGCGCCTTCTTCTCGACTGGACGTTCTATCGCGCAGCGCTCCTGCTCGCCGCACCGTTGATTCCGCTGCGGCTTGTGTGGCGCGGCAGGCGCGAGCGCGCCTATCTCGCACATTGGACCGAGCGCCTGGGCGCGGCGACCGTCCCGGCCGGGGCGATCTGGATTCATGCGGTGTCGGTGGGCGAGATGCGCGCGGCGCAGCCGCTGATCGATGCGCTGCGCGCCGCGCAGCCGGAAACCCCCGTGCTGCTCACCTGCATGACGCCGACCGGGCGCGCCACGGCGGAGGCGCTTTACGGCGGCTTTGCCCGCATTGTCTATCTGCCCTATGACTACGCGTGGCTGGTGCGGCGTTTCCTGCGCCGGGCGCAGCCGCGCGTTGGCGTGCTGATGGAAACCGAGCTGTGGCCCAATCTCGTCCATGCCGCCGCGCGGCAGGGGCTGCCGCTCGTGCTGGCGAACGCGCGCCTGTCCGCGCGCTCGGCGCGTGGCTACGCGCGGTTGCCGGCGCTGACGCGCGCCAGCCTGCGCAGAATCGACCTGGTGGCCGCGCAGACCGGGGCGGACGCGGCGCGGCTGCTGAAACTCGGGGCCTCGTCGGTGCACGTCACCGGCAATCTCAAGTTCGACATCGCGCCGCCGCCCGAGCAGCTCGAACGCGGCGCGGCGTGGCGGGCTGCCTGGGGCGCGCGTCCGGTGCTGCTCGCGGCGAGCACGCGCGAGGGCGAGGAGGCGCTGCTGCTGCGGGCTTTCGCCGCGGCGGCGCCGGATGACGTGCTGCTGGTGCTGGTGCCGCGGCATCCGCAGCGCTTCGACGATGTGGCGGGCCTGATCGGGGCGGCGGGGCTGCGTTGCCAGCGCCGCAGCACGCTCGACGGCGAGCCGCTGCGACCGCAAACGCGGGTCGTGCTCGGCGACAGCCTGGGTGAGCTCTTTGCCTATTACGCCGCGTGCGACGTCGCCTTCGTCGGCGGCAGCCTCGTGCCGCTCGGCGGGCAGAACCTGATCGAGGCGGCGAGCGTGGGGCGGCCGGTGCTGGTGGGGCCGTACACGTTCAACTTCGAGACGGCGACGCGCGACGCGATCGAGGCGGGCGCGGCGGTGCGGGTCGGCGACGCGGACGCCTGGCTGGCGACCGCCCTGGAACTGCTGCGCGATGCGTCGGCGCGGGCGCGCATGGGGAAGGCCGGGCGGGACTTTGCCGCGCGCCATCGTGGCGCGGCAGCGCGGGTGATGGCCCTGGTGTCGCCGCTGCTGCAGGATCGTTGAGGCTTGCCGGCCGGGGGAACGCGCGGCCTCAGCGTGCCGCTTGTTGCGCCGGCTTCAGGTGCTGGTCGATCGCGGCCAGGTCGGCGGGGCTCAGCGTGCCCGCCGCGGCCTTGAGCGCGAGTCCGGCGAGCAGGTAGGCGTAGCGCGCCCCGGCGAGGTCGCGGCGGGCGGAAAGCACCTGCTGCTCGGCGTCGAGCACGTCGAGATTGGTGCGCACGCCGACGGAAAGCCCGAGCTTGGTCGAGGCGAGCTGCGCCTTCGTCGAAACCAGCGCCTGCTCGAGCGCACGCACGCGCGCCGCGCCGCTGTTGACGTTGAGCCAGGCCTGGCGCGCCGCGAGGCTGGCTTCGCGGCTGGCGGCCTCGAGGTCGTGGCGCGCCTTCTCCTGGTTCGCCACCGCCTCGCGCACCCGCGAACTGGTGAGTCCGCCCTGGTAGAGGGGCAGGTTCAGCTCGAGGCCGATGCTGGCGGCGCGGGTGTCGATCTGCTGGGTGGCAAAGGCCTGGTTGTTGTTGATCGTGTAGCCCGCCACGGCATCGAGCGTGGGGTGATGGCCGGCGCGGTTGCGCTCGACTTCCTGGTCGGCGATGGCCTTGGCGATGCGCTGGATTTCGGTCTGCAGGTTGCCTTCGGCGGCGCGCTGCGCCCAGTCGTCGATGTTGCCGGTGTCGGCTTTCAGGATCTTGTTCTCGACCAGCACGTCGAGCGAACCGGCGGGCCTGCCGATGAGTTTTTCGAGCGCGCGCACGCGGAGGTTGAAGTTGTTCTGCTCGGCGATTTCCTGCGCGGTGGCAAGATCGAAGCGCGCCTGCGCCTCGTGGGTGTCGGTGATGGTCGCGGTGCCGACTTCGAAGTTGCGGCGGGCGGCGGCGAGCTGCTCGGTGATCGCCGCCTTTTGCGCCGCGATGAAAGCAAGGTTGTCCTGTGACTGCAGCACGTCGAAATAAGCCTGCGCGACGCGCAGGATGAGATCCTGCTCGGCGGCCTTGAACTGCGTTTCGGCGATTTTCACCTGGTTTTTCGCCTGCGCGTACGCCACCTGGTTCTGGCGGCGGTAGAGCGGCTGCGCGGCGGTGAGGGCGAGGCCGTTGGAGGTGAAATCGGTGTCGCCGCCGGCAAGACTGGAGTCGAGGTTGTTGTAGCGCACGTTGGCGCCGAGATTCACGTTGGGCAGGAGGCCGGCGCGGCCCTGCACCGCCTTTTCCCGCCCCGCCTGGAGGGCGGCGCGGGCGGCGGCGTATTGCGCGTCGTAGGCCTGCGCGTCGCGATAGACGTCGGAGAGGTTGGCGGCCTGCGCGGTGGGCGCCAGGGCCAGCGACAGGGCAAGAATCAGCGGTTTGAAATGCATGTGGTGGATCCGGTTCCCGAAAAGCCTTCAGTAGCGCGGCATCGCCGGGTCGACTTCGTCGGCCCAGGCGGCGACGCCGCCGGACAGGTTGATGACATTACCGAAACCCGCCGTTTCAAGATAGCGCGCCGCGTGATAACTGCGAACGCCATGATGGCAGATGACCACGGTCTCCGCATCCTTGTTCAATTCCGCCAGGCGCGCGGGCAGGTCGCGCATGGGGATCAGGATCGCGCCGGGCAGCCGGCAGACGTTCCATTCCCAGGGTTCGCGCACGTCGAGCAGCACCGGCGCATGGCCGGCCTGCAGGTAGGCGGCAAGCTCTGCCGGGCGGAGCTGTCTCATGCGCGCGGCTTCAGAAGACGAAGGCGGCGGGCCTGGGGGCATTGACGAGCGGCGCCACGCAGGTTTCGAACAGGTTCACGCTGCGGGTGGCGCCCGGCGCGGTGCAGGTGACGAGCCGCGCTTCCATCACCGGCGCCTCGCCGGTGATGGCGAACAGCCGCCCGCCGACCCGGAGCCGGCGCACCAGGGCGTCGGACAGCAAAGGCGTCGAGCCGGTGAGCACGATGACGTCGAAACCGGCGTCGTCGGGCCAGTCGCGCGCGGCGTCGCCGCTGTGCAGCACCACGTTGCCGAAGCCGTGGGCGCGCAGCTTCTGCGTGGCCGACGCGGTGAAGTCGGGGAAGATGTCGACCGACACGACCTCGGCCGCCATCGAGGCGAGCAGTGCCGTGAAGTAGCCGCTGCCGGTGCCGATTTCGAGTACCCGGTCGGCCGGCTGCACGTCGAGCTCCTGCAGCGTGCGGGCCTCGAGCTTGGGCGTCCACATCTTCTGGCCATGGCCGATCGGGAGCTCCATGTCGACGAAGGCGAGCGCACGGTGGGCGGGGGGAACGAAGTCCTCGCGCCGCACCTTGAACAGCAGGTCCAGCACGTCCTGATCCAGCACATCCCAGGGACGGATCTGCTGTTCCACCATGTTGAAACGCGATTGCTCGATGTCCATGCGCTGCCCTTTTATTTCAATAAGTTAGAGGGGGTCTTGCCTTGCAATTATTTCACAATTCCGATACCTTGGCCGTTCGCCAGGGGTCTCCGCGCGGCGCGACCGCGCGGAGTGAGACACACCCTTCGAACCTGATGCGGTTGAGACCGCCGTAGGGAGGGCGGACCGGGCCGCATGCGCCGGGTTCGGCGCCTCCCGCCATCCCGGAGAACCCGAATGAACGCCCCCCACAAGCCCGCCCAGTTCACCGCCGCCGACGCGCACGTCGACGAAGCCGCGGTGCAGCCGCTGCCCAATTCCCGCAAGATCTATGTCGAGGGCAGCACGCCCGACATCCGCGTGCCGATGCGCGAGATCCGCCAGGCCGACACGCCGACCGGCTTCGGCGGGGAAAAGAATCCGCCCATCTTCGTCTACGACTGCTCCGGCCCCTACACCGATCCGGCGGTGAAGATCGACATCCGCCAGGGACTGCCCGCGTTGCGGGCGAAATGGATCGAGGCGCGCGGCGACACCGAGGTGCTCGCCGACCTGTCGTCCGAATACGGCCGCCGGCAGGCCGCCGACCCCGCGCTCGCCGCGATGCGCTTTCCCGGCCTGCACCGCACGCCGCGCCGCGCCAAGGCGGGCATGAACGTGACGCAGATGTACTACGCGCGCCGTGGCATCATCACGCCCGAGATGGAGTTCATCGCCATCCGCGAGAACAACAACCGCGTCGCCTATCTGGAGTCGCTCAGGCAATCCGGGCCGCAGGGCGAGAAGCTCGCCGCCTTGATGAGCCGCCAGCATCCCGGCCAGAACTTCGGCGCGATGCTGCAAAACGAAATCACCCCCGAGTTCGTACGCAGCGAAGTCGCGCGCGGCCGCGCCATCATCCCCTGCAACATCAACCACCCCGAATCCGAGCCGATGATCATCGGCCGCAACTTCCTGGTGAAGATCAACGCCAACATCGGCAACTCGGCTTTGGGTTCCAGCATCCAGGAAGAAGTCGAGAAAATGACCTGGGCGATCCGCTGGGGCGGCGACACCGTGATGGATCTGTCCACCGGCAAGCACATCCACGAGACGCGCGAGTGGATCATCCGCAATTCGCCCGTGCCGATCGGCACGGTGCCGATCTACCAGGCGCTGGAAAAGGTCGACGGCCGCGCCGAGGAACTGACCTGGGAAATGTTCCGCGACACGCTGATCGAGCAGGCCGAGCAGGGCGTCGATTACTTCACCATCCACGCCGGCGTGCTCCTGCGCTACGTGCCGATGACCGCCAACCGCCTGACCGGCATCGTCTCGCGCGGCGGCTCGATCATGGCGAAGTGGTGCCTCGCGCATCACAAGGAATCATTCCTCTATACGCACTTCGAGGACATCTGCGAGATCATGAAGGCCTACGACGTCGCCTTCTCGCTGGGCGATGGTCTGCGTCCCGGGTCTATTTATGATGCCAACGACGAGGCGCAACTCGCCGAACTGAAAACGCTCGGCGAGCTGACCCAGGTGGCGTGGAAGCACGACGTGCAGGTGATGATCGAAGGCCCCGGCCACGTGCCGATGCAGCTCATCAAGGAGAACATGGACCTGCAGCTCGACTGGTGCCAGGAAGCGCCGTTCTACACGCTGGGGCCGCTCACCACCGACATCGCGCCCGGCTACGACCACATCACCTCCGGCATCGGCGCGGCGATGATCGGCTGGTACGGCACGGCGATGCTGTGCTACGTGACGCCGAAGGAGCACCTCGGCCTGCCGGATAAAGATGATGTGAAGGAAGGCATCATCACCTACAAGCTCGCCGCGCACGCGGCGGACCTGGCGAAGGGCCACCCCGGCGCGCAGATCCGCGACAACGCGCTTTCCAAGGCGCGCTTCGAATTCCGCTGGGACGACCAGTTCAACCTCGGGCTCGACCCCGACAAGGCGAAGTCCTTCCACGACGAGACCCTGCCCAAGGAATCGGCCAAGGTCGCGCACTTCTGCTCGATGTGCGGCCCGCACTTCTGCTCGATGAAGATCACCCAGGACGTGCGCGAGTATGCGGCGAAGGAAGGCCTCGACGAAGCCGAAGCCCTCGAAAAAGGCATGGAGGTGAAGGCGGTGGAATTCGTGAAGCAGGGCGCCGAGGTCTACCGCAAGGTCTGATCCGCGCCCCTACGGCAGCCGGAATTGCATCGCGATCGCTACCGCCGGATTTTCCGGCTCGCCGCCGTGCTGGCCTGCCTGGGCATCTCGCTGGCGTCCGCGGCGCCGCTGTCGACGGCGGTCGAGTATCCCGCCGCGCTCGGTCGCGCCGCCACCTACCTGCAGGAGCGGCAGGCGCGGCTCGACTGGCCGGCGGCGCTCGCCGCCGCGCGCGCCGGACGCTTCACGCCGGGGGCCCGCCCGGTGCTGAATTTCGGCATCGGCGCGCCGCCGACGTGGATCCATCTTGCGGTCGACAATCCGACGGCGTCGGCGGTCCGGCGGCGGCTGTCGGTCGAGACCGCCTGGCTCGACCGCGTCGAGGTCTATCTCGTGCAGCAGGACCGGCTGGTCTCGCGCCACCTCGCCGGCGACCGGCAGCCGTACGCGCGGCGCGAAGGCGCCAGCCGTTATTTCGCGTTCGACCCCGTCTTCGCGCCCGGCGTGAGCGACGTGCTGATCCGGGTCGAGACGCCCGACCCGATGGTCGTGCCGATCACCCTGCTGGGCCATGAGGCCGCGGTCGTGCGGCAGACCCGTCAGGAACTCAGCTACGGCGTCGTCTACGGCTTCCTGTTCGCACTGTTGGCCTACAACGCGATTCTTTACGTCAGCCTGCGCAGCCGGCGCTATCTGCTCTATGCTGTCTACCTGGCGGCCTTCGTCGCGATGAACGTCGCCTACACCGGCCACGGTTACGCCCTGCTGTGGCCGGAATCGCCAGGCTGGCAGCAGTGGTCGAATCCCATCCTGATCGTGCTCTACGGCGTGGCCGGGCTCGCGTTCGCCATCCGTTTTCTCGATCTGCAGGTGTATTACCCGCGGCTGCGCCGGCTGGTGATCGCCTTCAACGCCGCCGTGCTTCTCCTGCTCGGCGGTGCGGTGGCGATCGGCAGCCAGGTGGCCGCGCTGCTGGTGGCGTTCACGTTTGCCTTCCTGTTCGCGTTCATCATGCTGGCGCTCGGCGTCATGGCGATGCGGGCCGGCCAGAAACCGGCGCGATATTTTCTCCTGGCGGCGGTGGCCGCCATGATCGGCGCGGTGCTGACGACGCTGTCGACCTGGGGTTTCATCCCGTACAACAGCTGGACCTTCCGCGCCGTCGAGCTGGGCATGCTGGTCGACGCGACGCTGCTGGCACTCGCGCTGGGTTATCAGTTCCGCGTCGGGCAGGATGCGCGCGTGCGCGCCGAACAACTGGCGCACCTGGACCCCTTGACGGGCGCCAACAACCGGCGCGCCTTCTACGACAAGACCCGGGCCCTGTGGAGCAACGCGCAGCGCCACGGCCATGATGCCGCCGTGCTGCTGCTCGACATCGACCACTTCAAGCACATCAACGACGCGCATGGCCATGCGCACGGCGACGCCGTCCTGCGCGGCATCGCCGAGGCGCTGCGGCAATCGGTGCGCGAGGGCGATGTGGTCGCGCGCTGGGGCGGCGAGGAGTTTGTCGTGTTCATGCCGGACACCTCGCTGCGCGAGGCGCTGGTGCTGGCGGAGCGCCTGCGCGAGGCGGTCGCGTTGCGGCGCGTGACGGGCGGGGCGGCGACGGTCACGGCCAGCGTCGGCGTGGCGCAGAAGGAAAGCGTGCATCCCACGCTCGACGCCCTGATTGCCGTTGCCGACGAATGCCTCTACCAGGCCAAGGCGCAGGGCCGCAACCGCGTGGTGGCGTGCCAGCGCGGGCAGGCCCGGCTGCTGTAGCGGGCCGGCCGGGACGGGCGCGTGCGTATAATCGGGGGACGCGCCGCCCCGGCGCGCTTTCTTGCAAACGCCTGCCCGACGCCATGGCCGACCCGACCCTGATCCTCATCGCCCTCATCCTCGGCATCGTCGAGGGGGTCACCGAGTTCCTGCCGGTTTCCAGCACCGGGCACCTGATCCTCGCCGGGCAGCTGCTCGGCTTCAACGGCGAAAAGGCCAAGGTGTTCATGATCGCCATCCAGCTCGCGGCGATTCTCGCGGTGGTGTGGGAATACCGCGTGCGGCTCGCCCACGTGGCGACCACGCTGCACCGCGACCCGGCCTCGCAGCGGCTGGCGGCCAACCTGATGGCGGGTTTCCTGCCGGCGGCGGTGCTGGGTTTCCTGTTCTACAAGGAGATCAAGGGTTATCTCTTCAACCCGCTGGTGGTGGCCGCCGCGCTGGTGATCGGCGGCCTTTTGATCCTGTGGGCGGAGCGTCGCCGCCACACGGTCAGCGCCGAGACGATCGACGATATCGGCTGGCGGCGCGCGCTGGCGGTGGGTTTCGCGCAGGCGCTGGCGATGATCCCCGGCACCTCGCGCTCGGGCGCGACCATCATCGGCGGCCTGTTTCTCGGGTTATCGAGAAAAGCCGCGGCGGAGTTCTCGTTCTTCCTCGCCATCCCGACGATGTTCGCCGCCACCGCCTACGACCTCTACAAGAACTGGCACCTGTTCGACGCCGGCGACATTCCGTTGTTCGCCATCGGCGGCGTCGCCTCCTTCGTCAGCGCGCTGATCGCGGTGCGCACGCTGATCAAGTTCGTCAGCCGCCACGACTACACGCTGTTTGCCTGGTATCGCATCGTATTCGGCGGAATTGTGCTGGCCACCGCCTATTTCGGGCTGGTGGACTGGACGACGCCTCACTGAGCTATTGCGCCCTGGGCGGGCGCTTGTCGAGCTTTCGTTGCAGCGTGCGGCGGTGCATTTTCAGCGCGCGCGCGGTGGCCGAGATGTTGCCGTCGTGCTCGGCAAGCACCTTCTGGATGTGTTCCCATTCCAGCCGCGCGACCGACAGCGGTTCGGGATTCACGTCGAGTGCCGCGTCGGGCTGGTCGCGCAGCAGCGCGGCGAGGATTTCGTCGGCGTCGGCCGGCTTGGCGAGGTAATGACGCGCGCCCAGCCGCACCGCCTCGACCGCGGTGGCGATGCTGGCGTAGCCGGTGAGCACCACGATGGCCGGCGCCGGATCGCGCGCGGCGAGCTGCGCGACGACCCTGAGCCCCGATTCGCCGGGCAGCTTCAGGTCGACGACGGCGTGGCTGGGGCAGAAGGTCTGTGCCACTGCCTGCGCCGCGGCGGCGTCGTGCGCCAGCGCGACCGCGCAGCCGCGCTTGCCCATCGCGCGCGCCAGCGCCGCGGCGAAATCGGCGTCGTCCTCGACGATCAGGAGCTTCATTGCGATGGCGTTCATCGAGACGTATTCCAGGGCAGGGTGATGCGCGCGCGGGTGCCGCCGCGCGCGCGTTCGGTGAGGGTCAGGCGGCCGCCGGCGCGCTCGAGCGTCGCGTGGGTGAGCGCCAGGCCCATGCCCCAGCCGTAACCCGGTTTGCCGCTGAACTGGACGCGCCCGGCCTGCGCCTTCTGCGCGGCGGTGAAGCCCGGCCCGCGGTCGGCGATGTCGACGACGAGTCCCGCAGCCTGCGCGTCCGCCTCGAATTCGACGGCGTCGGGCGAGGCGTCGGCGGCATTGTTCAGAAGATTGTGGATTGCCTGCTCGAGCCCGTCGGGCGGGAGGAAGTCACGGTGGTCCGCGGGTAGGCGGGCCGTGGCGCGCGCATCGGGGCGCAGCACCTGCCAGCGTTCGATCACCGCGGCGAGCCAGGCAGACAACGGCTGCGCCGCCGGCAGCGCAGCCTCCTGCGCGCGCGCGGCGAGCCGGGTGAGAATGGCCTTGCACGCCTGCGCCTGTTTTTCGAGCAGGCGGCAGTCTTCGCCGATGTCGGGGTCATTGGCGAATTCGCGCGCAAGCTCGTGCGCCGTGGTCTGGAGGGTGGCGAGCGGGGTGGCGAGCTCGTGCGCGGCCAGCGCCGCCTGGGTGCCGAGCGCGACGATGCGCTCGTCGCGCAGCTGCCTTTCGCGCAGGTCGGCGAGTTCGCGGTCGCGCGCGCGCAGCGCGGCGTGCATGCGGGTGACGAAAAACGCGATCAGGCCAGCGCTGATGAGGAAGTTGAACCACATGCCACCCAGGTGCAGGCCGTAGGCGGCGACCGGATCGACCACCGCCAGCGGCTGATAGACGAACAGCAGCAGTGCGTAGTAGCCGCCCGCCACGGCGGCGAGCAGCCACACCCAGCGCGGGCGCAGGCTGATCGCGGCGATGATGACCGGCACCAGCATCAGCGAGACGAAGGGATTGGTCGCGCCGCCGGAAAAGAACACCAGCACCGCGAACGCAGTGAGGTCCGCGAGCAGGTGGGCGAGAAATTCGATCTGCGTCGCCGGCACGTCGAGCCGCAGCCGCCATGCGGTCGACAGCGCAAACAGCGCCATCAGCACCAGCACTGCGGTCATTTCGAACAGCGGCATGCGTATGCCGAGCCCCCAATGCAGCCAGGCGATGCCGGCCGTCCAGCCGGCGATCAGCGACACCCGGACGGCCAGCAGCCGGCCCAGCAGGGCGCGCGCGGGCAGGGTGGCGAGCAGCGTGGAATCGGGGGCCGGCGGCATGGCGGCATTGTAATGCCGGAGCCAGCGGGCGCCGCGGCCTGCGACAATTTGTCCAATTGTGCGCGGCGTCCGGCTTGCCTAAAGTGGGAACACGCGTCTTCGCGTGACCCTCTCCTCTCCCGCCGCCTGGCGGGATTTTTTTGCCTAGAGCTTGACGTTGACGCCTGCGTAGAACGAGCGGCCTGGGCCCGGCACGGGCGTTCCCCACTGCGGGTAATTCGGCAGCGGCGGGTTGCTCATGGTCGTGCCCTGGCCGACGTAGGCGCCGCCCAGCGGCAGCGAATAGAAGCGGTCGAACAGGTTCTCGACGCCGAAGTCGACGCTGTAGCGTTTGTCCGCGTAGCGCGCGCGCAGGTGGACGAGGCCGTAGCCCGGCGTCTGCATTTCGTTGCGCACCGCGGAGACGTCGTCCTTGCGCGCGACGAGTTCGCCCTCGACGGTATTGCGCCAGCGTCCATGCGCCTGCACGAGAGCGAGCTTCGCGTTGATCGGCATGATGTTGTAGAGGTTGTCACCGGTGTCGCGGTTCTCGCCGCGCACGTAGTTGAGCGTGCCGCGCGCGCTGAAGTCGCCCCAGGCCGTGCCGCGCGCGACGAGCGCATGGCCGGAGAGGTCGGCGCCATAGAGGCGGGCGGACTGGTTGGCGTAGCGCAGCAGCACGAAGTTGGTGGTGCCGGTCTGGCCCGGCAGCCGTACCGCGTCGATGTAGTCCTTCACGTGGGTGTAGTAGGGCGTGAGCTTCACCCCCCAGCGCGCCGGGTCGGCGGCGTGCCAGTCGGCGGTCAGGCTCACGGTGCGCGCGACTTCGGGCTTGAGGTCGAGGTTGCCGACGTAGCCGTTGCCGTCGCCGACGAAGTTGTTCATCAGCGCCGCCATCTGCCAGGTCGACCAGGTGTAGCGCTCGTACAGGTTGGGCGAACGGGTTTTCTGCGCGGCGCCGAATTCGTAGCTTTGCATCGCGGTCGGTGTGTAGCGGGCGAGCGCGGTGAGATCCCAGTTGCGGTCGGTCCTGCTGCGGTCGGCGGTGTTGAAGGCGACGGCGTCGGTGGTCTGGTTGCCGGCGCCGCCTGCGCCCGTGGTGGGGAAGGTATTCAGATTGTAGCCGTGCACCGGCCCCGCATCGCTCTTGACGGTTTCGTGGCGCACGCCGACCAAGCCCGTCCATTGTGGGTTGAGACGACCTTCCCATTCGCCGAACACGGCGTAGCGGTCGCGCTGGCCGTCGTTGATGTTGAGGAAGGTGTAGGGCCACATGCCAGCCCCGGATGGGGGCCACCAGTCGTCGAGGCGGTAGGTCTGAATCTCGCTGCCCAAGCGCACCGTGTCCTGGTTGGCCAGCGGGATCTCGGCGTGCACGTTGAAACCTGTATTCTTGCCATCGGTATACATGGGCATGCCGACGGCGCAGGTGGTGCTCGGCGCCGAGCAGGGTGTGCCGTTGAGGGCCGTGGACCCGCCCGAGGCGCTGCCGTACCAGTAGCGCTTGTCATCGCCGAAATCCATTTCGTGTTGCGTGTGCTCGTACCAGGCGCGCGCCTTCAGCGTTCCCCAGTCGCGCTTGCCGGTATACGCCAGGTTGAACTGGTCGCTGACGTTGTCCGTCATGTCCATGCGCTGGTTGGGGTAGGCCTCGTAGGGAATGTGCTGGTGGCCGTACTTGAATTCGAACAGGTCGTCGCCGTGCTTCCAGGCAAATTTCAGCGCCTGGTTGAGGGCTTCGTAGGCGGTCGAGCCCACCTCGTCGGGCGCCAGCGTGTGCCCGGCGCGGCCGGTAAACGTGTAATCCTTGAAGCTGTCGCCGGCCTGGTAATTGTCGGCCTGCGCGTACGAGCCGGTGTAGCTGAAATGAACCGTGTCGCTGGCGGCCGTCGCGGCGAGGCTGGCGCCATAGGCGTTGCCGTTGCTGCGGGTGAAGGCGCCGACTTCACCCTGCTTGAGGATGCCCTGGCCGGGCTGGGCGAAGACCGGCGCGACCGATTCCACGAGGATGCTGCCGCCGATGCTGTCGCCACCGACGCTGACCGGGCTGATGCCGGCATGGACCGTCGCCGTCGCGACCGCGGTCGGGTCGATGCTGGAGAGCGGCGAATTCATGTGGTTGGGGCAGGCCGCGATGAGGTCCATGCCGTCGACCTTGATGCGCAGGCGGTCGTCGGCGAGTCCGCGGATCGACGGCAGGCTGGATACGCCGCCGGCACTGTATAGGCTGACGCCGGGCAGGTCCCGCAGCAGGCTCGCGGTGTCGGAGGTGGCGGCGCGCAGGTGGGCCAGGCTCGTCGCATCGAGGACGGTGCCGGGGAAAGCGGCCGCCGGCGGCTCCGGCGTGCTGGTGACGACGACGGTTTCGAGCGGGGTCGGGAGGGTGTTTTGTGCGATGGCGCCGGATGACAGGGCGAGGAAAATGGCGAGGGCGAGCGGGCGGCAGGTGCAAGGCAGAGACTGGTTCATGGTGTTCTCGTGGATCCGCAAACCCGCGCAAGTCTAGGGAGCTTGTCGCTGCCCGGGAATGTGGCAAATTGCCGCAAGCCTTGTCGTACGGGCGCTGCGACGATTTGCCGCATCCCCCTCGCCGCCACGATCGCCTATCGTTGCAGGCGGTCGGAACGAAGCGTCGGCCTTGCGGCGAACGCTTTCTCAACGCAATGGAGCAGAAATGAAACTGAATGCCTGGATGTTCCCCTTTATCGCCATCCTCGCCACGCCGTCGGCGTGGGCCGTCAACGTCAGCGTCGCCGACGCCTGGGCGCGCGCCACCATGCCGGGGCAGAAAGTGAGCGGCGCCTACATGAAGCTGACAGCTGACGCCGATGCGAAACTGGTCGGCGCCTCCAGCCCGGCGGTGCCGCGCGTGGAAATGCACGAAATGAAAATGGACGGCGAGGTGATGCGCATGCGCGAGGTGCGGGCGATCGATCTGCCGCGCGGCAGGACGGTGTCGCTCGAACCGGGCGGCTACCACATCATGCTGATGAATCTGGCGAAGCCGATCGCGGCGGGCGAGGTGATTCCGCTCACGCTGACGATCGAGTCAGGTGGCAAGCGGCAGGTGATCGAGGTGAAGGCCGAGGCGCGCATGCCGGGCGGCATGCCGCACCACCACTAAACGGCGGTGCCGAGCAGCGCGCCGCGCGCGCGCAGGTCGGCGAGCAGCGCGGCGCCGGCTGCGAGGACGAGCGCAGGGGCCGGATGCGCGCTTTCCGCCGCGATCGTTTCCAGCGCCGCGCGGCCGCTCAGCGTGGCGGATTCCAATAGCGCGATCAGGCGCGCGGTGAAGGCATTGATCTCGACGAACTGCACGGCGTCGCCGGCGTCACGATAGACCAGGAGAAAGGTTTCCGCCGGCGCCACCTTGCGCCGGGGCGCGATGCGGTGCACCGGCCAGTCGTAGCGCAGGTTGGCGAGCACGGGATTGACCACCGGCACGCCGTCGAGCAGGTCGCCGGCTGCATCGACTGCGCGGTCGGCGCTGCGTGTCGACACCGACAGCACGAGTTCGATCCATTCGTAGTGCGCCAGCGCCAGCGTGTAGGGCGGACAGGCGTCGTCCGCCTCCCATTCACTTTGCAGGAACTGGATGAACTCGTCCGGAATCTGGCGGAAGTAGGGGGTGCGGCTGCGGTGCGTGGCGAAGAAGGCGCGCACCAGTTTCTTCCACCTGCGCGCGCCCAGCACCTGCCGCAGCACCGGAAAGCAGCTCAGCAGAAAGCCCTCGACGTTGTTGTAGAGCAGCTCGGCGTAGACCTTCATGCGCCGCGCTGGGACGCCGGCGGGGCGCGGGTGCGCCCGCGGGTCGCGCAGGTGCGCGGTGAAGGCGAACTGCCAGCGCTGGAACTCAGGACGCGCGGCGGTCTTGTTCATGGCGGCGGTGCGCGGCCTGCAGGCGGGCGATGTGCTCGACCTCGCCGGCCAGTTCGGCGAGCGGCGGCATGTTGAAGTCGCGCTCCAGCAGCGTCGGCGCGACACCGTGCAGGCGATAGGTTTCATCAAGCAGCGACCATACCGGGTCGATCACGTCGGCGCCGTGGGTGTCGACGATGAGGTCGGGCGCCTCGACGTAGTGCCCGGCGACGTGCATATACACGATGCGCTCGGTCGGCAGCGCGCGGATGAATTCGAGCGGGTCGTAGCGGTGGTTCACGCTGTTGACGTAGACGTTGTTGACGTCGAGATGGAGGTCGCAGTCGGCTTCGGCGAGCACGGCGCGGATGAACGCGAGTTCGTCCATCCCGGCGATTGGCGGGGCGACGTAGTAGGAGGCATTCTCGATCGCGATGCGGCGCTCGAGAATGTCCTGCGCGCGGCGGATGCGCGCGGCGACGTAGCTTACCGCCTCGTCCGTGAAGGGAATCGGCAGCAGATCGTACAGATGCCCGTCGTCCGAGCAGTACGACAGGTGCTCCGTATAGAGCGCCATGCCGTGGTCGTCCATGAACTGACGGATCTTGGCGAGCAGGATCTCGTCGAGCGGCGACGGGCCGCCAAGCGAGAGCGACAAGCCGTGGCAGACGAAGGGGTAGCGCTCGGTGAAGCCGGCGAGGTCGCGGCCGAACGCGCCGCCCATGTCGATCCAGTTTTCCGGGGCGAGCTCGAAGAAATCGATGGCGTCGGGCACCCGGGTTTTCAGCGCGGGAATGAGTTCGCGCCGGAACCCGAGCCCCGCGCCGGCGAGGCGCAGGGAGGGCACGGACGGCTTACTGCTTTTCAGTGCTGGTCTTGCCGGGTTCGGCCTTCTTGGCGTCGCCCTGGGCCTTGGCGCCGCCGCACTTGCCTTCGCCGCATTTGCCGTCCTTCATCTTGGCGGTGCTGCCGCACTTGCCTTCCTTGGCCTTCATGTCGGCTTCCTTCTTGCCGCCGCACTTGCCCTCGGCCGGCTTGGCCGCGGGCTTGGCGACGTGGTTGTCGGCGACCTGGTAGCCGGACGACAGGCCGGTGAGGGCGAAGGGGTTTTCCGCGGCCGAGGCGACGGGGGCGGCGGCCATGCCGGCGGCGAAGGCGGTGCCGAGGGCGGTGGCGATCAGGGTTTTCTTGGACATGGTTTTCTCTCCTAAGTGGATGGTTGACACTACGTTGGCCGGTTACCCGGTTTCCTGCAAAAGGCTCAGTGATCGAGCTTGTTCTGCAATTCCGTTTTGATGCGTCGGCGGGCGGCCTCGGTGAGGCCGGGCTCCGCATCGTCTGTTGCGTCCATGCGCAAAAAATTGCGCATGTCGTTCAACTGCTGGGCAAAACGTGCGCAATTGGCGCAGATTGCCAGGTGCATCCGCAGCGCAATGCGTTCGCCGAACGAGAGCCGGGTATCCATGGCACGTGACGCGAGCACGGTCGTTTCCTTGCACGTTGTCAGCCATTTCATGCCCCCGCTCCCGAATAACCATTCAGCTCCAGGCACTGGCGCATGAACAATCGTGCGCGATGCAGCAGTACCCAGCAGTTGGTCGGCGTGATGCCCAGTTCCTTACAAATTTCCTCCGTTTCCATCCCGCCTGTTTCGCGCAGGCTGAATACTTGCGCCATCACCGGCTTCAGACGGTCGGCGCATTCATCCAGCACGCGCCGCAGCCGGCTGAGCTCCAGCTCGGCATGCGGGTTGCCCCACGGACGCAGCGGTTCGGCCCAGTGGCCGTCCTGCCTGAAGAGAAGATCGACCGCCTCCTCGCCGTCCTCGTCGAGGGGAAGCCCGACCTCGCGCACGTTGCGCCGGATGAGGTCGACGATCTTGTGCTTGAGGATGCCGGTGAGCCAGGTGCGCACACTGGCGTTCCCGGCGTAGCGGTCTTGCGCCGACAGCGCGGCGAGCAGGGTTTCCTGCACTACGTCCTCCGCCTGTTCGTCGGAATGCAATTGCCGGCGCGCCACCCGGAACAGGTAGTCGCCGTGTTCGGCCAGCCAGGTTTGTGCGTCACGCATCTCCATCTGTTTGTACCTTCAATACGCGGGTAGGCGCACTTTAGATGCATGCCATCCGGACGGCAATCGGCTTCGTGACGCGGGCCGTGACCCGCCGCAAGACGGCAGTGCGCTTGTGCCGCGGGCGCCGTGCCGGGCAGGCGGACCGCCGCGCCGCCTTTTTCTTGACGTAAAATTCGCGCAGTCCGCACCGGAGCCGCCATGACCACGATCCACACCGCCGCCGACAAGGCCCACATCCTGTCCGAGGCGCTGCCCTACATCCAGCGCTTCTACGACAAGACCATCGTCATCAAGTACGGTGGCAACGCCATGACCGAACGCCACCTGATGGAGGCCTTCGCCAAGGACGTGGTGCTGCTGAAGCTGGTCGGCATGAACCCGGTGGTGGTGCACGGCGGCGGCCCGCAGATCGCCGGGCTGCTGCAGCGCATCGGCAAGCAGAGCGAGTTCATCCAGGGCATGCGGGTGACCGACGAGGAAACGCTCGATGTCGTCGAGATGGTGCTGGGCGGCCTCGTGAACCAGGACATCGTCACGCTCATCAACAAGCACGGCGGCAAGGCGGTCGGTCTCACCGGCAAGGACGGCAACTTCATCCATGCCAAGAAAATGCTGGTGCCGTCCAAGGAAAAAGCCGAGGAGCTGCTCGACATCGGCCAGGTCGGCGAGATCACGAGCATCGATCCCGAGATCATCCAGGTGCTCGACGCGCGCGACTTCATTCCGGTGATCGCGCCGCTGGGCACCGACAAGGAAGGCAACGCCTACAACATCAACGCCGACGTCGCCGCCGGCAAGATCGCCGGCGTGCTGCAGGCCGAGAAGGTCATTTTCATGACCAATACGCCGGGCGTGCTCGACAAGGCCGGCGAACTGCTCACCGGCCTCACCCCGCGCCAGGTCGACGAACTGATCGCCGACGGCACCATTTCCGGCGGCATGATTCCCAAGGTCGGCTATGCGGTCGACGCCGTCAACAGCGGCGTCAAGACCGCGCACATCATCGATGGCCGCGTCGAGCACGCGCTCCTGCTCGAGGTGCTCACGCCCGAAGGCGTCGGCACCCTCATCAAGCGGGCCTGACCCCCGAGCCTGCCATGCGCTACTGGCTGATGAAATCCGAACCCTCGGACGTATCGATCGACGACCTCGCCGCGATGCCCGGGCAGACCGTCGCCTGGTACGGCGTGCGCAACTACCAGGCGCGCAACTTCATGCGCGACCAGATGCAGGTCGGCGACAAGGTGCTGTTCTACCATTCCTCGTGCGCCGAGCCGGGCATCGCCGGCCTGGCCGAGGTGAGCGCGCCGGCGTATCCCGACGCGACCCAGTTCGACCCCAAGAACAAGTACTTCGACCCCAAGGCGACGCCGGAGACGCCGCGCTGGTTCAACGTCGACGTGAAGCTGGTGAAAAAAACACGGCTGATGCCGCTGGCCGAGATCCGCAGCTATCCGGAACTCGCGAACATGCGCATCCTGCAGCGTGGCAACCGGCTGTCGATCACGCCGGTCGACCCCGCCGAGTACGCCTTCATCGTCAAGAAGCTGTAAATGCCCGAACTCGCGCCGGCGCTGCTGGCGGGCTATTTCGCGCTCGGCCTGGCGACCGGTTTTCTCGCCGGCCTGCTCGGCGTCGGCGGCGGCCTCATCATCGTGCCGGTGCTGATCGTGCATTTCCACGCCAGCGGCCTCGCGCCCGGCTTCGAGCCGCAGCTCGCGCTCGGCACCTCGCTCGCCACCATTCTCTTCACTTCGCTGTCGAGCGTGCGCGCGCATCATCGCCACGGCGTCGTCGACTGGGCGCTGGTGCGGCGTATCGCCGGCGGCGCCGTGGCGGGCACGCTCGTCGGCGCGCTGCTGGCGGCGCGCGTGCCGGGCATGGCGCTGAAAATATTCTTCGTCAGCTTCCTCTTCTACGCCGCTTTCCAGATGTGGCTCGACTTCAAGCCGGCGCCGCACCGCGGCCTGCCGGGGCCAGCCGGCACCACGGTCGCCGGCGGCGTGATCGGCGCGGTGTCGAGCTGGGTCGGCATCGGCGGGGCGACGCTCTCGGTGCCTTTCATGTTGTGGCACAACGTGCCGCTGCACCGCGCCATCGGCACCGCGTCGGCGATCGGTTTTCCCATCGCTGCCGCCGGTTTGATCGGCTACGTCTGGGGCGGCCGGCAGGTGGCGGGCCTGCCGCCGGGAAGCTGGGGCTTCGTCTACCTGCCGGCGCTCGCCGGCATCGCGCTGGGCAGCGTGCTCACCGCGCCGCTCGGCGCACGCACCACGCACCGGCTGCCGGTGCGCCGGCTCAAGCGGATTTTCGCGCTGCTGCTCGTCGTGCTCGCGCTGCGCATGCTGTGGACGCTCCGGTCGGCTGGCTGAAGCCCCCCTTGTCGCCCGCCTGCCGCCGCCCTGCCGTGGGGAAAAGGGCCGCTATTTGTCATTTATTCTTGCTTGAGTCGCTTGCTCACACGGGCTAGGCTTTGATACACATGCCGAACATTCGTCGGATGTGTCGATCAACCTCACTCGCGGAGAACACCATGGCGCAACTGCAAGCTGTCCGGTCCACGCTTCAACCCGAGGGCAATGGCTACACCCAGCTCACCACGTATTTCGATACGCACGCCAAAGTGGCCTGGGGTTACATGCATGCCGAGCCGCGCCCCTGCTTCACGCCGACATTGCTTCATGAACTGCTGCACTGGTGTCATGCTGTCGCGAGCCAGATCGACGATCCGACACAGCCGGATGTGAATTACATGGTGACTGCGTCATCGCATGAAGGGGTATTCAATTATGGGGGCGATCTGAACCGTTTCGCAGAAATGATCGCGGCGGGCGATCGCGACCGGCTTACACAGTACGCCAAGGCCTGTATCGAGCCCCTCTATCTCAATGCGGTGAATCTCAACCGGCCGGGCTTGAAGTCGATTGCGCTCGTGCAGGGCGATGCGCTGGGCGGCGGCTTCGAATGTGCGCTCTCAGGCAACGTGCTCATTGCCGAACGCGGCACCAAGCTCGGTTTCCCGGAAGTCCTGTTCAATCTGTTCCCTGGCATGGGCGCACTGAGTCTGCTTGGGCGGCGTGTTGGTTATCAGAAGGCCGAGCAGATGATCCTCAGCGGCCGGTTGTTCCTGGCAGAAGAGCTGCATGGCATGGGTGTGGTCGACATTCTGGCGGAGCCGGGTAAGGGCGAGGCGGCAGTGTACGAATTCATTCGTCGAGAAGCCCGTTCACGCAATGGTGCGCTGGCTCTGCGCAATGCACGGAATGAAATCCAGCCGATTGTCTATTCGGAGTTGATGCGTGTGACGGAAATCTGGGTAGACGCGGCGTTGCGCCTGGAGCCGAAGGATCTTCGGATGATGGAACGACTGGTCAGCCGGCAGACCGGCAAATCGGACACGCAAGTGGAAAGCAAGAGCACTGTGGTCTCACAGGCTCTCAGCGCGTAGTTTGCCGGCCTGATAGGCCCGCACGGCTTCGCGCGTTTCGAGCAGGGCGCGCTCAACGGCCCTGAACCGGGCCTGCGCCAAGCTGCCTGACAGTTCATAGGGCTTGACCCGTTCGGCCTCGGCGCACGCTTCCGCCAACAAGTGTGCGCCTACGTCCCGCGCCCCGCCCTTGAGCTTGTGCAACTGGTCGTGCCACAGGCCGTAGTTTTCCGCCTGCATTGCGAACTCGACTTCCTGAAGCGCGCGAGTGCTGTCCTCGGTAAAGCTGGTGAGCAGGTCATCGATGAAGCTTGGCCCGCCCAGCCGGGCCAGGTCGTCGAGTACTGATTCATCCAGTGCCCTGTCGGCGCTGTCCTGCGCGCCGGCCTGCGGCGGCGCGATGGAATGAGACGGCGGGTGGGCCAGCCGGGCGATCGTCCCCACCAGTTCGCGGCTGTTGACCGGCTTGGTCAGAAAGGCGTCCGCGCCGGCTTCGGTGCACTGGGCCTGGGCTTCCTCGCGGGCGTCGGCGGTCAGCATGATGACCGGCAGGTGGCCGGCTTCCATGAAGCGCCAGCGCTGCACCACCTCGGTGCCGGACAGGCCGGGCATGTGCATGTCGACGATGGCGAGGTCGTAGGACGGATCGGCCGATTCGAGCATGGCGAGGGCTTCCTCGCCGTCGTGCGCCAGAAAGCTGTGGTGTCCTGCGTGCTCGAGCAGGCCGCGGATCACCCGCTGATTGACCGGGTTGTCCTCGGCCACCAGGATGCGCAGGCCCGACGCGTGGCCGGCCATCGATTCGAAATGGCTGGCGAGCGACACCACGTTCGGCGGCATGTCCTGGCTGACCGCCGCGTGGATGGCGTTGTACAGCAGCGTGCTGTTGACCGGCGTGCGCAGCACCGAGGCGAAGCCGGCCTGCACCAGCTGGGCGTCGCGCACCGGTGCCGCGCCGTCGTCGGGTTCGATCAGGATGACGGGCAGCGCCGCCAGGCCGGGGTCGTCGCGCAGCAGGTGCAGGAAGGCGACCGGGTCGCCCGGAAGCATGCTGCGCGCGACGACCACCGCGCCGAGCGGCGTGCCGTCGGCAAGGCAGGCGGCGAGCTCGGCGGCGAGACGGGTGGTGTTGTCTACGCGCCGGGCCTCGACGCCCCAGCCGCCGATCACCGCCTGGAGGCGGACGGCGAGTTCGGGGTCGGCCAGAATGGCTACCCGCATCGGCGCATCGAAGCCGGCTTCGGCTGCGGCGTCGACGGCTGCGGCCCGGCTGAAGGGAAGCTCGAACCAGACCGTGGTGCCTTCGCCTTCACGGCTGTGCAGGCCGATCTGGCCGCCGAGCGTCTCGACCAGGTGTTTGGCAATCGCGGTGCCCAGCCCGCTGCCGCCGTAGCGGCGGGTGATCGAGGCGTCGGCCTGGGTGAAGCTGTCGAAAATGCGGGCCTGCATCGCCTCCGGGATGCCGATGCCGGTATCGACGACCTCGAAGCGCACCCGTTGCGTATCGCCCGGTCCGACGGGACGGAGGGTGATGTCGACGCGCCCGTGCTCGGTGAACTTGATCGCGTTGCCGATCAGGTTGACGAGGATCTGCCGCAGATGGCGCGCGTCGCCATGCAGGCGGAAAGGCGTCTGCGGCGCGATGTGCGCGGTCAGGCCCAGCCCCTTGCCCTGTGCCAGCGGCGTCAGCATGGCGACGGTGCCGTTGATAAGGCGATGCAGGTCGAAGTCCTCTTCGGTCGTGACCAGGCGGCCCGATTCGATGCGCGAGATGTCGAGCACCTTGTCGATCAGTTCCAGCAGCGTGTTGGCCGAGGCGCGGATGATCTGGGTGAGTTCCTTTTGCTCCTTGTTGAGCGGGGTTTCCGTCAGCAGGTCGGCGACGCCGATCACGCCATTGAGCGGCGTGCGCAGCTCGTGGCTCATGTTGGCGAGGAAGCT
The DNA here is from genome assembly GCA_046292745.1 of Thiobacillus sp. Lineage (GTDB taxonomy): Bacteria > Pseudomonadota > Gammaproteobacteria > Burkholderiales > Thiobacillaceae > Thiobacillus. The sequence goes on along the minus strand of JBKBQH010000008.1, from coordinate 67,101 downwards.
GGATTTGGCGAGATTGGCTTCGTTGGCGCGATCAACTGCGGCATGCAATTGGCGGGTGAGGGAAGCCGCATAGAGTGGCACTACGATCATCGTGAACAGGATGCCGAATCCCAGCGCCATATTGGCGTTCCAGAAGGGATTGAAAGCCAGCACGGCACCGAAGCCGAGCGAGGCGATCACGGTGGAAAAATACAGATAGGAAACCCCGTAGCGAAAGCCGTTGCCTAGGGTCACCCACAAATAGATCCCAACCAGTGGCGCCGAGGTTTCCCCGCCGATCAGTAGCAGGAAGGACGCAGTCGAAAAATCCACAATGGCACCGAAGACTCTTCGCCTTGGCGAAGCCTTGGGATCAAGCACGCTGCCCGCCAGAATCAGGGTGGCGGTCGTGAGGAAGAACACCGCGACGAAATGGATGCTGGAGTAGATGTACTCTGGGTGATCGATCCAGCTCGAGCTGAAATACAAATAAGCAATGACGCCGAAGGCAAAGCGGATCAGCGCCTGCTGGAATTCCGTGTCCGGCCGGGCGCGGATGCGCTGCCGCAGGCGTTCGGCGAAGTCGGGAAGCGGCAGCCGGTTCAGCATGCGGACGTGGTCAGCCGGGGGTGTCGCCGAGTTCGTGCATGATCGCCGCGACCCTGTCGATGCGGGACTCGAAGGCGCGCACGCAGGCGGGATCGAAATGGCGGCCGCTTTCGGCCCGGATGTAGTGCAGGGCATCCTGGAACGACCAGGCCGGCTTGTAGGGGCGCACCGAGGTCAGCGCGTCGAACACGTCGGCGACCGCCACGATGCGGGCGGGCAGGGGAATGGCCTCGCCGGCCAGTCCATAGGGGTAGCCGCTGCCGTCGAAACGTTCGTGATGGCCGAGCGCGATCACCGCGCCCATCTGCAGGTAGCGCGAGGGGCTGTTTTCCAGGATGCCATGGCCGATCAGCGGGTGGCGGCGCATGATCGCCTGCTCCTCCGGCGTGTGGCGGCCGGGCTTCATCAGGATGTGGTCGGGAATGCCGATCTTGCCGATGTCGTGCATCGGCGCGGCGGTCTCGATCTCGTCGCAGTCCATCGCGCTGAGGCCGAGTTCCTCGGCGATCAGGCGGGCGTACTTCGCCATGCGCAGGATGTGGTTGCCGGTTTCCTCGTCGCGGTATTCGCCGGCCTTCGCCAGTTTCATCAGGGTTTCGCGCTCGCGCATGCGCACTTCGCGGGTGGCCTGCGCGACCTGTTCCTCCAGCCATTGGGCGCGGTCGGCGATGACTTTCTGGCTGCGGCGGAGCGCCAGCAGATTGAGGCAGCGCGCGCGGCACTCCTGCGGGTCGATCGGCCGGGTGAGGAAGTCGGTGGCGCCGTTTTCCAGCGCGCGGTAGCGGATCTGCCGGTCTTCGACGACGGTGACGATCACCACCGGCACGTCGGCCAGCCGGCGCTCGGCGCGGATGCGGCGGGTGAACTCGATGCCGTCCATGCCCGGCATGCGATAGTCGCTGATGACGAGGTCGGGCGTGACCTCCTGCATGTAGAGAAGCGCCTGCTGCGGGTCGTCGAAGCTGTCGACGATCACCCCCGGTTCCAGCGCCTGCGCCAGCCCTTCGAGCAGGCGCCGCGCGGTGCTGCGGTCGTCGACGATGACGACGCGGGCGCCGCCGCGCAGACGTGGCTCCCGCGTGGGCAACAGCAGCGTCTGAGACACGGCACGGAGCGACTTGGCGATCACGCGGGGCTGCCTTGGTTGGTTTGTCGGGCGAGACTACACTGCATCTGTCGTATCGGCGAAATATCAGGAGTCTTTAATTTTCTCATGGGGGTGGGCCATGCTTAGTTTCAGGGTAGCAGTTCTTGCGCTGGGCGTAGCAGCGGGAATGGTCGCGCAGGCCGTGGCGGCGGACGTCGCCGACTACGCGCGCGAAAGGAAATGGGCGGACGAAGTGCTGCCCGGCCTGGTGGTGGGCGATCCGGTGTATCTCGAAACCCCGCGCGGCCACCACAAATTCCTCGCCCTGTTCACCGCGGTGGCGGGCACCGACCGGGCCGCCGTCGTCGTGCACGGCCTCGGCATCCATCCCGACTGGGGCATGATCGGCACGCTGCGCACCGAACTGGCCGACCGCGGCTTTGCCACGCTGTCGATCCAGATGCCCATTCTCGCCGCCGACGCCACGGCCGACCAGTATCCGCCGACCTTTCCCGAGGCCGCCGAGCGCATCGGCGAGGCGGTCGCCTTTCTCAAGGCCAGGGGCTACGCGAAGATCGCCATCGTCTCGCACAGCATGGGCGCGCGCATGAGCCGGGCCTACGTCACCGGCACCCCCGACGCGGCGGTGAAGGCGTGGGCGAGCCTGGGCATTCCGGCGGGCGACTATCGGGGCGCCGGGCTGCCGGTGCTCGATCTCTACGGCGACAACGACCTGCCGCCGGTGCTGAAGCACGCCGCGGCGCGCAGGCAGAGCCTCACGGCAGCGGGGTCGAGGCAGGTGAAGATCGAGCGTGCCGACCATTTCTTCAGTGGCCGCGAGGGCGAGATGGTCGGCGCGGTGGCCGATTTCCTCGCGGCGACGCTCAAATAGCCGATTGCCGCGCAATAAAAAAGCCCCGCCGAAGCGGGGCCTTCCGGGTGGCCGGACAGGGGGCCGGGTTTACATCATGCCCATGCCGCCCATGTCGCCCATGCCGCCGCCCATCGGCGCGGCCGGCTTGTCTTCCGGCAGGTCGGCGACCATGCAGTCGGTGGTCAGCATCAGGCCGGCGATCGACGCGGCGTTCTGCAGCGCGGTGCGGGTGACCTTGGTGGGGTCGAGCACGCCCATCGCGACCATGTCGCCGTATTCGCCGGTCTGCGCGTTGTAGCCGTAGTTGCCCTTGCCTTCGAGCACCTTGTTGACGACGACCGAGGGCTCGTCGCCGCTGTTTTTGACGATCTGGCGCAGCGGCTCCTCGATGGCGCGCAGCACGATTTTCACACCGGCGTCCTGGTCGTGGTTGTCGCCCTTGATCGCGGCGGCCACGGCCTTGGCGCGCAAGAGCGCGATGCCGCCGCCGGGGACGATGCCTTCTTCCACCGCGGCGCGGGTGGCGTGCAGGGCGTCCTCGACGCGGGCCTTTTTCTCCTTCATTTCGACTTCGGTCGCGGCGCCGACCTTGATCACCGCCACGCCGCCGGCCAGCTTGGCCTTGCGCTCCTGCAGCTTCTCCTTGTCGTAGTCGCTGGTCGCTTCCTCGATCTGCTTGTTGATCTGGGCGATGCGGCCCTTGATCGCGTCGGCGTTGCCGGCGCCGTCGATGATGGTCGAGTTTTCCTTGCCGACTTCGACGCGCTTGGCGCGGCCGAGGTCCTGCAGCGTCGCCTTCTCGAGGGTGAGGCCGACTTCCTCGGCGATCACCGTGCCGCCGGTGAGGATGGCCATGTCCTCCAGCATCGCCTTGCGGCGGTCGCCGAAGCCCGGGGCCTTGACGGCGCAGGTCTTGAGGATGCCGCGGATGTTGTTGACGACCAGGGTGGCGAGCGCTTCACCGTCGACGTCCTCGGCGACGATCATCAGCGGCTTGCCGGCCTTGGCGACCTGCTCCAGCACGGGCAAGAGGTCACGGATGTTGGAGATCTTCTTGTCGAACAGCAGGATGAAGGGGTCTTCCAGCACCGCCATCTGCTTGTCGGGGTTGTTGATGAAGTAGGGCGACAGGTAGCCGCGGTCGAACTGCATGCCCTCGACGACGTCGAGCTCGTTCTCCAGGCCCGAACCGTCTTCGACGGTGATGACGCCTTCCTTGCCGACCTTGTCCATCGCGTCGGCGATGATCTGGCCGATGGGGGCGTCGGAGTTGGCCGAGATCGAGCCGACCTGGGCGATTTCCTTGCTGGTGGTGCAGGGCTTGGAAATCTTCTTCAGCTCTTCGGTGATGGCGGACACGGCCTTGTCGATGCCGCGCTTGAGATCCATCGGGTTCATGCCGGCGGCGACGAACTTCATGCCCTCGTTGACGATGGCCTGGGCCAGCACGGTCGCGGTGGTGGTGCCGTCACCGGCGACGTCGGAGGTCTTCGAGGCGACTTCCTTCACCATCTGCGCGCCCATGTTCTCGAGCTTGTCCTTGAGCTCGATCTCCTTGGCGACCGACACGCCGTCCTTGGTCACGGTGGGGGCGCCGAAGGAACGGTCGAGCACCACATTGCGGCCCTTCGGGCCCAGGGTCACCTTGACGGCGTCAGCCAGGATGTTGACGCCCGCCACCATGCGGTGACGCGCGGAATCGCCAAAACGTACGTCTTTTGCAGCCATTGTTTAACTCCTAGATATTTGGATTCGGTAGGGTAGTGTGCGCGCGGGCTTACTTTTCGATCACGCCCATGATGTCTTCTTCGCGCATCACCAGGAGCTCTTCGCCCTCGACCTTGACGGTCTGGCCGGCATACTTGCCAAACAGCACGCGGTCGCCGACTTTCACGTCCATTGGGATGAGTTTGCCCTGGTCGTCTTTCTTGCCGGCGCCGACGGCGATGATCTCGCCCTGGTCGGGCTTCTCGGCGGCGGTGTCGGGAATAACGATGCCGGAAGCGGTCTTGCGCTCTTCTTCCAGGCGCTTGACAATCACGCGGTCGTGCAGAGGACGGATTTTCATTGCAAGGTCTCCATTGCGGTTCGATTCAAGGTTGATGGCCGGCAGCCGGGCTGCCGATAAAACAGGAAGCGGCGAAGCTGTTGTTAGCACTCGCCGCTGTTGAGTGCTAATAATAGTGGCGCACGATGACAATTTCAAGTCCATGGACCTCTTGAGCCGCACCCGCGCGGCGGTCTGGCACCCCTGCACCCAGATGAAGCAGCTGGAAGCCGACCCGCCGCTGGCGGTCGCACGCGGCGAGGGGCCGTGGCTGATCGGCGCCGACGGCCGCCTGTATCTCGACGCGATTTCCAGCTGGTGGGTGAATCTGTTCGGGCACTGCAACCCGCGCATCAACGCCGCGATCACCGACCAGCTCGGCAAGCTCGAGCACGTGATGCTCGCCGGCGCCACCCATGCCCCGGTGGTCGAGCTCTCCGAGCGGCTGGCGGCGCTCACCGGGCTGGGCCACGCCTTCTACGGCTCGGACGGCGCCTCGGCCACCGAAATCGCGCTGAAAATGAGTGCTCACTACTGGCGTAATGCCGGCAAACTGGAGAAGAACGGTTTCGTAAGTCTGGCGAACGGCTACCACGGCGAGACCGTCGGCGCGCTCTCGGTGACCGACATCCCGCTGTTCAAGACCACCTATGAACCCCTGCTGCGCCACACGGTGCAGGTGCCCACCCCCGATGCCCGGCTGGCCGAACCCGGGGAGTCGGCCGAGGCGTACGCGCAGCGTTGTGCCGACGCACTCGAAGCGCATCTGGCCGAACACGCCGCCGCGACCGCCGCCTTCATTGTCGAGCCGCTGGTGCAGGGCGCGGCCGGCATGGCGATGTATCACCCGGTCTATCTCGCCCGGGCACGCGAAGTGTGCACCCGCTATCAGGTGCACCTCATCGCCGACGAGATCGCCGTCGGCTTTGGTCGCACCGGCACGCTGTTCGCGTGCGAGCAGGCCGGCATCCGGCCGGATTTCATCTGTTTGTCGAAGGGGCTCACCGGCGGCTACCTGCCCTTGTCGGCCGTGCTGACGACGGATGACGTCTACGCGGCGTTCTGGGGCGACGAGACCGCGCGCGGCTTCCTGCATTCGCATTCGTATACCGGCAATCCGCTCGCCTGCCGCGCCGCGCTGGCGGTGCTCGACATTTTCGAGCAGGACCGCGTGCTCGCCGCCAACCGGGTCAAGGCGGACGCTTTCACCGAGGCGCTAGCGGAGGTGCGCGATCACCCACGGGTGCGCCATTTCCGTCATTTGGGTATGATCTGGGCCTTCGACGTCGCCGACGCGACCCCAGGCTTTGCGATACGCTTTCATCGAGCCGCGCTCGACCGCGGCGTCTTCCTCCGCCCCATCGGCAGCACGGTGTACGTGATGCCGCCCTATGTCACGACGGCCGACGATATGCGCGGCCTCGCCACCGCGCTCGGGGCTTGCCTGTCCCATCCTGGAATCTGAATCTGCCATGAAACGCAACCGGCGAGCCCTGTACCTGACCCTGGGCATCCTTGTCTTCCTCGCGGCGTTCGTGTGGCTCGTCACGACGCGCGGGCCGCTCGCGCCGGTCGCCGTCGAAACCGCCGAAGTCGTGCGCGCCGACATCGGCCCCGAGGTCGATGGCATCGGCACGGTCGAGGCGCGCCATGCCTACGCGGTGGGGCCGATCCAGGCCGGGCGCCTGTCGCGCGTGCGGGTCGACCTGGGCGACCACGTCGCGCGCGGCCAGTTGCTGGCCGAACTCGATCCGGTGGATCTTGCCGCGCGGGCCGAGGCCGCCGGCAGCGCCGCCGCACGCGCACACCAGGCGGCGCAGGCGGCACAGGCCCAGGTGGCGGAAGCGGAGAGCCGCGCCAGGCTGGCGCAGGCCAACAGCGAGCGCTATCAGGCGCTCTATCGGCAGAATTTCGTCGCCCGGGAAATGGCCGAGAGTCGCCGCCACGAAGCCGCCGCCGCCGAGGCCGCGCTGGCCGCCGCGCGCGCCAATGCGGCCGCGGCGCAGCGCGAGATCGCGCGTGCCGCCGCCGAACTGCGCGGTGTCGAACAGGTGCGCAAAAGCCTCGAATTGGTGAGCCCGGTCGACGGTGTGGTGACGGCGCGCGAAGCCGAGCCTGGCGCCACGGTGGTCGCCGGGCAGGCGGTGCTGCGGCTGGTCGACCCGTCGCAGCTGTGGGTGCGCGCGCGCGTCGACCAGGCGCGCGCCGAGGGCGTGCAGGTGGGACAGCGTGCCGACATTGTCCTGCGTTCCACCCCGGGCATGGCCCGGCCGGGCACCGTGGCGCGCATCGACCTGCAAAGCGATGCGCTGACCGAGGAGCGCATCGTCAACGTCGCCTTCGATTCCCCGCCGGGCCAGCTCTATCTGGGCGAGCTCGCGGAGGTAACCATACGCCTCCCCGCGGCGCAGGCCGTGCTCAGCGTGCCGCGTGCGGCGCTCGCGCGGTCCGGCGGCAGGCCCGGCGTGTGGCGGATCGATCGGGGCCGCGCGCGCTTCCAGCCGGTCGAGACCGGCGTGCAGGGCCCGCAGCGGGTGCAGATCGTTTCGGGACTCGCCGCCGGCGATCGCGTCATCGTCTACAGCGCGAAGCAGCTCGAAACCGGCGTGCGGGTGCGCGAGCAGCGGTTGACGCCGCGCTGAACCCGCGTCGCATGATCAACCTCGCCGGGCGCGACATCGCGCATCACCTCAAGAGTTACCTTTTGACCGGGCTGGGCCTGGGCTTGCTGATCGGCGTCACGCTCACCATGGCCGGCGTCTACCGCGGTATGGTCGACGACGCCCGCGTGCTGCTGCGCGCGGTCGATGCCGATGTCTGGGTGGTGCAGCAGCACACGCTCGGCCCCTTCGCCGAGCCGTCGTCGGTGCCCGACGACCTCTATCGCGCGCTGGCGGGGATCGAGGGCGTGGTCGAGACCGGCAACGTCGCCTACCTCACCATGCAGGTGTCGCACCGGGGCAAAACCCAGCGCGTGATGGTGGCGGGCCACGAACCCGGCAAGCCCGGCGGGCCGTCTTTTCTGGTGGCAGGCCGCCCCATCGCGCGCGCGCACTACGAGGCGGTGGCCGACGTGAAGAGTGGCTTCGCCGTCGGCGACGTGGTGCGCATTCGCCGCAACGACTACACCGTGGTCGGTCTCACCCGGCGCATGGTGTCCTCCGGCGGCGACCCGATGCTGTTCATTCCCCTGAAGGACGCGCAGGAGGCGCAATTCCTCAAGGACAACGACGCCATCGTCGAGGACCGCAAGCGGCTCGAGGCCAACCCGGCGGTCAACCGCCCCGGCCAGCCCGGCGTGCTGGCCGCGGTGCAGGCGATCCAGGCGTCCAGCCACAAGGTCAACGCGGTGCTGCTGCGTCTTGCGCCCGGGGCCGACGCGCGCGCGGTCGCCGACACCATCGCGCGCTGGCAGCGCTTCACCGCCTACACGCGCGACGACATGGAGGAAATTCTCGTCGCCAAGCTCATCGCCACGGCGGCAAAGCAGATCGGGCTGTTTCTCGTGATCCTCGCGGTGGTGAGCGCGGCCATCGTCGCCTTCATCATCTACACGATGACGCTCGGCAAAATCAAGGAGATCGCCGTGCTGAAGCTGATCGGCACCAAAAACCGCACCATCGCCGCGATGATCGTGCAGGAGGCGCTGGGCCTCGGCGTGATCGGTTTCTTCGTCGGCAAGTTCGCCGCCACCCTGTGGGCGCCGGCCTTTCCCAAGTACGTGCTGCTGGAAACCGGCGACGCCGTGCGCGCCTTCGCGCTCACGCTGGTCGTGTGCACACTGGCCTCGATCCTGGCGATTCGCGCCGCGCTGAAAATCGACCCGGCGGAGGCGATCGGTGGCTGAGGCGCCCGCCATCCGCATCGAGGGCCTGACCAAGCGCTATGGCACGGGCGCGACCGCGGTCGACGCGCTGAAGGGCGTCGACATGGTCGTCCACCCGGGCGAGGTCGTTGGCCTCATCGGCCCCTCGGGCTCGGGCAAGACGACGCTGCTGAAATGCCTCGGCGCGGTGATCGAACCGACCGCCGGGAAATTCACCCTCGGCGGCGACGTGATCTACGACAACGGCTGGAAGACCGGCGACCTGCGCGCGCTGCGCCGCGACCGCATCGGCTTCGTGTTCCAGGCGCCCTATCTCATCCCGTTTCTCGACGCCACCGACAACGTCGCCTTGCTGCCCATGCTCGCCGGCTTGGGCAATGCCGAGTCGCGCGCGATCGCCCTGGAGATGCTCACCGCGCTCGACGTGCAGCACCGCGCCGAGGCGCGCATTTCCGAACTCTCGGGCGGCGAACAGCAGCGCGTGGCGATTGCGCGCGCGCTGGTGAACCGCCCGCCGATCATCCTCGCCGACGAGCCGACCGCGCCGCTCGACAGCGAGCGTGCGCTCACCGTGGTGAAAATCCTCAACCGCTTGGCGCAGGCGTTCCAGACCGCGATCATCGTCGTCACCCACGACGAAAAGATCATCCCGACCTTCAAGCGCATCTACCACATCCGCGACGGCAAGACCTACGAAGAAGCTGGCGAAGGGCGACCGCTATGAAACTCACCTTCCTGGGCGCGGCGCGTGAAGTCACCGGCTCGAGTTACCTCGTCGAACACGAAGGGCTGCGTTTTCTGGTCGACTGCGGCCTGTTCCAGGGCGGGCGCGAGGCGCGCGCCAAGAACCGGCGCGCGTTTTCCTTCGATCCGCGCAGCCTCGATTTCGTCCTCCTCACCCATGCCCACATCGATCACTCCGGGCTTTTGCCGCGGCTCGTCGCACTCGGCTTCAAGGGCACGATCCACGCGACGCGCGCGACCTGCGACCTGTTGGGCGTGATGCTGCCCGATGCGGCGCACATCCAGGAAAAGGAGGCGGAGTACGCCAACCGCGACCGCTTTCGCCGCGGCATCGAAAAAGGCGGCAACCCGCACGACGTGGCGCCGCTGTATACCGTGGCGCAGGCGCAGGCTTCGCTCAAGCGCCTCAACCCGGTCGACTATGACCTCGAGATCGCGCCGCATCCGCAGGTGCGCTGCACCTTCCGCGACGCCGGCCACATCCTCGGCTCGGCGATCGTCGAGGTCTGGGTGGGCGAGGGGCCGCGCCGGCGCAAGCTGGTGTTCTCCGGCGATCTCGGGCAGCCGGCGCGGCCCCTGATGCGTGACCCGGCCCCCATTCACGACGCCGATTATCTGCTGGTCGAATCGACCTACGGCGACCGCGACCACAAGAGCATGGCGGCGACGCAGGACGAACTCGTCGAGGCCGTGCGCGACACGATCGAACGCAAGGGCGGCAACGTCATCGTTCCCGCCTTCGCCGTCGGCCGCACCCAGGACATGCTCTACCTGCTCGCCGACCTCACCCGCCGCGGACGCCTGCCGAAACTGTCGGTGTTCGTCGATTCGCCCATGGCGACCGCCGCCACCGAGATCACCTACCGGCACATGGCGCTGCTCGACGACGAGACGCATGAACTGATGGGCCGCCACGGCGGCGCGCAGTATTTCCGCAAGCTCGATTTCGTCGAGGACGTCGAGGAATCGAAGGCGCTCGACCGCATCAAGGGCGGCGCCGTGATCATCTCGGCGAGCGGCATGTGCGAGGCCGGGCGCATCAAGTTCCACCTGCGCGCCAACCTGCCGCGGCGCGAATCGACCGTGCTCATCACCGGCTTCCAGGCCGCCGGCACCCTCGGCCGCCGCCTGGTCGACGGCGCCAGACGCGTGCGCCTCCTGGGCGAGGACATCCCGGTCCGCGCCGATCTCTATACGCTGGGCGGCCTGTCGGCGCACGCCGACCGCAGCGCGCTCTTGGCCTGGTTGGGGCACTTCCACAATGCGCCGCGCCGGGTGTTCGTCGTGCACGGCGAGGAAACGGTCGCCGACGGCTTTGCCGGAACGATACGCCAGCGCTTCGGCTGGGACGCGCAGGCGCCGGCGCCGGGGCAGGCCGCCGTGCTCGATTGACGCGTCCGGCAAGCGGCGTTTGCCGGCGGCACCCGGCGCCTGTGGAATCAGGGGGGGCCGGCCGGCAAGCGCTGCAGCAACTCGCGCACGTATTTCACCGGTATGGCGTAGCTGATGCCGCTCGGATTCGACAGCGCGGCTTCCTTCGCGCCTTTCACGTAGACGGAATTCACCACGCCGAGCACTTCGCCGGTGTCGGGATGCCACACCGGGCTGCCGCTGTTGCCGGGGTAGGCGATGGCGTCGAGCGCGAAGACCTCGTAGGGCTCCTGCGCCTGTTTCAGCGTGCGCACATTGAGCTGCGCGGCGCTGGCCACCGGGGTGTAGATAGGTACGATGGCGGCCAGGCCGGCGCGGTGGGTCGAGGGATTGAGGCCGAGCACCGAGCCGATGGGGTAGCCGGTGAAATAGAGCTGCCAGCCTTCGCGCGCGCGGTCGGAATCACCGAGTTTCAGCGTCGGCAGCGGCTCGCCCGTGATGCGCAGCACGGCGAGGTCGCGCGCGCGGTCGGTGGCAACCACGCGGGCGCCGCGCACCACCATCTGGCGGTCGCGGCCGATGAAGACGGCATAGGTCTCCTTCTTCTCGGGATCGAGCGGCTTGGCGAAGATGTGCGCGCACGACACGACATGCTGTCCGTCCAGCACGGCGAAACCCGTGCCCATCAGGCTGGCACGCGGGCTGGCGGTGGGGCTGAACAGGCCGACGCCGACCACCCCGGGGCGTATCGTCTCGAGCGTGGCGGCCACGTCGGCGTGCGCCGGCAGCACCAGCGCGACGAGGCAGGCGACCCAGCTGGTACGTCGCTTGCTCGTCCACAGCCCTGCCAGCTGGCGCATGCGACCGGGCAGCGTCACGCAAATTCGATACAATCCGGGCGGCAGCAAAGACTTTCTATTCATAGGGGAATCCAGGCATGAGCGTTGTGGCGGTTGTCGGGCTGGGCTACGTGGGCCTGCCTCTGGCGGTGGAATTTGGAAAAAAAATGACCACCATCGGCTATGACCTTTCGGTTGAAAAGATCAAGCACTATCGTCGATTCTGCGACCCCACCGGCGAAGTGTCGACGGACGACCTCAAGGCGGCCACCCGGCTGACCGTGACGACCGACCCCGCCGAACTGGCGCAGGCCGACTTCATCGTCATCGCCGTGCCGACCCCGGTGGATGAAGCGCACATCCCGGATTTCTCGCCGCTGGTCGGCTCCAGCACCACCGTCGGCAAGCACATGAAGAAAGGCGCGACGGTCGTCTACGAATCCACAGTCTACCCCGGTGCCACCGAGGAAGTCTGCATCCCCATCCTGGAGAAAAATTCCGGCATGAAGTGGAAGCAGGACTTCCACGTCGGCTACTCGCCCGAGCGCGTGAACCCCGGCGACAAGGAACGCACCATTACCAGGATCACCAAGGTCGTGTCGGGCGACGACGCCGCGACGCTCGACAAGGTCGCCGACCTGTACGGCTCGATCATCACCGCCGGCGTGCACCGCGCCAGCAGCATCAAGGTGGCGGAAGCCGCGAAGGTGATCGAGAACACCCAGCGCGACCTCAACATCGCGCTGATGAACGAGCTCTCGCTGATCTTCCATCGCCTGGGCATCGACACGCTCGAGGTGCTGAAGGCGGCCGGCACCAAGTGGAACTTCCTGCCCTTCCGCCCCGGTCTGGTCGGCGGCCACTGCATCGGCGTCGATCCCTACTACCTCACCCACAAGGCCGGCATGCTCGGCTACCACCCGCAGGTCATCCTCGCCGGCCGCCGCATCAACGACGGCATGGGCGCCTACGTCGCGCAGGAGACGGTGAAGAACATGATCGCCAACGGCGTGCAGGTGAAGGGCGCCAGGGTCAACGTGCTCGGCCTCACTTTCAAGGAAAACTGCCCCGATCTGCGCAATTCCAAGGTCGTCGACGTCATCCGCGAACTGCAGTCCTTCGGCTGCGAGGTGCACGTGCACGACCCGCTCGGCGAACCCCGCGAGGCCGAGCACGAGTACGGCATCGCGCTGACGAAATGGGAAGACCTGCCCGAGTGCGACGCGCTTGTCGCCGCCGTCTCGCACAAGGCCTATCTCGACAAGCCGCTTGCGGAACTGGCCGCCACGCTGAAACCGGGTGGCGTGTTCACCGACGTCAAGTCGGCCTACGATCCGGACGCCGTGAAAGCCGCGGGCTTCACGCTCTGGAGGCTGTGATGGCCGCGTTCGACGCGCTGAAAAGCGGGCTTCAGGACGCGCCGAAAACCTGGCTCGTCACCGGCGCCGCCGGCTTCATCGGCAGCAACCTGGTCGAGGCGCTGCTTCTGCTCGACCAGCACGTCGTCGGCCTCGACAACTTCGCCACCGGGCGCGAGAAAAACCTCGCCCAGGTGCAGCAAAGCGTCGGCCCCGAACGCTGGGACCGCTTCAAATTCAAGCGCGGCGACATCCGCGATCTCATCACCTGCCACACGGCGTGTGCCGGCGTCGACTACGTGCTGCACGAGGCCGCGCTCGGCTCGGTGCCGCGTTCGCTCGAGGATCCGTTGTCGACCCACGCAGCCAACGCCACCGGCTTCCTCAACATGCTGGTCGCGGCGCGCGACGCCAAGGTGAAGCGCTTCGTCTACGCGGCGTCGTCGTCCACCTACGGCGATCACCCCGGCCTGCCCAAGGTCGAGGACGTGATCGGCAAGCCGCTGTCGCCGTATGCGGTAACCAAGCTGGTGAACGAGCTGTATGCCGACGTGTTCGGCCGCTGCTACGGCATGGAGTCGATCGGCTTGCGCTACTTCAACATCTTCGGCCGCCGCCAGGATCCCAATGGCGCCTACGCCGCGGTGGTGCCGAAGTGGGTCGCGAGCATGATCCACAACGAACCCGTCTACATCAACGGCGACGGCGAGACCAGCCGCGACTTCTGCTACATCGACAACGTCATTCAGGCCAACCTGCTCGCCGCGACCACCGACAATCCCGACGCGGTCAACCAGGTCTATAACGTCGCCGTCGGCGACCGCACCACGCTGAACGAGCTGTTCGAGGCGATCCGTTCGCTGTTGGCACCGAAATTCCCGCACCTGGCCGATTTCAAGCCTGTCTACCGCGATTTCCGCGCCGGCGACGTGCGCCACTCGCTCGCCGATATTTCCAAGGCACAAACGCGCCTGGGGTATGCGCCGACCCATCGCATCGGCGAGGGGCTGGCCGAGGCGATGGACTGGTACGTGCGGGACCTCGGCTGACGCCGGGGCCCCGCGTCTCAGTGCCGGATGCCCGGCACGCTGAGCTTTTCGCCGTTGTTCAGCGAGGTGAGATAAAGCTCCAGGTCGCCGTACTCGGGCGCGTCCGGCGGCAGCTCGTTGGCGCGGATCGCCACGCCGCACCACTGGAAGCGCTTGCGCAGGTCCCAGATTTCGCTGCGGCTGGTGCGCCAGGTCGGGAAATGCGCGACCTGGCCGCGGCTCTCGGTCAGCCACTGGCCGCGGATCCACTTGTTCGCGCCCTTCTCCGGCGAGTGGCAGTCGATACAGGCGAAATTGAGCTGGCCGATCTTGCGCTGCATCAAATCCTTGCCGCGCGCCGCCGCTTCCTTCGCGCCGGCTGAGCTGGTGTCGACCTTGAACGGCTGGCCGTTGGCGAGATTCTTCAGATAGATCGACAGCGCGATGTTGTCGTTGCTCTGCAACGGGTAGTCCGCGCCGGTTGTGGCGCGCGCGTGGCGGGTGATGAATTCCTCGACGTTAAGCACCTTCTTCATGCGCGGCTCGTACTTGGGCATGCCCGCCGCCCAGCGCTGGAAAGCCTTTTCCGGCGCGGTGTGGCACGACAGGCAGGACTGCCCGCGCGGCCCGGCTTCGGCGAAGGCGCGCTTGCCGCGCTCGAAGGACTCCATGGCGGGATTGACGAAGGGATCGAGGTTGTCGCGGGTTTCCCGCGGCACCGGGCGGGTCGCCGGGTCTTCCAGCGGATCCTTGAATACCGCGGGTTCCTTGAGCGTCTTGAGGAAGGCGACAATGTCCTTGATCTCGTCGACGCTGAACAGCTGGTGGCGGCCCCAGGGCGGCATCACCGATACGGGGTTCACCGTGCGTGGGTCGTAGATGTAGTTGAAGATCCACTGGTCGTCGCGTCCCCAGGTGCCGTAGGTCGAGAGGTCGAGGCCGACGTTGCCGGGCAGTGACGGCGTGCCACTGCCCATCACGTGGCAGGCGACGCAGCTGCCGCCGCGGCTGCGGTCGAAGGCGAGCTGGGCGCCCTTTTTGGGGTCGCCCTGGATCGGCCCGTCGAGCCTGGGTGGGTCCACCGTGGGCGGCGAAGCGAGCGCCGCCAGGGTGTTGTAATCCTTCCAGTCGGTCTTCGGCCAGTCGCCGTAGCGGGCCCACGGCGCGACGTGGGCGGGCTGGCTCGTTTCCAGCGGGGCGGCTTTCTTCTTGCCGTCGCGGGCCGCGAAGCTCGCGTCGACGACGAAGATCGCCGGTACGGACAGGACGAGAGGAAGCATCAGGGCCTTGCCACGCCAGTTTGCAGGGAACGGTTTGTTCATCAGGGTCTCCTTCCGGTCGGGGTGCCATTCCGGTGCGGCCGGGGTCTGAGCGCCCGGCCGCACGGGGACACCATGGTTTATTGGTATAGCCGACCCGGCCGCAATGCTCAATGTCTTCGTGGCACGGCAGCGTCGACACGTGTGTCCGGGTAAGGGGCCGGCGAATTTGGTATCGTGGCACCAGTACAAGGCGCATGCCGGGGAGACGAGCAGCATCGTGACTATGGCCGCGGACCACCACACGTTCGAAGCAGGCGGATTGGCGTGCGGCAACGCCCTCGAGGCGCTGCTGCGGCGCATGCGGGAGGAAAGCGATTTTCCCGCGCTGTCGGAGGCGATCGGCGAGATCAACCGCATCGCCGCCTCCGACCGCGAGGGCGTCCATGCCCTGTCCAATACCGTCCTCAAGGATGTCGCGCTCACCAGCAAGCTGCTCAAGCTGGCCAACGTCGCCTACTACAACCAGGTCGGCGGCGGCTCGATCAGCACGATTTCGCGCGCGGTGGTGGTGCTCGGCTTCGACGCGGTGCGCTCGATCGCGCTGAGCCTCATCCTGTTCGACAACCTCGAGAACAAGGCGCACGCGCAGCAGCTCAAGGAAGAGTTCGTCAAGGTGCTGTACGCAGGCATGCTGGCGCGCGAAATGGCCGGGCGGATGCCGGGGTGCGACGTCGAGGAGGCGTTCATCGGCGCCATGCTGCACAATCTCGGGCGCCTGCTGGCGTTGTTCTACTTTCCCGAGGAGAGCGCGGCGATCGCGCGCCTCGCGGAAGCGGAGAAACTGGGCGTGCCCCTGGCGTCGGCCCGGGTGCTCGGCCTGTCGTACGAGGCCCTCGGCATGGGCGTGGCGCGCAGCTGGGGCTTTCCCGACGCGCTGGTGGCGAGCATGAAGGCACTGCCGGCCGGCCGCGTGAAGAAACCGGGCAGCCCGGGCGAGCGATTGGCCACGCTCGCCGGGTTCGCCAACGAGCTGTGCGACGTCGTGCTGGCGACGCCGGACGAGGCGCGCGGCAAGGTGCTCGCCGCGCTCGCGTCGCGCTACAGCGACAGCGTGCCGGTGACGGTCGAGCAGATCAGCGGACTGATGGAACGGTCGATGCGCGACATCGCCCCCTTCGCGCAAACGGTGCGGGTGAACCTGCGCCAGAGCGCGTTCGCGCGGCAGGCGTCGCGATGGGCCGGCATGACCAAGCCGCCAGGGGCACCCGACACGCCGGCCACGGTTGCTCCGGCCGAGGCGGCGCCCGCTGTCGAGGATGCCCTGCCCGGTGCCAGCGTGCTGCAGGCGCCCGCGCCCGCCCTGCAGCAGGAAATTCGTCCAGCGGCATCCGCGCCCCGCACCAGCGAGCAGATCCAGGCGGTCCTTACCCTGGGGCTGCAGGACGTCAGCCATTCCCTGATCGACGATGCCGTGTCGATCAACGACATCCTGCGCATGATCCTCGAGGCGATGTATACCGGCATGGGCTTTGCCCACGTGCTGCTGTGCATCAGGAACGCGCGCCGCAACACCATGCACGGCAAATTCGGCTTCGGCGACGACGTGCAGGCCCTGGTCCGGCATTTCGACTTTTCGCTGTCGGCGCCGCCCGACGTGTTCCTGCTCGCGCTGCAGAACAACGCCGACATCCTCATCAGCGACATCGACGACGCCAAGATCGCGGCGCGCATTCCCGCTTGGTACCGCAGCCACGTCGCGGCGGGCAGCTTCGTGCTGTTCCCGCTCGTCGTCAAGGGCAAGCCGGTCGGCCTGATCTACGCGGACAGTCCGCGGCCCGGCGACATCACCATTTCCGAGAAGGAACTCTCGCTCCTGAAATCGCTGCGCAACCAGGCGGTGCTGGCGATCCGGCGTTCGGCATAATGGGCGCATGTCCTGCCTGCGCCCCTGGTTTCGTCTGCTGTCCGCGCTGCCGTTTCTGGCGGCTGCCGTCCTCGCGCATGCGCAAGCCTTGCCGGACAGCGTCACTGCCGCGCTGCGCGAGGCGGGCATACCGCTGACGCATGTCGCCGTGGTGGTGCAAGCGCTCGACGCGGCCGCGCCGCTGCTCAGGCACAACGCCGAGGCCGCGCTCAATCCGGCGTCGGTGATGAAACTGGTGACGAGCTTCGCCGCGCTCGAACGGCTCGGCCCCGGCTATGTCTGGACCACGCGGGTGTGGGCCGCGGGGCCGGTCGTCGACGGCGTGCTCGACGGCGACCTCGTCATCCAGGGGCAGGGCGACCCCACGCTGACACTCGAGCGCCTGTGGCTGCTGCAGCGCGAATTGCGCGCGCGGGGGGTGCGGCACATCCGCGGTAACCTGGTGCTCGACACGCGTCATTTCGACGTGCCGCCGGGCGACGCCGGCGCCTTCGACGGCGACCCCCAGGCGCCGTACAACGCGCCGCCCGGCGCGCTGGTGGCCAATTTCAACGCCATCACGCTGCGCCTGACGCCGACGGCCGACGACGTCCGGATCGTGCCGGAGGTCGCGCTGCCCGGCGTGACGCTCACCTCGCGCGTGCAGCCCACCGACGCCGCCGAATGCAACGACGCGCGGCGCGCCCTGGTGGTGACGCCGGCCAGCGACGAACGCACCGAACTGCGCGTGGCGGGGCATTACCCGCGCATTTGCGGCGAGCAGGCGTGGCCACTCAGCCTGTTCGAGCCGGCGACGACCTTCGGCCTGATCTTCCGCGGCCTGTGGGCGGAGGCGGGCGGCACGCTCGCCGGTGCCACCGTGACGGGTACGGCGCCCGCCACCGGGCCGCTGCTGGTATTCCCGTCCGAGCCCCTGTCCGCCGCGCTGGTTCGCCTCAACAAGCACTCCAACAACCTGATGACGCGCAACCTGTTCCTGACGCTGGGCGCCGAGACCTACGGTCCGCCGGCGACGCTGGAAAAGGGCGCGCGGGCGGTGCGCGAGATATTGGCGCGACGCGGTATCGCGACGCAGAAGCTCGTCCTGGAAAACGGCGCCGGGCTGTCGCGCATCGAGCGCATCAGTGCGCAGGCGCTGACCGAACTCTTGCGCGCGGCGTATCGCAGCCCATGGTTTCCGGAATTCGCCGCCGCGCTGCCCCTCGTCGCGACCGACGGCACGCTCAGGCGCCGCTTCCAAGGCAGCACGCTCGCCGGACAGGCGCATCTCAAGACCGGCTCGCTGCGCGACGCCAGCGCGCTCGCCGGCTATGTGCACGGCGCGGGCGGCCGGGGCCTGAGCTTCGTCATGCTGATCTACCACCCCAACGCCCGCAAGGGCGAGGCGGCGCAGCGCGCGCTGCTGGAGTGGGCGCAGGCAGAAGGCGGGCGTGCGCCATGAATCCGGGCTGCCGCGTCATGGCGCTGTTCCTCGTGCTGCTCGCGCTGTTCCAGTCGCTGCCGGTGGCGGTCGAGGCCTGGCAGGCGCGGCAATGGCCGGACACGGCGGTCGAGTGGCTCCGGCTCGCGCTGCTGCCGGGGGCGCTGTGGCTGTACGTGCGCTATTTCAGCATCCTGGGCTGCCGGTCATGCGGGAGGGACGATGCGCGCTGATGGCGTGCCGGCGTGGGCGACAGGCCGGGCGCAGAACGCTGCGGCGCCGGCAGGGGGCTGGCGCTATCCGGGCTGCAGCAGGTCGATCTTGAACGCCGCCTCGTAGGGCGGGACGTTGCACTCGATGATGTCCGTCGGCGCGACGTCGAGGCGCACGCCAGTGATGTCGGTGCGCACCGGCAGCTTGGCCACGCCGCGGTCGACCAGCACGACGGTGCGCAGCTCGGCGGGCTGCTTGCCCGCGAGGTATTGCACCGCGCGCAGCATCGAGTGGCCGTGGTACATCACGTCGTCGACCACCAGCACGGTCAGTCCGGTGAGGTCGAGCGACGCATGCGCCGGGTTCTCGGTGAGCCGGGTCTCGGGATGGATGAGCGTGAGATCGTCGGCATAGCGCTTGATCGCAAGGTCGAGCCGCAGGCAGTCGGCCAGGCCCCAGCGGTCGCGCAGGCGCTCGTGGAGCCGGTCGGCGAGCGGCGCGCCGCGGCGCAGGATGCCGACGACCGCCACCTGCGTGCGGCCGGTCAGCAGCCCCGCGGCGCGGCGCGCCATGTCGTCGACGATGACCTCGAGCTGGTCGGTCGAATACAGGCAGGTGCGGCGGCCGGCAGGCTTTTCGCTCATGCGCGCAACCCTAGAGACCGAGGTCCTGCCACATCGCGTCGACGCGGGCCTTCACCGCCGCGTCCATCACGATCGGCGTGCCCCATTCGCGCGTCGTCTCGCCGGGCCACTTGTTGGTCGCGTCGATGCCCATCTTGCTGCCCAGCCCCGATACCGGGCTCGCGAAATCCAGATAGTCGATCGGCGTGTTCTCGACCAGCAGGGTATCGCGCGCCGGGTCGACGCGGGTCGTGAGCGCCCAGATGACTTCGGGCCACGAGCGCACGTTCACGTCGTCGTCGGTGACGAGGATGAACTTGGTGTACATGAACTGGCGCAGGAAGCTCCATACGCCGAACATCACGCGCTTGGCGTGGCCCGGATAGGCTTTCTTCATCGACACCACCGCCATGCGGTACGAGCAGCCCTCGGGCGGCAGGTAGAAGTCGGTGATCTCGGGGAACTGTTTTTGCAGCAGCGGCACGAACACCTCGTTCAAGGCCACGCCGAGGATCGCTGGTTCGTCCGGCGGCTTGCCGGTGTAGGTGCTGTGATAGATCGGGTCGCGCCGCAGCGTGATGCGCTCGACCGTGAAGACGGGAAAGGTTTCCTGCTCGTTGTAATAGCCGGTGTGGTCGCCGTAGGGCCCTTCGAGCGCCGTCTCGCCCGGATGGATCACGCCTTCGAGGACGATTTCGCTTGTCGCCGGCACCTGCAAGTCGTTGCCGAGGCATTGCACGACCTCGGTCTTGGCGCCGCGCAGGAGTCCGGCGAACTGGTATTCCGACAGCGAATCCGGCACCGGCGTCACCGCGCCGAGGATGGTCGCCGGGTCGGCGCCCAGCGCGACCGCGACGGGGAAGGGTTCGCCCGGATGCGCGAGGCTGTGTTCGCGGAAATCGAGCGCGCCGCCGCGATGCGCGAGCCAGCGCATGATGAGCTTGTTCGGGCCGATCACCTGCTGGCGGTAGATGCCGAGGTTCTGGCGTCGCTTGTGCGGGCCGCGTGTGATCGTGAGCCCCCAGGTGATGAGCGGCGCGACGTCGCCCGGCCAGCAGTGCTGCACCGGCAGGCGGCCCAGATCGACGTCGGCGCCTTCCCACACGGTCTCCTGGCACGGCGCGGAGCGCACTTCCTTCGGCGCCATGTGGAGCACCTGCTTCAGCACCGGCCATTTTTCCCACGCATCGCGTAGCCCTTTGGGCGGCTCGGGCTCCTTGAGGTAGGCCAGGAGCTTGCCCACTTCGCGCAGCCGCGCCGGATCGTCCTCGCCCATGCCGAGCGCGACGCGCCTGACCGTGCCGAAGAGGTTGGCGAGCACCGGGATGGCGTGGCCTTTCGGCTTTTCGAACAGCAGCGCCGGGCCGCCGGCGCGCAGCACGCGGTCGGCGATCTCGGTCATTTCCAGCTTCGGGTCGACCTCGACGCCGATGCGCTTCAATTCGCCCCTGGCTTCGAGTTGGGCGACGAAGTCGCGCAGGTCGCGGTAGATCATGAACGGCGGCCGGTCGTTGCGGGAATCAGTTGAGGTATTCGAACAGGGTGACGACTCGGCTGACGCCGGCGGTCGTGCGCGCGATCTCGGTCGCGACCTCGGCTTCGGCATGGGTCACCAGGCCCATCAGGTAGACCACGCCGGCTTCGGTCTTGACCTTGATCTTGGTGCCCGGCACCCGCTCGTCGCGCAGCAGTCGCGTCTTCACGCTGGCCGTGATGGCGGCATCGTTGGCGGTCGAGGTCAGCGACGTGACGCCGGAGACGCTCAATTCGTTGAACACCGTGCGCACGTCGGGGACGCCGCGCACGATTTCGGTCGCGCGCGCGCGTGTGGCGTCGTCCGGCACCTGGCCGGTCAGCAGCACCTGACGGTTGAAGCTGGTGACCGCGATGCTGGTGCCCTGGCCGGGCAGCGCTTCACGCAGGCGGCTCATGGCGCGCAATTCGATTTCCTGGTCGCCGACGAAGACGCCGGCGGTGCGGCGATCGGTGGCCACCGCGGCACCGGTCGCGGCGCCGCCGACGACGACGGCCGCACAGCCGGCGAGTTGCGACACGGCCAGCCCGGCCAGCGCGAGAGGGATCAGTTTGTTCATTCCTCGACTCCTAACAAGACGCTGTCCACCGCATCGCACAGGCAATGGATGATCAGCTGGTGGACCTCCTGGATGCGCGCCGCGGATTCGGCAGGCACGCAAAGGAAGACGTCGTCCTCCTGCATTTGTTCCGCAAGGCCGCCGCCGCGGCGGCCGGTCAGCGCGACGACCGGCATGCCGCGTGCGTGCGCGGCCGCCACCGCGTGCAGCACGCTGCCCGAATGGCCGCTCGCCGAAATCACCATGAGGATGTCGCCGGGCTGGCCGAGCGCCTTCACCTGGCGCGCGAAAATCTGGTCGAAATTCTGGGCGTTGGCGATCGCGGTCATGGTCGATGCGTCGGCGGCGAGCGCGATCGCCGCGAGGCCCGGCCGCTCCTGCTCGAAACGGTTGACCATGGCGACGGCGAAATGCTGGGCATTGGCCGCCGAGCCGCCGTTGCCGCAGGCGAGGATCTTGTTGCCCTGCGCGAGGCTGTGCACCATCAGGCGCGCCGCCTGTTCGATCGCCGGTGCGAGCAGGGCGGCGGCGTCGAGCTTGGTCTGCGCCGAGGACTGGAAATGGTCGAGGATGCGGTTGTGCAGGGGCATGGTCGGGCGGGATTATCCCATATCGTCGATCGCGTTCCGGATCCATTCGGGCGCGTCGCGGCCATCGAGCGCGACGACGTCGAAGCGGCACGCCGGCAGCGTCTTCAGGCCGGCGAGATACTGGCGCGCCGCGGCAACGAGTTTCCGCTGCTTGGCCGGCGTCACGCTTGCCGCGGCGTCGCCGAAGTCACGGCGGCTGCGCAGGCGCACTTCGACGAAGACCAGGGTGGCGCCGTCCCGCATCACGAGGTCGATCTCGCCAAAGCGGCAGCGCCAGTTGCGCGCGACGGGCGTAAGGCCGCGCGAGACGAGCCAGGCCTCGGCGCGCGCCTCGGCAGAACGGCCCAGCAAGGATTTCAACATCTGCGACAATGCCGGGATGAGTGATACGCCGCATCATACCCGCCTGCCGCCCGCGCTCTACGTCGTCGCCACGCCGATCGGCAACCTCGGCGACATCACCCTGCGCGCGCTCGACACGCTGAAGCAGGTCGAGCACGTCGCCGCCGAGGACACGCGCGTGTCGGGGCAGCTGCTGGCGCACTTCGGGATCTCGAAACCCCTGGTCTCGATCCGCGAGCACAACGAGCGCGAGGCCGCCACCAAGGTCATCGCGTGGCTCGCCGCGGGCGAGGCCGTCGCCTACGTGTCGGATGCGGGCACGCCGGCGGTGTCCGACCCCGGCGCGCGCCTGGTCGCCGCGGTGCGCGCGGCGGGCCACGCGGTGGTGCCGGTTCCCGGCGCTTCCGCGGTGACGACGGCGCTTTCCGCCGCCGGCCTCGAGTCCGGCGACTGGCTGTTTCATGGCTTCCTGCCGCCGAAATCGGCGGCGCGCCGTGCGCAGTTGCAGGCGCTCGCGGCGCTGCCGTGCGCGCTGGTATTCTACGAGGCGCCGCACCGCATCGAGGAGACGCTCGCCGACATGGCCGCAACGCTCGATCCGCAGCGGCCGGTGACGCTGGCGCGCGAACTGACCAAAAAATTCGAAAGCATCGTCACCCTGCCGCTCGCCGGGGCACCGGCGTGGCTCGCCGCCGACCCCAACCACGCGCGCGGCGAATTCGTCGTCATCGTGCACGCGCCGCTGGCGGCCGCGACGGCCGGCGACGCCGAGGCGCTGCGCGTGCTCGGCATCCTGGCGGCCGAGCTGCCGCCGCCGCTCGCCGCCAAACTCGCGGCTAAAATTACCGGACGGACCAAGGCCGAGCTCTACCAGATGACGCTCGCACACAAATGACCGACACCCTCACGATCACCCGCCCCGACGACTGGCACATTCATTTTCGCGACGGCGCCGCCATGCAGAGCGTGCTGCCCGACACCGCGCGCGTGTTCGGCCGCGCGATTGCCATGCCCAACCTCAAGCCGCCGGTGGTGACGGTGGCGGACGCCGCCGCCTACCGTGACCGCCTGCTGGCGGCAGCGGCAGGCACGGCGTTCGAGCCCTTGATGACGCTTTATCTGACCGACAACACGTCGCCCGACGAAATCCGCCGGGCGAAGGCGAGCAGCTTCGTCCACGCGGTGAAATACTACCCGGCCGGCGCGACGACGAATTCGGATTCCGGCGTCACCGAACTGAGCAAGGCCTATCCCGCGATCGCGGCGATGGAGGAAGTCGGGCTGCCCTTGCTGCTGCACGGCGAAGTCGTCGACCCCGACGTCGACGTGTTCGACCGCGAAGCGGTGTTCATCGACCGCCATCTGACGCGGCTGCTGAAGGACTTCCCCGGGCTGCGCATCGTGCTCGAGCACATCACGACGCGCCACGCGGCGGAGTTCGTCGCCGCCGCGCCCGGCCGCGTGGGCGCGACGATCACCGTGCATCACCTCCTCTACAACCGCAACGCCATGTTCCGCGGCGGCATCCGCCCGCACCTGTACTGCCTGCCGGTGCTCAAACGCGAACTGCATCGCCAGGCGCTCGTCGCGGCGGCGGTCTCCGGCAGCCCCAGGTTCTTTCTCGGCACCGACTCCGCCCCGCACGCGGTGGGCGCGAAGGAGAGCGCCTGCGGCTGCGCCGGCATCTATACGGCGCACGCTGCGATCGAACTGTATGCCGAGGTATTCGAAGACGCGGGGGCGCTCGACAAGCTCGAAGCCTTTGCCAGCTTCCATGGCGCCGACTTCTACGGGCTGCCGCGCCACACCGGTACGATCACGCTCGTTCGCGAGCAATGGACCGTCCCGCAGCGGCTGGCCCTGGGCGACTCGACGCTGTTGCCGCTGCGCGCGGGCGAGACCGTGCGCTGGCGCGTGGCATGACAAAACACGGCAGGCCCGATGCCTGCCGTGCTGGAAGCCGTAGCGCTTCCCGAAGCGCGCAGCGCCGTGCGGCGCGGGAGCGGGCCTCAGGGGAACGCCGGAATCGTCGGCTCGGTCCCCGAGTTCATGGCCTCCGGGTGGCGCGCCGTCACCAGCTTGCGGATCTCGTCGACCCGGCTGGCGGGCGCGTCGACCATCAACAGGATCTGCCCGGCGGCGATGGCGGATTCGAAACGTTTCAGGCGTGAATTCGGAATCGAACTGGCGACCATGCTCGCGACCCAGGCGCCGAAGGCCGCGCCCACCAGGGCGGTGAGCAGGACGGTGACAAGTTGCAGATCGACGCCCGCGGGCGGGAAGAATACGGCGACCAGGCCGGCTATGATGCCGATGCCGCCGCCGACCGCGAGGCCGATCTCGGCGCCGTGGACGAAGTCGGATTTCTGCAGGATCGAGGCTTCGTGCAGATCGGGCAGCGCGACGCCGTCCTTGGCCATGACGTGGATGTGGCTGTCCTCGATGCGGGCGAGCAGCAGCTCGTCGCGGATCTGTCGGGCGCTGGCGGCGTCCGGCACCATGAAATACAAGCGTCTTCTCATGATGGCTCTCCTGACGTGGCCGTTTCCGGCCTGGGAACCTTGGTGTAGCAAATCTCCCCGACGAGTCAAGCCAGGTTTCCTTATAATGATGCGTGGGAAAGCCGGCCTGGCAACCGCTGCCATGCGAATGGGAGAGGAAAGTCCGGGCTCCACAGAGCAGGATGCCGGCTAACGGCCGGACGCCGCAAGGCGAGGAATAGGGCCACAGAGACGAGTAAACCCGGTTCGCCGGGTGGACGTGAAACGCGGTAACCTCCATCCGGAGCAACACCAAATAGGCAGACGATGACGCTGCTCGCCGAGTCTGCGGGTAGGTGGCTTGAGCCGGCCAGCAATGGCCGGCCTAGAGGAATGGTTGCCCACGACAGAACCCGGCTTATCGGCCGACTTTCCCTCTCTTCTTTTTAATTCAGCAACTTAGACAATTTATCTAAACAGGCGGAAAGAATAGCCTGCTAAGTTGCGGTTTTTCCAGAAACTTATCCACAAGTCAAAATCATCCCTAAGTCCTTGAGGCGTAGGGATTTTTTTGCTTGCCTTTGCTTGACCCCCCCAAAACTATCCCCTATAGTGGGGCGAAGTGGTGAACGGTGGGAAGTTGTGGGAGAATGCGCCCGCCAAAATCAAATCCAATGCCAAGGACGGGGGAGTATGTTTCGCGGGGTCGCAACAGTCAGCCTGGATAGCAAGAACCGGCTCGTCGTGCCGGCGCGCTACCGCGACGCCTTGCTCGTCAACGGCGGCGGCCGTGTCGTCGTCACCGCCGACCCCGGCCAGTGCCTGCTGCTGTATCCGCTGCCCGAGTGGGAGCCGATCGAGAAAAAGCTCAACGGCCTGTCCGACTTCAACCCCCGCACCCGCAGTCTCAAGCAACTACTCGTCGGCTACGCGCACGACACCGACATGGACAGCGCCGGCCGCGTGCTGTTGCCGCCGATGCTGCGCAAGTTCGCCGAACTCGACAGGAGCGTGGTGATGGTTGGCCAGGGCAGCAAGATCGAATTGTGGAACGAGGCACGCTGGGAGGCGCAGGTGGCGCAGGCGCTCACCTTCCGCGACGACACCCTGCCCCCCGAACTGGAGGGCTTCACGTTGTGAGCGACGCCGCCCATGTGCCGGTGCTGGCACACGAGGCGGTGGCGGCGCTCGCGATCCGGCCCGACGGCGTGTATGTCGATGGCACCTTCGGCCGTGGCGGGCACAGCCGGCTGATCCTGCAGCGGCTGGGACCGGCCGGACGCCTGATCGCGCTGGATCGCGATCCGGCGGCGATCCGCGCCGGCGCGGATTTGCACGATGCGCGGCTGACGCTCCGGCGTGCCGCGTTCTCGCGTTTGGGCGCCGTGCTCGACGAACTGGGTGTGGCGAAGGTGGACGGGATATTGCTGGATATCGGCGTGTCGTCGCCGCAGCTCGACGACGCGGCGCGCGGGTTCAGCTTCCGGTTCGATGCGCCGCTCGACATGCGCATGGACCCGGACAGCGGGGTGTCGGCTGCGGACTGGCTGGCGACGGCAGAAGAGGGGGAGATCAGTGAAGTCATCCGCGAGTACGGGGAAGAGCGGTTTGCTAAATCGATTGCGCGCGCGCTTGTTGCGGCACGACAAAAAGCACCGATCCGCACCACCGGCCAGCTCGCGGCGCTCATCGCCGCCGCGGTCAGGCGGCGTGAGCCGAATCAACACCCGGCGACCCGCAGTTTCCAGGCTATACGGATTCATATCAACCGCGAGCTGGAAGAGCTGAAGGCCGTGCTGCCGCAATGCGTGGACCGATTGAATCCGGGCGGGCGGCTTGCGGTGATCAGCTTCCATTCGCTGGAGGACCGCATCGTCAAGCGTTTCCTGCGCGACGAGGCGCAGGGCGAACAGGCACCGCGGCGGCTGCCGATCCCGGCGGCGATGCTGCGGCCGGGGCGGCTCCGCCTGGTCGGCCGCGCGCAGCACGCGAGCGCCGCGGAAATCGCGGCGAACCCGCGCGCGCGAAGCGCGGTGCTGCGCGTTGCGGCGCGGGTTGAAGAAGGGACTGCAGCCGGGGGGGCGAGGTGAGCCGCCTGAACGTCGTGCTGGCGCTGCTGCTGGTGGTGTGCGCGCTCGCGGTGATCCAGTCGCAGCATCGCGCGCGCACGTATTTTGTGGAATTGGAACGCCTGAAGAAGCAGGCGCATGGTTTGGACGAGCAGTGGGGACAATTGCAGCTGGAGCAGAGCACCTGGGCCAATCCGGCCCGGGTCGACGCCATCGCGCGCACCCGGCTCGGCCTCGTTCCGCCCGCACCTGAACGGGTGCGCATCGAAACGTTGACGACCGCACCATGAACTACCACGCCAAGACCCTGTTGAGCATCCATCTCGCCCCCTGGCGAATGGCGATCGTCGGCGGCCTGCTGCTGGCCGGCCTGGGCGTCGTCGCGGCGCGCGCGTTCTACCTGCAGGGGCTCCACACCGATTACCTGCAGGGCAAGGGCGATGCGGTGGCCAACCGCAATCTCACGCTGCCGGCGCAGCGCGGCCAGGTGACCGATCGCCACGGCCAGCTGCTGGCGATCAGCACGCCGGTCGAATCGCTGTGGGCGCGCCCCGACGAGCTCAAGCTCGGGGCGGAACAGCACGCGCAGCTGGCCAAGGTGCTCGGCGTGAAGCCGCAGGAACTCGCGAAGACGCTGGCACGCAAGACGCGCGGCGAATTCGCCGTGCGGCGCCCGGTCACGCCGGAGCAGGCGGCGAAGATCGCCACCCTGGGGGTGCCCGGCCTGTACCTGCGGCGCGAATTCCGCCGCTACTACCCCGCGGGCGAAGTCGCCGCGCACGTCGTCGGCTTCACCAACGTCGACGACCTCGGGCAGGAAGGCGTCGAGCGCGCCTACCAGGACTGGCTGGCCGGCCGCGATGGACATCGCCAGGTATTGCGCGACCGCCACGGCAACACCATCCGCGACCTCGCGCCGATCAAGACCGCGCAGCAGGGCGGCAACCTCGCGCTCTCGCTCGATCTCAACATCCAGTACCTGGCGCACCGCGAGCTCGCCGCGGCGATTGCACGCCACCAGGCCAAGGGCGGCAGCGTCGTCGTGCTCGACGCCAAGACCGGCGAGATCCTCGCGCTCGCCAACCAGCCGGTGTTCAATCCGAACAACCGCCGGGATTACCAGCCGGAGCCGATGCGCAACCGCGCGGTCATCGACACCTTCGAGCCGGGCTCGACGATCAAGCCCTTCGTCGCCGCCGCCGCGCTGGAACGCGGGCTGGTGCACCCCGATACCGTCATCGAGACGCCCGAGACCTGGCGCGTCGGCAACAAGCTGGTGCGCGACGTGCATCCCCATCCGCAGATGACGGTGCGCGAGATCATCCAGAAGTCGAGCAACGTCGGCGCGGTGAAAATGGCGATGGCCATGCCGCCCGCGCAATACTGGGAGGTGCTCGACCGCGCCGGTTTCGGCCAGCTGCCGGGCTCGGGCTTCCCGGGCGAGACCGCCGGGCGCCTGCGCGATGCCGCCACCTGGAAGCCGGTCGAGCATGCCACCATGGCCTACGGCTACGGGCTGTCGGTGAGCCTGTTGCAACTTGCCCGCGCCTACATGGCCTTCGCCAACGACGGCGAGGTGATGCCGCTGTCCTTCCTCAGGCGCGAGCCACAGGAGATCGCCGGCGTGCGCGTGTTTTCGCCGATGGTGGCGCGCGAGGTGCGCGAAATGATGGAGGCGGTGACGCAGGAAGGCGGCACCGGCCAGCGCACGCGGGTGCCGGGCTACCGTGTCGCCGGCAAGACCGGCACCGCGCACAAGCTGGTCGACGGCCGCTACGCGCCCGACCGCTATCTGTCGTCCTTCGTCGGCATGGCGCCGGCATCGAACCCGCGCCTCATCATCGGCGTGGTGATCGACGAGCCCTCCGGCGGCGTGTATTACGGCGGCAGTGTTGCCGGCCCGGTGTTCGCCCAGGTGATGGCGGCGAGCCTGCGCCAGCTGGGGCTGCCCCCCGACGCGCCGGAGACGCTGACGCACATGACCCAGGCGCCGCTGCCCGCGGCCCGGGCGGCGGGAGGGGTGTGATGGCCCGGGCCGGCGCACACACCCCGTCCGCATCTCCCGTGCCGCCGCGGCACGCCGAGTCCGTCGCGCATATCCTCGAGCGTCTCGGCATCCGGGTGCGCGCGCTCACCAGCGACAGCCGCCGTGCCGGCCCCGGCATCGTGTTCGCCGCGTATCCGGGCGAGTCGCGCGACGGCCGCGACTTCATCCCGCAGGCGGTCGCGCAGCGCGCCGACGGCGTGTTGTGGGAAGCCGATCACTACCAGTGGGATCCGGCGCTCGGCGTGCCCAATGCGGGCGTTCCGGATCTTCGGCAGCGCATCGGCGAGATCGCCGCGCACGTCTACGGCGAGCCCTCGCGCGCGCTGCACATGGTCGGCGTCACCGGCACCAATGGCAAGACCTCGGTCGCGCACTGGATCGCGCAAACCTTCAGCGCGACCGGCCGCAGGACGGCGCTGATCGGCACCGTCGGCAATGGCTTCCCGGGCGCCTTGACCCCCGCGCTCAACACGACGCCGGACGCCATCGAACTGCAGCAGCGCCTGGCGCAATACCGCGAACAGGGGGCCGCCGGCTGCGCGATGGAAGTGTCCTCGCACGGTCTGGTGCAGGGGCGGGTCAATGGCACCCACTTCGACGTCGCCGTGCTCACCAACCTGTCGCGCGACCACCTCGATTACCACGGCGACATGGAGAGCTACGCCGCCGCCAAGGCGCGCCTGTTCGACTGGCCCGGGCTGGCGTGGGCCGTGCTCAACGTCGACGATGCCTTCGGCCGCCGGCTGGAAGCGGAAACGCGCGGCGCGCGCGTGGCGGGCTACGGTTTCCAGCGCGGCGCGGTGGTCGGCGAGACGCTGCGCCTGTCGCAGGCCGGACTCCATCTCGGGGTGCGTACCGACTGGGGGCGCGCCGAACTCGACGTGCCGCTGCTCGGCCGCTTCAACGCCGCCAACGTGCTCGCCGTGCTGACGACGCTGCTGGTATCCGGGGTGCCGCTCGACGCCGCCGCCCGCGCGCTCGCGCACATCACGCCGCCGCCGGGACGCATGCAGACGCTCGGCGGCGGCACGCAGCCGCTGGTGGTGGTCGATTACGCGCATACCCCGGACGCGCTGGAGAAGGTGCTCGCCACGCTGCGCGAGATCGTCACCGGCGGGCGCCTCATCTGCGTGTTCGGTTGCGGTGGCAACCGCGACCGCGGCAAGCGGCCGCTCATGGGCGCCGTGGCGAGCCGTGGCGCCGACGTCGTCTGGCTCACCAGCGACAACCCGCGCAACGAGGATCCGCAGCGCATCATCGACGCCATCCTCGCCGGCTGCGAGGGCGTGCCCCGCGTCGAGCCGGACCGCGCGCGCGCGATCTTCGAGGCGATCGGCGAGGCGCGCCGTGGCGACGTCGTCCTCATCGCCGGCAAGGGACACGAGGACTACCAGGAAATCGCCGGCGAGCGGCTGCCGTTCGCCGATGTCGACGTCGCCGGGAGGGCGCTCGCGGCATGGACATGAATCTCACGCTCGCCGAAGCCGCCGGCCTGCTCGGCGTGGGTTACGCCGGTCCGGATGCCGCCGTGCGCCGCGTCGTCACCGACAGCCGCATCCTGCAGCCGGGCGACCTTTTCGTCGCCCTGCGCGGCGAGAAATTCGACGGCGGCGCCTTTGCCGCCGAAGCCTTGCGGCGGGGCGCGGCCGGTGTCGTGCTCGACGCCGCGCAGGCCCCCGAGATCACGCAGGCGATCCGCGTCGACGATACGCGGCTGGCGCTCGGGCGCCTGGCGGCCGCCTGGCGCAGGCGCTTCACGATTCCCGTCGTTGCGGTGACCGGCAGCAACGGCAAGACCACGGTGAAGGAAATGCTCGCCGCGATCCTGCAGGCCGAGGCGGGGCTGGCGGATGCCGTGCTTGCGACCGAGGGCAATCTCAACAACGACATCGGGGTGCCGCTGATGCTGCTGCGCCTGCGGCCGCACCACCAGTATGCCGTGCTCGAAATGGGCATGAACCATGCCGGCGAAATCGATTACCTGACGCGGCTGGCGCACCCCGATATCGCGCTGGTCAACAACGCGCTCACCGCGCACATCGGCAATCTCGGTTCGGTCGAGGCGATCGCGCGCGCCAAGGGTGAGATCTTCAATGGCCTCTCCGACGCCGGCATCGCGATCTTCAACGCCGACGATGCCCACGCCTGGCTGTGGCGCGAGGCCAATGCCCGCCGCAGCGTCGTCGATTTCGGCCTGCGCGCGCCGGCCGCGGTGCGGGGACGATTCCAGCCGACGCCCTACGGCGCCGTGCTCGACATCAAGCTGCCGAACGCGACGCTCGAGGTCGAGCTCAAGGTGCCCGGCGAGCATAACGTGATGAACGCGCTCGCCGCCACCGCCGCCGCCTTCGCGCTCGACATCAGCCATCGCAGCATCGTCGCCGGGCTGGCGGCCTATTCCGGCATCCAGGGCCGGCTGCAGAAAAAGGCGGGGCTGCATGGCGCCACCTTCATCGACGACACCTACAACGCCAACCCGGATTCGGTGAAGGCCGCGCTCGCCGTGCTGGCGCGCCAGCCGGGCAGAAAAATCCTGGTGCTGGGCGACATGGGGGAACTCGGCGCGGATGCCGCGGCGATGCACGCGCAGATCGGGCTTGCCGCGAAAGACGCCGGTGTCGACCGCCTGCTGGCGCTGGGCGACCTGACGCAGGCGACGGTCGGCGCGTTCGGTCCCGGCGCGATGCATTTCGAACGCATCGAGGAAATGCTCGCCGAACTCGAGAACGCACTCGATCCTGACACCACGGTGCTGGTCAAGGGATCGCGCTTCATGCAGATGGAGCGGGTGGTGAAAAGCTTTACCGACAGCGCCGGCAACGCGGCCGGACAACCAGGACACTGACATGCTGCTTTGGCTCTTCCAGCAACTCGGCGAGGACATCCGCGCTTTCAACGTCTTCAATTACCTGACGTTGCGCGCGGTGCTCGCCACGCTCACGGCGCTGACGATCTCCTTCATCGTCGGCCCGGCGGTGATCAGGAAGCTCGCCGCGCTCAAGATCGGCCAGTCGGTGCGCGACGACGGTCCGCAGACGCATCTCGTCAAGGCGGGCACGCCGACCATGGGCGGCGCGCTGATCCTGGTGTCGGTCGCCGTCACCACGCTGCTGTGGGCGGACCTCTCGAATCACTATGTCTGGGTCGCCCTGCTGACGCTTCTAGGCTTCGGCGTCATCGGCTGGGTCGACGACTGGCGCAAGGTGGTCGAGAAGAACTCGCGCGGCCTGCCGTCGCGCTGGAAATACTTCTGGCAGTCGGTGATCGGGCTGGCGGTCGCCGGCTATCTGTGGAACACCGCCACGCTGCCGCAGCACACCGAGCTCATCATCCCCTTCGCGAAGCACGCCACGTTCGCGCTGCCGGCGTTCGCGTTCATCGCGCTCGCCTATTTCGTCATCGTCGGCGCGTCCAACGCGGTCAACCTTACCGACGGTCTCGACGGGCTGGCCATCCTGCCGACCGTGATGGTCGCCTCGGCGCTGGCGATCTTCGCCTATGTCGCCGGCAACGCGGTGTTCTCCAAGTACCTCGGCGTGCCCTTCGTGCCGGGCGCCGGCGAGCTGGCGATCTTCTGCGCCGCAATGGCGGGCGCGGGGCTGGCCTTCCTGTGGTTCAACGCCTATCCGGCGGAAGTTTTCATGGGCGACGTCGGCGCGCTCGCGCTGGGCGCGGCGCTCGGCGTCGTCGCCGTCATCGTGCGGCAGGAAATCGTGCTTTTCATCATGTGCGGCGTGTTCGTCGTCGAGACCTTGTCGGTAATGGTGCAGGTCGCCTCGTTCAAGCTCACCGGCAAGCGCGTCTTCCGCATGGCGCCGATCCACCATCACTACGAGCTGAAAGGCTGGAAGGAAAACCAGGTCGTGGTGCGTTTCTGGATCATCAGCATGATGCTGGTGCTCATTGGCCTCGCGAGCCTGAAAATCCGATGAGCGCCGCCAAGATGAAACGCAGCACGGGTAGGTTTTGGGGAGACTCACGTGTCGGTGGAACCGGCACGTTAGGGCGACACCAGAACCTGCCCGTGCGTTTCTGGAGCATCAGCATGATGCTGGTGCTGATCGGTCTGTCGAGCCTGAAACTGAGATGAATCTCGACCGCCTCGCTCTCGACGGCAAACGGGTGACCGTCCTCGGTCTCGGGGACACCGGCCTGTCGTGCGCGCGCTGGCTGGCCGCGCACGGCGCCGTGGTGCGCGTGGCCGACAGCCGCAGCGCGCCGCCGCATGCCGCCCGGCTGGCAGCGTTGCTGCCGGACGTGCCGCTGACGACCGGGCCGTTCGATGCCGTGCAATTGAGGACGGCGGAGATGCTGGTGCTGAGCCCCGGCGTGCCGCTCGCCGAACCGGCGGTGCGCGCCGCGGTGGACGCCGGGGTCGAGGTGGTTGGCGACGTCGAGCTCTTCGCCCGGGCGATCGCCGCGCACAATGCCGGCCAGGCGCAGCCGATGCGGGTGATCGCGATCACCGGCAGCAACGGCAAGAGCACGGTCACCGCGATGTGCGGCGACATGTGCCGCATGGCGGGGCTCGCGACCTGCGTCGCCGGCAACATCGGCCTGCCGGTGCTCGACGCCCTGCTCGACATCGAGCAGGGGGCCGCGCCGCTGCCGCAAGTCTGGGTGCTCGAGCTCTCGAGCTTCCAGCTGGAAACGACCGCCAGCCTCGACGCCGACGCCGCGACCGTGCTCAACCTGTCGGAAGACCACATGGACCGCTACCCCGACATGGACGCCTACGCCGCGGCCAAGGCGCGCATCTTCAGCGGCGACGGCGTGCAGGTATTGAACCGTGACGACGCGCGCACGCTGGCGATGGCGCGGCCGGGGCGGCGTGTCGTCACCTTCGGCCTCGACCGCTGCCCCCGGGGCGAAAACTTCGGCCTGTGCGAGGACGAGCTGTGCCTCGGCGGCGACATGCTGATGCCGCTGTCGGCGCTGCCGGTCGCCGGCCTGCACAATGCCGCGAACGCGCTGGCCGCGCTGGCGCTGACGCGCGCGCTGGATTTGCCGATGGAAGCGCTGCTGCGCGGCCTCGTGCACTTCAAGGGGCTGCCGCATCGGGTCGAGAAAATCGCCGAGATCGATGGCGTCACGTATTACGACGACTCCAAGGGCACCAACGTCGGCGCGACCGAGGCGGCGCTCTACGGCCTGGGCAGGCGGCGCGCGGTCGTCATCCTGGGGGGCGACGGCAAGGGCCAGGATTTCGCCCCGCTCAAGGCTGCGGTCGAGGCGAACGCGCGCGCCGTGGTGCTGATCGGGCGCGATGCACCGCGGATCGAGGCGGCGATCGACGGCAGCGGCGTCGAGATCCGTCACGCGGCGAGCCTGGAGGCGGCTGTCGAAACCGCGCATCGCCTCGCGCAGCCGGGCGACGCCGTGCTGCTGTCGCCCGCCTGCGCCAGCTTCGACATGTTCCGCAACTACGTGCACCGCGCCGAGGTCTTCGTCGCGGCGGTCAGGCGCCTGGCGGCGGACAGGGGGGCGGCGGCATGATGCGTTACTCCGCCCGCGCCGCGCAGCCCGGCGCCGAGATCGACTTCAGCCTGCTGTGGCTGGCGCTGGGCCTGCTGGGGCTGGGCCTGGTGATGGTGTATTCGGCGTCGCTCGCGATCGCCGAGGCGGCGCGCTACACCGGCCACAACGGCGAGTACTACCTCGTCCGCCAGGGCGTGTTCATCGGCATGGGCGTCGCCGCCGGCGCCGCCGCGTTCCAGGTGCCGATGCGGGTGTGGCAGCAGGCCGCGCCCTATCTCTTCCTCGCCGGCCTGCTGCTGCTGGTGGTGGTGCTGATCCCGGGCATCGGCCGCGAGGTCAACGGCAGCCGGCGCTGGATCCCGCTCGGCTTCGCCAACCTGCAGCCGTCGGAACTGATGAAGCTGCTGGCGGTGCTCTACGCCGCCGACTACACGACGCGCAAGGCGGCCTTCATGCACGACTTCAAGAAGGGGTTCCTGCCGATGGCGGCGGTGATGATGGCCACCGGCGCGCTGCTGCTGAGCGAACCCGACTTCGGCGCCTTCGTCGTCATCGTCGCCATCGGCATGGGCGTCCTGTTCCTCGGCGGGCTGAACTGGCGCGTGTTCGCCGCGCTGGTGGTGGTGCTGCTCGCCGGCTTCGCGCTGCTGATCGTCAGCTCGCCCTACCGCATGCAGCGCATCCTCGGCTTCATGGATCCTTTCGCCGACCCCTACGGCAAGGGCTACCAGCTGTCGCACGCGCTGATCGCCTTCGGCCGCGGCGAGTGGCTCGGCCTCGGCCTGGGCGGCAGCGTCGAGAAGCTGTTCTATCTGCCGGAAGCGCACACCGACTTCCTGCTTGCGGTGATCGCCGAGGAGTTCGGTTTCGTCGGTGTCGCCGTGGTGATCGCGCTGTTCGGCTGGCTCATCGTCAAGGCCTTCCTCATCGGTCTCCGGGCATCGCAACTCGAGCGCTATTTCAAGGCGCTGGTCGCACAGGGCATCGGCATCTGGCTCGGCGTGCAGGCGCTCATCAACATGGGCGTGAACGTCGGCCTGTTGCCGACCAAGGGGCTCACCCTGCCGTTCCTGTCGTTCGGCGGCAGCGGCATCGTCGCCAACTGCCTCGCGATCGCGCTCTTGCTGCGCATCGACTGGGAAAACCGGCAGATGGGCCGGGGGAAGGCGTACTGATGGCCGCCGTCAACCGCACCCTCATGGTCATGGCCGGCGGTACCGGTGGCCACGTCTACCCCGCGCTCGCGGTCGCCGACGCCTTGCGCGCGCGCGGCTGGAACGTGTTCTGGCTCGGCACGAAAAGCGGCCTGGAAGCCCGCGTGGTGCCCGCCGCCGGCATCGACATGGTGTGGATCGCGATGGGCGGCGTGCGCGGCAAGGGGGTGCTGAAGAAAATGCTGCTGCCCATGATGCTGCTGGTCGCGTTCTGGCAGAGCCTTGCCGCCATCCTCGCGCGGCGGCCCGATGTCGTGCTGGGCATGGGCGGCTACACCGCGTTTCCTGGCGGCATGATGGCGAGTCTTCTCAACAGGCCGCTGGTCATCCACGAACAGAACTCGGTCGGCGGGCTGACCAACCGCGTGCTCGCCTGTCTCGCCGATCGCGTGCTGACCGCCTTTCCCCAGGCTTTCCGGGGCGAACGCGACAGGCCGGTGCCGTGCCGTCGCGTCGATACCGAATGGGTCGGCAACCCGGTCCGCAGCGAGATCGCCGGTTTGATGGAGATACCGCGCGCCGCGCACAGCGGCCCGCTGCGCCTGCTGGTCGTCGGCGGCAGCCTCGGCGCCTCGGCGCTCAATACCCTGGTGCCGCAGGCGCTCGCCCTGCTGCCGGCCGACAAGCGGCCGCAGGTGGTGCATCAGTCGGGGCGCCGGCACCTCGACGCGCTGCGTGCCAATTACGCCGCCGCCGGCGTCGAGGCCGAGCTGCGCGACTACATCGAGGACATGGCGGCAGCCTACCGTGACTGCGACTTCGCGATCTGCCGCGCCGGCGCGATGACCGTCGCCGAGCTTGCCTGTGCCGGCGTGCCGGCGGTGCTGGTGCCGTTTCCCCACGCGGTCGACGACCACCAGACCGGCAACGCCGCCTTCCTCGCCGACGCCGGCGCGGCCTGGCTGATGCAACAGAAGGCATTGACCGCCGAGAAGCTCGCCGCGCTGATCGGCGGGCTCGACCGCGTCACCCTGGCGGCGATGTCGGAGAAGGCGCGCCAGCTGGCGAAGCCGGACGCGACCGGACGGGTCGCCGATATTTGCGAGGCACTGGCGAAATGAAGCACGCCGTCAAACACATACACTTCGTCGGCATCGGCGGCGTCGGCATGAGCGGCATCGCGGAAGTGCTGCTGAATCTCGGCTACACCGTGTCCGGCTCGGATCTGGCCGACAACGCGGTGACGCAGCGGCTGGCGCGGCTCGGCGCGCGCATCCACCGCGGCCATGCGGCGGAGCACATCGCCGGCGCCGATGCG
This sequence comes from Thiobacillus sp., assembly GCA_046292745.1. Taxonomy (GTDB): domain Bacteria; phylum Pseudomonadota; class Gammaproteobacteria; order Burkholderiales; family Thiobacillaceae; genus Thiobacillus. Next base: position 30,326 of record JBKBQH010000008.1, on the reverse strand, counting down.
GTCGTGACCTCGACCGCGGTCGCGGACAGCAACCCCGAGGTGATCGCCGCGCGCGAGAAGAAGATACCCATCGTGCCGCGCGCGCTCATGCTCGCCGAACTGATGCGCCTGAAGCAGGGCATCGCGGTCGCCGGCACCCACGGCAAGACCACCACCACCAGCCTCGTCGCCAGCATCCTCGGCGAGGCGGGCATGGATCCGACCTATGTCATCGGGGGCAAGCTCACCGCGGCAGGCACCAATGCGCGGCTCGGCCAGGGGGATTTCCTCGTCGCCGAGGCCGACGAGTCGGACGCGTCCTTCCTCTACCTCACGCCGGTGATCGCGATCGTCACCAACATCGACGCCGATCACATGGAGACCTACGGCCACGACTTCGAACGGTTGAAGACGGCCTTCGTCGATTTCTGCCAGCGCCTGCCCTTCTACGGCATGGCGGTGCTGTGCCTCGACGACCCGCACGTGCGCGAAATCCTGCCGCGCATCAGCAAGCCCATCACCACCTACGGCTTTGACGCAGCCGCGCAGGTACGCGCGGTGAATGCGCGTTTCGAAGGCGGCCGCATGCATTTCACCGTCGAGCGCGAGGGCATGCCCGGGCTCGACGTAGTGCTCAACCACCCGGGCATGCACAACGTCCTCAACGCGCTAGCCGCGATCGCCGTGGCGACCGAGGTCGGCGCGCCCGACGCCGCCATCGTCAAGGCGCTGGCCGAATTTCACGGCGTCGGGCGCCGTTTCCAGCGCTACGGCGAGCAGCCGGCGAAGGACGGCGGGAAATACTGCCTCATCGACGACTACGGCCACCATCCGGTGGAAATGGCCGCGACCCTTGCCGCCGCGCGCGGCACCTTCCCGGGCCGCCGCCTGGTGCTGGTGTTCCAGCCGCATCGCTACACACGCACGCGCGACTGCTTCGAGGACTTCGTGAAAGTGCTGTCCGAGGCCGACGTGCTGGTGCTGACCGAGGTCTACCCCGCGGGCGAGACGCCCATTGTCGCCGCCGACGGCCGCGCGCTGGCGCGCGCGGTGCGCGTTGCCGGCAAGGTCGAGCCGGTGTTCGTCGAGCAGGTGGCGGATGTGCCCGCCGCCATCCAGGATCTCGCGCGCGACGGCGACGTCGTGCTGGTGATGGGCGCCGGCAGCATCGGCCAGGTCGCGCCGGCGATCGGGAGCGGCCATGCGTCATAACTACCGCATGAGCGAGGTTGACATGACCACCGGCAGCGCGCCGGTGCTGCGCGGCCGCTTCCTCTACAACGAGCCGATGGGCAGGCACGTCTCATGGCGTGCCGGCGGTCCGGCGCAGCGCGCTTACATCCCGGCCGATCTCGAGGACCTGATCTGGCTGGTGCGTTCGGTGCCGGCGCACGAGGCGATCCACATGGTCGGCCTCGGGAGCAACCTGCTGGTACGCGACGGCGGGGTGAAGGGCGTGGTCATCCTGCTGCATGGCGTGCTGAAGAAGCTGGCGATCGAGGGCCGCACGCACGGTCTGCCACCCGCGCCCGAGGATCGCGACACCGGTCTCATCTATGCCCAGGCCGGCGTCGCCGCCCCCAAGCTCGCGCGCTTCGCCGCCAACCACCACCTCGTCGGCGGCGAATTCTGGGCCGGCATCCCGGGCACCGTCGGCGGCGCCATCGCGATGAACGCCGGCTGCTACGGCAGCGAGACCTGGCAGCGCCTGGTGCAGGTCGAGACGCTCGACCGCGATGGCCAGATCACGGAGCGCCGCCCGGAAGACTACGTGATCGGCTACCGTCACGTCGCGCTGCGGCACCCACGCGAGGAATGGTTCGTCGGCGGCTGGTTCCGCCTCGAGCATGGCGACGGCGGCGCCGCGCGCGAAACCATCAAGGACCTGCTGCGGCGGCGCATCGCCGCGCAGCCCCTGGGCCAGCCCAACGCCGGCTCGGTGTTCCGCAACCCCCCCGGCGACTATGCCGCGCGCCTGATCGAGGCCTGCGGCCTCAAGGGTTTCCGCATCGGTGACGCGCAGGTGTCGGAGAAGCACGCCAATTTCATCATCAACCTGGGACATGCCAGCGCAACCGACATCGAGCGCGTGATCGAGCATGTCGAGGACACCGTGGAGGCGCGCACCAATGTGCAGCTCATCCGCGAAGTGCGCATCATCGGAGAACGGCTGTGAACGAAAAGAATTCCGCGAAACGGTTCGGCAAGGTCGCGGTCATGCTGGGCGGCACCTCGGCCGAGCGCCCCGTCTCGCTCAACAGCGGCAACGCGGTGCTGGATGCCCTGCGGCGCCAGGGCGTCGATGCCCACCCCTTCGATCCGGCCACGCGCAACCTCGGCGACCTGATGGCCGGCGAGTTCGACCGCGTCTTCATCGCGCTCCACGGCCGCCACGGCGAAGACGGCTGCATGCAGGGCGCGCTCGAACTGTTGCGCCTGCCGTATACCGGCAGCGGCGTCATGGCCTCGGCCGTCGGCATGGACAAGTGGCGCACCAAACTCCTGTGGCGCGCGGCGGGGCTCCCCACCGCCGACTGGGCGATCCTCACCGCCGACAGCGATTTCGCCGCGGTGGAAAAGCAGCTCGGCCTGCCGATCTTCGTCAAGCCGGCACGTGAAGGATCGAGCATCGGCATGAGCAAGGTGATTGAGCCCGGCACACTGAAAGCCGCGTTCGAGACCGCCGTCGAGCACGATGCGCTGGTGCTGGCGGAGAAATTCATCGATGGCGCCGAGTTCACCGTCGGCATCCTCGGCGACGCCGCGCTGCCGCTGATCCGCCTCGAACCGGCGCAGGATCGCGCCTTCTACGATTTCGACGCCAAATATATCCGCAACGACACCCGCTATCACTGCCCTGCCGGTCTGTCCGATACGCAGGAAATGGCGCTGCGCCAGCTCGCGCTCGACGCCTTCCGTCTCATCGACGGACGCGGCTGGGGGCGCGTCGACCTCATGCTCGACCGCGCCGGCAGGCCCTACCTGCTCGAGGTCAACACCTCACCCGGCATGACCGACCACAGCCTGGTGCCGATGGCCGCGCGCGCTGCGGGCATGGATTTCGACGCCCTGTGCCTGAAGATCCTGGAGCAGACGCTGGTATGAACCAAATTTCCTCACCACAAAGGCACAGAGATATGTCCCGTAGGGACGGTATCCCTTGGGACACGGAGAAACCCGAAAGGGCATTGATTTGCTTTTCTCCGTGCCTCTGTGGTTCAAGGGTTTTAGGATGAACAACCCCGAACTCGACGCCCATCCGCTGTGCCAGGTCGCCCGCGTGCTGACCTGGGGGGCGCTCGCGCTTCTGGCCTATGGCGTGATCGGCTGGGTCATCGCGCGGCCCTGGTTCGCGCTCAACACGCTCGAAGTGACGACGCCGGTCGCACACGTCACCGAGGCGCAGATCCGGCTCGTCGCGGAGCGCAAGGTGCGCGGGACCTTCTTCACTGTCGACCTCGAGCAGGTGCGCAACAGCCTGGAAAAGCTGCCGTGGGTGCGCGAGGCGCGCGTGGAAAGACGCTGGCCGGACACGCTGGTGGTGTCGCTGGTCGAACACGAGCCCATGGCGCGCTGGAACGATACGGCGTTGATCAACCGCGCCGGCGAAATCTTCGTCGCCGCGTTCGACGCCCGCCTGCCGCGCCTGTCGGGGCCGGATGACAGCAGCGCCGAAGTGTTCGCCGCTTTCCAGCGGCACCAGGCGGCGCTGGCCCGGCTCGGCATGACGATCAGCGAACTGTCGCTGTCGCCGCGCCGCGCCTGGCGGCTGCGGCTCGACAACGGTCTTGTGCTCGCGCTCGGCCGCGACCAGGCCGATACCCGGCTGGCGCGCTTCGTCGCGCTCTATCCGCGACTGTTTGTCGCCGCGGCCGGCACGCCCGCGGTGCCGCCGCTGGCGATCGACCTGCGCTACGCCGACGGCATGGCCATACGCATGCCCGGCGGCGCCGCGCCGGCCGGCTTCAACGCCGTACCGGCGGCCCCCGTGAAACCGAATGCAACCTGAGTACCCCGCACCATGAGCAAGCCCCGCGATCCCAAGAACCTCGTCGTCGGTCTCGACATCGGCACCTCGAAGATCGTCTGCATCGTCGCCGAGATCAACGACGAGGGCGCGCTCGAGATCATCGGCATGGGCACCAGCCCCTCGCGCGGGCTGCGCCGCGGCGTGGTGGTCAACATCGAGGCGACGGTCAATGCCATCCAGCGCGCGCTGGAGGAGGCCGAGCTGATGGCCGACTGCAAGATCCGCGAGGTGTATACCGGGATTGCCGGCAGCCACATCAAGAGCTTCAACTCGCACGGCATGTTCGCCATCAAGGACAAGGAAATCTCCCAGATGGACGTCGACCGCGTGATTGAAACCGCGCGTGCGGTGAACATTCCCACCGACCAGCAGATCCTGCACACCATCCCGCAGGAATTCATCGTCGACGGCCAGGAAGACGTGCGCGACCCGCTCGGCATGAGCGCGGTGCGGCTGGAAGTGAAGGTGCACATCGTCACCGGCGCGGTGTCGGCGGCGCAGAACATCATCAAATGCGTGCGTCGCTGCGGGCTCGAGGTCGGCGACCTGGTGCTGCAGCCGCTGGCTTCCGCGATGGCGGTGCTCACCGAGGACGAGAAGGAGCTCGGCGTGTGCCTGGTCGACATCGGCGGCGGCACCACCGACATCGCCGTGTTCACCAACGGCGCGATCCGCCACACCGCGGTGATCCCGGTGGCGGGCGACCAGGTCAACAACGACATCGCCGTCGCCCTGCGCACCCCGCCCAAGGAAGCCGAGGACATCAAGATCCAGTATGGCTGCGCGCTCAGGCAGCTGGCGGATGCGCGCGACATGATCGAGGTGCCCGGCATCGGCGACCGCCCGCCGCGCACGCTCTCCCGCCAGACGCTGGCCGAATTCATCGAGCCACGCATGGAGGAGTTGTATTCGCTGGTGCAGGCCGAACTGCGCCGCTCCGGCTTCGAGGAGCTCTTGTCATCGGGCATCGTCATCACCGGCGGCTCGGCGGCGATGCAGGGCATGGTCGAACTCGGCGAGGAAGTGTTCCACATGCCGGTGCGGCTGGGTTGGCCGCGCTACGAGGGGGCACTCGCCGACGTCATGCACAACCCGCGCTACGCCACCTGCATGGGGCTGCTGCTCGCCGGTCTGGACGCGCGCGGGCGCGACGCGCCGAAGCTCACCGGCAACAATCTGAAGGACATATTCGAGCGCATGAAGAGTTGGTTCAAGGGGAATTTCTGATGCCGCCGCCCGCGACCGGGCGGCGGCATCGAAACGGGATTTGGCGGTGGTGCTGGCGGGCTTGCAGCCCGCGTGGCAGACACGTCAAAGGACACGAGCGGGGTTTTTGTTTTGGTAACAGAGGAGAGCAACATGTTTGAACTGATGGATGTAGACACCCAGGATGCAGTGATCAAGGTGATCGGCGTCGGCGGCTGCGGCGGCAACGCGGTCGACCACATGATCAGCTCGGGCTTGAGCGGCGTGGAGTTCATCGCCATCAACACCGATGCACAGGCGCTCGCGCGCAACCAGGCCAAGGTGCAGCTGCAGCTTGGCAACGCGGTGACCAAGGGCCTGGGCGCGGGCGCCAATCCCGACATCGGGCGCGAAGCCGCGCTGGAAGACCGCGAACGCATCGCCGAGCTGATCGACGGCGCCGACATGCTGTTCATCACTGCCGGCATGGGCGGCGGCACCGGCACCGGCGCGGCGCCGGTGGTCGCCGAGGTCGCCAAGGAACTCGGCATCCTCACCGTGGCCGTGGTCACCAAGCCCTTCATGTTCGAAGGCAAGCGCGTGCGCGCCGCCAACGCCGGCATCGAGGCGCTCTCCCGTCATGTCGATTCGCTGATCATCATCCCCAACGAGAAGCTGATGCAGGTGCTGGGCGACGACGTCTCGATGCTCGACGCCTTCAAGGCGGCCAACAACGTGCTGCACGGCGCGGTCGGCGGCATCGCCGAGGTGATCAACTGCCCGGGTCTGGTCAACGTCGACTTCGCCGACGTGCGCACCGTGATGAGCGAGATGGGCATGGCGATGATGGGCTCCGCCCAGGCCAGCGGCGACAACCGCGCGCGCATCGCCGCCGAACAGGCGGTGGCCAGCCCGCTGCTGGAAGACGTGAACCTGGCCGGTGCGCGCGGCGTGCTGGTCAACATCACCGCGTCGTCGACCGTCAAGATGCGCGAGATCCACGAGGTGATGAACACGATCAAGAGCTTCACCGCCGAGGAGGCGACGGTGATCGTCGGGCAGGTGATCGACGACAGCATGGAAGACACGCTGCGCGTCACCATGGTCGCGACCGGCCTCGGCAGTCCGGTTGCGCGTTCGCAGCCCAAGCCGGTGCAGATCGTGCGCGAGGCCACCTACGGCCAGCCGATCGCGACGGAAACCGACGACGGCGTGCCCAACGTGATCATCAACCGGCGCAGCCGCACGGTGCAGGCGATGAGTGATTCGGGCATCGACACGCTCGACATTCCGGCCTTCCTGCGCCGCCAGGCTGACTGAGCGCCCCGGTGGCGGGTAAAATGCCCGCATGATCAAGCAACGCACCCTCAAGACGCCGGTCAAGGCGACCGGCGTCGGCCTGCATTCCGGCGTCAAGGTCGAGATGACCCTGCGCCCTGCCGGGCCCGACACCGGCATCGTGTTCCGGCGGATGGACCTCGTCCCGCCGGCGGAACTCAAGGCCGACCCCTACCTCGTCACCGATACCCGGCTGTGCTCGATGCTGGAGTCCGGCCCGGCCAGGGTGTCGACCGTCGAGCACCTGATGTCCGCGCTCGCGGGCCTGGGCATCGACAACCTGCTGGTCGACCTCACCGGGCCGGAGATCCCCATCATGGACGGCTCGTCGGCGCCGTTCGTCTTTTTGCTGCAGTCGGCCGGCATCGTCGAGCAGAATGCGCTGAAGCGCTATGTGCGCATCAAGCAGCCGATCGAGGTGCGTGACGGCGACAAATGGGCGCGCTTCGTGCCGCACAACGGTTTCAAGGTGAGCTTCACCATCGACTTCAAGCATCCGGTGTTCGACAAGAGCGGCAAGACCGTCAGCATCGACTTCGCCGACACCGCCTACACCAAGGAGGTCGCCCGGGCACGCACCTTCGGCTTCATGCACGAGGTCGAGTACCTGCGCAACCAGGGCCTCGCGCTCGGCGGCTCGCTCGACAACGCCATCGTGATGGACGAATACCGCGTGCTCAACCAGGACGGGCTGCGCTACGAGGACGAATTCGTCAAGCACAAGGTGCTCGACGCCATCGGCGATCTCTATCTGCTGGGCCACCCCGTCATCGGCGCATTCGAGGCGCACAAGTCCGGCCATGCGCTCAACAACGCGCTGCTGCGCGAACTGCTGCAACACCGCGAGGCGTGGGAAACCGTCAGCTTCGCGCACGATGCAGACGTGCCCCCGGCCTTCGCCAGGCTGCATCCGCTCGCCGCATGATCGTCATCCGGCTGCTGCTCGTCGCCCTGCTGATCGCCGTGGCGGCGTCGGCGCTGGCGTGGGTCGTCACCGGCAACCGCAAATACCTGCAATGGATCGCGCGCATCGCGCGCTTCGCCCTGGCGGCTGGCGTGCTGATCGCCTTGCTCTACGTCGTCGAGCGGCTGGTCCTGCGATGAGCGGCGATGGCTGAGCGCAGGCGCCTGCCGCCGCGGAACAAGGCCGGCCTTGGCACCCAGCGCATCATCGCCTTCGGCTTTGCGCTGGTCCTGCTGCTGATGCTGGCGCTCGCCCTGCTCGGCCTCGATCATCTGGGGCAGATGAAACGGCGCATGACCGACCTCGCCAACCAGGAGGCGGTCAAGCTCGAGAGCGTGCATCAGATGCACAGCCTGTCGCGCGAGCGCTTCGCCAGCCTGCTGCAGATCGTCGTGCTCGACGACCTCTTCGAGCGCGACGACGAGACGATGCGCTTCCACGCGCAGGCGGGCGCCTTCGTCCAGGCGCGCGATCGCCTGCTGGCGCTCGGCATGCGTCCGCAGGAGGCGGCCATCTGGGCGCAGGCCCGGACGCTCATCCAGCAGGACCAGGCGCTTCACGACCGCGTGCTCGGCCTCGTGATGGCGGGCAGGCGCGAGGCGGCGATGCACCTGCTGATGAACGAGGTGCGGCCGATCGAGGCCGCGCTCCTGGGGGCCTTCAATGCGCTGGTCGGCGAGTACCGCCGGGCGAGCCGCGCCTCGCTCGTCGATGCGGAGGCCGACTTCCGGCAGGCGAGGCGGCTCATGCTCGCCTTGCTCATGTTCGCGCTGACGCTCAGCCTGGCGGTCGCGTGGGCGGTGATCCGGCGCTCCCGCCAGGCCGAGTCGGCCCTGCAGCGCGAACACGAAGCGGCGGTGGCGGCGGCCGACAAGCTTGCCTGGGCGGCCAGCCACGACTCGCTGACCGGGCTGGCGAACCGGCGCGAGATGCGGCGGCGCCTCGCCCATCTGGTGCGGCGCGCCCGCACCCAGGGCGAGTCGCACGTCCTGCTCTATATCGACCTCGACCATTTCAAGCGGATCAACGACCGCTGCGGCCATCTGGCCGGCGACGAGGCGCTGCGCCAGGTGGCGGGCATTTTCCTGCGGCACGTGCGCAGCGGCGACCTGGTCGCCCGGGTCGGCGGCGACGAATTCTGCATCGGACTCGTCGATTGCGATGCCGGCAGGGCCGCCGCGATTGCCGAGGCCATCCGCAACGACGTCGTCGATTTCCATTTCATCTGGGAGGGACAGCGCTTCGCGCTCGGCGCCAGCATCGGCCTGGTCGTCCTCGGCAGCCAGGCCGGCGTCGACGATGCGCTGCGGGCTGCCGACGCGGCCTGCTACGAAGCCAAGGCGGCCGGGCGCAACCGCATCGCCCCGATCCGCTCGCCCATCTCCTAGAATTGCCCGCCATGACCATGCCGCTGCCTGACCTGCCGCTCGATCCCGCCGCCCTCGTCGATGCCGGACGGGCATTGCTGCTATCCCCCCATTTCTGGTGGCAGATCGGCGTCGTCGCGCTGGCGGCGGCGGGCGCGTGGCTGGTGCATCGCACGCTCGGGCACGGACTGGCGACACAGGTGGAGGACGATGCCGACGCCTACGCCGTCAGGCACCTGGCGCGGCGAACGCTGCAGCGCATCCTGTTTCCGCTCGCCATGCTGCTGGGCGTCCTGGCCGGGCGCGCCCTGCTCGAGCGCCTGGACATGCCGGTCGGCGCGCTCGACCTGGCCGTGCCTCTCCTGGTCTCGCTCGCCACCATCCGCCTTCTCGTCTACTTCCTGCGCAAGGCGTTCCGGCCCGGCCCGGCCGTAAAGGCCTGGGAGAGTCTCATCGCCACCTCGGTGTGGCTCCTCGTCGCCCTGCACCTGCTCGGCTGGCTGCCGATCGTGCTCGAGGCGCTCGACGCCATGGCGGTGGAGATCGGCAGCACCCGCATTTCCGTGCTGGCGACGCTCAAGCTCCTGCTGGCGCTGGCCCTGCTGTGGCTGCTGGCGACGTGGCTCGGCCGCGTGATCGAACAGCGCATCAGCCAGGCGGCCTTCGTCAATCCCGGCATGCAGGTGGCGCTGGTCAAGCTCAGCAAATTCACCCTGATGGTGCTGGCCTTCCTGCTGGCGCTCAACGCCGTGGGCATCGACCTCACCGCGCTGGCGGTGTTCGGCGGTGCGCTCGGCGTCGGCCTGGGTTTCGGCCTGCAGCGCATCGCCAGCAACTTCATCAGCGGCTTCATCGTGCTGTTCGACCGCTCGATCCGCCCGGGCGACGTGATTTCGGTGGACCAGAGCTTCGGCTGGGTGCAGGCGCTGCACGCGCGCTACGTGGTGATCAAGGACCGCGACGGCGTCGAGCGGTTGATTCCCAACGAGATGCTGATCACCAACCCGGTCATCAACTGGAGCTACAGCGACCGCAACGTGCGGCTGAAGATTCCGGTCTCGATCAGCTACGACAACGACCCGGAACAGGCGATGGCCCTGCTCCTGCAGGCGGCCCGCGCCAATGCGCGCGTGCTTGCCGAACCCCCGCCGGCCGCCCGCCTGATGGCCTTCGGCGACAGCGGCATCGAGCTCGAACTGCGGGTCTGGCTCGGCGACCCCGAGGCGGGACTCGCGGCGGTGCGTTCCGACATCAACCGCGCGATCTGGCGGCTGTTCAAGGAAGCCGGCATCGTCATTCCGTATCCGCAGCGCGACCTGCATATCCGCAGCGGGCTGGAAGGACTGCAGCCCCCGAAGTAGGCCGGTGGGCGCTTGCGGGTCAGGCTTTGCGGTGATGGCGCAGCAGGCGGTCGAGCGCTTCCTTGAGCGGCCCGTCCTCGAGGCTGGCGTCGAGCCGCGCCAGCCCGGCGAGCGCGGTGGGCGGCAGGCCGGCTTTTTCCACCGGCGGCGTATAGCGCGCCAGCAGGTCGGGGTTCACGCCGACACGCACGGTGGCGACGGCCAGCCCCTGGCGCGCGAGATCGGCCTGCAGCTGTCCGGTCTGCTGGCGCAGCCGGCTGGCGACGGCGCCGCTGTCGCAGGCGAGGGCGAGGGTGCCGGCGTCGAGCTGCATCACGCGGACGCGGCCGCAGAGCGCGGCGGGCAGGACGCGGTCGAGCGCCGTCTGGGCGGCAAGCAGGTCGCGGGCGTGCTCGGCGAGCTGGCGTGGCAGCTGGCGCGCCAGCAGATCGGCGAGGCTGGACGCGCTCATCGGCGGGCGTCACGGGACGGCCGTGGCGCTATGTTAAGATTCAACGGTTTACCGCGCCCTGCGGGCATATTCCGGACCCTCCATGCTGCAATCCCTGTTCAAGAAAGTCTTCGGCAGCCGCAACGAGCGGCTGGTCAAACAATACCTGCAAAAGGTCAAAGCGATCAACGCGCTCGAGCCGGCGATGGAGGCGCTGTCCGATGCCGAGCTCACCGCCAAGACCGCTGAATTCAAGGCGCGGCTGGAAACAGGCGAGACGCTCGACCAGCTGCTGCCCGAAGCCTTCGCGGTCGTGCGCGAGGCCTCCAAGCGCGTGCTCGGCATGCGCCATTTCGACGTGCAGATGGTCGGCGGCATGGTGCTGCACGACGGCAAGATCGCCGAGATGCGCACCGGCGAAGGCAAGACGCTGATGGCGACCCTGCCGGCCTACCTGAACGCGCTGGCGGGCAAGGGCGTGCACGTGGTGACGGTCAACGACTATCTCGCCAGCCGCGACGCCGAATGGATGGGGCGGCTGTACGGCTTCCTCGGGCTCACCACCGGCGTCAACCTCTCGCAGATGCCGCACGACGCCAAGCAGGCCGCGTACGCCGCCGACATCACCTACGGCACCAACAACGAATACGGCTTCGACTACCTGCGCGACAACATGGTCTACGAGATGAGCCAGAAGGTGCAGCGCCCGCTGGCCTTCGGCATCATCGACGAGGTCGACTCCATCCTCATCGACGAGGCGCGCACGCCGCTGATCATCTCCGGCCAGTCCGAGGAAAACACCGCGCTGTACGAGAAGATCAACCTCGTGCCGCCGCGCCTGACGCGACAGAAGGACGAGGAATCCGAGGGCGACTATTCGGTGGATGAAAAATCGCGCCAGGTGCTCTTGTCCGAGGCGGGGCATGAAAAGGTCGAGGCCATCCTCACCGAAATGGGCCTCTTGCCCGAAGGCGGCAGCCTCTACGACGCGTCCAACATCATGCTGATGCATCATGTGTACGCCGCGCTGCGAGCGCATGCGCTGTTTCATCGCGACCAGCATTACGTGGTGCAGAACGGCGAAGTCATCATCGTCGACGAATTCACCGGCCGCCTGATGAGCGGGCGCCGCTGGTCGGAAGGCCTGCACCAGGCGGTCGAGGCCAAGGAAGGCGTGCCGATCCAGAAGGAAAACCAGACGCTGGCGTCGATCACCTTCCAGAATTATTTCCGCATGTACCAGAAGCTCTCGGGCATGACCGGCACGGCCGACACCGAGGCCTTCGAGTTCCAGAGCATCTACGGCCTGGAAACGGTGGTCATCCCGACCCATCGCCCGATGATCCGCAAGGACGAGCACGACCAGGTCTACCGCACGGCAAAGGAACGCGACCAGGCCGTGATCAACGAGATCCGGGCCTGCCATGAACGCGGCCAGCCGGTGCTGGTCGGCACCACGTCGATCGAGGCGAACGAACACCTGTCGGCCGAACTGAAGAAGGCCGGGCTGCCGCACAACGTGCTGAACGCCAAGCAGCACGCGCGCGAAGCCGAGGTCATCGCGCAGGCGGGCCTGCCCGGCGCGATCACCATCGCCACCAACATGGCCGGCCGCGGCACCGACATCGTGCTCGGCGGCAGCATCCAGAAGGAGCTCGACGCGATCCGTGGCGACGCGTCGCTGTCGGACGACGAGAAGGAAGCGCGTGCCGCCGCGCTCAAGGCCGACTGGCAACAGCGGCACGACGCGGTGCTGGCAGCCGGGGGGCTCCACATCATCGGCACCGAACGCCACGAATCCCGCCGAGTCGACAACCAGCTGCGCGGCCGCGCCGGCCGCCAGGGCGACCCCGGCTCGTCGCGTTTCTTCCTGTCGCTGGAAGACCCATTGCTGCGCATCTTCGCCTCCGACCGTGTCGCCGCGATCATGAACCGCCTGAAAATGCCCGAGGGCGAGGCGATCGAGCATCCGTGGGTGACGCGTGCGATCGAGAACGCGCAGCGCAAGGTCGAGCAGCGCAACTTCGACATCAGGAAGCAGCTGCTCGAATACGACGACGTCGCGAACGACCAGCGCCGCGTCATCTACGAGCAGCGCAACGAACTGCTGGCGAGCGCCGATATCGGCGAGACCATCCGCGCCATGCGCCACGACGTGCTGAACGAGACCATCAGCCTTCACATCGTGCCCGGCAGCATGGAGGAGCAGTGGGACGTGGCGGGGCTGGAGAAGGTGCTCGCCGCGCAGTTCGCGCTGCACCTGCCGCTCGCGCAATGGCTGGAAGAAGACAAGACGCTCAACGAGGAAAGCCTGCGCAAGAAAGTGTGCGAGGCGGCCGACGCCCTCTACGCGGAAAAGGAAGCGCTGGTCGGTGCCGAGGGCCTGCGCCAGTTCGAGCGCGCGGTGATGCTGCAGAGCCTCGATACCCACTGGCGCGAGCACCTGTCGGCGCTCGACATGCTGCGCCAGGGCATCCACCTGCGCGGCTATGCGCAAAAGCAGCCCAAGCAGGAATACAAGCGCGAGGCCTTCGAGTTGTTCGGCGCTATGCTCAGCGCGATCAAGAACGAGGTCACGCAGATCACCACCACGGTACAGGTGCGCGCCCCCGAGGACGTGCAGGCGGTCGAGCTGCACGAAGCGCCGGTCAACGTCCAGTACCAGCACGCCGGCTACGACGAGGCAGAGGATTTCGCCGAAGCGGAAACCGAGGTCAAGTCGCCGGCGCGGGCCGGCCCCAAGGTCGGCCGCAACGATCCCTGCCCGTGCGGCTCGGGCAAGAAATACAAGCATTGTCACGGCAGGCTGAGCTAGGAGCGATCATGCCTTATTACGTATTCCGCCTCGGCATGTTCAAGGTGCTCGAGAAACAGGGCGAGTGGGCGAGCTTCAAGGAAGCCAAGGCTCACGTGAACGAACTCCGCAAGACGCTGGACCCGAAATCCGGCGACCAGTACAAGATGATCTTCGCCGAGAACGAAATCGCCGCGCAGGAGACGCTCAGCGCCGAACGCGAGCTGGACAAGACCCTCTCCGGCGACGACTGGTAAATCGGGTATCGGCTTGGGAACAGGGTTGAAGGGCGTTCCCGGATCGCGCCCGCGCAGTAGATTATTGAGGGTGGCCGGTGGCTGAGTACAACGAAGACGCTTACAGGCTGGCCCGCAAGGCCTATATCGATTATGACTGCCCGTTCGAGCGCGCGTTGCTGTCGCGCTGCGTGGGCTGCGGCCGTGCGCGCAAACTGAACCTGGCCGAGCGCGAAGCAATCGCCTGCGGCGATCCGGCGGTACGTGAGCACTGCCTCACCTTCTATCGCGCACTGCACGACAACGCGCAGTTCGCGCTCCGCATCAACCCCGACGCGCCGTGGCCGTTCGGCAAGGAAATCCGCGCCCAGTGCGGCGGCGTGCGCGGCCTGGCGACGGCGCTGGGCGAGACGGGCGGTGACGCGACCGACATCGCGGCGAGCGTGCTTGCCGGCCATGCCCGCTTCGGCGCCACCGACGCCTTCCCCTACTCCGAGATCATGCGCGCCGTGGTCCACTACGAGCCGCGCAAGCGCCGCCCGTAGACGAAAAGCGCCGGGCGGGAACCCGGCATGCCCGGGCGTGGTCTCTTTGACGAGCCCATTTTTTTGCTTACACTGCCGGCGTGCGAACCCGATTCTCCCGCTTCCTGTTGCTGCTGCTGATGCTGGTTCTGCCGGTGCAGACCTTCGCGGCCGCCGCCATGCTCGTCTGCGCGAGCGCGCACCAGACCCCGCCTGGGCAAATGACAGCGGCTGGCGAGGCCATGGCCGGCTGCCACGAACCCGAGCCGGCGCCGCTGCAGTCGCACGACTGCAAGCATTGCACCCTCTGCGCGCTCGCGTCCGCGCTGCCGATACCCGCTGCCGACCCGGCCCACGGGATTGCGCTCGCGCCACGTTTCCTGCCGTCGCCCGCCGTGCAATTCGGCGGCTTCATCCCAGACGGTCCCGAACGACCGCCCCGACTGTCCTTCGCCTGAAACCACGCGGCACGCGTGGTGATGCCGTTCGTCCCGAACTGTGATTCGGCTGCGGCCCCGTCCGCAGCCGTTGCGAGGTGAAACATGAAAAACACACTCTTCCGCAGGCTGGCGCCGTGTGCCTGTCTGCTGCTGGGCGGCCCGGTCGTCCCCGCGTGGGCCGACCCGACCCTGCCTTTCAAGACCTATCAGGGCTGGCGCGACGAGCCGGTCGCGGACTGGCGCGCGCTCAACGCGCGCGTCGGCGAGATCGGCGGCTGGCGCACCTATCTGCGCGAGGCGCAGACGGCCGGCCACCCGGCACACGCGCCTGCTGCGCCCCCCGCGTCACCTGCGGCTCCCGGCCGTGACGGCGCGCCCGCCCAACCTTCCGGTCATTGAGGCGGCACGATGAAACCTATGCCATTGACTCCCCGTACGCTGACGCTCGCGCTGCTGTCGGCGACCCTGCTCGGCGGCTGCGCGGGCTTTGCGCCGGATGGCGGCTTCGACGCCATCCAGACCGCCGCGCAGGCGCGGCTGCAGAAGGACGTCGTGTGGACGCGCGACGCCGAGGCCCGCAACGCCGTCGACGCGCGCGTCGACGCACTGCTCGCCGAGCCGCTCACGGCCGACGCCGCGGTGCAGATCGCGCTATTGAACAATCCCGGACTGCAGGCCGCGTTCAACACGCTCGGCATTGCCGAGGCCGACTGGGTCGCGGCGCGGCGCCTGCCCAACCCGGGTTTCTCCATCGGCCACCTGGCGCGTGGCAGCGAGGTCGAGTGGGAGCGCAGCCTGCACTTCAATCTCGCTGCGCTCCTGACCATGCCGATGCGCGCCGACATCGAGCAGCGCCTGTTCGAGCAGACCCGACGCGGCCTCGTGCTCGACGTGCTGAAGCTCGCTGCCGAAACGCGCCGCGCCTGGGTCGTCGCGGTCGCCGCCGCGCAGACCGCCACCTACCAGCGGCAGGCGATGGAAGCGGCCGAGGCCGGCGCCGAGCTCGCCCGCCGCATGGCGCAGGCCGGCAACTGGAGTCCCCTGCAGCGTGCCCGCGAGCAGGCCTTCTATGCCGACACGGCACTCGCGGTGGCGCGCGCCGAGCAAATGAAACTCGGCGCGCGCGAGCGGCTGGTGCGCCTGATGGGGCTGACGGCGCCCGAGCGGGTAAAACTGCCCGAGCGTCTGCCCGAACTGCCGGCCAGCCTGCCCGTGCTCGCCAACGTCGAGCAGCAGGCGATGGATACACGCATCGATCTGCAGATGACCCGGCTCCAGACCGAGGCGCTGGCGAAACAGCTCGGCCTCACGCGCAGCACGCGCTTCATCAACGTGCTCGAGCTCGGCGTCGTCAACAACCGCTCGAACGAGGCGCCGACGCAGCGCGGCTACGAGATCAGCTTCGAGCTGCCGCTGTTCGACTTCGGCCAGGCCCGCGTCGTGCAGGCCGAAAGCCGCTACCGGCAGGCGCTGGAGCGCGCCCGCGAAGTCGCGGTGAACGCGCGCTCCGAGGTGCGCGAGGCCTACGCGCAGCAGCAGGGCCAATACGCGATCGCGCGCCATCTGCGCGACGAGGTGGTGCCGCTCAGGCAGCGCATCTCGGAAGAGAACGTGCTGCGCTACAACGGCATGCTGATCGGCGTGTTCGAGCTGCTTGCCGACGCGCGCGCGCAGATCGCATCCGTGAACGCCGCGATCGAGGCGCAGCGCGATTTCTGGCTCGCCGACGCCGATCTCGCGATGGCGCTGGTCGGCACGCCGGGCAAGCTTGCCGTCGCCAATGTTTCCTCCGCCCCCGCTGACGCGGGCGGCGGCCACTGAAAGGATTTTCCATGACCTCAAGACGTGATTTCTTCAGGCTCGCCGGCGCCGCCGCGGCGGCGGGCGTGAGTCCGGTGGCGATGGCGCGCCTGCCCGAAATCGTCAGCAGCGACTCGCCCGCCACCCAGCCGCCGCTGATGCCGCCCGACGGCCGGCCCTACAACCCGGTGGTGACGCTCAACGGCTGGACCCTGCCCTGGCGCATGAAGGACGGCGTCAAGGAGTTCCACCTCGTCGCCGAGCCGGTGGTGCGCGAGATCGCGCCCGGCATGAAGGCCCACCTGTGGGGCTACAACGGACAGTCGCCCGGGCCCACCATCGAAGTGGTCGAAGGCGACCGCGTGCGTCTCTACGTCACCAACCGCCTGCCCGAGCACACTAGCATCCACTGGCACGGCCAGCGCCTCCCGAACGGCATGGACGGCGTCGGCGGCCTCACCCAGCCGCAGATTCCCGTGGGCAAGACCTTCGTCTACGAATTCGTCGCGCGCCGGCCCGGCACCTTCATGTACCACCCGCACGCCGACGAGATGACGCAGATGGCGATGGGCATGATGGGCTTCTGGGTCACGCATCCCAAGGGCAGGCATCCGCTCATCGACCCGGTCGACCGCGATTTCTGTTTCCTGCTCAACGCCTACGACATCGAACCGGGCAGCTACACGCCCCGCGTCAACACCATGCTCGACTTCAACCTGTGGACCTGGAACAGCCGCGCGTTTCCCGGCATCGACAGCCTCAACGTGCGCTTGGGCGACCGGGTGCGCATCCGCATCGGCAACCTCACCATGACCAACCACCCCATCCATCTGCACGGGGTCGAGTTCGAGGTGACCGGCACCGACGGTGGTCCCACGCCGCGGGGCTCGCGCTGGCCCGAGGTGACGGTCGACATCGCCGTCGGCCAGATGCGACAGGTCGAGTTCGTCGCCACCGAAGAAGGGGACTGGGCCTTCCACTGCCACAAGAGCCACCACACCATGAACGCCATGGGCCACAATGTGCCGACCATGATCGGCGTCGACCATACCGGCCTGGCGAGCAAGATCACCAAACTGGTTCCCGACTACATGGTGATGGGCGAGCGCGGCATGGCCGACATGGCCGAAATGGAAATGCCGCTGCCCGACAACACCCTGCCGATGATGACGGGGCAGGGGCCGTTCGGTCCGATCGAAATGGGCGGCATGTTCACCGTGATGAAAGTGCGCAGGAACCAGAAGCGCGGCGACTACGCCGACCCGGGCTGGTACAAGCACCCGCCCGGCAGCGTGGCCTACGAGGTGGCCGCCGCGCCGACCGAGCCGGTGCGCGCGCCACGGGCGGCATCGCCGCAGGGGGCGCCGGGCGACGTCGAGGTCAAGGTGCGCAAACCGGGCGGCCACGATGGCCATAATCATTGAAGGAAAGGAGATTACGATGCGCATTCCCCTGCTGCTGGCCGCGTTGACCGCAGCCGCACTCCCCCCGTTGCCGGCGCACGCGCACGGCGACAAGAAACACGCACCTGCGCCCGCCGTGTTCGAACAGACCGCGTGGGGCATCGCCGGCAAGCGCGCCGACGCCACGCGCACGATCACCATCGACATGACTGACAACATGCGCTTCACTCCCGACAGGCTTACCCTGAAGGCGGGCGAGACGGTGCGCTTCGTCGTCCGCAACCGGGGCCGCATGTTGCACGAGATGGTGATCGGCACGCCCGAGGAACTCGCGAAGCACGCCGCGATGATGGCGAAATTCCCCGACATGGAACACGACGAGCCGTACATGGTGCATGTCGATCCGGGCAAGACCGGCGAGATCGTCTGGCACTTCAATCGTCCAGGGCAGTTCGAGTTCGCCTGCCTCATCGCCGGCCATTACGAGGCCGGCATGCGCGGCACGCTTACCGTCACCCCCCAACAAGGAGCCGCAAAATGAAATCGCTGATCACGCTGTTGGCCGGCCTCGCTGTCGCCGTGCCGCTGTATGCCCAACCCGTGCCGCTGAGCGAGGGCACGGTGCGCAAGATCGACGTGCCGAACGCCAAGATCACCTTGCGCCACGGCCCCCTCGTCAACCTCGACATGCCGCCCATGACCATGGTGTTCCGGGTGCAGCCGCCGGAGTTGATGAATGGCCTCAAGGTGGGCGATACGGTGCGTTTCCGCGCCGAATCGCGCGACGGCGCCTACGTCGTCACGCACATCGAGCGGGCGCCCTGATGGGGTGGCGGAAACGCCGAGACAATCTAGTATCAAACAGGTGATCCAGGGTTTTCCGCGGTTCTGATCGGGGCCGCGTCCTGTGGATCGTTTCGAGCCCCCATTGGAGATCGCGATGAAAACACTGTGCCCCCCCCTCGCCTGTGCCCTGTGCCTGGGCCTTGCCGCGCCCGCCTTCGCGGTCGATCCGGCGCGCGACCGCATGCAGACCCAGACCCAGACCCAGGAACAGGAGCGCATCTACGGTTCCGAACTGATGACGCCACAGGAACGCAACGAGTATATGGCGCGCATGCGTTCGGCGAAGACCCAGCAGGAGCGCGAGCAAATCCGCCTCGAGCACCACAAGCAGATGCAGGAACGCGCGAAGGCGCAGGGCAAGACCCTGCCCGACATGCCGCCAGCAGGCATGGGCCCCGGCGGTGGCATGGGCCCCGGCGGTGGCATGGGGCCCGGCGGTGGCAAGGGGCCCGGCGGTGGCAAGGGCATGGGCCCGGGCGGGCGCGGCTACTGAGCGCCGGCGCGGCTGAAACGCAGGATAGCGGCAAAGCCGCGGCCGCCCGCGGCGCGCGGCAGGCCGTCGCCCAGTTCCAGCCGCGCGCCCGATAAGTCGGCCACGCGCGCGACGATCGACAAGCCCAGACCGCATCCCTCGCTGTCCGATTCGCCGCGCACGAAGCGCGCGGTGAGGCGCGCCCGCAGGTCGGGCGCAACACCCGGGCCGTCGTCGGCGACGCTGAGCACGCAGCCTGATGCGGTGCGCGCCAGGCGAACCTCGATGCGCGCCCTCTCGCCCGCGTAGCGCAGGGCATTGTCGACGAGGTTGCGCAGCGTGATCGCGAGCCAGGCCGGCGGCATCGCGAGGCTGCATCCGGCCGGCGCAACGACCAGCAGAGACTGGTGCTGTTCGTGGGCCCGTGGCTGCATCTCGGCGCAGACTTCCTGGAGAATCGGCGCAGGATCGAAGACTTCTTCCGCAATGTCGGCCCGGTTCGGGTCGACGCGTGCGAGCGTGAGCAGCTGCTCGACCAGATGGGTCATGCGATCGACCCCGGCGATCACCTGGGCGAGCGCATGCTGGCGGCCGTCTTCGCGCTGCGCGCGCAGCGCGACCTGCGCCTGCACCTTCAACGCGGCGAGCGGCGTGCGCAGTTCGTGCGCGGCGTCGGCGGTGAAGCGTCGCTCGTTTTCGAAGGCCTCGGCGACGCGCCGGATCAGCGCGTTGAGTGCGGTGCGCAGCGGCGCGACCTCGTCCGGCAGCGGCGTCGAGGCGTCGAGCGGCGCGAGCGCCGCCGGGTCGAGCGCGCCGACCGCGCGCGCGACCGTGTCCAGCGGTCGCAGCGTGCGCCCGACGACCCACCACACCGCCAGCGCCATCAGCGGCAGCGCCAGCATGGCGGGCAACAGCAGCGAGAGGCCGATATCGCGCGCCAGATGTTCGCGTGCGGCGTGGGCCTGGCCGACCACCACGCGGTAGCGGGCGCCGCGATCGCGGGTCGCGTAGAAGCGCCAGCGGTCGGCCTTGTAGGGGGCCTGACTGAAACCGTCGGCGAAGTCGAGACCGAAGCCGCCATGGCCGGGCGAGGTCACCAGTCGTCGCTGCACGCCGTCTTCGCGGTACCAGATCTCGAAGGCGATCGGCACCGCGCTGTGCCCCGCGTGCCTGTGCAGTTCCTTGACGAAGTGCTCGACCTCGCCCCCCGCCACGATCGCCAGCAGGGTTTCGGCAATCTGGATCAGCTGGTCGTCGAGCAATTCGTCGGCCTCGTGATGGGCGCGCTGATAGACCACGTATGCCGACAGCAGCCAGATCGCCGCGACCGCGCTGGTGAGCAGCCACACCAAGCGGTGGCGCAGCGAGTACGCGCGCATGCCGCTCATGGGCGCGGCGCCGCCGACGCCAGGTAGCCGACGCCGCGCACGGTGCGGATCAGGTCGCCGCCGAGCTTCTTGCGCAGGTGATGGATATGGACTTCGAGCGCGTTGCTGTCGACGGCGTCGCTCCAGGTGTAGAGCTGCTCTTCCAGCGTGCGCCGCGTCACCACGCGGCCGGCGTTCTGCAGCAACAGGTGCAGCAGGTCGAATTCGCGCGGGGTGAGCTCGACCATTCCGCCGGCACGCGTCACCGTGCGGGCTGCCGGGTTGAGCGCGACGTCACCCAGCGTGAGCACCGGTTCCGGCCGGCCGTGGGCGCGCCGCACCAGCGCGCGCAGGCGGGCGGCAATCTCGTCGAGGTCGAAGGGTTTCAGCACGTAGTCGTCGGCGCCGAGATCAAGGCCCCGCACCTTGTCCTCCAGATGATCGCGCGCGGTGAGGATCAGCACCGGCGTCGCGTCGTGGCGGCTGCGCAGCCATTGCAGTACCGACAGGCCGTCGCGCCTGGGCAGCCCCAGGTCGAGCACGACCGCTGCAAAGCGCTCGGCAGACAGGGCGGCGACCGCCGCCTCGCCATCGCGCAGCCAGTCGACCGCGTAGCCGGCCTGGGCCAGGCCGGCCGCGAGGCCGTCGCCGAGCAGGCGGTCGTCTTCAACCAGCAGGATGCGCATATCGGCGTGTCCTTCGGGAAGCGATGAAGCCACTGTGGCGTCGCATGCTTATTTCCCCCTTAAGCCCTGCGCGAGGCCGGCGTGCTGCAGCAAGCCGTCGCGCGCGCGCCGTGCGGCCTCCTGATAGACGCCGATCGCCTGCGCCGCCAGGGGGTCGGGCTGGCGTACCGGGGCGACAATTTCCTGCCGTGCGTTCAACTGCCAGGACTCGACCTGGCGGCCAGGGCTCAGGACGACCAGTCGGTCGGGGGTCAGATACCCGAGTTTTTGATAGGTGGCGATGAAAGCACGGCCGGCGTCGGGGTAGGCGCGCAGCACGCTGCGCCCCATGAAGCGCGTGTGTTCCGGCAGCCCCAGCAGGTCGAGCACGGTGGGCACGAGGTCGATCTGGCTGGCGAGCCGGGTATCGGTGTGCGGCGCCACATGCGCGGGGGAATAGAGGATCGCGGGAATGTGGTAGTTCTCCGGCGGCAGGCTCGCGCGGCCCTTGCTCGACGCGCAATGATCAGCCACCAGCACGAACACCGTGTCCTTGAACCAGGGTTTGGTGCGCGCCTGTTCGATGAAGCGGCCGAGCGCCCAGTCGGAATATTTCACCGCGCCCTGGCGACCGCGCGGCAGGTCGATGCGGCCTTCGGGAAAGGTGAACGGCGTGTGGTTCGACGTCGTCATCAGGTGCATCAGGAAGGGCTTGCCGCGGGCGGCGTCGCGGTCCATCTGCTCCAGCGCGTAGTCGTACAGGTGCTCGTCGGCCACGCCCCAGATGTTGGCGAAGCCGCGGTGGCGCTCGGGGAACTGGCCGCGGTCGATCGGCCGGTAATGGTTGCCGCTGAAATAGGCGTCCATGTTGTCGAAGCGCGCGTAGCCGCCGTACAGGAAGCGGTTGACG
Source organism: Thiobacillus sp. (assembly GCA_046292745.1). Classification (GTDB taxonomy): domain Bacteria; phylum Pseudomonadota; class Gammaproteobacteria; order Burkholderiales; family Thiobacillaceae; genus Thiobacillus. Next base: position 8,215 of record JBKBQH010000008.1, on the reverse strand, counting down.
TAGCCGTGGTCGGCCAGCACCGCGCCCAGCGTTCCCAGGTTCTGGTTGTGCTTGCGCCAGATGATCGAATGCCCCGGCAGCGGCGGAATCGCGAGCGATAGCGCCTCCAGGCCGCGCACCGTGCGGTTGCCGGTGGCGCGCAGGTTGGCAAGGAACAGGCCCGCGCCGGCCAGGCGGTCGAGGTTGGGCGTGAGCCCCTGGGGGTTGCCGCCGTGCGCCGTGTAGCTCGACGACAGGCTTTCCAGCGTGACGATGACGACATTCTTAGGCGGCGTGGCAGGCACGATGCGCGGCAGCTCGGCAATTGGATCGGCCGCGGGCCGTGGGCGGGTGGCGTAGAAGTCGAAATAGTCGATTTCGTTGTTGCCGAACGCGTAGGCCAGGCTGTAGAGACCGTTGGCGGAAAGCTCCTTCTGATATTCATTGGCGCCCTGTCGCGCGTCGATCGACCACGCGGCCGACACGGCGACGGCCGCCACGACGCTCGCCAGTCCCGCCGCGAGGCGGCTGCGGCGCGAAGCGGCGGGCGTCGCGGCACGAACGAGCCAGCCGCGGCTCGCCCACACCAGTGCCAGCGTGATGAGCGCCAGCGCGCCGAGCAGGGTGCCGACCGGGAAGCTCTCGCGGATATTACCGACGACTTCGCGCGTGTAGACCAGATAGTCGACCGCGATGAAATTGAAGCGCACGCCGAACTCGTCCCAGAAGAACCATTCGGCCAGCACGCCGAAGCCGAGCGCGAAGAAGCCCACTGCCGCGACGGCCAATACCGTTGCGCGACGTGCGCGCCCGGGCGTCGTGCGCGTGCCGAGCGCCGCCTCGATCGCGAGCACGGCCGGCAGCAGCAGCGCGAGCGTGACGAGGTCGAACGCCAGCCCGGTGCCGAGCACGCGGGCGGCCGAGGCGATATCGAGCGCGGCGGGCTGCCAGGTCTCCAGCATCAGCACCAGGCGCAGGCCGGTGTGCAGCAGGACGAAGGCGAGGGCGAGCCAGGCGGCGAGCGGGTAGAGGCCGGCCAGGCGGCGAAGGCGGGAGGCGGTCGTGGATGGCATGAAGGGTCCCAGTGATCGAGGCGCAGGATTGCATCGCGAACTTAAGGCAGGCTTAAGGCTGAGCCGGCAGGATACGCCGACTTCGCATGCGTGCCCGTCGCGCGCGCCTATAATCATCCTGCAAACGCCCATCGCCGACGACGCCTGTGCTGCAACGAACCTTACGCTTTCCGATGCTGTGGCTGTTTCTTGTCCTGCAGTCGCTGGCGCCCTTCATCCATGCCCATACGGGGGCGACATCGCCGCACCTTGGCGGCCCGCTCCATTTCCACCAGACGGCCGCCGAGGGTGGCGCGGCCGGAGAGGCGTTGGCGGCGGACGCGCTGGGCACCGAGATCACGGTGGCGGCCGGCCTGCGCTGGCGCAACGACGACGTTCCCCTGCCGCCCGACATGCCGCCTGCCGGCACCCGCCCCGTGTCACCCGCATGCGCGGCGTACAGGCACGCTTGCAGCGTCCCCCGTCCGGACTCGACGCACGCGCTGGTGCTTCACCTCAGGCCCTTCGCCCTGGCCCCCCCTCTCGCCTGATCGTCCATCACGGCGCCGCTCGGTGCCGCTTCGCTGTTTTCTATCGATTTGGAGATCAAGCATGACTGTTGTCACGCCCCCCGGCCCGTTTCGCGTGTTCACGACGGGCGTCGCCCTCGCGCTGGTTTGCAGCCTGCCGGCCGTCGCCGCCGACGTGCTGCCATTGAGCGCCGCGCAGAAGAAGAACCTCGGCATCGTCACCGCCGTCGCGGCGGCGGGCGCCGACAGCCCCGCCCTCACCTATCCCGCGCAGGTCACCCTGCCGCCGGCCAGTGTGCATGTCGTCGCCGCGACCGGCGAGGCGCTGGTGACGCGCCTGCACGTGCAGGCGGGCGACGCGGTCAAGCGCGGCGCCCCGCTGGTCAGCCTGTCGATGCCGGGGCTGGTCGAGGCGCAGAACGCACTGACGCAGGCGCGCCTGCGTGCGCAGCTGGCTGCGGGCAACGCCGCGCGTGACGAAAAACTCTTCGCCGAAGGCCTGATCGCCGAATCGCGCCTGCGCGCGACGCAGGGCGAGGCGCAGGCGGCGCGCGCGCAGCTGGCGGCGGCGCAGGCCGCGCTGTCCCTGCTCGGCCAGGGCCGGGTGTCGGGCAGCACGCTCACGCTGACCGCGCCCCTCGCCGGGGTGGTGACGGAAGCCGGCGTCGAGCCGGGGCAGCGGGTCGGCCCCGGCGCCGCGCTGCTGAAGCTGGCCGATCTGTCGCAGCTCGCGCTCGAGATTGCGCTGAGCCCGGCGCAGGCGCAGCAAGTCGCCGTCGGGCAGCAGGTCAGCGTGGCCGGTAGCGCGGCCAGCGGGCGCGTCACCGCGCTGCTGCCGCAATTGAGCGCGGCGCAGAGCGTGCGCGTGCGCGCCAGCCTGGTCGACCCGCAGCGCTTGCTGCGGCCGGGGCAGTCGGTGCAGGCGGCCATCACCGGCGTGGCGTCGCCGCAGCACGTCGGTGTGCCGGCGGCGGCGCTGGTATGGAAGGCCCGCCAGCCGCACGTTTTCGTCGAAACGGCTGAGGGCTTCGTGCCGACCCCGGTGACCGTGCTGCGGCAGAACGCGCAGACGGCCGAGGTCACGGGGCTGGCCGCCGGCAGCCGGGTGGCGGTCCAGGGCGTGGCCGCGCTCAAGGCGCAGTGGCTCGGGGAGTAGACGATGCTCGCGACTCTCACCGAATACGCGCTGGCGCGGCGCTGGTTCGTGCTCGTCCTCGCCCTGGTGCTGGCGGCGCTCGGCGCGCGCGCTTTCCAGCAGATCCCCATCGACGCCTTCCCCGACGTCTCGACCACGCAGGTCAAGCTGATCCTCAAGGCGCCGGGCATGACGCCGGAAGAAGTCGAGGCGCGCATCACCCAGCCGGTGGAGACCGAGTTGCTCGGTATCCCGCGGCAGACGATCCTGCGCAGCCTGTCGAAGAATGCGCTGGTCGACATCACCGTCGACTTCGAGGAGGGCACCGACATCTACTGGGCGCGGCAGCAGGTGGCGGAACGCTTCGCCAACGTCAAGGGCGACCTGCCCGACAGCGTGTCGGGCGGCCTGGCGCCGATCTCGACCCCCTTGTCGGAGCTCTTCATGTTCACCATCGAAGGCCCGTTGTCGCTGGCCGAAAAACGTACCCTGCTCGACTGGACGATCCGCCCGCAATTGCGGGCGCTGCCCGGCGTGGCCGACGTCAATTCGCTCGGCGGCCGTGTCGCGACCTTCTCGGTGAGCCCGGACCCGGCGGCGCTCGCCGCGCGCGGCGTCACCTACGACGAGTTGCGACGCGCGCTCGAGAGCAATACCCGCAACGACGGCGCCGGCCGCGTCAATGAAGGCGAGGAGACCTGGGTCGTGCGCGTCAACGGCGGCGTGGCTTCCCTCGAGGAACTGCGCCGTGTCGGCATCAAGCCGGTCGACGGCGTCGTCGTCACCGTCGGCGACGTCGCGGCGGTCGAATGGGGTGAGATGACGCGCTACGGCGCGGTGACGCAGGATGGCCGAGGCGAGGCGGTCGAGGGCCTGGTGATCGGCTTGAAGGGGGTCAACGCCGGCGTGCTGATCGCCAACGTCAAGGCGAAACTCGCGGAGATCCAGGCGACCCTGCCCGCGGGCGTCACGATCTCGCCGTTCTACGATCGCGCCCAGCTGGTCGACCGTGCAATCGGTACGGTGAGCAAGGCGCTGCTCGAAGCCGCGGTCCTGGTCGTCATCCTCTTGCTGCTCTTTCTCGGCAATTTCCGCGCGGCGCTCGTGGTGACCCTGATCCTGCCGCTGTCGGTGCTGGCGACCTTCGTGCTGATGCGGCAATTCGGGCTCTCGGCCAACCTCATGAGCCTGGGCGGGCTGGCGATCGCGATCGGCCTGCTGGTCGACGCCGCCGTGGTGGTGGTCGAGAACGTCGTCGCGCACCTGGCGCACGATCCGGAGAACACCGAAGAAAAGCCGCAGCAGAAGGTGCTGTGGGCGACGCAGGAAGTCGCCCGGCCGGTCGCCTCGGGTATCGCGATCATCGCCATCGTGTTCCTGCCCCTGCTCACGCTGCAGGGACTTGAAGGCAAGCTGTTCGCGCCGGTCGCGCTCACCATCGTGTTCGCGCTCGCCGCTTCGCTGCTGCTCGCGCTGACGGTGATCCCGGTGCTGGCGTCGTGGCTGTTGAAACAGGCCGCGCACGAGGATCCGTGGTTGCTGCGACGCGCGCGGAGGCTCTACACGCCCTTGCTCGACCGCGCGCTGGCGCAGCCCAGGCTCGTCTACGTCACGGCCGGCGTCCTGATGCTGGCGGCGGTCGGCGTCTACCCGCTGATCGGCAAGACCTTCATGCCGGTGATGGACGAGGGCGACATCCTGGTGCAACTGGAGAAGCTGCCGTCGATCAGCCTGGAAGAGTCGGTCGCGCAGGATCTGCGCGTGCAGCAGGCCCTGCTCAGGCAGGTGCCCGAGATCCGTCGCATCGTCGCGCGCGCCGGCGCTGACGAGCTCGGCCTCGACCCCATGGGGTTGAACGACACCGACACCTTCCTGGTGCTCAAACCCATGAAGGAATGGCGCCGCCCCGACAAGGCCTGGCTGATCGACGAAATCCGCAAGGTCGTCGAGGAATTTCCCGGCATCGCCTACAACTTCACCCAGCCGATCGACATGCGGGTATCGGAGATGCTCACCGGTTCGCGCGGCGATGTCGCGATCAAGATCTTCGGCCCCGATCTGTCGACGCTCAATCGCCTGGCAGGTGAGATTTTCGCTGTGGTCGAGGCGATCCCCGGCGCTTCCGACGTCTACACCCAGCAGAACGAAGGCGTGCAATACCTGCAGGCCGAAATCGACCGCGAAGCCGCCGCGCGCTTCGGGCTGTCGGCCGACGCCGTCGCGATGCTGTTGCGCACGCAACTGGAGGGCGAGGTGATCGGCACGATCCAGCAGCAGGGGCGGCGTATTCCGCTGCAGCTGCGCGGGCCGGCCGATCTGCGCGCCTCGCCCGGCGCGCTGCAGGCGCTGCGCCTGACCCTGGACGATGGCCGCACGATCAGCCTCGATCAGGTCGCGCGGCTGGTGCGCACCGACGGCCCGGTCGCGGTGAAGCGCGAGAACGCCGCGCGCTTCGCCGTGGTGCAGAGCAACGTCGCCGGGCGCGACCTGGTGGGCTTCGTCGAGGACGCACAGGCCGCGGTCGCCACCAAGGTGAAACTGCCGTCCGGCTACAGCATCACCTGGGGCGGCCAGTTCGAAAACCAGCAGCGCGCCGCCCAGCGGCTCATGATCGTGGTGCCGGTGGCGCTGCTGCTGATCGCTTTCCTGCTTTACCTGACTTTCGGCGACGCGCGCCAGGCGCTGCTGGTGATGATGAACGTGCCGCTCGCGCTCATCGGCGGCATCTTCGCGCTGGCGGCGTCCGGCGAATACCTGTCGGTGCCGGCGTCGGTCGGCTTCATCGCGCTCCTCGGTATCGCCGTGCTCAACGGCGTGGTTCTGGTCAGCCACTTCAACCAGTTGCGCGCGCAGGGCGTGAAGGGCGACGCGGTGGTGCGTGAGGGCGCGCTGCGCCGGCTGCGCCCGGTGCTGATGACGGCGAGCATCGCCGCCTTCGGCCTGGTGCCGCTGCTGTTCGCGTCGGGGCCGGGCTCGGAAATCCAGCGCCCGCTCGCCATCGTCGTCATCGGCGGTCTGGTCAGCGCCACGCTGCTGACGCTGGTCGTGCTGCCCCTGTTGTACCGTCAGTTCATCCTGAAAGGAGAACACGCGTGAATCGCTTGTTGATGTGCCTGCTGGCTGCCGTGGTCGCGGCGCCTGCACAGGCGGAGTATTTGCCGGCGCCCGCTTCGGCGATTGCGGCATTGCGAGCGTCGCCCGCGGTGGCGCAGGCGCGCGCCGAACGCGATGCGCAGAACCTCAGGAGCGCCGGCCTCGCGGGTGGACGCGAGGAATGGTCGGTGGCGGCGGAGCTCGCGCAGCGCCGCCTGCAGACGGCCCCGCGCGACGTGCGGGCAGACTGGGGCCTGGCGCTGTCGCGCCCCCTGCGGCTGCCGGCGCGGGCGGCCGCCGAACGCAGCCTCGCCGGCGCGCTTGCCGCCTACGCCGACGCCGGCCTCGACGAGACCCTGCACGAGGCCGGGCGCCACCTGCTCGGCCTGTGGTTCGACTGGCTGAAGGAATCCGTGCAGGCGCAGTGGTGGGACGAACAGGTGATGCTCGCCACCCGTCAGCTCGACGCGGTGAACGCCCGCATCCGCCTCGGCGAAGCGCCGCGCGCGGAGCGCGTCAATGCCGAGGCCGCGCTGGGGCAGGTGCGCACGCAGCAGTGGCAGGCCGCGCAGCGCGCCCGCGAGGCGCAGGGCCGGCTGCTCGCGCAGTATCCCGGCCTGCAAGCCAGTGGGGCCGCCGCGCTGCCGGCGCCGACCCCCCCGGCGGGAACGGCGGAGGCGCATGTCGAGGCCGTGCTGGCGCACAACCACGAACTCACGCGCGCGCGCCGCCACGCGGCCCTGCTGCAGGCCGAGGCACGGCAGCTGGCGGCGCGGCGCGCTGCCGATCCCACGCTGGGCGTGTTCTACCGCAACGAAACCGGCGGTGACGAGCGCGTGCTGGGCGTGAGTGTCGGCCTGGCCCTGCCGGGCGCGGCGCGGCGCAGCGACCAGGAAGCCGCCGCGCGGCTGAGCCTGGCGGCGGAGATGGCGGCGCTGCAGCTGGAACAGCGGCTGCGCCAGGAGGCGCGCACGGATTTCGAGATGGCCGTGGCCGCCGCCGCCGGCTGGCAACAGGCGGATGCGACGGCGTTGGCGCTGGAGGAAGCCGCGCGCCTGGCTGCGCGCGCCTACGAACTGGGCGAAGGCAGCCTCGACCAGGTGTTGTTGACGCGGCGGCAGGCGATCGAGGGTCGCATGCAGGCGCAGCAGGCCCAGGTCACGGCGCTGGCCGCGCAGGCGCGCCTGGCGCTCGATGCGCACCGCTTGTGGCCGGGGGTCTACGAGGACGATGCGCAGCACGCGCAGCGCGACTGATCAGGGCTTGCCGGGTTGCGCGGGGTGCGCCGCCGCCGGCGTGCCGGCGGCGTACATGGCCTTGCTGATGCGGCGCGCCTCTTCCTGCATCGCCGCGAGCTGGTCCGGTTTCAGTTGCCACACCAGGCTGTCGCGCGCCTTGGCGGCGCTGTCGACGCCCTGCGCGGCGGCCAGGTTGAACCACAGGTAGGCGCGCGCCTTGTCGATCGCGGTGCCGGTGCCGTAACGGTAGAGTTCGCCGAGGCTGTATTGCGCCCTGGCGTGGCCGCGCAACGCCGGTTTCTCGATCCACTCGAAGGCCGCTTGATAGTCCTGCACCACGCCGCGCCCGTTCAGGAGCGCGAGGCCGTATTCGTATTGCGCGTCGGCAAGGCCCTGGCGGGCGGCGCGCTCGAACCACTTCGCGGCCTCCTTGTCGTTCTGCACCACGCCGTCGCCGGTGGCGTAGCGCATGCCGAGCTGCAGCTGGGCTCTGGCGTCACCCGCTTCGGCCAGGGCGTGCGGCACGCTCGCCGGAATCTGCGTCAACGGCTGTTCCCCCTGGCGCCCGGTCGCGAGCCAGGCGGTCGCGCCGACCAGCGCGGCGACACCGGCCAGCAGCAGGGCCGGCTTGAGCGGACTGGGCGCCCAGAAGCGGTGATGGCAGGCCCGGCAACGCAGGGGCGTGTAGAACAGCAGCTTGCGGACGCCATCGTGGGCGTGCAGGGCGCCGCCGCGGATCTTGTCGCTACCGCATTGGGGGCAGGTAAGCGACACGGACGGCCTCAGCGCGATTGCGCAATCATGAAATCGACGGCCGCGTGAACGTCGGCCTCGCCGAGCGCGGGGTTGCCGCCCTTGGCGGGCATCGCGCCCTTGCCCTTGACGGCGACGGCGTGGAGCGTGTCCACCCCCTGCGCGATGCGTGGCGCCCAGGCGGCGGCGTCGCCGGTTTTTGGCGCGCCGGCCACGCCCTTGTCGTGGCAGAAAGCGCAGGCCTGGCGATAGATCGTTTGCCCGTGGACGAGATCGGCAACACTCGCTGTGGCCGCGCCCGGCACCGGCGCCGCCACTGGCGGGGCGGGGGGCGGCGGCACTGTGGCGGCCGGCGGTGCTGCCACCGCGGCCGAAGCGGCGGGCGTCGCCTCGGCCGCGGCTACGGGCGCCGGCGCCGCGGCCTCGACCGGCGGG
>JBKBQH010000007.1:0-159167 GCA_046292745.1 Thiobacillus sp. | reverse complement strand
GCGCGACACTCTCCAACCAGGCGCACGGCGCGTTCGCGGACTTCGGGGGAATACTTTACGGGTTTCTTCATGGCTCCATCTTCTCAAGAGTTGGAGCCTCCTCAAAATCCGGGGCGGTTCATTCCTCGGGCGCGTGTTTGACCGGGTGCGGCCGTGATCGTAGCTCCGAAAGCGGCCATCGATCTGGCGAAGCGCTTCGAAGGGTTCGAGCGCAAGGTGAAGCGTGGGGTTGAGATCACTGCCGTCCCCTACGTCTGTCCAGCTGGGTACTGGACGATTGGCTACGGCCACCTCTGCGATCCGCAGCATCCACCGATCTCTGAAGCCGAAGCCGAGGTCTATCTGGCGCGGGATCTACAGACGGCACTGGCGGCAACGCTGCGCTACTGCCCGGTGCTGGCCACCGAGCGGGAGGGCCGACTCGCGGCCATCATGGATTTCGCGTTCAATCTTGGTGGAGGGCGACTGCAAACGTCGACACTGCGTCGGCGGATCAATCAGCTGGACTGGGCCGAAGCCGCGTCAGAGCTACGCAGATGGATCTATGGCGGAGGAAAAGTGCTGCCGGGACTCGTTGCACGGCGGGAGGCTGAGGCTGCTTTATTGCTTCACCGGTGACAATGTCATTCACTTCGCGGGCTTCTTGATGCCTTCTGCAAGCTTCAATAGTTGCTTCATTTCAGCCTCGGTGAACGAGGCATCTTTGAGATAACGAAGAAACGCCATTGCCTCTGGCTGGTCATGCAAGAAATCAACGACTTCAGGATCCGTCGAGGACGAGAGGCGAAACAGAACGTCCGGATCGGCGGCGAGCACCTTGGCAAGTGCTTTAACAACCTCCGGGCGAGGGGGGCGCTCCTTCCCTCGCTCAATCCGGCTCAGATAGGCAGGCGAAATGCCGATCTTGCTTGCTGTTTCTCGCAAGCCAAGATCTTGTGCGACCCTAAGGTCGCGGATGGTTTCGCCAAAGCTATTCATGGGCCAAATTCTAGCCTATTGTTTAGTGTTGTGCAACACAGAACAAGATTGGTAGAATATGGCATGCGAGAGTACCATCTGTCTTTTCTTGTCAATCCTTGGGTGTTGCGCATCAACAGGCGACTCCAAGTGTCGTCTTAGGAGAGACCAGTGCAAGGCGAAGAAGTGCTAACGATCAAGGACGTGGCGGCCCTGTTGAAGGTTGGTGAAAAGACCATCTACTCCATGGCGCAGGGCGGAGAGCTCCCCGCATTCAAGGTCAGGGGCCAATGGCGGTTCTCGCGAAAGGACCTCGATGCCTGGATGGAGCAACAGAAGCATTCAACCCAGGATTTTGGGGAAGGACAGAAGAAATGACCAAAACAACAATTCTACGGAGCGCCCGATGAGCCGGAAAAAAGATCAAGCCCACGCTGAGGGCACTATTCCGGCCGGGTACACACTCGACTACGTGTCGGGCAAGCAGGTCAAAGAAACTCCCAAGGAGCTCGTGCGCCAGCGGATCGTTCGGGCCCTTATCCATGAGTACGGATTTTCGCCCGAAGACATGGAGCTGGATTTTTCTCTTGGTGGGCGAAAAAAGGTGGATGTGGCCATCTTCCATCATGACAAGGGTCACACGCTTGAGAATCTCGGTCGCGCTGTCCTCTGTCGGCCGGAACCCAATGCTGGCAAAAATGCTGTTCGCATTCGCGATTTCGAGCAGGCCGCCAAGGATCTGGATGAGATCGAAACCATCATGCGCGAGGTCGAGGCCATTCAGTACGGCTTGTGGACCAATGGGCTGGAGTTCTTCTTTATCGAGAAGGAGCAGAAGCGCTTCGAAACCAAATGCACCCCCATTGGCGACTGGCCGATGGCGGAAGAGTCGGTCGGCACAAAGGACGTGATCTCCGACGCCCATACGCGCGTCGCCGACAATGAAATGTTGAAGATCACTTTCCGTCGCTGCCACAACTTCATTCATGGCAACGAAGGCATGCCCAAGGATGCCGCCTTCTGGCAGTTCCTCTATTTGATTTTCTGCAAAATGCACGACGAGAATCTGCGTGCAAAGCAGCGCCAAGCTTGGCAGCGCCGGTTCTGGGCCGGCCCGAAAGAACAATTTGAGGATGAGGGCCGCAAGGCTATCCGCAAGCGCATCGAGGAGCTCTTCGCCGAGGTCAAGAGCCAATTCAAGAACATCTTCCGGGGCAACGAAGAGATTACCCTCTCCGATCGGGCTCTGGCATTCATCGTTTCAGAGCTAGCCAAATACGACTTCACTCGCACCGATGTTGATGCCAAGGGTGTGGCCTATCAGGAGTTGGTGGGAGTAAATCTCCGTGGCGACCGTGGTCAGTATTTCACCCCGCGAGGCGTGGTAAAGCTGGTCGTGGAAATGCTCGATCCCAAAGAATCGGAATCCTTGCTCGACCCGGCATGCGGCACTGGTGGTTTCTTGGTTGCAACTCTCGGGCACATGCTGAAGAAATTCCGAGACGAACAAAAAACTCAGGCTGGGAGCGAGAGCACCACTGAGTTCTTGAACGTCCACGAGCGCCTGAAGGAGTATGCCGCTGCCAATGTTTTCGGAGCAGATTTCGATCCCTTCCTGATTCGTGCCGCCCAGATGAACATGGTGTTGGCGGGCGATGGCCGTGGGCACATCTATAACATCAACTCCCTTGAGTTCCCTCTGGGTCATTTGGCCGACCTGCCGGGTGCCAAGAAAGAAATCCCGCTGGGCTCGGTGGACATTATCGCCACCAATCCGCCCTTCGGTTCTGACATTCCGATCACAGACAAGCACATTCTCGAGCAGTACGAGCTGGCCCATAACTGGGAGCCTGACGGCGAAGGTGGTTTCCGTAATACGGGAACCCCCAAGGGTAGCGTCGCTCCTGAGATTCTCTTCATCGAGCGATGCATCAAGTGGCTCAAGCCGGGTACTGGTCGCCTTGGCATCGTTCTGCCCGACGGTGTGTTGGGTAACCCCGCCGCCGAATACATCCGCTGGTGGATCATGCGCGAAACCCAGGTGCTCGCTTCCGTCGATCTACCTGTTGAGGCTTTCATTGCCGAGGCCAACGTCAACATTCTTACCAGCTTGTTGTTCCTGCGTCGCAAGAGCGAGGAAGAAAAGCGTGCAGAGGCACTTGGTGGCGTTGAGGAATACCCTGTTTTCATGGCGGTCGCCGACAAGGTAGGTTTTGATCGTCGTGGCAACAAGCTCTACAAGCGCACGCCAGACGGCGAGGAAATTCTCGAGCCACGCCAGTTCACGGAGCGATTCCACCGTAAGAGTGGCTGGGTTGAGCGAACCCTCACCCGGCAAGAAAAAATCGAGGACAACGACCTGCCAGTTATCGCGGCGAAGTACCGCGAATTTCTCAAGGAGCACAACTGATGAGCGACCAGGACGAAGACCTCATTGAGACTCCTCAAGATGCTGCCGAGGAAAGCGGTCCGGACAATTTTTTCATCGACATCCTGACTGGCAACAAGGAAAGCTCATCCCCCAAGAAGCTACTGGTGCAGAAGATGCTGCGCCAGCTCATTGAGAGCTACGGATTTGACCGGGACGATCTGGAGGTCAACTACAACCCCCAGATTGCTGGCCACGGACGCAAGCGCATCGACATCGCGATCTTCCGTCCCAATGCAGAACACACCAACGACAATCTGCAGCGCATCATCGTCTGCAAGACTCAAAAGAAACGCGACAAGCTTCGCTCCATCGCTGAAGCTGAAACCGATCTGCGCGAACTCAAAGAACTGCTGGAACTGATCCCTGGTGCGTCACTGGGCATGTGGACCAATGGCCAGGAAGAATTCATGTTCCAGGTCGAGCGTACCCGGTTCGAAGTGCGGGCCAAGCCCCTCGGGGTCTGGCCGGTACCGGGTGAGCGCACCACCGATCTCGAAAGAACCGGCGGAGTCATCCAAGTCAGTGCCGAAGCCGAGAACCTGGAAGATGCACTGCTACGTTGCCGCCAGTACCTGAACCGCAACCTCGGGCTCGACCACAAGGACTCCTTCAAGCAGTTGGCCGTGCTGATGCTGGCCAAGATTTATGACGAGACTCGGCCTGCCGGAGAACGCAAGTTCTGGATCAAGGGCGATGAACCCTTTACCGAGGCAGGCCAACAGGCGATTGCGCAGCGTATCAATGAAACCATTGCTGCCGCCAAAGTCTGGCAGCCAAACCTGCTGACTCGCGGTTGGGATCTGACGCTGGAGCCCAACGAGACCGCCCGCATCGTCATGGAGTTGGCGCGCTACTCTCTCAGCGAAACCCAGCCTCGCTTCCGAACTGGCGCCTTCCGGGCAGTGGCTCGTAGCGTCATGGATGGCCGTGAAGGCCGTTATCCCACTCCGCTCAATGTGGCTGAAATGGCTGTGGTGATGCTTGATCCCAAACCAGGGGAACGCATCATGGATTGTTCCAGCGGCACCGGCACCTTCTTGGCCATGACCGCTGTTCACATCTTCAAGCAGAAGCTCGCAGTTCTCGGCACCACGCCGGAGGAAGCCACCAGCGATCAGATCCGCCAGGCTCAAAATGAAACCGCCGCGTGGGCGGCAAGCAACGCCCTGGGCTGCGATATCGACCCATTCCTGGCTGTTGCCAGTCGCATGAACTTGCTGTTCACCACCGGCAATCCAGGTCGCGTGTTCCGCATCGATGCCCGCACCTTCCCGGATGGCGATCTGGATGGCATCGAGGCTGCCCGTCCTGCCTTGCCGTTGGGCAGCATGGATGTGGTGCTGCTTAACCCCTGGTTTTCCACGCAAGATACCGTGAGCGATACCTCCATCCTGGAGCGCTACGAACTCGGCCATAACTGGACACCGGATGGCGAGGGTGGCTATCGCAATGAAGGTGACCTGAATACTGGTGGCGTTCCACCCGAGGTGTTGTTCATCGAGCGTGCCTTGCAGTGGGTCAAGCCGGGTACTGGTCGCGTGGGCATTTTGTTGCCCGACGGCCTGCTGGGCAATCCCGGTGATGAAAACGTACGCTGGTGGATTTTGCGTCACTGCGAAGTGCTGGCCAGTGTCGACCTGCCCGTGGAGCCGTTCAAGGTCACGGTCAAGGAATACGGTTTGACACCTGCCTTGCCCAGCCTACTGGTCCTGCGTCGCCGCAGCCAAGAAGAGCTCATTAATACCGAGCACCCCGAATACAAGGTGTTTATGGCTGTGGTAGATCGAGCGGGCGTGGATGCCCGAGGCAATCTCCTCTTCCGGCGCGCCCCTGACGGCGAAGAGCTGGTCTTTGACGATGAAGTGATTGAACGGGTTCGCGAGGGTGGTGAAGTGGAAATTCGTCGCACCACGCGCCGCAACCGCCGGATTCATGACGAGCTGCCGCTGGTGGCTGAGAAATTCAAGGAATTCCAAGAAACCGGCGAGGTGACGTCATGAGCAGAGTATTTCAGGTTAAGGCAGTCCCTAGCTCCTGGATTGAGAAGCAAGGGCGCAGACTAGACTGTGGGCCATACATGTCAGGTGCGATGGAGGCAAGAGAACTCCTGAGCCGACTGTCGGTGAGAAAAGATCATCTGCACGATCTGACAAAAGGTGGTATTTCCGGAATCATCAATGCAGGCCGCATCACCAGGCTGTGGGTGGAGGATGACGAGCACGGCTATCCATTTTTATCGAGCACGGACATTCTTCAGTCTGACCTCAGCAATATCAGCCACATTGCAAAATCGGTAGCGCGTCAGAATAGCCAGCTACTAATCAAAGATCGTTGGACCCTCATCACCCGATCCGGAACAATCGGAAGAATGGCTTATTCCCGAGCCGACATGAACGGAATGGCTTGTACTGAAGATGTGCTGCGCGTTATTCCTGATGAGGAAAAAATCAAACCGGGATATATCTACGCATATCTTTGCACAACCTTTGGTGTGCCGATCGTTATTTCGGGAACCTATGGCTCAATCATTACTCACCTTGAGCCAAATCACATTGCTGACCTACCGGTCCCCCGTCTGGGTGCGGTGGAGGACCAGGCCCATGAGCTAATCCAGAGAGCCGCAGACCTTCGGGTGGAGGCGGCTGAGCTACTGAAGACAGCTGGCAGAATGGTCAACGAGAAATTCGGATTCCCGGAAAAGCTAGCCTTGTCGCATCGGGTATTTTCTTGTTCGGTGGCATCTTCGGCGTTGGTACTCAAGAGATTGGAGGCAACCTATCACGATGGCATTGCCCAGGAGAGTGATCGTTTGATTTCCTCTGTTCCGCGCAAAGATGAATTTTCGACCCTAGGGGTTTCCGTTAGCGAGACAGGGAGACTTAAACAGGTCTTCGTTGACAAAGAATATGGCGCGCCATTCCTTACCAGTGGCGAAATCTTCCGACAGCGTTATGAGCCGGGCCGTTTTCTATCCAACCGGCTGTTGCCTGATGAAAGCGAATGGGCGACCCAGGAGGGAGACCTTCTTTTGGCGCGAAGTGGTCAGGTTGGCGGCATCATTGGCCGTGGTGTCTGGGCAGATAGCCGATTTGCTGGTGGATGCGTTTCGGTGGATGTACTCAGGTTGGGCGCTCAGAACTCGCGGATTCTTCCGGGATATCTTTATGCATACCTTTTCCTTACCGATGTTGGATACAGGCAACTAATCCGCACAGCAGCGGGAAGCTCGATCCCGCATCTCTCCGCTCCAGATGTATTGCGCCTACTCATTCCAAGATGTGATGACGCTTTAGAGCAACAGATTAACGATCTGGTATGGAACGCAGGCCGCAGGCGAGCGGAGGCTCAAGAGAAGGAAGACGAGGCTGTCGCCCTCGTCGAACGAACCATTGAGGCTGGAGGGCGCTAATGGCGAGGGTCATACCCATCGGGCAGCCCGCGAACGAATCTGAGCGCCAGGCCATAGGTTTCCTTCGGGATCATCTTCCCGATGGCTGGCTGATCTTCCACAACTTCGAGATGCGCCAAGGCGAGGAGGTGTTTGAAATTGACATCGCCATCCTCGCACCTCACGCAGTGTATCTGGTGGATGTCAAAGGGACGCGGGGCAATATCGATGTGTATGGCTCCAAGTGGTATCCCGAGGGGCGGCAGCCGTTCTTCTCGCCGCTGGCCAAGCTGCGCAGTCATGCCAAGACCATGGCGACCATCATCCGCGAAAGTAACAACGGACTGATCGAACTGCGTAAAGCCCATGTGCATGCCACGGTCCTTCTCACCTCTGATGATGCTGCGGTATTTGATCAAGCAGGTATCGATAGCCCAGATGTCACTGACTTCAAGCGCTGTCTGAAATACTTCCGTGACGTGAGCCGTATCCCGGAAAGTCGGCTCGACAACATTACCCGCTTTCACTCCCAGATATCCAAGGCCATCACCGGCAACGCCAAGCCCAAGAGCGCGGCGCTGGTGTTCCGTGACTGGCAAGTGGAGGAAAAGCTGGGCGGCACCGACCGCTACACCGAATACCGCGCCAAGCACAACCTTCTGGGTAAGAGCGGCGGCATGGCCCGTCTGCGGGTGTATCAGGCCGACCCCTATCAGGACGAGGCTGCACGTAAGGAAGAGCTCAAGAAGATCAGCAATGCCTACCGCGCCGTGGCACACATGACGACTCATGCCAATGTGCTGGCGGTGAAGGATCTGTTTAGAAATGAGGAAGAAGACAGAGTAGTCCTGGTCACCGAGGATCTGCCCGGCCAGGCACTGCGTCTGCACATCAACAAACCCACGCTGGCACTGACGTTTGACCAGAAACTCCAGGTGATGCGTGATGTGCTGTCGGCCTTGGACCATGCGCACCGCCATGAGGTGATCCACCGCAACCTCACCCCCGATGCCATCCTGGTGACCAAGGGCGGGCAGGCCCGGGTGACTGGTTTCGATTTCGCGCGAGTCGGTAAAAATCGGACATCCACCATCGCCGATCAGATCATTGATGACCTGGAGCCAGCTTATCAGGCGCCAGAGTGCTTCAAGGATCCGACCCAGGCCAGCATCGCCTCTGATCTCTACGCGGCCGGCCTCATCTTTTATGAGCTGCTGACGGGCGAACTGCCCTTCGAAAGCGTCGACCAGATGATGGAGGCCGACGGCAAATTTCCGATGAAGCCCTCGGAGCACAAGCCAGATCTGCCCAAGGGCGTAGACGAATGGCTGCAGAAATTCTGCGAGTTTGATCCCGAGGAGCGCCATATCAGCGCGGCCGTTGCCCGCAAGGCACTAGATGACGTAATCCTGCCGGAGGCAAAGAATGATTCGGCTGCAGAGGCTGGCGGTCGTGCCGCAGCTTTATCTCAGATTCCGGACGACCTGAGTAATCTGCCTCAGGATTTCATCCTGGCGGATCGCTTTCGCATCCAAAAGAAACTTGGCAGTGGTGGATTCGGTGTTGCCTACAAGGTGTTCGATTCGCTGGGCGACGTCGTACGGGTTATCAAGCTGGTGACCAAGGATCGCCGCAGCGTTTATGAGCGCCTGCGCCGCGAATACAAAACCCTAACCAATTTGCCCGACCATCCGCATGTCGTGAAGGTGGTTTGGGCTGATCGCATGGCCGATGCCAAGCAGACGCCTTATATCGTATTCGAGTACGTCGAAGGTTTGGATGTCTCGGATCTGATCGATGCGGAGGCGCTTTCACTTGAGGATTCGATGCGGATCCTGCGGGAGTCTGCTGAGGGGCTTGTCCACCTGCATAAGCATGGTGTTTATCACCAGGACGTCAAGCCCTCTAACCTCCTCTGGACCGATTTGGGTGTTCGCATCATTGACTTTAATGTTGCGGTCACCGAAAGCGACGAGGTTCAAGGCGGTGGCGGGACAAAGCGGTATCTGCCACCGGATTACGACTACGCTACCGAGCCGGGCGCATCGGATCGCATCGATCGCGACATCTATGCCCTGGGCATCTCGTTTTACGAATGTCTGACCGGAAAATATCCCTTCGATGAGCCGACGCCGCCGATCAAGGGCCAGCCCAAGGATCCAAAGCAGTTCAAGGGTTGTGCCGACCTGAGCACGTCGCTGATCAATGTGCTCACGAAGATGATCGCCCCGGAACGAAAGGATCGTTTCGCTACGGCGGAAGAATTATTGACGGCATTGGCCGAGGTCAAGCGCTATCGCTCAGGTAGCACCACGGGCGAAATCGGCGCCGGCCCCAAGGTTATGGCGAAGTTGGGCTTCGAGCCGACGCAGCCAAATTCCAACCCCTTTGTCACGCATCTGCTGACCCTCTATAGCCAGAGCCAGGTATCCAATGCCGGCACGCGTGGTCTAGACGAGGTTGGTAAGGCCACCTATGTGCCGACCTATCTGGATGAGAAGCTCAAGCCCGCGCTGCTCAAGGGTGAGTTTCGGTTGGTGATCATCAGCGGTAACGCCGGTGACGGGAAGACGGCGTTCATTCAGCAATTTGAGGCGTTTGCCGAGAGCAAGGGCGCACAGCTACAGCGCGGCGCGAACGGTGCAGTTTTCCAGATCAAGGGGCACACCTACCAAAGCAACTATGACGGCAGTCAGGATGAAGGCGATGAGCGCAATGATGCGGTGCTCCAGAAGTTCTTTGCTCCCTTTGCCGGCAAGGATAACTCTAGCTGGCCCGAGAATCAGACTCGTCTAATCGCCATCAACGAGGGCCGCCTGGTCGACTTTTTCCTGGAGCACGAGGACGAGTTTCCGCTGCTCGCCAAGCAGATCCAGCAGGGCTTGGCAGGAGCTGCCCCTGAAAGCGGCATTGCCGTAATCAACCTCAATTTGCGGTCGGTGGTTGCTGAGCCTGAAGTCGATCAGCCCTCTATTCTGGAACGCCTGGTTACCCGTATGGCCCAGCAAGAATATTGGCAGGCTTGCGAACAGTGCGATCTCAAGGGTAAATGCTACGCATACCACAATGCACGGACCTTTCAGGATCCAGTAGCTGGCCCCAAGGTGATTGAGCGGCTAAAGACGCTCTACACCATTACTCATCTGCGTGGCCGCTTGCATATCACGATGCGAGACCTGCGTTCGGCTTTGGCTTTCATGCTGGTGGGCACCCGAGATTGCGAAGGAATCCATCAGCTTTACCAAAGCGGCGGTGAAGACAATCAGAACCGCATTCTGGATGGCTTTTATTTCAACTCCTGGCTAGGCGGTGGCGAAGGCACAAATGACCGTTTGATCTCACTTCTGCGGGAGATCGATATCGCCGAGGTCAGCAACCCCGATCTGGATCGGGAATTGGGCTTCCTCAATCCAAAAACAAAGGCGATGAGCCGCTTCTCGTTTGCCGATCGAGATGCGTACGACGATGAATTGGTTGAGGCGCTATTCCGCAATCTACCTCGTGATTATTCGTCAAAGAATCGCGCACGGCTAATCGCAAAGCACAGGAATTATCTCTCCCACATGCGTCGCCGGCACTTCTTCGAGCGTAGAGATGCAGGATGGAAAGAGATGCTTCCCTACGGGAGTATCGATCCCTTCCTTGCTGCTATTGAGCTACCTGGAGCGAAAAGCGCTGAAGAGGTGACCGTTATTCTTCGGGCCATTAATCGGGGAGAAGGACTAAGCGATCCAGCACGGTTGGGTAACCAGCTAGCGCTTCGAGTACGCCAAGTCGAACAAGGCACTATCCGCAGCTATCGCTTGTTTGACGGCGCGCACTTCACGCTCCGGACCGATCAGGAAACAGCAGCCCATCCCTTCTTGGAATGTTTGTCGCAGGCCCTGGTGCTTCACTATGCATCAGGGGACGGCCACAAAGCCAACCTGCGCATCAATCTGGACATTTACGAGATGCTAATGCGGCTCAATAACGGCTATCGGCCAAGCATCGAGGAACAAGAAGGCTTTTACCTGAGCTTGGCGGTTTTCAAGAATCTGCTCGCCTCGGTGCCATACAAAGAGGTGCTGCTAACAAAGGCGGGCCACAAGTTTTACGAGATCAGTCGAGAAGACAACGGTGTCCTGACTATGAAGGTCTCGGAGAAGGGGGCTGAATATCATGTCAATTAAGGGCAGAGACAAAGAATTCAGAACCCCAAAAGTTTCCTACCTGGACTTCAAGCACATTGAGATGGATCGTGTGCTGACGATGTTATTTCCTCGTCTGAAATATGACGGCTATGCAAGCCGCAGACCCCCACGCGGAGGCGATCTATCGGTAGATGAGTTTTTGGCGGACTTTCTGGAACATCCCGAGTGGTTTTCTGGGTTCGACCAACATCCCGATGTTGTCCGCAGTTGGATAGAAACCGATCTGATGGATTTGGTGAATCGAGGCAAGAGCAACCAGGCCCTGGCCGCGCCGAGACCGCTACACGGGAATACCTATAAGTTTCGTAACGCGAAACACACCCGTGACTACGGTGCTGCGGAACAAGCGTACTGGATGCTTTTTTATGCTCGCAAGGGAAAAGGACAGGCGGCTCGCGACGCTCTGAGGCGATTCTTTTTCCCTGGAGTCGACCTGGTAACAGACCGCTACGATCCTAGTGCTTCAGTTGATGTGGAGACGCAGGCAATCCTGCGCCTGGATCACCAAGTTACCCAGGACATGAAGGACTCCAAGGAGCCCTCGCGATTCCAGCCACTATGCATCGGCCAGGCCGACATTATGGCGGACGACATTCTGCGGCTGCTGGCTTACGAGCCATACATCCCTCGCTCCGTGCTGGTGGACTACCTCAAGACACTGATGGCATTCCACCTGGCGCTTTACCACCTCAAACTGTTGCAGATGCTTCCCAAGCTGGTAAAGCAACGTGCGGGTAATGATCTCTGCACAACGAAGGAGTGCCCGATCAACCCTGGCATGGACAATGCCATGGAAGGATGTCCCTACCGTGTCGCGTTGGTAGTGGACATGGGTGATGTGAACAACCCACACATGGCTGAGCTGGCTCGCAAGTCTACTGACCGTCTGTATCGCCAGATCCCCTCCTTTGTGCAGGCCAATTTCGTCGTCAAGAAACTCGATGAAATGGCGGAATACCTGAGCAAGAAAACCGGCAAGCTAGCCTCGCCAGCCAACGGGACATTTTCTGTCGGTGATCTCGTTGCCCTGTTAAAACCCGAACACGATACTGAACGACAAGCCTACTTCAAATTCCGCCTGGCCAGCCTGATCGAAGAGTCCTCCTCCGGGAGTGAGGATGTTGATCCAGAAATCCGCGCAGTGACTGCGATGGGCCTTGGGGAATTTGAATCCTTCATCGAAATATTGATGGCCTATCGAGGCAAATACCATCGTCAGTACATCACCGAGTGCCTGGACTCCCTTTTGTTGAAAAACAAAGAGACGGGGCTTTTGGCTCAGTCCCGTTCCAAGGGAAGTGCTCGCCGATTCGTATTGGGCAGCAAGCTACTTGAGGTCCTCCTCCAGATTGCCGTGCTGACTCAGGATGGTGGTCGGTTTGTCACGCGGGAAGTGCGTATCGAGGAACTGTTGGGATTCCTGAGAAACCGTTATGGCCTCCATATTGACCGACTACCAGAAAGCGGCCAGAGCAATAGCAGCATTCTGGACCGGCGAGCTTTGCGCTTGAATCTTGAAGCCTTCAAGCGTCGGCTGCGCGAAATCGGTTTCTATGAGGATCTGTCGGATGCCTACGTGACCCAGAAGGTGTCTCCCCGTTATGCAATTGAGAGAAGTAATGGAACGGAAAAGAAGGGGAAGCGCGCATGAGCGACGCGTTCACTAAGCTGGCGCAGGGAAAACTGAACGCGGCGGTAGCAGGCCTGTTGTGCCCTCGTATCGAGGCAATACTGAGCGATCGCGGCCCAGGCCACTGCATGCGAGTTGCCGACCTTGACGACGATGTGATGGAGTCGGTCTGTAAAGAGCTGCGCCGAACTCGCCCTGACGGGAATATCTTCATCCTGGGCGGTCACGACCAGGAAGGTATGCCTTTTCGGGTGACATCCACCAAGCTGGTGGAGCTGCGAAATCCAGATGCGAACGGTGAGTTGCGCCAGCCACTCCTGGTATTCATTCCAACATCTTTGCGTACCAGTGCCGAGGACTCCTTCGGCGTGGCCACATTCGAAGATCTGACCTTTACGGCGATTTACGAGGATCTGACCAATCTGCTACTTAATCGGCTACCTACAACGCTGCTTGGCCATGTGCGTGACCTCTTTGGAATCATTGCAGAAGAAGCGTGGATTTTTGCTGATGACGTTTCCCGTGTGAGATATCTACTCACGGCGCTAGAAAATGGAATTGACGGCGAAACGCTCGGAGCCAGTTTGTATGAATTGACGTTGATTCCAGACTTCAAACTCTTTGCTGACCCTGGCATGGTCAACGGCAAGATCCGACGGAACCTGGGCAGCGTTCGAAATCTGATGGCATCTCACAAATCCGTGCGTGGACGCATCGCGGATTTGGGGCTAAGTGATAAGGCACTGGAAGCATCACTGTCTAGCTACTTTGAGAAATACGACATCCAAGAACCGGAATCGTGGACTGCGCCCATCGCAACGGACAAAAACTGGTGGGGTATTTCGTTCGACAAATGGACTTTCCAAGAAGAGCTCTCTCTCGATAAGGTTTTGCTGACGGTCTTGGAAACGGATTTGCCGGTCGTTCAGGAGAATGAAGCCAGCGAACAACTATCTGGCCTCATCGGACAGCAAATATTAGTTCCTAACGATCGCCGCAAGATGAATCTGGTTTTTGAGGTCACTCCTCACCCAGCTAAAGTCAGTGGGCTGGATCACTTTACGGTTCAGATCGTTTCCCAGAACGATGGCCCGGTCGGGAAATCAAAGAAGGTCAAAGCCTGGACGCCAAACCGGCTGCAATGCACCGTTACTCTGGACAAGCTCAACAAGATTGAGTTTGAGGAAGGTTGGCACTTTATTCGGGTTCTTCCTTGGACAGTTGACGGTGATCCTATTCCGCTAGAGGCGGATTCGGGCTCTGAAGCTGCCAAGCGTTCGTACGAGAGTGAGCCTTTCTATGTCCTTCCTGGTGGAAGCATTGAGGAAGAGCCGCCTCAGCGGGCGATACCAATTGAGCAAAGCCTCGAGCACGCGCGGTTTCGCTTGCAGCTTACCGCCCTCGGTGATGAGCGCAATCCCGATGAAATAACGCTAAGTAGTGTTACTTGGGCAGAAGGTGGTCGTTCCAAAAAGGCATCACGCCAAGAAGCGCTACTAGCAAAGTTTGGCCATGAGGGGGCGGTGCAAATTCCTATGTCGCGCATGCTCAAGACCATCGAGCAGCGGATATTGGCAGAACCAAAGCATCCGTCTGGCTGGCGCATGCAGATTAATCTCGATGCGGCTGAGTTGCCTTCAGAAGTGGGGTTGACGCTGCCTACTTCTGCCGCGATGGCATCGTTCTTGGCTGCTAGGGAAGAACTATTCGCTGCCATACGTAAAGATGCGGCGGAATTGATTATGCAGGGACTCGCCTTTCGAGATACGGAGAAGGAGTGCCTTGCTTACGCTGAAGCCTATCTTGACCTTGTACGGAATCTTATTCGACAGGCTGAAATTTCATCGGGCGCAGAGCGTCAACAGCATCTCCAGGCGCTGCGCAATGTCCTTGCGGTGGATTCGATACACGTGATCCTGACGGATTTTCGTGGCAGACACCGTGAAGCAGTTCTGGTCTCCCCCACACATCCACTTCGTACCTTGTGGCTAAACAGCTGGGTCACCCTGGGTAAAGATTGGATTGAAAAGATCAAGGCCGGCGGTAAAGATCACATCCCGCATGTCAGATCCGCATTGTTGGACAGCCTCGTTCCATCGGCATATCCGGTCGGGATTCCTGTAGAAGATGGCCGCATTTTCACGCCCGTCGACAATCTGAATGCTTTCTGGGCTCTGTACGCTCCCACTACCGAGGAAAACTCTCGAGGCCTAATGGCTGAGATTTGCTCCGCGCTAGGCCTGGCAGAGCCGTCAGCAGCGGGAGCGGACATCTCTGGGAAAGTGATTGCAGACAAGATTGAGCGATATCTTTCCCAACATCCGTATGTTCGTGAGTTATCGCTGAACGTGTTCAATGCTGGCGCCGGATCCGTCATAGCAGATGCATTGCTGTCGCTGCAACAGAAACGCGAACACGCGGATTTGCGCTACGACGTTCGACTATTTACGTCCGACCCGGATTCTCCAGTACTGGGGGAGTCCATTGAATCGATGGTTCGTCCAGGATCTACGGTCAACGAGGCGGCAGACGCCTTTGCAACCTCGACCGGCAGTCACCTGTTCTCGAAACTGAATCTGGCTAAGCATGCCCTTTCGGAATTCCATGCGAATGCCAAGGCGTTCCCTGCCCATATTAGTGTGCTGCTGGATGTGTTTCCTGCTGAGGAACTCTCTATCGCAGAGAAGCCGATGGGAGTTACACCACTTCATGGGCTGATTCAGGACTTCAACACTGAGTTTGTTGACGATGACTCGGGAACCTACTGGAACAAACGACCGGTTGTCGGTCGCTCGCTCAATTCCGATAGCCAGGCGGCTTGCTTTGACTTGCTTTCAAGCTTGAGCCGCCACATCTGCTTCGCCACCGCAGCTGTTGCAGCCTCCGGTGCCAGCTTCAAGTCAGTGCCCGTCGTGACCTTAGGTTTAGATGTTGCTCAGCGAGAATTAATCTATGAAGTCCATCAAATCAGCGATTGGGTATTTACCATTGATCGCAACATGGGGATTGAGTTTTTCGACCATGGCGGAAGGAAAAACAGGCCTGATTACCTTATCGACTACGTTCCTGGAGCCAGTTCTCAGGCTACCCACAACCTAATTATTTCCTCGCGCTCAAGCGATGAACTCGAGGCGATGTTGAAGCCGGTCCTGCTCGGGCACGGACTATCGGCTGATGGCGAGCAATCGGTTCAGATTCTGGCAAACCTACGTTCGCTCTCTGGTCAGCTCGCATTGAAGCTGATATCTGCGCCGACGCAGCAGGCGGAAGCGCTCGGCCTGGCTTTGGCTCGACTGTATCTCGAATATCAGGGTGCCTTGAGCAACCAAGTCATTGTGCCTTTGGATGCACATACGGACCTTTACCGCTCAAACGGTGAAGCGGACGATGTCAACGATGCCATTAGCCTGCAACGCACCGACTTGGGACTGTTCGACTTGGATTTGACCACCAGGACGATCACCTGCAACTTGGTCGAGGTGAAATGCTACTCGCAGGTAGGTGACTTTGCGGCCTATAACCAGTTGAAGGAGCGGATTTCCGCTCAAATCAATCAAAGTGAGCGCATCCTGCAACGCCACTTTGATCCGGCGCTAAAAAAACCGGATCGGCCAGACCGACTCCTCAAGAGCAGGGAGTTGGCACAGATTCTTCGGTTCTATCTTGAGCGCTCCCTGCGGTACGGCATTTTTGACATAGTTGCCGCACAAGAATCACGAGGTCTGCTCGAGTCAATTGAGCAGGGATATTCGCTTCAGTTCCGACGTTCCGCACTGATCTTCGACTTCGATAAGAACGGGACAGATGCACCTGACAAAGAGGTTGGCATCGAATTCCACCGCATCGGCAAGGATCTCATTCACGCCTTGTTAGAGAACTGCCGCAAGCCTGTTTCCGTTGAAACTGAAGAGGAACCGATCGCGCACCTCCTGAGCGAACAATTCATAGCGAACGTACCGAAGCTCGAGACAGCTGCTTTCATTGCGCCCAAGAGAGCCAGGTCAACATCCTGGACGATGGATGAATTCTTGGGCGAAGAGCCGGAGGCTCCAATTACCCAGCCAACAGATCCTGCGGTAAAGGAAACATCCGCACCTGCCCAAGAGCAAATGGAAGAACAGGCGGAACCCGTAGAGCAAGCGCCTCGACCTTCCACCATCGCGCCTGCAGAAGGAAAAGAGGCCGAACAGCCCGCTGCCGTTGCTGTTGAACCGGAAGCACCTGTTCAACCCGAGCATGAAGCGCAGGAACATCCGACACCCGAGCCTGCGCCTCAGACCGAGGTCAGCTATGACATCATGCTGGGTGTTAATGGTGAATCACCGCAGTACGGTTTGCTCGGAGAGGTCTCCGGCAGAAAGATCGCCCTGGACCTCAACCACACCCACACGATCAGTCTCTTTGGGGTTCAAGGCGGCGGCAAGAGCTATACACTTGGAACAGTCATTGAGATGGCCTCTATGCCGCTTCAGCACATCAATGTGCTGCCAAGCCCGCTCGCCACGGTCATTTTCCATTACAGCCCGACGCAGGATTATGCGCCGGAGTTTACCTCGATGATCAATGCCAACTCGGTGGATGAGGAGATTCGCATCCTTCGTGAGCGTTACAAAGCCAACCCGGAAGCCCTGAAGGATGTCCTGATTCTTACCCCGGCAAACAAGGTGGATGATCGCCGAGCCGAGTACCCGGATATCGAGGTTAAGCCGATTGCTTTTTCTGCCTCCGAACTCAAGGCGGCGCACTGGAAATTCCTGATGGGAGCGATTGGCAGCCAGAGCATGTATATGCGGCAAATCAATCTCATCATGAGGGGGCTGCGGGACAACCTGACCTTGGATGCCCTGCGAGCAGGCATCGATAACTCTGGTCTGTCCGATCACCTGAAAGAACTGGCCCAGACACGTCTACTATTCGCCAGCGAATATATAGATGATAGCCAGCGGCTCCAGGATCTGATTCGTCCAGGCCGGTTGATCATCGTGGATCTGCGAGATGAATACATCGAAAAGGACGAGGCCCTCGGCCTGTTCGTAGTGATGCTGCAGATTTTCTCGGAAGCAACCTACCAGGGAAGCGCCTTCAACAAGCTGGTGGTATTTGACGAGGCGCATAAATACATCGAAAACGATGATCTCGTTTCCGGGTTGGTGGAAGTCGTGCGTGAGATGCGACATAAAGGAACCAGCATCATGGTCGCCTCTCAAGACCCGCCATCGGTCCCGGTGTCTCTGATCGAACTGTCCTCGCAGATCATCATGCACAAGTTCAATTCACCAGCGTGGCTGAAACATATTCAGAAGGCGAATGCTGCGCTCGGCGAGCTTACCTCTGACAAGATGAGTCACCTTGGCACTGGTGAGGCTTATGTTTGGTCGAGCAAGGCGTCCGATGATTTGTTCTCGCGCGGTGCTGTAAAGATCAAGTGCCGCCCGCGTATTACTCGACACGGCGGCGGAACAAAAACGGCAATCCCCGAATAACCTTGAAATGATCTTGCTTGATGGAAAACTGGACTTGAACGATGAAAGCTGAGGATACCCATGTAACAAATCTGCTTGAGGGGGCGAAGCAGTTCATTGTTCCGATTTTCCAGCGTGACTACAGCTGGGGCACCAAGCATTGCCAGCAGTTGTGGAAGGATGTGATTCGCGTCGGCAGCGACCCCAAGGTCAAGGGGCACTTCCTCGGGTCCGTCGTTTATGTGGCCGCCGAGGACAACACAGCGACGATTACGCGCTGGTTGCTGATCGATGGCCAGCAACGGATGACGACACTGACCCTGCTGTTGATCGCACTACGGGATCAAATGAATCAGGTGCAGGGAAATGGGGATGGCGGTGACGAGGTGTCTACGCCGGAAGAGCTGGATGACTATTTTCTGCGCAACCGGCATGGCAAGGGCGACCGACGTCACAAGCTGCATTTGCGCCGGGCCGACCACGAAACGCTAACCGCCTTGTTGGACGGCAAAGACATTCCCGATGCGGCCTCGGAGCGGGTGAAGGAGAACTTTCTGTTCCTACGCGATCTGGTGGCTCAGGCCGATGTGCAGACGGTGTACGCCGGCATCAAGAAGCTGGTGGTCGTCGATGTGAGTCTGACGCGCGGCCAGGACGACCCGCAGATGATCTTCGAGAGCCTGAATTCCACGGGCGTCGATCTGACCCAGGCCGATCTGATTCGCAACTTTGTGCTGATGCGCATGGACGAGTCCTCGCAGACACTGCTCTATGAGGAGCATTGGCAGCCCATTGAGCAGGCCTTCGGGCGGCGTTACCGTACCGAGTTCGACAAATTCGTGAAGGACTTCCTGACGCTGCAAATGCGCCCCGGTACGCCACTGAAGGCCGCCGAGATCTATCACGAGTTTCGCAGCTTCTTCTCGCGCACCGTCGAAATGCGTGGCGTCGAAGGCATCCTCAGCGATTTACGTCGTTTCGGCACCTACTACACGGCATTCAGTCTTGGGCAGGAGAAACAGCCTGCACTGAAGGAGGCGTTTGCACGCCTGCGTTCCCTCGTCGAGGTCGCGTCGCCAGTCGTTCTGACACTCTACGACTACCACGAGCGGGCCAAGACCTTGGGTATCGAAGAGTTTATAGAGGCCGTCGAACTCCTGGAAAGCTTCGTTTTCCGACGTTCGGTGTGCGATATGCAGACACGAAGCCTGGGACAGATTTTTGCCAGTCTCGCCTTTCGCATCACTGAAAGCCAGCCACTACTGAGTCTTAAGGTGGCGTTGTACCGGCAAGGGAAGAAGCGACGATTTCCGACCGATGCCGAGTTCCGCGAGGCATTGGAGACCCGTGATGTCTACGACATGCGCACCTGCTTCTACCTGTTGGATCGACTGGAGAACTTCAGCAAGGAGCGCATCGACACTTCGAATTTCTCTATCGAACACGTCATGCCGCAGAACGAGGACTTACGCTCGGAATGGCGAGCGATGCTCGGCAGCACTTGGCAGGCAGTGCAGGAAACGTGGCTACACCGCCTCGGCAATCTGACGCTGACCGGTTATAACTCGACATACAGCGACAGACCGTTCGAGGAAAAGAAAGCCATTGCCGGCGGTTTCAACGACAGCCCCCTACGCTTGAACAAGTTCATTCGCGAGCAATCTGCGTGGGATGCCACTGCTATCGAGCAGCGCGGCAAATTATTGGCCGAGAAGGCAATCGACGTCTGGCGGCCACTAGTGGTCGATCCATTGGCTGTGAAGCAGCGCGAGCTGGAAGAACACAAGGCGCTGGCAGCGAACTACAAAATCGAGAACCTGGAACTGGATAACGCCGCGAAGAAGCTGCTGGAGGTTCTTCGGCCGCAAATCCAAGCTTTGGGCAATGAAGTAGTGGAGCTGCCCAACGACCGCAGCGTCATCTACCGCGTATTCGATTTCTTTGTCGAAATCATTCCGCGCAAGCAGCGACTTACTCTCCTGCTGAACCTCGATTTTGCCGACTGTGAAGATCCATCGGGCAATGCCCGAGATGCAACAGAGTTTGCATTCATCATCGGTGCAACCGAGGTCGGTGGTGTTCTTTACAACCTGGACTCTGAAGGTGACGTGCCAGCAGCGATCAATGTGGTTCGTCAGGCATATGAGCGGGTGACTGAGTGATCTGCCCCCGCTGCTTTTTAAGGTGTTGGGGGCCGCTGTTCGCCCATTCGTTCCCACCATTGGCGAATGAGCAGGCCAGCGGCGAGCCTGTCGGTCATCACCCCGATCACGGGCAGAAACAGGACATCCGTTTCGCTGGCGACAACCCTAATGCTCCGGATTGTTAAAGATCTGCGTATCGCCCACACGGGCAGCACTACGGTCTTCCGTTGGGAAGGACTTCGCTTACTGATCCAGTGACGTCGTCTCGACGATGACCTCAAACTGTTCCAGTACCTCGGGCCGCCGTTGCTTGATGTAGCGGACGACCGATTTATTGTCGAGCAGCTTGGCCAGATAGCCCCGAGCCAGTACGAGGTTGAGGACATCCTCGGCATAGGTCTGCTCGACCAGCTTGTATTGCCCTTGCAGGTTCGCCATCTCGCGCTCCATGCGTGACATCTGTTCTTGGGTAACACCGTTCAGTTTTGGCGGCTTCTTGCCCTCGACCAGCATCTCGGCCGGCGTGGCGACGAGCAATGCCTCTGCGTAAGAGACGGTGATGTTGTTGGCTGAGACCATCAGTTCGATGCACTCGACCTGGCGGGTCGGCTTCATTTTCCGGATCACCCGGCTGATCTCGGCGGAGAACTGCCTGTCCTTCAGCAGATCGGCGGCCTCAGGACAAATCCCGTCCAGGAGCGTGGCCTTCTTGATGATGTGGCTGACGTCGACGCTTAGTGCCTTGGCCAGGCTTTCCATCGACACGCCACGCTCGATGGCGCGGCGAATCATGAAATGCTCCTGGATCGTGGACAGGCGGTTGATCCGGCTGTTGTAGGTGTAGGCCTCATCGTCCTTGGCCACAAGGCAGGGAGCTTCCTCATAGCCGAGTTCGGCCAGAGCGATCAGACGCACATGCCCGTCGAGCAGGGTGTGCTGGCCAGTGACCTTGTTCGCCTCGGTGACCGACAGCGGTTCAATCAGGCCGATGTGTTCGATGGAAGATCGAATCTGCTTGAACTTGACCGAGGTGATCAGCCCAGTCGGCGTTTTCCGGGAGGGCAGAATCTTGTCCAGGGGGACCGATAGGGCATCGGGTATGAAGCCGAGGGGGACGTTGGTCATGCCGAACTTCCTCCGGACCAGACGCGATCGGCCAGGTATTCAGGCAGGCTATCTAGCCCCTCGGCGCGCAGCAGATTGATGAAATTCTCGTCGACGAAGAACTGCCGCAAGGCGCTCACCACGAACAGGAGGCGCTGCTGGGCGAACTCGGCCTTCTTGACGATGATCTTCTGACGTTCGACTTCCCGTTGGTAGGTGCGGACCAGGCTGGATGTCGACACGTCCACCGGCTTGCGGCGCGTGGCCCGGGCCATCGATCGCCCGAGGGTCTGCCTGCGTTCGATAATCTTGCGCACCTCCATCAACTGGCGGCCACGCAACTTGCCGCACTCGTAGGCTTCCTGCAGCGCGGCTTGCACGGCTTTGTCGTCATCGCCGGCACCGACGATGGTCAGCGCAGCATTGAGGGGCACTCGGCCTTTCTCGACAGCAACGAGCAATCGTTCCTCGCCCTGCTGCAGCAGTGTCAGGATGCCGGTCACATAGACTTGAGTGAGTCCTGTCTTGGTGGCGATTTCCTTGGGGTTGTAGCCCTTGTCACGCAGCTGCTTGATGCCGGCGAGGATCTCCAGTGGTCGGCATTGGCGGCGGGCGATATTCTCGGCCAGGCTCATGATGAAGGCGTCCTCATCACTGACGGAGATCACGAGTGCCGGAATGGTCGCCTCCCCGAGATTCCTGAATGCGTTGAGGCGCCCCTCGCCACACACCAGGAGATATCGCTCCTGATCGTCGTCGCCCATGCGGGGTGTAACGGTGATCGGTTTCTTCAGGCCGATGGCCTTGATGTTGCCGACGATCTCATCGAACACACGCTTGTTCCGGTCGCGCGGATTGAGGATATCGATCCGATCGACGGGAATCATGCGGATTTCGCTGTCACGGTGTTTCGGGGTCATGCCGCTCTCCTCAGTCTTGCACGGGCACCCATGCCGTAGAGGTAGTCCAAGGTTTCGAATCGATAGCTTTCGAATTCGATGGCGTTCCGATCGGCCAGGTTGATCCCGGGTTGTCCGAAATCCAATCGCGGTAGCAGGTAGTAATCGAGCGGCGACCGATTGGCATGATCGAGGCGCACGGCAACAGTGACGTCGGGGCTCAGGCTGGTATCGAATCTCACCTTCCAGCGGTGACTGCCGCTCTCGTTGGTCTGGCACCGCGCCAGCACCAGGGAGACACTGAACTCGTCATTGACGCGGAGAAGGTCGGTGGCCGGATCACGGACCACCGAGCCGCCGATGGCGCCGATCTCGGCTTCCGTTCGGGCCACGATCTCGGGATGCAGCTGACGCAGGAAACGGTTGACCTCCAGATAGCGGTAATCGCGATCGGGGGTGAAGCCAACCATCTGGTAGGCGCGAATCAGGCTGCCGAAGCGATGAACATAGACCGAGGCCGACGGCATGCCCTCGGTTTCGTCGATGATCAGGCCGGAGAGGATGCCTCGATTCTCGTAGAGGCTGCGCAGGCGCTCGATCAATTCCTCGTCGGTGTAGCGCCGGGCACGTGCCCGCATGATCCCTTGGGCGGTGTAGAACAGATCGGGCTGGACGATGGCCTCGAAGGCGCCTTCCTTCTTGATCCACATATCCGGGGTGTTCACCACCCGGGTCTTCTTGAGCTTGAAGGAGATGCGGTTGTAGACGTTGTTGCCGATGTACTTCTCGTTGGTCAGTACCTCATTGACGGTGGCGCGCGTCCACTCCCGGTCCAGGTCGGTGCGCACCTTCATGCCATTCAGGCGCCCGGCAATTTGAGATTCCGACAGTCCCTCCTCAATGAACCACTGGTAGATCAGATTAACGATACGAGCCTCGTCGTCGGGGCCGGGCATCAGGATTACTCGATCGGTCTGAAGGCTTTTGTGCTCGCCACGAGCCAGTTCGCCCTTCATGGATCCGTTCTGGTCGACCAGGATGCGGCGGAGTCCATAACCGGCAGGGCCGCCCTGGCGGTAGCCGAGTTCGATCAGGCGACATTGGCCGGCGAACACCTTGGCCGACAATTCCCGGCTGTACTCGCCGGCCATGGCCCGCTTGACACCCTTGACGATGGTGGAGACGGGCGAGCCATCGTTCTCGAACTGCTCGGCGCAGTAGGCGACCTGGATCCCGGCACGGCGGCAGATGTACTCGTAGTAAGCACTCTCATCGGCATCCTGAAAACGCCCCCAGCGACTGACGTCGTAGACCAGGATGACTTGGAAATCGGCCTGGCCAGACTCGACGTCGTGGATCAGCCGCTGGAGGGCCTGCCGGCCATCGATGCGCAGACCGCTTTTGCCCTCGTCGGCATAGGTCTTGATGATCTCGATGCCACGCCGGGCGGCGTATTCCTTGATCTTGTCGGCTTGGTTCTCCGTCGAGTACTGCTGGTGTTCGGTCGACATCCGCACGTACTGCGCTGCCCGGAATAGGGAGGCTTGGGTCTGCCCATCGCCATCTGTGTTTTCTTGTTCTTGCATCGCCGCGTCGTCCCCTTACATGCGAAAAGATGCCTCTCGAACATCGGGCGTCACTTCGCGACGGGTGGTTGGTCAAGGCATACACGGGTCGAGTCGGATTCGGATGCTCGATAGTTCGAGAACGCACACGCGGGAAGTTAACAGGCAACAGCGATGTCGCCGAACACGTCCTCATTTGCAATCACACGTCTTCAGCAGCCGGGATCGCAGTCAGGACGGCGATCTCCACGATCCATTCGTCTCCTGTAGCCCCATCGCAGGTGATCCGCACCATGCGGTATCGGCCGGCGGGCGGGGAGTTCTCGGGGCGTGACGCGTCCTCATTTGCAATCACCGATGCCCGGAGCTTTTGATTCCGAGACTGCTGTAGATTTCGATTGCGCTCGGCGTAGGCCGGATTCGTGTCGCGATACTGTTTCCAGTACGCCGGGTTTTCGGCAGCCCATGCCTTTCTGGAACGTGCATCGTTGTCGCAGTAGTCGGCATCGTCACGCCGCTTTTTCTGCTGCCAGCGCCGACGGCGTTCGCGTTGGCATGCCGGATCGGTGCAGTAGGTCTGATTTTGGTTCTGCGGTCGAGGGGTGAAAGGGTGGCCACATGCGTTGCAGGTCTTTGTCTCCATGTCAGTCTCCGATAAAAAGACTGTATGGAAACGCTGTCAGCGCAAGGGGATGGCTATGCTATTAGGGTTTTTGTGCCGAAGAGGAGCGATGAATGCGTGTGCGTTTCATTGGGCCTGAATAGCTTATCCGCAGAGCATCAAGCGCATGGGTATGGCATTAAGCTGCTGGCGATTGCGTACAGTTTTGTCTGGGCGATGTTCGCGAATAGATGCCTAGCGAAGCAGGCAAGGGTACAATCTCAAGATTTACTCAGTTGAGACAGACTTCTTATGCTGGTCCAAGCAGTTGATTGGGGTGTTATGGTCGTCGGTGCATGGAACCGCGCGATCCTGACTCCTGATGGCATCAGAAAGCGCCTTTTTGGTTTGTCTGATGGGAGTACTGTTGACATTGAAGTTGCGATCGACCGACCGGGAGCTTTTCGGGTTCGACACGACGGTGTGATTGTTGAGCCGACGCCCATGGCCTTGGCCATTTTCGGCGAAACAAACGAACAAAAATCCATTGAAGCCTGCTGCCAGGTTGCATCAACAGCACTGTCCTCATTGCCAGAAACACCCGTTTCAGCAGCAGGGATTAACTACAGATATCGTATTTCGGAGATGTCTGATGCGATCATCGAAAAGCTTGAGTGTCAGTTAGATGATGTGCTTTCCGATGATGCTCATGAAATAGTTGGCAGGTCTATAAAACGGACGATTAAAGTTGAAAATGGGGTTCTAAACCTTGAGATTGTTCAAGGAGAAGGATCTGATGATATGGTGATGTTCAACTTTCATCTAGACTCTGCTGACATTGATGCGCTGAAAGAATGGCTAGGCAAAGCAGGCGCATTTGAACTGCTAACCATCAAATTGATGAAGCAAATTGGGTTTATTGAGGAGGGGTTGTGACTAAAGCTGAGAAATCGTCGAGCGTGGTTCCGCAAGGAATTTTCCAGTCTGCTTCCTCGATGGTTGTGGGAGCTAAGATCAATACCGCTACTGGTTCTGGGGCATCTGGAGACAGAATGGTTTCCACCAGCAAGGCATCCGGCACCGTTTCTGTTCGCTCAACGACCAGGTCATTCCAAGCTGCCGGTAGCAGAAACACGTTCTAAGTTTTGTAGATGGCTGTCCATTGGACGTATCGGGATGTTGGCAATCCCGAAATGGACCTTGAGCAAGGGGACATACTCTTCCCTTCCGACGAGCTAGTTTCGTTGTTTCGAGAGGTTCATCCACACTTTACTCAAGACAAATATCTTGGGTTTATGGTTGCATCGCAGACATGTGATCTAGTGCGGCGGAAGGGCGAGTCTAAGGCTGGCTACATTTCACTTTCTGCGATCCGCCCGCTGTCGAAAGTGATGCCTAAGCTATTGGCACATGTTGTTTCTCCGGTCGCGCCGGGGAAGTTTCCGCAGAGCGGATACGAGGAAGCTAAGAGACTCCTAGAGCGTATCTTCAATCAGAACGAGCAGAGCATTGGCCTTTTCTTTTTATATCCCGATGCCGATATCGGCATCGGTGAAGAAGCTGTGGCAATGCTCCGAGTTACGGTGTCGGTCAAGCGCGAGCACTACCGCTTGCTTACATCTACTCGCGTTGGTCGACTGAAAGAAGACTTCCAAGCAAAGCTCGGCTGGCTTCTAGGCAATCTGTACAACCGGCCAGCTACCCCGGACTGGGCAGATAGTCACGGAGGCAAGGAGAAAGTCGACTCCCTGGTTAAGATGTTTTCGCAGCCAGGCGCGACTTCATCCCTGGGATTCTCTTGGATTGATGATGTATTAATCAACGAGGCGAAGAAACAAGGGGTATCGATCGAAAACTCTACGATTGAAGACCTCGAGCAGCTCAGGCCAAGCCCATCAATGGAGAGGGCTCTCGAAGAGATACAAGCTCAAGTACTGAAGGTTATTCCTGACGTTGACCAAGATTCAGTGACCAAGGTCTGCAACCGGCTTCGCAATAGTGGGAAGTTCAGAAAGCTCCTCGTTAGCTAAGTTGTGCGAGGGCGGGGTTGGTAGATGTGCGAAAAACTCCCTCCGAAGCCCCCGCTGGCCTCAATCCTTCCTAAAATCCCCGAAATGCTTTAAGATGCTGGTTCTTCAGGTGGAGTTTCTCCACCACCAATTCCAAAAGCCCGAACCCGTTTCGGGCTTTTTCACGTCTGCCCGCAGCGCCAGAACTGGCGGTCCAGGCATCATCAATCTGAAAGATCGGGTGTAAATGGGCGTTGGATTGGATGTAGCTCGTAAATGGGTGTTAATGGGTGTAGTATTGGTTCATGCTGCGAACCGACACCCTCCAGATCACCCCCGAGATCCTGAGCCTGATTGCCCGGATCGACGAGTTCAAGGGCGCCTGGCGCGCCTTGGGCACGCTCGCGCCTGAGCGTCTCTCGGCTCTGCGTCGGATCGCGACCATCGAAAGCATAGGATCAAGCACCCGTATCGAGGGCAGCAAGCTGACCGACCGGGAAGTGGAGCGCTTACTCTCCAACCTGGCCATCCGGTCCTTCGAAACCCGCGACGAGCAGGAAGTGGCCGGTTACGCTGAACTGATGGATCTGGTGTTCAGCGCGTGGCACGACATCCCGTTCAACGAGAACCACATCAAGCAGCTGCACCAGATCCTGCTGCGCCACAGCGAAAAGGATACGCGCCACCGGGGGCAGTACAAGACCAACTCGAACAGCGTCGCCGCCTTCGATGAAAACGGAACACAGATCGGCATCGTCTTCGAGACCGCCACGCCGTTTGACACGCCACGGCTGATGGCCGAATTGGTGTCGTGGGTCAATGACGAGCGGGAGAAGGGGCATCTGCACCCCTTGTTGATCATCGCGATCTTCGTGGTGGTGTTTCTGGAAATCCACCCCTTTCAAGATGGCAACGGGCGCTTGAGCCGGGTGCTGACGACCTTGTTGCTGCTGCAGGCCGGCTACGCCTATGTGCCCTACAGCTCGCTAGAGAGTGTGATCGAGCTGAACAAGGAAGCCTACTACCTGGCCCTGCGCCAGACGCAGGGCACCATCCGCACGGAGGTGCCCAACTGGCAGCCATGGCTGGTGTTCTTCCTGCGCTCGCTGGCGGAGCAGGTGCGTCGTCTGGAGAAGAAGGTCGAGCGCGAAAAGATCGTGCTGGCGGCGCTGCCCGAACTTTCACTACAGATCGTCGAGTTTGCCCGCGAGCATGGCCGCGTCACGATGATGGATGCCATCAAACTGACTGGAGCCAGCCGCAACACCCTGAAGCAACACTTCCGCGACCTGACCGAGCGCAATCATCTGGAGCGGCACGGCAGCGGACGTGGGGTGTGGTACGGGCTGAAGTGACTGGTGCGCTCTCCTGCGCGTACTCCTGCGGGTTCGGCGTGACGCGGACAAACGCCCGAAACCTTCCGCTCTGGCCCGAAGGATTACGCAGGGGTTTGGGAAAGGGGTTCGAAATCGGTGGCAGACTCCACCACCAATCCCAAAAGCCCGAACCCGTTTCGGGCTTTTTCACGTCTGCCCGCAGCGCCAGAACTGGCGGGGCTTCGCGGTTTTGCCTCGCGAGCGTTGCCTCCCATATTTCCGCGTTTTTTGCCCTCTCCTGTCTCACGCTCCCCGTTTTTATCTGCCTGCCCGCGAGCGTGCGCAAGGTCAACTGGCTGGTGAGTTGATGCCCGGCACCATCGGCGCGTCGTTCGAAGACGGCTCTTTGCAGAAACAGAGAACGGGGAGCGCAGAGAGGACGAAAACGGCGGAAAACTTGGCGAAGCTGCCGACAGTGTGCTTCGCATCAGCCGCAAAGCTGCGCCAGTGCTGGCGCACCGGCGGATGTGAGAAAGGCCAGAGCAAGGTCTGGCCTTTGGAAAGTGGTGGAGCGGAGGAGGATCGAACTCCCGACCTTCGCATTGCGAACGCGACGCTCTCCCAGCTGAGCTACCGCCCCAACGTGGCGCGGATTATAGCCTTACCGCCGGAAAGCGGGAAGCGCCGCGATGCGGGCAGGCAGATTGGGCAGCTGGCGGGCGGCGAGCCAGCCAAGCAGCGTGCCTGCGGTATTGGCCAGCGCGTCGAGCGCGTCGGGTTGGCGCGCGGGGGTGAGGCCTTGCAGCAGTTCGATCGCCGCGCCGAACACGATGACGGCGAGAGCGAGCCGCCAGCGCCGGGACACAACGAGCTGCGCCCACCAGAACATGAGCAGCGCGTAGCCGGCGAGATGGGCGAGTTTGTCGAGACCGCTGTCGTCAGCGCCGACGGTGGGCGGGCCGAGCGAGAAAACGAGCGTGAGGGCGACCCCGAGCCAGCCGCCCGCGCGCCACAGTCGCATGATCCCGGGCCTGGCGCTTCGTGGCGGCATCACGCCTGCCGGTGCGCCCAGCGCAGCAGGAGTCCACCAGCGACGATCATCGGCAGGCTGAGCCACTGCCCCATCGACAGCCCCAGGCCCAGCAGGCCGAGGAAGGCGTCCGGTTCGCGCGCGAATTCGGCGAGGAAGCGGAAAACGCCGTAGCCGATGAGGAAGACGCCGGAGACGGCGCCCACGGGACGCGGTTTCGCGGAGTACCACCACAGGATGACGAACAGCAGCAGGCCCTCGCCGGCAAACTGGTAGAGCTGCGAGGGGTGGCGCGCGATGCCGTCGCCGGCCTGCGGGAAGACCATGCCCCACGGCAGGTCGGTGGCACGCCCCCACAGTTCGCCGTTGATGAAGTTGCCGAGCCGTCCGGCGGCGAGCCCCAGCGGCACCAGCGGGGCGACGAAGTCGGTGACGGCGAGCCAACGCAAGCGATGCCGGTGGGCGAATACGATCATGGCGACGAGCACGCCGAGAAAGCCGCCGTGGAAGCTCATGCCGCCTTCCCACACCTTGAGGATGTCGACCGGGTTGGCGAGGTATTCGGCGGGCTTGTAGAACAGCACGTAGCCGAGGCGGCCGCCGAGGATGACGCCGAGCACGCCGTAGAACAGGACGTCGTCGAGCATGGCCGTGTTCCAGCCGGACCACGGCCGGTGGGCGATGCACCAGCGGCCGAGCAGGATAACCTGGACAAAGGCGACGAGGTACATGAGGCCGTACCAGTGGATGGCGACAGGACCGAGTTGCAGGGCGACCGGATCGAATTGGGGATGGATCAGCATGGCGTCTCCGGAGGAGGTCGAGACGCCATTGTATCGGCTGCGGCGCTCCCCTGCTGCCGGCTCAAGTTTTGCGTGTGCGCCCCCGATAAGTCATTCTGGGCACAGGAGGAGTCGCGGGCTTGCGTTGGCATCTTTTCATTCTGGCAATGACGCTCGGGTGGACGCCGGCGACCGGCGCGCATGCCCAGGCCGAAGCCCCGCTGGGTTTCGGCGTGATCAACCAGCGCAGCGTGACCCTCACGGCACAGAGCTGGAACCCCATCCTCAACTACGTGGGCGAGAAGGTCAGCGTGCCCCTGGTCCTGAAGATGGGCAGGACCGCGCCGGAAACGACGGCGATGACGGTGCGCGGCGAACATGCCTTTGCCTACACCAACCACATGTTCACGACCGAACGCGACCGCGTCGGCTACAAGGCAATCCTGCGCATGCAGGGCGAGCCGATCCATGGCGTCATCGTCGTGCGCGACGACAGCCCGGTCCGCAGCGTGGCCGACCTCAAGGGGGCCCGGGTGGCCTTTCCGTCGAAGGAGGCCTTCGTCGGTTACTGGCTGCCAATGGACCATCTGCTGAAATCGGGCGTGCGGGTGCAGGAGGTGTTCGCGGGCAACCAGGAGGGCGCGATGTCGCAGCTGCAGTTCGGCGAGGTGGCCGCCGCCGCGGTCAACCGCAAGCTGCTGTCGCGCTATGCGCAGCGCGAGGACTTCCGCTACCGGGTGATCTGGACGTCCGATTCCTATCTCGACATTCCCATCATGGCGCATCCCTCCCTGCCGCCCCGGCTGGTGGAAGTGGTGCGTGCCGCCTTCATCGGCATGGCGCAGGATCCGGCAGGGCGCCGCGCGCTGCAGGCGAGCGCCGACGCGCTCGGCAGCCAGGAGGTGTGGCGCTTCGTGCGGGCGGAGGATGCCGAGTACGACAACTATCGACGCTTCTATCGCACGACCGTGGTGAAGGGAGAGCAGTGAACCTGGCCGCGCGCGGGACCGCTATGTGGCGGGGCCTGGGCCTGTTGCCGCGCATCGCGGCGGTACAGGGCTTGCTGCTGCTGGGCGCTGCCGCGCTCATCACCCTGCTGTTCGCGCGCCAGTATCAAGCCCAGCTCGCCGGCGAGCAGGAGGCCAAGGCACGGCTGCTGCTCGACGTCGCCACGCCGCTGGTGGCGGAGCAGGCGCTGATCGGCGACTATGCCTCGGTCAAGCAGTTGCTGGAGCGCCAGGCCACGGTCTACCCCGAGATTTCCCGCCTGACCTGGCGCTGGAACGGGCGCGACCGCGTCGTTGTGCGCCCGGACGCGCCGCGCGAGCAGGCGCCCGGCTGGTTCCAGCGCCTGGCAGCGATGCCGGAAGTACACAAGGCGACGGACATCCGGCTGGGGGGCGCTGATTACGGCAGGCTCGAAGTGGTCCTCGACCCGGCGCACGCCCAGCATGCGCTGTGGCGCGCCACCCTGCACAACCTGGCGCTGAGCAGCAGCGCCATGCTGGCTTTGATGGTTGCACTGTTCTTCGTGCTGCGCGCGAACCTGCGTGTGTTGCGGCAGCTGGCCGACGCCGCCGACCGCTTCCGCCACGGCGATCATGCGGTGCGGGTCCGTCCGGGGGGCGCGCGGGAAGTGCGCAGCGCCGCGGCCGCTTTCAACAACGTCGCCGAGCGCATGCAAGGCCTGCTCAATGATTTGTCCGAGAGCCGCCAGCAGCTGCGCGAGCAGCTGCACTTCTCCGACGAACTGATCGAGACCCTGCCGCTGCCGCTCTATACCAAGAACCGGCAGGGCAAGTTCACCCGCGTGAACAAGGCATGGGAGACATTCTTCGGCGCCAGCCGCGCCGAAATGCTCGGCTGCCACGTCGATGATCTGTATCTCGACTCGCCCGAGACCGCCGCCTATATCGACGGTATGGACCGGACGCTGATGCGCAATGGCGGGCTGCAGACGCACGACGCCACTGTTCGCACACGGCGCGGTGAAGACCGGCAGGTGATGTTCGCCAAGACCACGCTGACCGACGCCGACGGCCATGTCATCGGATTGATCGGCGCCATCACCGATCTCACCGAGCTGAAGCGCGCCGAACACCAGGCGCGCGCGGCGCTGATCGAGAAAACCGCGGCCGAAAAGGCCAGCCAGGCCAAGAGCCTGTTCCTCGCCAACATGAGCCACGAGATCCGCACGCCGCTCACCGCGATCATCGGCTATTCGGAGGCGCTGCTCGACGTCAGACAGTCGATGCCCGAGCGCATCGAGGGCATCCGCACCATCAAGCAGGCCGGCAAGCATCTGCTCGGCATCATCAACGACATTCTCGACCTGTCGAAGATCGAAGCCGGCAGGCTGGAAATCGAGCACATCCCGGTGCCGCTGTTCGACCTGATCGACGAGGTCGTCGCGCTGGCGCGCCCACTGGCCGAGGCCAAGGACATCGGGTTCGCAGTCGAGCCGGTATTTCCGCTGCCCGCAAACGTGACGACCGATCCGGTGCGCGCCAAGCAAATCCTGCTCAACATCATCAGCAATGCGATCAAGTTCACCGAACAGGGCCAGGTCACGCTCCGGGTGCGCCACGATGCCATGGGCGGGCGGCTGGTGATCGAGGTGACGGACACCGGCATCGGCATCAGCGCCGAGCAGCTGGTGCGGCTGTTCCAGGCCTTCAGCCAGGCCGACGCCAGCACGACCCGGCGCTTCGGTGGCACCGGCCTCGGGCTCGCGCTGTCCAAGCAGTTGGCCGAAATGCTGGGCGGCGGCATCTGCGTCGACAGCGCGCCGGGCCGCGGCAGCCGCTTCACCGTCACCCTCCGCGTCGGCGCGGTGGACACACTGGTGCAAAGCGCGGACGACATCCGCCGGCCGCCCGCACCCGAGGATGCGCGGGCGGCGGCGCCGAACCTCAAGGGGCGCCTGCTGCTCGTCGAGGACAACCCGGTCAACCAGCGCGTGATCGCTCTCAAGGCCCGTCACCTGGGCGTCGAGCCGCGCGTCGTCGAGAATGGCGCACAGGCGGTCGAAGCCGCGCTGGCCGAGCCCTTCGATCTCATCCTCATGGACATGCACATGCCGGTGATGGACGGCGTGACCGCGACGCGTACGCTGCGCGCGCGCGGCTATACCGGCCCCATCGTCGCCCTCACGGCCAATTCCACCCAACAGGACCGGCAGTTCTGTCTCGACGCCGGCTGCAACGGCTTTCTGACCAAGCCGATCGAGAACGCGCTGTTCGCCGACACCCTGCGGCAGCACCTGCAGGCCGGCGCGGCGGCGCCGGCCGCATCCGACGAGCCCCTCGTGCCGGCCCTGCTGCGGCAGGATCCGGGCCTGGTCGAGCTCGCCAGCCACCTGCACGAACGCTTCGTCGCCTATGGCGCGGCGCTGCAGCGCGCGCAGGCGCAGGGAGACAATGAGACGATGCGCACGCTGGCGCGGCAGATGAAGACCGCGGGTTCGGATTACCTCTCCCCCCAGCTCACCGAATTGATCGGCCAGTTCGAATTCGCCGCCACCGTCGGCAACCGGCAGTCGACGCAGGATCTGTTGGCGAAGCTCGACGCGCTGTTGGCACGCTTCCAGCTGCCGCCGCCTCCCGACGAGGCGGCAACGCGGACCCGCGCTGCGGACACGCCGCTGGTATCCGACCTGCTGCGGGAAAGCCCCGACATGGCCGATCTGGTCGAGTACTTTCTCGAACGGCTACCCGGGTATGAAGCGTCGCTGCGAGCCGCGGCCGCGATGGCGGACTTGGCCGCCCTGAAGACCCAGGCGCACGATCTCAAGTCGGTGGGGGGCGGCTACGGCTACCCGCTGGTGACGCAGCTGGCGATCCGGATGGAAGCCAGCATCCTGGCCGGCAGGCTGGATGAAGTCCGCGGCCAGATCGATGAATTTGCGCGGCTGGCGCGGCGCATCCGGGCCGGCGCGGCGGCCTTGCCTGCAGTGAGCCCAGCGACATGCCGCTCGAACTGAGGGAAGCCGTCGCCGCGCGACCCTATTCCGTCCTCCTCGTCGACGACAGGCACGAGCTCCGCTTGCTGCTGGGGCGGCGGCTGGAGCTGGCGGGCTACCTGGTGACGCTGGCCGTGCACGGACGCCATGCCCTGCAGCTTTTGGAACTCGAGCGCTTCGACCTGGTGCTGCTCGATCTCGACATGCCCGAGATGGACGGGCTGGCGGTGCTGCGGGCGATCAAGTCCAGCGCGACGCTGAACCAGACGCCAGTCGTCATGATCACCGCGACCAACAGCCGCGAATCGGTGGTCGAGTGCCTCAACCTCGGCGCGGCCGACTACCTCATCAAGCCGGTCAGCCCGCTGGAACTGACCCGGCGCGTGCACCGCTGTCTCGAAGCGCGGGGGGCGCGGGTCGAGCCGACGGTGCGACTGGGTGACGTCGCGGGCGCGCGCATCCTCATCGTCGACGACGAGCCGCTCAACCTCAAGCTGCTCGACCGCCGGCTCGCCCAGATGGGCTACCGGGCGGTGAGCGCCGCCGGCGGACCGCAGGCGCTGGAACTGCTCGACCATGGCCAATTCGACGCGGTGCTGCTCGACATCCAGATGCCGGAAATGGACGGTTTCGAGGTGCTGCGCACGATACGCGCCAAGCCGGCGTGCCGGGACATGCCCGTGCTGATGCTGTCGGCCGACGGCAGCGAGGAAACCGTCGACCGCTGCTATCGCGACGGCGCCGACGACTACCTGGTGAAGCCCTACCACACGCCCGACCTGCAGATGCGTCTCGGCGTGCTGCTCGACCTGCGGCGCGCCCGACGCGGCCCGCCGGCCTGACCCCCGGCCCCGCCAGGGATATCGCGTTGCCCGTGCACGGCCGGCGGCAGGCGATACAATCAGCGTTTTGATTGTTCCCAGGATCGAGCCATGCCTGTCTACCGTTCCCGCACCACCACCCACGGCCGCAACATGGCCGGCGCCCGCGCCCTGTGGCGCGCCACCGGCATGAAGGACGGCGACTTCGACAAGCCCATCATCGCGATCGCCAACTCGTTCACCCAGTTCGTGCCCGGCCACGTGCACCTGAAGGACATGGGGCAATTGGTGGCGCGGGAAATCGAGGCCATGGGCGGCGTGGCGAAGGAATTCAACACCATTGCGGTCGACGACGGCATCGCCATGGGCCACGGCGGCATGCTGTATTCGCTGCCGAGCCGTGATCTGATCGCCGATTCGGTCGAATACATGGTCAACGCCCACTGCGCCGACGCGCTGGTGTGCATTTCGAACTGCGACAAGATCACCCCCGGGATGCTCAACGCCGCGCTGCGGCTCAACATCCCCACCGTGTTCGTCTCCGGCGGCCCGATGGAAGCCGGCAAGGTCGTGTGGGACAAGCAGACGATCAAGCTCGACCTGGTCGACGCCATGGTCTCGGCCGCCGACGACAAGGTGTCCGACGAGAAAGTGCAGCAGCTCGAACGCTCGGCCTGCCCGACCTGCGGTTCCTGCTCCGGCATGTTCACCGCCAACTCGA
This sequence comes from Thiobacillus sp., assembly GCA_046292745.1. Classification (GTDB taxonomy): domain Bacteria; phylum Pseudomonadota; class Gammaproteobacteria; order Burkholderiales; family Thiobacillaceae; genus Thiobacillus. The sequence goes on along the minus strand of JBKBQH010000007.1, from coordinate 124,153 downwards.
TGAACTGCCTCACCGAAGCGCTGGGGCTTTCGCTGCCCGGCAACGGCTCGCTCTTGGCGACCCACGCCGACCGCCGCAACCTCTTCCTCGCCGCCGCGCGCCTGATCGTCCGCAACACCCGGCGCTATTACGAACAGAACGACACCTCGGTGCTGCCGCGCGCCATCGCCAGCTTCGACGCCTTCGAGAACGCCATCGCGCTCGACATCGCCATGGGCGGCTCGACCAACACCGTGCTGCATCTTCTCGCCGCGGCGCACGAGGCCGGCGTCGACTTCACCATGGCCGACATCGACCGCATGAGCCGCCGCGTGCCGCACCTGTCGAAGGTCGCGCCGTCGATCCAGACCTACCACATGGAAGACGTGCACCGCGCCGGCGGCGTGATGGCGATCCTCGGTGAACTCGAGCGTGCCGGGCTGGTGCACCGCGACGTCCCGACCGTGCTGATGAAAACGCTGGGCGAACAGATCGACGTCTACGACATCCGCCGCACCCAGGACCGCGACGTCAAGAACTACTACCGGGCCGCGCCCGGCGGCGTGCCGACCCAGGTCGCGTTCTCGCAGGACCGCCGCTTTCCGAAGCTCGACGACGACCGCGCGAACGGCTGCATTCGCGACTACGAACATGCCTACTCGAAGGACGGGGGGCTGGCCGTGCTCTACGGCAACCTCGCCGAGGACGGCTGCATCGTCAAGACCGCCGGCGTCGACGAGAGCATCTGGAAATTCTCGGGTCCGGCGCGCGTATTCGAATCGCAGGACGCCGCGGTCGAGGCCATCCTCGGCGACCGCATCCAGGCGGGCGACGTGGTGGTGATCCGCTACGAAGGCCCGCGCGGCGGCCCCGGCATGCAGGAAATGCTCTACCCGACCTCGTACCTGAAGTCGAAAGGGCTCGGCAAGGCGTGCGCGCTCATTACCGACGGCCGCTTCTCCGGCGGCACCTCGGGACTGTCGATCGGCCACGCCTCGCCCGAAGCGGCGGAAGGCGGCACCATCGGTCTCGTTGAAGAAGGCGACATCATCGACATCGACATCCCCGGGCGCAGCCTCAACGTGCGGCTCGACGCCGCCGAGCTGGCGCGCCGCCGCGCCGCGATGGACGCGAAAGGCGCGCAGGCCTGGAAGCCGGCCAACCGCGCGCGCGCCGTGTCGGCCGCGCTGCGCGCCTACGCCGCGATGACGACCTCGGCCGCGTTCGGCGCGGTGCGCGACGTCAGCCAGGTCGAACATCCGACCGAGGCGCAGGTGCACGCCGACCCGCTGGCGCGTTTTGCCATTCCCGGCCAGCTGGCGTTCCGCACCGGCGCCGGCGGACTCACCTATGCCGACATCGACAACCATGGCGGTCGCGCGACGATCTGCCTGCAGGGCGCGCACGTCGTCAGCTACCGGCCGAAATCGCAGCAGGCACCGGTGGTGTGGGTGTCCGACGCGGCCAGATTCGCGCCGGGCAAGTCGATCCGCGGCGGCGTGCCGGTGTGCTGGCCGTGGTTCGGTCCGCACCCCACCGAGTCGGGATTCCCGGCGCATGGCTTCGCCCGCACCGTCGACTGGACGGTCATCGCCAGCCGCAAGCGCAGCGACGCCCGCACCGAGCTCACCCTGCAGCTCGTCGACAATGCGCAGACGCGCGCGCAGTGGCCGCACGCCACGCGCCTCACGCTCACCGTGATCGTCGGCGAGCGGCTGGAAATACAGCTTTCCACCACCAATACCGGCGATGCGCCGGTGACGATCGGCGAGGCGCTGCACACCTATTTCCACATCAGCGATATCGGCGCGGTGAAGGTCGAGGGCCTCGACGCTTGCGCCTACTACGACAAAGTCGACAATTTCGCCCGCAAGACGCAGCAGGGCGCGATCGCCTTCGACGGGGAAGTCGACCGCGTCTATGTCGACACGCCGGCCGACTGCGTCATCGTCGACCCCGGCCTCAAGCGCCGCATCCGCATCGCCAAGACGGGCTCGCAGTCGACCGTGGTGTGGACGCCGTGGGCCGAGAAGGCCGAGAAGATGGGCGACATGGGCAAAGGCAAATCGGGCGCCGGCTGGCGCGAGATGGTGTGCGTCGAATCCGGCAACGCGATGGACAACGTCGTCACCGTCGCGCCGGGCGCAACGCACACGCTGGCGGTGACGTACAGCGTCGAGCCGCTGTAATCCGGAACGGGACATGCGCGCGATCCTGGTGGCCAACCCCAAGGGCGGCAGCGGCAAGACGACGCTGTCGATCAACCTCGCGGGCTATCTCGCCTCGGCGGGCGAGCGGGTCGCGCTGCTCGATCTCGACCGTCAGAAGTCGGCGACCCAGTGGCTGGCGGCGCGTGCCGCCAGCCTGCCCGAGATCACGCTGCTGCACGAAGGCCAGAAGGGCGAGGCCGACTGGCTGGTGATCGACTCGCCCGCAGGCCTGCACGGCAAGAACCTCGAGCGCGCGCTGAAGCTCGCGCACAAGGTCGCGGTGCCGATCGCGCCGTCCTTGTTCGACATCCGTGCCAGCCAGGACTTTCTCGCCGCGCTGCACGCCGAAAAAGCGGTGCGCAAGGGCCACGCCTTCATCGGCGTGGTCGGCATGCGCGTCGATCCGCGCACCCGTGCCGGCGTCACGCTCGAGCAGTTCATGGCGCGCCAGGACCTGCCGGTGCTCGCCTACCTGCGCAACACGCAACATTACGTCAACGCCGCGTTCGAAGGGAAAAGCCTGTTCGACCTGCCGCCGCACGTCACCGAGCGCGACGTGGAACAGTGGCAGGGCTTGATCGACTGGCTGGCGCGCTAGCCTGCCCCGCAGGCGGAGCGCCCCGCCCACGTCTTGCGGCGATCAGTGTGTCGTCGGTTTCAGCAAATTGACCACCTGCGGCTTGACGACACTTTTGGTCGACGAACAAGTGCCTTCCTCGGTCACGCCGAGCTGCCGCTCGGCTTCGGTCAACAGGTTGATCACGTCCACATAGAACTTGTCGTTCGCCATCAGGCGCGCGGTGCGCCCGCCGTCGTTGGCGGCGAGCACGTCGGCACCGGCGTTGATCAGCCACTCCACCACCGCGGCGTCGCCGCCGCCGGCCGCCAGCATCAGCGGCGTGATGCCGAAGAAGATGCGTTCGTCGAGATTGGCGCCCGCCTGGTGCAGCACCTCGATCACCTCGACGTAGCCGCGCTCGGTCTCGCCGTTGTAGGCGGCCTTGGCGAGCGCGGTCCAGCCCTGCGGCGACTTCGCGTTGACGTCGGCGCCGGCGGCGATCAGCACCTCGACGGCGGCAACGTGGCCATGATGCGCGGCGTGCATCAGCGCGGTTTCGCCCGCCTCGTCCGTCGCCGCCGGGTCGGCGCCGGCCTCGAGCAGCATTTTCACGCGGGAAGCATCGCCCGAGCGGGCGGCGGCAAACAGTTCGTGGGACATGGCGGGACTCCTGCAAATTCGGTGGCGCCCAGCGTACAATTGTTGAGCGATTTAATCAACTATTGACGCCGCCATGCCCAACCGCCTCGCCACCGAGTCCAGCCCCTATCTCCTGCAGCACGCCGACAATCCGGTCGACTGGTATCCCTGGGGCGCGGAAGCGCTGGAACGTGCGCGCCGCGAGGACAAACCCATCCTGCTGTCGATCGGCTATTCGGCCTGCCACTGGTGCCACGTGATGGCGCACGACTGCTTCGAGGACGCCGAGGTGGCGGCGACGATGAACCGCCTGTTCGTCAACATCAAGGTCGACCGCGAGGAGCGCCCCGACCTCGACCAGATCTACCAGGCCGCCCATCAACTGCTCGCGGGCCGCGGCGGCGGCTGGCCGTTGACAGTCTTCCTCGCCCCCGACCAGACGCCTTTTTTCGCCGGCACCTACTTCCCGAAGACGCCGCGCTACAACCTGCCGGGCTTCATCGACCTGATGCAGAACGTCGCGCGCGCCTGGCACGAACGGCGCGGCGAGGTGCTGGCGCAGAACGCAGCGCTGCGCGACGCGTTGGCCGCGCAGCAGCCGGTCGCGGCGGGCGAGGTCGCGTTCGGCGAGGCGCCGCTCGCACGGGCGGTGCGCGACCTGGCACAGGGCTTCGACCCGGTGTGGGGCGGTTTCTCGCGCGCGCCCAAGTTCCCGCGTCCGGGCGAACTCTTCTTCCTGATGCGGCGGGCGCACGCGGGCGACGACGAGGCGCGCGAGATGGCGCTTTTCACGCTGACGAAAATGGCGTCGGGCGGCGTCGTCGATCAGATAGGCGGCGGCTTCTGCCGCTATTCGGTCGACGCCCAGTGGGCGATTCCCCATTTCGAGAAAATGCTCTACGACAACGGGCCGCTGCTGCAGCTGTACGCCGACGCCTGGGCGATGCGCGGCGACGATCTTTTCCGGCAGACGGCCGAGGGCATCGTCGCCTGGTTGCTGCGCGAGATGCGCGCGCCCGGGGGCGGCTTCTACGCGGCACTCGACGCCGACAGCGAGGGCCACGAAGGCCGGTTCTACGTGTGGACACGGGAGGAAGTGCGCGCGCTGCTCGACCCCGACGAGTACGCGGTGGCGGCACCGGCCTTCGGCTTCGACGCGCCGCCCAATTTCGAGGGCGCGTACTGGAATCCGGTCCTGGCGAAACCCCTCGCCGCGATCGCCGCGACACTCGGCATCCCGGAAAACGCCGCGGCGCAGCGGCTGGCGAACGCGCGCGCCAAGCTGTTCGCGGCGCGCGCCGCCCGGGTGCGGCCCGGCTGCGACGACAAGCAGCTCGCCGGCTGGAACGCGCTCATGATCGCCGGGCTCGCGCACGCCGGGCGCGTCATGCAGCGGCCCGACTGGGTCGCCGAGGCGCACGCCGCGATCAACTTTCTGCGCGCGAAGCTATGGCGCGACGGGCGGCTCCTGGCGAGCTACAAGCACGGCGAGGCGCGTCTGAACGCCTACCTCGACGACCATGCCTTCCTGCTCGACGCGCTGCTGGAATCGCTGCAGGCGGGCTATCGCGCGCAGGACCTGGCGTGGGCGATCGAACTGGCCGACGCGCTGCTGTCGCACTTCGAGGACGCGCAGGCAGGCGGCTTCTTCTTCACCAGCCACGACCACGAGACGCTGATCACCCGCCCCAAGCCCGGCTACGACAACGCCACGCCGTCGGGCAACGGCGTCGCCGCCTACGCGCTGCAGCGGCTCGGCCATCTGCTCGGCGAAGCGCGCTATCTCGACGCCGCGCAGCGCTGCCTGCGGCTTTTCCACCCCCTGCTCGAGGACTTCCCCATCGCCAGTCCGACCCTGCTCGCCGTACTCGACGAGGCGCTGGCGCCGCCGCGCATCATTCTGTTGCGCGGCCCGCGGGACGGCATGGCGGCGTGGACCGCTGCGCTCGCATCCCGGCTCACGGCACGCGACCTGCTGCTCGCCCTGCCCAATGGCAGCGCGCTGCCGGCGGCGCTCGCCGGGCCCGAGCCGGACCGCGTCACGGCGTGGGTGTGTCAGGGCACGGCGTGCCGGCCGCCAGTGGAAACGTGGCAGGCATTGCTGGCTTGAATGCCCGTATCAGCATTTGCTGTTAGGAACCCGCGCCCGCCGCTGCTATCAAACAAAGTGTCTGTTCGTTACGTCAAGGGAGTCATCATGAGCACACATGCCGAACCCAATGTATTCCGCCCCAGGACCGCGCAGATGGACCTGCCGGGCATCCGCCGCGTGAGTTTCGACCAGCCGTTCCGCTGGCTGCGCGCCGGCGCGCGCGACATGGCCCGGGCCTGGCCGCTGAGCCTGTTCTATGGAGTCGTGTTCGCCGCGCTGGGCTACGGCCTGGTGCACGGCGCCGCGAGCAGGCCGCATCTGGCGATGGCGCTGATCTCCGGCTTCCTCTTCGTCGCGCCCGTGCTGGCGACGGTGTTCTATTGCGTGAGCCACCGCCTGGAGCATCATCATAAGCTGCCGTCACTGTTCGTGCCGCTCCTGTCGTGGCGCGCCAACCCGTCGTCGCTGGGCCTGTACGCGCTGATGCTGGTGTTCGTGCTGATCTCGTGGGAGCGCATTTCGGCGATCCTGGTCGGCCTGTTCCTGAGCGGTTCGGGTATCGGCGGCCTTGCCGACCTCCTGTCCCTCTCGGCCGTGCAGGCGCACACCGATTTCGTGCTCGCCTATCTCGCTTTCGGCGGCGTGCTGGCGCTGATGGTGTTCAGCCTGTCGGTGGTGTCGCTGCCGATGCTCTTGCACCGCAAGGTCGATTTCGCCACCGCCCTGGTCACCAGCTTCCTGGCGACGCGGTTCAATTTCCCGGTGCTGCTGCTGTGGGCGGCGCTGATCGCCCTGCTGACCGCGATCGGCATGGCGACCGATTTCATCGCCATGGCGCTGATCTTTCCCTGGCTCGGCCACGCCAGCTGGCACGCCTACCGCGCCCTGGTGGAACGCGAATGAACGCGGCAACGAAGATGTTGGCCCGCTTGGTAGCAAATAACCAACTTTTCGCCTTGCGGGGCTGGGGTTTTGCCTTAATATTGCAGTCACGAACTCCTCGAGATTTCCCCCGCAACCCCGATTTTTTTGGAGACCCCTGATGATGAAGAAACTCGTGATGGCCGCCGTGCCCGCCCTGTTGATGCTGTCCGGTGCCGCGTTGGCCGACCAGCAGCTGGCGCAGAAGAACGCCTGCATGTCCTGCCATGGCATCGACAAGAAGATCGTCGGCCCCGCGTTCAAGGAAATCGCCGCCAAGTATGCCGGCAACAAGGCCGCCCACGACATGCTGGTCGAAAAAGTGAAGACCGGCGGCAAGGGTGTCTGGGGCCCGATCCCCATGCCGCCCAACCCGCAGGTCAAGCCCGAGGACGCCGACAAGATCGTCTCCTGGATACTCAGCCTGAAGTGATCTGAGCGCGCCTTCCCGCACAAAGCCGACGCATGCGTCGGCTTTTTTGCGCCCGCGGCGGCGCCGGGGCGCGGCCAAATTTGTTATTGTTGCGGGCAACGACAAAAAGCGTGGGAGACCAATGTGACGATTTACCGGTGTTTAGTTGGCGTCGCCGCCTGGCTGTTCCCGCAGTGGGTCCTTGCTGCCGAGCCGGGCCGCCTCGACGCCTTCTTCGGCACGCTGAACGCTTATCTCGCCAGCGTCATCTTCTTCGATGTCTTCCCCGGCGAGCCGGTCATGCCCTTCATCGTCGCCTGGCTGATCGCCGGCGCGGTCTATCTCACGCTGCGCTTCAGCTTCGTCAACCTGCGCATGATGGGGCACGCGTTCCGCGTGCTGCGCGGCAAGTACCACACAGCGGACGACAAGGGGGAAGTGAGCCCCTTCCAGGCCTTGACCACGGCCCTGTCGGCGACGGTCGGCCTGGGCAACATCGCCGGCGTGGCGATCGCGATCTCGATCGGCGGGCCGGGCGCGACCTTCTGGATGATCGTCGCCGGCTTCCTCGGCATGACGACCAAGTTCACCGAAGCGACGCTCGCGCAACGCTATCGCGAGGTGCGCCCCGACGGCCGCATCATGGGCGGTCCGATGGAATATCTCTCGAAGGGCTTCGCCGAATACAACCTGCCGCGCACCGGCAAGATCCTCGCCGGCATGTTCGCGGTGTTTACCGTGCTCGGTTCGTTCGGCGCCGGCAGCGCGTTCCAGGTCAGCCAGTCGCTCGGCGCCGTGCAGGAACAATTGCCGTTCTTCAACGCCACGCCGATCGCCTACGGCCTGATCATGGGGGTCGCCGTGGGCGTCGTCATCATCGGCGGCCTGCGCCGCATCGCCCACACCGCCGAAGCCGTGGTGCCGACCATGATCCTGATCTATCTCGGCGCCTGCCTTTGGATCATCCTGGGCAATATCGAACACGTTCCAGAGGCGCTGGCCCGGATCGTCACCGAAGCCTTCGCGCCGATCGCGGTCGCCGGCGGCATGGTCGGCGTGCTGGTGCAGGGCTTCAAGCGCGCCGTGTTCTCGAGCGAGGCCGGCCTCGGCTCGGCGGCCATCGTGCACTCGACCGCGTCGGTGAAATACCCGATCCGCCAGGGCATGGTCGCGCTCTACGAACCCTTCATCGACACCATCGTGATCTGCACCATGACCGCGCTGGTCATCATCATCACCGGCGTCTACAACGACCCGGCGACGCTGGGAATCCGCGAGGCGAGCAAGGGGGCGGCGCTGACGTCGGTAGCCTTCGCCACCGTGTCCGACTGGTTCCCGGTGATCCTCACCGTTGCCGTGGTGCTGTTTGCCTACAGCACCATGATCTCGTGGTCCTACTACGGCGAACGCTGCTGGGCCTACCTGTTCGGCGAGCGCACCTCGATCGTCTACCGCGTGTTGTTCCTCGCCTTCATCGTCATCGCCTCGGTCGCGAGCGCGGCGAACATGGTCGACTTCACCGACCTCTTGGTGCTGGCGATGGCCTTCCCCAACCTGATCGGGCTGTACCTGCTGAGCGGCAAGGTGCGGGCGATGCTGGACGAATACCAGGCGAAGCTGAAGAACGGCGAGCTCGACCGCGAGATCACCCAACGCTGACGCCGGCTCACCGGCGCTTCGGATCGAAGCGGTGCAGCCGGCTTTCGGTGAGCACGGCGTCGAGCGGCATGTCCCAGGGTTCGCGTGGAACCGCCCCGACCCGCTGGCAGTCGTAGGCGATGCCCACCAGCCGCGGCTTGCGCCAGTGCCGGCGATGCCGCATGAAGGCAAGCGTCGCATCGTAGTAGCCCCCACCCATCCCGAGGCGATAGCCGTCTCCGTCGAATCCCACCAGCGGCAGCAGCAGCAGGTCGAGCTGGCGCGCGCGCAGGGGCCGGGCGTCGACCGGCTCGGGGATGCCGTAACGGTTCTTCGTCGTCTGCATGCCGGCCGTCACGCGCCCGAAGCGCATGACCCTCCCCCGCCGGGGCAGCATGGGCAGATAGCACGCGCGCCGCATGCCGCGCGCGTGATCGAGCAGCGGCTGGACGTCGAATTCGCCGCCCTGCGGCAGATAGAAACCGATGCGGCGGGCGCGCAGGAACAGGCCCTGGCGCAGCGCGAGGCGCAGCGCGGCGCGCGCGGCACGGTGGCGCTCGGCCGGCGTCTTGGCGCGGCGCGCGGCCTTCAACTGGCGGCGCAGGGTGAGCTTATCCATTGCGGGAATCGGATTCACACAGAAAGCCGACGCGAAAACGGCCAGGCGTCGACTTCGATGCGGATCGGGAAAGAAGGGCTCCCCGCCTGTGCCGTGACCAGCCGCGGACTCTTGAACCGGGGTTCAAGATGGCCGCCATCAAAGGCGCTTCGGGCACATGAGACGTGTCACGCGCACACCCGCACCGGAATAGACCGCAGCCTTGCACGTATGCATTGGTTCAGAGAAATTGCAGCCAGCCTCGAACACCGCAGGGAGCACGCTAAGTGTATTCCTTTCCCGCCCGATCCGGGAAGCGCTCAGAAGAGCCGGTCCTGGTCTTCCAGCACCGCATCCAGCAGGGCGTTGCACTGCTTGAGCCGGTCGTGTGTCCCGGCCCGGTCGCCGCCGCCCTGGGTGAGCAGGTCGTGCGCGAGGTTGAGGCCCGCCATGATGGCGATGCGCTCGGCGCCGATGACCTTGCTGGTTTCGCGGATCGCGCGCATTTTTTCATCGAGCAGATCGGCCGCCGCGAGCAGCGCCGGCTCTTCCTCGCGCGAGCACGCGACCTTGTAGGCGCGGCCGAGAATGTGGATTTCGATCGAGCGCGGGCCGGCCATCAGGCGTCCTCCGGCAGCGTGTCGAGCAGCGCCCGCAGCCGCGCCCTGGCGGCATCGAGCCTGGTGTTGAGCTGCTTCACGTCCTGCTGGCTCGCGAGCAGTTGCTGGCGCAGCGCGATATTCTCCCGCCGCAGCGTGTGGCACAGCTCCGCCACCTGGCGGATCTTCGCTTCGAGGGCATCGAGTTCGGCGTGCATGGCGCGACTATAGGGGGCGACGTGCGGACGGTCAATCGGGCGCCCGCGTGGTTATAATGCGCGGCTTCAGGTGCCGACGCGACGTTCCGCCGCCGAGGATAAACGGGAAACAGGTGCGCGCCTCGCCGCAAAGCCTGTGCTGCCCCCGCAACGGTCAGCGCTAAACGGTCCATCACACCGCCACTGGGTTCGCCCGGGAAGGCGATGGATTTCAAGCGCGAGCCCGGATACCGGCCTGAGCCCCGGCGCGACAAAGTCGCCCGGCGGATCGTGCAACGCGCCTGCGGGGAACCAGGCGCCCAAACTGGAACACATCATGCGTCAAACTCCTCTCGCGCTCGCCCTGGGCGTTGTTTTCTCGTCGTTCGCGCACGCGGAACCTGTACCGGAGGCTGTCGGCGAAACTGTCATTGTCACGGCGACCCGCACGCCGCAGGTTGATGTGGATGCGCCATTCGCCTCCGAGGTACATACTCGGAACATGATCGAGCAGTCCGGCGCGACCACGCTCTACGATTATCTGGCGCAGCACACTTCGCTGCAGGTGTTGCCGAGCTACGGTAACAAGGCCAGCCCCAGAATCGACATGCGCGGATATGGCATCGGCGACGGCTATCAGAACATCGTCGTGTCGCTGGATGGCCGTCGCTTGAACAATATCGACATGAGTCCGCAGCTGCTCGGCGCGATTCCGCTCGGAGATATCGAGCGCATTGAAATCACCAAGGGCAGCGGCTCCGTTCTGTTTGGCGACGGCGCCACGGCCGGGACCATCCAGATCGTCACCCGCCAGCATGACGGCGCGTCCGTGCGGGTTTCGGCAGGCAACTTTGGGGCGCGGAACGCCACGCTTGCCGCCGGCCTGAAAAAAGAGCGCTTCAGCGCATCGGCCAGCGCGGAGTACGCCGGTTTCGATGGCGCCAGCGAACGCGACATCACCGGTCATCGCGCGGCCTCGCGCAACGGCACACAGCAAGGCAAACTGGAAATCAGCCCGCTGGATGGGCTGACATTGAACCTCGACGCCAGCCACAGCCGAATCGATACCCGCTATGTCGGTGCCCTGACGCTGGCCGAATACGAGGCCAATCCCGCACAGAACAGCGGCAATACCTACACGCATCAGAAATTCGAAACCGACGTCTGGGGCGTCGGGCTCGCCTATGCGCTGGCACCAGGCTGGAAACTGACGGCCCGCCAGCGGCGTGAAGACAAGCTTTCCGACTATATTACCTACGCATTCAAGTCGGATTACGACTACCGGAGCGGCGATCTGGCGCTGGAATATCGAGGCGACCAGCTGAGCGTCACTACCGGCGTGCAAACTTTCGATGGCACCCGCATTGGCAACACGAACCGAACCACCAAGAACAATATGGGTTGGTTCCTGCAAGGTCAGTACGCGTGGGGCGCAACCACGGTGTCGGCCGGCGCACGCACCGAGAAGGTCGAGTACGTCTATACGCCGAATACGGGCGCTGCACTCAAGGCGGACCACGATCTCAGCGCCTGGGATGTCGGCATCAACCATCGGCTGGACAAGCACCTGTCGCTGTTCGCCAATTACAACCAGGCGTTCCAGGCACCGGACATCGACCGCTTTTTCAATTTTGGCGGCACCTTCAACGCTTTCATCTCGCCGGCCAGGAGTCGCACGGTGACCGTTGGCCTCAACCATGTCACCACGGCCAACCGTCTGAAACTGGCGCTTTTCCGTGCCAACCTCGATAACGAGATCTATTTCAATTCGCTGACGTTCACCAACACCAACCTCGACAAGACCCACAAATACGGCCTGGAACTGCAGGACACCTGGCAGATTGCGCCGACGCTGGCGGCCTCGATCAACTATGCTTACACGCGCGCACTGATCGACCGCGAGGATAGCGGCGGCGGCGCCTTCGACGGCAAGGATCTGCCGGGCGTGCCGCGTCATGGGGTCAACCTGGGGCTGAACTGGCGCGTCACGCCCGCGTCCAGCCTCAACCTGACGCACACCTGGCGCGCCGCAACCTGGGCGGCCGAGGATTTCGACAACAACAACGCGCAGAAGCAGCAGGCCTACCGGTCGACCAGCCTTGCCTACCAGTATCGCTACAAGCAGGTGGAATGGTTCGCTGCGGTGGACAATCTGTTTGAACAGTCCAATGGCATCTGGATTCGCGACGATACGATCTACCCCGTCAATTTCAGCCGCAACTGGCGTGTGGGGATGCAGGTCGTGTTTTGACAACCGGACTGTTTGTGTTTTAGTCAAGCTTGGGTCGCTGTTGCGCCCCAAGCTTGAATTCGTTTGAGGCCAAAATCATGGAGTCGTCATGCTGAACCCCAGCCCCCGTCAGCAAATCGCGATCGGCCTCGCGCTGGCCCTGCTGATGTTCCTTACCCGCAGCCACCACTGGGCCGGCATCCATTCGCTGCCCGATGCCTCGTGGGCGATCTTTTTCCTGCTCGGCGTGTACGTGCGCGCGTTGTGGGTCGTGCCGGTGCTGATCGCCGCCAGCGTGGTGATCGACTATGTCGCGATCACCTGGGGCGGGGTGTCGGACTTCTGCGTGTCGCCGGCCTACTGGTTGCTGATTCCCGCCTACGCCGTGCTGTTTGCGGGCGGGCGTTTCTATGCGCGCGGGCACCGTCTGTCGGTGACGGGATTGCTTCGGCTGGCGGGCGTCGCGCTGGTCGTCGTGGCGGTGGCGCAGCTGCTCACCACGGGCGGGTTCTATTTCTTCTCGGGGCGTTTCGCCGAGCCGACGCTGGCGGGCTTGGTGCTGCGCCTGGAAAAATATTTCCTGCCCATGCTGGGCACGTTTGCCTTGTATGTCGGTCTGGCGGCGGCGCTGCATGTCGCGCTGGCCGCGGCCTGGCGGCGCGACGACGGCCCGCGCACCTTGATGGGGACGCACCGTGGCGACTGACCCCGAGAAGAGCGCGCGCCACGCCGCGCGCATGGCGCGCAAGAAAGCCGTGATCGACGCCGCCATCGCGGCGGCGCAGGACGAGCGCGGGCTGCTCCTCGTCATCACCGGCAACGGCAAGGGCAAGAGCACCTCGGCCTTCGGCATGGTCGCGCGCGCGCTCGGCCACGGCATGAAAGTCGGCGTGGTGCAGTTCATCAAGAACCGCACCGACACCGGCGAGGAGGCCTTTTTCAGCCGCCAGCCCGGCGTCGAGTGGCACGTCACCGGCGACGGCTTCACCTGGGATACGCAAAACCGCGAGCAGGACATCGCCACCGCGAAGCGCGGCTGGGCGATCGCCGCGCGCATGCTCGCCGACCCTTCCTATCAGTTGGTCGTGCTCGACGAACTGACGTATCTCCTGAACTACGGCTACCTCGACGCCGACGACGTGCTCGACGCGCTCGCGCATCGCCCGCCGATGCAGCACGTCGTCGTCACCGGGCGCGCCGCGCCGCACGCGCTGACCGAGCTGGCCGACACGGTGTCGGTGATCGCCGACGAAAAGCACGCGTTCCGCGCCGGCGTGAAGGCGCAGCCGGGCATCGACCTGTGAGCGCGCACGCATTCAGCCAGCCCGAGCGCGACGCGGTCTACCGCGCGATCCGCGAGCGGCGCGACATGCGTCACTTCCGTCCCGATCCCATCGATCCCGAAGTGCGGCAACGGCTGCTGGCGGCGGCGCATCACGCGCCCAGCGTGGGGTTGATGCAGCCGTGGCGCTTCATCCGCATCACCGAGGCCGACCGGCGCCAGCGCCTGCACGCCCTGGTCGAGGCCGAGCGCATGCGTACCGCCGAGGCGCTGGGCGCGCGCGGCGACGAATTCATGCGGCTCAAGGTCGAGGGCATCCTGGACTGCGGCGAACTGTGGGTGGCGGCGCTGATGGACGCGCGCGAACCCTATATCCTGGGCCGCCGCACGCTGCCCGAGATGGACCTCGCCTCGGTCGCCTGCGCGATCCAGAACCTGTGGCTGGCGGCGCGCGCCGAAGGGCTGGGGCTGGGCTGGGTGTCGCTGTTCGATCCGGCGGCGGTGGCGCAACTCTTGGGCATCCCGCCCGGCGGGCAGCCGGTGGCGATTCTCTGCCTGGGGCACGTCGATGCGTTCTACGACGCGCCGATGCTGGAAAGCGAAGGCTGGGATCGCCGCCACGCCGTCGCCGATTGCCTGTTCGAAAACCAGTGGGGCCAGACCTGATCGCGCTACCGGTTGCCGCGGCGCTGCTGCTCGACGCGATCCTCGGCGAGCCGCGCCGGCTGCATCCGCTGGCGGGATTCGGGCGGGGGGCGACGTGGCTGGAAACCCGGCTGAACGCCGCCGGGCGCGGGCAGCGGCGGCACGGCGTGGCCGCGCTGGCGCTGCTGGTGCTGCCGGGGGTCGCGCTCGCCGGGTGGCTGCAGCAGCAGCCGGGGGTGGGCGCGGTGTTCAGTGTGGTCGTGCTGTACGCCGCGATCGGCCTGAACAGCCTGCACCGGCACGCCGAGCCGGTGGCGGCCGCGCTGGCGCGCGACGATCTCGACGCCGCGCGCGCGGGCGTCTCGATGACGACGTGCTGAATTTCATTCCGGCGCGTCTGACCGCACTGAGCTACGCGCTGCTCGGCCGGACGCGCAGCGCACTGGCGTGCTGGCGCGCGCAGGCGCCGGCGTGGGACAGTCCCAACGCCGGCCCGGTGATGGCGGCGGGCGCCGGCGCGCTGGGCGTGCGGCTGGGCGGCGCGGCGGTGTATCACGGGCGGACCGAAGTTCGCCCGCCCCTGGGCCGGGGTGCGGCAGCGCACGGCACCGATATTGCGCGTGCGCTCAGGCTGGTGCGCCACGGCGTAGGGCTGTGGCTGGCGCTGATTGTTGTGGCGTCGCTATTCGCGTGGGAGGCCGGCCATGCTTGAGCACGGCGGGAAACTGCTGGCCGCCGCGGCGCGCTATCGCATTGAAGCTGCCGACTGGCTGGATTTGTCCACCGGGATCAATCCGGCGGGGTGGCCGGTGCCCGCAGTTCCTCCCGAGGTCTGGCAGCGCCTGCCCGAGACGGAAGACGGCTTGCTGGACGCCGCCGCCGCGTATTACGGTTGTCGCGACATACTGCCGGTGGCCGGGTCGCAGGCTGCGATCCAGGCCTTGCCGCGATTGCGCGCGGCCTGTCGGGTCGGTGTGCCGCATCCGGCTTATGCCGAGCACGCCCACGCGTGGCGCGCCGCCGGGCACGCGGTTGCCGCGTGGGACGCCGCGATGGGCGTGGACGCGCTCGACGTGCTGGTGCTGGTGCATCCCAACAATCCCGGCGGACAAACGTATACCCGCGCCGCGCTGCTCGACTGGCATGCGGAACTCACCGCGCGCGGCGGCTGGCTGGTGGTGGACGAGGCTTTTATCGACGCCACGCCCCACGACAGTCTGGCCGACGCGTGCCCGCGTCCCGGCCTGATTGTCTTGCGCAGCCTCGGCAAGTTTTTCGGCCTGGCCGGCGCGCGCGTGGGTTTTGTGCTGGCCGACCCCGCGTTACTGGCCGCGCTGAACGCGCTGCTGGGACCGTGGGCGGTGAGCGCGCCGTCGCGCTGGGTGGCGCGTGCCGCGCTGGCCGACACCGCCTGGCAGCAAGCCGCGCGGGCGGCGTTGCCCGCAGCGGGGGCGCGTCTCGCCGCCTTGTTGCGCGATCACGGGCTGCCGCCCAGCGGCGGCACCGCGCTGTTCCAGTGGGTGCGCACGGCGGACGCCGCCGACTGGCATGAGCGCCTGGCGCGTCAGGGCATATTGACGCGCCTGTTCGCCGATCCGCCCAGCCTGCGCTTCGGGCTGCCGCGACACGAAACCGACTGGGCGCGGCTCGCCGCCGCATTGGCCGGATGAAATCCCCCAAACCCTTGAACCACAGAGGCACAGAGACACAGAGGAAAAACAAGCGGGTTTCTCCGTGTCTCTGTGCCTCTGTGGTGAAAAATCAAGCATGAATACCCTGAAGGGCATAAATACGTTGATGGTGCAGGGTTGCACGTCCGACGCCGGCAAAAGCGCGCTGGTCACCGCGCTGTGTCGCTGGCTCGCGCGGCAGGGCGTGGCGGTGGCGCCCTTCAAGCCGCAGAACATGGCGTTGAACAGCGCGGTGACCGCCGACGGGGGCGAGATCGGGCGGGCGCAGGCGGTGCAGGCGCAGGCCTGCGGATTGCCGCCGCACACCGACATGAACCCGGTGTTGCTGAAGCCCAATTCCGACACTGGCGCGCAGGTCATCATCCAGGGCCGCGCCATCGGCAACATGCACGCGCTCGATTACCACGCCTACAAGGCCACCGCGCGCGCGGCGGTGTTCGATTCCTACCATCGACTGGCCACGCAGTATCAGGCCGTCGTCGTCGAGGGCGCGGGCAGCCCGGCGGAAATCAATCTGCGCGCCAACGACATCGCCAACATGGGATTTGCCGAGGCCGCCGACTGCCCGGTGATCCTGATCGCCGACATCGACCGCGGCGGCGTGTTCGCGCACCTGGTCGGCACGCTGGCCCTGCTGTCCGACACCGAGCAGGCGCGCGTGAAGGGCTTCGTCATCAACCGCTTTCGCGGCGACCTCGCGCTGCTGCAACCCGGACTCGACTGGCTCGAAGCGAAAACCGGCAAGCCGGTGCTCGGCGTGCTGCCCTATCTGCGCGGCCTGCATCTCGAAGCCGAGGACGCGCTGCCCGCCGCGTCGTCCGCGCCGGCCTCGCCCGACGCGCTGCGCGTGGTGGTGCCGGTGCTGCCGCATATTTCCAATCACACCGACTTCGATCCGCTGCGCGCGCATCCGCGCGTGGATCTGCGCTTCGTCACGCTGGACCAGCCGCTGCCGCCCGCCGATCTGGTGATCCTGCCGGGGTCGAAAACCGTGCGCGCCGATCTTGCCGCGCTGACCGCCTTCGGCTGGGACGCCGCCCTGGCGCGGCATTTGCGCTACGGCGGCAAGGTGCTCGGCATCTGCGGCGGCTTCCAGATGCTGGGGCGCGCGCTGCACGACCCGGCGGGCATCGAAGGCGAGCCGGGCAGCAGCGCCGGCCTGGGCTGGCTCGACTTCGAAACCACGCTCGCCCGCGACAAGCAGTTGCGCACGGTCGCGGGCACGCTGGCCGACGGCGCGACGCCGGTGGCGGGCTACGAAATCCATGCCGGCGTGAGCAGCGGCGCGGGGCTCGCGCAGCCCCTGTGCTGGCTCGACGGCCGCCCCGACGGCGCGATGTCACCCGACGGCCAGGTGCGCGGCACCTATCTGCACGGGCTGTTCGACACCCCCGCCGCGGCCGATGCGCTGCTGGCGTGGGCAGGTTTGAAGCGCGGCACGGCCAGCCCCGACATTGCCACGCTGCGCGACGCCGCCATCGACCGCCTGGCCGACGCCGTGGAAACGCATCTCGATACCCGGGTTTTGCGCGACTTGCTGGGGCTCGCGCCATGCTGACGCTGATCCTCGGCGGCGCGCGCAGCGGCAAGAGCCGACTGGCGCTGCAACGCGCCGACGCGACCGGCAAGCCGGTTTGCTTCATCGCCACCGCCCAGGCGCACGACGCCGAAATGGCGGACCGCATCGCGCGCCATCAAGCCGAGCGGCCCGCGCACTGGCTCACCGTCGAAGCGCCGCTGGATCTGGCGGGGGCGCTTTCCTCGGCACCCGCCGGTGTCGTCGTGGTGGACTGCCTCACGCTCTGGCTCACCAACTGGCTCTGCCAGCCCGAACCCAATGATTTTTCAAGCGCGCGCGCCGCGTTGCTCGCCGCGCTCGCGGCGCGCCGCGCCGACGACATCATCCTGGTCAGCAACGAAACCGGACTCGGCATCATTCCGCTGGGCGCGCTCACCCGCCGCTTCGTCGATGAAGCGGGCTGGCTCAATCAGGACATCGCCCGCATCGCCGACGAGGTGATCTTCGTTGCCGCCGGGCTGCCGCTCACGCTGAAAGGAGACCCGCGATGAATCCCCGCGCCGCCGTCAAACCGCTGGACGAAGCCGCGCGCGCCGCCGCGCAGGCGCGCCAGGCGCAGCTCACCAAACCGCCCGGCAGCCTGGGGCGGCTCGAAGATATCGCGATTCAATTGGCCGCGATGCAGGGCAATCCCCTGCCGCGCGTGCGCCGCCCGTGGATCAGCCTCTTCGCCGCCGATCACGGGATCGCCGCCGAAGGCGTGTCGGCGTTTCCGCAGGCAGTCACACAGCAGATGCTCGCCAATTTCGTCGGCGGCGGCGCGGCCATCAGCGTGCTCGCGCGCGAAACCGGCGCGACGCTGGAAGTGGTCGACGTCGGCACGCTCGCCCCCTCCCCGGTGGCGGGCGTGATCCACGCGCAAGTGGCGCGCGGCACCGCCAACTTCAACCAGCAAGTGGCGATGACCGCCGCGCAGGCGCACGCCGCGCTCGATGTTGGGGCGGCAGCCTGTGCGCGGGCGCAGGTCGCCGGCGCGGACATTTTTATCGGCGGCGACATGGGCATTGCCAACACCACCACGGCGGCGGCGCTGGCGTGCGCGCTGCTCGGGCTGCCGGGCGCGGCGCTGGCCGGTGCGGGCACCGGCGTCGACCGCGCCGGCGTGGCGCGCAAGGCAGCGGTCATCGACCGCGCGCTGGCGCTGCACGGCCTCGCGGCCGAACCTGCACCCGACCCGCTGCACGCGCTGTGCGCGGTCGGCGGCTTCGAAATTGCCGCGCTGGCAGGTGCGTATCTGGCGGCGGCGCAAGCGGGCGTGCCGGTGCTGGTCGACGGCTTCATTTGCAGCGCGGCGGCGCTGCTGGCGGTGCGCCTCAACCCCGGCGCGCGCGACTGGATGCTGTTTGCCCACGCCTCCGCCGAGTCCGGCCATGCCGCTCTGTTGCGCGCGCTCGATGCGCGGCCGCTGTTGACACTCGACATGCGCCTCGGCGAAGCCAGCGGCGCGGCGGTGGCGCTGCCGCTGATCCAGCTCGCGTGCGCGCTGCACGCGGGCATGGCGACGTTTGCCGAAGCCGGGGTGGCCAATAATGGTTAAGCCCGCCGCTGAACCGGTGCTGCTCGGCTTTCTGCGTCACGGCGAGGTGGCGGGCCCGGCGCATGTGTACCGCGGGCGCAGCGATGCGCCGCTCACCCTGCGCGGCCGCGAGCAGATGCACGCCGCGCTGGCCGCGCTGCCGGAATGGGGCGCGATCGTCAGCAGTCCCGCGCGGCGCTGCCTCGATTTCGCGCGCGAGGCAGCCATGGCCCGCGGGATCGATTGCCGCGTCGATGCGGACTGGCAGGAACTCGATTTCGGCGCGTGGGAAGGCCTGCGCCCGGATGAAGCCGCCGCGCGCGACGCCGAGGCGCACGCCGCGTTCGTGCGCGATCCGCGCCGCCACGCACCGCCCGGCGGCGAAACGCTGGACGCGCTGGATGCGCGCGTGAGCGCCGCGCTGGCCCGGCTCGGCGCGACCGCCCGCACGCCCACGCTCGTCGTCACCCACGCCGGCGCGATGCGCGCAGTGCTGGCGCAGGTGCTGGGGCTGAGCGATGCTTATCGCGCGCGCGTGGCGCTCACGCCCGGCTCCCATGTCGTCGTGTCGTGGCTGGCCGGGTCGCCGCCGCTGTTGGTGCGCTTGCGATGCGCGGACTGATTCTCGCCCTGGGTTTTTTGACGCGGCTCCCACTGCCCGCGCTGCGCGATTTTCAGCCCGCCGAACTCGCGCGCGCGGTGGTGTGGTTCCCAGCGGCGGGGCTGGCCGTGGGCACGGCGGTGACGCTGGCGGCGGTGCTGGGCGCGGTGCTCGATCCGTGGCTCGGGGCGCTGGCCGGGGTGATCGTGTGGACCTGGATCACCGGCGGCCTGCATCTCGACGGCCTGGCCGACACCGCAGACGCGCTCGGCGCGGCGCACCGCGACCCCGCGCGCTTTTTCGCCGTGCTCGCCGATCCGCATGTCGGCAGCTTCGGCGTCATCGCGCTGGTGCTGCAACTGGCCGCCAAGCTGGTGCTGCTGCACTGGCTGCTGACGCTCGGCCTGCCGTGGCTCGTGCTGGTGCTGATCCCGGCCTGGGCGCGCTGGGCCGCCGCCGGCTGGACGCTGTGGCTGCCGCCGCTGAAACCGGGTCTCGGCGAACGCTTTGCCTGGCGCGGCAACCGGGCGGGCTGGGCGGCGGGCGGCCTAGCGCTGGCCGCACTCAGTCTGGCCGCGCCGCTCGCCTTCGCCGCGCTGGTTCCGGCGCTGCTGTGGGGCGTCTGGATGCGGCGCAGGCTGGGCGGATACACCGGCGACATCCTGGGGGCGGGCATCGAGGGGGGCGAATCCGCGGCTTTGCTGCTGGCCGGGGCGGTTCTCGCGGCCGGCGTCCTGTAGCCGCCCTGGCATGCGCGGTGCCGATGTAAGGAAACCCGCGCTGCCTCGACCATACGTTGTCATCCACACAAAAAAGACATCGTATGAAACCCGGTATTCGAACCCTGTCGCTCGTGGCGGCCTTCGGTGCGCTGCTCGCGGCGGGATCGGCCTACCTGGCCGGCCAGCAGATGGACCAGGCCGACGAAACGGCCGACGCCGCGCAGGCCGCCACGTTCAAGTCGTACCGCATCGCGCAATCGCTGAAAGCCCTGGCCGCCGGGCATGAACTCACCATGAACGAGTTCTACTCGACGGTTCTTGAGTTTCCCACCTACCAAAAGAAATCCGCCGCGCAAAAAGTCGCGATCGAAAACGAGTTGAGCGCGCTCGTCGAACTGCAGCAAGACGATGCCGCTTCCGAGCTTGCGCGGCTCTTCACCGAGATGGACCGCTTTCGCCTCGATCTGGAGAACGCCATGACGGGCGACCAGACAGACTGGGACGCCGCGCGCGAAGCCTTGTTCAAGCTGAACGTGCTGTCGGTGCAGGCGATCCAGCAGGCGGATTTTCTTGGTCAGAGCGCCAGCCAGCGTGCCGCCGCGCTGGATACCGGCTCGCAGATCCACCAGTCGCGCGCACTGCTGTGGCTGCGCGTCTCCATGGCGCTGGCCCTGCTTGTGGTCGCCCTGCTCTTTTACGCTTCCCGGCGCGTGGACCGATAGCGGCGGCGAACCGGCTCACGCGGCGTCATCACGCTGTAACCCTCTCGCAATACAACGCAGGCTCTGCCTTTGCCGGAGTCTGCCGTGCGTATCCTGATGGTGTCCGACGTGTACTTCCCGCGCGTCAATGGCGTGTCGACCTCGATCCAGACCTTGCGCCAGGCGCTGGCCGAGGCCGGACACGCGAGCGTGCTGGTCGCGCCGGATTATCCGGGCGCCGCCCCCGAGGATGGCATCGTGCGGGTGCCGGGCTGGCAGATCCCGCGCGACCCGGAGGACCGCCTGATGCATCCGCGCGCGCTGGCCGCCGCGCTCGACGGCCTCGATGCGGCCGGCTTCGACCTCGTGCACATCCACACGCCCTTCCTCGCCCACCGTGCCGGCGTGCGCTGGGCGCGCCGCCACGGCCTGCCGTGCGTCGAGACCTACCACACGCTGTTCGAGGAATACTTCCACCATTACCTGCCCTTCCTGCCCCGCGCCTGGCTCGCGGCCGCCGCGCGCAGGATTTCGCGCAAGGAATGCGACGGCGTCACCGCGGTGATCGCGCCGTCGTCGGCGATGAAGGCCACGCTCGAGGCCTACGGCGTGACGCGCCCGATCCACATCATTCCCACCGGGCTCAATCTGGCCGATTTCAGCGATTGCGACGGCGCCGCGTTCCGCGCGCGCCACGGCATCCCGCCCGGGCGGCCGGTGATGACCTACGTCGGGCGCGTGGCGTTCGAGAAGAACCTCGATTTCCTGCTCGCCGTGACCGAGGCGGTGCGGCGCGCGCTGCCCGACGTGCTGCTGGTCATCGCCGGCGAGGGTCCGGCGCGGCCCGCGCTCGAGCGCGCCGTGTCGAAGCGTGCGCTCACCGACCAGGTGCGCTTCGTCGGCTATCTCGAGCGCAAGACCGAACTGCCGGCGTGCTATTGCGCGGCGGACGTGTTCGTGTTCGCCTCGAAGACCGAAACCCAGGGCCTGGTGCTGCTGGAGGCGATGGCGCTCGGCGTGCCGGTCGTGGGCCTGGCCGCAATGGGGACCAAGGACGTGCTGCGGGAAGGCGCGGGCTGCCGCATCGCGCCGGACGACGTCGCCGGCTTTGCCGCCACCGTCGTGCCGCTGCTCGCCGACCGTGCGGCGGCGCGCGCGCTGGGCGAGGCGGGCAAGGCCTACGCCGCTAGCTGGAGCGAGGCGCGCATGATCGCAGCCGTGCTCGCGCTCTACCGCGACCTGCAGTCCAACGCCGCCTTGCCGATAGAGGCGCGGTTTCATGTTCCGATCGTTCGGTAACAGACCACGAGTGTAGTGTTGCGTCGCCGCTTCGCGGCAGTCACCCTTGGCCTTAGGCCCGGCTTGCCTGCGACTCACCCTCTACCCCCGCCGGGTTTGGCCGACATCCGCCGTTTCCGTGCGCTTGGCCGCCGCCACGCGCACGGTGATCCACTGGGCGCCGTCCTGGTTGCCTTCGCCGATGACGCTGAGGCCAAGCCGCCGGATCAGGTTCTGGAAATCCTGACGAAACACGGTGTCGGTGGTGAGTATGCGCACGATGTGGCCGCGCGGCGCCGCCGCCAGATGCTTGCGCACGGCCACCAGCGGGCCGGGGCAAATCAGGCCCCGGAGATCGAGTTCGGTGTCGCAGGGCGGGAGCGGAAGCGCGACGCGGGGAATGACATCGGCCAGCGGGACGGAAGCGGCCCGCGGGTGAGGCGCGTTCAGGCTTTTCATCAGCGCGAGCCCGCCCATCAGATTGAAACTGTGAAATCCGGCTGCGGCCAGCACCTGCTGCGCCGAGGTGCCCTTGGCGCCGCTGTTGCAAAACAGGACGATGGGCCGGTCGCGGGGCAAGGTCGCGCTACGCTGCCGCAATTGCTCGGCGGGAATATGCACGGCGCCGGGCAGGGTCGCGGTTTCGTATTCCTCGGCCGAGCGAATGTCGACCAGCACCGCCTGCGCGAATTCCGGCCGCGAGAGCTTGTCGGGGTGCAGCAGCGTTTCGGCGCCGCCGAGCTGCGAGGTGGCCAGCGCGCCCGCCTGGTTGATGATGTCCTTGGGTGCGCCGTAGGGCGGCGCGTAGGCGAGCTCCAGATATTCGAGGTCGGACACCGACATGCCGGCCGTGATGGCGGTCGCCAGCACGTCGATGCGTTTGTCGCTGCCCTCGCCCCCCACGACCTGGGCCCCCAGAATCCTGCCGTCTTCGGCGTAGATGAGCTTGAGCGTCATGCGCGCCACGCCAGGGTAAAAATACACATGGTTGGTCGCGGGAATCAAAAGGCTGCGATATGCGATGCCGGATTGCGTGAGCCGGGTCTCGGTCATGCCGGTCGAGGCGACAGTCTGGTCGAACACCTTGCAGACGCAGGTGCCGAGGCTGCCCGGGTAGCGGGCGCTGCCGCCGGTGAGGCAACTGGCCAGCACCTTGGCCTGCCGCCCGAGCGGACCGGCCAGCGGCACGTGCGTGGGCAGCCCCGACACGCGACAGAAGATTTCGGCCACGTCGCCCAGCGCATGGATATGCGGATCGCTGGTCTGCAGCCGGGCATCGACGCGCACCGTGCCGCCCGCGCCCAGTTCAAGCCCGGCTGCGGCGGCGAGTTCCGAATTGGGCTGGATGCCCGCGGTCAGGATCACGACGTCGGCGGGGATCGTGCCGCGTGCGGTGCGGGCGGCCAGGCCCGGCTCGCCGGTGCGCGGGGCGATTTCGCACACCGCCTCGTTCAGACGCAGCGCGACGCCCTGGGCGTGCAGCGTCGTGGCGACGAGCCGCGCCATGTCGGCGTCGATTTTTCCCGCCATCACCTGGGGGGCGCGTTCCAGCAGCGTCACCTCGAGTCCGCGATGCTTCAGGCTTTCGGCAAGCTCGATGCCGATAAAGCCCGCGCCGACGATCAGCGCGTGCCGGACCTCGGGACGCGCCAGCGCGGCAAGCAGCGTTTCCAGATCCTCGGTGGTGCGCAGCGTGTGCACGCCGTCGAGCGCGGTGCCGGGAACGTCGGGCACCCGGCTGCGCGCGCCGGTCGCATACACCAGCTTGTCGTAGGGAATGTGCAGGAGGGTGTGCTGCGCGTCTCGCACGCTCACGGTTTGGTGCCGTGCATCGATGCGGATGACCTCGTGCCGCAGGCGCACATCGACATTGAAGCGCTCGCGCAGGTCGTTCGGGTCGAGCGGGCGGAGATAATCGGGATCGGACCGCACCATGCCGCCGGCCGCGTAGGCCAGGCCGCAATACGCGGTCGCCAGATAGGCGGATTTTTCGAGCAGGGTAATGTGGCAGGATTCGCTGTGGCGTCGCAGTTGGGCCGCGACCGACGCACCGGCGGTCGATCCGCCGATGATGACGACATGCATGGAACTCTCCTTGTCGTAGTTGCCGGCTACCGCAAGCAGGCTTCATAGGCCTTCGGCATTATGGCGTTCCTGGCGATCGGACACACGAAATGCCGCCAGAAACAGCCGCCACAAGCACGGGATGTCGCTTTCCCGCCCCACCCGGAACGTGCACGGCATAATCGCGGGATGACCCCCGCTCCCTACGTCGGCCGCTTTGCGCCATCGCCCACCGGACCGCTCCACTTCGGCTCGCTCGTCGCCGCGGTGGCGAGCTGGGTCGACGCGCGCGCGGCGGGCGGGCGCTGGCTGGTGCGCATGGAAGACGTCGACCGCCCGCGCTGCAGCCAAGCCGCCGCCGCCACCATCCTGCGCCAGCTCGACGCCTACGGCCTCGCCTGGGACGGCGACGTGCTGGTGCAGTCGCAACGCGACGACGCCTACGCCGCCGCGCTCGACGCGCTGAAAGCGCAGGGCGCGGCCTACCCCTGCGCCTGCACCCGCAGCCAGCTCGCGCCTGCCCGCCGCAACCCCGAAGGCGAGATCGTCTACCCCGGCACCTGCCGCAACGGCCTGCCGCCGGGCGCCGTTGCCCGCGCCTGGCGCGTGCGCGTGCCGGACGTGAGCACCCACTTCGAGGACCGCATCCACGGCCGGCTGGAACAGAATCTCGCGCACGCGGTCGGCGATTTCATCGTCCGGCGCGCCGACGGCCTCATCGCCTACCAGCTCGCGGTCGTCGTCGACGACGCCTTCCAGGGCATCACCCACGTCGTGCGCGGCGCCGACCTGCTGTGGAACACCCCGCGCCAGGTCTACCTGCAGCGCCTGCTCGGCCTGCCGACGCCGGCCTACGCCCACGTGCCGCTCGTCACCAACACCATCGGCCAGAAGCTCTCCAAGCAGACGCTCGCCCCCGCGCTGCCCGAGGCGGGACGCAGCGCCGTGCTCGTCGACGCGCTCGCCGCGCTCGGCCTTCCGCCCCCCGCCGACCTGGTCGGCGCCGGTCCCGGCGAGCTTCTGGCGTGGGCAAGCGCTCACTGGCGCATCGGGAACGTGCCGCGCACGCCGGTGGTTGCCAGATTCGGCGCTGCCCTCGACAATCCGTCCTGACCCCCAGCCCAGCCCAAGCCATGGCCCCGCTCCCCCCCGCCGTCGAACAGGTCCTGCGCGTCCACGCCGCCTTCATCCACACCGTCGTCAACGCCCTGCGCGACCGCAGCCTGCTGCCCGAGCTGATGCAGCAGCTCGACGCCGCCGAAGCCGCCGGCTGGGCGCGGCTGGTCGGCGCGCTGCGCCACGTCGTCGACGGCCGCCGCGATCCTTCGATCAAACTGGGCCTCGACGCGGAGGACACGATCCTCCTCGACGCCATCCTGCGCGGCTTCGACAATCCGGAAACGCTGCCCCCGCTCGATGCCCGCCCCGACGGCAGCGCGGCCGCGCCCGGCCTCGCGGCGCTGATCGACGCCTCCGCGCGCGGCGACGCGCAGGCGATGTCAGTGCTCGCCAACATGGCCGAGCAGATGATGAAGGCGGGCGGTGACATGGCACTGCTGGGCGGGCGGATGCGGCGGCTCGTCAACGGCGAGCGCGACGCCGACCAGCTCACCCGCGGCATGGGCCCGCTGGGACGCGAACTGCTCGTCAGCGTGCTCGACGAACTGGCGCGGCTGCGGCCGCAATGAACCGGCCGGCTTTTGACAGCGTCGCGCGGGCTCGGCTACAATGCGCGGCTTTCCTGCGGCCCGTCCGCCGGAAAAAGGTGATGTAGCTCAGTCGGTTAGAGCATCGGATTCATAATCCGGGGGTCGACAGTTCAAGTCTGTCCATCACCACCAGATTCCCGCCTGCCGCGCGCCGTCTTGCGCGGCAGCCCGCCCCCAGTCTATCCACTGTCCCGGCGTCTCATGAAAAAACTCTACATCAAAACCTTCGGCTGCCAGATGAACGAGTACGACTCGGACAAGATGGCCGACGTGCTCGGCGTCGCCGAAGGCCTGACGCCGACCGCGACGCCGGACGACGCCGACGTGATCCTGTTCAACACCTGCTCGGTGCGCGAAAAAGCGCAGGAGAAGGTGTTCCACGATCTCGGCCGCGTGCGGCATCTGAAGCTGGCGAATCCCGATCTCATCATCGGCGTCGGCGGCTGCGTCGCCAGCCAGGAGGGGGCGGCCATCGTCGCGCGCGCGCCCTTCGTCGACGTGGTGTTCGGCCCGCAGACGCTGCACCGCCTGCCCGAGCTCATCGCCAGAAAGCGCGCGACCGGCCGCGCCCAGGTCGACATCAGCTTCCCGGAGATCGAGAAGTTCGACCACCTGCCGCCGGCGCGCGTCGACGGCGGCGCCGCGTTCGTGTCGATCATGGAAGGCTGTTCCAAGTACTGCACCTTCTGCGTGGTGCCCTACACGCGCGGCGAGGAGGTCTCGCGGCCGTTCGACGACGTCATCGCCGAGGTGGCGAATCTTGCCGCGCACGGCGTGAAGGAGGTCACGCTCCTGGGACAGAACGTGAACGCCTGGCAGGGCGCGCTGCACGACGGCGGCACCGCCGATTTCGCCTTTCTGCTGGAGATGGTGCACGAGATCCCGGGCATCGAGCGCATCCGCTACACGACGAGCCATCCGCGCGAAATGACGCAGCGCCTGATCGACTGCTACGGCAAGCTGCCCAAGCTGGTGTCGCACCTGCACCTGCCGGTGCAGTCCGGCTCCGACCGCATCCTCGCGGCGATGAAGCGCGGCCACACCGTGCTCGAATTCAAGTCGATCGTGCGGAAACTGCGCGAGCAGCGCCCCGACCTCTGCCTGTCGTCGGATTTCATCGTCGGCTTCCCCGGCGAGACCGAGGCCGACTTCGAGGCGACGATGCGGCTGGTGCAGGAACTGGACTTCGACGCCAGCTTCTCCTTCATCTACAGCAAGCGCCCCGGCACGCCGGCAGCGGACTACCCGGACGATGTCCCGGCCGGACTGAAAACGCAGCGGCTGATGCGGCTGCAGGCCCAAATCGAGGCGCAGGCGCAGGCAGTGAACCGTGCCATGGTCGGCAGCGTGCAGCGCGTGCTGGTCGAGGGCCATGCGCGCAAGAACCCGGAAGAACTGGCGGGCCGCACCGACAACAACCGTATCGTCAACTTCGCGGGCAACGCGCGGCTCATCGGGCAGTTCGTCGACGTCGTCGTCACCGAGGCCTATCCGCACAGCCTGCGTGGCGAAGTCGCCACCACCGAAACGGAATCCGCTTGAAGACCAACGTCGTCGAACTGCGTCTCGCCCCCGAGGACAACCGGCGGCTCGCCAACCTGTGCGGGCCCATGGACGAAAACCTGCGCCAGATCGAGGCGGCGTTCGACGTCACCATCGGCCGCCGCGGCTCGCGCTTCAGCGTCAGCGGCGACGCCGCGCAGGCCGAGAAGGGCGCGCACGCGGTCGAGCACTTCTACAATCGCGCGCACGACGAACTCTCGCTCGACGACATCCAGCTGGGGCTGGTCGAGCTCACCCGCGGCCGTATCGACGAGGAAGGCCCGGCGCTGCGCACGCGGCGCGCGGATCTCCGTGCGCGCACGCCGCGCCAGGGCGAGTACATCGAACAGATCCGCAGCCACGACATCACCTTCGGCGTCGGCCCCGCCGGCACCGGCAAGACGTATCTTGCGG
The DNA here is from genome assembly GCA_046292745.1 of Thiobacillus sp. Classification (GTDB taxonomy): domain Bacteria; phylum Pseudomonadota; class Gammaproteobacteria; order Burkholderiales; family Thiobacillaceae; genus Thiobacillus. Next base: position 96,335 of record JBKBQH010000007.1, on the reverse strand, counting down.
TCGCGTGCGCGGTCGATGCGCTCGAACGCGAGCAGGTCAAGCGCCTGGTGCTGACGCGCCCCGCGGTGGAGGCCGGCGAGCGCCTCGGCTTCCTGCCGGGCGACCTCACGCAGAAGGTCGACCCCTACCTGCGCCCGCTCTACGACGCGCTCTACGACCTGATGGGCTTCGACAAGGTCACACGGCTGACCGAGCGCCACGCGATCGAGGTCGCGCCGCTCGCCTTCATGCGCGGGCGCACGTTGAACCACGCCTTCATCATTCTCGACGAGGCGCAGAACACCACGCCCGAGCAGATGCAGATGTTCCTCACCCGCATCGGTTTTGGCGCGCGCGCGGTCGTCACCGGCGACCCGACGCAGATCGACCTGCCCAAGCACGCGAAGTCGGGCCTGGTGGACGCCGTCGACGTGCTCGAAGGCGTGCGGGGCATCGCCTTCACGCATTTCCAGTCCGAGGACGTGGTGCGCCACCCGCTGGTCGGCCGCATCGTCGACGCCTACGCCGCGCGCCGCGCGCGCTCCGATGCCGGATCCTGACTTGCACCTGTCGGTGCAATTCGCCAGCGCCGCGGCCGGCCTGCCGGGCCGCGCGCAGATTCGTCGCTGGGTCGCCGCCGCGCTCGAACGCCCCGCCGACATCACCGTGCGCATCGTCGACGCCGACGAGGCGCGGGCGCTCAACCAGGATTACCGCCACCAGGGCTACGTGCCCAATGTGCTCACCTTCGAATACGGCGAAGTGTCGCCGGGCAGGCTCGGCGGCGATATCGTCATCTGCGCCCCCGTGGTCGCGCGCGAGGCGCGCGAGCAGGGCAAGCCGCTGAAGGACCATTACGCGCACATGACGGTGCACGGCGTACTGCACCTGCAGGGTTACGACCACCTCGATCCGGCCGACGCCGTCATCATGGAAACGCGCGAAATCGCTATACTGAAGCGCTTCCGCATACCCAATCCCTACACGTCCTGACCCCCCATGGACCCCGAGAGTCACCATAAACCCAGCCTGCTCGAGCGCATTTCCCACTGGCTGATGCGCGAACCCGAAGACCGTGAACAGCTGATCGAGCTCCTGCACGGCGCCTACGAAAACAACCTGATGGACGCCGACGCCCTGGCGATGATCGAGGGCGTGCTGCAGGTGTCCGAAATGCGCGTCGGCGAAATCATGATCCCGCGCGCGCAGATGGATGTCGTCGACATCAACGATCCCCCTGAAAAGTTCATCCCCTTCGTGATCGAGACGGCGCATTCGCGCTTCCCGGTCATCGATCGCGACCGCGACGACGTCATCGGCATCCTGCTCGCGAAGGACCTGCTGCGGCACTACGCCGAATCCGACAGCGACATCCGCGGCATGTTGCGCCCGGCCGTGTTCATTCCGGAATCGAAGCGGCTCAACGTGCTGCTGAAGGAATTCCGCTCCAACCGCAACCACATCGCCATCGTCGTCGACGAATACGGCGGCGTCGCGGGGCTCGTCACGATCGAGGACGTGCTCGAGCAGATCGTCGGCGACATCGAGGACGAATACGACTTCGACGAAACCGAGGACAACATCATCCGCGAGCACGAAGGCGTGTTCCGCGTGAAGGCCGGCACCGAGATCGCCGATTTCAACAAGGCCCTCGGCGCGCATTTTTCCGACGAGGAATTCGACACCATCGGCGGCTTGGTGATTTCCCGCTTCGGCCATCTGCCCAAGCGCGGCGAGTCGGTGCGCTTCGACGGCTTCCTGTTCAGCGTGCTGCGCGCCGACAGCCGCCGCCTGCATGCCCTGCGCGTGACCCGCCTGGTGCCGGAAGAAACCGACGCGCAGCTGCCCTTGGTGTGACGTGAGGCCCTTGCGGGCGCCGGCTCACAGGGTGTGCTGTCGATCCCCGCGCGCAAATCCTGCGAGCGGCGGCACCTCGCCCCAGGTCAGGCCGATCACCTTGAACAGCTCCCCCATCTCGGCCGGCGACACCAGCCGCTGCACCGCATTCGCCTGCGGCAGATAGGCCGCGGCATCGGTGGGCGGCGTCTGCATCAGCAGTTCGGTCAATCCGCTGTTCAGCAAGAAACCCGCCTGGCTGGTGAAACCGGCGAGCGTCAAGCCTGCCGCCATGCCGGCTTTCGCCACCGCGCTGAAATCGACATGCGCGGTGAGGTCACACAAGCCTGGCAGATAAAACGGATCGTCGAGCGCGTGGTGGCGGTAATGCGCGCGCAGCGTGCCCATGTGGCGCTGCGGGTGATAGTACTCGCGCGCGGGGAAGCCATAGTCGATCATCAGGATCAGCCCGCGGTCGAGACAGGCGGCGAGCGAGGCGATCAGCGCGTCGGCGGCGAGATTGATTTCGGAGACATAGTCCGGCACCAGGTCGAGCGCTTCGGCGCGCGCGCGCAGCACCGGGTCGGCGATGGCGCGGTCCTGCCAGGCGAAGCCGTCGCCCGCCGCCGCCACGCCGCGCACCTGCGGCCCGGCATCGGTCCAGTGCACGACCTCCACCGGCAGCGCGTCGAGCACTTCGTTGCCGAGGATCACGCCCGTGAAACCCTCGGGCAGCGCGTCGAGCCACGCGACGCGCCCGGCCAGATGCGGCACCGTGCGCGCGAGGGTTTCGCGCTGCCGCTCGCGCAGCTCGGCGCTCACGTCCAGGATGGCGTAGCGTCGCGGCAGCGCCTCGCGCCGCTCGAGTTCGCCCAGGACGTCGGCCGCCAGGCGGCCGCCGCCCGCGCCCAGCTCCAGCACCTCGCCCCCCGTTTCGGCGAGCACCGGCGCGATCGCGTGCGCCAGCGTGCGGCCGAACAGCGGCGTCAGCTCCGGCGCGGTGACGAAATCGCCGGCGGCGCCGAACTTAGTCGCGCCGGCGGCGTAGTAGCCGAGCCCCGGCGCATAGAGCGCGGTTTCCATGAAGCGCGAGAACGGCACCCAGTCCCCGGCCTCGCGGATCAGCGAGCGCAAGTGGGCGGCCACGCGCCGGCTGTGGGCGAGGGCGTCGGCGGAGGGAGCGGGGAGCATCGGCTTCATGGATAATGCGAGGTGCCTGGATGATCCAGGACCTCGTGACTATAAAGGCGAAACCCGATGCACGGCAAAGTCGTACTGATCACCGGCGGGGCCAGGCGCGTGGGCGCGGCGTCGGCCCGCCTGCTGCACGCGGCCGGCGCCGACCTGATGATCCACTATCGCAGCTCGGCCACCGAGGCGCGCGCACTGCAGGCGGAACTGAACGCCATACGCCCCGATTCGGTCGCGCTGATCCAGGCCGACCTGCACGACACGCACGGCCTGCCCGCGCTGGTGAACCAGACCGTCGCCACCTTCGGCGGGCTCGACGTCCTGCTCAACAACGCGTCGAGTTTCTATCCCACGCCGGTGGGCAGCATCACCGAGGACGACTGGCTCGACCTCATGGGCAGCAATCTCAAGGCGCCGATGTTCCTGTCGCAGGCGGCCGCCCACGAGCTGAAGAAACGGCGCGGCTGCATCATCAACATCACCGACATCCACGCCGAGCGGCCGATGAAGAGCTACGTCGTCTACTCGGTCGCCAAGGCGGGCCTGGTCGGGTTGACCAAGTCGCTGGCGCGCGAGCTCGCGCCGGAGGTGCGCGTCAACGGCATCGCCCCCGGCCCCATCCTGTGGCCCGAGGGCGATTCCAATTTCGACGAGGTCTCGCGTCAGCGCATCGTCTCGCACACCATGCTGAAGCGCGCCGGCGACCCGCACGACATCGCGCTGGCGGTGCGCTTCTTCGCCATGGACACCCATTACGTCACCGGCCAGATCCTCGCCGTCGACGGCGGCCGCAGCGCCAAGCTCTGAAACGACACGCCGCTGTCGTCCTGCGACGACGGCGGCGCGCCTGGGGGCCGACCGCGCTCAGCGGCGGGCGGATTGCTGGCGGCCGAACACGGTCGCCGGCGGGGTGTCCGCCGTATCGACCGCCTCGCCGTCAGGTTCGGCGGCCGGGGTCTTTTCGACCTTGACCAGGCTGGGGGCGGACGCCAGCGTCGCCACGTCGCCCGCCAGCGTGCCGCCTTCCTCGACGCTCATCGCGCCGTAGCGGATCGTGCCGGTCACCCTGCCGGTGGCGTGGATCACCAGGCGCTTGCGCGCGGTGAGATCGCCCTCGAAACGGCCGTGGATTTCCGCCACGTCGATTTCCGCCTTGCCGGAAAACACGCCGCCCTCGGCGATACGGATCACCCGGCTGTTCATCGACGCTTCCACGCGGCCTTCCACCACCAGGATTTCGCAGTCGGTGATCTCCGAGCCTTTCAGCTTGATGTTCGGGCCGACGATGAGCTTGCTGCCGGCCTCGTCCGGCGCGTCCGGCGAGGCCACGGCCTTGGGGGAGTCGGGCGTCCTGCCGGGAGCATAGGCGGCCGCGCGCGTGGTGCGGTTCGCGTCGGCGCGCGGATTGGTGGATGTGCCGGGTTGCATGAAAGTCTTGAGCATGGGGTCTCTCTCTGTATCTGGGTTGGAACGCTCGGGTGTGGTCGCGGCCGGAACGGGCCGCCGCTCTCCCGGAGCAGTCTCCATGCCAGCGATGGAAAGGCCTTTTTAAACAGGCCCATGGCATGGCTTGGTGGTTTCAAGAATCATGTACGCCCGCAAAATCGTCGCCCCGCGACGACATCCAAAATGCCCGATTGAAGAAATTTTTTTTCGAAACAAGGGCTTGAAACAAAAAATGCCTGTCGCACGATGACGACAGGCATTCAGCTCAGCCGGCAGGATTCGCCGGTCGCGAAACTATCGCTAGAAATTGGCCCCCCGGTCTCAGGCCAGCGCCACCCACACCGGCTGGTGGTCCGACGCCTGGGTGTCGGCGTCGATGCCATGCGCCCGCAGGCGGTGGGCGAGGCCCGCGGTCAGGAACACGAAATCGAAACACGCCGGCCGGTCGACGAAATCGACCGGGTGGATGCCGCAGGTGGGCGCGTGGGCCTCGCCCGGGTGCAGCACGTCCCAGGCATCGCGGAACGCGGGTTCGCGGCCGGAAAATGGCGCCAGCAGCCGCGCGCGCTCGGGCGCCGCGGCGGGAAAGTTCATGTCACCGCAGAGTATGGCCTCGGCGGGGCGCGGAAACACCTCGAACGATCCGCCGATCTCGTCGGGCAGCGGCGCGCGCCGCGCCATCGCGCAGGCTTCGCGGTGCAGGCGGCGGATCGCGTCGATCTGGGCGATGCGCTGCGCCTGCGAATAGTATTCGAGGTGCGTGGTCATGACGCGCAGCGGGCCGACGTCGGATTCGACCACGGCCTCGACCAGCACCCGCTGCATGCTCGGCGTGTCGACCTCGGCAGGCCACGGCAGCAAATGCCGCCACACCTGTCCCACCGGCAGCCGCGTCAGAATCGCATTGCCGAACAGCTTGCGACCGCCGCGCCCGTCGGGCAGGTCGGTGGCGATGCCAAAAATCGGCGTGTACCCGGGCAGCCGGGCGGTCAGCTCGGCGAGGTCGTCCTCGCCGTGGCTGCCGGGCAGGCCGGCGAAGTTGACCGCGACCTCCTGCAGGCAGATGACGTCGAAATCGCCCAGCGCACGCATCGTGTCGACGATGCGTGCGAGGTCGACGCGGCCGTCCATGCCGCGCCCCCACTGGATGTTCCATGTCAGCAGTTCCATCTCGCCTCCCGCTTCCCTGTTGTCAGCCTAGGCAAGGAATTATCCGCGGCGACGGCACTCGCATGTAAGAGCGGCGCGCCGTTAAACCCTTGCCGCGTCGCGGCCTTGGCAAGCGGTACGTTGCCCCGGCAGGCGGACAGGATTAAAATGCCGCACTTTTCGCTTGAATTTTGCGGCTTGCCCCAACGGGCAGGCCGCTGCTATCTGGGCTCACGGAAACATGGAACGACAACGCTGGCTGGACGGGACGCTCTACTCGCCCGATTTCGAACAGGATAGCTGCGGCTTCGGCCTGATCGCGCAGATCGACGATCAGCCCAGCCATACGCTGGTGCAGAACGCGATCGGCTCGCTCGCCTGCATGACCCACCGCGGCGCGATCGCGGCCGACGGCCTGTCGGGCGACGGTTGCGGCCTCCTGTTCAAGAAGCCCGACGCGTTCCTGCGCGCGGTGGCGAGCGAGGCCGGCTTCACGCTCGGCGACCGCTACGCCGCCGGCCTCGTCTTCCTGTCGCGCGATGCCGCCCCGCAGGCGCAGGCGCGCGCCACGCTGAAGGCCGCGCTGGAGGCGCAGGGCCTCGTGGTCGCCGGCTTCCGCGTGGTGCCGACCGACCCGTCGGTGTGCGGCGAATCCGCGCTGGAATCGCTGCCGCACATCGAGCAGGTGTTCGTCAACGCGCCCGCGGGGCTCCTCGAGGACGACTTCGAGCGCAAGCTCTATATCGCCCGCCGCCAGGCCGAAAAGGCGCTGCAGGCGACCGACCCGGTGTTCTACGTGCCGACGCTGTCGTGCCGCGTGATCAGCTACAAGGGGCTGGTGATGCCGGACAACCTGCCACGGTTCTACCCGGACCTCGGCGACGCCCGCTTCGCGTCGAGCCTGGCGGTGTTCCACCAGCGCTTCTCGACCAACACCTGGCCGCAGTGGCGGCTGGCGCAGCCGTTCCGCTATCTCGCGCACAACGGCGAGATCAACACGGTGCAGGGCAACCGCAACTGGAGCCGCGCGCGCGAGCAGAAATTCGAAACGCCGCTGATCCCGGACCTGGACGCCATCCGGCCCATCGTCGGCACCAACGGTTCCGACTCGATGAGCCTCGACAACATGGTCGAAGGCCTGGTGATGGGCGGCGCGGGCCTGTTCCGCGCGCTGCGCCTGGTGATTCCGCCGGCGTGGCAGAACGTCGAGGCGATGGATCCCGACATCCGCGCGTTCTACGAATACAACTCGATGCACATGGAGCCGTGGGACGGCCCCGCCGGCATCGTGCTCACCGACGGCCGCTACGCCGTCTGCACCCTCGACCGCAATGGCCTGCGGCCGGCGCGCTGGGTGCTCACCAAGGATCGCGTGCTGACCATCGCCTCGGAAGTCGGCGTGTGGCAGATCGACCCGGCCAACGTCGAGAAGAAGGGCCGCGTCAAGCCCGGCCAGATGGTCGCCGCCGACCTGGCGACCGGGCGCCTCCTGATGCCGGAAGACATCGACAATGAGCTGAAGGGCCGCCACCCGTACCGCGAATGGCTGAAGGCCAACGCGGTGAAACTGGATCTTTCGCTCAACCAGGACGCCGACCTCGCGGTGATGGACGCGGCGAGCCTGCTCACGCACCAGAAGCTCTTCAACGTTTCCTTCGAGGAGCGCGACCAGATCATCCGCGTGCTCGCCGAGGACGGGCAGGAAGCGATCGGCTCGATGGGCGACGACACGCCGATGGCGGTGCTCTCGCAGAAAGTGCGCTCGCCGTTCGACTACCTGCGCCAGCAGTTCGCGCAGGTCACCAACCCGCCGATCGACCCGATCCGCGAAGCGATCGTGATGTCGCTCAACACGGCCTTCGGCCCCGAGCGCAACCTGTTCGAGGAAACGCCGGCACACGCGCACCGCGTCGAGGTGCACACCCCGCTGTTGTCGAAGGAAGCCTTCGACAAGCTCCTGAACCTGGACGACCCGGCGTTTGCCGCGGCCACGCTCGACCTGCACTACGACCCGGCGTCGACCACGCTCGAAGGCGCGATCCGCGCGCTCACCGCGCGCGCCGTCGACGCGGTGAAATCGGGCAAGGTGATACTCGTGCTCAGCGACCGCAATATCGCGCGCGACCGCCTGCCGATCCACGCGCTGTTCGCCACCGGCGCGGTGCACCATGCGCTGATCGCCGCGGGCCTGCGCTGCAACGCGAACATCGTGGTAGAAACCGGCACCGTGCGCGACCCGCACCACTACGCCTGCCTCATCGGTTACGGCGCGACCGCCGTGTATCCCTACCTCGCCTATCAGGTCATCGGCGAATTCGTGAAGACCGGCGAAATCAAGCCCAATCTCGACAAGGCACTCGCCAACTACCGCAAGGGCATGGACAAGGGCCTGTACAAGGTGCTCTCGAAAATGGGCATTTCGCTCGTCGCGAGCTACCGCGGGGCACAGCTGTTCGAGGCGGTGGGCGTGCACGAGGACGTCGTCGCGCTGTGCCTCAAGGGCACGGTGTCGCGCATCTCCGGCGCCAATTTCGACGACTTCGAGTCCGACCAGAAGCTCCTCGCCAAGGCCGCGTTCAACCCCTTGAAGCCGCTGTCGGCGGGCGGCCTCCTGAAATTCATGTTCGGCGAGGAATTCCACGCCTACAACCCGGACGTGGTGCAGCAGCTGCAGAAGGCGGTGAAAACCGGCGACTACGCGGAATACAAGAAGTATTCCGCGCTGGTCAACACCCGCCCGGTGGCGATGATCCGCGACCTGATGCGGCTCAAGGCCGGCGTGACGCCGATCCCGCTGGAGGAAGTCGAGCCGCTCGAGACCATCCTCAAGCGCTTCGACTCCGCCGGCATGTCCCTGGGCGCGCTGTCGCCGGAAGCGCACGAGGCGCTCGCCGAGGGCATGAACCGCATCGGCGGCCGTTCGAACTCGGGCGAAGGCGGCGAGGACCCCCGGCGCTACGGCACGGTGAAAACCTCCAAGATCAAGCAGGTCGCGTCGGGCCGCTTCGGCGTCACCGCAACGTATCTGGTCAACGCCGAGGTGCTGCAGATCAAGATCGCGCAGGGCGCCAAGCCCGGCGAGGGCGGCCAGCTGCCGGGCGACAAGGTCTCGCCCATGATCGCGTCCTTGCGCCACTGCAAGCCGGGCACGCCGCTCATCTCGCCGCCGCCGCACCATGACATCTATTCGATCGAAGACCTGGCGCAGCTGATCTTCGACTTGAAGCAGGTCAACCCCGAGGCGCTGGTGTCGGTGAAGCTGGTCGCCGAGCCTGGCGTCGGCACGATTGCGGCCGGTGTGGCCAAGGCCTACGCCGACCTCATCACGATTTCCGGCTACGACGGCGGCACCGGCGCCTCGCCCTTGACCAGCGTCAAATACGCCGGCACGCCGTGGGAGCTGGGCCTCTCGGAAGCGCAGCAGGTGCTGCGCGCCAACGGCCTCCGCGGCCGCGTCCGCGTGCAGACCGACGGCGGGCTCAAGACCGGGCTCGACGTCGTCAAGGCGGCGATCCTCGGTGCCGAGTCGTTCGGTTTCGGCACCGGGCCGATGGTCGCGCTGGGCTGCAAGTACCTGCGCATCTGCCATCTGAACAACTGCGCGACCGGCGTGGCCACGCAGAACGAAAAGCTGCGCCGCGAGCACTTCATCGGCCTGCCCGACATGGTGGTGAACTACTTCAAGTTCGTCGCCGAGGAAACGCGCGAACTGATGGCCGAACTCGGCGTGCGCCGGCTCACCGACCTCATCGGCCGCACCGACCTGCTCGAGGTCGCGGCCGGCGACACGCCGCGCCAGGCACGGCTCAAGCTCGACGCGCTGCTCTCGCAGGGCGACATTCCCCCAGAGGCGCCGCGCTTCGCGCAGCAGGAGCGCAATCCCTCGTTCGACCGCGGCGAGCTCGCCGAAAAAATGGTCGCCGACGCGATCCAGGCGATCCGGACCGGCACCCCGATCGAACTCGCCTACCCGGTGAAGAACGTCAACCGTTCGATCGGCGCGCGCCTGTCGGGCGAGATCGCCCGCGCGCACGGCGGCAGGGGGCTGCCCGACGACACCGTGCGGATCAGGCTCACCGGCAGCGCCGGCCAGAGCTTCGGCGTGTGGAACCACAAGGGCCTCACGCTCACGCTGGAAGGCGACGCCAACGACTACGTCGGCAAGGGCATGGGCGGCGGGCGGCTGGTGATTTTCCCGCCCAGGACCGCGACCTTCGACGCGCATCGCAACACGCTCATCGGCAACACCTGCCTGTACGGCGCGACCGGCGGCGAACTCTACGCCGCGGGCATGGCCGGCGAACGCTTCGGCGTGCGCAACTCGGGCGCCCTGGCGGTGGTGGAAGGCATCGGCGACCACGGCTGCGAATACATGACCGGCGGCACCGTCATCGTGCTCGGCGACACGGGACTCAACTTCGGCGCCGGCATGTCGGGCGGCATGGCCTTCGTCGTCGATGAAGGCGGCGACTTCGTCTCCCGGCTCAACAAGGAGATGGTCGAGGTCACCCGCATCACCAGCGACGAGACCGAGCCCTACCGCGTCTTCCTCAAGGCACAGATCGAGCGCCACCAGGCGCTCACCGGCAGCGCGCGCGCGCAGGCGCTGCTCGCCGACTACGACGCGACGCTGGCCCGCGTATGGCTGGTCAAGCCGAAGCGCATTTCGATTGAAGACCTAGTCGAGGACATTCCCGGCCAGGTCCAGGAAGCAGTGAGTGCATAAGAAAATGGGCGACGTATTCCAGTTTTTGAAGCTGCCCCGGCGCGACGGCGACAAGACCGAAGCGGCGGTCCGCAAGCACGAGTTCCGCGAGATCTACGCGCTGATGGACACGGCGCACGCGCAGGAGCAGGCCGACCGCTGTCTCGGCTGCGGCAACCCCTACTGCGAGTGGAAGTGCCCGGTGCACAACTACATCCCGAACTGGCTGAAGCTCGTCAGCGAAGGCCGCCTGTTCGAGGCCGCCGAACTCAGCCACCAGACCAACAGCCTGCCCGAGGTATGCGGCCGCGTCTGCCCGCAGGACCGGCTGTGCGAAGGCGCGTGCACGCTCAACGACGGCTTCGGCGCGGTGACCATCGGCCAGATCGAGAAATACATTTCCGAAGAAGCCTTCAAGGCCGGCTGGCGCCCCGACATGTCGAACGTGACGCCGACCGGCAGGAAGGTCGCCGTGATCGGCGCCGGTCCCGCCGGCCTCGGCTGCGCCGACGTGCTGGCGCGAAACGGCGTCAAGCCGGTGGTATTCGATCGCTACGACGAGATCGGCGGCCTGCTCACTTTCGGCATCCCCGAGTTCAAGATGGAAAAATGGGTGATGACGCGCCGCCGCGAGGTGCTGGAAGGCATGGGCGTCGAGTTCCGCCTCAACACCGAAGTCGGCCGCGACGTCTCGATGCAGTCCCTGCTCGACGAATACGACGCCGTGTTCATGGGCATGGGCACCTACACCTACATGAAGGGCGGCTTCCCCGGCGAGGATCTCCCCGGCGTGCTGGAAGCGCTGCCCTTTTTGATTTCCAACGTCAGGAAGTGCTTGAATCTCGCCAAGCCCGGCGAGGTCTTCCACGACATGCGCGGCAAGCGCGTCGTCGTGCTCGGCGGCGGCGACACCGCGATGGACTGCAACCGCACCAGCATCCGCCAGGGCGCGGCGTCCGTCACCTGCGCCTACCGCCGTGACGAGGCGAACATGCCCGGCTCCAAGCGCGAGGTTGCCAACGCCAAGGAAGAAGGCGTGCAGTTCCTGTGGAACCGCCAGCCGGTCGAGATCGTCGGCAACGGCCGCGTCGAGGGCGTGAAGCTCGTCACCACCGAGCTCGGGCCGCCGGATGCGCGCGGCCGCCGCACGCCGGTCGTCGTCCCGGGGTCGGAAGAAATCGTGCCGGCCGACCACGTCATCGTCGCCTTCGGCTTCCGTCCCAATCCGCAGCCCTGGTTCGCCGAGCACGACATCGCCACCGACCCGGGCGGCCGCGTGATCGCGAGCGGCCAGCCGCACGCCTACCAGACCGCCAACCCCAAGATATTTGCCGGCGGCGACATGGTGCGCGGCTCCGACCTCGTGGTCACGGCGGTGTGGGAAGGCCGCGAGGCGGCCAAGGGCATCCTCGCCTACCTGGGCCTCGGGTAAACCCGCCGGCGGCGCCCCGCCGCCCGGGCCGCGGTATGCTTCGCCTTTACCGCAGCTTCGCACGCGCATGACCGCCGGCCGTTATTACCCCCGCTCGTTCACCCTGCTCGTCGTCGTCGCGATGGGCGTGCTCATCCTGCCGCTCGCCAGCGGCCTCATCAACGCCGTGCGCGTGCTGCAGGGCGTGGCCGACACCCAGCGAGAGTTCGCGGCGAGCAGCCTCGCCGTCACCCGTGACGTGCGTCAGGTCGCCGAGGCGGTCGGCCAGCTGCAGCGCGCCGCCGGGCAATACCATCTGCTGCAGGACGCCGAGTTCGGTCCCACCCTGCGCACCCGTCACGACGAGCTGCAGGCGCTGCTCACGCGCCTCGACGCGCCGCTTGCCGGCACGCCGGCGCACACCACGCTGGCCGCCATGCGCACGCGCGCACGCGCCCTCTACCGCGCCCTCCAGCCCGGCGCCTTTCTCGACAGCGCCCGCTTCCATGCCCAGGCGCCCGCGTTCGATGCGCTGCATGCGGCCGCGCGCAGCCTGCTCGCCGAAGCCGACGCCGCCGTGCAGCGCGACCAGCAGGCGCTGGAAGCACGGCTGCAAAGCACCCGCCAGCGCCTGATCGGACTCATGTTCGCACTGATTCCGCTGACGCTGCTGCTCGCGGGCGTGTTTTCCTGGCTGATCAACCTCCCGATCCGGCAGATGAAGACCGCGATCCAGCAGCTCGGCCAGGGCGACCTGCGGCCGCTGCCCGCCATCAGCGGGCCGCACGACCTGGTCGAACTGGGGCGTGAACTCGACTGGCTGCGGCAGCGTCTGCAGGCGCTGGAAGAGCAGAAGCTGCGTTTTCTGCGCCATGTATCGCACGAGCTCAAAACGCCGCTGGCGTCGCTGCGCGAAGGCGTCGCGCTGCTCGACGACGAGCTCGCCGGCAGCCTCAACGCGCGCCAGCGCAGCATCGTCGGCATCATGGACACCGGCAGCCGCGAGCTGCAGCGGCGGATCGAGGACCTGATCCGCTACGGCAGCATGATGCAGGACGGCGCCCAGCCGCCCGCCACGGCGCAGCCGCTCGCCGCCGTGCTCGACGCGGTGCTGGCGCGGCAGCGGCTGACGCTCGCCACGCGCCGGCTCCGCGTCGAGACGCAATTTGCCGCGGACAGCGTGATGGCCGAGCGCGGCCAGCTGGAAACCGTGCTCGACAACCTGCTGTCGAATGCGGTCAAATTCAGTCCCGAGGGCGGCCGCATCCTGGTGAAAAGCGAAGCCACCGGCGGCACGGTCGGGGTGACGGTGTGCGACGAGGGCCCCGGCATCCCGGCCGCGGAACGCCCGCACGTGTTCGAGCCCTTCTACCAGGGGGCGCGCCAGCCGGCGAGCGCGGTCAAGGGCAGCGGGCTCGGCCTGTCGATCGTGCGCGAGACGCTGCGGGCAGCCGGCGGAACCGCCGACGTCGTCGACTGTCCTCCCTGGTCGACCTGTATCCGTTTAACCTGGCCCACACACCCACCTCCACCGACATGACCGCCAAACCGTTCCTGCTCGCCACGCTGCTGCTGACGCTGGCGGCGTGCGCCCAGCTCCCCGACTCGCCCGCGCTGCGCGCGCTGCAGCCGGAAACCGGCGCTCACGCCATGCTGGGCGAACTCGCGCGGGTTGCCGGCCTCACCGCCGAACAGCGGCGCCGTGAACTCGCCGCGCTGGAAGGCAGCCGTCTTGACGACACGCGCCGCTTCCAGCTCGCGGCACTGCTCGAACGCGAGGACAGCGCCGAGGCGCTCGAACGCGGCGTGCGCGCCCTGAATGCCATCGATGCGTCCGATGCCCGCATCCAGGCGGCAGTCGAACTCATGAAGCGCAGCCTGCGCGCGCGCATCGAACTCAAGCAACAGATAGCGCGCGCGCAGGAACTGCAGGACCGGCTCGAGCAGATCAAGACGCTGGAAAAATCCCTGCAGCAACGCCCCGCGGCCAAGCCATGAAGCAGCCTGCCATCCTGGTCGTCGACGACGACGCCGCGCTGCGTGAACTGATCACGCTGCGGCTGGAGGCCAACGGCTTCCGTGTCGACGCGGTCGGCAGCGGCGAGGCGGCGCTGGCGCGCCTGGCGGTGGCGCGTCCCGATGCCGTGCTGACCGACATGCAGATGGACGGCATGGACGGCATGGCGCTGTTCAACGCGATCCGCGCGCGCGACCCGGCGCTGCCGGTGATCGTGCTGACCGCGCACGGCACCATTCCCGACGCCGTCGCGGCGACGCAGCAGGGCCTGTTCGGCTACCTCACCAAACCCTACGATGCCGCCACGCTGGTCGACCTCCTGAGACGCGCCACCCGGCTCGCCGGCAGCGTGCCCGACGACGGCGACAGCAGCTGGCGCAGCGAAATCGTCACCGCCAGCCCGGCGATGGAAACGCTGCTCGCCGAGGCGAAGCTCGCCGCGCAAAGCGAGGCGTCGCTCCTCATCCAGGGCGAATCGGGCACCGGCAAGGAATTGCTGGCGCGCGCGATCCACCGCGCCAGCCCGCGCAGCAAGCAACCCTTCGTCGCGATCAACTGCGGCGCGATCCCCTCGGAACTGCTGGAATCGGAACTCTTCGGCCATGTGAAGGGCGCCTTCACCGGCGCCACGCGCGACCATCCCGGCCTGTTCCTGAGCGCCGACGGCGGCACGGTCTTCCTCGACGAGATCGGCGACATGCCCCTGCCCTTGCAGGTGAAGCTGCTGCGGGTGCTGCAGGAAGGTGAAGTGCGTCCGGTCGGCGCGACCGAGACGCGCGCGGTCGACGTGCGCATCCTGTCGGCGACCCACTGCGACCTGGAAGAGGCGGTTGCCAGCGGCAGCTTCCGCGAAGACCTCTATTACCGTCTCAACGTCGTCAACCTGCGGCTGCCGCCGCTGCGCGCGCGGCGCGAGGACATTCCGCTTTTGGCACAGCATTTCCTCGCCGCGCTCACCGCGAAATACCATCGCCGCATCCGCGGCTTCGCGCCCGACGCGCTCGACATGCTGACCGCCGCCGACTGGCCCGGCAACATCCGCCAGCTCGCCAACGCGCTCGAGCAGTGCGTCGCACTGTGCACGACGACCACGATCCCGGCGAGCCTGGTGGCGCGCGCGCTGCGCGACAAGCCGGCCGAGATCCAGCCGCTCGCCGAGGCGCGCGCCGCCTTCGAACGCGACTACCTCGTCAACCTGCTCAAGCTCACCCGCGGCCATGTCAGCGAGGTCGCGCGGCTGGCCGGCCGCAACCGCACCGAGGTCTACCGCCTGCTGCAGCGTCACGGCCTCAGCCCCGCGCTGTTCAAGGACCGGGACGACGCGGGTTGAACTCACCCGTGCGCTCGATTCCGTTTTGGGCGCGCCGCTGTCGTCGATCACAGACTAAAGCACGCTTCTAGATCAAATACTTGCCCGCCAGATCCTCCACCATGTCGCCTTCAGGCGACAGGTTCTGGCCTTTTGTGCCGCGCCGCGCGGACGCTTACCCGGCAGAATTAGATAATCATTTGTAATATAAGGATTATTTCGGGCTGGCACGGTCGTCGCTCTATCCCCCATATGAGTGCATCGGCATTCATTTCGACATCAAGGAGATAGCGATGAAAAACCTCAAGCCCACCCTTCCGGCCCTCGTTCTGGCCGGCGCCCTCGGCGCCGCGGGCGCAGCCGTGGCCAACCCGCTCATGCCCAGCTTCAAGACCGCCGACCGCAACGGCGACGGCGCCGTGAGCCTGCAGGAATTCCTGGCCGTGGGCGGCGTCGAGCAGGCCTTCCGCGAGGGCGACGCCAACGGCGACAAGCTGCTCAACCAGGACGAGTACACCAAGGCCGTCGCCAATACCGACCGTCTCAAGACCGGCAAATACGTCGACGACGCCTGGATCACCGCCAAGGTGAAGGCCTTGCTGGTCAAGGACGAGGGCGTGAAAGGCCTCGACGTGAAGGTGGAAACCCACCAGGGTACGGTCCAGCTCTCGGGTTGGGTCAGCAGCCCGAGCCAGATCACGCAGGCCGAGCGCATCGCGCGTACCGTCGAAGGCGTGAAGGACGTGAAAAACGACCTGCAGATCAAGCGCTGAACCTTCGCCGCCGCGACCGCCGTGACCGGCCTGAACCTATACCGAGGAACCTAGCCATGACCAAGCAATATCCCCAGCCGGACGAACACATGACCCATGTCGAGTGGAGCGGCGCCCTCACGGCGATCCCGCTGAGACTGACTACCGACAAGCGCCACCGCCATTCCTGGCAGGCCTCGACCGGCGTTCTCGCGCTGCTCGCCAGCCTGCTGATCCTCAACGGCTGCGACCGCGCGGAGCCCCCACCGCCCCCGCCCGAGGGCGCTGGCGGTTCCCCGGCGGAACCGCCGGGGGGATTCGCGCAGCCCCCTGACGCCGAGCCCGCGGTTCCCGGGGCGCCGACCGAGGGGGCGCCGGCCGGGCCGCCTGGCGAGGAATCCGCGCCGAAGCCGTGAGCCGGCGCGACGCGCGATCAGAAGCGGGTGCTATACATCAGCTGCCAGTTCAGCTGGCTGTGCTTGATGGTCGAGGGCCCCATGCCGCCGGTGACTGTCGTCTCGGGCACATGGCTCAGCCCGAAATTGACCTCGGACGCACGCCCGAACGCGTAGCCGAAGCCGGCCGTGTAGTGATCCTCGGCGATCGCCGGCCACAGGACGTTGACGTAGGCGTCGGGAATCGGGTTCTTGCCGTGGTTGTAGCCGACGCGGGCGGTGAGGGCGTCGCTGACCCTGTAGGCGAGGCCGAGCGAGAGGACGGTCTGGTTATCCCAGTCCTGCTGGAAGGGCACGACCAGGCCCCCGGGACCGCGGATCGTCACCGTATTCATGGAATCGCCCCACAGCAACGCTTTGACGTCGGCCGCGACCATCAGCCGCGTGTTCGCCTGCCAGGCGACACCCAGCCCGGCGACCGCCGGCATGTCGAAACCTTCGACCGTGTAGCCGTCGCCCTTGAGCCTGGGCAGGTTGCCGGCGCTCTGGTAGACGCCGCCGACCGTGAACGTGTCGTCGAGCCTGTAGGTGAAGCCGAGCTTGGCGGCGAGGCTGTAGCCCTTGGCCGCGCCGGTGAAGTCGCTGCCGTCCTTGAAGTTGAGTTCCTTAGTCAGCGGGCTGCCGTTGATGTCAGCCACCAGGTCCATGCCCGCCCACACGACGTCGACGCTGCCGCCGACGGTCAGGCGCTCGCTGGCGTTCCAGGCGAGCGGGAAGATGACCCGCCCGACACCCACCTGCGCCATGTCGCCGCTGGCGTACTCGGTGCCCATGCCACCCTGGCCGTAAATGCCGATGCCGTAGGTGAGGTCGCCCTGCTTGCGGACGAAACCGAAGGCCGGCATGTAGAAAGAATCCGCGCCGGACGCGCCCATGCCGGTCGCGGACACGTCGGGGCCGACGTGGCCGAGCATGAGGTCGATGCGGCTGCCGGGCGCCATCAGGGCGAGCGTCGCGGGGTTGTTGGCCATCGCGGCGCCGCCGTTGTCGAAGGCCATCGCGGCGCCGCCCAGGCCGGCGGCGACGGGGCCGTAAGCCTCCATCAGCATGCCGTTGGTGGCGTGGGAGAGGCCGGGCAAGACAAGGCCCATGGCGGCCAGCGTGGCCGCGAATCTGGTTCGACGCATCGGGGGATCCTTCGGTTGAGTGTTAAAAATTTATTACATGATTATATGCTGACGTGCCTTAACGGTGCCGACCGACGCAGCCTTGAGGCCGGACGCAAAAAAAAACGATGGTTCCCGGTAACACGCTGTAACACCCTGACCACAAAGCGTTTACATTGACGACCTAGGCTGTTTTCAGCCCCGGGACGTCCCGGGCAACGACCGACAGGAGAACGCACATGACACCACGCTGGATACCGACCGCCCTGGCTGCATGGGCACTCGCCTTCGCCGCCGGCACTGTGCACGCCGCCTGGGGACACAGCGACTGCGCCCATGTGCG
Source organism: Thiobacillus sp. (assembly GCA_046292745.1). Lineage (GTDB taxonomy): Bacteria > Pseudomonadota > Gammaproteobacteria > Burkholderiales > Thiobacillaceae > Thiobacillus. Next base: position 78,636 of record JBKBQH010000007.1, on the reverse strand, counting down.
GGCGTACCGTCATCTGGAAGTCTTAGCCAGTCCAGGCGCGGCCGCGCCCGTGGCATCCGGTGCGCTTGCCGACGACGCCCCGGCGATCCGTGCCCTGGACGACGCGATCACGACGCCGGTCCAACCCCGCGCACGCAAGGCCCGCCGCGGCGTCGATGCCGCCGCACCCGACCGCGCCTGAGCTTTGGCGTGCCCGAGCCCATTCCCCCTCCCCCACGCAACCCCAGGAGCCCCCCATGAAACGCGTACTCGCCCTGACGTTCGCCACGCTGATCGGCGCCGGCCCGGTCCTTGCCGACCCACCCGACCACGCGCCGGCGCACGGTTATTACAAGGACAAACACAAGAAAAAATTCCACAAGGGCAAGAGCGGGGTCGTCTACGTGCACGATTTCGGCATTTCGGCCGGGCGCTGCAACCGCGACGAGATCGGCGCGGTGATCGGCGGCGTGACCGGCGCGGTGATCGGCGGCCAGGTCGCCGGTCGCGAGGACCGCGTGGTCGGCATGGTCGTCGGCGGCGTGCTCGGCGCGGTGATCGGCCACGCCATCGGCGACAGCATGGACGAGCGCGACCGCGCCTGCATGGGCCATGCGCTCGAACTCGGCCGCACCGGCGTGCCGGTGGTGTGGACCGGCGGCGGGCACCGCTACCACTTCACCCCGCGCGGCGACGCGCGCGACGGCTGCCGCTACGCGACCCTGATAGTCGATGGCCGCAAGCCGAAGGACGTGCTCGCGTGCCCGTCCGGCCGCCGCGGGGAGTGGCGATTCCTCAAGCCCTGAGCCATCCGTGCCACCGGGCCGGGACGCCAAGCCTGCTAAACTAGCGGCTTTGCGCCCCGGCCCTTGTTTTGGCTGCACCCATGTCCGCTCTCAAGAACGATACCTTCCTGCGCGCCCTGCTGCGCCAGCCCACCGACTACACGCCGCTGTGGCTGATGCGCCAGGCCGGCCGCTATTTGCCCGAATACAACGCGACCCGCGCGCGCGCCGGCGATTTTCTCACCCTGTGCAAGACGCCCGATCTCGCGACCGAAGTGACGCTGCAGCCGCTGGCGCGTTATCCGCTCGACGCCGCGATCCTGTTCTCCGACATCCTCACCGTGCCGGACGCGATGGGGCTGGGCCTGTATTTCGCCGCCGGCGAGGGGCCGCGTTTCGAGCGCCCGCTGCGCCACGAATGGGAAATCCGCGATCTTTCCGCCCCGGACCCCAACGACAAGCTGGGCTACGTGATGGACGCGGTACGCTCGATCCGCCGCGCGCTCGACGATTCGGTGCCGCTGATCGGCTTTTCCGGCAGCCCCTACACGCTCGCCTGCTATATGGTCGAGGGTGGCAGCTCGGACGACTATCGCCACATCAAGACCATGCTGTATCGCCGGCCGGATCTGCTGCACCGCATCCTCGAGGTGAACGCGCAGGCGGTGACCGACTACCTCAACGCCCAGATCGAGGCGGGCGCGCAGGCGGTGATGATTTTCGACTCCTGGGGCGGCAGCCTCAGCCCGCACGCCTACCAGGAATTTTCGCTCGCCTACATGGAACGCATCGTCGCCGGCCTGATCAAGGAACGCGAAGGTCGGCGCGTGCCGAGCATCATTTTCACCAAGGGCGGCGGCAACTGGCTGGAAGCGATGGCCGGCATCGGCGCCGACGCGGTCGGGCTCGACTGGACGCTCGACATCGGCGAGGCGCGCCAGCGCGTCGGCAGCCGGGTGGCGTTGCAGGGCAACCTCGACCCCTGCGCGCTGCACGGCACGCCGGCGCGTATCCGCGACGAAGCGCGGCGCATCCTCGAGGCCTACGGCAACCACCCCGGCCACGTGTTCAACCTCGGTCATGGCATCTCGCAGTTCACCGATCCCGACAACGTCGCCGTGCTGGTCGAGGCGGTGCACGCCACGAGCCGCGCCGTCCGTCTCGGCTGAGGCGAACTTTTCCTTTCCCGTCCCCACAAACAAACGCGCTGTCCCTATCTATTCCCAGAGGAGTTTCCATGAAACATTTCCTGATCAGCCTGTTCGCCGTCGTGCTGTCCTTCGGTTTCCTCGCGCCGGAGGCCGAAGCCAAGCGCATGGGCGGCGGCAAGTCCTTCGGCATGCAGCGCAGCGCGCCCGCCAAGCAGGACGCCGCCCCCGCGCCGCAGCGCCAGCAACCCGCGACGCCGGCGCAGGCCGCGCCGCAAAAGCGCAGCTGGATGGGCCCGATCGCGGGCCTCGCGGCCGGCCTGGGCCTCGCCGCCCTGGCCTCGCACCTCGGTCTCGGCGAGGAAATGGCGAATTTCCTGATGCTGGCGCTGCTGGCGCTGGCGGCGTTCCTGCTGTTCCGCTTCTTCATGCGCCGCAACGCGCCGCAGCCGGCCCTGCAGGCCGCCGGCATGGCGAACACCGGCCGTGCGCCGGCCGCCTTCGATCCGCTGCCGTCGGCCCCGGCCGCCGCCGGCCACGCGACACAGCCCTTCCCGCCCGGCTTCGACGCCGCGGCCTTCGCGCGCGAGGCCAAGGTGAATTTCCTCCGCCTGCAGGCGGCGTTCGACGCCGGCAATCTCGACGACCTGCGCGCCTTCACTTCGCCGGAAGTGTTCGCCGAGCTGTCGATGCAGATCGCCGAACGCACCGGCGCGCAGTCCACCGACGTGGTGCGGGTCGACGCCGAGGTGCTGGAGGCGTTCGACGAAGCCGGCCGCCACGTCGTCAGCGTGCGTTTCACCGGCCTCGTACGCGAGGCCGACGACGCGGCCGCCCAGCCCTTCGACGAGGTCTGGCACCTGGTCAAACCGGCTTCCGGCCCCGGCGGCTGGACCATCGCCGGCATCCAGCAGGCCTAATCCCATGATTCCACGCCGCTTTATGCGCCTTTCCGGGGTGCGGGCGGCGTCGGTCCGGGCATAGAAGCATTGACTTATGCACAATTTCGGCGCAGGAAAACTTTTTTGGTGCCGATCACTTGACACCAGGCCAGTGTTTATAAGCCATTGATAAACAACATGTTTGCATATTGCACGCTTTTTGGTCGGCACCTCGTGACGACGCTGTGACGGGCTTTGGGGGCTTTTCCAGCCCATTCACCCACACAATTATCCACAGAATCTGTGGGCAATACCAAAATCATCATTCGACACAATCACTTGGGGTCCACTCCAAGAAACCCTATCAGAAAAGCCGGCTAAACGCCTGCCGCGCAGCCGCCGGGGTTTGGGCATAATCCCCGCATTCCCCTTCGTGTCCGGTTCCATGTCCGTCCGCCTCCTGGTCGCCCTCGACACGCCGCTCGACCGGCTGTTCGACTATCGCCTGGCCGACCGCCCCGTGGCGCCGGGCACGCTGGTCGAAGTGCCCTTCGGGCGCACCCGCCAGGTCGGCGTCGCGCTGGGCGAAACCGCCAATGGCGCGGTCCACCCCGACAAGCTGCGCGACGTGCTGCGCGTGCTCGACGACCGCCCGCCGCTGCCAGACGAGATACTGCGGCTGGCGCGGTTCTGCGCCGATTACTACCAGCATCCGCTCGGCGCGGTGCTGCTCGCCACGCTGCCGCCGCGGCTGAAGAACGCGGCGCCCTTCGTCGCCGACACGCCCTGGCTCGTCGCGACCGCCGCCGGCCGTGAAGCCGCCCCGCCGGCGCGCGCCAGGGCGCAGCGTGCGCTGCTCGAGCAGCTGCGGCACGCGCCGCAGGCGCGCGAGGCCCTGCGCGCGCGCAAGCAATCCCGCCACGCCGCAGCGCTGGTCGCTGCCGGCTGGGCGCAGTGGGTACGCGAGGCGCCCGCCGCCGCGCACCCGCCTTCCACGCCGGCGCCCGCCCCCACCACCGCGCAGCAGGCCGCGCTTGATGCGCTGCTGCCCACGCTGGGCCGCTTTGCCGTGCATCTCGTCCACGGCGTGACCGGCAGCGGCAAGACCGAGCTCTACCTGCGGCTGATCGACGCCGTGCTGGCCCGTAAGCAGCAGGCGCTGGTGCTGGTGCCGGAAATCGCGCTGACGCCGCAGCTCGAACAGCACTTCCGCGCACGCTTTCCGGGGCGGCGCATTCTCGCGCTGCACAGCGGGCTCGCCGACAAGGCGCGCACGGAAAACTGGCTCGCCGCGCCCGACGGCGATGTGCTGCTCGGCACCCGGCTCGCCGTTTTCACCCCGCTGCCGCGGCTCGGGCTCATCGTGGTCGACGAGGAACACGACGGCTCGTTCAAGCAGCAGGACGGCCTGCGCTATTCGGCACGCGACGTCGCCATCGCGCGTGCCAAGCAGCGCGGCGTGCCGGTCGTGCTCGGCTCTGCCACGCCGTCGCTGGAAAGCTATGCGCAGGCCCTGAACGGCCGCTATCGATTGATCGAACTGAATCAGCGCGCGGTCAGCGCGGCGCGCCTGCCCGACATCGAGCTCATCGACCTCAAGCACATTCCGCTCGACCACGGCCTCACCCGCCCGGCGCGCGCGGCGCTGACCGAAACGCTCGCGCGCGGGGAACAGAGCCTGGTCTTCCTCAACCGCCGCGGCTACGCCCCGGCGCTGTACTGCCCGGCCTGCGCCTGGGTGGCGCCCTGCCCGGACTGCTCGGCGCGGCTGGTGCTGCATCGCACCTCGCACCGCCTGAAGTGCCACCATTGCGGGCATGAAGCGCGTATTCCGCGCGCGTGCCCGGCCTGCGGCGAACCGGACCTGAAACCGCTCGGCCAGGGCACGCAACGGCTGGAAGAGACGCTCGCCGCCTGCCTGCCGACTGCACGCATCCGGCGCATCGACCGCGACACCATGCATCCGCGCGCCTGGGCCGAACTCGGCGAGGCGATGCGCGCGCGCGAGGTCGACGTCCTCGTCGGCACGCAGATGCTGGCGAAGGGGCACGACTTTCCCGACATGACGCTTGCGCTCATCCTCGACACCGACGGCGCGCTCTACAGCCCCGATTTCCGCGCCACCGAGCGCCTGTTCGCGCAACTGATGCAGGTGGCCGGACGCGCCGGACGCGCCGACAAGCCGGGACGCGTGCTGATCCAGACCGCCTTCCCCGACCACCCGCTGTTCCGCTACCTGCAGCGCCACGATTACGCCGGCTACGCCCGCGAACTGCTCGCCGAGCGCCGCCAGCTCGATTTGCCGCCGTTCACGCGCCAGGCGCTGCTGCGCGCCGAGGCGCCGGCCATGGACGCGGCGCTCGCCTTCCTGCAGCGCGCCGCCGCGCTGGCGCCGGCGACGGCGGGCGTGACCGTGTTCCATCCCCTGCCCGCGCCGATGGCGCGCGTGGCCAGGCTCGAGCGCGCGCAGCTCCTGCTGCAGTCGCCCTCGCGCCAGGCGCTGCACGCCTGCGTGCGCGCCTGGCGCCCGCTGCTGGAAACGATCCGGCCGCGCGTCGCGCGCTGGTCGCTCGACGTCGACCCCGTGGGGTTTTGAGGCCTCGCGCGCGGCGCATATAATCGCGGGCTACCCATTCGACACCGTAGGCGCGCGCCTTCGGGTCCGCATCACCACCATGTCCAGCCTGCATCCGCTCAAAGAACAACTCGGCCTTTTGATCGCCGGCGCCCTCGAAGCCGTGGCGCCAGACACGCCCGTCAGCCTCGAAATCGAGCGCCCGAAAAACCCCGCGCATGGCGATTTTTCCAGCAACGCCGCGATGCAGCTGGCACGCCCCCTGAAGCAGAACCCGCGCGAACTGGCGCAGAAGCTCCTCGTCGAGCTGCCGAAGTCCCCTCTTGTCGCCAAGGCCGAGATCGCCGGCGCCGGCTTCATCAACTTCCATCTCGCCCCGGCCGCGTGGCACGGCATCGTCCGGCGCGTGCGCGGCGAGGGCGCGGCCTACGGCCACGGCGACACCGGAAAAGGCCACAAGGTGCTGGTCGAATTCGTCTCGGCCAACCCCACGGGCCCGCTGCACGTCGGCCACGGCCGCCAGGCCGCGCTGGGCGACGCGATCTGCAATCTCTACGCGGCGCAAGGCTGGGACGTCACCCGCGAGTTCTACTACAACGACGCCGGGGTGCAGATCGCAACCCTGGCAGCGAGCGTGCAGGCGCGCGCCCGCGGCCTGAAGCCGGGCGACGCCGGCTGGCCGGAAGCCGCCTACAACGGCGACTACATCGCCGACATCGCGGCGGATTTCCTCGCCCAGAAGACCGTGACGTCGGACGACCGCGCGTACACGGCGTCGGGCGACGTGGACGACCTCGATTCGATCCGCCAGTTCGCGGTCGCCTACCTGCGCCACGAGCAGGACCTCGACCTCAAGGCCTTCGGCGTGCGCTTCGACAACTACTATCTCGAATCGAGCCTGTATGCCGACGGCCGCGTCGAGGCGACGGTGCAGAGGCTGATCGCCGCCGGCAAGACCTACGAGCAGGACGGCGCGCTGTGGCTGCGCACGACCGACTATGGCGACGACAAGGACCGCGTGATGCGGAAATCCGACGGCACCTACACCTACTTCGTGCCGGACGTCGCCTACCACATCACCAAGTGGGAGCGGGGGTTTGAACGCGCGATCAACATCCAGGGCACCGACCACCACGGCACCATCGCCCGGGTCAGGGCAGGCCTGCAGGCCGCGAACGTCGGCATCCCCGAAGGCTATCCCGACTATCTGCTGCACACCATGGTGCGCGTGATGCGCGGCGGCGAGGAGGTGAAGATCTCCAAGCGCGCCGGCAGCTACGTGACCCTGCGCGACCTCATCGAATGGACCAGCAAGGACGCGGTGCGCTTCTTCCTGCTCTCGCGCAAGCCCGACACGGAATACATCTTCGACGTCGATCTCGCGCTGGCGAGAAACAACGACAACCCGGTCTATTACGTGCAGTACGCGCACGCGCGCATCTGCCGCGTGTTCGAGGAGTGGGGCGGCATGGCCGATACGCTCGACGCCGCCAACCTCGCGCCGCTCGTCGCGGCGCCGGAACTGGCGCTGATGCAGCGCATCGCCGAGTACCCCGAAATCGTGGCCGCCGCCGCCAGGGAACTTGCGCCGCACCTCGTCGTGCACTACCTTCAGGGCCTGGCCGGCGATTTCCATGCCTGGTACAACGCCGAGAAATTCCTCGTCGACGAGGCGGCGACCCGTCACGCCCGCCTCGCGCTCGCCGACGCCTGCCGCCTCGTCATCGTCAACGGGCTGGCCTTGCTCGGCGTGTCGGCCCCGGAGAAAATGTAGCCATGGCCAAACCCGCTTCCCGCAACAGCGGCCGCTCGGGCGGCAGCTCCGTCATGGCCGGCGTGCTGATCGGCCTCGCCATCGCCGCGGCGCTCGCCGTCGGCGTCGCGCTGTGGGTCACCGGCAGCAACCCCTTCAAGACCACCGCGGCGCCCCCCCCGCCCGCCGCCACCGCGCCGGGCGCGCCGGCCACGCCCGAACCCGCGCCGAGCTTCGATTTCTACAAGGTGCTGCCGGGCGACGCTCCCGCCGAACTGCCGGCGGCGCCCGCAGGCGACGCGCCCGCGGTCCGCTATTACCTGCAGGCCGGCGCTTTCCAGAACCCGGCCGACGCCGACAACCTGAAGGCGCAGCTCGCGCTGCTGGGGGTCGAGGCCGTGATCCAGACGATCGACGTGGCCGACAAGGGCACGTTCCACCGGGTGCGCATCGGCCCCTTCGACGCTATGAGCGACGTTGAACGCACCCGCAGCCTGCTCGCGCAGAACAAACTGCCCGCCACCCTGGTCAGAGAAACGCCCACCCACTAGGAGACATCCTGATGTTCACCCGTGTCCTGGCGCTCGTCGCCGCCACCGTGCTTTCCCTGTCTGTCAGTGCTGCCGGCCCCGAGGCCTTCGAAGGCCATGACTATGCGCGGGTGAAGCCGCAACCGGTCGCCACCGGCAACAAGATCGAGGTGCTCGAATTCTTCTGGTATCGCTGCCCGCACTGCTTCCAGCTCGAGCCCGCGCTCAACGCCTGGCTCAAGACGCTGCCGGCCGACGCCCAGGTGCGGCGCGTGCCGGCGGTATTCCGTCCCGACTGGCTGCCAGGCGCCAAGCTCTACTACACGCTCGAACAAATGGGCCTGCTGGCGCGCCTGCACGACAAGGTGTTCGACGCCTACCACGTGGAAAACCTCAACCTCAACGATCCCAAGGTGCTTGGCGACTGGATCGCCAAGCAGGGCGTCGACCGCAAGCGGTTCGAGGGAATTTACAACTCGTTCTCGACCCAGTCGAAGGCGACACAGGGCGCGCAACTCGCCGCCGCCTACGCCATCAACGGCGTGCCCGCCTTCATCATCGACGGCAAGTACACCACGTCGGTGTCGATGACCGGCAGCCAGCAACGCCTGTTCGAGGTGCTCGACCAGCTCATCGTCAAGGCGCGCGCCGAACGCGGCGCGAAAAAGCCGGCGAAGTAGGTCCGTTGCCGACCGCCCCGCCCAAGGTCTTCATCACCGGCGCGAGCTCAGGACTCGGCGCCGCGCTGGCCCGCCACTATGGCGCACAGGGTGCGCAGCTCGGCCTCGTCGGCCGCCGCGCCGATGCCCTCGAAACCGTCGCCGCGGGCCTTGACGCCCGCTGCTACGTCGCCGACGTGCGCGACGCCGCGGCCATGCAGGCGGCGGGCGCGGCCTTTCTCGCCGACGCCGGCGCGCCCGACATCGTGATCGCCGCGGCCGGCATCAGCGTCGGCACGCTCACCGGCGAGGCTGCCGATCTGCCGGTGTTCCGCGCCGTGATGGACGCCAACGTGCTGGGACTGGTGCACACCTTCCATCCCTTCCTCGCCGCCATGCAGGCTGGCGGTGTGCTGTGCGGGATTTCCAGCGTCGCCGGCGTGCGCGGCCTGGCGGGCGGCGGGGCCTACTCGGCGTCGAAGGCTGCCGCCACGGTCTACCTGGAATCGCTGCGGCTGGAGCTGCAGCCGCGCGGCATCGCGGTGGTGACGGTCGCACCGGGCTACATCGACACGCCGATGACCCGGGTCAATCCCTACGCCATGCCGTTCAAGCTATCCGCCCAGGCAGCCGCTATCAAGACCGCGCGCTGTATCGAACGCCGCCGCGCCTACACGGTCATACCCTGGCAGATGGCCGGGGTGGCCCGCCTGCTGAAATGGCTGCCCGTTCCGGTTTATGATGCATTGTTCCGGGACGCGCCGCGCAAACCGCGCAACCTGCCGATTTGATATCGTTTTATATTCCAAAAACTACAAGCCTTCCGCGGAGCAGACATGGCCCCCCCTCTCAGTATCATTCTCATCGACGACCACCCATTGCTGCGCATGGGCGTGGCCGGCTACATCCAGCAGGAACCCGGCCTCCAGCTCATCGCGCAGATGGCCAACGCCGCCGAACTGCGCGCCTGGCTCGCCGCCGGCAACAAGGCCGACGCCGCCCTGCTCGACCGGTCGCTGCCCGACGCCGACGGCCTCGACCTCGTGTCCGAGCTGCGCGACCTCGGCATCAAGGTCATCATGCTCACCATCGCCGATTCCGACGAGGAGATCTCCGAGGCGATCTCGTCCGGCGTCGACGGCTACGTCATCAAGTCGAGCGACCCCGAGCAGGTGCTCGCCGCGATCCGCAGCGTGTGCGACGGCCAGAGCAGCTTCCCGCTCAACATCATGCAGAAGATGGCGCGCGGCGAGCTCAGCAACAGCGCGCTGTCGGCGCTGACCGCGCGCGAGATGGAAATCGTCAATCACGTCAAGGAAGGGCTGTCCAACAAGGCCATTGCCTACCAGATGACGCTGTCGGAAAACACCGTGCGCAACCACCTGCGCAACATCATGGAAAAACTGGGCCTGAGGAACCGCGTGCAGGTCGCGACACTGGCACTGAAGGAAGACCAGAAGCGGCATTGAGCCGGCCCGGGCTCCATGAAAAAGCGCGGTTTCGGCCGCGCTTTGTCATGGAAATGTCCCGCGCCGCCTATTCCACCGTCACCGACTTCGCCAGATTCCGCGGCTTGTCCACATCGGTGCCCTTCTGCAGCGCGGCGTGATACGACAAGAGCTGCAGAGGCACGGTGTGGAGGATGGGCGAGAGCGCGCCGTTGGCGCCGCCGGGCAGCTTGATGACGTGGACGAACTCGGACGCCTCGATGTGCACGTCGCCGTCGGCGAAGACGTAGAGCTCGCCGCCGCGCGCGCGCACTTCCTGCAGGTTCGACTTGAGTTTTTCGATCAGCTGGTCGTTGGGCGCGATGGTGACGACCGGCATGTCCTCGTCGACCAGCGCCAGCGGACCGTGCTTGAGTTCGCCCGCGGGGTAGGCCTCGGCGTGGATGTAGGAAATCTCCTTCAGTTTCAGTGCCCCTTCAAGGGCGATCGGGTAATGCACGCCGCGGCCGAGAAAAAGCGCGTGATGCTTGTTGGCGAAGCGCTGCGACCACGCCTCGACCTCGGGTTCGAGTGCGAGCACCTGTTGCACCTTGCCGGGCAGGCTGCGCAGGTCGGCCAGATAGGCGGCCTCCTGTTCTGGCGTGAGCCGCCCGCGCAGCTTGGCCAGCACCAGGGTCAGGAGGAACAGCCCGGCGAGCTGGGTGGTGAACGCCTTGGTCGAGGCGACGCCGATTTCGGGGCCGGCGCGGGTCAGGAATTTCAGCCGCGAGGCGCGCGTCAACGCCGACTCCGGGACGTTGCAGATCGTCAGGGTCTTGGCCTGTCCCAGCGCCTTGGCGTGATTGAGCGCGGCGAGCGTATCGGCGGTCTCGCCCGATTGCGAAATGGTGACGATGAGCGCATCGGGGTTGGGCACGCTGGTGCGGTAGCGATACTCGCTGGCGATTTCGGCGCGCGCCGGAATGCCGGCGATCTCCTCCAGCCAGTAGGTCGCGACTTTCGCCGCATGGTAGCTGGTGCCGCAGGCGAGGAAGGTCACCGCCTTCACCTGGCCGAGCACCTCGGCGGCATCAAAGCCGAACCATTCGGGCTGCACGCGATCCTGCGCCACGGCGGTGAGCAGGGTATCGCCGAGCGCGCGCGGCTGCTCGTGGATTTCCTTCTGCATGAAGTGGCGATAGCTGCCGAGTTCGGCCATGTCGGCGGAGAGCTCCGACACGTGCACGCTGCGGTCGGCCTTGCGGCCTGTCGCGTCGAACACCGTCACGCCCAGGAGGCCGATGTCGGCGACGTCGCCCTCTTCCAGATACATCACGCGCTGGGTCACCGGCAGCAGGGCGGACACGTCGGACGCGATGAAGTTTTCCTCGATGCCCAGCCCGATCAGCAAGGGGCTGCCCCGGCGCGCGCAGACGAGGCGGTTGGGGGCATCCTCGCTCACCACGCCGATGGCGTAGGCGCCTTCGAGTTGCGCCACGGCGTCGCGGGTGGCGGCGAGCAGATCGCGGCTCTGGCGGTAATGTCGCTCGATGAGGTGAGCGATCACTTCGGTGTCGGTTTCCGAGCTGAACACGAAGCCGTCGGCTTGCAGTTGCGCGCGCAGCGCCTCGTGGTTTTCGATGATGCCGTTGTGCACCACGGCAAGGCCATGGCTGACATGCGGGTGCGCGTTGGCCTCGCTGGGCGCGCCGTGCGTCGCCCAGCGGGTGTGGGCGATGCCGAGGTGGCCGTGCACCTGCTGCTTCGTGCAATCTTCGGCGAGCGAGGCGACGCGGCCGACGCTGCGCACCCGGTGCAAGCCGCCGTCGATGACGACCAGCCCCGCCGAGTCGTAGCCGCGGTATTCGAGGCGGCGCAGGCCTTCGAGCAGGATGGGGACGACGTTGCGCTGTGCCACTGCACCGACGATACCGCACATATCAGCTTTCCTTCTTGGGTTTGACCGGCCGCTTCCAGCCGGGGACGGTAACCTGTTTCGCCCGCGACAGCGTCAATTCACCGGGGGGGGCGTCGCGGGTGAGCGTGGTGCCCGCGCCCAATGTGGCCCCCTTGCCGACGGTGACGGGCGCGACGAGCTGGGTGTCCGAGCCGACGAAGGCGTCGTCCTCGATCAGCGTGCGGTGCTTGTTGGCGCCGTCGTAGTTGCAGGTGATGGTGCCGGCGCCGATGTTCACCCGTTTGCCCATGCTCGTGTCGCCGATATAGGACAGATGATTGATTTTGGAGCCCTCGTCGACCTGGCTGTTCTTGATTTCGACGAAGTTGCCGACGTGCACGTCGCGCGCAAGCCTAGTCCCCGGGCGGATGCGCGAAAAGGGGCCGATCCGGTTGGCTTCGCCGATCACGGCATCATCGACGTGGGTGAAGGCGTCGATGCGGGTACCCGCCGCAACCTTGACGTTGCGCAGCACGCAGTGAGCGCCCACTTCGACGCCATCGCCCAGTTCGACGTGGCCTTCGAACAGGCAGCCGATGTCGATGGTGACATCGCGCCCGCACACGAGACGGCCGCGCACGTCGAGCCGCGCGGGGTCCAGGAGGGTGACGCCGGCGTCGAGCAGGCCGCGCGCGATCTCGCGCTGGTGGATGCGCTCGAGCTCGGCGAGCTGCGCCTTGCTGTTGACGCCGAGCACCTCCCACGCGTGGGCGGGCTGATGCGCCTCGATGTCGACCCCGTCGCGCACGGCCAGGGCGATGATGTCGGTGAGGTAGTACTCTCCCTGCGCGTTGTCGTTCTTCAGTTCGCCGATCCAGCGCTTGAGATGCCGCGTCGCCACGGCGAGGATGCCGGTATTGACCTCGGTGATCGCCCGTTCAGCCGGGCTCGCGTCCTTGTGTTCGACGATGCGCACCACCTGGCCGTGCTCGCGAACGATGCGGCCGTAACCGTCGGGGTCGGCGAGATTGACCGTGAGCAAGCCCAGCTTGCCGCCGCGCGCGGCGTCGACCAGCGGCTGCAGCGTTGCCGCGCGGGTCAGCGGCACGTCGCCATAGAGCACCAGCGTGACCGTGTCGTCGCCCAGCCGCGGCAGCGCCTGCCGCACCGCATGGCCGGTGCCGTGCTGTTCAGCCTGCAACACGAACGTCAGCTTGTCGTCGGCGAGCGCCTGCGGCACGGCCCCGCCACCGAAGCCGTAGACGACGCAGACCTGCGCCGCGCCGAGCGCGTGGGCGGTGTCGACCACGTGCCCGAGCAGCGGCTTGCCGGCCAGCTTGTGCAGTACCTTGGGCAGGTCGGACCGCATCCGCGTGCCCTTGCCTGCGGCGAGAATGACGATGTCGAGTTTGGCTGTCATGCGTGGAGGGGTCTGGTGGGTCGTGGGCCAGGCAATTCGCGCAGCAAGTATAAGGCCAGCGCTCTGCCCGCCAGATGAAAAAAAGCAACCGGGTGGGTTGCCTTTTGGGGGAGCGGCCTGGGGATGGGCGCTATGGCAAGCTGCTCACGCACGTCTCTACCTGGTGGGGCTGGCTGTACGAGGTCTGTCCGATATTTTGTGTAAACGGGATTCGCCCTGGCTATACGTTCACCCAAACATTGCCCCAAACAAACGGGGCGACCATATGGTCGCCCCGTTTGTTTGATCTTGCGACAATATATCAGGGCTGCTTGCGCAGTTTCTTGATCGCGGCCAGTTGTGCCACCGCCTCTGCCAGCTCCGCCTGCGCCTGCGCATAGTCGATCGCCGCGATCTTGTTTCGCATCGCTTCCTCGGCGGCCTGTTTGGCGGCAAGCGCCTTGGCTTCGTCGAGGTCGGCGCCGCGGATCGCGGAGTCGGACAGGATGGTGACGACGTGCGGCTGCACTTCGAGGATGCCGCCGGACACGTACACCAGCTCTTCTTCTGCCTGGTTCGGCACCTTGATGCGCACCGAGCCTGGCTTGAGCGTCGTCAACAGCGGCGTGTGACGCGGATAGATGCCGAGTTCGCCGCGCTCGCCGGGGGCGATCACCACTTCGGCGGTGCCGGAGTAGAGTGATTCTTCAGCGCTGACGATATCGACGTGGAGGGTCATGGCCATTTTGTAACCTCGTGTTTGGGGGCTAGGATCCGGGGCCGGGGACAAGGCGCGCGCAGCGCTCGTCATCCCCAATCCCTGCCGCCTGGCGCCCCTGAAGCATTACTGAATCGTCTTCGCCTTCTCGACGGCTTCCTCGATCGAGCCGACCATGTAGAAGGCCTGCTCCGGCAGGTGGTCGTATTCGCCTTCGACGATCGCCTTGAAACCGGCGATGGTGTCCTTCAGCGAGACGTACTTGCCGGGCGCGCCGGTGAAGACTTCGGCAACGAAGAAGGGCTGCGACAGGAAGCGCTGCAGCTTGCGGGCGCGCGACACGGCCAGCTTGTCTTCGGGCGACAGTTCGTCCATGCCCAGGATCGCGATGATGTCGCGCAGTTCCTTGTACTTCTGCAGCGTGCCCTGCACCTTGCGGGCGACGGTGTAGTGCTCGTCGCCGACGACCTGCGGGTCGAGGATCCGCGAGGTCGAGTCGAGCGGGTCCACCGCGGGGTAGATGCCGAGTTCGGCAACCTGACGCGACAGCACCAGGGTGGCGTCGAGGTGGGCGAAGGTGGTCGCGGGCGACGGGTCGGTGAGGTCGTCCGCGGGCACGTACACGGCCTGGAACGAGGTGATCGAACCGGTCTTGGTCGAGGTGATGCGCTCCTGCAGGCGGCCCATTTCCTCGGCGAGCGTCGGCTGGTAGCCCACGGCGGACGGCATGCGGCCCAAAAGCGCCGACACTTCGGTGCCGGCGAGCGTGTAGCGGTAGATGTTGTCGACGAACAGCAGCACGTCACGGCCTTCGTCGCGGAAGTATTCGGCCATGGTAAGGCCCGTGAGCGCGACGCGCAGGCGGTTGCCGGGCGGTTCGTTCATCTGGCCGTAGACCAGCGCGACCTTGTCGAGCACGCCGCCTTCCTTCATCTCGTGATAGAAGTCGTTGCCTTCGCGGGTGCGCTCACCGACGCCGGCGAACACCGAGAAGCCGGAGTGCTGCACGGCGATGTTGCGGATCAGTTCCATCAGCGTCACCGTCTTGCCCACGCCGGCGCCGCCGAACAGGCCGACCTTGCCGCCCTTGGCGATCGGCATGATGAGGTCGATGACCTTGATGCCGGTTTCCAGGATTTCGACCGTCGCGGCCTGGTCGGCGTAAGCCGGGGCCTTGCGGTGGATCGGCATGGTGATCTCCGCGCCGATCGGGCCGGCTTCGTCGACCGGCTCGCCGAGCACGTTCATGATGCGGCCCAGCGTCTTCTGGCCGACCGGCACCATGATGGGGTTGCCGGTGGCGAGTACGTCCATGCCGCGGCGCAGGCCGTCGGTCGAGCCCATCGCGATGGTGCGCACGACGCCGTCGCCCAGCTGCTGCTGGACTTCGAAGGTCAGCTCGGGGGACTGCATCTTCAGCGCTTCCATGACCTTGGGCATGGCGTTGCGCGGAAATTCCACGTCCACCACCGCGCCGATGATCTGAACAATTTTTCCGTTGCTCATGTTGATTTCCTAATCGATTGAATTCTGTAAGCGCTCAAACCGCAGCGGCGCCGGCGACGATCTCCGACAGCTCCTTGGTGATCGCGGCCTGACGGGTCTTGTTGTAGATCAGCTTGAGTTCGCCGATCACGTTCTTGGCGTTGTCCGACGCGGCCTTCATCGCGACCATGCGCGCCGACTGCTCGCAGGCGATGTTCTCGGCGACGGCCTGGTACACCAGCGACTCGATGTAGCGCATCAACATGGCGTCGACCACCGGCTTGGCATCGGGTTCGTAGATATAGTCCCAGTGCGTCTTCAGGCTCGCCTCTTCCTCGCTTTCCATCTGCGACAACGGCAACAGCTTGGTCAGCGTCGGCTCCTGCTTCATGGTGTTGATGAAGCGGTTGTAGACGATGTAGAGGGCGTCGATGCGGCCTTCGAGGTAGGCATCCAGCATGATCTTCACCGGGCCGATCAGCTTGTCCATGTGCGGCGTGTCACCGATCGCGGTCAGTTGCGACACGACGTTGGCACCCAGGCGCTGCATGAAACCCAGGCCCTTGTTGCCGATCGCGGTGACGTCGATGCCGACGCCGGCGGCTTCCCACTGCTTCATCTGGTTCACCACCATGCGCAGGGCGTTGGTGTTGAGTCCGCCACACAGGCCCTTGTCGGAGGTGACGACGATGAGGCCGACGCGCTTGACCTGGTCGCGCGCGATCACGAAGGGATGCTTGTACTCGGTATGCGCATACGCCAGGTGCGTCGCCACGCGGGCGATCTTCTCGGCGTACGGGCGCGCGGCCTTCATGCGGTCCTGCGCACGGCGCATCTTGGACGCCGCGACCATTTCCATGGCCTTGGTGATCTTGCGCGTGTTTTCCACGCTCTTGATCTTGGTCCGTATCTCTTTTCCGGCTGCCATGCCTGCTCCTAGTTAAAAACGGGCGCTTCCACTCAACGGTCTATCAGTAGACGCCGGTTTTCTTGAACTCGTCGCAGGCGGCGGTGAGCGTCTTTTCGGTCGCGTCGTCCAGGTTGCCGCTGGTCTCGATGCTGTCCATGACGCTGGCGTACTTCGACTTCATGAACGCCTGCAGCGCGGCTTCGAAGGCCAGGATCTTGTTCACTTCGACATCGTCCATGTAGCCCTTGTTGACGGCGAACAGTGTCAGCGCCATCTGCGACACCGACATCGGCGAGTATTGCGCCTGCTTCATCAGTTCGGTGACGCGGCGGCCACGTTCGAGCTGCTTGCGGGTGGCCTCGTCGAGGTCGGAGGCGAACTGGGCGAAGGCCGCGAGTTCGCGGTACTGCGCCAGCGCCAGACGGACGCCGCCGCCGAGCTTCTTGATGACCTTGGTCTGCGCGGCGCCGCCGACGCGCGACACCGACAGGCCGGCGTTGATCGCAGGACGGATGCCGGCGTTGAAGAGGTCGGTCTCGAGGAAGATCTGGCCGTCGGTGATCGAAATCACGTTGGTCGGCACGAAGGCGGACACGTCGCCGGCCTGGGTTTCGATGATCGGCAGCGCGGTCAGCGAACCGGTCTTGCCCTTGACCGCGCCCTTGGTGTACTTCTCGACGTAGTCGGCGTTGACGCGCGCGGCACGCTCGAGCAGGCGCGAGTGCAGGTAGAACACGTCGCCCGGATAGGCTTCGCGGCCCGGCGGACGGCGCAGCAGCAGCGACACCTGGCGATAGGCCCAGGCCTGCTTGGTGAGGTCGTCGTACACGATCAGCGCGTCTTCGCCGTTGTCGCGGAAGAACTCGCCCATGGTGCAGCCGGCGTACGGGGCGATGTACTGCATCGCGGCGGCGTCGGACGCGGTCGCGGCGACGACGATGGTGTGTTCCATCGCGCCGTGCTCTTCGAGCTTGCGCACGACGTTGGCGACGGACGACGCCTTCTGGCCGACGGCGACGTAGATGCACTTCACGCCGGTGCCCTTCTGGTTGATGATGGCGTCGATCGCAACCGCGGTCTTGCCGGTCTGGCGGTCGCCGATGATCAGCTCGCGCTGGCCGCGGCCGACGGGGACCATGGCGTCGATCGACTTCAGGCCGGTCTGCACCGGCTGGTCGACCGACTTGCGCTCGATGACGCCCGGCGCGATGCGCTCGATCGGCATGGTGGTGTCGGCGCTGACCGGGCCCTTGCCGTCGATCGGCTGGCCCAGCGAGTTCACCACGCGGCCCAGCAGGCCACGCCCGACCGGCACTTCGAGGATGCGGCCGGTGCACTTGGCAAGATCGCCTTCCTTGATGTGCTCGTAGTCGCCCAGCACCACGGCGCCGACGGAGTCGCGCTCGAGGTTCAACGCCACGCCGAAGGTGTTGCCCGGCATTTCGATCATTTCACCCGACATCACGTCGGACAAACCGTGAATGCGAACGATGCCGTCGGTGACGGACACGATCGTGCCCTGGGTGCGCAGCTCGCTCGAGGCACCGAAGTTCTCGATCTTGGCTTTAATCAGTTCGCTGATTTCGCTTGGATTCAATTGCATGTCTGTTCTCCGAACCGTGCGGTTCCGATAAATATCTGTTGGGTTAGCCCTGCAGGCTGAAGGCCATCTTCTGCAGACGCCCTTTCACCGAGCCGTCTATCACCTGGTCGCCGATCGCGATCACGGCGCCGCCGATCAGCTCGGGGTCGACCGCGGTCTGCACGTGCACGTCGCGGTTGAACTTCGCCTTGAGGCCGGCGACGAGATCATCGATCTGTGCCTGCGTCAGCGGCTGCGCGCTGGTGATCGTCGCCTCGAGCGTGCCTTCGGCGTCGGCCTTCAGTGCTTCGAACTGGGTACGGATTTCCGGCAGCAGCGTGAGGCGGTCGTTCTCGGCCAGCACCTTGACGAGATTGGCGCCGCGCTCGCCGAGCTCGCCGCCCGCCACCTCGATGACCAGGGCGGCCACGCGCTCGGCAGGCACGGCCGGGTCGGCGATCAGCGCAGCGACCTGGGGGTCGGACACGATCATCGCCAGCGTGGCGATGCGCTGCGACCAGCCCGCCAGGTCGTTATCGGCTTGCGCGAGGCGGAACACCGCTTCGGCGTAGGGACGTGCCAGGGTAGACAGTTCGCTCATGGTTACAGCTCGGCTTTCAGCTGGGCGAGGAGGTCAGCATGGGTTCGCGCGTCGACTTCGCGGCGCAGGATCTTTTCCGCGCCGGCGACGGCCAGCGCCGCGACCTGTTCGCGCAGGCTCTCGCGCGCACGGTTGGCTTCCTGCTCGATGCTGGCCTGCGCGGCGGCCAGCTGGCGCTCGCCTTCCTGGCGGGCGGCGTCCTTGGCTTCCTCGACGATCTGCGCGGCACGCTTTTCGGCCAGGGCGATCACCTCGGCCGCCTGCGCCTTGGCGTCGCGCAGGTTGTCGGCAGCCTTCTTGGCGGCCAGCTCCAGCTCGTGGCGGCCGCGATCGCCCGCGGCGAGGCCATCGGCGATCTGCTTCTTGCGCGTCTCGAGCGCGTTCATGATCGGCGGCCACACGAACTTCATGCAGAACCACACGAAGAAGATGAACGTGATGGACTGGCCGATCAAAGTTGCGTTGAAATTCATATCCGCACCTTTAAATGACGGGGTTAATAAGGTTCCGAATCAACCCGCGAATCAGCCGGCAACGGCGAACAGAACGTACATGGCCAGACCGACGGCGATCATCGGCACGGCGTCGACCAGACCCATCACGATGAAGAACTGGGTGCGCAGCATCGGGATCAGTTCGGGCTGGCGGGCAGCGCCCTCGAGGAAGCGGCCGCCGAGGATGCCGATACCCACGGCGGCACCGAGCGCGCCCAGGCCCATCATCAGGGCACCAGCGATGTACAGCACGGCTTGAGTCATTTCCATTTGTTGCTCCTAATCAAAAGTCAAAGTTGAAAACAAGAAACCAGAATCGATACAGCGAAATCAGTGATGCTCGGCGTGCGCCATGTCCAGATACACGATGGTCAGCGTCATGAAGATGAAGGCCTGCAGCGTGATGATGAGGATGTGGAAGACCGCCCACGCCCACTGCAGCACCCCGCCGAACGCGGCCAGGAGCCAGCCGCCGCCGAACATCAGCGCGATCAGGATGAAGATCATTTCGCCGGCGTACATGTTGCCGAACAGACGCAGGGCGAGCGAAATCGGTTTCGCGATCAGGCCCACGCCCTCGAGCAGCAGGTTGACCGGGAACAGCCACTTGGGAAAGGGCTGGAAGGCGAGTTCGGCGAAAAAGCCGCCGGGGCCCTTCATCTTCACGCTGTAGAACAGCACCAGGAAGAAGATCGACAGCGACAGGCCGAAGGTGACGTTGGGATCGGTCGACGGCACGATCTTCAGGTAGGGGATGCCCGATGCGGCCGCCGCGTAGGGCAGCCAGTCGACCGGCAGCAGGTCCATGAGGTTCATCAGGAAGACCCACATGAACACCGTCAGCGCGAGCGGCGCAACCAGGGCGTTGCGATGCGTGAAGGAACCGCGCACCGAGTTGTCGATGAACTCGATCACCCATTCGACGAAGTTCTGCAGGCCGCCCGGCACGCCGGTGGTGGCCTTCTTGGCCGCCATGCGAAAAAGGAACAGAAAGACCAGGCCGAGACCGATCGAGAACAGCATGCTGTCGACGTTGATCGACCAGAAGCCCATCGCCTGGACTTCGTCGGCGCCGTGGGCAAAGGTCCAGGTCGGCTCGGCGAGCACGGTGCCGTCATGCCGCACCGTGCCTTCCGGCAACTGGCCGTAGGTGAGGTTTTGCAGGTGATGCTTGATGTACTCGCCGGAGCTTGCGTATTCCGAAGCCATAGTGATCAACTTCAATAAGTGGGTTTTGGATGGACGCGTCGCGCGCCCCCATTCAAAACCTACCTCGTGCAGGCCGCCCGGCCTGCAGCGCCATTCAATTCGTGTGACGACCCGTCGCGGCCGCCAGCCAGGCCAGCTGCGCCAGCACCAGGCCGAGCAGCATCGGCAGCGGCGTCAGCCGCAACACCCCGAGACCCCCCACGAGCAGCACGGCCAACACGACAAGACGCTCGATGCCGGTGCGGATGAACTGCTTCAGCAGGCGCTGCGCATCCCACTCGGGATGGCGCATCGCCTGGCGCTCCCGCCACACCAGCACGGCCGTGACGGCCAGGGCGGTCAGGCCGCCATAGAGCGCGGCCACGCCCGCGTGCGGACCGGCGAAACCGCCGCCGACCAGCGCCACCAGGGGCGCCAGCACCGCCTGCGCCAGCGCTACCCGCCGAATCCGTGAAACACCGATACGGGGGGCGCCGGTAAACATTAGCCCGCGATGATACTTGAATTAGCCGTATCTATGCAAACATCAAGACGCTTGATAGCGAATATCAGAACATAGTGAAATAGTACCGGGCACGGCTTCACAGCCGGATGCCGAGGCGCGCGAGCAGGCCGTCGAGTTCGTCGGCGCTGCCGAAGGCCAGCGTCAGCTTGCCGCCGCCTTTTTTCGTCGTCTGCACGTGCGCCGTCATGCCGAGCGCATCGGACAGCGCCTCTTCCAGACGCAACAGGTCGCGCGACGGCGGCTTGGCCGGTTTCGCCGCCGGTGCCGCCTTCAGGCGCGCGACACGGCGCTCGACCTCGCGCACGGAGAGGCCGCGCGTTTCGATCTCGTGCGCGAGTTCGCCCTGCTGCGCCGCATTGAGTGGCAAGAGCGCGCGCGCGTGGCCCATTTCGATCAGCCCGGCGACGAGCATGTCCTGCACCGGGCGCGACAGGTTCAAGAGCCGCAAGAGATTGGACACCGCCGCGCGCGACTTGCCGACCGCCTGCGCGACGGCGTCGTGGGTCATGCCGAAGTCCTGGATCAGGCGCTGCAGGCCGTGCGCCTCGTCGATGGCGTTCAAGTCCTCGCGCTGGATGTTTTCGATCAGCGCCATCGCCGCGACCGCGTCGTCGGCGACGTCGCGCACCAGCACCGGCACTTCGGCCAGACCCGCGAGCTGGGCGGCGCGCCAGCGGCGTTCGCCGGCGATGATCTCGTAGCCGCCGGCGACCTCGCGCGCGAGGATGGGCTGCATCAGGCCCTGCGCGCGGATCGAGTCGGCGAGCTCCTGCAGCGACTCGCTGTCCATCTGGGTGCGCGGCTGGTATTTGCCGGGCGCCAGGTGCGCCACGTTCATCATGCGCAGATCGCCCTGCGGCGGCGCGGCGCTGTCCTCGCCGCCCAGGAGCGCGTCGAGTCCGCGCCCGAGTCCCTTAGGCCTCGCCATGTGTCGTCTCCTTCGCTGTGAGGCCGGCGCGCCTGAGCGTCTCCTCGGCCAGTTCCATGTAGGCTTTGGTGCCCTTGCAATGCGGGTCGTAGGCGAGCACCGGCAGCCCGTGGCTGGGCGCCTCGGCGAGCCGCACGTTGCGCGGGATCACGGTGTCGTAGACCTTGTCGCCGAAGTGGCGCTTGATCTGGTCGGACACTTGCTGCGCGAGCGTGCTGCGCGGGTCGAACATCACGCGCAAGAGGCCTTCGATGCGGATGTCGGGGTTGAGGCGCTGCTTGACCTTCTTGATCGTGGCGACCAGATCGGTGAGTCCCTCGAGCGCGTAGTACTCGCACTGCATCGGGATCAGCACCGCCTCGGCGGCGGCGAAGGCGTTCACCGTGAGCAGGTTCAGCGTCGGCGGGCAGTCGAGCAGGACGAAGTCGTAGCCGTCCGCTTCCTTCGCCAGCGCCTGCTTCAGGCGCAGGTCGCGATGCGCGAGGTTGACCAGATCGATCTCGGCGCCCGCCAGCTCGCGATTCGCGGGAATCACGTCGAAATGCCCCGGCTGCGAGCGCATCGTGGCCTCGCGCAGCGTCACCTGCTCGAGCAGGATCTGGTACACGGTCGGCAGCGCGCTGCGCTTCTCGATGCCGGCGCCCATGGTCGCGTTGCCCTGCGGGTCGAGATCGACGAGCAGCACGCGCTGGCCGAGCGCGGCGAGACTGGCCGCGAGGTTCACCGCCGTCGTCGTCTTGCCGACGCCGCCCTTTTGATTGGCAATGGCCAGGATTCTCATGCAACAGGCTCCAGAACAATCAGATGGCGGGTGGCGTCCAGCCCCGGCACGGAGAGCGCATAGTCAGCGCCCACTTTCACGCCAGATGGCAGCACGGCGATCTCTTCGTGCGGATACAAGCCCTTCATCGCCAGCCAGCGGCCGTGCGGTTTCAGCAGGTGGCGGGTCAGGGTGACGAATTCCTTGAGGTCGGAAAACGCCCGCGAGGTGATTTCGTCGAAACGGCTTTGCGGGTGGAAATCCTCGACCCGGCCGGTCATCACATTGAGATTCTCCAGCCCCAGCTCGGCTTTCGCCTGCAGCAGGAACGCCGTCTTCTTGGCGATGCTGTCGATCAGCGTCACCTGCAGCTCGGGTCGCGCGATCGCCAGCGGGATGCCCGGCAGGCCGCCGCCGCTGCCGACATCCAGCACGTTAATCGGTTCGGGCGCGCACAGCGCAACGTTTGCCCCCTCCCCCTCGAGGGGGGAGGGTTGGGGAGAGGGTGAAAGCGCCCCCGCCGGCTTGCCAAAAAAAGGCACCGCCGCCAGCGAATCGAGCAGGTGGTGGCTCACCATGCGTTCGACGTCGCGCACCGCGGTGAGGTTGTAGACGCGGTTCCACTTGTCGAGCAGCGCGAGGTAAGCCAGGAGCTTCTGCCCGGCGCCGTCGGGCAATGTCAGCCCCAGGGCGGCGACCCCCGCCGCAAGTTGCGATTCGACGGTCATGCGCTCTGTTTTTCCGGTTCGGCCTTGAAGCCGCGCTTGGCGTAGATCAAGAGCACCGAAATCGCCGCCGGGGTGACGCCCTGCAGGCGCGCGGCCTGGCCGAGCGTCTCGGGGCGCGCCTGCTGCAGGCGCTGGCGCACTTCCATCGACAGCGCCGTCAACCGGGTGTAGTCGAGGTCGGCCGGCAGGCGCAGGCTTTCCAGTTCGCGGTGCTTCTCGACTTCCTCGTTCTGACGGTCGATGTAGCCCTGGTACTTGGCGGCGATCTCGACCTGCTCGGCGACGCTCGCGTCCGCGACCCCGGCGCCGCCGCCGGGCAAGCCCAGCACCTGCGGGTAGGTGAGAGTCGGCCGGCGCAGCAGTTCGAACAGGCTGTACTCGTGGTCGATCGGCTGGCCGATGAGGCGCGTGGCCTCCGCGGCCGGCAGGATCGCCGGGTTGACCCAGGTCGCCTTCAGGCGCTCGGTTTCGCGCGCGACCGCGTCGCGCTTGCGGCAGAAGCTGTCCCAGCGCGCGTCGTCGACCACGCCGAGCTGACGGCCGATGTCGGTCAGCCGCATGTCGGCGTTGTCCTCGCGCAACTGCAGGCGGTATTCGGCACGGCTGGTGAACATGCGGTAGGGCTCGGAGACGCCGCGCGTGATGAGATCGTCGACCAGCACGCCCAGGTAGGCTTCGTGGCGGCCGGGACGCCAGGCGTCCTTGCCCTGCACCTGGAGACCCGCGTTGATGCCGGCCAACAGGCCTTGCGCGGCCGCCTCCTCGTAGCCGGTGGTGCCGTTGATCTGGCCGGCGAAGAAGAGCCCTTCGATCGACTTGGTCTCGAGCGAGGCCTTGAGGGCGCGCGGGTCGTAATAGTCGTATTCGATCGCGTAACCGGGGCGCAGGATGTGCGCGTGTTCGAGGCCCGGGATCGAGCGCACGATGGCGAGCTGCACGTCGAAGGGCAGCGAGGTCGAGATGCCATTGGGGTAGATCTCGTGGGTGGCCAGGCCCTCGGGCTCGAGGAAGATCTGATGCGAAGCCTTGTCGGCGAAGCGGGTGATCTTGTCCTCGATCGACGGGCAATAGCGCGGCCCGACGCCTTCGATCACGCCGGTGTACATGGGCGAGCGGTCGAGCCCGCCGCGGATGATCTCGTGCGTTCGTTCGGTGGTGTGGGTGATCCAGCACGGGCGCTGCTCGGGATGCATCGCCGCGCTGCCCATAAAGGAAAAAGCGGGCGCGGGATCATCACCCGGCTGCACCCGGGTCTTGCTGAAATCGATGCTGCGGCCGTCGATGCGCGGCGGGGTGCCGGTCTTCAGCCGCCCCGCAGGCAGCTTCAGTTCACGCAGCCTCGCGGCGAGCGACACCGCCGGCGGATCGCCCATGCGCCCGGCCTGGAAGTTTTCCAGGCCGACGTGCACGAGCCCTGCGAGGAAGGTGCCGGCGGTGAGCACCACCGCGCGGCCGGAAAACACGATGCCGAGCTGGGTCTTCACGCCGGCGACGCGGTCGCCGTCGAGCACGAGGTCGTCGACCGCCTGCTGGAAGATCGTGAGGTTAGGCTGGTTTTCCAGGCGCCGGCGGATCGCCGCCTTGTACAGCACGCGGTCGGCCTGCGCGCGGGTGGCGCGCACCGCGGGGCCCTTCGACGAATTGAGCGTGCGGAACTGGATGCCGGCCTCGTCGGTGGCGATGGCCATCGCGCCGCCCAACGCATCGACCTCCTTGACCAGATGCCCCTTGCCGATGCCGCCGATCGACGGATTGCACGACATCGCGCCGAGCGTCTCGATGTTGTGCGTCAAGAGCAGCGTCTTCACGCCCATGCGGGCGGACGCGAGCGCGGCCTCGGTGCCGGCATGGCCGCCACCGACGACGATGACATCGAAGGATTCGGGGTAATTCATGATGGCCGCCATTCTACTCCGGGCGCCGGGCCGGTTCCACGTGGCCGGTTTCACGTGAAACCACCGATCCACGGACTCAGGTGCCGGCCGCCTGCCGGGCTTCCAGCGCCTCCCACCGCGTCAGCGCGTCGAGCAGTTCGGCTTCGATGGCCTCGGCGCGGGCGTGCAGCGCTGCGGCGGCCTGCGCGTCGGCCTGGTACAACGCGGGGTCCGACAGCTTCGCGGCGATCTCGGCCTGCTCCGCCTCGAGCGCGGCAATGCGCGCCGGCAGCGCTTCCAGCTCGCGCGCCTCCTTGTAGCTCAGGCCCGATTTGGGGGCGGTCTTCGGCGCGGGCTTCGCGGTCGCCGTCCTGGCCGCGGGCTTCACCGCCCCGGCCACGCGCCGCTGCCGCCACGCCAGCCAGTCGGCGTAGCCGCCGACGATCTCGGTCAGCCGGCCCTCACCTTCGAACACGATCGACTGGGTGACGACGTTGTCGAGAAAGGCGCGGTCGTGCGAGACGATGACGACCGTGCCGGCGTAGTCCTGCAGGAGCTGCTCCAGCAGTTCGAGCGTGTCGATGTCGAGGTCGTTGGTCGGTTCGTCGAGCACCAGCAGGTTGGCCGGTCGCGCGAACAGGCGCGCCAGCAACAATCGGTTGCGCTCGCCGCCGGAGAGCGCCGACACTTTGGCGCGCGCCCGCTCGGCCGGGAACAGGAAGTCCTCGAGATAGCTGATGACGTGCTTCTTCTGCCCGCCGATCTCGACATGGTCCGAGCCCGGCGCGATGGTGTCGACCAGGGTCGCGTCGTCGTCGAGCTGGTTGCGGAACTGGTCGAAGTACGCCACCTCGAGCCGGGTGCCCCGCTTGACCCGCCCCGCCTGCGGCTCGAGCTCGCCGAGGATGAGGCGGATCAGCGTGGTCTTGCCGGCGCCGTTGGGGCCCAGGAGGCCGAGCTTGTCGCCGCGCAGGATGGTGGTGGAAAAATCACGGATAAGCGTCCGACCGTCATAGCCATAGCTCACGTGGTCGAGCTCGGCGACGATCTTGCCCGAGCGTTCGCCGGCGTCGAGCTGGAAACCGACCTGTCCCTGGTGCGCGATGCGGGCCTCACGGCTGCGGCGCAAGGCTTCCAGCCGCCGCACGCGGCCCTCGTTGCGGGTGCGGCGCGCCTCGACCCCCTTGCGGATCCACGCCTCCTCCTGTCGCCAGAACTTGTCGAACTTGCGGTTGTGTACCGCCTCGACTTCCAGCTGCTCGGCCTTCTTGACTTGATATGCCGTGAAATTGCCCTGATATTCGCGCAACGATCCGCGATCGAGCTCGATGATGCGGTTCGCGACGTTGTCGAGGAAGCGCCGGTCGTGGGTGATGAACACGAGCGCGCCGCGGTAGTCGTTGAGCAGCGTCTCCAGCCATTCGATGGCGGAAAAATCGAGGTGGTTGGTCGGCTCGTCGAGCAGCAGCAGTTCGGGGTCGGCGACCAGCGCGCGCGCCAGCGCCACCCGCTTCTTGAGGCCGCCGGAGAGCGTCTCGACCGCGAGATCGGCGTCGAGGTTCAGGCGCTGCAGCGTCTCCTCGACCCGGCTGTTGAGGCGCCAGGCATCGGCCGCTTCGAGTTCGTGCGAGAGCCGCTCGAAGTCGGCGTACAGCGTCTCGTCACCCTCGGCCATCGCATGCGCCACCGCGTGGTACTGCGCCAGCAGCACCTGCGCCGCACCGACCCCTTGCGCGACCGCCTCGAACACGCTGTGGCCGGGTTCGAATTGCGGCTCCTGCGGCACGCAGGCGAGGCGCAGGCCGGGTGCGCGCCACACCTCGCCGGCATCCGGCTGGCTGTCGCCCGCGATGATCTTCAGCAGGCTCGACTTGCCGGCGCCGTTGCGGCCGATGAGACCGATGCGCTCGCCCGCCTCGATCACCAGCGAGGCGCCATCGAGCAGCGGGTGGTGGCCGTAGGCGAGTTCGAGGCGGTCGAAGGTGAGAAGCGGCATTTCAGGGGTCAGGCGTCAGGAGTCAGGAGTCAGGGGCGGGATTATCCCGGATTGAGGGCGGCGTGGACGGCGCGGGCAAGGTTTATTGCGCCGGGGGTGTCGCCATGGAGGCAGATCGTGTCGACGCGCAGGGCGACGCTGCCCGCAGGCAGGGTCGGCAGCGGACGGCCCGCGGCGAGCAGGCGCGCCTGGGCCGCCGCGGCGGCCGGGTCGTGCAGCACGGCGCCGGGCGTTTCACGTGAAACCAGACGGCCGGCGGCATCGTAACGGCGGTCGGCAAAACCCTCGTTCAGCACCGCAAGGCCGGCCGCCTGCCCGGCGACGACCAGCCGCGAGCCGGCCAGGCCCACCAGCACCAGGCTGGCATCGAGCGCCGCCACCGCCTGCGCGACCGCATCGGCCACCTCCGCATCCACTGCCGCAGCGTTATAGAGGGCGCCGTGCGGCTTGACGTGCGCCAGCCGCAGCCCCAGCCGGGCCGCTTCCTCGGCCAGGGCCTCGGTCTGCTGCGTCACCCAGGCGATGATCTCTCCGGGTCGCGCGGCCATGGCGCGGCGACCGAAGCCGGCGCGGTCCGGGTAGCCCGGGTGCGCGCCGGCCGCCACACCCTGCGCCGCCGCCAGTTCGAGCGCGGCACGCATGCTGGCGGCGTCGCCCGTATGCCCGCCGCACGCGATCGACACCCGCGCCACGTAGGGCAGCAGCGCCGCGTCGTCGCAGCCTTCGCCGATGTCGGCGTTCAGTTCGATCATCCCAATGCCTCGATGTGCCATGCCTCTTGCGCCGCCAGCGCGCGCGCCGCCTCGACGTCGGTGCTGGCGAAACACACGGGATCGCCCACCCGCAGCTGCGCCAGCCGCGGCAGGTCGGCACCGATCACCGTCGCGATCACCGGGTAGCCGCCGGTCACCGGCCCGTCCCAGCCCAGGACGATGGGCCGGCCGTCGGGCGGTACCTGGATCGCGCCCGGCAGCACGCCCTGCGAGGGCAGCTCGGGCTGGGCGTGGCGCACGCGTGGGCCGGCAAGCCGCAGGCCGCGCCGGTCTGACGCCGGGTCGACCCGAAACGTTCCGCCGAAAAATGCGAGCAGACCGGCGTCGTCGAAGCCGGCGATCTGCGGCCCCGCGGTCACGCGCAGCGGCGCCCCAGGCCCGGCCGTCGCCGGCCGCCCCCGCAGCAAGCGTATCTCGCCCGCCGCCGGCCCGAGCGGCAGGCGGTCGCCGGCCCGCAGTGCCCGGCCCGCCAGCCCGCCCCAGCCCCCCGGCAAAAAGGTGCTGCGGCTGCCCAGCACCGGCGCCACCACCACCCCGCCACGTACCGCGAGCCAGCAGCGCGCGCCAGTGATCGCGCGGCCGAGCCTCAGGGTTTCGCCGGCGGCCAGGATCAGGGTTTCGTTCCAGGCGACCGGCGTACCACTGCTGCGGACGGCGTCGAAGCGGGCGCCGGTCAGCGCCACGACAGCCCCCGACGGAAACGCGAGCACGGGGCCGGCCAGCACGATTTCCAGTCCCGCCGCCGCCGGATCGTTGCCGACCAGCCGGTTGGCGGCGACGAACGCCGCCGGGTCGGCCGCCCCGCCGGCCGGCACCCCCTGCGCGCCATGACCGGGCCGGCCCGGATCCATGACCAGGTCGCACACGCCGGCTTGCCGCACCTCGATCATGCCGGCACGAAGCGCACCCGGTCGCCGGGCGCGAGCAGGCACGGCGGTTCGCGCCAGGGGTCGAACAGCGTCGCATCGGTGCGACCGATCAAGTGCCAGCCGCCCGGTCCCGCCGCCGGGTAGATGCCGGTGTAGGCGCCGCCGACCGCGACGCTGCCGGCCGGCACCCGGGCGCGCGGCGTCGCCCGCCGCGGCGCCTGCAGCGCCGGCGGCAGGCCGCGAAGATAGGGGAAGCCCGGCTGGAAGCCGAGAAAGGCGACCCGATGTTCGATCGCGGCATGGCGGCTGATGTAGTCATCGGGATGCAGGCCGGCCCGCGCCGCCAGCGCGGCGAGGTCCGGCCCCGCCGCGCCGCCGTATTCGACGCGCAGCGCATGCGGGCGGCCGGTCGCGTCGGCCAGCGCCGGCACGGGGGCTGCCAACGCCGAAGCGAGCCGGTCGGACAGGGAGCAACCACGACGAAAAACCAGCAACAGGCTGTCATCTGCCGGGATAATGTCTTCTAGTTCAGAAAAACCGCCGTCCTTGAGCGAGGCGTAGGCCCCCAGCGTCGCCGCCCCTGTCGCCAGCCGCAGCCCGCGCTCGCCCAGCCAGCGTCGCGTCCAGGGACGGGCTTGACCGCCTGCGGGGTTTTCCCTAGGCTGGGGGCTCTTATCGGAGTCTTGCATGATGCGGCGTTTGCTCGCGGCCGTGCTGATAGCGGCTAGTGTAATGGCAAGCCCGGCGCTCGGCGCCCTGAGCGCAGTCAATCCCGCCATTGCGCAACACCCGGAGGCGCGTCCCCGCAAGGTCGTGTTGCTGCCGCCACAGGTGTTCGTGTACGAATTGTCGGCCGGCGGGGTGCCGACCCGCATGGCCGACTGGGAGCGCGTCGCGCGCGGCAACGTCAACGCCGCCGCCATCCGCCTCGCCCGGGAATCCGGCCTGTTCGAAGTGATCCCGGCCCCGGCGCTGGCCGGCGAGGCGCGCGAACGGCTCGAGGCCCACATCGGCCTCTACGAACGCGTCGCGCTGTCGGTATTCAACTTTGGCCGCGGCACCCAGGGCGCCTGGGCGCACAAGCAGCAGGAATTCGACTACACCCTGGGGCCCGGCCTCGCTTTCCTGCGCGAAGCAACCGGTGCCGACGCCGCGCTCATCGTGCTCGGCGCCGATTTCATTTCCTCGGCCGGCCGTCGCGCCGCCTTCATCGCGGGGCTGGCGCTCGGCGTCGTCATGCCGCTGGGGCAGGCGTTCATGACCGCCGGCATCGTCGATCTCGAGAGCGGCGACGTGCAATGGATGGGCTTCGATTCCAGTGCCCGCCTCGATACGCGGCAGGCCGACGACATGGAGGCCCTGATGCGCGATTTCTACCGCACCTGGCCGGGGCAGGAATGAGGCGCCTGGGCATAGCCGCACTCAGCCTCGCGCTCGCCGCGCCGGCCCACGCCCAGCCGGTGCCGCCGTGGGCCGGCGCGGACGCCTTGCGCGAACTGGCGCCGGGTGAAAACAACCTGTGGCAGGAAGCCGACGAGTTCGACCACGCGCTCGCGCGCGCCGGCAAGGTCAACCCCGACCCCGCGCTCACCGCCTATCTGCAGGGCATTCTGGACCGGCTCTATCCCGAGTTCACCGGCCACCTGAGGGTGCGTCCGCTCAACGCGCCCCACCTCAACGCGTTTGCCCTGCCCAATGGCAGCATCTACGTCAACACCGGGCTCATCGCCCGCTTCGAGAACGAGGCCCAGCTCGCCACCGTGCTCGCCCACGAGGGCGCGCATTTCACCCATCGCCACGCGCTGCAGCAGGCCGAGCGGGTGAAGAATGCCGCCGCCTTCGCACTGGTCGTCGCCATGCTTGGCGTGCCGCTGGTGGGGGATCTCATCGCGCTGTCGTCGATGTTCGGCTATTCGCGCGAACACGAGCGCGAGGCCGACGCCATCGGCCACCAGCGCCTCATCGCGGCGGGCTACGCGGCGCGCGAAAGCATCCGCACTTTCGAGCATCTGCAGGAAGAGATCCGGGCCGCCGACATCCGGGAGCCCTTTTTCTTCGCCAGCCATCCCCGGCTGCAGGAGCGCATCGACAGCTTCCGCGACCTGGTACGCGACGGCGACACCGGCGAGGTCGGCCGGGAACGCTTCCTTGCGGCCACGGGCACGCTGCGGCTCACCGCGCTGGCGGCGGATCTGGCCGCCTTCCGCACCAGGCAGATCCTCCTGGTACTCGCCAACCCCGAGCGGCGCCGGGACTATCCCCCGGAAGCGGCCTACTATCTGGGGGAGGCGTACCGCTTGCGCAACGACCCCGGCGACGAGGCCGCCGCCGAGCGCGAATTCAGGCTCGCCATCGAGGCCGTGCCGCAGTTCGCCCCGCCCTACCGCGCGCTCGGCCTGCTGCACTACAAGCGCGGCCAGGTAGAAGACGCCCGCCGTGCCCTGCGGCGCTACCTGATGCTCGCGCCCGACGCCGCCGACCGCGGCTTCGTCGAGTATTACCTTCGTCTCATGGACGCCCCGAGCGCGGCCACCCATAATGAAAAAACGACCGGCCCACAAGAACAGCCATGAACGCGCGCGCCCACCTTCCTCCGTCCGCGGCCCAGGACATTCCCGCGACCGTCGACGATATTTACCGGCGCATTTTCGAGTTCACCCCCGACGCCCTGCTGGTGGTCGACGCGGCCGGCCGTATCACGCTGGCAAATGCCCAGGCCGAAAAACTCTTCGGCTACCGTCGCGAGGCCCTGATCGGCCAGCCGGTCGAGCTGCTGGTGCCATCGCGCTTCGCCGCCCGCCATGCCGCGCATCGCACCCGCTTCCATGCCGAGCCGCACAGCCGCCAGATGGGCAGCGGGCTCGAACTGTCCGTGCGGCGCCGTGACGGCAGCGAACTGCCGGTCGACATCATGCTGAGCCCGATGGAGCTTGGCGCGGCGCGTTACACCCTGTGCGTCGTGCGCGACATCACCGAGCGCAAGGCCGCCGCCGACAAGCTCAGGCAACAGACCGAGGAATTGCAGCGCCTGCACGCGGCGCTCCGGGAACAAGCCAGCCGCGACAGCCTGACCGGGCTTCTGAACCGGCGCGCGTTTCACGAACTCGCCGCGCAGATGCTCAAGACCGCGCACCGCCGCAAGGAGAGCGTGGCCCTGTTCATGCTCGATCTCGACCACTTCAAGCGGATCAACGACCGCTACGGCCACGCCGAGGGTGATCTCGTGCTGAAGCGGGTCGGCGAAACCCTGCTCGCCACCGCGCGCGAAAACGACATCGTCGCCCGCTACGGGGGCGAGGAATTCGTCATGGCGCTGCTCGGTGTCGACGCGGCGGAAAGCCTCGTCGCCGCCGAGCGGGTGCGCCTGGCCATCGCCGGCATCTCCGACACCCGGCAGCGCATCACCACCAGCATCGGGGTCGCCACCTCCTCCGCCCATGTCGAGAAAGGCGACACCGCGCTCCTGCTCGACGCCCTGCTCGCCGACGCCGACCGCGCCCTGTATGCGGCCAAGCGCGGCGGCCGCAACCGGACCTGCCACCCCCCCTGCCGGCCCGACGCCGGCTCCGGGACGCCCGCGTCATGACCGCCCGGCGGCGCCTCGTCGTTGCCGGCCTCCTCGCCGGCCTGACGGCCTGCGCGCCCTGGACGCGCGTCGACCCCGCCACCCGGCTCGAAAGCCGTGCCGGCGACTACAGCATCGCGCTGCCGCTCGGCTGGGTCCGGCAGACCGCGGGGGCGAACGACATCTTCCTCACCCGCGACGGTCCCGCGCTCAACTATATTGCCGTCGCGCGCCAGCCGCACAGCCGCAAGCTGCCCTACACCCGGCGCGAGACCCGCGCCGACCTGCTACCGCACGAGCTGGCCGAGCTCGTCGTCGCCGAATGGAAAAGCGCGGAAGCCACGGCCAATCTGGAAATCGTCGCCACGCGCCCGTTGCTGCTCGACGGCCGGCCGGCCGTGCGCGTGCAGGGACGCTACAAGAACGCGCGCGGCCTGCCGATCGAGCGCGTCGTCGTCGCCCTGGTCGACGCGCGCGGGCGGCTGACGCTGTTCTACGAAGCGCCGGCCATCGTCTATTTCCAGCGCGGCCTGCCGGATTTCGAGGCCATGGTCGCCAGCCTGCGCTTCCCTGCCCTTCCCGCCAAGCCATAAAAAAGGGGGTTTCACGTGAAACCCCCTTGCCACACCCTGCACCGGCGGCGTTCGTCAGTCCTTGAAGCGCCCGCGCACGCCGCGGCTGGCGCCCGGCCGGCTGTCACCGCCGTAGCTGCGCGGCTGCGCCGGGCGCGCCCGGTTGCCGTTGGCGTTGCGCGCCGCCGCGGCACGGGCCTTGGCTTCGCGCTCGCGCTTTTCCCAGTATTCGACGCTGTTGCCGTTGACTTCGACTGCGCTCGCGTGTTCACCGGTCATGCGCGGCACATCGGAGGGGGTGCGCGCCGCCTGCTCGAAGCGGTTGCCGCGCGGCGCATCGGTGCGTGCCGGGCGGGCATCGCTGCGATAGCCGCGGTCACGGTTGTCGCGGCTGTCGCCGCGCGGCGGACGGTCGCCGTAGCTGCGCGGCTCGCTGTTCCAGGCACGCTTGTCGCCAAAGCCGCGCCCGCCGGCCGGGTTGCCGCGCGGGCGGTTGCCCGCGGGACGCCCGGCGGCCGGTTTCTGGGCCGGCTCCAGCCCCGGCAGCGTGTGCACGTCGATGCGGCTGCCGGTGTAGCGCTCGATGTTCTTCACCAAGCCGACCTCGCGCATGCCGGCGAAGCTCACCGCGATGCCGGTGCGCCCCGCACGGCCGGTGCGGCCGATGCGGTGGACGTAATCCTCGGCCTGGCGCGGCAGGTCGAAATTGATGACGTGGCTGATCGTCGCCACGTCGATGCCGCGCGCGGCGACGTCGGTCGCCACCAGCACGCGGGTGCGCCCGTCGCGCAGGCGCTGCAGCGCGCGGTTGCGCTGGCCCTGCTGCATGTCGCCGTGCAGCGAATCGGCGGCGAAACCGCTCTCGGACAGGCGATCCGAGATCTCCTCGGCGCTCTTCTTGGTCGCGGCGAACACGATCGCCTGGGTCAGGTCGACGTCGCGCAGCAACGCGTCGAGCAGGCGCGTCTTGTGATCCATGTTGTCGGCGTATAGCAGGCGCTGTTCGATCTTGGCTTCCGCCTTGGGCGCGGCCGCGATCTCGATGCGCTGCGCGTCCTTCGTCAGCTCCCGCGCCAGGTTGCCGACCACGCCGTCGAGCGTGGCGGAGAACAAGAGCGTCTGGCGCGCGGCCGGGCAGCGCGCGGCGATCGCCTTGATGTCGTCGACGAAACCCATGTCGAGCATGCGGTCGGCCTCGTCGAGCACCAGCACCTCGAGGCGCGAAAAGTCGATCTTGCCGCGCTCGAGATGGTCGATGAGCCGGCCGGGGGTCGCCACCACCACGTCGACTGGGGCCGACAGGCGCTTCAGCTGCAGACCGTAAGGAGCGCCGCCGACCAGGCAGGCGGTACGGAAGCGACGCAACGCCGCACCGTATTTCATCGCGGATTTCTCCACCTGCAGCGCGAGTTCGCGCGTCGGCGTGAGCACCAGCACGCGCGGGCCCATGCTCTTGACGGCGGGTTCGGCCAGCAGGCGCTGGATCGACGGCAGCAGGAAGGCCGCGGTCTTGCCGCTGCCGGTGTGCGACGACACCAGGAGGTCGCGCCCGGTCAGCGCGGCGGGGATCGCCTGCTGCTGCACGGGGGTGGCGTTCTCGTAGCCGGCATCCAGCACGGATTTGAGGATGAGGGGATCAAGCCCCAGTTCGGAAAAGCTCATTGGCAATACCTTTTTCAGGGCGCATGTCTGCGCCGTCGACCTGGCCTCGTTGGCTCGGTCATGGAAGAAACGATCGGATCGATCCGGCCGCGTCGAAAACATCGGCGCCAACCGCAGGACTTGTCGCCGCATGCACACGCGCGGCACAAAGAGAGGTCAGGGACGATGGGGCTGTGGAACAGTCCCGAGGCTGAAGGCACCCTGTCGGGCGCCTGCCCAGTGAAAAGGGCTTGGCCTGCTGCTGCAAACACAACGGGCCCGACTATAGCAGAAAACCCGCTTGTGCCGGGATTTATTTTTCCGCGCGCTACACGGCGTGGTAGAGCTTGTGATAAAGCCCGCCTTTCTCGATCAGGCCGGCATGGTCGCCCGCTTCCACCACCCGGCCGTTCTCGAACACCAGGATGCGGTCGGCCTGTTTCACCGCGGAGAGGCGGTGCGCGATGATCAGCGTGGTGCGGCCGGCGAGGAACGCGTGCATGGCCTGATGCAGACGCCGCTCGGTCGCGGTGTCGAGCGCCGAGGTCGCCTCGTCGAGGATGACGACGCGCGGGTTGGCGACGATCATGCGCGCGATCGCCAGGCGCTGGCGCTGCCCGCCCGACAGCCGCACGCCCTGCCGCCCCACCGTGGTGTCGAGCGCCTGCGGCAGCGCGGCGACGATGTCCTTCAGCTGCGCGATGTCGAGCGCCTGCCACAGCGTCGCGTCGTCGGCGTCGCGGCCGAGCGTGAGATTGGCGCGCACGCTGTCGTTGAACAGCACCGGATGCTGCAGCACCACGCCGACGTGCTCGCGCACGGTTTCCCAGCCGATTTCGCTCACCGGCACGCCGCCATAGCAGATGCATCCCGACTTCACCGGATACAGGCCGAGCAGCACCTGCACCAGGGTCGACTTGCCGCCGCCCGAGGCGCCGACCAGCGCGACCTTCTCGCCCGGGCGGATTTCGAGGCTGACGTCGTCGAGCACGGTCTCGCCGTCATCGTAGGCAAAGCACACGTGCTCGAGCGCGATGCCCACGGTGGCCTGCCCCGCGAAGGGGTCGCGCAGGGCGGGATACTGCGGTTCGTCCTGCATGCCGAGGAGCGCGTTGATGCGCCCCAGCGCGCCCTGCGCGGCGAACCACGCGTGCTGCATGTTCACCAGTTCCTGCACCGGCGTCATCATGAACCACAGGTAGCCGAACACCGCGAACATCTGGCCGATGGTCAGGTCGGAAAACACCACCATCAGCATCGCCCCCGCGCGGAACGCGTCGAAGCCGGCGAGAAACACGAAGAACGACACCCGGCCGAGCGCGTCCGACTTCCACGCGTACGCCGCGGCGTGACGGCGGATGGCGTCGGCCTTGTCGGCCAGCCGCGCCAGGTAGTGCTTCTCGCGGTTCATCGCGCGGATCTGCGTCAGTGCGTCGAGCGTCTCGCCGAGCGCGTCCTGGAACACCTCGAACGCGCGGTTCTCGTGCTTCTTCAGATCCTTCACCTTCTTGCCCAGCCGGGTCGAGAACAGGATCACGAGCGGGTTCAGCAGCAAGATGAACAGCGCGAGCTGCCAGTGCATCCAGAACAGCACGACGGCGACGCCGACGAGCGTGAGCACCGACACGAGGAAGCCCGAGATCGACGCGCCGAGGAAGCCGTCGACGGCGTTGAGATCGGTGACGAAATGCGAGCTCACGCGTCCCGCGCCCACGGTCTCGAACTGCGACAGCGCGATCTTCGAGAGGCGGTTCAACATGCGCACCCGGATGCGGTACACGATCTCCTTCGCCAGCAGCGAGAATGCGCGCGCCTGCCACACGTTGAGCGCGATCGCCGCCAGGCGCAGGCCGAGCGTCAGCATAAGCGTCGCGCCGATGAAGAGCACGGGGCCGTGCCAGGCCGGCGGAAACCACGCGCCGATCGCCGCGACCATGGCGCCGGGGTGGCCGAGCAGCACCTCGTCGACCATCAGCGGCAGGAGCAGCGGCACCGGCACCGCGGCGACCACCGCCAGCAGCGCGGCGAAATTCGCCGCGAGGAGGCGCCGTCGATGGCCGCGCAACTCAGCAAGAATGCCGCGCCAGGTGAGCATTTACTTGCCGATGCAGAAGGAACCGAAGATCTCGCCCAGCAGATCGTCGGCGGTGAATTCGCCGGTTATTTCCGACAAGGCCGCCTGCGCCAGCCGCAGCTCCTCGGCGAAGAGTTCGAGCCGGCCCGCCGCGGCGCGCGCGGCGGCGAGGTGGCTCGCCGCACGGCCGAGCGCATCGAGATGCCGCGCGCGCGCCATGAACGCGCCCTCGCCCGCCGTCCGCCAGCCGGCGGCTTCGAGCAGCCTGGCGCGCAACAGGTCGACGCCGGCGCCGGTCTTCGCCGACAGCCACACGTCGTCCCCCGCCACCCGCGGCGCCTCGCCGGTGACGTCGATCTTGTTGTGCACCGTCAAGCGCGCCACCCGCGCCGGCACGCGCGCCAGGATGGCGGCTTCCGCCGCGCCAAGCCCGTGCGCCGCGTCGACCAGCAGGAGCGCGACGTCGGCCTTCTCCACCGCCGCCCAGGTGCGCTCGATGCCCAGCCGCTCGACCGCGTCCCCGGTTTCGCGCAGCCCCGCGGTGTCGATCACGTGCAGCGGCACGCCCTCGATCTGGATCGCCTCGCGCACGGTGTCGCGCGTGGTGCCGGCGATCTCGGCGACGATCGCCGCCTCGAAGCCCGCGAGCTGGTTCAGCAGGCTCGACTTGCCGACGTTGGGCTGGCCGATCAGGACCACCGTGAGCCCCTCGCGCAACAGCGCGCCCTGCCTCGCCTGCGCGCGCACCTCGGCGAGTCCGGCGTCGAGCGCGTCGAGCCGGCCGAAGGCGTCGGCCTGTTCGAGAAAGTCGATTTCCTCCTCGGGAAAATCGAGCGTCGCCTCGACCAGGGTGCGCAGCCGCGTCAGCGCATCGACCAGGGCGTGGATGCGCGCCGAAAACGCCCCGGCGAGCGAGCGTGCCGCCGAGCGCGCGGCTTCCGCCGACGCGGCGTCGATGAGGTCGGCGACCGCCTCGGCCTGGGCGAGATCGAGCTTGCCGTTGAGAAAAGCGCGCCGCGAGAACTCGCCGGGTTGCGCCAGCCGCGCGCCGAGTTCCAGACAGCGTGCGAGCAGGAGGCCCATCACCACCGGCCCGCCGTGGCCCTGCAACTCGAGAACCGCCTCGCCGGTGAACGAATGCGGCGCGGCGAAATACAGCGCAATGCCCTCGTCGATCACGCTGCCGTCGGCCGCCAGGAAGCGGGCGTAGGTCGCTTGGCGCGGCGCCGGCAGCCGGCCGAGCACGCCCGCGGCGAAGGGCGCGACATCCGCGCCGGAAATCCGCACCACGCCCACGCCGCCGCGCCCGGGCGCCGTGGCGATGGCGGCAATGGCCTCGGCGGGGACAGGGTGCGCGCGGGTCATGGAGGCGGGGAAACCGGGTCGGGGAACGAGGCGGCATTGTAACGTGGGCCCGCGGCACCCGACGCCGCGGCGCCCCAGACGTTTTCGGCGTGTAGTCTGGAATATGCGTCGAGCGGCCTTTCCGGGAAACGCCCGCCGCCGCATAATTCCGGGATTGACGCCGCCCGCCCCGTGACCGCCACCGCCGACCTCTCTCCGCGCACCCTCCAGTTGCCCGCCGTCCTCCAGGCCGGCGGGCAGGCGCCGGGCTTCGGCATCCTCGCCTCGATCACCGATCAGGGCCTGATGTTCGACTTTCACGCCGGCATGCCGCGGGCGCCCCTCGTCGGCAGCAAGGCCCTCCTGGACTTCAACGTCCTCGGCCAGCATCACGCCTTCCCCGTCCTGTTCGTGCACGTGGCGGGCAGCCGCGCCCTGCTTTCCCTGCGCGACGCCCCGCCCAGCGCGCTCGCCGCCCTCGCCGCGGCAACCCGCGCGAGCGCGCCGCCGCTCGCCGCCAGTCTCGCCATCCTGCAGCGGCAGCACGCCTGTCACGTCCGCTTCATGGCCGGCATGCGCGCCGTCGTCGATGCCTTCTATCAGCGGCTGCCGGCGGAAATCGAGCGCCAGGGCGACCAGGCGCTGTCGCCCGCCGCCCGCGCCGGGCTCGACGAACTCCATTCCTGGCTGAACAGCCAGCGCGAAGCGATGGTGCAGCAGTTCTGCCACGCCTACCCCGTGTATCCCGAACAGCGCGCGAGCTACGCCGGCGCGCGCAAGGTCGAGACCTCGCTGGATCTCGTCGACACTGAACAGGTCGACGACTGGATCCGCCGCACCACGCTCGCGCAGCGCATCGACGACGCTCTCGCGCCCCTGCCGCACGAATTCAACCGCCATTACAACGCGCTGCTGAAGAACGACTACACCGAAGTCGCCCACCCCTACCGCCTGGAGTCGGTGCTGAACGTGCTGGCCGACTTCCTCGCCTCGCGCGGGATCGACGCCGACCTGCGCCTGCCGTGCTACACGGCCATGGGGCACGCCTTCGAAACCCACGCCGCCGCGCTCTATCCGGCGCTGATCCAGGTGCTCGGCGTCGAGCCCGACGCGCTCCAGGTTCCGGCCGCCGGGACCGACCTTGCGGCCTGGCTGCGCGCCGCGTCCGTGCCACGCCAGGACAGCAGCGACAGTACGACGGCCACGGCCCCCGGCGCGGCGCAGACCGGGGAATCGAGCGCGCTGCTGGCGCGCCTCGCCCTTGCCCTGGGGACGGCATCCGCCGCACACGCGGCAGGGGCGCCGCCCGAGATACCCGCCTTCGCGGCGCACGGCCGCATCCTGGCGCGCTTCCTGCCGCAGGAAGCGGACCCCGCGAGCCCGGTCATCGACAGCGTCGGCCGCACGCTCGGCACGCTGGGCGGGCTCGACGCCACCGCACTGGACAACCTGCGCGCGCAATTGCTGCAGCCGCCGCCGGTCGAACCCGGCCCCGAACGCCTGCCGGAAACGTCGCAGGTGCGCGATCTTCTGCGGCAGGCGCAGGAAATCGTGCTGCCCTATACGCTCGACGGCCTCACCTACGAAGCCCAGCCCGGGCATCCGGCGTGGACGCTGCTCAACCAAGTCGACGCCCTGCACCTCGGCGCCGATGACGACGGGCGCCTGCTCGAGCCCGCGCACTACCGCGCCGTATCGCTCGCGTTGCAATGGCTGCTTGCGCAGGCGCCGTCCGACATCGCCCTCAAGCAGGTCAACACCCTGCTTTCCCACCTGGTCGACGAGCTACGGGCGGCGCGTCGCACGCGCCGCGCCGCGGTCCTCGCATCGCTCGATGCCGGTCCGGATCACCCGGCCGCCGGCTGGTGCGTCGTGCGCCGTGGCGACGGCGCGATCCCCCACGAAATCCTTGGCGTGTTCGACGACCGCTACGTGCTCCTCAACCGTGCCGCCACCGGGCGCATCGACATTTCGCGCGACGCCTTCGCGGCCGACCTCGACGCCGGCGCGATCGAGGAAACCGACGCCTACGACCGTCCCCTCCTCGAACGCAGCGCGAGCGCCGCGCTTGCCGCCAGCCTCGGCGCGGTGCATGCCTTTGCGTCGAAAGACCCCGCCTGCGGCTGCCTCAAGCGCGGCGCGCTGATCGACGAACTCGAACGGCGCCTCGAGCACCCCGTACTCGACCCGCCGACCTTCTGCGCGCTGGTGGAAATCCCCTCGATGCGGCCCAGCCTGTCGTCCCTGCCGGGTGACGCCTTGAGCGTATTGCAGACACGCACCGGCGAGCGCCTGCTGGCCACGCTGGAAGCTGGCGAACACTGCGGGCGGCTGAGCGATGTCGCCTTCCTGATCGTATTCGCGCCGCAGGACCCGCAACGCGTGTCCGACCGCGTGGCACGCCTCAAGGGCGAACTCGAAAGCCTGCACCCGGCCTGGAAAATGATCGGCGCCGTGGTGCCGCTCATCGCGCCGGGCGAAACCGACCCGTCGCCGTCGAGCGTGCTGCGCCGCGCCAACCAGGCCTGTGCCGGCATCCGCCAGCAGGCCGGGCTCGAACTCAGCGGGCTCGCTGCCGTCGTGCCCGCCACGCCCCCGCCCGACAACCTGCCGCTGTCCGCGCTCTACCTGCGCTGCCAGAAAATCCAGCCCTGCAGCGGCGATGCGCCGGCGCATTACGAAATCCTGCTCGGCCTCGACGACAGCCTGACGCCGCAGCACTCGACGCAAAGCTTCGTGGTGATGGCCGAACAGACCGGACGCATCCATGAACTCGACACCTGGGTGCTCGACCGCGTGCTTGACTGGATGGGGCGCAACGCGCCCCTGTTGGCGCGGCTGGGCGGTCTATCGGTCAATCTCTCGGGCGCCTGCCTCACCCGCCAGGCGCACACCGACGCCATGGCCAGGCTGTTCTCGGCCCACCCTGAGCTGGCCCGCAAACTGATCCTGGAAGTGACTGAAACCGCCGCGATCGACAATCTCGATGTCGCCGCGCGCGCGCTGCGCACACTGAAGAAACTGGGCTGCCGCATCGCGCTCGACGACTTCGGCAGCGGCTATAGCTCGTACGGCTACATCCGGCGGCTGCCGCTCGATTATCTCAAGATCGACGGCACCTATATCCGCAACATCCTCACCGACCGCACCGACCAGGCGCTGACGGCGTCTATGGTCGACGTCGCCCACGCGCTCGGCATCAAGGTGATCGCGGAATACGTCGACAGCGAAGCCACCTTCCGGTGGCTGAAGGACCTGGGCGCCGATTACGTGCAGGGTTATTGGGTGCACGAGCCGCAGCCGCTCGACACCCTGGCCCTGCCCTAGCGGCCTGTCTACTTCTTGCTGCCGGCCGGCGCGGCTTCGACCTGCCGGTTGATCGCCCACTGCTGCGCGATCGACAGGATGTTGTTGACCACCCAGTAGAGCACCAG
This sequence comes from Thiobacillus sp., assembly GCA_046292745.1. Lineage (GTDB taxonomy): Bacteria > Pseudomonadota > Gammaproteobacteria > Burkholderiales > Thiobacillaceae > Thiobacillus. Next base: position 37,541 of record JBKBQH010000007.1, on the reverse strand, counting down.
GCCGGCCGGGAAGAACACGAACATCACCGTGAACGCGATGGGCATGATCATCATGATCTTCGCCTGCATCGGGTCCATCGGTTGCGGGTTGAGCTTCACCTGCAGGATCGAGGTGATCCCCATCAGCACCGGCAGGATGAACCAGGGGTCGGGCGCGGTGAGGTCGGTGATCCAGCCCAGCCACGGCGCGCCGCGCATCTCGACCGCCGCCAGCAGCACCCAGTACAGGGCGATGAACACCGGGATCTGGATCAGGATCGGCAGACAGCCGCCGAGCGGGTTGATCTTCTCGGTCTTGTACATCTCGGCCATCGCCTGGTGCAGGCGGGCGCGGTCGTCGCCGTAGGTTTCCTTCAGCTGCTGCAGGCGCGGCGTCAGCTTCTTCATCTTGGCCATCGACTTGTAGCCCGCGGCGGACAGCGGATACAACGCCAGCTTGATGAGGATGGTGAGGATGATGATCGCCCAGCCCCAGTTGCCGACCACGCGCTCGATCTTTTCCAGCGACCAGAAAATCGGGTAGGCCAGCGGCGTGAGCCAGCCATAGTCACGCGACAGATCGAGGCCGGGCGCCAGCTTTTCGAGCACGGTCTGGATCTGCGGGCCGGCGTACAGCGGCACCGTGAAGGTCTGCGATTCGCCCGGCGCGAGCGGGCCCTTGGCGAGGATCACGCCCGCCGCATACAGGCCGTCGCCGAGCGCGCGCGCATAAAACTCGCGCTTGACCCCCGCCTCCGGCAGCCAGGCGGCGACGAAATGGTGCTGCACCATGCCGACCCAGCCGTTGTCGGCGGTCTTCTCGTAGTCGGCCTTGCCCGCCTGGATGTCCTTGAACGCCGCCTTCTGGAACTTGCGCGCGTCGGTATAGAACGCCGGGCCGGTGTAGGTGTAGAGGAAGAACGATTCGCCGCGCGGCGCCTCGCCATGCCGGGTGAACTGGTAATAGGGCGTGAGATCGACCGGCTGCGCGCCGCCGTTGGTCACGCGCGTCTTCAGTTCGATCTGGTAGCTGCCGCGCTTGAACACATAGATCTTCTCGACCTTCACCCCGGTCGCCGGATCCACCCATACCAGCGGCACCTCGAGCTGCGCCGCCCCGCCCGCGAGGCGGTAGGTGCCAGGATTCAGCTGGAACACGCTGCGGTGGGTCGGCAGGCCTGCGCCGACCAGGCCGCTCTGCGCCAGATAGGGCCGCGTCTTGCTGTCCTCGAACAGCGTGAATACCTCGTCCTTGTTATCGGTTTCGCGGTAATCGAGCAACTGCAGGCGGCGCAGGTCGCCGCCGTTGGCATCGATGGTCGCGCGCAACACGTCCGTTTCCACCACCGCACGCGCGCCCTGGGCGAAGCCGGCCGGGGCCGGCGCAGCGGCTGGCGCATTCAGCGCCGGACTCGGGGTCGGCACGGCGGTGGCGGCAGGCGCGGCAGACCCGGTCGCCGGCGCGCCTGGCGCGGGTGCGTCCTTGGCCTGCCAGGCTTCCCACAGCAGCAGCAGCGAGAAGGAAAAGACGATAAAAAGAATCAGCCGCTGGTTATCCATGAATCGGAATGGAATCTAGTTGGGTGAGGAGACCGCCGGATCGCCGGACGTGCCGGGGGGCCATTGTGCCATGGCCCGCTGACCCGCCCGTTTAAATGTGCGTGACAAGTCGCGCGCCTCCTGCCCCGGCAGCGGCCGGGCGATCAGGCGGACGACGAAATCGCAGGCCGGCAGTTCCGCCCGCACCTGGCGGAAGCTTTCGCGTATGCAGCGCTTGACCCGGTTGCGGTCGACCGCCCGCGCCAGCAGGCGCTTGGCGACGATCATGCCGAGTCGTGCATGGCCCACCGCATTCGGGCGCGCCATGACCAGCAGCGTGTCGGTGCGGGCACGCTGGTTGTCGGCGAACACCCGGTCGAAATCGGCCGCCCGGGTCAGGCGCGCATCACGCCAGCGGACAGGATGCGCCGCGTCGGAAAGGGTGTCGATCAGACCGCCAGACGCGCACGGCCCTTGGCGCGGCGGGCGTTGATCACGGCGCGGCCGGCCTTGGTTTTCATGCGGGCGCGAAAGCCGTGGGTGCGCTTGCGGCGAACGGTGGAGGGCTGATACGTGCGTTTCATGGTGGGTCCTTTCCTCGTACGGCGATCGGCCGCTGCGGCCGGCCGATCACAAAAAAACTGTTGAAAAACCGCGTATTAGACCCGCGCCGCCGGGGGGATGTCAAGCCTGCGACGGCAACGCCCGCAGCGACGCGGCCGGCGCGCCTGTGGATAACCCCGGCGAAGCGGAGTAAGATGCGCGATCAATTCCATGCTACCTACCGCCCCCCTCACGACACCTATGAATTCCTTCTGGGAACTTTGCCAAGCGCGCTTTCGCGCCAGCCTGACCCAGCAGCAATTCAGCACCTGGATCAAGCCCCTGGAATTCGAAGACCAGGGCGACGAGGTGCGCATCCTGGCGCCCAATCACTTCGTCATGGACTGGGTGCGCGAGAAATTCGCCGAGCCCATCGACGCCTGGGCGCAGGAATTCTACGGCCACCCCGTCGCCATCGCCTACGCGCTCGGCAAGAAACCGGGCGCCCCGCGCCGGCCCGCGCCGGGCGTCTCCCCCGGCCAGCCCGCCGGCCCCACGCCCCCGGCCGCTGCCGTCATGCCCGGCCTGCGTCTCAACCCGGCGTTCAATTTCGACAACTTCGTTTCCGGACGCGCCAACCAGCTCGCCCGCGCCGCCGCCCTACAGATCGCCGACAACCCCGGCACCGCCTACAACCCGCTCTTCATCTACGGCGGCGTCGGCCTCGGCAAGACCCACCTCTTGCAGGCCATCGGCAACGCCGTGCGACAGGCCAATCCCGAGGCGCGCATCAGCTACATCCACGCCAACGACTACGTCGACGACGTGGTGAAGGCTTATCTCAACAAACAGTTCGACGACCTGAAGCGCCGCTACATGTCGCTCGATCTCCTGCTGATCGACGACATCCAGTTCCTCGCCAAGAAGGACCGCACCCAGGAAGAATTCTTTTACGTTTTCAATTCGCTGATCGAGAACAAGAAGCAGATCGTCATCACCTGCGACACCTTCCCCAAGGAAATCACCGGCCTGGACGACCGCCTGAAGTCGCGCTTCGCCTGGGGGCTCACCGTCGCGGTCGAGCCGCCCGAGCTCGAGATGCGCGTCGCCATCCTGCTCGCCAAGGCGCAATCCGAAGGCGCCAAGCTCGACGAGAACGTCGCCTTCTTCATCGCCAAGCAGGTCCGCTCCAACGTGCGCGAGCTGGAAGGCGCGCTGAAGCGCGTGATCGCCTTCTCGCGCTTCCATGAAAAGCCGATCACGCTCGAACTCGTCAAGGAGGCCTTGCGCGACCTCATCGCTTCGACATCGCGCATCGTCTCGATCGAGAACATCCAGAAGACCGTCGCCGACTTCTACAAGATCAAGGTCGCCGACATGTTCTCGAAGAAACGCACGCGCAACCTCGCGCGGCCGCGGCAGATCGCGATGGCGCTCGCCAAGGAACTCACCAACCAGAGCCTGCCGGAAATCGGCGAATCCTTCGGCGGGCGCGACCACACCACGGTCATCCACGCGTGCCGCAAGGTCAGCGAACTGCGCGAGACCGACGCAGAAATCGGGCGCGACTATCTGGTGTTGCTGCAGAGCCTGACAGGCTGAGGATGAAATGTGGATAAGCAAGCGTCACGTGCGGGCCGGGTACAAAGCATCCCCATTCCTCCCGCGCGGCCAAGCGTTTATCCACAATACTCAAAATATGGCAAGCGCTTGTTTCTGAAGATAAAAATGGCTTACCCCCAAGCAAGAGCCGCCTTTATTACGAATATCAGGAAGAAATAAATGCTATTGGTACAAAGCGAACGCAATGCCCTTCTGGCAGCCCTGACCTCGGTGGTGGGGGTCGTCGAGCGCCGCCACACCCTGCCCATCCTGTCGAACCTGCTGCTGGAAAAAAAGGCCGTCCGGCTGACCCTGCTCGCCACCGATCTCGAACTGCAGGTGAGTACGCAGCTCGACGTCCCGGACGGCAGCGATTTCGCGATCACCCTCGCGGCAAGAAAGTTCTACGACATCGTGCGGGCGCTCCCCGAAGGCGCCCAGGTCAAGCTCGATTCCAAGGACAGCCAGGTCGTGGTCAGCGCGGGCAAGTCGCGCTTCACCCTGCAGACCCTGCCCGCCGCGGATTTCCCGCGGGTAGAGACCGGCGCCGGGCTGGGCGAGGCGATCCGCCTGCCGCAGAAGGCGCTGAAACGCCTGTTGCAGCTGGTGCAGTTCGCCATGGCGAGCCAGGATATCCGCTACTACCTCAACGGCATGCTGCTGGTGCTCGACGGCAAGCAGCTGAAGGTCGTCGCCACCGACGGTCACCGCCTGAGCTATGCGGAAACCGCGCTCGATGCCGCCGCCGAGGCGCGCGAGGTGATCATTCCCCGCAAGACGGTGTTGGAACTCGCCAAGCTGCTCTGCGACGTCGAAGACCCGGTCGAACTGCGCATCGGCGCCAACCAGGTCACCATCACCCTGCCCGGCACCGAACTCGTCACCAAGGTGGTCGACGGCAAGTTTCCCGACTACCAGCGCGTCATTCCGGTCAGCCAGCCGCGCACGCTCAAGGCCAGGCGACAGGACGTGATCCAGGCGCTGCAGCGCGCGGCCATCCTGTCGAACGAGAAATTCCGCGGCGTGCGCCTGGTGATGAGCGAAAACACGCTTGGCATCGTCTGCAACAACAACGAACAGGAAGAGGCCGCCGATGAAATCGCGGTGAGCTACAACGGCGACCCGCTCGACGTCGGTTTCAATGTCACCTACCTGCTCGACGGCCTGGGCGCGCTCAACAGCGAGGAAGTCACCTTCTCGCTGGGGGACGCCAACAGCAGCATGCTGGTCACCAGCGAGGCCGAGCCGGGCTACAAGTACGTCGTGATGCCGATGCGCATCTGAGCGGGAGACCGAACCCGCGCCCTTTTCACGAATCGAAGGAAGGCCCCTCGCGGGGCGCACACAGCATGAGCAATCAATCCGGGAACACCCAGCCGGAATCCGGCAACGGCGGCTACGACGAAGACAGCATCCAGCAGTTGGAAGGCCTGGAGGCGGTGCGCAAGCGCCCCGGCATGTACATCGGCGACACCTCCGACGGCACGGGGCTCCACCACATGGTGTTCGAGGTGCTCGACAACGCCATCGACGAGGCGCTCGCGGGCTACTGCGACGACATCAAGGTCATCATCCACCCGGACAACTCGATTTCGGTGTCCGACAACGGCCGCGGCATTCCGGTCGGCATCAAGTTCGACGACAAGCACGAGCCCAAGCGCTCCGCCGCTGAGATCGTCATGACCGTGCTGCACGCCGGCGGCAAGTTCAACCAGAACAGCTACAAGGTGTCGGGGGGGCTACACGGCGTCGGCGTCTCGTGCGTCAACGGCCTGTCGAAATGGTTGAAGCTCATTGTGCGCCGCGACGGCAAGAAGTACGCGATGACCTTCCACCGCGGCCGCGTCGTCGACCGCATCATCGAAATCCAGAATGGTGTCGAGGTCTCGCCGATGCAGGTCGTCGGCGAAACGAAAAATCGCGGGACCGAAGTGCACTTTCTCGCCGACGAGGAAATCTTCGGCAAGGTCGAATACCACTTCGACATCCTGGCCAAGCGCATCCGTGAACTGTCCTTCCTCAACAACGGCGTCAAGATCGAGCTCATCGACCACCGCGACGGCAAGAGCGAGAACTTCGCGCATTCCGGCGGCGTGAAAGGCTTTGTCGAATACATGAGCCGCCACAAGAACCCGCTGCACCCCAAGATCTTCCACGCCAGCGGCGAGAAGGACGGCATGACCGTCGAAGTCGCCATGCAGTGGAACGACAGCTATTCCGAAACCGTGCAGTGCTTCACCAACAACATCCCGCAGCGCGACGGCGGCACCCACCTGACCGGCCTCAGAATGGCGATGACGCGCGTGTTGAACAAGTACATCGAGGAAAACGAACTGGCGAAGAAGGCCAAGGTCGAGACCACCGGCGACGACATGCGCGAAGGCCTCACCTGCGTGCTGTCGGTGAAGGTGCCCGAGCCCAAGTTCTCGAGCCAGACCAAGGACAAGCTCGTCTCCAGCGAAGTGCAGCCCGTGGTGCAGGAGATCGTCGGCCAGAAGCTCGCCGAATTCCTGCTGGAAAACCCCACCGATGCCAAGCTCCTGTGCGGCAAGATCATCGAGGCTGCGCGCGCGCGTGAGGCCGCGCGCAAGGCGCGTGAGATCACCCGCCGCAAGGGCGTGATGGACGGCCTGGGGCTGCCCGGCAAGCTCGCCGACTGCCAGGAAAAGGACCCCGCGCTGTCCGAGCTCTACCTGGTGGAGGGCGACTCCGCCGGCGGCTCCGCCAAGCAGGGCCGCGACCGCAAGTTCCAGGCGATCCTGCCGTTGAAGGGCAAGATCCTCAACGTCGAGCGCGCGCGCTTCGACAAGGTCATCGGCAGCCAGGAAATCGCCACGCTCATCACGGCGCTCGGCACCAGCATCGGCAAGGACGACTACAACCCCGACAAGCTGCGCTACCACCGCATCATCATCATGACCGACGCCGACGTCGACGGTGCCCATATCCGCACGCTGCTGCTCACCTTCTTCTACCGCCAGATGCCCGAGCTGGTCGAACGCGGCCACATCTACATCGCGCAGCCCCCGCTGTACAAGGTCAAGCATGGCCGCGCCGAGCGCTACATCAAGGACGAGCATGCGCTGAAGGAGCACCTCATGGCCGAGGCGATGAAAGACGCCGAACTCACGCCCATGGACGGCGCCCTGCCGATTGCCGGCGAAGCGCTCGAAACCCTGGCGCGCGAATACTTTCTCGCCGAAGCCGTGTGCGACCGCCTCGCCCGCATGCTGCCGGAAGACGTGCTGCAGGCGCTGATGAAAATCCCGCGCCTGTCGCTGGCCGACAGCGGCACCGCGATGCTGGCAGAGGCCAGCCTGGGTGCCGCGCTCGACGCCGGCAAGTTCGAGGTCGCCGCCGAATACATCGGCGAAACCGACAGCCACCGCCTGCGCATCACGCGTCATTCACACGGCAACGCCTACGTCTACTACCTCGAAGCCGACCTGCTCGAATCCGGCGACTACGAACAGCTGGTGAAGGTGGGCGACCTGCTGCGCGACCTCATCGGCCTCGGTGCCCGTGCCCGCCGTGGCGAAAAGGAAACGCCCGTGCAAAGTTTCCGTGAGGCGATGGACTGGTTCCTCGCCGAAGTGAAGCGCGGCATGAGCATCCAGCGCTACAAGGGCCTGGGCGAGATGAACCCCGAGCAGCTGTGGGAAACCACCATGGATCCCAAGGTGCGCCGCCTGATGAAGGTGCAGATCGAGGACCTCATCGCCGCCGACCAGATCTTCACCACGCTGATGGGCGACGACGTCGAACCGCGGCGCGCGTTCATCGAGACGAATGCGCTGGGGGTGAGGAATCTGGACGTGTGAGTCGTTGTCTCACACGCGGCCGGTCAAAAACGCTAAAGGACTATCAATTGCCTAACATCGCATCCGTGCTCAAGGAAGAAATCGCCCGCCTGGTCCGCAGGGCGCTACGCGGCGAAACCGAAAGCCTGAAGAAGGCCTCGAGCCGTTACCGTGCCGATATCGCCGCGTTGAAGCGGCGCATCGAGGCCCAGGAAAAGCAGATAAGCCGGCTTGAAAGACTGCTGTCCAAACAGGACGCGCCTGTCAGCGACGCGGCCGCCGAAACGAAACTGCGGTTCAAGCCGCAGGGGGTGCGGGCGCAGCGGACGCGGCTCGGCCTGTCCGCCGCCGAGCTGGGCGCGCTCGTCGGCGTGTCCGCCCAGACCATCTACAACTGGGAAGCCGGATCAACGCGTCCGCGGGCCGAACAGCTCGCCGCCCTCGCGGCCGTCCGCACGATGGGCAAGCGCGAGGTCAGGGCCAGGCTGGCGGGCGCGGAGAGCGAAACGCAAACCGGCTAGGCAGGAAAGCCGGGCTGCGCTTTGGTGCTGTTTCAGGCGGCGTCGGCGTTGGGTTCTTCCACCAGGCGGCGGGCGTGGGGTTGCCGGCGCTGGTCGATGAAGAGGTGGCTGCCTTCGTTTTTCTTGGCCATGCGCTTGGCGTCGGCGGCGGCGCGTGCCACTTCCTGGTAATGGTGGAAATGCGCGGGGTCGATCTGCACGGCGCCGATGGACAGCGACACCAGCGCATGGAAGTCCATGCGGCCGCGCCGGTCCTCGCTGACGTAGCCGCCTTCGGCGACATGGCGGACGTCGAACAGCGACAGCCGCTCGTCGTCGAAACGCGCGAGCATCGTTCGGCAGCGCTCTTCCCAGTCCGGGCTCTGGAACAGCACCACGAAATCGTCGCCGCCGATATGGCCGATGAAATCCAGCTCGCCGTCGCAGCCCGCCCGCAAAATTTGCGCCGTGAGCTGGATCATCTCGTCGCCGCGGCGGAAACCGTAGACATCGTTGTAGGGCTTGAACTGGTCGAGGTCGAAGTAGGCCGCGACGAAGATCTGGTTCGCCGCCAGCAGTCGTTCCATGTGCTCCTGGATCGGCACGTTGCCCGGCAATCCGGTAAGGGGATTGGCGTAGCGCGCGGCCATGATCTGCATCTCCGTCACTTCGCGCATCAGGTCGAAGCCTGACCCCAGCCCCAGATAACGGCCTTCGCTGGTCACGACAAAGCCCTGGGTAAACGCCGACCTACCCTTGCTCACCACCAGTTCCGACAGCTCGACCATGTGCGTGGCCTTGTCCACCACCAGTGGCTGGCTGTCCATGAAGAGGGCGCAGGGCTTCTTGCCATAGAGTTCGCGCCCATACAGGCCGATGAAGCGGTCGATCATGGCGGGGCGATGGATGAGGCCGACCGGCACCCCGTCACGCACCACCGCGACGGCATGCAGTTCCGGTTGGGCAATCAACAGGTCGAGCACCACCTCGCTCGGGGTGTCCGGCGACACCTGCGGCGCGGGCAAGGCCAGGCGCCCGGCCGTGGCACGGATGGGGTCGCGTCCGGCCGACAGCGGAAACACGCTGACCCGTCCCGATTCCAGGCAGCGCGCCACGTCATCCGGCGGCAGCCGCACCGGCACCGGCGACGGGCGGCCGATGAGATAACCCTGCACATAGCGGATGCCCAGGTCTTTCAGCACCGCGAGTTCCGACACCGTTTCCACCCCTTCGGCGATCACGCAGGCGTGCGCGCTTTCGGCGAGCTGGCGAATCGAGCGCACGAACTCCAGCTTGTGCGGATCCTGGTGGATGTCGGTGACGAAATGCTTGTCGATCTTGACGAAGCCCGGTTTCAGCTCCGACCACATGCGCAGGCTGGAGAAGCCTTGGCCGAAGTCGTCCATCGCCGCCTCGATGCCGGTTGCGCGCAGCGCAGCCACCGCGTCGCGCAAGCCGGCGTAATCCACCGTCGACGCGGTTTCGGTGATTTCGAAGGCCACCTGGCTGGCGGCAAGCCCGGCGCGGGCAAAGGCGCGCTGTATCGCCTCGGGCGCAAACCGGGGGTCGAGCAGGCTCGTCGGGGTGAGATTGACGAATACCCGCCCCGGCAGCTGCAGGCGTGCAAACGCCGCCAGCGCCGAAGCCATGCACGCCGCATCCAGCGCGCCCGTCAGCCCCGCACAGTCCGCCGCGCGGAACAGCGCGACCGGCGAATGTAGGGGGCTGTTCGACGGCCCCCGCGTCAGGGCCTCGTAACCGGCCATCTGTCCGGTATGCAAATCCAGCACCGGCTGCAGCAGCGTCAGCAAGCGCGCTTCCGCCAGAATGGCGAGCAGCTGCGCGCGGGATTCATCCATGGTCATGGGCAAGCGGAGGAACGGACATGCGCACGACGATAGCCGCCGCAGGTTGCGGGCGTGTTACAGGGGGGCGTCAGCTTGGCGGGGCGGTTCAGCCGCGCCAGGCGGCGAGCGTGGCGGCGAGCGCGCTTTCATCCACCGGCAGGGTCAGCGCGGCGTCGATGCGCAGGCGGTCGCGCACCTTGTCGAGCGCGGCCTGGTGGGCCGGTTCGTAGAAGACGAGGATGCGCGTGGCGGGTGCAGCCTGCGCGGTGGCGAGCAGCGACTCGAGATTGGAGAGGCGGTCGCGGAAATCGGTCTGGTGGAAGAAGTCGGCGACGATCACGGCGGGCGGGGATTTCCTGACCAGGGCAATGGCGCGGCGCTCGGACCACTCGGTGACGACGGCGTAGCCGAGTTCCTGGTAGAGCTTCTTGTAGTTGGCCGTGCCGATGAAGGCGTTGACCATGAGCAGGCTGGGCGGCGTGCTCATGCCGCGGGCTTTTTCGTCGTCGCCTTCTTGGTCGCGGGTTTCTTCGCCGCGGGCTTTGGGGTTTCCGCCTTGGCGGCGGCCTTGGGTTTCTTCCCGGCGGCCGGCCTGGCCGCGGCCTTCTTCGCCGGTTTTTTCGCCGGGCCGCGGGCCGCCCGCGCGGCGAGAAGATCGATCGCCTCCGCGAGCGTGACCGCTTCGGGCGTGATGTCCTTGGGCAGCGTGGCGTTGGTCGTGCCGTGCTTCACGTAGGGCCCATAGCGGCCGGCACGCACGGTGACGTCCTTGCCGTCGTCCGGGTGCGGTCCCAGGGTCTTGAGCACCGAGGCGGCCGCCTCGGCGCCGCGCGGTGCCCGCTCCATCGCCAGCACCTCGAGCGCGCGCGGCAGATCGATGTCGTACACACTGTCGGTCTTGGGAAGCGACTTGAACTTGCCGTCGTGCAAGAGATACGGCCCGAAGCGGCCGTTGTTGGCGACGATCGGCAGGCCGGTCTCGGGATGGATGCCGACCTCGCGCGGCAGCGAGAGGAGTTTCAGCGCCATTTCCAGCGTGGCGTTTTCCAGCGGGATGTCCTTGGGCCACGAGGCGCGGCGCGGCTTGGGCGCCTTCTTGTCCGCGGGCATGTCGCCGATCTGCACGTAGGGGCCGTAGCGGCCGGACAGCAGCTTGACGTCGAGCCCGGTCGCCGGATCCTTGCCGAGGATGTTGTCGCCCTCGGCGGTCGCGGCGTGCAGCGGTCGCGTGTAGTCGCACGCCGGATAGCCAGAGCAGCCGATGAAGAGCCCGCGCTTGGAGGCCTGCATGAATAGCGGCTTGCCGCACTTGGGGCAGGCTTCCAGAATCGGACAGCCGCGCTCGACGTCCTGCTTGGCCTTGAGATCGCCGTCGAATTCCTTCCAGAACTCGCCGAGCAGGCGCGACCATTTGTACTTGCCGTTGGAGACGTCGTCGAGCTTGTCCTCGAGCTTGGCGGTGAAGTCGTAGTCGACGTAATGGTTGAAATGCCGGGTGAGGAAGCAGTTCACCAGGCGGCCGATGTCGGTCGGCTGGAAGCGTTTCTTCTCGAGCACCACGTATTCGCGATCCTGCAGCGTCGAGATGATGCTGGCGTAGGTCGACGGCCGGCCGATGCCGTATTCCTCGAGTGCCTTGACGAGGCTTGCCTCGGTGTAGCGCGGCGGCGGCTGGGTGAAGTGCTGCTCGCCGTAGAGGCGGTCGACCGGCAGCGTCTCGCCCTCGACGAGCGCGGGCAGCCGGGATTCTTCCTCCCCTTCCTCCTCGTCCTGGTAGACAGCGAGAAAGCCGGGGAAGGCGAGCGTCTGGCCGGTGGCGCGGAAGGTGCCGTCGCCCACGGTGATGTCGGCGGCGACGGTGTCGAACTGCGCCGGGGTCATCTGGCAGGCGACGGTGCGCTTCCAGATCAGTTCGTAGAGGCGCGCCTGGTCGTGGGTGAGAAAGGGCTTCACCGCCTCGGGCGTGCGCATGACCGACGTGGGGCGCACCGCCTCGTGGGCTTCCTGCGCGTTCTTGGTCTTGGCCTTGTACGCGATCGCCGAAGGCGGCAGGTAATCCTTGTCGAAGTGCGCGCCGATGTACTTGCGGATGTCGGTGATCGCCTCCTGCGCCAGCGCGACCGAGTCGGTCCGCATGTAGGTGATGAGGCCGACCGGGCCTTCGCCGAGATCGATGCCCTCGTACAACTGCTGCGCGGTGCGCATCACGCGGTCGGTCGTCATGCCAAGGTTGCGTACGCCGGCCTGTTGCAGTGTCGACGTGGTGAAGGGCGCGGCCGGGTTGCGCGCGCGGCGCTTCTTCTCGATGCGCATGACCGTGGCGGTCTTGCCCTCGAGCGTCGCCAGCCATTCCTTGCTGCGGGCCTCGTGCTCGACCGTGAACTGCTCGAGCTTCTCGCCGCGGAAATGGGTGAGCTTGGCGGTGAATGCCTGGCTGCCCTTGTGCGTGTCGAGATGCAGCGACCAGTATTCGCGCGGGACGAAGGCTTCGATCTCCTCCTCGCGCTCGACGATCATGCGCAAGGCCGGCGATTGCACGCGGCCGGCGGAAAGGCCGGGGCTGATCTTCTTCCACAACAGCGGCGAGAGGTTGAAACCGACCAGGTAATCAAGCGCCCGCCGCGCCTGCTGCGCGTCGACGAGGTCGGCCGCGATCTCGCGCGGGTGGCGCACCGCGTCCTGGATCGCCGACTCGGTGATCTCGTAGAAGGCGACGCGCTTCATCGGCGTCTTCACCTTGCGTTCCTTGAGGATTTCGCTGATGTGCCAGGAAATCGCCTCGCCCTCGCGGTCCGGGTCGGTTGCGAGCAGCACTTCGTCGGCCTTCTTGGCGGCCTTGACGATGGCCTCGACGTGGCGGGCGTTGCGCTCGATGATCTGGTATTTCATCGCGAAGGTTTCGGTATCGACCGCGCCGGTCTTCGGCTCGAGGTCGCGCACGTGGCCGTAGCTGGCGAGGATGTCGTAATCGGCGCCGAGGTATTTCTTCAGCGACTTGGACTTGGACGGGGATTCGACGATGACGAGCTTGGACATGGCAAGGGCCTGATCAAGGCAGGATTAATGCAGACGCCCCGGCTCGTGGTTCAGCAGCATGTCTTCCAGATGGGTGAAATGTTCGATGACGCCGCGGCTCCACAGCACGATCAGCGTCATCCAGCGCACGTGGTCGGGCTCGATGTCCTCGCCGCCCAGCGCCATCAGGCCCGATATCACCCATTCGCGCGATTCGGGATCCAGCACCTGGGCACCGACGAGAAAGCCGATCTCGGCACGGCAGGCGTCGTTGAGGCGTTCGAGTTCTTCCGCGGCGTAGTGGCGATCGCGGGCGAGCGCCAGGCGCTCGTGGGTCTCGCCCGCGGTGAGATGCGCGTACCAGTCGAGCGCGGCGTGGATGTCGGCTTCCTCGAAGCCGGCGGCGAACAGCCGCTTCTCGAGCGCGTCGCGATCGGGGGCGAGCTCCGCCATGCGGAAGCTTTCGTACAGGTAAACCAGGATGTCGAGCATGGGATCAGTGGGTTTTTTGGTAACGCCCGCCGGGTAGCGCCGCGATGCGGCCTTCAAGTTCCAGCGCCAACAGCTTCGCCGAAAGCGCATCGAGCGTCAACCCGGTACGCAGCGCCAGCACGTCGAGCGTGACCGGCGCGCCGTCGAGGGCGTCGAGCACCGGGTCGGCGCCGGTTTCCGCGAATACCGGGGCGGCGAGGCGGTGGGGCCAGGCGAGCTCGTCGAGGATGTCGGCGGCCGACTCGACCAGCTTGGCCCCCTGCTTGATGAGGGCGTGGCAGCCGCGCGACAGCGGCGAGTGGATCGAGCCGGGGATGGCGAATACCTCGCGCCCCTGCTCGACGGCGACGCGCGCGGTGATGAGCGAGCCGCTGTCGGGGGCGGCCTCGACCACCAGCACGCCGCGGGCCAGCCCGCTGATCAGGCGGTTGCGCCGCGGGAAATGATGCGGCAGCGGCGGCGTGCCGAGCGGAAACTCCGAAAGAATGAGCCCCGTCTCGGCGAGGCGGTGCGCGAGCGCCTTGTTCTTCGCCGGATAGACGCGGTCGAGGCCGGTGCCCACGACGGCGATGCTGGAACCCGCGCCGGCGAGTCCGCCGCGATGCGCCGCCGCGTCGATGCCGAGCGCGAGCCCCGAGACGATGGTGAGCCCGGCATCCGACAGCGCACGGGCGAAGGCCTCGGCGTCGCGCACGCCCTGCGGCGTGGCGTTGCGGCTGCCGACGATGCCGAGCGCGGGCTGGTTCATTAGCGCGCGCCTGCCCTTGCAGAACAGCAGCGCGGGCGGGTCGGCGATTTCCAGCAGCGGCTTCGGATAATCGGCGTCCGCCAGTGTCATGAGGCTGTTGCCGGGCTGGTCGAGCCAGGCGCGCGCGGCGTCGAGCCGGGCGGCGTCGGGCGCCGCCAGCAGGCCGTCGAGCTGCGCCGGCGTCAGGTGCGCGGCGAGCGCGGCGCGGCTGGACGACAAAACGGCCTCCGGAGAACCGAAGGCCGTCAACAGGCGCAGCAGGCCGGCATTGCCGAGCCCCGGGGCCAGCGCGAGGCGCAGCCAGGGGTCGGGCGTGGCCATGTTCAGGGGTTCTTCACCGTGTCGAGCAGGTAGACCGGGCCGTCGGACTGCAGGATGAGCGCGTAGGACACGCGGTCGAACACGCGGTAGACCATCATCAGGCCACTGCGGGCGTCGGGCAGCTTGACCGCGTTGGCGTCCGCCGTCAGACAGGTCGAGCGGAAGACGTTTTTGACGTCGGCGGCCTGGTCGTAAGTGACCTTGCCGTCGTCCTTCAGGCAGCGCACGTCGCTGTAGAGCCAGGCGGCGCCCTCGGGCACGCCCTGGGCCTTTTCCTTGATCCAGGTCATGCGGTCGACCTCGTCGCGGGTCAGCTTGACCGCCTGGCCTTCGCGGTAGATCGCCAGCACGTGGCCTGGCGCGAGGCCGTCGCGCGCGCCGCGGTTGAGGACGACGGTCTGGTAACGGCCGCTGTCGGTGACGCTGCCGTAGGCCGAGATGATGCGGCCGTTGATCGTTTTTTCCGGCGCGCGCGGGACATACTCGAAGGTGGTGGTGTCAGCGGCTTCGAGCAGCTTGTCGCGCGGCAGGATTTCCTTGGCGGACTGGGTGATGCGGATCTTCTGCGGGGCCCCCTCGGCAAGGGTGCGGGCGTCGCCCAGGTATTCGACTTCCTGGCCCAGCACCTCGCCGGTTTCGGGGTCCTTGAGCGGCTTGCCGGGACGCAGCACGTTCCAGTTGACGACGCCGGCCGGCCCGCCGGTGGCGAAGGCCTCGTCGCCGGCGCCGAGGATCACGCGCTCGGCGTTGGTGCCGAGAATGTAGGGGGCGTCGGCGAGCGCGTCCTGTGGAACCACGCGCGGCTGTGACAGGAAGGGGTGGATGACGCGGATGGGGATGGCGGAAATCGCGTCGCGCGCGATCTCGGTGGTGCGCACGCCGGGCGAGACCTTCACCGTCGGCAAGGCGCTTTGCCCGGCGCGCACCAGCTTGAGGCGCGGCTCGGCGCCGCTCCGGTCGAGCACGATCAGGTCGCCGGGGTAGATCCAGTGCGGGTTCTTGATCTGCTCACGGTTCATGTTCCAGATCTGCGGCCAGCGCCACGGGTCCTTCAGGAACTTGGCGGAGATGTCCCACAGCGTATCGCCCTTGACGACGACGTAGCGGTCGGGGGCGCTGTCCTGCAGTTTGAGGGTGTCGGCCAGCGCCGGCGCGGCCAGCAGCAGGGCAAGGGAAACAACGAGTTGACGCACGGGGGAACCCTCCATTTAGACCTTGTCCAAGTCGATGTTGAAATATACTGTGCGCTTAACTTACGGCGATTTGCCACCTTATATTTAGCGGGAGGCGCCGGCCGGTGCAGACTTTGCATCAAAGTGTGCGCCCATCCCTTTAATTCGTAAAGTTTTTCATATGGCCAAGCTCGACATTCTCCACTACCCCGATCCGCGCCTGCACACGGTCGCCAAGCCGGTGAAGGCGGTCGACGACCGCATACGCAAACTCGTCGACGACATGGCCGAGACGATGTACGCCGCGCCGGGCATCGGGCTGGCGGCGACCCAGGTCAATGTGCACGAGCGCGTCATCGTCATCGATATTTCCGAGACGCACGACCAGTTGCGCGTCTTCATCAACCCCGAGCTCATCGCCCAGTCCGGCACCGAGGAAAGCGAGGAAGGCTGCCTGTCGGTGCCGGGCGTCTTCGACAAGGTGAAGCGCGCCGAACGCGTCACGGTGCGCGCACTCGACCGCGACGGCAAGCCTTTCGAGCTGGCGGCCGACGGTCTCCTGGCGGTCTGCATCCAGCACGAAATGGATCATCTGCAGGGCAAGGTCTTCGTCGACTACCTCTCCAGCCTCAAGCGCAATCGCATCAAAACCAGGCTGATGAAGCTCGCGCGCGAGCACCGCCCCGAGCCGGCGCCGCTGCGCGCCTCGCTCTGAAGCCGCGCGTGCGCCTGATCTTTGCCGGCACGCCGCCATTCGCGGCGGCAGCGCTCGACGCGCTGGCCGACGCCGGCCACGCCATCGCGTTGGTGCTCACCCAGCCCGACCGCCCCGCCGGGCGCGGCATGAAACTCACGCCGAGCGCGGTGAAGACGGCCGCGCTGGCGCGCGGCCTGCCGGTGGCGCAGCCGGCGAGCCTGAAAACCCCCGCGGCGCAGGCCGAACTCGCGGCGGTCGACCCCGACGTCATGGTGGTCGCCGCCTACGGCCTGATCCTGCCGCAGGCGGTGCTCGACATCCCGCGGCACGGCTGCCTCAACATCCACGCCTCGCTGTTGCCGCGCTGGCGCGGCGCGGCGCCGATCCAGCGCGCCATCCTCGCCGGCGACACGGAAACCGGCGTCACCATCATGCAAATGGACGCCGGCCTCGACACCGGCGCGATGCTCCTGAAAAGCGCCGTGCCCATACTCGATACCGACACCGGGGGCAGCCTGCACGACAAACTCGCCGGCGCCGGCGCCCGCGCCATCGTCGAGGCGCTCGCGCGACTCGATACGCTCACCCCGGTCGCGCAGGACGAAGCGCAGGCCACCTATGCCGCCAAGCTCAGCAAGGAGGAGGCGTGCCTCGACTGGACGCGGCCGGCGGCGGAACTCGCGCGTGCGGTGCGTGCCTTCAACCCGGCGCCCGGCGCGTGGACGCTCGTCGACGGCGCGCCACTCAAGGTCTGGGCGGCTATCCCGGTGCCCGGGCAAGGGGCGCCGGGCGAAGTGCTCGACGCCGGCGAGCGCCTGGTCGTGGCCTGCGGCGAGGGCGCCCTGGCGTTGGCCGAACTGCAGCCCGCCGGCAGCAAGCGCATGACGGCCGCCGCCTTCCTCGCCGGCCGCCGGCTCGCGCCGGGTGTGCGGCTGGGGGACGTGAAGCCCGGGGGGGCGAAGCATGCGTAAGCTGCAGCTGCTCGCCGCGGGCGCGCTGGAGGCAGTGCTCGCCGGCGCGGCTCTGCACCAGGTATTGCCGCAGCGCCTCGGCCAGCTGCCGAGCGCGGGCGAACGCGGCGCGTTGCAGGACATCGTCTACGGCAGCCTGCGCCGGCTGGGCCGGCTCGACGCCTGGCTGGCCGCGCTGCTCGAACGCCCACTCACCGATCCCGGGCTCGGCTGGCTCCTGCGCGTCGCGCTCTACCAGCTCGCCTACACCCGCGCGCCGGCGCACGCCGTGGTGCACAACGCGGTGGCGGCGGCTGGCGAAGGCTGGCGGCGCGGACTGACCAACGCGGTGCTGCGCAACTTCCAGCGCCGCCGCGCCGAACTGGAAACGCTCGCCGACGCCACCCCCGCCGGCCGCTGGTCGCATCCTGACTGGTGGCTGGAAAAACTGCAGCGCCAGTACCCGCGACAGTGGGAAGGCATGCTCGAAGCCGGCCTGATGCATCCCCCCTTCACCTTGCGCGTGAACGTGCGCCACGGCGACGTCGCCGCCTATCTGCAGCGGCTGGCGGACGCCGGCCTCGCCGCCCGCCAGACTGGCCCGGACGCGGTGACGCTGGACAAGGCGCAGCCGGTGCACGCCCTGCCCGGCTTCGACGCCGGCCACGTCTCGGTGCAGGACGCCGGCGCGCAATGGGCGGCGCGCCTGCTCGACGCGCAGCCGGGCGAGCGCGTGCTCGACGCCTGCGCCGCGCCCGGCGGCAAGACTGGCCACATCCTCGAACGCGCGGCCGTCGACCTCGTCGCGCTCGACGCCGACGCGGCGCGGCTGGCGCGGGTGGCGGAGAACCTCGGCCGGCTGAACCTTGCCGCGACCCTCGTCGAAGGCGACGCTGCGCAGCCCGATGCCTGGTGGGACGGCCGGCCGTTCGACCGCATCCTCGCCGACGTGCCGTGCAGCGCGTCGGGCGTGGTGCGCCGCAATCCGGATATCAAGTGGCTGCGCCGCCCCGAGGACATCGCTCAATTTGCCGCGCAGCAGGCCGTTATGCTGGAAGCGCTCTGGCGGCTGCTGGCGCCGGGTGGTACATTGCTCTACGCCACCTGCTCGATATTCGATGAAGAAAACGACGCGCAGGTGCGCGCGTTCCAGGCGCGACATCCCGACGCCGAACGCTGCCCGCTGCCCGCGCCGATATCCGACGGAGCCCTGCTGCCGAGCGCCGACCATGACGGTTTTTTCTACGCCCTGTTGCGCAAGACCTGACGCCTGGCGCCAGCGGCTCGCCTGGTTTTGCCTGGCGCTCTGGCTCGCCCTGGCCGGCGGCGCGCTCGCCAACGATCGCAGCACGATACGCGAGGCCACGGTCAGGGCGGTGCCGCAGGGCTACGCCGTCGATGCCGACATCGACATCGTGCTCAACCGCACCCTGGAGGACGCGCTCGCCAAGGGCATCAATCTGTATTTCGTGCTCGACCTGGAGATCACCCGGCCGCGCAGCTGGTGGTTCGACGAGACCCTCGTCGAGGCGTCGCGCAGAATGCGCATCTATTACCACCTGCTGCTGCGCCGCTACGTCGTCGAGTCGGGCTACACGACGCGCACCACCCAGACCCTGCCCGAGGCGCTCGCCCTCTTGGGCCAGGTCGAAGGCTGGCAGGTTGCTGAACGCGGCCTGCTCAAGCCCGGCCAGCGCTACGACGCGCGCCTGCGCCTGCGCCTCGATACCGCGCAGTTGCCCAAGCCCCTGTCGATCGGCGCGGTCGGCGGCGAACGCTGGGATCTCGCCACCCCCTGGCACGCCTGGACGTTCGAGGCCCCCGTCCCGCCGCCCGTGTCCGCCCCGCCGCCCTCTCCCTGATGCGCCGCATGATCGCCGCTGCCCTCGTCCTGGGCATTGCGCTGCTTTCACTGCTGTTCATGGCCAGCAGCGAGAGCAGCGCATTTTCCGATACCCTGCCCACGCTATTCGTGGTGGGCAGCGTGCTGGGTGTCGCGCTGCTCGTATTGCTGGGCTGGCGGCTGTGGTGGCTGCAGAAGCGCATCCGGCGCGGCGTGTTCGGCGCCAAGCTGACACTCAAGCTGATGGCGATGTTCGGCGTTGTCGCGCTGCTGCCGGGCCTGATCGTGTACGGCGCCTCGGTGTTCTTTCTCAACCGCTCGATCGAGACCTGGTTCGACGTGCGTGTCGACAACGCGCTGGCCGCCGGCGTGAACCTCAGCCAGGCCGCGCTCGACGATCTTCTGCGCGAGCTCGACAAGAAGGCGCAGCGCATGGCGCTTGCGCTGTCGGACGAAGGCATGGGCTCGGTGATCACCAGCCTCTCGACGCTGCGTGAACAGAGTGCAGTGCAGGAGCTGACGCTGTTCGACGAGCGCGGCGGCGTGATCGCCCACGTCAGCGGCGAGCGCGGCACCCTGCTGCCGGTGCTGCCGGAGCGCAGCGTGCTGTGGCAGGTGCGCCAGCAGCAGCCCTACAGCCGCATCGAGGAAGACGCCGAGCGTGGTCTCATCATGCGCGTCATGGTGCCGGTGTACACCAGCGCGCTCACCAGCGAGACGCGCGTGCTGCAGCTGGTGCAGCCGGTGCCGGCGAGCCTCGAACGCGATGCGCAGGCGGTGCAGACCGCCTATCAGGAATACCAGCAGATCGCGGTGTCGCGGGTGGGGTTGAAGCGCATCTACGGCGTCGCGCTCACGCTCACCCTGCTGCTCGCGCTCCTGATGACGCTCGCCATCGCCTACCTGCTGTCCGAGCGCCTCGGCGCGCCGCTGCGCACGCTGGCGCGCGGCACCCGCGCCGTGGCGAAGGGGGATTTCTCGCAGATGCCCTCGCTGAAAAGCCGCGACGAACTCGGCGTGCTGATCCAGTCGTTCAACCGCATGACGCGCCAGCTGTCGGAGGCGCGCGAACAGGCGGCGCAGAACCATCTGGAAACCGAGCAGGCGAAGGCCTTTCTCGAGCGCGTGCTGGCCAACCTGTCGTCGGGCGTGATGGTGCTCGACGAGCATCTCCGGGTACGCACCGCCAATGCGGCCGCCGCGCACATCCTCGGGGTCGCGCCCGGCACGCTGGACGGCGAGCCACTGGCAGCGCTGGGCGCGCCCGACGCGGCGCTGCATGCCTTCGGCGCCAGGGCTGCCGCGCAATTCGCCGCGCACGCGGGCGAATGGCAGGAGCAGGTCGAATATGCCGGCCCCGGCGGCGGCGGCGCGCAGTCGCTGCTGCTGCGCGGCACGCGGCTGCCTGCCGGCGTCGAGCGCGGCTGCGTGCTGGTGTTCGACGATGTCACCATGCTCATCCATGCCGAGCGCGATGCCGCGTGGAGCGAAGTCGCGCGCCGCCTGGCGCACGAGATCAAGAACCCGCTCACGCCGATCCAGCTCTCCGCCGAGCGGCTGGCGCGCAAGCTGGGCGGGCGGCTGGAAGCGGCGGACGCCGAATTCCTCACGCGCGCGACGCAGACCATCGTCAACCAGGTCGCGGCGATGAAGGCCATGGTCGATGCGTTTGCCAACTATGCGCGCATGCCGCGCGCCAAGCTCGAAGCGCTCGACCTCAACGCGCTCATCAAAGAGGTGCTGACGCTGTACGACGCCGGCGCGACCGGCCTCCTGCTCGATCTGCAGCCGGACCTGCCCCGCATCGCGGGGGACTCCACATTATTGCGCCAGGTGATACATAATCTGTTGCAAAATGCGCAGGATGCGCTGGCGGGCCGCCCCGAACCGAAAATCGAGGTAAGCACCCGCATCAAGAATAACGCAGTCTGTTTGACCGTACGGGACAATGGAGCCGGATTTCCGGAACACCTGATGACGCGGCTGTTCGAGCCCTATGCAACGACCAAGGCCAAGGGAACCGGCCTCGGTCTGGCCATCGTCAAGAAAATCGTGGAAGAGCATCACGGCCGCATCGAGATCGAAAATCGCAAGGCCGGCGGCGCGGAAATCCGCATCGGCCTGCCGATCCACACCGCAACCGGGGGGCAGGCGTGAGCGGGCACATCCTCGTCGTCGACGACGAAGTCGGCATTCGTGAACTGCTGTCGGAGATCCTCACCGACGAAGGCTACGACGTGCATCTCGCGGAAAACGCCGAGGCGGCGCGCGCGTTCCGCATCCAGCGCCGGCCCGACCTGGTGCTGCTCGACATCTGGATGCCCGACACCGACGGCGTGACGCTGCTGAAGGAATGGGCCGGCGGCGGCCAGCTCACCATGCCGGTGGTCATGATGTCGGGCCACGGCACCATCGATACCGCGGTCGAGGCGACCAAGCTCGGCGCCGCCGATTTCCTGGAAAAGCCGGTGTCGCTCGCCAAGCTGATCGATACCGTCAACAAGGCGATCAGGCGCGGCGTCCCCCCGCCGCGCCGCGCGCCCGGCATGGACCTCTCCGCGCTCGGCAAGAGCCCGCTGATCCTCGACCTCAAGAAGCGCCTCACCCAGATTGCCGCCAATACCGCGCCGGTGATGCTGCAGGGCGAGCCCGGCTGCGGCTTCGAGGTCTGTGCGCGCTTCCTGCACCAGCCCGGCACGCCCTGGGTCGAGATCAAGGACCGCGCGCGCCTGGTGTCCGAGCCCCACGCCTATCTCGACGGACTGGGCAACGGCACGCTCTTCCTGCCCGACGCCTGCGAGCTCGGCCGTCTCGAGCAGAAGGGCCTCGGCCTGTTGCTCGAGCGCCTTGAAGGCAGCGGCGCGCGTCTCGTGAGCACCACCAGCCGCAGCCTCGACGCCATGGTCGCCGCCGGCGAATTCGACAACCGCCTGTATTACCGGATCTCCAGCCTAGCGATCCAGGTGCCGCCGTTGCGCGAGCATCGCGAGGACGTGCCGGAGATCGCCAACTTCATGTTGGCGCAGCTGATCGAGGCGGGCGTGTGCCCGGTGCGCCGCCTCACCACGCCGGCGATGAACCAGTTGCGCAATTTCGACTGGCCGGGCAACCTGCCGCAGCTCAACAACGTGGTGCGCACGCTCGCCGTCACCGCGCTCACGAGCGAAATCGACGCCGTCGACGTCAACCGCGTGCTGGCGCCGATGAAGCAGGCCGCGCCCGCCGTCGCGCACGGCATCCCGCTCGACATTCCGCTGCGCGAGGCGCGCGACGCCTTCGAGCGCATGTATTTCGAGCACCTGATCCAGAAGGAAGGCGGCAGCATGACGCGCGTCGCCGACAAATCGGGACTCGAGCGCACCCACCTCTACCGCAAGCTCAAGCAGCTCAACATCCGCCACGGGCGCCGGCTGGATGAGGACCTCTAGGCGCAGAAGGCCAACGTGAAGATCATCATCCTCGGCGCCGGCCAGGTGGGCGCCAACCTCGCGGCCAGCCTGGTCGCCGAAAACAACGATATCACCGTCGTCGATCTCGACACCGCGCGGCTGTCGCTGCTGCAGGACCGCTTCGACCTCAGAACCGTGCGCGGCCATGCGGCGCATCCGTCGACGCTGAAAAAGGCAGGCGCCGACGACGCCGACATGCTGGTCGCGGTGACGCAGAGCGACGAGACGAATCTGGTCGCCTGCCGCCTGGCGGCGACGCTGTTCAACATCCCCACCCGCATCGCGCGCATCCGTTCGAACGACTTTCTCGAGTCGGAGAGCGGGTTCCTGGCCGAGAATTTCGGCGTCGACCATGTCATCAGCCCCGAGCAGGAGGTCACCGAAACCCTGCGCCGCCTGATCGAACATCCGGAGGCGCTGCAGGTGCTCGAATTCGCCGAGGGCCGCCTGCGGCTGGTCGCGGTGCGTGCCTACCACGGGGGGCCGCTGGTCGGCCACGAACTGCAGGACCTGCGCCGCCACATGCCCGACATCGACGCGCGGGTGGCGGCGATCTACCGCCGCGACCGCGGCATCGTGCCCCAGGGCATCACCGTCATCGAACCGGGCGACGAGGTGTTTTTCCTCGCCCGCCGCCAGGACATCCCAGTCGTCATGCGCGAACTGCGCCGCATGGAGCGTCCGGTGAAACGGGTGATGATCGCCGGCGGCGGCAACATAGGCAAACGCCTGGCCGCGCGGCTCGAGCGCGACTACGACGTCAAGCTGATCGACCACAACAAGGCCACCTGCGAGCAACTTGCCGAACAATTGCACCGCACCCTGGTGCTGCAGGGCGACGCCACCGACGAGGATTTGCTGGAACAGGAGAACATCGAGGCCATCGACGTCTTCTGCGCGCTGACCAACGACGACGAGGACAACATCATGTCTGCGCTCTTGGCCAAGCGCATGGGTGCGCAGCGCGTGATCGCGCTGATCAACCGCTCGGCCTATGTGAACCTGGTGCAGGGCGGCGAGATCGACATCGCCATCTCGCCCGCGCAGGCGACGGTGAGCCCGCTGCTGTCCAAAATCCGCCGTGGCGACATGGCGGCCGTGCACAGCCTGCGGCGCGGCGCCGCCGAGGTGCTCGAGATCGTCGTCCACGGCGACCTCAAGACGTCCAAGGTCGTCGGCCGCCGCATCGGCGACGTCGCGCTGCCCGAGGGCGCCGCGATCGCCGCGATCATCCGTGGCGAAGAGGTGCTGATCGCGCACCATGACACCCTGATCGAGGCCGAGGACCACCTCATCGTGTTCGCGCTCAACAAGCGCATCATCCCCAAGGTCGAAAAGCTGTTTCAGGTCGGCTTCGGTTTTTTCTGACGGGCAGGCCGCGCCCTGCCCGTTGCCCCTGCCCCTCCGACGCCTCGAGCTGTTCACCGTGTTCGTGCTGTTCACCCGCGCGTTCTGGCGCGGCTGAGGGCGCCCGCTGGTAAGATCGCGTTTCCTGGCCGTTGGCGCCTTGCCCGATGTCGCAAATCCTGCCGGTTCTCCACATCCTGTCGAAAGTGCTGATGCTGTATGCACTGGCCTTCTCCGTCCCGCTGGCGGTCTCGCTGGCGCTGGGGGACGGCGCGCACCTGGCCTACGACGAGGCGATCCTCGCCACCTTCCTGTCGGGTGCCGTGCTGTGGCTGTTCACGCGGCACGGACGGCGCGAGCTGCAGACGCGCGACGGCTTCCTGCTCGTGGTGCTGATCTGGGCGACGCTGCCGGTCTATTCGACGATCCCCCTGATGCAGACCCTGCCCGGTCTCGGCTTCACCGAAGCTTATTTCGAGGCGGTATCCGGGCTCACGGCGACCGGCGCAACGCTGCTGTCCGGCCTCGACCATCTGCCGCCCTCGATCAACGTCTGGCGCACCCTCATGCACTGGATCGGCGGCATGGGCGTGATCGTGCTGGTCGTCGCCGTGCTGCCCATGCTGGGCGTCGGCGGCCGCCAGTTGTTCAAGGCCGAAACGCCGACGCCGATGAAGGACAGCAAGCTCACCCCGCGCATGGCCGAGACCGCCAAGGGCCTGTGGCTCGTCTATGCGATCGTCACCGGCGTCTGCATCCTGGCGCTCAAACTCGGCGGCATGGGCTGGGTCGACGCGCTGGTGCATGCCTTCAGCGTCATGAGCCTGGGCGGATTCTCCTCGCACGACGCGAGCCTGGGCTACTTCGACTCGCTGTTGCTCGAAGTGATCGTGATGGTCTTCGCGCTGATCGCCGCGATCAGCTTCTCCACGCATTTCCTCGCTTTCCGCATGCGAAGCCTGACGGCCTATCGTCTCGACGTGGAAATCCGTGGCCTCCTCGGCGTGCTGGGGGCGAGCATCCTGGGCCTCACCGTTTTCCTGTGGGTCGATGGCACCTATGCCGGCTTTTACGAGGCCCTGCGCTACGTGAGCTTCAACACGATTTCCGTGGCGACCACGCTCGGCTTCTCGACCACCGACTACAACACCTGGCCCTACTTCGCCCCATTGTTCATGCTGTTCCTGTCGAGCTTCGTCGCCAGCTCCGGCTCGACCGGCGGCGGCATCAAGATGCTGCGGGCCATGCTGCTCTACAAGCAGGTCTACCGCGAACTCATCAAGCTGGTCCATCCCAACGCGGCGGTCCATACCAAGGTCGGCTCGCAGGCGGTGCCGAACAAGATCATCTACGCCATCCTCGCCTTCCTGTTCATCTACGTCGCCTCGATCGTCATCCTGTCGTTCATGCTCGCCGCCACCGGCCTCGACGTGTTCACCGCCTTCACCGCGGTGGTCGCCATGGTCAACAATACCGGTCCCGGCCTCGGTCAGGTCGGGCCGGCCGCCCATTACGGGATCCTGACCCCTTTCCAGACCTGGGTGTGCAGCTTCGCCATGCTGCTCGGCCGGCTGGAATTCTTCACCCTGCTGGTGGTGCTGACGCCGGTGTTCTGGAGAAAATAGGAACATGCCCTCGATCGCCGATTTCGAAGCCATGCTCGCCGCCGGCCGCGACAACGCGCTGCTGCGCTTTTCGCTCGGCAGCGAGTATCTGAAGGCCGGCGACGCCGCCAGGGCGGCCGAGCACCTGCAGCGCGCGGTCGGACACGACCCGACGTATTCGGCGGCCTGGAAGCTGCTCGGGCGTGCCCTGGCCGAGGCCGGCGTCCCCGAGGACGCGCTCGCGGCCTACCGGCAAGGCATCGCCGTGGCCGAGGCGCGGGGCGACAAGCAGGCGGCGAAGGAAATGGGGGTGTTCGCCCGCCGACTGGAAAAGCAGCTTGGGTTAGAATCGGACGATTGATTGTCGAAGGAGCAGCAAATGACGCGCATGGTGCAGTGTGTGAAACTCGGCCGCGAAGCCGAAGGCCTGGCTTTTCCGCCGATTCCAGGCGAACTGGGCAAGAGGATTTTCGAGAACGTGTCGAAGGAGGCATGGAGCGGCTGGCAGCGCCACCAGACCATGCTGATCAACGAAAACCGCCTCAACCTCGCCGATCCGCAGGCACGCAGCTACCTGATGGAGCAGATGGAGCGCTATTTCTTCAGCGGCGGCAAGGTCGACCAGGCCGCGGGCTACGTGCCGCCGAGCAAGTAGGCCGGCTGCGCGCAAACGGAACGGGCTCCCGCGGGAGCCCGTTTCACTTGGCGCCGAAGCCGGCTACAGCACTTCCCTTTCCATTTCTTCCAGCGAAGTGTGGCGCACGTCCTTGCCCTTGACCATGTAGACGACGTATTCCGACATGTTCTTGGCGTGGTCGCCCATGCGCTCGATCGCCTTGGTGACGAACAGGATGTCGATGAAGACCGAGATGGTGCGCGGGTCTTCCATCATGTAGGTGATGAGGTGGCGCAGGTTGAGGCGGAATTCCTCGTCCACCGACTGGTCCTGGCGCGCGATGTCGACCGCCTTGGTGGCGTCCAGCCGCGCGAAGCCGTCGAGCGCCTTGCGCAACATGTCGAGCACCAGGTCGGCCATGTATTTCACTTCGTTGAAGCGCGGCAGGCTGATGCGCTCGGCATTGTGGATGAGCTTGGCCATGCGCGCGATCTTCGCCGCCTCGTCGCCGATGCGCTCGAGGTCGGTGATGGTCTTCACCACCATCATCACCATCCTGAGGTCGGACGCGGTCGGCTGGCGGCGCGCGATGATCTGGGTGCAGTCCTCGTCGATCGCCACTTCCAGCGCGTTCACATTGTGGTCGGCGGCGTCGACGCGGTCGGCCAGGTCCACATTGCCGGTGATGAGCGCCTCGACCGCATTGACGATCTGCTCCTCGACCAGGCCGCCCATCTTCAACACGTTCGCGCGCACGGCCTCCAGCTCGGCGTCGAACTGCTTGTAGGTGTGTTCAGTCGGCATTGCTCACCCTCTCCAAAGTCAAGCTTTCATTATATGCGGTGAAATATGACACTTGCGTGAACGGCAGTGCTCAGCGGGTGCTGAAGGGCAAGGCGTAGCGCGTGCCGTCGAGATCGAGATACAGCATCCAGTCGCGCCGCCCGCTCACGCACACCGGCAGGGTGATTTGCGCGGCGAGCGAGCCGGCCCCGGCAGGCTTGAGGTCGTAGCGGTTGAAGCCCATGTCCATGCCGACCATCTGGAATTCCGCACTGGCGCGGCGCGCGTCCGGCGCCTGGAGTTCGACGCGGAAGGCTTCCAGCGGTGCCGGCGTCGCGCTGAAGCGCAGCGTTGCCTCGGCGCCCCGATGCGGGAAGCGGCAGCCGGCGACCGGGTCGGCACAGGCGACCGGCACGGCGTCGGCCGGGCGCTTCATCCACCAGCCGGCCACCGCGATCGCGATCAGCGCCATGGCGAGCAGCAGCGGCAGCGCGGCCACCCGCCAGGGGTGCGCCGCCTGACGCTCGCCCTGCGGGGGGTCACGGCGCAGCCGCTTCATGTCCACGCCCCCCGCAACAGCGCCACGCCGTGGGCGCCGTGCGTCTGCGCGCGCGCGACGTCGTCGCGTCCCAGCCCGCCCAGCCCGTAGACCGGAATCGGGCACGCGGCGGCAAGTTCGGCGAAGCGTTCCCAGCCGAGTGTCGGTGCGCCGGGGTGCGTCTGCGTCGGCAGTACCGGCGACAGCAGCGCGTAGTCGGCGCCGATCGCCGCGGCGTGCGCGAGTTCGGCGCCGTCGTGGCAGGACACGCCGACCCACTCGCACGCGGGACGGGCGCTGAGCGCCGCGGCCGCCGCGGCATCGAGATGCACGCCGTCGGCGCCCGCGGCCTGCGCCAGCTCGAGCGGGCCGTTGACCAGCACGCGCGCATCGTGGCGGCGGGCGCGGCGCACCGTTTCCCGCGCCAGGGCGAGGCGCTCGGCGGGCGCGAGCGACTTGTCGCGCACCTGGATCAGCCGCAGCCCGCTCGCGAGCGCGACGTCCAGCCGCGCGAGGAAGCTGTCGACGCCGAGGGCCTCCGCATGCGTGATACCGAGGACGGTGGGCAGCGTGAGCGCCTTGACGATGGGGAAATTCGCCGGCAGCAGCGGCGCGACGTCGACTTTGGCCGGCAGCTGCCACGACAACACCTGGCCTTCGTGCGGATTCAGCTCGCCTTCCCAGGCGAACACGCGGAAGAAATTCAGCCGCACCGTGGCGTGCGGATACTCGAACACGCGGGTGATCCAGCGGCACGGCGTCGCGATGCGGATGCCGAGTTCCTCGGCGAGTTCGCGCGCGAGAGCGGATTCCAGCGCCTCGCCCGGCTCGACCTTGCCGCCCGGGAATTCCCAGTATCCGGCGTAGGCCTTGCCGGGCGGGCGCTGCGCGAGCAGCACCTGGCCATCGGGCCGGGTCACGACGGCGGCGACGACTTCGGTGATCGGCGCTGGACTCATTGCCGGCCCGCCCAGTCGCGCGCGAACTGCCACGCCACGCGTCCGTTGCGCGCGCCGCGTCCGAGTGACCACTGCAGCGCCGCGCGCTCGAAGCTCTCGTCCGCCGGCGCGCCGAGGCTTGCCGCCCAGTGGCGCGCGACGGCGAGATAAGTGTCCTGGTCCATGACGTGGAACGACACCCACACCCCGAAGCGGTCCGACAGCGAAACCTTTTCCTCGGTCGCCTCGCCGGGATGCACCTCGCCGCCGAGGTGCTTGGCCTCCATATTTTCCGCCATGTATTCGGGCAACAGGTGGCGGCGGTTGCTGGTCGCGTAGATCAGCACGTTGTCGCTGGGCCCCGCGAGCGAGCCGTCGAGCGCGGCCTTGAGGCTGGCGTAGCCAGGCTCGTGCTCGGCGAAGGTCAGATCGTCGATGAAGACGATGAAGCGGTAATCGGCGTCCGCCAGCAGATCGAAGAGATCGGGCAAGGCCGGCAGCCCCGCCTTGTCGACTTCGATCAGGCGCAGGCCGCGGGAGGCGTACTTGGCGTGCACCGCCTTCACCAGCGAGGACTTGCCGCTGCCGCGCGCGCCGGTCAAGAGCACGTTGTTGGCCGGCCGTCCCTCGACGAACTGGCGCGTGTTGGCGTCCACGCGCTTCTTTTGATCGTCGATGGCGAGCAAGTCCTTCAGCGCCACGCGCTGAGGGTGCCGAATGGGCTTCAAGGCGTTGTCGCGCGCCGACCAGCGCGCCGCGCGCACGGTCTTCCAGTCGGGTGGGGTTGGCGCAACGGCAGCAAAGCGGTCAAGCAGGGCCTCGAGGCGGGGGAGCAGCGCGGCAAAATCGGTCATGGTGAAATTCTAGCCGCTGGCCCGGCCCGGTTTAGCAAAAAATTAGGCTTGCGCTAGCAAAGTCTTATCAAAAGGCGTTGTCGGCGAGGCCTACCATGCCTGCATCCGGACGAACCGTCTCCGGCATGACAGGAGAAACGCCATGAACACAACACCCATCCGCGTCGGCGTGCTGTTCGCCGCTCTCATCGCCCTTCCCGCCTGGGCCGGGCCCAAGGGCGATGCCGACATCCGCCACGGCCGCTATCTGATTGCCACCTCCGGCTGCAACGACTGCCACACGCCCGGCTACATGGTAAAGGACGGCCACGTGCCGGAATCGGAATGGCTCATCGGCGACGCCATGGGCTGGCAAGGGCCGTGGGGCACGACCTATCCGGCCAACCTGCGCTTGCTGTTCAGCCAGATGGACGAGAAGGCCTGGCTCGCGCGCGCCCGCGCGCCGATGCGCCCGCCGATGCCGTCGCCATCCCTGCGTGCGATGAGCGACGCCGACCTGCGGGCAATCTACCGTTATGTGAAAAGCCTGCCGGTGAAGGGCGCGCCCGCACCGGCCTACGTGCCGCCGGGCGGTCCGGTGGCAACGCCCTACTTCGACTTCACACCGAAGAATCTGCCGCCGATGGCGGGCAAGTGAACGCAATCCTGCGACCTTTGCGTGCGACGTGCGTCATACCCCATGCATCGCCTTTGATGCCTTACCCAAGCCAGGAGAATCCGCATGAATCGCTTTCACGTCCACGTTGCCGTCAATAATCTTGACGAGAGCATCGCCTTTTACAGCAGGCTTTTCGGTCAGACCCCCGCCAGGCAGGAGATCGATTACGCGAAATGGATGCTCGACGATCCGCGCGTGAATTTCGCGATTTCAGCGCGCGGCCACAAGACGGGGGTCAATCATCTTGGCATCCAGTCGGATACGGTCGAAGGGCTGGCCGAGTTGCGCCGGCTCGCTGACGCCGCCGCACCCGGCGATGTGCTGCCAGACTCCGGTGCGGCATGCTGTTATGCAAAATCCGACAAGCACTGGACGATCGACCCGCAGGGGCTGGCGTGGGAGCATTTCCACACCATGCGCGACGCAGTCGAGTTCGGACACGATACCCGGACGCAGACGGGCGCGTGCTGCATTCCCCTGCGCACGGAGGCCTGAGCGATGTCGCCCGGCACCCGCCCGCTGGCGCAGGCCATGGTCGAATCGCGCCGGGCGCTGCTCGCCTACCTGCGGCGGCAGGTAGGCGACGCCGCGCTCGCCGAAGACCTGCTGCAGGACGTGTTTGTCAAGGCGCTGACGGCGAAGCCGGCACCGGACAATCCGGACGGCTGGCTGCGCACCGTGGCGCGCAATACGGTCGCGGATTACTTCCGCCGCCTGCGCGCGACCGAGCCGCTCTCCGACGATGCGCCATCGCCGCCGCCTGCAGATACCCTGGCGCACGAGGGGCTGGCGACCTGCCTGCGTCCGCTCGCCGCCACGCTACCGCCACGCTACCGCGATACGCTGCTTGCACTGGAATTCGGCGACCGTACCGTGCGCGATCTTGCCGAAGCCGAAAGCGTGTCGCTATCCGCGATCAAAAGCCGCGCGGCACGCGCCCGCAGAATGCTGCGTGAACGCGTGCTCGATTGCTGCCGCGTCGATTTCGCGGCCGGCCTGGTCGACGACTACGCGCTGCGGCCGGGGGCAAGTTGTCGCCCGGCCTCACACGGTCGCCCGGAAGACAAACCAGGATGACCCCGACCGCGCATACCGCTTGCCGAGTTAGCCAACGAATAGGGGGAGCCCCGACATGATCATGAATACCGCCTCCGGAACCACGCTCGACGAAATCGCCGCCGGCGTCTACCGCATCGCCACGCCGCTCGCCATTCCCGGCGGCGAATTTTCGTTCAACCAGTATCTGTTGGTGGACGACGCGCCACTGTTGTTTCACACCGGGCCGCGCGCGCTGTTTCCGGCGGTGCGCGACGCGGTGGCGCGGGTGCTGCCGGTGGCGCGCCTGCGTTACATCGGTTTCTCGCACGTCGAGGCCGACGAATGCGGTTCGCTCAACGCCTGGCTCGCTGCCGCGCCGCGGGCCGAGCCCCTGTGCGGCAGCATCGCCGCGATGGTGTCGGTGAACGATCTGGCCGACCGGCCGGCGCGCGCGCTCGCCGACGGCGAAACGCTCGCGCTCGGCCAGCACACGCTGCGCTGGTTCGACGCGCCGCACCTGCCGCACGGCTGGGACTGCGGTTATCTGATGGACGAGACCGGCGGCACGCTGTTCTGCGGCGACCTGTTCACGCAGGGTGGCGCGACGCATCCGCCGCTGACCACGGGCGACATCTTCGGCCCCAGCGAAGCCTTCCGCCAGGCGCTGGACTACTACGCACACGCGCCGCAAACGCGCGCTGCGCTGGAACGGCTTGCCGCCGCACGCCCGGGCACGCTCGCGTGCATGCACGGTTCCGCGTGGCAGGGCGACGGCGCAAGTCTGCTGCGCGCGCTCGCCGATACGCTGGCGGGGCGCGAAGCGCCTACGCCGCATGCAGCGCGAGCGGCCGCGTGAGATTCAGGCGGAAGCGCCCGCGCCCGGTCTTTTCCAGCGCAATGTCCGGGCAGCGTTCGGCGAGCCGGCGCGCGAGCAGGATCAGGCGGGTGTCGAGGTTGTCGGCAAAATCCGGCAGCGGCAGGCGCGGGTCGCGGCGCAGTTCGCGGTTGCAGAAGTCGCGCCGGCCGGAACCCTGGTACTCGTTGAGCAGCGTCCACAGGATGCTGCCGGCCACGCCCTTGATGAGGTAGTCGTTGTCGATGAAGACGCTGTGGTCGTGGGCGAAGTAGCGCACCGCGAGCGGCGCGCCCGACGGCCTGGGCGCGGGTGTGGCGTGCGCGGGCTCGGTATCCTCCGGCAGTCCGGCGAGTCCGACGACGAGCGCGCCGAGGTGGCGGCCGTAGACGACCAGCGCGTCCTCGTCGGCGTGGCTGAAAAAGGCGTTTTGTTCGCTTTCGGCGTAGAGCACGCCAATGAGGCGCTCGCCGTGCGCGAGCGGCACCGCGATCTGGCTGTGCGGACTGGCCAAGACCGGCAGCGGTATGCGCGGCGTGCCCGGGTCGGCCGCGCAGAGGGCGGCGTGATAGGTGGTGTCGCTGGTGCGGTAGTTGATGCGCACCGGAATACGCTCGCGCGCGGCGACGCCGATCGGCCCTTCGCCGAGTGCGACTTCCGCGCCGACGCCCGAGGTGGGATAGCCCGTGCTGGCGAGCGTGTAGAGGCCAGCGCCGGCTTCGTCGAGCAGGGCGAAGAGCGCGTGGCGGATGCCGAAGCCGTGCGTGAGCGCGGCGAGCGCGCGGTCGGCGAGCTGCGCCAGGTCGTCGCACGCGCCCAGGTGGTTGAGCGTTCTGCGCAGTTTCGGTAGCGCGTCGGGCGGTGGCGCGGCGGGTGCCTCGGTATCGACGCATTCGATGGCGTGCACCCGGTACACGTCCGCCCCCTTCAGGGCGAACACCTTGTCCATGCCGCTCCTCGCCGCGATGCCGGCAAGCTGTGCGCGCATGTATTCGAACCGCGGGCCTGCGGTTTCGGTGCGCAGGTACTGTACCCTAAGCCGGAAATGGCGGAAGCTGCCCGGCTCGATCACCTGCACCTCGGCGTAGGGGTGGGCGAGCACGTTCTCGTGCGTCTTGCTGAAGAACTGGAACGACAGCGCGACATGTTCGCTGTCGACGTAATGCACCTGCGAGGCATACGCCACGTTGGGCGTGCCGTCCGCCGCGGCCGTCGCCACCACCGCGGGGATCGCGCCGTCGAGGCAGGCGCGGATCGATTCGAGGGCGAACTTCATGCCCGCGCCAGCACCGTGCCCGCGCGCGGCCCGGGCGTCTGGTCGAAGACGACAGCGGGCACGAAGCGCAGCGCGACGAGGTCGTCCGTGGGCAGGATGCGCGCGAGCGCACGCGCCAGTCCGTCGCCGTAGCCGAGCACGGCGAGTTCATCGCCGAACGCCGCGACGTTGCGCGCGCTGGCCGCCCGATGCGCCGCCGTCACCGTCACCCGCTGGGCGCGCGCAGCCTTCAGTTGCAGCGTCGCGTGCGTCTGCGGCCGGCTCGCCACCAGCGTGAACGCACTACCGGCGTCGAGCGCGTCGAGCAACGCGCGCGAACGCGCCGCCGCCAGCAGCACCGTCAGCGAGCGCCGGTCGCGCCCCACCACCAGGCCCTGCGCGCGCGTCACGCACGGCCAGCCGTCGCGCCCCACCGCGCCGACGTTGATCGACAACGGGCCTTGCAGAAAGGCGGCCTGGTCGGGGGTGAGGGTGAGCGGCATCGGTGTTCGCTAAGCCGGGTTGTTCGCCATGCGCGGATCGCGCACCTGCAGCCCTTTGCCGTGGGTGCGCAGCTCGAACAGGCCGATCGCCTGGAACAGACCGCTCAACTTGGCGTAACCGTAGTTGCGCGAGTCGAACGACGCCTGTTTGGAAATATGCTGTCCGACGGCGCCCAGCCCGGCCCAGCCTTCCTCGTCGGCCGCGGCTTCGACCGCCTTGCGCAGCAGGTTCACGAGGCGGGTGTCGCTGCGCAGGGTTTTGGCGTCGGCGCGGACGGGCGGCTTGTTTTCGCCGTTTCCGTTGGCCGCAGGCGACGGCGCAGGCTCGGTTGCAACCTGTGCCACCGCGTCCTCGGGTCGCCGCAGATTTTCCAGATACAGAAACTTGGAGCAGGCGTTGACGAAGGGTTTGGGCGTTTTCTGCTCGCCGAAGCCGTAGACCTTGAGGCCGTTGGCGCGCAGCCGCATCACCAGCGGGGTGAAGTCGGAATCGCTGGAGACGATGCCGAAGCCGTCGAGCTGCTGGGTGTAGAGCAAATCCATCGCATCGATGATCATCGCTGCGTCGGTCGCGTTCTTGCCTTTGGTGTAATCGAATTGCTGAAACGGCTGGATCGCGAAATCGTGCAGCAGCGCCGCCCAGGCGTTGAGGTGCGGGCTCTTCCAGTTGCCGTAGGCGCGGCGGATGTTGATGACGCCTTCCTTCGCCAGTTCATCGAGCACCTCGTCGATCATATTGGCCGGGCTGTTGTCGGCGTCGATCAGGAGGGCGATGCGGTGTTCGTGGGTCATGGCGTCCCCGGGGGCACGGTCAGGTCCGGTATTCGGCGTTGATCTTCACGTAATCGTAGGAGAAGTCGCAGGTCCACACCGTGGCGTTTGCCGGGCCGCGATCGAGCACGACGCGCACGGTGATTTCACTTTCCCGCATCACCGCCGCGCCCGCCGCCTCGGTGTAGCTCGCGGCGCGGCCGCCGTTCTCCGCCACCAGCACGTCGCCCAGGTAGACCTTCAATGCATTCACATCCAGATCCATCACGCCGGCGTAGCCGATGGCGGCGAGTATCCGCCCCAGATTGGGGTCGGAGGCGAAGAACGCGGTCTTGACCAGCGGCGAGCGCGCGATCGCGTAGGCGATCTGCTTGCACTCGGCGCGGTCGCGGCCGCCCTCCACGGCCACGGTGATGAATTTGGTCGCGCCTTCGCCGTCGCGCGCCATCGCCTGCGCGAGCTCGATGGCGACTTCGGTGAGCGCGGTTTTCAGCGTGGCGTAGTCGGCGCCCGCCGCGTCGCGGATTTGCGCGTTGCCGGCGCAGCCGGTGGCGATGAGGACGAAGCTGTCGTTGGTCGAGGTGTCGCCGTCGACGGTGACGCAGTTGAACGAGACGTCGGCGACGGCCTTGACCAGCGCGGGCATCAGGGCGGGCGCGATCGCCGCGTCGGTGGCGACGAAGCCCAGCATGGTCGCCATGTTGGGGTGGATCATGCCGGAGCCCTTGGCGATGCCGGTGACGGTGATGGTCTTGCCGTCGAGCATGATCTGCCGCGACGCGCCCTTGGCGACGATGTCGGTGGTCATGATCGCGTGCGCGGCTTCGCTCCAGTGATTCGCAGCGAGATCGGCCTGGGCGGCGGGCAGCGCGGGCAGGAGCTTGTCGATGGGCAGCGGTTCCAGGATCACGCCGGTGGAAAACGGCAGCACGTTTTCGGCCCGGCAGCCGAAGAGCGCAGCGACGGCCTCGCAGGTGCGGCGCGCGCGATGGATGCCTTCCTCGCCGGTGCCCGCGTTGGCGTTGCCGGTGTTGATCACCAGCGCACGGATGTCGCCGCCCTCGAGGTGCTGCCTGCAGACCGTGACCGGCGCGGCGCAGAAGCGGTTTTGCGTGAACACGCCGGCAACATGGCTGCCGGGGGAAAGTTCGATCAGGGTGAGGTCGCGCCGGCCGGACTTTTTGATGCCGGCCGACGCGATGCCGAGGCGGACGCCGGCGACGGGACGGAGCGAGGCGGGATCGGGAGCGACGAGATTGACGGGCATGGCGGCAGTACCGAACGGAAAGCCGCTATTTTATGCCGGCCGGACGCGCTTACAGCGGACGCCTCCGCAGCCAGTCGAGGGTACGGCGAAAGCCGGGCCGCCAGGGCCACATCGGATCGCATTCGATCGAGCGCGCCAGCGCGGCCAGCGCAATCAGGCCGAAGACCGCGAACAGGCTCTGCGACAGGAGCTCGCGCGGCGTCAGCAGGCCCAGGGGCGTGTCGAGAAAGCCCGGCACGTAGAACAGGCTGGCGAAGAGGGCGAAGATTATGGCCGGCGCGATATACATGGAATGTCCGCAGGAAAGAATAGGGTCGGGGCATACGCTGCAATGCCTGTGCCAGGGAATGAAAGCGCAGCAAAAACAATCGCGTGCTGCGTTTGTCCCCTGCAGTCATGCAGGCACGCTGTAAAGGAACCCGACAGCTATCTTTCTGCCGGCGTCGCCGTGAGCTTGCGCAGGATTTCGTGCGCCAGCGAGTAAAAGCGCGGTGTCGGGCCCAGGTCCTCGTAGATCGGGTCGCCGTAATCGTCCTCGGCGATCACGCGCGTCCCCGGGATGTAGGGCATCGCGACCTCGAGTTCGTCGAGCGCGGCACGAATCAGGTCGGCCATCAGCTGCGATTCGCTGCAGCCGGGGTACATCAGGTGCAGGGCCTCGACACGCGCAGCGTCGCGCAACGGCAGATGGACAGGATAGGTGCGGACGTCGGTGTGCGCGTGCGCGGCGCGCGTCCAGCGCTGGATGAGTTCGGCGATGCGCATGGGGATTCCCTTGCCACACGATGTTTTCGTTATAGCAGAGGTCCCGACAAGGCAAGCTCGCGTCGAGAGGTCAACAATGCCTAATCGCGCCGCCACACCAACGTGCGGTTGTTCGCCGGCATGGCGATGTCCTGCCACAGTTCGAGCCCCTGCGCCTGGGCCAGCGCGTCGACCGCCTCGAAGTCGCGCACGCCCGAGGCCGGGTCGCGCGCCTTCAGCCAGGCGTCGAAGCGGGCGTTGCTCTCCGAGGTGTACCTGCCGCCGTAGTTGAAGGGGCCGTAGATCGCGAGCACGCCGCCGGGCTCGAGCACGGCGGCGATGCCGGCGAAGCATTGCTCCACCTCGCGCCAACTCATGATGTGCAGGGTGTTGGCGGAAAACACGGCGTCGTAGCGGCCGTCGTGCCAGCGCGTGTCGTTGACGTCGAGCGCAATGGGCGGCAGCACGTTGGGCAGCGCGGCGTCTTCCAGCCACATCCGGATGCCGGCGTGGTGCGCGGGCAGGTCGGCGGTCTGCCAGACGAGATGCGGCAGCTCGGGCGCGAAATACACCGCGTGCTGGCCGGTGCCGCTGCCGATTTCGAGCACGCGGCGGCGGTCGGCGAAGACTTCGCGCAGCACGGCGAGGATGGGCGCGCGGTTCTCGGCGCAGGATTCGGCGTAGGGTTTGTCGATCACGCGGGAGCCTCCGGCGTTGGGGGGGTGCGGCTGCGCGAGACGGCGGGAAGCGTCGGTTCCGGCACGACGACGAGCCGCCCGTCGGCGCGCAGCAAGGCGGCATGCACCGGCTTGTCGCCATGCAGGGCGGCGACGAGCGCGCGATAGGCGGCGATCTGGTCGCGGTGGCGCTCGATCAGGCGCGCGTCGTCGAGGCCGAGGCTGTCGGCGCCGGTCTTGTAGTCGATGAGCCATACCGCGTCGTCGAATTCGACCACGCGGTCGATGCGCAGCACGCGGCCGTCGGCGTCGAGCAGTATCCATTCGTTGCGCGCGCGGCGGTAGTGCGCCGGGTCGAAGAAGCGCGCCAGGGGCGCGTGCGCCAGCAGCGCGCGCGCCGCCGCCTCGATCGCGGGCAGTTCGTCCGCCAGCCCGAGACGCACGGCCAGCGCCGGCAGGTCGCGCGCCGCGCCGGGCGGCGCAAGCGTTTCGAGACAGGCGTGGAAGAGCTCGCCGCGCGCCGCCTCGGCGTGCGCGGTGTCAGGCGTCACGCGCTGGCCGACCGCGGGGGCGACGATGGGCGCAGTCGGCGCGGCGG